>CAWCTI010000031.1:0-217672 GCA_963798475.1 uncultured delta proteobacterium
AGGATGGTTTGTCCCGGTTCGCCGGCGCAGACCTTGCCGTTGATGGTGAGGGAAATTTTCTTGGTTGCAGTCATGGTTTCACTCCGCATCAATGTGATATTGCTCCGTTGACGTTGATTTTGATGTCGCAACGCAGACAGCGGAAACATTCCGCCTTGGCCTGCCATTCGGTAAAAGTAGGCGAGACTTCTCGGTAGTTTCGTTTCCGGTCTTCGACCGGGATCAGCCGGGCCGGATTGCGCGGACCGCCCTGCGACGGGGGCGGGATGGTGTGGTCGTAGTCGAATTTCGGCCACAGCTCCGCGAACCGGTCGAGGCCCGTGATTGCATGCGAATCATCTTCGCGGCCTTCTTGCCGAAACCCATTGCAATGGACACGTTGGCGGCGCCCACGACGCAGTCACCGCCCGCGTAAACCTTCGGATTGTTCGTCTGCAACGTCCACGGGTTCACTTTCAGCGTGCCCAAGGCGGTGGTTTCCAGGCCGAGCGCCTTGCTCAGTTTGCCGTCGGCCTTCTCGCCAATAGCCTTGATGACCGTGTCGCAGGGCACGACGTAAGTATCCTTGGTCACCACCGGCACGCGGCGTCCGCGGGCATCGTGCTTGCCGGGAACGGTTTTGGCGACGGCCAGACCGGTGATCCGGCCGTTCAGGTCGGTGACAATGTGGAGCGGCCCGGCCATGGTGATGAGGCGAGCGCCTTCTTCAATCGCCTGGGCGGTTTCATCGGCCGTCCTATCCTTGAGGCGATGTCCAGATTGCCGTTTGTTTCATGGGTGGCCATAAAGACACTTCGGATATTGCTGTCCGGCAAGGACCTGATGAAGCCACGTATCTTTGTAGTTGGGCTGGTCGTCTCGGTCATTGCGTGGTCAATGGAAGCGATTTCACTATACATTGTAATGAGGGGATTCGGATTGCCAGGAACCCTGACTGAGGCGAATTTCGTATATTGTTTTTCGACTATCCTGGGGGCTTTGTCCATGCTTCCCGGCGGAATTGGAGGGACTGAAGCAAGCATGATCGGTCTTTTCTCATATCTTGGGATATCCTATTCAGACGGTTTGCCTGCTGTAATCCTGATTCGGTTATGCACTTTGTGGTACGCTATCTTCGCAGGGATGGCGTTCAGTTTGTATCTGCTTTCATCGAAAAAGCGGTTAAACTCATCTAATCGTCCAGTATAATGAACAACTTGAACATGGTCTTACAGCTTTCATGTGTTGACTAGGCCTTTTAGGTTCTGGTAAAGTTCCTTTGTAATCATATTGGACGAATGTTCATGTTGATTATAATGCGGAACAATTGCAGGACAAAACACGATTGCGGTTGAGGCGTTTCGTCCGGAACTCGAACTAATCCCAACCCTCCCCTTTGTCCGGGTGGGCAATTCAGTTTTCTAGGAGCGGGCCAAATGAGTGACGAATATGATGTGGAGTTAACTGAAGAGCATATAATGCTTCGCGATATGGTGCGAAAATTCGCGACCAATGAGATATCTCCGGTTGTAGACCAGGACGAAAACGATCATCGCTTCCAGCGGGAATTAGTTACCAAGATGGGAGAGCTTGGTCTTTTTGGTTGCCCTGTGCCTGAAGAGTACGGTGGCAACGGAATGGGCTATCTCGCTCACGCCATAGTTACCGAAGAAATCGGTAGGGCTTCAGGTTCACTTAGAGTCGCATTCAACATGCAAACCATGGGAACAGCGATGTCCATTTTAAAATGGGGAAGCGAGGAACTTAAGCGGAAATACATCCCTGCCCTCATGTCGGCTGAAATCCTTGGCTGCTTTGGGATCACGGAACCGGATGCAGGTTCTGATACAGCCGCGATGGCTTCCACTGCGGTACGTGACGGGAACGAGTATGTTTTGAACGGCCGAAAAATGTGGATAACCTGGTGTCCTGTCGCAGATATGTCCGTAGTATTCGCCATGACGGATAAAAAGGCGAAGCACAACGGGATGAGTGTCTTTGTCATGGATATGGATTCCCCCGGTGTATCGACCAAGGCCATTAAGGAAAAACTGGGGATTTGGGCTTGTCCTACAGGTGAGATCATCATGGAAGACGTCCGTGTTCCTGCGACGAATCTTCTGGGTCAGGAAGGCAAGGGCTTTGGTTACCTGATGAAGGAATTGATCAGCACCAGGTTGTCCGCTTCGGCCGGAGCGGTCGGCAGTTGCCAGGCGGCATTGGATGAGGCAATAAAATACGCTAATGAACGTAAGCAATTCGGCAAGGCTATCGCAGAATTTCAGATGGTTCAGGAGGTTATAGCGAGAATGGTAGCCGAGACCGAGGCTGCCAGGGCGCTGGTTTGGCGATGCGCCATTCAGAAAGATAAAGGCCTTGTAAACAACATGCGGGAAACGGTCCTGGCTAAATATTTCGCATGCCGTGCGGCTGACGAAGTGCCAAACCTGGCGCTGGAAGTCCTCAGTGCTTATGGATATTCCAATGAGTATCCGATAGCCCGCATATTGAGAGATGGAAAGGTCTATAAGATCCTTGAAGGCGCTACGAACATCATGAAAATGATAATAGCCACAGATGCGCTTGGTCTGAAAAAGGCAAACAGATAGACTCTCAGGTTCACATGCCTGAACATTCAATAGACGGAGGATTGCAGGATGCCTTATTAAATTATAAGCTTCCTCAATCCTTTGTTGTTTTTACTGTACAAAAGATTATCTAACAAATCGACATCAAGCTTAATGGCTTTTGAGTTTAACATTACCCATCAGAGCGCAGGATCACGAGCACGTACTGGTCTCCTGAAGCTGTCTCACGCAGAAGTGGAAACCCCTGCGTTTATGCCAGTCGGCACTCTCGGGGCCGTTAAGGCCGTCAGTCCGGAAACCGTTTGGGATATCGGGTTTCGCCTTGTGCTCTCGAACGCCTATCACCTGTATCTGCGGCCTGGTCACGATCTAATTGAGCGCTGCGGTGGTCTTGCCAGGTTTATGAACTGGAACGGCGCTATACTCACCGACAGCGGGGGGTTCCAGGCTTTTAGCCTGGCCCGGCTCCGCAAGATTAACGATGAAGGGGTAATTTTTCAGTCCCACATAGACGGCTCGACTCATATGTTCACTCCGGAGTTGAGTCTTGCAGTGCAGGAGGCGCTCGGAGTTGACGTAATCATGTGCCTGGATGATGTCAGAGGCTACCCGTTAAGCGAGACTGAGGCGCTCTCAGCGCTGGAACGTACAACATCATGGGCGTCTCGAACCATTGCGGCCAAAAAAAAAGTTGACCCTGCATTATTCTCCATAGTACAAGGGTCGATGTTTCCTAGTCTCAGGAAGTTGAGCGCAGAGGGACTAACTTCCCTGGGATTTGACGGTTACGCGATCGGCGGCCTGAGTGTGGGGGAACCTCATGAACTGATGGTTGAAATTATTGACGTGACCACCCCTTATTTGCCAGAAAGTAAACCTCGGTATCTGATGGGAGTTGGCAAACCGCTCGATATTTTGGAAGCGACCATCAGGGGCGTAGATCTGTTTGACTGCGTCCTGCCCACAAGAAACGCTCGGAACGCAAATTTGTTCACATCATCGGGACGTGTAAATATTCGCAATTCGAAATATCGGGACGATCAGCGTCCGGTAGATTCTGATTGCGGATGTGTCTTGTGCCAAAGTTACTCCAGGGCCTATCTGCGACATCTCTTTCAGGAAAGAGAGATTCTTGGGCTTACTTTAGCGACT
Organism: uncultured delta proteobacterium; assembly: GCA_963798475.1. Lineage (GTDB taxonomy): Bacteria > Desulfobacterota > Desulfomonilia > Desulfomonilales > Desulfomonilaceae > CAJBEZ01. The sequence continues at coordinate 3,720 of CAWCTI010000031.1, forward strand.
GTGCACAATCTAAACTTTTATTACCGTCTCATGTCTGATATTAGAACAGCAATCAGGGAAGATAATTTGAGCTCTTTAATTCAAATGCGCTTATCCCGATCGGAGGAAATCAATGATTGATATGGCTTATGCCATGGGCGTACAACCCGGCCAGGCTGGTGGTGACGGAATCCAATCTTTAGTTCAATTTTTGCCCATTATTCTTATCTTCGTTGTGTTCTACTTCCTGCTGATTCGTCCTCAGCAAAAAAAGGCTAAAGAACACAAAGCAATATTGGACAACCTCAAGAAGGGCGACAATGTCATCACTCAGGGTGGCATATATGGGAAGATTGCAGCGATTCAGGACCAGACCATTGTTATTGAAATCGCTGACAAAGTCCGTGTTCGTGTGGCGAGGCCGTACATAGCAGGACTCGCTTCTACACCCCCGCCTCCTGTCGAACCGAACGCATGAGGAGACGTGCTAGATGATAGAGAGTCTCAAGACACGATTCATAATAATTTTTGCCGTTTTAATTGTCTGTATTTTTTTAATCTACCCCTCGTTGGGGCCAGTCCCTGCCGTTTGGTCCAAGTATCTTCCCGATAGTCCTATCAGGCTAGGGTTGGATCTCCAGGGTGGACTATACCTGGTCCTGGAGGTACAGGCGGATAAAGCGGTGGAGGCAGTTGTAGATCAAACGATGCTTGAAGCGTCGGGGATTATGAAGGATGAACGAATAAGGTATCTTGACCTTCGTAGGAACAAAGCGGATTCCTTCGTAATCTACTTCAAGGACCCTGATCAGGCTTCGCTCTTTGATCAAAAGGTCCTTGAGAAAATTCCCAGTTTCAAGAAACTTTCGTCTGAGCAGACCGACAAGGGGTTTGAGACCCTACTTCAGCTTGACCCCAAGACAGTTGAATCCATCAAGCAAAAGGCTGTTCGCCAGGCAGTAGACACTATCCGAAACAGGGTAGACGCTTTTGGTGTCGCGGAACCGGATGTAGTCATTCAGGGAACAGATAGAATTGTGGTTCAATTGCCGGGGCTCAAAGAAGATGTGAACCGGGCCATCGATATTATCCGAAAGACAGCCCGTCTTGAATTCAGACTTGTGGACGAAAAGGGCGATCTAAGCGCCGCGCTGAAAGGGAATGTTCCTCAGGGCGATGAGATATTGTATGAAAGCAACAAGAACCCCAGGACTGGGGCAGTAACAAGGACCCCGTTTCTCGTAAAAAAACAGGTTTACCTCACCGGTGATCTGCTGACGGACGCTCGCGTTCATCCTGACAGGGGCGGCCGTATGATAATTGGCATGGACTTCAACCGGCTTGGCGCCCAACAATTTGAAAGAGTTACTGGAGAGCATGTCCGTGAACGTCTTGCGATAGTTCTGGATAACAGGATTTATTCCGCTCCCGTGATAAAGGACAAGATTTCCGGTGGGTCTGCGATTATCGAAGGGATGTTTTCTCCGGAAGAGGCCCATGACCTTGCTCTCGTGTTAAGGGCCGGTTCGTTGCCCGCTCCGGTTAAGATACTAGAAAACCGAACGGTGGGGCCATCTTTGGGTGAGGATTCCATAAGATCAGGGAGAAACGCCATTGTTCTTGGAATGCTCATGATCGTTGTAGGTATGGCGTTATATTACAAATGGTCTGGCCTCGTGGCGAATATCGCTCTGACTTTCAACCTGATTTTGATCTTCGCCGTCATGGTTTCCCCGGGCCTAAGGGCCACTCTCACCCTTCCTGGACTTGCAGGGGCTGCCCTCACTATAGGTATGGCAATCGATCACAACGTACTAATATTTGAACGAGTCAGAGAGGAACTTCGAGCGGGAAAGACGCCTCGGATTGCGCTGGAAAATGGTTATACCAAGGCATTTTCCACGATTTTTGACTCAACATCGACCACGATTCTGGCGGCTCTACCTCTTATTCAGTTTGGGACTGGGCCCATAAAAGGTTTTGCGGTTACACTCTGCATAGGATTGTCTGCGTCAATGTTCACCGCATTGTTTGTGACTCGAGCTATTTTCGATTACTTTTTTCAGGTTAAACGGGTGAAGAAATTAAGCGTTTAGCTTGTGATCAATTTGCGCTAATGATCTTTTAGCTGAAGTAAGGATTGAACAGTGGAACTCATACCGCCAAACACTAATATAGATTTTATGGGTAACAGACGATACGCTTACGCGTTCACGACAGTGGTACTAGTTTTTTCTCTTCTCTCTTTTCCTATAAAAGGGTTGATAAACCTCGGGGTAGATTTTACTGGCGGCGTCATGGTTCATCTGCAGTTCAAGAAACCGGTCCATATCGAACAGATAAGGCAGGCGCTTGAACCAATAAGCAAAGAACCGACCGTGCAACATTTTTCATTGGGTGGAGAAGATTACATAATTCGTCTTGACACCCACGACGAAGGCACTGAACAATTCTCGTTAAAATTACAGAGTCTTCTTGAAAGCAAATTTGGAAAAGGGACCTTCGAAATTCGAGGACTGGAGATAGTTGGACCCAAGGTAGGTCAGGACCTCCGGCACGCGGCAATATGGGCCACTGTTATCGCATTGGCAATGCTCCTGGTCTACATGGCGTTCAGGTTTACATTCAGCATGGGACTGGGCGCTGTTTTTTGTCTCGTTCATGATCTGATCGTAGTCTATGGTTTTTTCGTCTGGACCGGTAAAGAATTTAACCTCACTATTCTTGCCGCCATGTTAACTGTTATCGGGTATGACATACATGATACCATTGTTGTTTGCGACCGTGTCCGGGATAACCTTAGAAGCATGCGGAAACAACCTCTTGCTGAAGTTCTTAATCGGTCGATAAACCAGACCCTTTCCAGGACTGTTCTCACTTCAGGATTTACCTTGCTTGTCGTAATCGCCTTGCTAATTTTCGGCACGAATGTGCTTAGGGATTTTGCTTGGGCGTTGATGATAGGAATTGTTTTCGGAACCTATTCGTCAATATTTGTGGCGTCTCCGCTAGTGCTTGCTATTGACAAGTATATTCCCGTAAAGAGGGGTTGATATAAGTAATTCCAGAACGACCACAAAAAAAGAATGTCTTTTTTGTCTTTCTTGTACACATTCTTCACCAGTGGTCGTTTTGGTCAATCCTTCCGGCGTTGCTTCATGTATGTTGTAAAGTTGATTTGGCAATGTAGACGAAATGCCATGGCGTGTGTCCATTGTTAGCTGCGTCCCTACTCCTGATTAATGGCTGTTGACCTGATTAAAGTCAAAGATATGACAAAGATCCTGGGGCATGAAGAAGTTGTTTCAAGTTTGGAGAAATCTGTAGCTGAGAAACGGACCGCTCATTCCTATCTTTTCTCAGGGCTTTCCGGAATCGGTAAAAAACTGATCGCGGCTGAATTCGCGTGTATGCTTAACTGTCCTTCCTACTCATTTACAGACCATGAAACGTGCGTAATATGCGCTAAAATCCGGAAGGGCAATCATCCTGACGTTGTGATTGAACGTCCTCAAAAAGGCTCCATAAGAATTGACAGGGTTAGACAACTTCAGGGCTTTTTAAAATATGCGCCCTTGGAAGCTCAATATCGCGTCATCATAATTGATGACGCCCATCTAATTAATCGAGCTGCGCAGAACGCATTGCTCAAAACCCTGGAAGAACCTCCGGGCAGCAGTCTGCTTGTCCTTATCACGGACAGAGCCTCTTCTCTTCTCCCTACGGTGAGATCGAGGCTAAGGACTATCAAGTTTGCGCCTCTCGAACGATCGGTGATTGCAGGAGAAATCGTCCGTTTGAAACGTCTGGGGAATGATGAAGCGACATGCATGGCCGGTTTGGCCGCGGGTAGTCTGGGGCGTGCGTTGGAGTTGCTGACGGCTAACGCTTTAAAATTTCGTAATAGCTTGGTTGAATTTTTGAGCCAGAGGAATAATTTTGGACTTGCTACGCTTCTAGATCTATCTTTTAGACTGAGTTCCGACGCACAGGATCTTGTTGACACCATAGAATTCGGAATGACGTGGGTAAGGGATCTAATAGTTTTGAAAACTGGTGGAGCGGTCTCGTCCATAGTTAACACTGATCTTGTTGACATTTTGACGACTTCGGCTCAACATCATTCTGTGTCCGGATTGCTCTCAGTATACAACGAAATGGCTACTGCTCTTGAATTGCTGGCTTCTGACACCAACATCAATAGAAATCTATTGACCGATGTAATGTTTTTAAAAATTCGCGATAAACTGGGCGACGCCACGGGCTAGTCTCCCGAACCGCTAACAGTTAAAGGCGACTGCAATGACCGATGACGAACAAAGGGGTGAAATATCATACTTGCCCAGATCCTGGGGACAGAAGGCTGATCGAACACACAAGAAAGCGAATGACACATCCGTATCTTTGCAGTCTGACCGTTCCGGTCTCGTTTCGGAGCCTGAAGATCTTGTTCCAAAGTCCCCAACGGATTATCAGGATCGGGCGCTATGGCAAGTTCATGACGAATCAAACGATTGCATCGTTCCTTCCGATTCAATTGAAAAAGAGGATCACGTGGCATCCTTGGATGATGAAGAATTCCATGATGATTTAACTGCGGCCCAGGTTATCAGTCACTGTGGTCAGGCGCAGACCACTGCGTTAAGGACGCAGCAACATGCTCCCAGTTTGACGGTCATGCGTATCACCGGCATAAGATTTGGTTATGCATGCAAGGTTTACCATTTTGACGCTGGAGACATTCCCCTTGATTATGGAGATTGGGTCGTCGTAAAAACCGAGAAAGGCTTGGGGCTGGGACAGGTCGCTCTTCCACCTTTTGAAAAGGAAATTGACGCCAGCCAAGCGGAAACTTTACGAAAAATCATTCGTAAAGGCGGAAAAGTCGACATCGATCAAAAGGAGCGATGCTGTCAGCGGGAAACTGAAGCTTACATTTATTGTGTTGACAGGATTGAAGAACTTAGCCTGCCTATGAAACTGGTTTCAGTAGAGTGTTTTTTCGATTGCTCCAAGTATGTGTTTTACTTCACATCCGAAGGCCGAGTCGATTTCAGGGAACTCGTAAAGCTCCTGGTCTCCAGGTTCCCGGTGCGTATAGAAATGCGTCAAATTGGTGTCCGGCACGAGGCCAAGATGACAGGAGGAATCGCCTGCTGCGGGCAGGAACTGTGTTGCTCAAGGTTTCTCACAGACTTCAGACCGGTTTCGGTAAAGATGGCGAAAAACCAGAACCTTTCCTTGAACCCTACAAAAATTTCCGGGGTTTGTGGTCGCCTAATGTGCTGCTTAAGTTATGAGCATGATATTTATGAAGACTTCAGTAAAGGCCTGCCCAAGGTTGGAAGACTTGTCGCTACATCAAAGGGAGAAGGTTGTATAGTCAAACACAACCCGCTTGAAGAAACTGTGCTCGTAAAGACCGCCGACGACACTATAATCGAGGTGAGGCCGGAGGACGTACTGCGTGAACTCGAACTGGAAAACCCGAAAAAGAACCTCACAATGAGTTCATCTGTTCCAAAAGGTGTTAAAAAAGGCCAAAGCAAAAAACGTCAGGGTGATTTCCCGTGTGAGGAAAATTAAAACTGCAATTTAGTCTTGATTCCTCGGCTTTCTGATCATGTTTTTGATTGGCAAAGCTTATAGTACGGAAATCTCTCCTCCTGTTTAGCCCCAACCCGAAGGATAGTCTTTATGAAAAGAGTAATTCTTGGGACCGCCGGTCACATCGATCACGGTAAAACCCAACTGGTCAAAGCCCTCACTGGAATAGACACAGACAGGCTAAAGGAAGAAAAAGAGAGGGGCATCAGCATTGAACTGGGTTTCGCGTATCTTGATCTGGGATCGGACGTCAGGATTGGAATAGTAGACGTTCCCGGTCACGAGAGATTCGTCCGGCAGATGGTTGCAGGTTCGGGCGGAGTTGACATAGCGGCCCTGGTGGTGGCGCTCGATGAAGGTGTAATGCCTCAGACGGTCGAGCACCTCGATATCCTGTGTCTCCTCGGAATTAGGCATGGCCTGGTTGTTCTCACAAAATTGGACCTCGTTGATGAAGAGCTTGCCCTCCTTGCTGAAGAAGATGCGAAAGACCTTATAAAAGGCACTTTCCTTGAAAATGCTCCAATGGTTCGCGTGTCCGCTCGGACTGGAGAAGGAATAGAGGAACTTAAACAGGTCATATTGGAGCTCAGCAGAAATGTCGCGCAAAGACCGGTTCATGGTCTCCTAAGATTACCTGTTGACCGAGTTTTTACTCTAAAGGGTCATGGGACAGTAGTTGCGGGTACGTTGATTTCGGGGACCATTTCAACGGGGGATGAGATTGAAATCCTACCTCAGGCAGTTCGATCCTCGGTACGATCTATTGAATCACACAAGCAATTTGAGCAGCAATCATTTCCAGGACAACGGGTAGCGGTAAATTTGCGCGGTATCGAGCAGGACGAGGCCCATCGTGGAAACGTGGTCACTCACCCCGGCGAATTCCGTCCATCATACATAGTTGATGTGAGACTCACATCATTGAATCGAAGTTCAATAAAGCTGACCAACCTCAAAAAGGTGAGGCTACACCACTATACAACCGATGTTGAAGCCACCATTGCATTTCCTGACAGGGACTCACTGGAACCTGGAGAAGAGATCATGGCGCAATTACGAACGTCAGCCCCGATTGTGCCTGCCACAGGAGACAGGTTCGTGATCAGGGCCATATCTCCTTCAGTTACGTTGGGAGGAGGGGTAATATTAAACCCAAGGGCCCCGAAACTTCGAGCTAGGTCAGTCAAGTCCTTCCTGGAAACCGAAAGGGAAGATGATACCGGTGTAATATCATCGCTTGTCAAAGGTTCAGGGGTTAACGGCGTCAACAAGAACGAATTGCTAGGCATGTCGGCTTTTTCATCGTCCCGGTTGGACCGGACGCTCGATAAACTCAGGACAGAAAGAACCATCATCCAATTGGATTCTACGGAACGCAGGCTTGTCCACCGCGACTTCCTGGATCTGGTAGAAAAGAAGATAACTGATCGCCTTGATCGTTTCCACATGGACAATCCACTAAAAGAAGGGATATCCAAGCAGGAACTTAGATCACTAACACCGGGAAGTGATCGTCTTTTCAAGATCGCTCTAGATGAGCTAATTTCCAAGGGCTCACTTGTTGATCAGGGAGACACTATCAGGGCGTCTACTCATAAGGTTAGGTTAAAAGACAATGAAAAAAGCGTTCGCGAAAAGTTGTTCGCTTCGCTTCATCAACAGGAGAATGCCCCGCCTCTTTTCAAAGAGTTGGTAGCTCAGGTTGGGGCTGATCCCAAACAGGTTAAGGTTTTGCTTAACGTCCTGGAAAAGGAAGGGAAAATTGTAAAAATTAAAGAGGAAATGTATTTTTCTACTGATTTTATTAAAAGTGTAAAGGAACAACTTATAGGCCGTCTCAAGCATGAAGGGTCCATAACCCCATCAAAGTTTCAGGAGATAACTAAAACGTCACGAAAATACAATATCCCGCTTCTGGAATACTTCGATCGAGAAAAGGTTACTTTGAGGATTGGTGATCAGCGCGTACTGAGAGGGGCCGGCAACTCGTCAGAGCCGACTGTAGAGGCGTAAAACTGAGAGAGATCCCTGATCTTTTGGAGGCATTCGACTCTTATGGCATCAAAACGTTGAGCGTGCGCAGGCGTTTTATTGTCAATGTACCTGTTCATTGCCCATGCCTCTTGATCGAGAGAGGTGTAGACGGAGTCAAGAATTTTCAGCCATTTCCTTTCGTTTCCCAGATTCAATGAAGCTAAGACCAGGTTGATTTTGGCCCTGATGATCCTGATCCTCTTTTGAATATTGGTAACCGTTTGGGCCGCCGAGGACTTGTCCAAAGCGCCGGTGACGAACTCATCTCCGACCATTCCGAGTAGTAGAAAGGAATCGTTGGCATAAGCCGTAGCAGTCTGCGCGAAAGCATCAGCAAGTGTTTGCTGATCAGCGAAAGCACTGTGGGCCATCATCGTAATCATGATTGCTAAAACAGAAAATGAGACACGGTTCATTGGACTGGCTGACACCTGGACCATTCGTGGAAACTTTATTTTATAAAAAATAGCATGACTATTGGAAGGAGACAACCTCATTAATGAAAATACTGCTACACGCATGCTGCGCACCGTGTCTGGTGATTCCTTATGATGACCTCTCAAAGGAGGGACACGAAGTTACCGCTGTGTTTTTCAATCCGAATATTCACCCATACAGCGAGAACTTGAGACGGCAGGACGCCTTCAATTCTTACACCGAGGCAAATGGAATCCCAGTCATGGACGATGAAACCGGAATTGAAATGGAGGAGTGGTTTCGGGAAATCGTTTTTAGGGAATCACAGAAATGTTGGGTCTGCTTTAATTTCAGGATGGATGTGGTGGCCCGTCTTGCTGAATCTAAAGGCTTCGACGCGTTTTCAACCACTCTGTTTTACAGCCGCTTTCAAAAACATGACTTGCTAAAAACCGCATGTGACGCAATTGCAGAAAATCGCCGAATACCGTTAGTATATCGCGATTGGCGCACTGGATGGAACGAGGGCGTAAAGCGGTATAGAAAGCTCGGTCTTTACCGTCAGAAATATTGCGGTTGTGTATACAGTGAAAAGGAACGGACAAAAAAAATAATTTGAGGTAACAAATATCAATAATAGTTTTTCTAGCGGAATTGGCCTGTTGCCTATCAGCCACAAAGTGAGTTATAAATGTAGTTCTTCACTTTCTGGGTTGTGGGAACAAGCTAATGAAGTTTTTTCAAACATATGGCAGGCTATATAAAATCGTATACGCCTGCTTGATCGCAATGTGTTTGTTGTTATACCTCTTAGGTTCCGCATTTCCAGGATCTCTGGGCCAATCGGAAGTGAGAGGGGCCGTGCATCGCAGACCCTGGATAATGATCGGCCTGTCTACTGACGGATGTTCGGGTGGTTGCAAACGGCTTCGCTCGGTTATTAGCGAGATGAGTGGGAATAACAATGTGGTTACCCTGGATTTCAGGAGTGCTACGTTTGAGACAATATCGGACCTCGACCCTGAATTTTTGATTCTAAGCCCTCAAGGCACTCCTTGGTGTCGCTATGTAGGCCCTACAGGAATCGCCTTGCAAAATTTCTTGTGGATGATTCCACAGATTGCTGAAGAACTCGATGTGCCGATTCTTGGCATCTGTGGTGGACATCAGGCTATTGCGCTGGCTTTTGGCGGCAAGGTCGGTCCGATTCGGGCCGGAACTGATGATTGCATGCCGTATTCTCGCGACCGGCAGTCCGGTGTCACCAAGTTGAGCCAGTATGCCCATGATCCGATCTTCGTTGGACTTGATAACAAAATCAGTATCCTGGAAAGCCACTACGATGAAGTAAAGGCGTTACCACCAGGCTTCGTTCTCCTCGCATCGGAACGGACTAGTCGTAATCAAATTATTCGTCATCCCTACAAGCCGGTCTATGGCGTCCAGGGTCATCCTGAGAGTTTTCTGGGTTCCAGGCCCGACGGTGGAGCCCTCATCAGGAATTTCATACATATAGCTGAGACGTACAACAATAACGTGAGGAACATGGATAAAACTCGGGACGTCAAAGTCTCGTTAAACAGGGTTATAAAACATTTTAGATGACAAACGTGGGTTGTGTGTTACCACGAAACCCACAAGCATTGACAGCGACGACATTTTTGAGTCGTTCTTGATTGTAAACACGGAGGTAGCCTATGGGCGATGAAGATCAGAAGATTCTAGTCGTAGGTGGTGGAATCAGCGGAATTACAGCTGCTGTAGAAGCTGCCGAAACGGGCGCTAACGTGGTCATAGTCGAACGGAATCCTTATTTGGGCGGCCGAGTGGCCCAGCTCAATCAGTATTTCCCCAAACTGTGCCCACCAACATGTGGTCTTGAGATTAATTTCCGAAGAATTAAAAACAATCCCAAGATTTCCTATTTCACTCAGGCCGAAGTCCTTTCTATATCGGGTAAACCCGGTGATTATTCCGTCACAATTCAGGTGAACCCGAGATATGTGAACGACAATTGCACTGCATGCGGCAAGTGCGCTGAAGTATGCGAAACGACTGTTCCAAACCAGATCAACTATGGGATGGATTCTATAAAGGCCGCTTATTTGCCTCATCAGATGGCGTATCCATTCAAATATGTCATCGCCTCCGAGATAATCGGAACAGATGAGGCTGCTAAATGCGCTCAGGCTTGTCCCTACAGCGCCATAGATCTGGAAATGCAGCCTGAAACATTGAACATTCAGGTTGGGGCAATTGTTTGGGCCACCGGCTGGGACCCTTACGAAGCTGAAAAAATCGATTACCTAGGTTTTGGTCGACTCCCCAATGTTTTGACTAGCGTAATGTTTGAACGAATGGCTGCAATCAATGGGCCCACTGCTGGAAAGATGGTACGTCCTTCCGACGGCAGGGAAATCAAGAGCGTCGCCTTCGTGCAGTGCGCAGGATCCAGAGACGAAAATCATCTGGCTTACTGTTCCGGTGTATGTTGCCTGGCTTCCCTGAAGCAATCCACTTACATACGGGAACGAGTACCAGACAGTAAAGCTTTCATATATTACATTGATATTAGAGCCATGGGGAAATATGAAGATTTCTACACCAAAGTACAACAGGACCAAAATCTTTCCCTTATTAAAAGTAAAATAGCCCGGATAACCGAAGACAAAGAATCAGGCGGACTTCTTGTTGAAGGAGAGGACATTTCCGCAGGCTCCACAGTTAGTCAGGTGGTGGACCTTGTTGTCCTGGCGGTAGGAATGCGGCCTGGAACGTCTAAGATCAGACCGGACCTGGAAATGAATTACGATGACTTCGGGTTTGTTACGGGATCGGGAGCGTCCGGAATCATTCCAACCGGATGTGTCAAGGCGCCGATGGAAGTGGCGGCATCTCTCCAGGATGCTACCGCCGCCGCTCTCAAGGCGATACAAGCGGCAGTGCGGAGGTAATCCTTATGGATCAAAATATTGGTGTTTATTTGTGTTCAGGTTGCGGAATCGGAGAAGCTATAGATTTTGACGCCTTATCCGGTGTGGCTGGAGAATCCGGTGTCGCAAAGATTTACACTCACGATTGTTTGTGCGGCGCCGAAGGATCAAAAGTAATAACGGACGACATAAAGTCCGGCACCGTTAATTGCGTTGTTTTAGGGGCCTGCTCAGGACGAGTAAAATCTGAAGTTTTCGAGTTTGATCCCATGCAGACTATCATGGAAAGGGTCAATCTGCGTGAACACGTCACTTGGTGCCAACCGGCCGGCCACGAAGACACTCAGTTCATGGCGGAAGATTATCTACGTATGGGAATAATACGGGTCCAGAAATCCACTCTGCCTACTCCATATCTTGAAGCCTTAGACAAAACTCTGCTGGTTGTGGGTGGCGGATCCGCCGGTATGCAGGCCGCGCTGGACGCTGCAAAAGCCGGCTACAGCGTTAAGTTGGTGGAGAAGGAGTCCGAACTCGGCGGACACATGGCCAAATGGCACAAGAACACACCGACGACCCCACCATACCATGAAATTGAAGATATTGACCTGTCCACAATCATTGAACAAATTGAAGGTAACCAGAATATAGAAATATTTAAAAGCGCGGAGATTGAAAAGGTTTCAGGCGCGCCTGGAATGTTTGATGTAACACTTAAAAATGGGGGAAGCGTTCATCGCGTTGGCTCTATTGTGCTTGCCGCAGGTTGGAAGCCTTATGACGCCACAAAGTTAGAAAACCTTGGGTTTCAGAAATTTCCTGATGTGGTTACCAACGTTCAGGTCGAAGAAATGGCAAAGGCAGGTTCTCTAGCCTGTCCGTCAGATGGTTCAGTTCCCTCTGTGGTGGGCTTCATCCAATGCGCTGGATCACGCGATCCCGACCACCTTCCTTATTGCAGCGCTGTCTGCTGCAGGGTTTCTCTAAAGCAGGCCATGTATTTCAAGGAACAAAACGAGGAAACAAAAGTCATCGTTTTCTACAAAGACATGAGGACACCCGAACAGGCGGAGGAGTTTTACAAACAGGTTCAGAAAAAAGGCGTAATCTTTGTAAAAACGGACACCTCCAAATTATCGATCAGCGAAGGTTCTGAGCGCAAGATTGCCATTGACGCGACTGATGAGCTTCTAGGTGAACCCATTCAGATGGAGGTTGACATGTTGGTGCTGGCCACCGGCATGCAGCCCGCTGTCCTGGATGATCCAATACTAAACCTTGAATATCGTCAGGGGCCGGCGTTGCCCACTTTAAAATATGGTTTCCCGGATTCCCACTTTGTCTGTTTCCCTTACGAAACCAGAAGGACCGGAATCTACACAGCCGGGTGCGTCAGACAGCCTATGACCTTCACAAGGTCAAAAAGTGACGGGACCGGCGCGGCACTAAAGGCCATACAGTGCATGGAACTTTCATCGCAGGGTAAAGCCGTCCACCCAAGGGCCGGTGATCTTTCATATCCAGATCTCTTCATACAAAGATGTACTCAGTGCAAACGTTGTACAGAAGAATGTCCGTTCGGCATGTACAATGAAGACGTTAAAGGAACACCCCTTCCGCATCCCACCAGATGTAGGCGATGCGCTATCTGTATGGGTTCATGCCCGGAGAGGATCATTTCCTTTAACAATTATTCCGTGGACATGCTCGGGTCTATGATCAAATCAATCAGCGTGCCTGACGAATACGACGAAAAACCTAGGATAATAGGACTAATTTGTGAGAATGACGCCTTCCCCGCAGTCGATATGGTTGGATTAAACAAACTCCAGTATCCACCCTGGGTCCGTTTTATACCTTTGCGCTGTCTGGGATCAATAAACCTTGTGTGGATTGCGGACGCTCTGTCTAAAGGAGTCGATGGTATCGTCCTTTTCGGTTGTAAATTCGGTGACGATTACCAGTGCCATTTTATTCAGGGAAGCGAACTGGCAGATACCAGAATGAGCAAAATCAAGGAGACCCTGGATCGTCTTGTCCTTGAATCCGACCGTATCAGGCTGGAACAGATTTCGATCGACGATTATTACAGGATCCCGCAAATCCTGAAGGAATTTACCGCTAAACTAGAAGAACTCGGGCCCAACCCATACAAGGGCTTCTAAACGAAGGATGCGAAATGGAAACTAGAATACCATTCCTGGAAGTCAGTGACGCGATAGTAATGTCAGGAGCAGAGACCTTGTACTGGTGCATGCAGTGTGGGCTCTGTACAGGCTCCTGTCCGTGGAGGCTTGTGCCTGGCGAGGCGTCTGAACAGTTCAACGTCAGGTTAGTTCAACGTATGGGACAGCTTGGCCTTGAAGGTTTTGAATCGGAAAACTGCCTCTTTGCATGCACTACCTGCCGCACTTGTGTGGACAGATGCCCTAGAGGTGTGGACATCATAGGTAATATTCGAGGCATGCGTAGCATGATGGCTGAAGTTGGAACAATCCCCGGCAGCTTGAAACCAATTGTCGGCAGCCTTCATTCACAAGGCAATCCGTGGTCAGGCCCGCGGGAAAAACGAACTGAGTGGACGGAAGGCCTTAACGTTCCGACATTCTCCGAAGATACGGAATATTTTCTTTTTGTATGTTGCACTTCCTGTTACGACATCAGAAGTCGTAAGATAGCAAAATCAGTTCTAAAGGCCCTACAGTCGGCAGGTGTGTCATTTGGAATCATCGGTGCTGAAGAAAGCTGCTGCGGAGAATCCATTAGAAAAGTCGGAGACGAAGCTCTATTCCAAAAACTGGCTGAGTCGAACATTAACCTCTACAATGGGAAGGGTGTGAAAAAAATAATAGTCACTTCTCCGCATTGTCTATACACGTTCAAAAACGAATATCCTGAGCTTGGCGGGAAATGGGAAGTGTACCACTACACTGAAATCTTGGCGGACGCCCTTAAATCTGGAAAGATCAAACCGTCCGGAGACGCGACGGGCCGTGTGGCCTTGCACGATCCCTGCTACCTCGGCAGACACAATGATATTTACGACCAACCTCGTGAACTTATTGAATCTCTTCCCGGGGCTGAGCTTTGCGAATTGTCACGAAATCGTAAGAACAGCCTTTGCTGTGGCGGAGGTGGTGGCAGGGTTTGGATGGAAACAAAGGCCGGAGAGCGTTTTGCTGAACTCCGAATTTCGGAGGCGTTGGATGCAGGCGCTAACACTTTGGCCACTGCGTGCCCCTATTGCATAACCATGTTGGAAGACTCCTGTAACGTTATGGGAAAATCCGACCAGCTAAAAGTGATGGATCTCTCCGAGCTTTTAGCAGAAAAGTTGTAGGAATTTCATAATATCTTGAGTTTAGTCTGGCTCTTAACATCACTCATGTCGACGCACAGGAGCCAGACTAACACCCGAAACATCGTCGTTTTGCCGAACTTCCTGGAATTCCATGAGAATTATGCACAAATGACTATATGTCTGATCTTCGCCTGGGTGCCTGACCGGACTGTCGGAGCGCCTTACAGAAGTATTTTCACTTTGGGATGGTAAAATGGAAAGTCGACCCTTTTCCTAGCTTTGAATCCACCCATATCCTTCCCCCGTATCGTTCAACTATTTTCCTGCATGTCGAAAGGCCGATCCCTGTGCCGCTCGGGCCGGATAAGTCCTTTACTCTTTCAAACATGTTGAAGATCCGGTCCAAATATGGAGGCTCAATTCCAATGCCATTATCACTGACAGAGAATTGATACTCGGACTCTTTGGATATAAAACCGACGTGAATTCTCAGAGGGTCCATTTCTCTATATTTGATCGCATTGCCGATGAGGTTTTGGAAGATTTGAACTAATTGAGAAGCGTTGACCTTAACTGTTGGCAGGGTATCGCTAGTTACGACTGCTCCGCTTTTCTTGAGCGATAATCCCAAATTAGAAAGAGCATCTGCCAGGCAGGTGTTGCAATCCGTCACATCATAGGACACTGGAGTAAGTGTAAGTCGTGAATATGAGAGTAAACCCTGAAGCATGGCATCCATTCGTAGCACCAAAGTTATAGCTTTTGCCATACACTTTCGTCCTGTATCCTCAATGGTATCTTTGGTAAGTCTTTCCAAAACCTTGAGGTAGGCGCCTATGGCGACCAGAGGTTCTCTAAGATCATGGGCCGCCACATACGCAAATTGCTCGAGATCCTTGTTGCTACGTTCCAGTTCCTGTGTTCTTTGTCGAAGGGCATCTTCAGATTCTTTCCGCTTGGTGATATCGCGGCAAACTCCCCGATAACCGCTAAATTGGCCAACGGAATTCATTATGGGAACCCCACTGATTTCCAGAAATACGCTGTGGCCATCACGATGTATGTGTTTACTTTCGAGGCCTTTGAAGGGCTTTCGAGAAGCAAAGATGGCTTTAACAGTGTCAGAAATTTGTTCCGCTTCTTTTCTGCTCATGAAACTCGGAAAGCTGGCCCCGAGAGCGTCCGCTGGTTCATAACCCAACAAATCTCCTATCCTTGGACTGAAATAAGTGTAAACACAATCTCGGTCAACCTCCCACACAATGTCACTCATAGCCTCGACCAAATCACGGAAGCGATTTTCGGATTCACGCAGTTCCGCAGTTCGCTGTTCCGCCATTTCCTCGAGGTGTTCGCTGTATCGTTTAAGCTCCTCTTCTGCCTGCTTGCGTTTCGTGATGTCCGCAATGACACCCACCACTTTGGCAGGCTTACGATTGGGGCCCATGATACTGCTAGTCGACAGGTCAGCCCAGAGGACGGTCCCGTCCTTTCTCAGATAGCGTTTTTCGAACCTATACGAACTTTTCTTCCCGGACATGAGAGCTGCCAGGCTCTGGTTGGAAATTTCTCTATCGTCAGGATGAGTGATCTCCTCGAATGTTCGTTGGTAGAGATCTGACTCAACATAGCCTAGCATTGCCAACAGCGCCTGATTGACCTGAACAATTTTACCATCACGGTCAAGCACATTTATTCCCACCCCTGCATTCTCAAACACACCCCTATAATGTTCTGCACTATCTTTTAACGCCAGTTCACTTTCTTTCAGTTTCGTGATGTCCGCAACAACTGTTATAGCTCTTACTGGTTTGGAGTTTGCGTCCATGATGCTGGTGGTTGAAACGTCTCCCCAAAGGACAGTCCCGTCCTTTCTCAGGTAACGTTTCTCGAACCTACAAGAACTTTTTTCCCCGGACATGAGAGCTTTCAGGTTCTGGTTGGAAATTTCTCTATCGTCAGGATGGGTAATTGACTCGAATGTGCATTGGGAGAGATCCTCTTCAACATAACCGAGCATCGCCAACAGGGCCTGATTTGCTTCAAGAACCCTTCCCCGTCGGTCAACGACAAGGATTCCTACACCTGCGTTCTCAAAAACGCCATTATAACATTTTCCCATGTCGTTCATGATTGCTACAACCTTTAAATTTCAGTTACGTTGGAAATAACTAGAGTTGATCGCTACCCAGGCGAACGTTGATTTTTCAGATTGTAAAAAAAGCTGACACCCGAAAGCCTGTTTGCACTCATTAAAGGGCCTATCTAACTGATTTGCTTAAATAAAGCTATTTGGCGTTGCTTATGCTTCTAACTAATTTTAGTGTCTTTTTTGTTCTTTGTAAATGGTGATTGAATGGAGTGGCGATCACAAGAGCTCTCCCTATACAATCTCATACACTAAAATAGGGAGCATAAATATGTCTTTGATTGACAGATGTTGGGAAATCATGGAATGCGATATAGAGCTATCCGGATATCTCCCGTAACCCCAACATGTTGTGTTCGATCGGTTGGCCGTTTCCTCTCATGATAACGCATTTACACCTTGTTTCTGGCTCGTCACATACCTCAGCGGGGGATCTTTGGATATGCCAATCAACAGCTTGATTACATCGAGGACAACTGAATCCCTCCGCTAACGCATTTGTAGCAGGTAATCGCTGCACGCTTCCTTGGTTGCGAACCTACACTGAAACTCAACAATAGTCTTTGGCTAGACACCCACCGCACATACTACATATAGTAGGTGGGAGAGTCAACCGGATAGCCCTATTCTTAAAAATATACGCTGAACAAAATTAATTAAAATCGCCCAAAATTAATGCGAACGGTGAGTTATAGGGATTGTGAATCATGCGAGGTTTACCAGTGGCAGATGGCACTCCTCGGAAAGAGGTCTCTATATACTGGTTCAGAATCGATCACAGGACGAATTCTTTAACTCCAAAAGACTGGTGGAATATGAACAAAATTATCTTTTGCTGGTTGTGATGTTAATGAGGAAAAAATAGAGGCGACATTTGAAGATAGTGTGCTGAACCTGAAATTACCCAAGACAGAATCGAGTAAGAAACGCTCAATAAAAATAGATGTGAAATAGACATTGGAAGCGGGCTAGAGATCACACTAACCCTCCTTCTTGCTGATACTCTCGCATATTTTTATAGCGTTCAGCATGTCAGCGGGTAAACCAGAAGAAAACTCAATTAGGAGCCCGGAAACGGGGTGCTTAAAAGCAAGGACAGCCGCATGAAGCGCCTGTCTTTTGAGAATTGGGGTAAGCTTGCTTAAAAGTTGATCCCCAGACACTAGCTTGCGCACCCTTGATCCGTATACCCGATCCCCCAGTATTGGTAGACCAATGGATGCCAGATGAACCCGAATCTGGTGCGTCCTGCCCGTCTGAGGCCGAATCTCAAGCAACGACACTGGCCCATATCTTTCCTTGACTCTCCAGGAAGTCACGGCCGGTCTGCCTTTCCGCGTCACAGTAGACATCTTTTTTCGGTCTGAGCGACTTCTACCAAGTTCTTTGTCCACAACTCCAGAATCTAATCCTAGGGTCCCTCGAACAAGCGCCAGGTAGACTCTCTCTATTGAGTGTCGCCTGAATTGCGCCGAAAGTCCCTCATGGGCAATCAACGTCTTTGCTACGACCATTACCCCTGACGTATCTTTATCAAGGCGATGCACAATGCCCCAGCGACTTGACTCCCCTATCCCAACCATGGTCGGACGGGACTCGACCAGAATGTCCATTAAGGTCTGAGACTGCTGTCCCGCACCTGGATGGACCACCAACCCGGCAGGCTTGTCCAAGACAATGACTTGGTCGTCTTCGAAAATGATTACGGGCTGACATTTTGTATCCACAGAAACAGCGGGAGGCGTTCCTCCCGATTCGAAATCGATCACAACTTCTTGACCGGGTTTGAGAGTTGTCGAAGGTTTTATCTGTTTACTTTCCCACTTTATAAAGCCATCTTTTAACAGGTGAGACAAACATGATCTGGTCATGACCCCGGAAAGAAGATGGGCAAGAAGTCTGTCAGCCCTATCTGGGATCACATCGTCAGGGACAACAAGGCGGGAAGGGACTTTCAATTCAGGATGTCTTCTGTTCAATGTTGTTCGTGTCCGTTAAGGCAAAATCCACCACAAACTCCGAACCCCCATTTTCTGGGCAATCGGCGTAATTTTCACAATTCGAGCATGATTCCACGACATCTGATGATTCGACACCGTGCTCCATCAAGTATGGACAACGTTTACTCGAGAAAGACAATCTAAATCCATACAATTCCGAGAACATCCTGATCCGAAGCAGATCTATTCCCTTACCCCCGGCGTTAAAAGAATAGGGTCTGCGACTCGAGTAATTATCGGTGTCTTGAACCGGATAAAAGCCTTCGAAGATCAATTCCTTATCTTTATCCGGAATACCTACCCCGGTATCTTTAACCTTTAAAAGGTACCGGCCGCCTCTGGCCCGCCCGGTAACCTTCACATTCCCCCCATCGGGGGTAGCCTCAATGGAGTTACGGATCAGGCCTTCCATGATTGCCTGAAGGACATGTGTCGGAATAAGCAGTTTTCCTGGTTCCATGTCAAAATCCAAAGAAATTTTACGTTTCTGTTCATCAGTCTTGTTCCGAATTAAATGGTCAATAGACAGACCGAATTCCTTCATATCAATCAGGTCTAATCTGTCATGTCTTGTGGGAAATGTCTTTTCGAGCCATTTGTGAATGACAGCGGCTGCATTTTTGATTTCAGGGGTCCACTCCGACTGGACATCCATGAGATCAAGAGCTGATTGAAGGAAGCCAGTAATGTAACGTTTCTCCCAAGAATAGCCCGTCATAATGATGCTCTCAACTTGGGACTCCAGCCGGCTCAAACTCTGTATGTGCCGATTCATCCTTGCCAGAGCATTGTCAAAATCAGCTATTCCCTTCTCGAGGAGCTTTTTCTCCATATTTATGAGTGTGCCGCTAATTATTGCCAATGGTGTCCGAAGTTCATGTGAAAGGTGGTTCAGCACCTTGGACTTGACACGGTTCATATTCTCCAAGTCACGGTAAGACTTCATCAATTCTTCGAAGAAGGTGGTGTTTTCCACCGCCAGAGCTACCACCCCAGCCAACGAAGTCAGGAGCTGAACATCGTCTTCAGAAAACCGACCTTGCTTTTTGTTCATAACAACAAGGCAGCCTATAGTCTTTTCCCTAGTGTTCAAAGGGACTATTATTTCATTTCTGATGATAAGACCGGTTAGCTCTTCGAAGGCCCTAAAAAATAACGGATTGATACTAGGATCGTTTATTAGAGCAGATTCGCCTAATTTGAAAACCTGACCACTTATGCTCCCGTCAATGGGAAGTCTCAGGTCCATACCTGCAGAACTGATCAGCCCTCGAGTATCCTGAATCTCCCTCCAATAAAGATCGTCACGACGCTCATCATAAAGGAGAACGCCACCGGCTTCAGTTTCCATGGCGTTTCTCAGATCGCTGATAATGACTTCGAGAAGATGATCTAGATCCATGGTTGCGGTAACAGCCATACTTGAGCGATATAGCATCTCGAGGGCGTCACGGGATTGTTTAAGCTTCTTATAAAAGGTGGCGTTTTCCACCGCTAAAGCGACGCTAGACGCCATGGAACTCAATAGCGCCTCATCCTGCTCCGTGAAATCACCACCGATTTTGTTCATGGCCATCAACACACCGATGGTCTTCTCTGGAGTCCGGAGTGGAACCTGCAATACCTTATGTATTTCAAAACCGCTCTTTGCTGATATTCCAGGATAGTAGCGAGGGTCTTTCGACGTATCGTTAACTATCGCTGATTCATTATGCTGAAATACCCAACCAGCTATACTGCTATCCATTGGGAATCTTAAGATATCTGTTTGGGTGGCGAGGATCTTTCTGGCGTCTTTCACCTGGCGCCAATATAAATCGCCACGATTTTCATCATATAAAAGAACGCCACTTCCCTCCGTGAGAAGGGCCTTGTTAACTTCATCTATAACAATTAGCAATAATTCGTCCAGGTCCATGGTAGACGCTAGGGCCTGAGATATATTGCATATTACCGCTAGGTCGAAAAGTTCATGATGCTCTTGATCCATCGCGGTATCAATAAGCTGACCAGTCAAACGCTCCAAGTCTTGAACTCGCCGTTCCAATTCTTCATACGTCGGTTTTCGCATTAATCGGTCTCCCCGCTGTCAGGGCGCCTGAATCTGTTTGGTGGGATTACTCCCGTGAAAACATCCATTTAAATCTGTGATGTGGCTCTGCAGAATTCTCTGAAATTATTGACACCGGTGAAAAACTCCCTCATCATAATGACCCACCAATAGAGTCCTTTTGGAGTTAATCTAAGTATTTTACCGTTCTTCTGTAAAGATCCAAAAAGCCGAAAACCCAAAATTTCTTTCCACATTACTTTTTGAAAATTACCGTAGAAAACTCGCTCTGCCAATTCCAGGTCAAGCGAGGAGCCAAAAAGTCTCATCATAAAATAGTATCTAGCCCGGTCTTTGAGATTAAATTCTTTTCGCGCCATCAAAGGAAATTTCCCCGATCTGATCTGCGCGATATAGTCTGGAACCGAAAAAGTATTGGCGAGACACTGACCCTGAACATAACCGAATGAGCCACTGCCCACTCCTAAATACTCATCATAGTCGACTATATATTCGTCAATCATCGTCTTTTTTCTTGAAAAGCACCATGCTGTGCCGATTGTGTATTCGTTGATCAACAAATTGTATATCTCATTATAGAATAACTTCTCCTGGCGATAACTGATGGGCCCGAATAGTCGGGCCAACTCCTTCTTCGTGATATCCGATACCATCAATGGGTAGAATGTCACCTGATCCGACTCGATCTCCTTAATGGTTGATATGTCATTACGTAACATTTCAATAGTTTGAGTGGGAAAATTGAAAATCATATCAACGTTGAGGGTGTCAAATCTACCTAGAACCCGATGCAGCCTTTCCCTAATTTCCTCTCCAGATCCATATTTGTGATAACGGCTCATTTGCTTAAGCATGGTATCGTCAAAACTTTGCACGCCTACAGACAGTCTGTTTACACCGGAGTCAACAAGCAACTGAACAATTTCGTCAGTCAGGTGGTTTGGATTTGTTTCAAGTGAAACTTCTTCAATACCAAAAATCTTCCTGAGGCCAGTCAAAAGGGACGCAATTTCGCGAGGCATCACGGTTGGTGTGCCGCCTCCGACGTATACGGACCTGAAATCGAACCCCAGATCTTTATACATTTGGATTTCCAGGTTAAGCGCCCTGAAGTATTGTTCGGCGAGGTCTTTCTGAAAAACATATCTGTTAAAAGAGCAGTAAGGACAAAGCTCTTCGCAAAATGGCACGTGTATGTATATCAGATAATTGGTGTCATCTGCCGGAGCAGGTGGAGTTACATCCGCAAATTCATTGAAACTCAGGCTGTTGGAGAAGTTCCGTTTAAGATATTTAGTGAGCGCCGTCTCTAACAACATTCTAGGGGTTCTTTCGTTTATCTTGGGGAAATAGGTTAGTATGCACGGACGTAGATAGCGACTTTACTCCAAACAAAGATATACCTGGATCGTCGAGCTTCGATGATCCAGTATCTATTATTTCGCGTGTTTTTTCCATAGCGCCCGAAGAATAAGGCGCCGCTTGCTCTAGTGTTTCTTCAGACGCGGAGACGATAACGCCAATATAGGGTTTATAATTTGCTCAAAAGCCTTGGACGTAGGAGAGGCGGGATATTCTGTCACAAAGGGTTTTCCATCGTCCGAAGATGTCACAACCCTAGGATCAATGGGAATGCTCCCGAGAAAACGGAAACCTGTCTCCCTAGCCAGTCTCTCTCCACCACCAGTTTTGAACAATGGGTGATTCGATCCACATGTTGGGCAAACGAAACCACTCATATTCTCAATTATACCGAATATTGGCATTCCTAGGTTTTTACAGAAATTTATGGACTTCCTGACATCCCTAACAGCTACTTTCTGCGGAGTAGTGACTATGATAGCTTGGGATTTTGGAGGCGCCATCTGACAAATTGAAAGAGGTTCGTCGCCTGTACCAGGGGGAGCGTCAACAATGAGGAAATCAAGGTCCCCCCAGTCAACCTCTGAAAGAAATTCATGGATCATTCGGTGTTTCATGGGTCCCCTCCAGATAACAGCCTGATCCTTGTTTTCACGGATGACGAACTCCATAGACATTACTTTGAAATTTTTTGAGATTCTAATGGGTTGAAGCCCTCTCCCGATACCATGCTCTACTTCTGCTCCTTCGAGTCTTAACATTGTAGGGACACTCGGACCGTGAATATCAATATCAAGAAGACCCACTTCCTTGTCTGAAGCAGCTAAGGCCGCTGCCAAATTTACGGCAACAGTGCTTTTGCCAACCCCTCCCTTTCCAGACAGTATTAGCAGGGTGTTGTCTATTCGTGTCAGCGTATCGGCCAGTTTAAGATCTTCACGGAGTTCTTCTATCTGTTCTCTCGTTAACGGCGGTTTCTTCTTCTCGGTCATATTAATTTCCTATACCGGGTTCAGGATATTCCGATCCCTTCCAGTAGTTTCTTTGATTTGACTCTGTGCACATCAAGCCCAACTTCTTTCGGACTCATGCCCATAGACAGTCCAATGAGTTGAGTCAGGTAAAAAGTAGGAACTTTGACCAGATCCTTAAATTTCCTTGAAAGCGCGATTTGTCCCATGTCGAACTGTTCAAAACAGGAAGGACAAATTACTGAGAGCGCCTCTATTTCCCTTTCTCTTATGTGTCGCAATTTTTCTTTCACGATTGCATAACCTGCGTCCTGGTCGGAATTTGCACCCAATGGGGACCCACAACATAGAAACTTTCTAGAATATTCAGTGGGTTCCATCCCAACAATAGACAATAGATGGTCCATTCTGACCGGCACATAAGATTCGGACTCCGACAGTTCTTCAGGGTACATAACTTTTGGCGGCCTGAAATAATGACACCCGTAATGGCATCCAACTTTTAATGGAAGCTCGCGAACTTTTTCCTTAATCAGCTTTTCGATCACACTGTCCTGATACAGAACATCCAGAATATGAGTAACTTCGATAGTCCCGCTAAAATGGTGGTTCTGTTCTTCGAGTATCCGGTTTACTTTCCGCCTTTTAGAGTCACTCTTTTTAAGAGTGTGGTTTGCTTCCTTCAGAGTATTCACACAACCGGAACAGAGTGTCATTAGATTAAGCCCAGCCTCTTCTGCCATGCAGAGGTTGAGAGCCGCCAGAGCGAGCCATGAATCGTAGTGGACCATTTTGAGGCTAGTTGGTGGGGGACAGCAAGCGAAAGGCAGATCTACGAGATCTATACCAAGCCGTTCACACACGTTGCGGGTTGCGGCTTCAAAACCAGGGTATTTGATGGGGATGGCGCATCCCAAATAAATTGCGTATTTCATAGCTTCCTTGTGATCAACGGGTCCATTTGAAGGGCCCACATGTTAAAATTCCACGACTTCGTCCAGTCGTGTTTTCTTCAGAATTTCGCGAACTTCATCAATAGGAACAGGCAACAGAGGCGCCAAACCATGGTGTGCCCTCATCTCATCAAGCTGATGAACAATCATGGATCTGCCTGTCTTGGCCAGAAGCTCAATAGCTATTTCCAACTTGTCCGGAATGTTTCCACGTCTAGCCGCTGAGTTCCGTAAAGCCACCAACAGGTCAGAGATCGGGATCTTTTGGGGACAACGGTCCTCGCAAACATTACAAGTGCAGCATACCCAAAGTTTTTCGTCTTCAACAACTTCATCGTGGCCAAGATTCAGACATTTCAATATTGTTTCACGAGGACCAAGCGCCGGAGCAACCTCGAGCGCTGGGCACGATCCCGTACAACGGGCGCATTGATAGCACTCGTACAATGCCTCTCTCGGGAAAAAATGCCATATTTTGACGGTCATGAAGGCTCTCCCTTCCTGGATGGGCGCTTCGTCAATTTTTGTTTAGTCTCTTCGATTTGAAGGGGAGTCAGTTTGTTAATCCCTTGTTCCATCTCCCTAATAACTTTTGCAAATTGAGTTCCTTCCGCCGCAGAAACCCAAGCCAGTCGAAGCCGATCCTTGTTCAGGCCAAGTTTTTCCATTCGCTTCCAAAACTTTTCCACACGTTTGGATGTGTTTTGGTTGGCATTGTTGTAGTGGCAGTCAGAAGGATGACAACCCGAAACCAGAACCGCTCCAGCACCCTTTAAAAAGGCCAGTTCAATCCACTCCGGAGCGACCCTTGCAGAGCACATTGTCCTTATTATGCGAACATTGTCGGGATATTGAATCCTGGAAACACCTGCGAAATCTGCGCCGGCGTAAGAGCACCAATTACAAGCGAAAGCAATTATCTTGCGCTCCGGAGAATTCGCCAGAGCCTGATTTATCTGACTGACTATCTGCGCTTCAGTGAAGTGGGCCTGATCAAGAGCTCCATACTTACACTCCGGAACACATGCGCCGCAACCCTGACACATTGCTTCTATAACCCTATAGTATCCCAGTTCTTTACTGCCTTCAATTGCATGATACGGACAGATCTTGGCACATAGTCCGCAAGCGGAGCATTTATCAGGATTTATTCCTGCAGTTACGGCAGGGATCCTGACCTCACCTTTACTCATAAGGATGTTGGCGCGGGAAGCGGCGGCAGAAGCCTGAGTCACGGAATCCTTTATGTCCTTCGGCCCTTCAGCGGCTCCAGCGAGAAAAACCCCTCCAGTAGTTGTATCTACAGGCCGAAGCTTAGGGTGTGCCTCCATGTAGAAACCATCAGTATCGGTTGATAAATTTAAAAGTCGCTGTATTACGGAAGCGTCACTCCTGGGCCTTATCCCTACTGAAAGAATCACCATGTCCATGCTGTATCTGTATGAAGACCCAAGGAGCGTATTCTCTCCCAGCAGAGTGAGATTCCCTGTATGTATGTCTTCTATAATCTCACCCGGTATACCTCTGATAAAAGTAACCCCTTCCCTTCTCGCCCTCTGGAATAGATCTTCGAACCCTTTTCCGAACGCCCTTATATCTATATAAAAAACAAATATCTCAGTCTCGGGCCAATGCTCCTTGATCAGCAACGCGTCCTTGATTGTATTCATGCAGCATACATTACTGCAATAGGGATTACTTCGCTTGCTCCTGGAACCGATACACTGCAGAAACGCGACTTTCTCGGGCCGTCTCCTGTCTGATGGACGTATCAATTCACCCGCGGAGGGACCGCCGGCGTTAATCAGCCGTTCAAATTCCAGCGTCGTAATAACATTTGGGAACCGTCCATACCCTAATTCTGTTAACGCAGTGGGATCGTAGACATCGACCCCTGTAGCCACGACTATGGTTCCGACTTCCAATTCCAATATCTGGTCCTGATCGGCAAAATCAATGCACTTTCTTGTGCAGGCCTGGAAACACCGATCGCAGGCCACAATCCCCTGGTTGTTCAGACACAGGTTCATGTCAACAGCGTACCTTGACGGGACCGCCTGAGCAAAAGGTATATATATAGCATGTCTGATTGACAGCCCGGCGTTGAATTCATCGGGGGCCAACTGAGGACAAGCGTGAATACAATCTCCGCACGCTGTACACCCATCAGTCACATATCTTGCTTTTCTCAAGACTTTTGCCTTGAAATTGCCTATATGTCCTTCAACTTCTTTAACTTCTGAAAGTGTAAGCAGTTCCACATTGGGATGGCGTCCTATTTCGCTCATCTTGGGAGCCAGGATGCAGATAGAACAATCCATCGTTGGGAAAGTCTTGTCGATTTGGGCCATCCTGCCACCTATGCTACCGCTTCTTTCGACAAGATAAACCTTGTAACCGGCGTCTGCCATGTCCAGCGCCGCCTGAATGCCGGCGACCCCTCCGCCGATAACCATAGCGGAGCGTTTCACCGGGACGGTAAGTTCAAATTGCGGCTCTAGAAGAGCTGCTCTAGAAACGGCCATAGCGACCAGATCCTTGGCTTTATCTGTGGCGGCGTCCCTGTCGTGCAAGTGAACCCAGGAACAATGTTCCCGAATATTGGCCATTTCAAGCAAATAGGGATTCAAACCGGCGCTTTCACACGCGGCCCTAAACGTAGGCTCATGTAACCTGGGGGTGCAGGAGGCGACTACCACCCGATTCAGTTTCTGTTCACGTATGTCAGTCTTTATTTGTTCCTGGCCCGGCTCGGAGCAGGTATAGAGTGAATCCTTCGCTAGTATAACGTTGGGTAGTGCGCCAGCAAATTCAGCAACCTCTTCACATCTTACGGCGCCGCCAATGTTCTTGCCACAGTGACAAACATATACCCCGATACGTAAGTCCCTTGAATCTGAACCATTATCCACATTATCCAGCGCTTGTTTCAATTCAGATGTCTCCTCGCGCCACTCAAACTTCAAATTTCTGCCTTACTGTTTGTTTAACAACGATTGGCCATATTCGAAGCCTTGATCAAAAGCGCTCAAATTGAAATCTTCAGTGCCTCGTGGTATAGACGCCAACACGGCCTGTTTCATGGAGTCGTAAGCTACGACTTGCCCCAATGCGGTAACAGCGCCAAGCATTACAATGTTCGCGACAATACGTCGCCCCATTTTCTCTGCTATTCGAGTAGCAGGTACCCTATAAACCGTTAAGCCATCCGGGTCCTGATCGATCTTTACAAGATCCTCATCAAGGATCAATAACCCTCCGTAGCGCACAACACCGCCGTAAGTGCCCCACGCTCCCTGACTCATCAATACTAGTACATCCGGCTCGACGACTTTGGGATAGTGAATCTTTGCGTCGGAGATCACAACGTCTGCGCTGCATGACCCGCCACGAGCTTCGGGACCATAACTCTGAGTAAATACTGCATTCTTCCCTTCATGAAGAGCAGCGGCTTTGCCGAGAATATGCCCTGACAGTATTATCCCTTGGCCTCCGAACCCCGCCATTCTAATCTCTTTCTTGGCCATCAGGCGGCACTCCCTTTTCCATGGTCATCACTTTTCCCGACAACTTTTGAAACCACATTCGTGTTGTAGTTTTCAAGAAAATCAGGCCTATCCTCGTTAACAAAAGTCCCAACAATCAGCTTGCCCCTAAGGTTTACCGTCGCCAGACCAGGGTCCATTCCGTTCCTAATCTCGGAATTCTCTCTATAAAATCTCATCTCATCGAGGCCTGATCCCAGTTTGTTTGGCCTGCCAAAACCTGTTGGGCAGGGAGCAATGACTTCAACAAAGGTGAAACCCCTTTTATCGAGGGTCTGTGAAATCGAATGGACTAATTGTCTGGGGTGAAAAGTGGTCCACCTGGCTACATATATGGCTCCGGCGGCATGAGCTAGAGCAGGAAGGTTAAACGCTGGTTCAGCGTTCCCTGTTGGGGTAGTCGATGTTTTGGCTTTAAGAGGCGTAGTTGGAGCTACCTGACCGCCGGTCATTCCGAAATTGAAGTTGTTTACACAGATAACTTTAAGGTTGATGTTACGTCTTGCCGCATGGATCAGATGGTTTCCTCCGATTGCGAACAGGTCACCATCTCCTGAGAAAACCGTCACAGATGTGTCGGGTCTTGCCAGGACCAGACCAGTAGCAAATGGGATGGCCCTGCCGTGAGTAGTGTGATATGTGTCCATATCCAAATATCCGGCGACCCTGCCTGTGCAGCCGATTCCCGACACGACCGCGCACTTGTCTATTGGTAGCCCATTTCTCCGTATGGCTTCAATGAATGTGGTCAGCACAACCCCGAGACCACAACCTGGACACCATATATGGGGAATTCTTCCCGGTTTGAGATATTTATCATCAGGATGGAGACCGTGGTCTTTTTGTATCAGGTCATCCGCAGCTTCTTGGTTAAATGGTTCAACTTGCCTGCAACGCACTCTCATGGTCTTTCCTAACATGGATGCCGATTTTATTGCTTCAAGGGGAAAGCTCCTTGAAACACTAATGGTTATAGAAACTCTCCTACGGCCTCTTCGATCTCTCCAGGAGTATGAATGGATCCTCCCATAAGCGCCAGTAAAAGAACTTCAGAAGCGCAGCCCGCTGCCCGCTCGACTTCGTAGGCTACCTGGCCATAATTGATCTCAGGTACCACGAAAGCGGCTACTCGTCCTGTTATCGACCTAATCAGGCTCGAGGGAAACGGCCATATAGTCACCAGCCTAAGAAGACCAACTTTGTGTCCCAGCGACCTCAAGTTCTCCACCGCCTGCCTGGCGACCCTTGCAGTGCATCCATAGGCCACCACAACCACCTTCGCGTCGTCGATCCCAACTGTTTCTACACGAATAATGTCCTGAGCGTTGTTTCTGATTTTGTCGACAATGTGTCGGACGTTCCTTTCCTGAACGATATCCGTGATTACCGGGTAACCTCGTTCGTCATGAGTCAAACCCGTAACATGCGCATGATACCCCTGACCTGCTATAGCCATCGGGGCCGGCATGCCGGAAACCGTATCAAAGGGAAGATAACCGCCTTTCACCATCGACGGCGTTCTGCGATTAACAACAGCAATGTCTTCTCTCTTCGGTATCACAACCTTTTCGGTCATGTGACCTACCACCTCATCGCCCAGGACAAATACCGGCAAACGATAAATTTCCGAGAGATTGAAAGCATGTATAGTAAGATCAAAACATTCCTGAGGGGATGACGGAGCAAGCGCTATACAACCGTAATCGCCATGAGATCCCCAACGGGCCTGCATTACATCTGCCTGGCCCACAAGAGTCGGGAGTCCGGTGGATGGTCCGCCTCTCTGAATGTTAACAACTACACACGGCGTTTCAGTCATCATGCCCAGTCCAATGTTTTCCATCATTAGTGAAAACCCAGGTCCCGACGTAGCCGTCATGGACTTTACTCCACCCCACGACGCCCCGAGAATTGCCGCCATGGAACCAATTTCGTCTTCCATCTGAATGTAGATGCCACCGACCTCGGGTAAACGCCTAGCCATGCGCTCCGCCACTTCAGTCGCCGGGGTTATTGGATATCCGGCGAAAAAACGGCATCCAGCAGCTAGCCCACCTTCTGCGCAAGCAGCGTCACCATGAATAAAATGTTCGCCGGTCAAAAGCTCTTTGCCCATTTGGAACTGTCCTTACAGTAATAACCCTCCTCAAAAGATTG
This sequence comes from uncultured delta proteobacterium, assembly GCA_963798475.1. Taxonomy (GTDB): domain Bacteria; phylum Desulfobacterota; class Desulfomonilia; order Desulfomonilales; family Desulfomonilaceae; genus CAJBEZ01. The sequence goes on from CAWCTI010000031.1 coordinate 33,202, forward strand.
AGAAGGGTCCCATGAAATGGTTATCTAAGAATTGACATAAAATTTGTCAGAGCGATAATAACGTAAATCTAAGACCGCCAAATAAATAGTCCCGCTTCTAATCCTTCACATAACGTTTGTCCTTTCGCGAGTATCTCGTGGTAACCTTGAGGATGTCATTCTCGGTAATTTCCCTGGCTTCTTTGAGTTCGGTAAAAATAGCGAATTCAGGGCAAATTAGACTGCAAAGCCCACATTCTACACAGTCTTCCGCCTGAGAGACAACCTCTGGAGGATGATATCCCTTGGTATTAAAGCGCTCGCTCTGCTTGAGGCAACCGTTTGGACAAAACTCTATACAAAATCCGCAGCCTTTGCACCGATTTTCAATAATCCGCACAATTCCGTGCGGAATTGAGTGCGCCTCAGAATCTAGTGGCAGTCGCCAGAATTCCATAACATTTCGGCTCCGATAGTGTGTTCAAACTCTTCTATTATAGTTTTTTTGTTCGCTGAGTCAACTTCTGGGACGAGTTAAGACAGTCGCTATTTTTTACTTTCACTCTTTGACGATTTCACGGTTAAAACGGGACATTTGGCTGTCCTAACCACGTTCTCAGCCGTACTGCCCAGAATCAGGTGTCTGAAGCCGGTCCAGCCGTGGGTCCCCATGACAATCATGTCGATTCCATTTTCTTCCACAAATCGCGTAATTTCAACCGCAGGAACACCAACTCTGGATGTAGTTATAATTTCAGTCAACTGGCCCTGGAACTCCTCTATAAAGTCATTGAAGGCCACTTTCACAGATTCCTCAATATTCAACAGAACTGATTGAAGATCGAAAGGAACACCGGCTTCAAATGCTGGATAGCCGAGACGCGAAGAATTGACCACGTGCAGGATCGACAGACTCGCGTTGAAAGCCTTTGCAAAATCAACCGCATAGTTCTTTGCAGGTAGCGAGTTTTCTGAAAAATCCGTACAAAACAATATCTTCTTTGGTATCATCTGTCTTCCTCCTCGATTCCCAAGTTTTCTACACCATTTCGCATTCTTAGAATCTCACAGGCCGAGATCAAGAGCAAGTAACTTTTGGTTCCAGCAAATCCATAATAAAAAATGGATCTTTTAATGTGAAGAAATTAACGAACTAACCATTAGGACGTTGACGTTTCATCTGACGGGCTCGTTCCTGCAAATCTACAACTCTGTCGGTCTCATCCACGATCTCGTTACCCAAGAGGGTCTCAATCAGGTCCTCCAGAGTGACTAATCCGGCTACCCCTCCATACTCATCAACGGCAATAGCAATGTGTGTCCGCTTCTTTAGGAAGCTCGTCAGCAGCGCCAGTGAATCCCATGTTTCAGGAACAAACGATATTGGCTTGGCTATTGTTTTAATCGAAGCTTTCGGGTTGCTCAAGGTTTTGACCGAAAGCAAATCATGGATCATAATGTACCCTATAATGTTTTCTCGTTCGTCTTCATAAATTGGTATGCGGCTAAAACCCTTCTGATCCAGAGCCCTTGTAGCTTCTTCGATGCTTAGTTCCGCATCCAGTGAAAAAATCACGGTCCTCGGCGTCATGATGTCCCGAATGGCCCTGTTCTCCAGATTGATTATGTTGTGAACCATAGCGCTCTCACCAACAGATATTTCGCCTTCGTGAGCCCCAATACGCACTACCGCCAGAATCTCTTCCTCAGTGAGTGTCGGGGCGCTCTGACCCTTGGTGAGAATATTCGTGAACGACTTTATCAATGCGACAACCGGATACATTATAAAGGTTAGCCAGTAGACCGGCCAGACTACGACCTGCCACAATTTCCTCCAGTAAACTGCTCCAAGGGTTTTCGGAGCAATCTCGCCCATAAATAGTATGCCGAGAGTCATCAAAACTGAAAAAACAGGCATGCGCCCATAGCCGAGCGCTTCGTTCGCGTAATAACCAGCAAGAACAGCGCCTGCCGTATTGGCGACGGTATTGAGAATCAGGTACCTGAAGATAGTGGTTCAGCTATCGACTTCTTCATTTTTAAAAATTTCTTTGCGGCCATAGACTGATTGTTTCTGGTTGCGGCGACCTCAAGCGTTCCAATCCTCGTAGAATAGAGGACCGCCTCAAAAAGAGAACAATGAGCTGAAATGAAGATTGTCAGAAACACTACTATCAACAAAATGGCCATGCCTAACCCCTCGCTGTATTAAGCTCAATTTGATTTCTAGTATGGGACCTTAAAAGTGGATTGGTTGTCGAAAGAAAAATCTTTAAAGTTACTTGCCCTAAAACAGAACACGACGTTGAATCTGTTCCCTTAGCGTTGATTTGATTTCTATCCTGAATGATCATGCTAATCTCTATTGCTAGAGATGCTGGCGCGCTTTCATATGTTCCAATTTATTACGTAAGGGTCCTAGGACAAAGTTTTTCCATCTTCATGCTAAAATTAGGGTCTACCGCACGTTTTTCGGCCGGTTTCAGCCTAATGACACCGTATCCCTTCTGCCTGTAACGCTCGTCGTCATGCATGACGATCGCCTTGGGTATAAATTTTAACTGATAACCAGCGTCGAACAGACGTCTGGAGAAAGAAACATCCTCGCCCTGATAGAACCCAAGGTCATCATTCCATGAATGATCATTAAACAAATAATCCTTATAAATCCCATAGCCCCCAGTTACATACTGGCACTTGTCGAAAGTCTGGTCATACGTTCTCAAATAAGTATAATTCTCAATTATATTCACCCAGTCGCAGTAGCGGGAAAGATCTGGGTTAAGTATTATCCCGGTAGCCACATCAAAATCGCCCTTAACCGCGTTTACTGCTTCAGCCCATTGAGGATGCAGTAAGAAGTCGTCATCCAGACAGACAAATTTGTTAAATTTGGCCGCCTGCGCCAGGACATTTCTCATCGCGCCAAGCCTTCCCTGGTTAGCAGCTTCTTCCATAGAAAAAGCCCGAACACCGTCTGTGCCATTCAAACCTGCAACATTCCCGGCGACCATTATCTCATAATAATGTGGATACAATTTCTGGAATCTTATGGAGTCCAACAACTTCGAGAGTTTCTCGGGCCTCTCTCCATTAGTAATAATTCCAAAACTAAAACCTTTGGGTTTATGTGAGGTCCTTGTGCGGCCAGGCACCGTAGGCGGCAATGCCTTGCCGAATTCATTTAAAAGGTCTATTCGGGCGGAAAGAGTCAAAATCTCCAGCCTATGTATCGCTGCAATGTTATCTTGCATTTCATTTCGTAGTATCTCAATTTCCTGCTTCACCAAACCCATGTCTTTAGCCAACTCGGTGGCGCAAGGCATTAAAGTCGGACTAATTGCCGCAGAATGCGGCTTTGAATTAACCATTCTCAAAGTTTCCAACTCTCGTTTCAAGGTTTCCAGCTCATTTCTGAGTGAAGCTACTTCCCCTCTTCCATTACCAGATCTGGTCGTCTTGAAGAATGACCTGATCTTGCTGAATATTGTTCTGTTCGACATCCTTATTCTCCAAAGTAACACAAGCGAGGAATTACTTTACTTCTTGAAAATTTAAATTTCAGACCCGCATCCGAGGCACCGGACCTAATCAAGTTTTACAGCTCAGGCGACACTTGCTGGACATATAATTTCTCGAGCCATATAAGGCAATCTTAACGATCATAGGAGTTAACCCAAAGAAATTCAATAAATATTTAGGTGTCTTCACAATCATTTGACGTTTTCCGCCAAATCGAGCGCTACGCGGATTGAAAGACAGTTTCTTTCTCTAACATTAAGGTCATATTTGTCACAGAAAGCCTTCAATGTTTCAACAGCCAGGACAGGAGCTCGTTCCGATACTGATGGCATTTGAAATTCCCAATATAATGAACGCAATTCTATTAGGTCCCTTTGTGTCAATTTCGAATTACATGATCGAAGATTCCTGTCGCTGATCCAGATGGCAGCCTGTAACTGATCGTCATAATTTCTAACCGAAGCCTGTTCACTGTTTGTATTCATTCTATATTGGTAAAGGAACTCCGGGATGACGAAAGTGTTGTCCTTGCGAGAAATCCTCGACCAAAGGTCATAATCCTGAGCGAACCGTAACCGAGTGTCATACATTCCTGCGCCAACAATTGGGGATTTTCTAAACATGATCGTTCCATGGCCATAATTATTGTGAAACAGTAACCTCCACAGTCGGTAAATTGGGTCGATAATCAGTTCTTTCCTTTTTACCATGTTCCCGTGTTCATCGATTATGCTAAAGAAAGTGCCTACAAGGTCCAATTTGGAGGACGATGAGATAATTTCGAACTGGCTCTCAAGTCTTTCCGGCTGACTCAGGTCATCAGCGTCCATCCTTGCTACATATTCAGCCTCCGCTAAGGCCAATCCTCTATTGAGTGAAATTGTAAGCCCTTTGTTCTCCTGCGTCACTAGCCTAATTCTGTCGTCGCAAAAATCACGAATCCGGTCACATACCGGTTCAGTTGATCCATCATCGATAATAAGGAACTCAAAATCAGTAAATGATTGGTTCAAGATACTCTCGACGGCGGGAGCCAGATGGGTTGAACCATTAAAGACTGACATCAGGACAGTGACTTTGGGATGATACATCGCTGATCAATTGGGTTGAGATTAATCTCAGGTTTGCGTTTGTTTGACACGATGGGAACATTTATTAATTTCCAGCGTCTCATTCATGAGTGAAAGTTCAAGGCGAGCTATGCGTTGAAGAGAATAATTATCTATTACGAATTCTCTGGCGTTGATCGCAATTATTTTCGCCAATTCCCGGTCATTCATCAACCTCATTATTGCCGTTCTGAGACTTTGCTGGTCCGTAGCGCAAAGTAAGCCATTATTTTCACTATTAATTATTTCTCTTATTCCTGGAGAGTCGCACCCGATCACCGGAATGGAACATGCCATCGCCTCAATTAGCGCTTTTGGGTGACCTTCGTAAATTGATGGTAAAATAAACGCTTTTGCTCCGTTAATATATTCCGGAAGCTGAAAATTAGGGACCCCACCTTCCCATATGAGTCTATTCTCCAATTCAGCAAATCTTTGCTGTAGATGGGAACGCAACCTGCCTTCACCTATGATTCGCAGCCTTACATTTAACGGCTTAATAGCTTCAAAAAGCGTTTCAAGGTTTTTTTCAGGCGCTATTCGTCCCACAAAAACAAGAGTATCCGGGTGTTTGTGAACATTGAGAGGTTTAAAAATATCTGTGTCTACATAATTGGGGATAACCACCAATTTGTTTTCAGCCCCGTTTACTCTCAACAAAACATCTTTCCGCATCGCCTCTGTAGTCACGATTATTCGATCGGCTCTGTTAAAAACCCGGTTTTCGACTTGAAATGCCTGTCTAGTGATTGGAGCTTCAGATCCATGCTCTCTCAGACAATTTTGTGACCACATGTAACCACAACGGGCTATAAAAGGTTTTCCGAAAATGTTGGCAACTTCCGAGGCGATTTCTGCGCCGTATGTTTGATTTGTCTTTATCAAGTCCAAAGTTTGTAACATTTTGCCATGAATATCCGGCAAATATGACTCGTAACGCTCCAGATCCAAGCCCTGTTCATTACAAGCGATCCCTATTCCCTGCAATCGCTCCGAATATTTCAGGTCTCCGGAATCGCCGTAGGTAACAAAAGTCACCCGATTTCCAGCTTTGATCATACGGAGATAGATGGCTATCTCTCGATCGAGATTACCAACCATATCCCATGTTTTAAGAGATACGCCACGAGTGAAAAATAAGCCGAGGTGAAAGCTCATGAGGCGATTTCTCTAGCGATACTCAAATATTTTTTCGCGACATCTTCGAGCCTTGACACTGTAATCAAGTTCCGAAACAACTCATAATTATCCGTGATCCGGTCAAGTTGTTCCAGTAACTCCTCTTCGGTCCGAAACGGCAGCCCTCCGGCAGAAACGATTTCAGGATGCCCGCCATCCTTATAATAAATTGCGGGAAGACCACATGATAAGGCTTCAATCAACGCATTCGAGCATGGATCGTTCTTGCTTCCAGTTATATATATGTCGTGATCTCGAAGCATGTCGGCCAATTCTTCCGAAGGAACTGGGGGAACGTGTTTTATACGTTCAAATTCTTCGGAAACATTGCCGACGAATGTGTAGTCATAGCGTCCCCAATCCAGGTTCCTGTCGATCCATCGGTAAATTGGACCGCCCTTACGGGGATTGTCTGACCAGCTCGTTGAGATGAGCCTAACCCTCCGGTTTCGATCAAATCTGACACCTCCATTGGAGTGAAAAATGTCGCCATCTACTGCGTTATGTATGATCACAGGGCTGACAGGATTGTAACCCATGTCGGCAATGCGCTGATATGTCCACGCTGATTGTAACACCGTGGCTGACGCAAATTGCTGATTCAGTCCAAAACACAGGTCATCCTTTTCGCGGTCGTATCCTCTAATCAGATGGATCGGTCCGTCAATCCTGTGAACAATGTTTAGTCGATGGTTTCTGCTAAATTCGAGGAACCGTTCAACGTCAAAATGGATTGAATTCAAAATATAAGCGTCTATGGACTCATCAAGTTCATTTTCACGAACCTCCACCCCCAGATTTAATAGGCCTTTCTTTAAGGCCATCATGAACTGGTTTCCCCCACCATAAGGAGGTTTGAAGAAACTGTGCCAGAGACAAATTGTGAATTTGGATCTGGATTTCAAATTGATAGGCTTGTTCCCGAAGGACCTCGCCGTTGTTCGACGAGAATCAACCAGTTCAATTGGGGGAGCCTGCTCCAATAGGTTCTTACTGATTTGCGAGTAAACACCTCTAAAGAAAGGGGTCAGGGATGTTGGAGAGTGATTTTCTATTACTCTCTCGTGCAACCCCATTACTAGCGGAGCCAGGGAATTCCGACTAATATCGCTATCTATTATTTCAACGGCTTCCAATGGATCATCAAACAAGCATTCAGGTTCAAGTGTGTCAGCGGCCAAACCAACCCTTGAACTGATCACTTTGCGCATTGAGGCCCCAGATTCAAGGATGGCGTGGGGCCCCCCTTCCGATCTGCTGCTTACAACATACAGATCGAGCATGTTATACAAAAGATTCAGGGTTTCCCTCGAAAGAGCATTTACTTTTAAATCGTCAGTCCTAATTTCTTGCCCTACATAAGTAAATGGTATCTCACGTTCGCGAAGTCGGCCTACTAACCAGTGCCGCCGAGGACCGGCAAGAATGGCGTGAAAGTTCAACCTCCTGCGCTTCAGCTCGGTGAGGATTTCCAAAAAAATGTCAGGGCCTTTAACCAGCTTGGGGGCCGTCAGATCGTGACCCTCAGTATCTCTCTGAAATGATCCAATCAGATAGGCGTTTGACGGTATTCTATAATCACTACGCAACTTTTGTAGCGCAGGATCATCCCGAGGAAGTGGCTTAAATATAGTTGTGTCTATGGCGTAAGGAACAAACTGACTTTTGATTCCGACAGATTCCAGTTGGCTTTTTGCCTGGGAATTGCGAGATATCCATGTTGATATTACTGGAACAGCATGTCGATGCGGCATGAGAGAGAAATATCGAAAGGGCTCGCCCGGCACATGGGAAACTATCCACTTTCCACGAACCTCGTCCCAAGGCAGCAGGTTAAGGCCTTCCCACCAAGCCATATGAACAACTTCACACTCTTCCAGGTCAACAAGATCAACTATATCTTTCAGCGCAAGAGCGGAAAGTCGAATGTCCTCGTCAATGGCCCAGCCCAAGCCATCGCCACCGGTTAGGAACACCTTGATTCTTTTTTCATTTTGCACGCTTTAACTCTCAGTCCTTTTTAACAGCCTATCAATTTTAATCCAGCGCCAGGTCGCACAGCAAAGGCTACACATGAGCCGTAGCAGTAGGAGATTTGATGAGTGAATTGTGAATAACATCAAGCCATTTGTCGAGACTAGTCCCGGTCTTGTGCTCTCCTGTGGACCTACGGACACCCCGTCCCAAATGCAAAAATATTATATTCCAATCGTCATCGAAGGCTCTATCCACTCTAACGCCTTTCAGCGGTGAATCAGGGGATATATTATCGTCGAGTTCAGGGGCCCAAAGAGTATTTCGACAGAAAAAAATCTCATAGCCCGCTTCCCTGAGCTTGAGCGTTACATTGTCTCCAACGTCCTGTTGGGGGAGATTGGGAAATAAATTCAGATCGAGTTCTTTGAATAGCTGAAAGTCTACCATATAGCCAAGCACATGAAGGACTCCCTCCGGCGTCCTTGTTTTGTCGAGCCTCACTCCGGCGGCGCGAACAGGGCCAGAGATTTTAGAACCGAGAAATGATAACCAACCATGATAACACGGGCAGGTATCCATGTGCATAAACATTACCGTTGTAGAAGCTGGATCGATTATCCTGATCCCAATTTCCAAGCCTATTGCGTTAGCATAACTACCCCAATTTTTTTGATCCTCATGCAGCCGGTTTGAACCAGATGCCTCGTGCGCTTCAGGGGGTAAAGGTTCAACCCTATTGAGAGCGACATTTACGTCATCTCTAGCCAGCAACCATTCGAGGTTTCGCCGTGGAGAATTGTTATCCACCACCCATACCTCATGGCTTTCCGGGGTAAAATATCTCACACCGTCAAGACACGCTTTTAAGAGGCTTTTCCCAATCTCGTTTATTAGGTGAGAAACAATGATAAGCCTTGGAGCGTCAACAGAGCGGATGGTCCTGCGATAAAACTCTACCGTGTAATTTCTTCTATCAATCATCAGGTCACAATGCCTTGGGGCTTCGCTCACTGTCATATCCTTTCGACGAGATCCTCGGGAAACTGCTTAGTGCCCGTGACCATAAGGCTGTCACACCAGTCTATTCTAAATTCAACACATACGGTTTCTACCACCCAACGTTTGAGGGGATCGGATGTCAGCGGAAACTTGTTGTAACGTGAAATTCCATCGACTTCAAAACCGGCGAATCTTAGAAGACTATACAGGTCGTTGGCCCCCCAAGGTGTGATGTGGGAGATATCTCTCTGACGAACTGGGTGCGCAGTGTTCGGGACTGTCGCTACAAGCTTCCCTGACCGGTTGAGTTTTGAAAAAGCGGACGCAACGACGTCCATTGCTCCAGGCACAGTCAAGTGCTCCAACATCTGGTTCGCGATAACCAAATCGAAGCTCAAATCTTCGGGAATTTCCGAAAAGGACCGAAAATCAAAAACACCGTCAGGGTCAGTATCGAGGCAGTAGTAAAGAGGCGTAACAGCTCGAATTGTTCTCTCAAAAGGTTTGTTGACACCAGCGCCAATGTCCAGAACTTTAGTATTGGATTGGAGAAATGACGAAATCTCTGTTTCAGGCGTTTTGATCGGGAAATTCCCGATAGCCCCGAATCGCCTGAAGCATTCACTTCTCCATTTCATAAGACGGTTCCAGGAGTAAGCTAGGGACTCAGTCATAAGTTTGTTTCCTTGATGAATCGTCCGAGATCGATTTATTAGAACCGGTCGACTTTTGAACTTCGTCAAATGGGATCAATGCCCATTCAACCTTTCCACAAACTATCCCTCGAGATCTTTCAGGACCTATTACGGCGAAGTTTATTATTCCGGCAATCCTTTCTAGAGTTTCGAAAGTAGCAGCGTCACGAGCTGCAAAATGAGCTTCATACGCCCCGGTTGACAACCTGTTCTCTGGATACCACGCCCGTAAGATATAATGGTTGCGCAGGCCAGGCCCAACCAGTCCATCTTCTTTAGAAACATTCCACTTACAAAGAATGCCCGCCATATTATGAAGCCCCAGAGAAAACATGGGATGTTCGAGATCTCTGTGAATATGCAGATCAACTTCGATGCCAAATGGCTGCTCGGCTCTAACTTCGGTCAATGTATTTCCATCCTGGTCAAATAAACGGGCCCCGAAAATGTTCACGTCCTCACTGGTGATACGGCTTCTCACACGATGTTCAACGCGTTTTTGTTCAGCCCTGAACACAAGGGTCTCATAGGCATTGATAGCCTCAAGAGCTGACCCATCAGCGAGGAGTTTGCCCTGTTCCAGCAATATTCCACGCTTTGCCACAAATTGCAGAGTTTCTAGACTATGGCTGACCAGCAGAATCGTAGCTCCACTTTCACGGAGCTCTTTAACCCTGGCGAGACTTTTATTCTGAAACTTTAGATCACCTACAGCAAAAGTTTCATCAATCAGGACCACATCGCTCTTGATGTTCACGGCGACTCCGAATCCCAGTCTGCTCAACATGCCACTCGAGTACATTCGCACAGGTTTGTCGAACCATTCATTAAGTTCAGTGAAGTCTTCAACATCGGGCAAAATTCGCTCTGTTTCGGAACGCGATAATCCCATGATGGCCCCAAGCAGCCGAACATTCTCCCTTCCCGTCAATTCGGTATTAAGACCGGCATTCAGTTCAATCATTGGGAAGATGCGACCTAGGATTTCAACCCTGCCTCTGGTGGGGGTCGTCACGCCTGCCAACACCTTGAGCAAAGTACTTTTGCCCGCTCCATTACGTCCAACTATGCCTAAGGTCTCGCCCCGGCGAACCTCTAGACTAACATCCTTGAGCGCCCACCAGTCGCCATCTTCGTAATCCGGGGCTCTTCCCTTTATCAGGTTTATTCCTTTATGGATAAACTGGGGCATTGGGAGGCCGTATCTTTTCCAAAGGCCACTAATTCTAATAGTTACATCACTGGACATGATACCGTCACAACACGTCGGCGAAATAATCCGACAATTTCCGAAAAAGCGGCCATGAGATGCTCATTATAACGATCACCATGACCATGGCCAACAGAAGCGGCTTGATTTCAGGAGACTGTCCCTTGATCAATACGGACCTGAAACCTTCAATCACTCCAACCATTGGATTCAACATATAAATAGAGCGCCATTTTTCAGGAACTGAACTTAAAGGATAGATTACCGGGGTTATAAAAAGCCAGGCCTGCGTCAGGAACGGGGTCGCAAAAATGAAATCCTTCCTGAATGTGCCAAGACCGGCAAGGAGAATACCGATGGCAAATGACGCGCCTATCGTCAAGATCACCAGAAGGGGGACCCACAGTAGCGTTAAACCTACTGAAACCTTGTACCAGAACATCAGAATCGCAAGTATGATGGCTGACATGCCAAAATCAAACAAGGTCGCAAAAACAGCCGCTAGAGGAAAGACCTCCCTAGGCATTGAAATTTTTTTTATTATTTCAGCGTTCTGTATGATGCTTGGCCCGCAAGCTGAAACTGAATTCGTGAAGAATGTCCATGGCACCAGACCGGCATAACTAAATAGAATGTATGGGACGCCATCGCTGGGAATATTCACGAAACCCCGTAACATATTAAACAGAAGCATCAACACCACGGGCTGAATAAACGCCCACCACATTCCTAGTGACGAACGCCTGTAGCGACTAGTCACATCCCGTACCACCAGAGCGCTTAATAGACTGAAGAATCGGGAAAACCTCCGACTGGTGGAAGAAATGTTTATGTATTTGCCACGGCTTTCGGACATCGTGCCTGACAACTTTTTACTCCATCCTTTTCGCATAAAAAACAGGACTCGAAGAATCTACAACGAGCCCTTTCATCAATTCGTTCTTATGGGGTAAAACTCAGAGGAAAGCAAGAATTCCATCGAGTTCTTCTATATCTTGAGTCAGTCTACGGCGCCACATGCCAATTAGACTATTCATCAGGTTTATCGGTTTCCGTTTCTTCAAGTTTCGCGTCATGTTCCCTTTTCTTTTCTATCAGGCTCAATATAAAAATACCGGTTTCATAGAACAATAACATGGGGATAGCCATTAGAGACTGATTAATTATGTCCGGCGTCGGTGACAAGATCGCGCCGATAACAAACGCGAGCACAACAAAATAGCGTCTGCCCTTCTTCAGAAATGCGCTATCGACTATACCGAGCAACCCCATAAATACGATGATTATAGGGGTCTCAAAGACCAGACCAAATGACAGCATAAGCAACATGACCAATGAAACATATTCCCGGATCGCAATCATTGGTTTTAGTTCAGGGGTTGAATAACCCAGGAAAAATTTGAACGCCGCTGGGAAAACAATGAAGTAGGCGAAAATTGCCCCCAGAAAAAACAGGGCCGTAGCGGCGAACACAAACGGGACCGCCAGTTTACGCTCTTTTTCGAGCAGTCCAGGCGCTATAAATAGCCAAATCTGATACATTATCAGAGGCAAAGCCAAAAAAACCGCTGTTACAAAGTCTACCTTGAGGTAAACAAAGAACGGGTCTGGTAGTCCTGTAAAAACCAGAGACGAATCTTTCGGAAGCAGTTTGATAACGGGAGCGGCCCAGAAACTGAATAAATGTTCAGAAAAGGCGACGCAAACCAGGAAGCCTACGACAATGGCGATAACACTTCGGATCAGTCTCTTTCTCAGTTCTTCCAGATGATCGAGAAACGACATCCTTGATTCGTCTTCGCTCACTGCCTTCTTCTCCTGGTCAAATCGGTATAAAAAGTGAGATTTGGTTTAGGTGTCAGTCTTATCATGTGATTGTAACACAAAAAACCCCCAAGGAGTGACCTAGGGGTTACAGTAATTGGTTATCTTAAAACGGTCAGCGTCAAAAGGCAAGCCAGAAACGCCCTTGCGCAGATCTAATCGGAATCTGAAATCTTGCAGTCGCAATTCTTCACAGTCGCTTTTTTTGCGGAGAAAGGTGGCGCAAAATCTCAAAAATAGGTCAGCGGTTGTTTGTTATACACGACATTGGTTCACTGTTAACGGTAGAACAAATCGACCATGAAGTAATTGTGTAAGCTACTCTAGAATTGCTAAACAGGAATGAACGGCAGATAACCAAAAAGATTTGCCAATCAGTATTCAAGAGCAAGAGAAAATATATTCTCTGGAGGTCAGAACCCCAGCTCTTCAGTCTTTTTTAGTGGCGTAAAAGTTACTTCCAACGAGGATTCTACACCAGCAGAGGCAATTCCCACTGAACCTTCCGAATCAACGCTAAGTCCCACGGATATACTTTTAATCTCCCATGACTCACTTACTTTTTGTCCTGCCGTGGAAAGAATTTCTCCAATTTGAGTCATGCCTTGCTCAATGTTCAGTCTTAGCTTCTCAGAATCTACGCTTCGCTTTACAACTAGTTCCCTGGCTGAATTTTTTAATACAGGAGTTTCGGTGCTCCCCCAATCAGCTAGTTCTAGAGGCTCGTGAGAACTCGGGACCATGATTGCAACTTTTTTCGGTTTGTCTGATGATGACATGATTTCCTCCTAAAAGTCTATCGGACTTAACGTGACCGACCATTCCTCGCCGAGGGTCAACGGCGTGGCATCCTGCATGTGTGTCCGGCCAATCTTTACTATTTCCCTCCACAAATCTGCTTTAGCCGCAATGGCGTCGCTCATAGCCTTGACTGATGGCACAAGTTTTCCTCGTGGCCTGTCGCGGCTACCCCTTTTTAAGACAGCATAGGCCCCTATCATCTTATGCGGTATAGGTCATCGCCGATGGCAAAGTGCTCTAAGGAGCGCTGCGTTTGAGCCCCCCACAACCTATCAACAGGAACCTGCACTTGTCCCATGCTATCTGTCTGAATAACGAACCCGCTCATAATTTTCTCCGTAGGACCACGTTGTCCTGTTCAATCTGAGACACCTGAGATCAACCGTCACGGCGCCTTTTACCCCTTAACGAAAAAGTACCGTTTTTATACGGTAATACTACGCCTCGACCCGAACCAGGGCACATATAATCGTAACGCCTCTTTCGCTTGTTGACCATCCCAACTCTTTTGGCTCGTTCCAACCTTGCATATGTCACAAGAATTCACGCTATCATTGCTTACCGGATAGCGCCTTCATGCCTAACGTTTCGATCAGCTTGTTGATATCCGTTGTCTTAAGGTTCATCCCACCCTCAGACACCGGAAGAAGCATAATACGCTTCCCCTGAATTGCCTCGGCGATTCTCAGTTTTACAATCGCTTCGCCTCCAGATCCGGCGAGAGCGTTGTTCATTTCCTGGATTCCCTTCGCTTCCGCAACGCCTTCAGATTTGATGGCCTCTGCAATAAGCTGTTGTTTTTCCTGGTAAACATCAGCTCCAATTTTATCCTTTAAGTATTGACCATCGGCATCAGCCACCATTTTGTTCACTTCTCCCCTGGCTTCTTCCAGTTTACGTTTATATTGCTCACGAGCCGCGTGCTGGGCGGATTTGTTTTTTTCCACCTGCTGATCAGCAACCTTTTTGTCCTCGATGGCCTTCGTATATTCGGGGTTGAAACGATAGTCATTGGTCATTACTTTTTCCACGACTACACCCATTGGCCCCAGGATTCGCTGAAGCTCCTCCTTGGCCCTATTTGCCTGAGTCTCTCGGGCTTCGGCTACGTAGAAAGATTCTGTCTTCAGTTCGCCGAAAATGTCCCTGGGTTTGCTCCGGGCGACGGTTCGAACAATTTTATCCCGCAAGGTTAAGTCGTCGCGCGCTACGTATTGAAGAATATATGGAGCTTTGCTCGCATCGATACGATAGGCGATTATGACATCGAGACTGATGTCATTCCCGTCGACAGTTTTGAACACCAGGTCATCTTGAGCTTTCCGGTCTCCCCTAATTTTCGAATACGTCATCTCCAGGTTCTGCAGCTTAGTGTCGAAAACATTCCAGTCGTTGATAAACGGTAAGAAAAAGTAGGTGGCTCCTGGAGCGTAGACGCGGTCCTCAACTCCATTTTGGCCAAAAAAAGCCAGTTTGTGGGTTCGGACGCCTACCTCCGTTGCCCCAGTGGTATGGGGAACACAGCTAGTCAAGGAGAGCATGAACAATACCACAAATGTCGAGACAAAAAAAAGCTTCATTGGGCTCCTCCTTTGCGAACGTCGAATAACTGGAGGGCATTATTCAGATTTAACGGGTTGACCGCATGCGGGCCATCGCTAGGCAGTACCATGACGTCTAGGCCCTTATAAGCATCTGCCATTTTCAGACCCACCATGCGCTCCGAACCAATTCCCTTCAGGGCGTCATTTTTCAGATGCTCCCGTTCCGCTTCCGCCAGTTTCACCAGCAGGTCAGCCTCCGCCTTTATCTTGCGAACGTAAAGATCCCTCTCAGCGATCTTGCGAGTAACATAGGCTTTGCCCTTTTCAAGCTCAACGGCGGAGATGACCATCCCCTCCTGAATGATTTTTTTCAGTTCGGCTTCTTCTTTGGCCGCCCGGGCTTCCGCCCGGTTGGTAAAAACCATCTGGTCCTGAAGCTTCTTCTCCTCGATGTTTTTCTGGATCTCCTGGCTATATTTGAAATAACGTACCAATACTTGGTCCACTTCGATTCCTTTCAAATTCAACTCGTTATTCAGCATCTTCTTAGCCTCATCCGTTTTCTGGACCCTTAACGGGCTGTCATAAAACTCTTCGGTGGTCAACTTTCCCAGGGTCTCTTTCAATGCTGGCTCGGCTTTGGGGACGATGCCGTTGTCTTCAAAAAGGGTTCCTGGACCGATGGTGGTAAAAACCAGGTAGGGGTCCTTTATATGGTAAAGAATGGACACGTCTATATCCACGAAGAAGCCGTCCGAGGTCTGAATATGCGCCGCCCGGTCTTTCCTGGCCGTCCTAGCGGCGGTCTCGGGAAAGTTGGTCAATTCCAGCACCTGGATACCTTTCGGAAGACGGAACATCTGCTGCAATCCAAAGGGCAGTACAAAAGTCAGACCCGCATGATAAATTTCCTTATGAACACCGGGAGTTATACCGACTCGAACCACCTTGATCCCGTACTCATCGGGCCGCACGTAAACAAAGAAGAAGTTATAGAAGACAATTCCCAGCGCTACCACGGCGATCAGCAGTTTAAATGGTCCTCCGAGACTGACGTGGGAAAACCTGAAGCGCTCTTTCAATTTATCTCCGAGCGCCGATTTCTGACTCATTGGGTTGTTATCCATGGTTGTAGTTTCCTTCATAAAACTAGCGACGGACTGTAACAGATTGGAACAGTTGATAGCTACTTGTAAGCGTAAGGTCTAGTTATAGGGCTACCATCTGTTTTGGGAGTAATGCCGAGTAAACATCATATGGAGTCCGCAGTCAAGGCAACCTTCGCCTTGATTGCTGAGTCACGACCATTTAATTTTTTTGACATTTTTAGTCGTTCCTTTACCTTTGATCAGTTCAGGCAAGCTTATGCGTTTTAATCGGTTTCCTTTTTACCGCTATAGTTGACGTGTTTTACGTTTCTTTCTGTTTACTTATCCTAGAGCAGCCTATATTGTTGCACAATTACAAATATCCTTGATTGAAAACCTGAGCATACCCCAATCTCTGAAATGAGATGATGGTTAACTTTATCCGATGGATTGAAGGAAGATTCAATGAGCAAGCAATTAGACAGCAAACCTTTGAGCGGCATTCTGGTCATCGACTTTACCCATGTTCTGAGTGGGCCCTTTTGTACGATGATGCTAGCTGACCAAGGCGCACGGGTGATTAAAATTGAAAAAGCTGGAACTGGAGACGACAGTAGGGCTTTTGGCCCATTTTACGAAGACAACTCGTCTGTCTATTTTGAATTCGTGAATAGAGGCAAGGAGAGTATCATTCTCAACCTTAAGGATACTGATGATCTAGATCTCGCAAAAAGGATGATATCGAAAGCCGACGTAGTTGTTGAAAATTTTCGGCCAGGAACCATGGAACGGCTTGGGATTGCCCCGGATGATCTTCTAAAACAATATCCACATCTCATTGTTTGCTCTATATCTGGATTTGGACAAACAGGTCCGATGAAACTTGAACCAGCTTACGACACCGTAGTTCAAGCATTGAGTGGTTTAATGAGCGTAACGGGTTTTCCTGAGGGTAGCCCAACTAGGGTTGGGACATCGATTTCCGACCTTACTGCTGGACTCTTTGCATATTCGGCCATTACTACAGCACTTGTGGGACGCCAGAGAACAGGCAAAGGGACTACTATAGATGTGGCTATGCTGGACGGGACTTTTACTCTCCTGGAACATGGACTAATGGATGCTTTGGCGGAACATATAGATCCAAAAAGGATCGGGAATGCTCACCCCTCAATTTCTCCTTTCGACGCCTATCAGTGTGGGGACCGTATGCTCGCCATTTGTTGCGGGAATGACCAGTTGTTCGGAAAACTGTGTGACACCTTGAACCTGAAAGAAGCCAAGACCGATCCCAGGTACGCTACTAACGAGAAACGAATGGAGAACCAAGCATCCTTAAAAGATTCTATGGAAAATGTTCTTAAGACTAAACCCGCAAAAGTCTGGTCGGAGAAATTGCAAGCATCCGGCATCCCCGCTGGACTAGTGCAGTCTGTGACCGAAACGGAACAAATGCAGCAAATCATTGAGCGCGATATGATCGTCACAATCGGTAACAGAAAGTTTCCCGGCAATCCAATCAAGTTCGGGGGGTTCGATTCTTCTTGCGCCAGCGCCCCACCCCCTGCATTGGGGGCTGATAATGACAAAATAAGAGACTATTTCAAGCAATGATCAATATTTGAATTGGTTAAGAATCAGAAAAGGAGACCGAAACATGAACGACGTAGCGGCGCAAGCCTCTGCCTCAATAGTGGAAACCCAGTTGAGGGGCAGCAATATCGGTATAGTTACCATGAACAATCCCCATCGGGCAAATTGTCTGAGTTCCGAGTTGGTTTCGGGAATACTCAGCGCACTGGATGAGTTCGAGAAAGCAGCCGTTCGCGTGGTGATCCTGAGAGCCTACCCCAAAGCCAAAGTATGGTCTGCAGGGCACAATATGAAAGAAATTCCTCTTGACGGCCAGGATCCGCTTACCTGGAACATCCCGTTTGAGCGACTTTTGCATAGGGTCAGGGGATTCCCCGTCCCGGTAATTGGGATGATCGAGGGCAGCGTCTGGGGAGGCGCATGCGATCTTGCAATGACTTGCGACATGCTGGTCGGGGCGACTTCGGTTTCCTTTGCAATAACCCCGGCGAAGATTGGTTTGCCATATGACGCAGCGGGTCTCACTCACTTTCTTGGCGTGCTGCCCCTCCATATTATCAAGGGGATGCTCTTCACGGCGGCCCAACTCTCAGCCGAAGAAGCCTTTCGACTCGGGTTGCTCAACCAGCTCGTAGGACCTGAAGACTTGGAAAACACGACTTTTCAGGTCGCTGAAACCATTGCTTCGCGGGCGCCAAAGGTCATTAGACTCCTCAAGGTTCAGTTGAGGAAGCTGACTGACGGTCCAGCGCTAAACCCAGACGACTTCGAGGAGATACAGCAGTTACGGCGAGAAGCCTACCGGGGAAAAGATTTCGCCGAAGGTATTCATGCATTTTTTGAAAAGCGTACCCCACAATTTCAGGATCAGTGAAAACCGAGAAGAGTAGTCCCGCACTGGTTGTCCTGAAAAAGAAATGCCGCCCCGAGCTGATTAAGCAACGAGGCGGCGCTTCTATGTAATTCTGGAGCCGAGGATGGGAGTTGAACCCACGGCCTGATGATTACGAATCCTAAAACCTAAGGATTCCAAACAATAATATCAAACACTTGGCCAGGCCGACTGTTTCATCTTGACACAACTAATCAGCACTGCGCATAACTCAAAGACACAAAATTGACACAGTAGAAAAGGGTTATGCGAATTACCACAAATTTACTTCGTAACATCTGCTAGCGCAGATCATTCAGCCAGAAGGACTGACATACAATCTCCACAGGCTGTCATTATTCGTTTTTTGTTGATCACTTTTTCTATTCGCGTCGAAAGGCTTCACCATATGCAAAAGTGTCCTTCAATGGTTCAACGGAGGATGCCTCTAATATATAGTTCCGGTTGGTTTTGTTGAAACGGCGCATCAACAATTTTGATTTCTCCTAGAGTTAAGAGACGCCGGTATTTAAAAAAACTCCACATCAATGGGCCAAGACCCAAAAATCTTTCTAGTTTGGAGGGGTATTAATGGAACACGGAAAATGGAGAGTTTTGTTTACGCTTACATTGGTTCTATTTTCATTCACATTTCTATTCAGTTCCATAGCATCAGCCTCGGATGTTATTAAACTCGGTTTTATCGCAGACGCTTCTGGAATTGGCGCTCCCATGTTCAAATCCCAGAAGGCTGCTATGGACATGTTTATTGAAGAAATCAATGCAGCTGGTGGTGTGCTCGGAAAGAAGCTGGAACTTGTAGTCCGTGACGCTCAGTTAAAGCCGGACGTCGGTGCGAACCAGGCCAGGGAACTAATTCTCAGCGAAAAATGTGAATTCCTGCTTGGGCCTACCAGCAGCGCAGTAGCATTGGCCGCATCCAAAGTGGCCCACGAGTTTAAGAAGATCATCGTCTTCCACACATCGAATGCGGAAGCCCTCACTACAACTGGTTTTCAGCCATACATGTTCCAGGTTGTCCCTAATACTGGAATCGAGAGTCGAGGCATGGCTCTCGTGCTGTCCAAAAAGCCTTACAAAAAATATAGCCTTATTGGACCGGATTACGCCTACGGGCACGACCACTTGACAAATTTTAAGAAGGAAATGGCTAAACGCCGCCCGGACGTTGAGATCCTCGATACTATTTGGGTGAAATTAGGTGAGTCGAATTTTTCTACTTTTATCCCAACACTCATGGCCAAAAAACCCGAAGCGATCTATGCGGCTTTCTGGGGGGGGCAGTTGAGCGCATTCATAAAGCAAGCCAAACCCTATGGGGTTTTTAAACAAGCGGCGGTAAGCTCCCTATACGATGTTGACACGCTCCGTTCAATGGGCAATGAAATGCCGGAGGGACAGTTGGGATATGCCCGTGCGCCGTTTTATGCGATAGACACCCCTCAAATGAAGGTGTTCGTCAAGAAATTTTATGACAAGTTCAACGAATGGCCCGCAGACTGGGCGGTTACTTCATATGACGGAATGATCGCATTGACCGCGGCCATGAAGAAGGCTAACGGTCCCGAGTCCGAACAGGTCGTGAAGGTCCTCGGTGGATTGAAGTTCAACTCTTTGAGGGGTGAGCGATACATCCGCGCAATAGATCACATGGCGAATGTAGGTATCTACGCTGGTGTCACCTCGAAATCGCCCGAATTCAAAAAATTTCTTATCCTAAAAGATGTTCAGGAAGTTCCGGCCGAAGAAGTCTGGTTACCCGTGGAAGAGGTCAAGAAGCTCCAAGCTGAACAGAAATAACGCACATTAGAGGAGTGGCTCTTCGGTCAAATTCATTTCACCCGCTCTTGAGAGTCACTTCTCCATCAAAATGACCTATTCCGATTCGTTGATTGGACAAAAACATGAAGTGAGTGACAAACAATGTAAATCCAATAGGATGCGCCCCCATAAAGGCACTGTTCAGACATTTCCAAGGCAAAACTTGTTGAAATCATTAAGGAATTGTCCATGGTGCAAGTTATGCAAAAACCCTCTCTAACTTTAGGAATATTATTGGGGGCATACGACTACGCGACGCGGCGGCGTTGGAATTGGTTTTTTCAGTTATATAGCGGTTCTCGAAAATAATCGCGAAAAGAACGCGACTTTTTAGTCGAGATGTGGTTTTCTTTAGGCATGTGTCGTCAACGAAACATGCCTAACCGAGAGAACTGTACCTTTGACGAATTGGAGATCGCAGCCAAGGCCTCGCCGGTACAGCGGTCCTACATTCGCCTCATGGCTATTAAGGCCTTGATAATGGGTCTGCCTCATGAGCAAGTGGCGGCCTTGTTCGGCGTAAACGAAGACTCTGTTTCCCGTTGGGTGAGACGTTTTAATCAACGAGGTATTGATGGGCTTACAGAAGGCACTCGGCCTGGACGTCCCCTCAAAATCAGCTGAGAGCGAACCGATGAATATTCCAAGCTGGTCTTACATCCGGAACAAGTCAATGAGACTCATTGGACCGGACGCAAGTTTCACGGATATCTCACCAAGCATTGTCAGCTGGAGGCTGGCTACAGCACGCTTATGCGGTGGCTTCACGACGAGGATTTTCGACTGAAGGTCCCTCGTCCTTGGCCGGATGGCCAGGATGAAGAAAAGAGAAAGGCCTTCATTGAACTGATCAAGAAGTTTCTTGGCGATCAGGGCGTGGATCTTTGGTTTCTTGATGAGTGCGGTGTAGAGGGAGATCCTCGTCCGAAAAGCCGCTTTGCGAAAAAAGGAGACAAGATCCTTCAAGCATACGGTGGAGCGCATCTCCGAATGAATGTCACGGGCATGGTCTTGCCAAGAAAGGGTGAATTCTATGCGCTCGAATTTAGCCATTCCGATACGGAGATCTTTCAGATCTTCCTGGATCACGCCAATCGTGACATCCTGTTTGACCGCCCCCGCAACCTGCTCATCCTGGACAATGCGTCTTGGCACAAGAGTAAATCACTTGATTGGGGCCGATTTGAGCCGATTTTCTTACCACCTTATTCACCAGATCTTAACCCCATTGAACGCCTCTGGCTAGTTATGAAGGGCGAATGGTTTTCTGGATTCTACGCCAAAACCAAAGATCAACTCATCGACCGACTTACCGACGCACTAAGATGGCTCATCAACAGGCAAGATGAAAACATCAAAACTTGCGCCATTCCGACAGAACTTTAGAGAAGCGCTATAGATAACCTTGTTTATCATACTCCCGGCTATTTTTGGCTATTTTCTATCGAGATGGTCTTCTATTTAGGGGGCATCAATCTTTTTAAAAGGAAAAAGACGCCGCTATTCCTCAACAAAGCTATATGTACCCAAAGTCCCAGTTGCGCTGTTCATTGAATTAGCAGGTGGTGGAGAAGGAGGGGAAGCCTATTCGCTCATCTCCCAGCTGCCTGAGCCAATAGACTTTATCCACGTCCCTTTGGCCCATAATCCTAGATTCAACTCTTGTAGGCCTGTTAAATAGTATTCAAATGAGCATTCAAAGAATGAACCGGTTTTTGCAAAGTCCCACTCGAAGGTCGCCTTATCCACATAAGGAACATATGGCGCAGATTGCATTTGCAATACCGTCTGGGGAGCAATGACGCTGGGCGAAGCAAGAGGACTGTAAATCAGTAACGCCTTATAATTTCTTTCACTAAACTGCAACCCAATATATGGTATTCAAGTCTTTATAATAATGTTACCGCTAACCGTATCGTAGAAGCCCGGAACAGCAAAATTAAGCGGAGTCCCTGTAGCATTGACAGCATTCCCAAGACCTACAGTCAAATAGTCGTAGCGCAACCCCACTGTTGCGGACCAGTTCTTGTAAAAAACATAACCGACCATTCCATCGATATCCCACCATTGGAGTTGCGACCCACTCCAACTGAACGGATTCGGCTGACCATACCATGGGAAATTCTCCCCAGCAAAAATATTAATATTTTTTCTGGCGTTTGGATCGGCTTTGATAGTGAAAAACAATGCCGGGAGGAGTCGCGCGTCACGCCCGACTGACCCTACCCAGACCTAGATTGAGGCTGAAGTATGTGCTAGAAATTAAAATTAGAGAGGTTTTTCAATGACTGATTTGATGCCAGCTATCTTTTTCGGACACGGTAATCCGATGAATGCGCTAACTAAGAATGCCTATAGTGACTCCTGGGCCTCCATCGGTAGATCGTTACCGCGTCCCAAAGCTGTGCTGGCCGTGTCCGCTCACTGGTACATAACAGGCTGTGCGGTTACGGCGAACCTTGATCCGCCTACAATACACGATTTTGGTGGATTCCCGAAAGAGCTTTACCAAGTCGAGTATAGAGCCCCCGGCAGCTCTGATCTCGCCCTGCGTGTCAAAGGTCTGCTTGAGCCCATTTTTGTAAAACTTGACGAAAGTTGGGGACTCGATCACGGAACCTGGTCGGTGCTGACTCACGTTTTTCCAAACGCAGACATCCCAGTGGTTCAACTCAGCATCGATAAGACCCAGCCGCCTCTATTCCATTATGAAATAGGGAAACAGCTTTCATCGCTGCGGGACGAAGGAGTTTTAGTAATCGGTAGCGGCAATATTGTTCATAATTTGTCTGCTTATGCATGGGGCAGGTCCGGGTTTCAGCCTTTTGATTGGGCTTTGCGATTTGAAAAAAAAGTTCGGGATTTGTTGCTCAAAGAGGAAGATTTTCAGGTTATCGATTACGAGACGCTCGGACCCGACGCGATGTTATCAGTCCCGACGCCGGACCATTACTTGCCGTTGCTTTATATCCTTGGTCTTCGGCGAACAAATGAACATATAAGCTTTCCGATACAAGGAGTTGATGGAGGCTCAGTCTCCATGCTTGCTGTCCAAATAGGCTGTTCGATAGTCTAATATTTTACGACAACTAAAAGCGACTTTTAAGCCAAAGCCGCTCGTTCATTTCTTGTATTAAGACGGTGTCCAATAGATCTTTATTCCATGCCGCCGGTCTGTTGAATTTTCAAATATCGACATCGAAAGCGGGCAAAAAGAGAAAGAGCTGTTACATGCGCTGGAACTCCGGTTTCTATAGCCGAGGCCAATTTTTTGAGGCGTGAGATCGAACGCCACCACCTCATGCCGACGCTGTACGAGCCGTCTGGGCCATGTTCATTCTCATAAGTCCAATTCCCACACAACAAGTGTCATCTTGTTACTCCTTATACCAACGACAGGACGAAATCATAGTTTACTTTCGTATCTTAGATACGACAAATGCCATAAATCTTGTTACAAGCCTCAGAAAACAAATTCCCAATCCAATCTCCCGTTGGTTCATATTTGGTTACAGGAGATCCACATTGTGGGCATCTCTTAATAGTTCCGAGACGACGGACAACCCGATGAACGGAGGCGACAAATGTCGCGTGGCTCCAAGTTAGGGGTGAAACCGATATTGGTTGACCAGTAAAGGGGTTGACCTGTTCAGCAAGAACTCCCGAAGGGAGAGCGTGATCTGCCGTCCATTTTAAAATGTCCATCGCTTCAGTTAGATCTTTTTCGTCAGTTGCCTTTTCCGCGTAGAAGTCAGCTAACCATAGAGTGCAGACGAACCACGGATTGCCTGGCAAATCTTTGCTCACTTGATGATAATAATCATTTTCATAGCGGGCCATTCCTCCCACTCCTGTTTTTACCCACAGATGTTCCTTCAGATCCAACATGGTTGCGATAATTTTGGGGTCAGTCGCAGAATAAAGTCCAAAAGCAAAGAGGCCCCAAATGCTTGCATCTCGTGTTAAATCAACTTCCAAGCTACCTGCCGAATTCCTGTAAACTGCTTTACAGAAACGGTTCATGTCTCCTTTCCAGAGATTAACTGAAGCGGCGTCACGAATTTCAGCAGCAACGTTACGGTAATGTTCAGCCCTTTCAGTCTCTCCAAAAACCGTACAAAACAAGGAAGCCGCAGTAAGTCCTCCGAAAACCGCAGCCACTGTAAAAGACCAAATCCCGTGACGTTCTTCCCACAGGTCATATGAGGGAGCGGGGAGACCAGTGTCCTGATCTCTAAACGTGCACATGAAGTCCGCCGCATTTTTTATTAGTGGTTTGTATAATGGCTTGATGAACTCAATGTCTCGATACCTGACGAAGTGATGCCACAGAGCCCATAGCACGATTGCCGTCTCGTCTTCTTGAATGGGCAGCTGTCGTTGTCCGTTGCTAAACCAGGGATGCCAGGATGAAGCCAGAGTCCGATCAGGATTATACTTGTGAAGTAAGTATCCCTCGTTTTCAATTACATCGGCGGCAAATCGATAAAAAGCTTGGGCCGGAATGAGACAGCCCGCCTGATCGAAGGCATTTGCGACCAGAGCCCCATCTCTAGGCCAGATATAAGAGTAAGTATCTCTGTTGAACTGGATTATGTCCGAATCATTGGCAGCAACAATTCCACCCTGCCAATCTGTCTGAGTGCTGAGGATAAGCAAGCTCCGTACATATAACTCAGACACATTCTTTGGTAGTAACTCCAGATGAGGATTCTCTTTGCTAACCCATAAGCGCCAATAATCTGATGTGCGAGCAATCAGTTTTTCGGGGCTTTTTTGTTTAACTATTGTGTCGACAATACGGACTTGATCCCATGTTTCTCCTGCAGCCAGCCATATATAGGCGTTTGATCTAGAAAGTCCGTCGACTTCAACATTTAGGGAGATCACGGAATCGACCGCTCCCTGCGCAATAGCGTTTCCGCATAGGGTACCGTCTTCCGCATCTCGAAAAGTGCCTTCCAAGCCTTGAACGCCTTTCTGACCCACAGAAAAACCAATGCGAAGATGGTTGTCTGAGGTTTTGCCATTTAGAAGAAAATATCGGGCGTTTTTGTAGTGAACAACCCCACCTGTCTTAGGATCGTAGGCAGCGGTGTCCCCAACATTGTTCCCATAGATGCTGAAGTCAACGGCGAAAAAGATGCGAATTTCTCTCCGTCGAGGCGCCAGATTCTCCACGACTATTTCCCTGACAAAGACATCTTCGTGAAAATCTACCGCATCCTTGCACAAAAGAAGCAGTTTCAATTCCTCGTTATAAAGGCTTACATTTGTAACCAGGGCGCTGGAAACATATTTGCGATCCAGCGTCCACCCTGGTCCAACCCAGGAGAAGCGGCCTTCAATCCAGACTCCGAACCGACAATAATTTCCATTGACGTGGTTTTCCTGGCCAACATGTGGATAGTACAGGTCACGGATTCGATAATCGCTATCAAAACATACCAATAGTTTTCCATTGCCCACCGGAATGTCTCTAGGCATTACGCACCTTTTCCATTTTGCTATGTCGTAACTTCTCGATTGACTCGTGATGCCTCATCAGGTCTTCAACCGTAAGGCGGTTAAAACTGGCTGAAAATTCGTAGCGTTCAAGCATATTGGATAGATTCTATACGATATTTACATCACTGGCCAATACCTTTGCTCTTTTTCGAAATCATTAAGTCGATTTTTGAGTTATAAGAGTCAAAAAGTTAATACATACACTTCAGTCATATTCTTTGTTAATTCCAACGCGGGAAAAACAGGGGAAAGGTTTGGGGGAAAATGGGCGGCGACATCTATAAGGGCATGATATCTTTGGCAGTCCCAACCGTTTTCGAATCGGTGTCTCCGCCGTAAGAGGACGGGCCAGATAGTTACTCACGTTCACTTCAGCTTGTTCTATCAGTTGGTTTTCAATCCATATCATCAACTATACACTCATGTCCTATCAAAAAATGGGACCAAAAAAACCAAGTTACTTAGCTCAAAAAAGTAAATATCCACGCGCAGAGCACCTGGCTTTGGTTTAGCCCCCATAGGGGCTCCCCTTTAGCGAAATAGGGTTGTTCCATCAGCGGTTGCTCGATTTTGGAGATCCTATACGGAACTTCATTTCGGCGTTCCAGCATGTAACCTTTTCACTGCTTCACAATACGTGATAGTTTACAAAACCTGCTCTCCCGCTTCTCTTGTTTTCGAAGTTGCGGGAACAACTCGAATTCTGGAGTTAGCAGGTGGGCTGTCTTCCGGCATAACCTTCAGACTCTTACCACGTCCAGAGGACGTGGATTTTTAAGGCTAATTAAAGTAATCTGTTTTCAATAAACAACTTGGAAACTGTTTCCTTTCTCTCGATCTATCAGCTACGTCCCGACAAAAGATGAGCGCCATTAGATCAGTAAGATTGATCCCTTTGCGCGTTATACGAAAAAGAGTGGAATATTGTATCTTGCAAGACAGGCTGGTTTATGTTCTCTTAGGAAAACCTTATAATTCTGGTCACCGGCGCTGGAAGAATGGGACTCAACATCAATTGGAGTTTTTCCCGTGCATTTTATAGAGAAATTCGACATCATTGGCTACCGCAATGAGGTTTTTTCTTGTACTTTCTTTCGTCAAGAGCATGAGACAAACCACATTGCCGTACTATTCCCAGGATTTGGATATACGGTCCAGATGCCGCTTATGTATTACACCGGGAGATTACTTTCCGAATCTGGCGCTGATATTTTTCTCGTTGGGTATAATTATTCCCAGCAGCCGGACTTTCAAGCCGCATCTGGTGAGGAACGAGAAATTTGGTTACGGACAGATACGATAGCCGCTTACGAAATGGCATTAGCACAACGGAACTATGAACGGGTGACATTGGTTGGAAAATCCATCGGTACACGAGCCATCGGTCATTTATTAGCTACTGAGGCGCCACTACCTTCCCTTCGGTGTGTCTGGCTAACTCCTATCTTACGCAGCGGGATGTTGCGTGCCCAGATAAAACAGAGACCTCACCGAGCATTATTTGTGGTGGGTACGGCTGATTCACATTATGATCCAGCAGGGTTGGTCGAGATTCAGCAGGCAACCGCAGGACAGGCGATTGTAATTGACAAGGCAGACCACAGCTTGGAAATTACAGGTGATGTCGTTCAATCCATTCATATTCTTGAAGGACTAATCACTGAGATACAAAAATTTCTCGAATAATAGCCCCTACTCTTCAATTGAAATGACCTGCTTTCCCGTGAATCCAAAGATGAACAGAGCGAGCCATGAAAAGCTTGACTGAATCGGACCAGCGCTTCGGACTGAACCTGACACGAACTCGCGTTCATCGAAACAATAGGAATTCAATGACGCCCTGGCAAGTTTATCTACTCCGATGCTCTGACGACAGTCTATACTGCGGCGCCACAACAGACATTGAACGCCGATTGCTTGAGCATAACAGGGGAGTGGGCTCTCGCTATACGAGGTCCAGACTTCCTGTCAGGCTGGTCTGGTCATCTAATGAATTGACGAAATCGGCCGCATTCAGAGAGGAGTACCGTATCAAGCGTTTGAGCAAACTTATTAAAGAGGAACTCATTGATGACGGCGGTTATAAGAAAAAAGTCCTAGCGAAGAACGCTAACGCAAGTGAGGCTTCTCTCCTAATGCCTTGAAAAAAGTATAACAAAATACACCATCCAGCTCCGTTGTTCTGTAAAGGTCCTTAATTCCTTCCTCAAAGACATGTTGGTCTGTCAGCCCCGCTTTAATTGCAGATTCACGAACACCTTCGATCATAGCCGTAAAAGTCTTTTTGGTGAAACCTTCAACAAACTCAGGTTTGCTTGAATCAACGTAAACCATTCGTGGGGAAACTCGAATGGAACGAAAGCCCGCTTGTAGTAAAAGCGGATACAATTCTCTTCCAACCATGGCGTTACCGCCTGATCTTTTCTGTAGTTCTACTTGACATTGAATTGCCTTACGGGCGGAAGGGCTGTCCGGGTGAAAAAAAGCGGAACCGTGATCGCCTTCAATGACTGTAATTGTACCGCCAGGTTTGAGAATGACTTTCAAGGAATTTAGCGCATCAAGGGGTCGAGACAAATGCTCTAAAACGAAACAAACGAAGATGTGGTCGAAAGCTTCCGGCCTAAAGTGTAAATTGAAGATATCCGCCTGTTGGAATTGAACGTTGCTGAATCCCGCCTCTGTTACTTTTCCCCTGGCTTCGATAATTGAGGCTTCAGATATATCCACAGAAGTAATAAGCGCATTGGGGCTATTCCGAGCTAGGGTAACCGTCTGAGCGCCAATACCACAACCAGCTTCAAGTATACTGCTTCCGGTCGGATATGAAGTGTCGGAATGGAGCAATTCAACCAAGGTGGAAGCCTGGTCCTGAAGACGTATGTTTTCTCTAGGGTCGTAACCGTGAACGTATGAGATCTTCATGGTTCTCCGTACGCATGCAATTGTCATGATTTTTTGGGAAAGAGCTGCGTAACGAGTCGCCGAGTCTCATTGAGCCATGTCTGTCGCTGGTCATGAGTGCTCGTGACGATGGCATTGAACATCCTGCGGTGGAAGATGTGGACACCGCATAACTCGAAAATACAACGTTTCCACAGTGACTCCAAGGGATCACCGAAGGCTGATCGCTCCCGTTCATCCGGGGTGTTAGACGTGTTGAGAACCAAAGCCGCTTTGGCTTTGAGCAGCCCAATGGGGACTCCGTCGCCAGTGTCGCCGTCTTCAAACCGGTAGGCTATGCCCGGTCTAATGACTCTGTCGATCCATCCCTTCAGAATGGCTGGCGGTTGACCCCACCAATTAGGGTGTACTATGACTATGCCGTCAGAAGACCGCAACTGTTCACAATGATGCTGTATGATCTCGGGGACCAATCCCTGTTCCGGGATTTCCGCTTTGGCGAGGAGTGGATCAAACCCCTCGGCGTACAGATCATGAAATAGCACACGATGTCCGTTGTTCAGTGAAGTTTCGCACACGGTGGAGGCTATGGCATGGTTGAAACTGTCCGGGTCTGGATGACCAAGGATGACGAGTATATTCATTTGCTACCTCAACTCCTTTAACAAAAAAAACATGCCATAGAATCGCAACTAGAATTTGAGAAAAGAAGCGCTGGGAAAAGAGCGTTTTACGATTGTCTATCAGAAGGTTCGGAAACAGCTTCCAAGGACCTCGGAATCTCTCATTAACACTTCAATTGAGGCGGCTCTAACGCTTTATAAAAGGGCCTGATTCAAGAACGGTTATGGAGAGGGTGGGAGAGCACCCTCCCCTGGCCTAGCTCTATGTTCAAGGACCGATCAGCCCGGAGATTTCTTTTACATAAAATTCTTGACATGCCCGATTTATAACGGCCTCGCATCACCTTGAACAGATGCAGGATATTTCAGACTCGTAGACCGTGACCTTCGTCCCATCGTTGCAAATCACTGTGTACTCCCAGTCCCCATTTTCAGTCTCAAATACATCCCCGATTTCACCTTCTTCCTGCCTGTCTGGAATGAGAATTCTGCTACAAATTTCATAGGATGGTTGACTCATCTTGGATTATATCCTCCAGGATCTCAGGATGCGTCTAGGGGTTCCTGTTTACCTGCTTGAGTTCCTCGGGGGTCCGGCATATCTCTTCAGCTTGTATAGACTCTATGTTCTTGAGAATCGAGAAACCAAACTTTTCGCTGTAACTGGTTTCTCCCCAGACCACATCTTCTACCACTTGATGATCCGCAGCCCTCATGATCTTCCAACCCTCCGGAGTCGGCCAGGCTAGAGGCTCCCGCTCGACGGCTTTGATAATCGCCTCTGCGTCTGTAGCGCCTGCTCGCTCTGCGGCTGCTTTGATGAAATACACGCCAGCGTAAGTCTCTTCAGCCATATAGTCAGGATATTCCTTGTATTTCTCGAAGTATCTCTTTACGAACTCTTTGTTCTCCACCGAATCGGGAGTAGTGAAGAAATACCTGGACGCCATGAACAGCCCGTCGGGCGTATCCTTGCCAAGCGGGACAAGGGTTTCCAGGGCCGCTCCTACTGGAAAAGCGAACTTAATGGTGTCGAAGAGTTTGAATTGCTTTGCCTGTCGGATGAATTTGACGGCATCTTGCCCCCAAAGCGGGCACCAAACGCCATCCGGCTTGGCTTTTAAAATTTCCTCTATGTTGGCTGAATAGTCAGGGGCCATTAACTTGGGAAACGTTTCGCCTACAATCTCTACTTCAGGCTTCAACTCCTTAAGTTTTTCCTTGAACAAATCCCAGGATTCGTGGCCATAATTATAGTCAGGAGCAATACACATCCACCGTTTACAGGGTTTGGAAGCCATGTAATAGGCCCCTGAACGAGAATGCATCATCACGTTGCTCAGGGTGCTAAACAGGTAAGGATTGAATTTGGCTCCGGTCAAAACATATGTCGCGGATTGCGTGTTGACGAGGATTTTCTTATGTTTTCGAGCGACTTCGGATAGTGAGAGCGCTACGCCACTGGACGTAGGGCCCATCAGAAAATCCACCTTGTCCTCATTGATAAACTTCTCGGCAAGCTCGACGGCCACTTCCGGCTTCAATTTAGTGTCTCCGAAAACCAATTCTAGCTTTCTGCCAAGAACACCTCCAGAGGAGTTTATTTCTTCTAAAGCCATGATGATGGCTCGCTGCCCGTTGATTCCGTAACCACCAAGTGGGCCAGAGTTGATAAACATGGCTCCCAGTTTGATCGGCTTGTCATTCGATTGGGCAGAACCCAAGAATGACACAACTAGAAACACAAGTGCGCCAATCACGAATAGTTTCTTCATAATTTGTTTCCTCCTGTTGACATCCAATATAGTAGCGCTTTGAATAGATGATCACTCATGAGCCTCTTATAAAAGTGTTTCTTGGTGGTTTAAGCATCTGTAATAAATGAGATTCACAGGCTTGCCCGTGGTATGGTGTTCTTGGCAAAAAGACGCTTTGTCAGAGGAGACGCCGGTCAAACTTATAAAAAGAATATCATGGTCTGCAAGAACAGTGCAACGAACTCTATTTTGAAAAATGGAGGAATCCAGGTGGAAGGGTCCGTCACGACAATAATTTAGTTTGAAATTTCTTGCTCTTTGTGCTCAGCTAAATAGATTAGAGACTGACGCAATCATCTGGTATCACTCAGTCCGGCATACTTATGGCCAGACCATCAGGAGGAATGTCATGAAAAAGTCTATAGGAGCCAAAACCCTTCTCTATCCTACCCCCGTTTTGATTGTGGGCACGTACGATAAGACTGGCAAGCCCAACGTCATGACCGTAGCCTGGGGCGGGATTTGCTGCTCCGCTCCCCCCTGCGTCTCCATATCAGTTCGCGAGGCCACTTACACGTACGGCAACCTCATGGAGCAAAAAGCCTTCACGATAAGCATTCCCTCGGAGGATTACCTGAAGCAGGCTGATTTCATTGGTATAGCCTCGGGGAAGGATACCGACAAATTTGTGGCGACTGGACTCACACCGGTGAAAAGCGACGTGGTGAACGCTCCATATGTTGCCGAATTTCCGTTGGCACTGGAGTGTAAAGTCATCCACACCCACAAGATTGGCCTCCACACTCAATTCATAGGTGAAATTCTGGACATAAAGGCTGACGAGGCGGTTGTCGGACAAAATGGCCCCGAGATCGAGAAGATCAAGCCTTTTTTGTGGTCGCCTGATCATGGGCGTGGCTATTACGGAATTGGCCGGCATCTTGGCAAAGCATTCTCCATAGGAAAAGACCTGAAATAGTCTTTCCATGAGAACGTGAGGGTTCGAGAACGGTGATGAACCGACTCGAAGTTCCCAGAAATGGCACGACCGCGGCATACTTCGGGATAATCTAAACCCATGTTCTGGACCGGGTAGACAGGGTGCTTGAAGAGCCCGGTGGACAACCTGTGAGGAAGAAAACGGAGCGTGTTATGCCGAAACCATCTAAACATAAGTTCGGCGTCATTTACGAATTACTGGAGCCGAGGATGGGAGTTGAACCCACGGCCTGATGATTACGAATCATCTGCTCTACCACTGAGCTACCCCGGCCCCGATGGAGAGTGAGGATACCACTCTTCGCAGCATCAGCAAAAATAGAACAAAGTATTGTATTCTGTCAACCTTCGTTAGATTTTTAGGGAATAAGGCCGGCTTACAAAAACTGATGAGTTCAGGTTATTGCTTCGACGCCAAAGGAAAGACCTATTTCCCCATCTTCATTCCATCTTGGCTGGATGACTTAGCCTCACCGTTAGTATCTTTCATTTTCATGCCGTGTTCCTTTTTATCGCCTTTCATTTCTTTCATCGGCATGCCGGGGGTTTTGTCTTTGGATTCTCCATTCCTATTCATCATATTCATCATGGGGCACATCATCTTCTGCTGGCCCGCCAATGCTTCCATTTTGGTTACCTGATCAGGCTTCAAAACAGCTTTAGCCTTAGCTGCGCTTTCTTTATCGATTTCCTTGAGCGTTTTCACCTGCTCGTCAGTCAACCCCAAGTCTTTCGTCCTTGAAATTATCGACATTGGCGAAAATTTCTCGCTGGACATCATGGCCTTACACTTTTGCATCATCTCCATCATGCTGGACATCATGTCTTTCTGGGTGTGAGGGGTCGATTGAGCCGCGTCCTTCTGTAGTTCTGCGGCCTTGTCAACCTGACCGTGTTCATGTCCCGCTGCGTAAACTAGAGGAGAAACTGCGCAGAGCGCAAACATACAAAAAATAATCAAGATTTTTCTCATGTTTTAGTCCTTTCTGATGAATCGGCTAGAAAATGGATCGATTACTACAGCTTCTGATGACTATGCAAATTCAAGATCCAGAAACTCATACTGTTTTTATAGACAGCCTTTTTAGAAATTGTTTCAAGCGCCGTGAGAATTAATTCTTGCCTAATGCGGCGATTATGCCACGGGACAAACTCGAAACAGCATTAATTGCGCTTACATCATCATCAGCTTCAAGACACTTTTTAATCAGGGCGCTTCCCACTATCACTCCGTCGGCCACATTTGACAGCGCTGCCGCCTGCTCTGGATTTGACACTCCAAAACCGACCGCTACAGGAACGGACGTCAAACTTTTTACGTTGGCCACTGTTTTAAGCAATTCCTCATCAACCACTAAAGCGCTCCCAGTAACCCCTGTCATGGAAACCAGATAAACGAATCCCTTTGACAAATTTACGATTGCTTCAAGTCTTTTTGGAGTCGTGGTAGGGGCAACCATGAAAATTGTGTCGATTTCGTAGGAGCGTGCAACCCTTATCCAATATCCGGCTTCATCCGGCGGCAAATCAGGGATGATAACACCGGAAACGTTTGCGGCTTTGGCCTTGTCACCAAACTCGTCTACTCCCATCCTGAGAATGGGGTTCCAATATGTCATCAGAACCATTGGAGCGTGGATACCGACGCTAACTTCACTGAGTGTTCCCAGTATCTTTCTAAGGCTGGCCCCATTATCCAGAGCAATTTTCCCAGCTTTTTGTATCGTAGGCCCATCGGCTACCGGATCAGAGAACGGGACCCCGATTTCTATGACATCTGCGGAGCAATCATCCAGGGCCTTTAATAATCGAATGAATGTCTCATCATTGGGGAACCCCCCCATTATAAACGGAACATAGGCCGCTCGATTTTGCCTGGCCGCATTTTCAAATTGCGAGGTTATTTTAGAAGTCATTTTTGATTCTCCGCCGAAGTCGAAGAGTTAGTAGCGCTTTTCAAAACATTTTTAGACTCAAGATATTCTGCCACTTGGGACACATCTTTGTCGCCGCGACCGGAAAGACAGACCAGGATGGTGTCACCCTTGGACATGGCGCCTGCGAATTTCTTGAGGTATGCGATTGCGTGAGCGCTTTCAAGCGCTGGTATTATGCCCTCAATCTCCGCAAGCTCCATGAAACCCTGAACAGCTTCTTCGTCGGTAACTGAAACATAAGTGACCCTCTCGATATCTTTTAACATGCCATGTTCGGGCCCAACTCCGGGGTAGTCCAATCCCGCGGCTATGGAATGAGCCTCAGTAATTTGCCCATTTTCGTCCTGTAACAGGTAAAGTAACGCTCCGTGAAGGACTCCAGGACTACCAGCGCACAGGCTGGCGGCATGACGGCCGGTATTTAGACCGTAACCCGCTGCTTCAACCCCAATCAAACGAACGGGATCACCCAGAAACGCGTGAAAAAGTCCTATAGCGTTACTGCCCGCTCCTACGCACGCTATTGCGACGTCGGGCAGTTTTCCGGCCTGTTCGAGCATCTGTGTCCTGGCCTCTTTCCCAATAACCGACTGAAAATCCCGAACAATCATTGGATATGGATGAGGTCCGATTACTGATCCTATTATGTAGTGAGTGCTGGCGACATTTGTTACCCAATCGCGAATCGCTGCGTTTACAGCGTCTTTGAGCGAACAACTACCATCATTGACCGGGACAACCTGCGCCCCCAACATTTTCATTCGTGTTACATTTAGGGCTTGCCGTTCAATATCTAGACTCCCCATGTAGACAACACATTCCAATCCCATGAGCGCTGCGGCAGTGGCTGTGGCGACTCCATGTTGACCCGCCCCGGTTTCCGCTATTATCCGGTTCTTCCCCATCCTAACAGCCAGCAAAACTTGTCCTAGAGCGTTATTGATTTTGTGTGCGCCAGTGTGCGTCAAGTCCTCACGTTTCAGAAAGATCCGGGCGCCTTTAAGATTTTCAGAAAGCCGCCGCGCATAATACAGAGGAGTCTCTCGGCCGGCATAATCCTTGAGGAGATCTTTTAGCTCAGTGGCAAATGATGGATCATTTTTTACTCGATCGTACGTTTTTGATAGCTCTTCTAACGCAGGCATCAGTGTTTCAGGAACAAAACGGCCCCCGAATCTGCCGAAATAACCGTTTTGATCAGGCACCGAAACCTGCTGTTTTTGCTCTTTGTATAAAAGTCCTAATTTTGTCATGGTCCTTCCTGCCCGGTTCTATTTCTACTCCACTGGCAACGTCTACCGCATAGGGTTGAACTTTCTTAACGGCTGTAGCCACGTTTTCCGGCGTTAACCCACCGGCTAGAATTATAGGTCGCTTAACCGCAACATCCGCTGCTAGGTCCCAATCAAAAGCCATACCAGTGCCGCCCTTCAATCCATCTTTGGCGGTATCCAAAAGAATGGTGGCGGCTTCGTGAATATTGGGGCCTGGCTTGAATCCATTTTTTACATGGACCGCCTTGATTACCCGTGTTTCCAACGCGCGAATGTAGCCGTCGGTCTCTGATCCACTTAACTGAACCAGATCCAACCGTAAATGATTTCTGAAAAAAATTACTTCCTCAATGTCAGAGTCTACAAAAACCCCGACTGTCTGGATGAAGGGAGGTAAAGACTGTGTAATTTCATACGCTTTGTCCAATGACACCTGCCTCGGGCTAGGAGCGAATACAAAACCTAGCGCATCTGCCCCCATTGCAGCAGCCATAGAAGCATCTTCCAAACTGGTAATCCCACAAATCTTGACACGAACCATCACGACCTCCCAACGCTAACAAATGAATTCAGCGCCTTTCCTGGGTCAGGAGACTTCATCAGGGCCGTTCCAATAAGGAACCCATTGACTCCGGCGGCCAGGAGTCTTTTAACATCAGCCTCAGTTGCTACGCCGCTCTCCGCTATAACGATGACGTCCTCAGGAATCATCTTTCTAAGTCTCTCTGAGACCCCGATGTCTACCTCCAGTGTTTTCAGATTGCGATTGTTAATTCCGACTAAACGCGGATCAAGCCTGAGCGCCCTTCGCGCTTCATGCTCATCGCTTACTTCAAGGAGCGGGGTCATGCCCAAGTTTAAAGTGGTCTCATAGAGTCGCTGGAGTTCATGGTCATCCAGAATCGCCAATATGAGCAATACGGCGTCTGCCTGAGCCGCCCTTGCTTCGTATAACTGTTCGACTCCTATGATGAAGTCCTTTCTCAAAAGCGGAAGAATGACTTGATAACGAACTGATGTCAAATCATCGATAGAGCCGCCAAAGAATGGAGAATCGGTAAGGACCGAGATGGCTGCAGCGCCGTTATATTGGTACGCTTTGGCGACACTTTTAATATCAATATTTTTTCGGAGACCATTCCAGGATGGTGCCGACTTCTTTATTTCAGCAATAATCGGAACCGATGTATCACTCCGAAGTCTTTCAAGGAAATCCAAGGACTTGGGCGCTGCATCGGCAAGCATTTCCAGCATTGTCATCCCGATGGCTTTTAGCTTTTCAACTTCCCGCTTTTTGTTCTCAATTACCACCCGAAAAAAATCATGTGTTGAAGGTGACAAATCAGTGTCCTCCGTTTCTTAGGGATTTAGCGAATTTAATCAGTTCGTCCAATTTATTCAATGCCGCCCCTGAATCAATTGAAAAAGTTGACAAAGCCATTCCCTCCATTAATGTCGTTGCTCGATCTGCCGCTACCAAAGCAGCGGCCGCATTCAAAAGGGCCACATCCCTATATGGTCCCGTTTCTCCGTTTAACACAGACATGGTGAGAGCAGCGTTTTCCTGGGCATTTCCACCACCGACAGCTATCGAAGCGTTAGGTTTTATCCCGAAATCCGATGGCTCCATATACTTGAATGAAACCTCGCCATTATCGGCCAATCCCACTAGAGTAGGCCCACTGAGGCTGATTTCATCTAATCCGCCGTGGCCGTGAACTACAAAAGCCTTCTTGGTCCCAAGTCTCGCTACCACATGAGTTAAAGGTTTGACCATCTGATTATCATATACTCCCATCAACTGAACCTGAGCTCCGGCAGGATTAGTCAATGGCCCCAAGACGTTGAATATAGTCCGAAGTCCCAACTCACGTCTGGCTCCGATCGCGTGTCTCATTGCAGTGTGTAAAACGGGAGCGAACAAGAAGCCAATACCTACCTGCCGAATACATAAGGCGACTTGCTCCGGAGAAAGATCCAACGGCAATCCCAACTCTTCCATCAAGTCAGCGCTGCCGCATTTGCTTGAAACGGACCGATTTCCATGTTTAGCGACCTTTACTCCAGCGCCTGCAGCCACAAACGCCGCGGTAGTAGAAACATTAAATGTGTTGGAGCAATCGCCTCCTGTCCCACATGTGTCAATAAGAAACTCGCCTTCCTCACATTTGTACGGTATGCGAGAACTTTTGGATCTCATCACTTTTGCGGCGGCCGTGATTTCTTCAACCGTCTCACCTTTCATCCTCAAGGCTACCAGGAGCGCGCCGATCTGAGCTTGGGTTGCGCGACCTTCCATTATCTCTTCCATGGTCTCCATCATCTGGGTCTCGGAGATGTCATTGCCTGAAACCGCTCTTTCTATTGAATCCTTAATCATGGTATCCTCCAAACGCTATTCATTAAAAATGAAAAGGCCGTGAATCTTCTTGGCTTTGAGATTCACGGCCTTTTGTTGTCTGTTTTGTATTAAGGGGCTTGATCAGACCTCTATATGCCGGGAATCTCCTCCTATGTCGCGCCACCAACCCCATGCGGAATCATTTGACGTTGCTTCGGTCGTGCAGAATTGAGCCACTTCATCCATGGCGTTAACAAGTCCGTCCCTATTTCCTATGGAAACAAAATTAGCTAGTTGGTTAAAACTCCTGTGGAACAGTCTCAGCGTCTCGAGGGAATATGGGTTTTCAATGGCAAGATCAGCATAAAGTTCTGAAGGCTGCTCGAACTGATGACGCATCATTGCCACCAGTTGCTTAAACCATACTCCTGTAGCCTCAACCTGACCATGTGAGTCGAAACCCAAC
The DNA here is from genome assembly GCA_963798475.1 of uncultured delta proteobacterium. Classification (GTDB taxonomy): domain Bacteria; phylum Desulfobacterota; class Desulfomonilia; order Desulfomonilales; family Desulfomonilaceae; genus CAJBEZ01. Next base: position 71,244 of record CAWCTI010000031.1, read on the forward strand.
CGTATCAATGTCTGCCCCAAAGACGTAAGCATGACATGTCTCAAGGTTTGGAAACACGCCATGAGTTTGTCGTGCCCATCGGGGGAGATTTCGGTAATTTTTGCGCCCCGCTCTTCCAGAAAATCTCTAAAGGGTTTTATCCATCTCTCGGTTCGTGACGGGCAAACAAATACCACCTGATCGAGAAGAGAAACCGTGGACGGGCCGAACAGAGGATGTGTCCCGATAACCTCGCTTTGTGAATATTTGAGCATAAAATCTATAGGATTTCCTTTGATAGAGGATATGTCCATTAACAGAGCATCGGGTCTTATAAACGGTCCTATTGATCTCATTACATTTTCGATTGCTGTGACCGGGACAGCCAGCATAACGACGTCGCTCGAAGCCACAGATTCTTCTAAAAATGGAGAATCCTCTAGGTCCGAGACGATCGTATTCATACCGGCTTCCCGAAATAACTCTCCAAACCAGCGGCCCATACGACCATTTCCGCCTATAATGCAAACCTTAGCTTTCCTGAAGTCTGTGTCGTCCACTATCTTTACCGTATACTTTCTCTCGCCCTCTACAAATTTGATGAATCAATATCCCCTATTGGATAGGAACCAAGAATTTTCAGAAACTCAACATCAGAGTGTAGACTTTCAATCGCTTCTTTGACCATTGGGGATTCCTGATGACCTTCAAGATCCACGAAAAAGAAATACTCCCAGTTTTTGTTTTTCATAGGACGGGATTCAATTCGAGTAAGGTTTACAGATCTCTTCGCAAAATGCTCGAGCGCCTTATGAAGTGAACCTGGGATATGAGCGGCTGCGAAAACTAGAGATGTTCTGTCCACACCAGTAGGAGCGCTCTTGTTTTTCCCCAACAGCAGGAATCGTGTGGTGTTACTAAGGCTATCCTGTATATCCGAGGCAAGGATTTTGAGGTCATGCTGTGTGGCTGTAACCTCGTTACCTATTGCCGCGGATCCGGGCCTGACAAGCGCAATACGCGCCGACTCAGCGGTACCTGTTTCCGGCATCAAGGAAGCCGCCGGCAAATTCGTTCTCAGCCAGTTACGACATTGATTGAGAGCTTGAGGGTGAGAATAAACCACGGAAATGTTATCCAACGAGGATTCACTGGACATGAGCACATGCCGTATTCTTGAGAAGATTTCCCCGCAGATCAACAAATTTGAATCTATAAACTGATCCATCGTTGCGCTGACAGCGCCTTCAGAGGAATTTTCCACCGGTGTGATGCCGACATCCGCGGCTCCCTTTTCAACTGCGTCAAAGACATCATCAATCGAAGCTTGGGGGAGATAGAGCGCCGAATTGCCAAATCGTCGTAACGCCGCCAGGTGACTGAACGTCCCCTCAGGCCCCAGAAAGGCCACTCTCAATGGACGTTTGGCGCTGCGACAAGCTGAAATTATTTCGGAAAATACATTGGCTACAGAAGATTTTGACAGCGGGCCTGAGTTCGCGTCACAGAGAGATTTAATTATAGTGAGCTCCCGTTCAGGAGAGAAATTAGTTATGTTGGCTGAATTTCTCAATTCCGCGATGGTCAACGCGTGAAAAGCTCTCTGATTAACTAGTCTTAACAATTCCCTGTCGATATTATCAATTTGTTCCCTTATTCCTTGAATCGAGGTTATCCCGGTGGAGTTGCTATTACCTTGGGACTCATCAATCTTAAGCGCTTCAGATAACCGCATCAGAGCCTCTTTCTGGTCTTGGTTCTCAAAACATGTCATACTAAAAGATTCATGGCTTCGTGAATGATCGCAAGGTTTTTCATAAGGTTACAAAAATCCTCGGGTCGTAGAGATTGTTCACCATCACATAGAGCGGTTTCAGGGGAACAATGAACTTCGACCATAATTCCATCAGCCCCTACGGCCAAAGCCGCCATGGACAACGGTTGAACGAATCGTCTCACACCTACAGCATGACTCGGATCTACAATCACGGGCAAATGAGTTCTTTCCTTGAGGACACAAACAGCGCTAAGATCGAGAGTATTCCTTGTCGCCGTTTCAAAAGTCCGTATCCCTCTTTCACATAAAATTACCTGTGAGTTCCCCGCCGCGAGAATATATTCCGCGGACGACAGCAATTCATCAATGGTTGACATCAATCCCCTTTTAAGAATGATCGGCTTTTGACACGTTCCAACCTTTTTGAGCAGAGAAAAATTCTGAACATTGCGAGCGCCAATCTGTAGCATATCGGCATAATCTTCGACAAGCGCCACATCCGCGGTGTCCATGACTTCCGTAACTACCGGAATTCCGGTAACTTCTCGAGCTAGCGACAGCAGTTTCAGACCCTCTTCGCCCAAGCCTTGAAAACTATAAGGGCTGGTTCTGGGTTTGAATGCCCCTCCCCGCAACACGACCGCTCCGGCTTCCTTGACGGCGAATGCGGTATCAACGAGTTGTTGTAAGGATTCTACAGAGCACGGCCCAGCTATTACCGCGAATGAACCTCCACCTATAATGGCCTCACCGACCCTAACTACCGTATCTTCTCTTTGATAGTCCCGGCTTATGAACCCCTTTCGGGTGGGTGGTCTATTTGGCTGCATCGTTGACGACGGATTTGGGTCTTCTACCCTGGACACGGTGGCGCTAAGCTTCATCATCTGAAACGCTCCTTTCGGAAACGAAAAGGGCCTTGGGGGTTTTATTTTGCCCAAGGCCCAAAAAAAACAAGGCCATGGGCGATTTCGCTGTCTACCCATGGCCTTGTTGCTTTCCGTCTAAATTCTGTTACTCTTTATAGCCCTCCGGACACGGGTAGACAGACGAAATAATAAGATCGCCAAAAATAAAAGTATGCCCCGTTTTCAAACTGGCCATCAACTTTTGCGAGATTATTAAATTCTGAACCCATGAACCGTTTCCTTGCTTTATGCGATATTTCTCTTTTACAGCAGCATGAAACCATTGTCAACATTTTATTCAGCGCACTGGACATGAATCTATAATGGCCCGGAATCACAACTATAGTTCGCAAACCACGTTATCGCCAAACAATATGAACGCCACCCGAACCCTGCTATAACTCCCGTGCAAACGTCCGATAGCAGTGATCTTCTGCGGAACAACTCCCGGCCGTGAGGGTTGGTTAGGTGGACCTCGACTACCGGAACAGAGCAACACAAGACAGCGTCCCGAATTGCTATGCTTGTGTGAGTGTACGCTCCCGCGTTTAGAATCAGTCCACAAGATTGAGTCCCTGCAGATTGAATGATCGAAACCATTTCACCTTCAAAGTTAGATTGAAAACATTCAACATCGAAACCGAGGTCAGAACCAAGCTTAACAAGGGCATTTTCTATTTCTGACAGGGTCTTGGATCCATACAATTCCGGTTCCCGCTTGCCGAGCATGTTAAGGTTCGGCCCATTTACCACATACAATTTCATACGCTTATTCCTCTAATTGCCCTGTCCGCAAGCCATGCGTCCGCAAGCGTTATCGCCGTCATGGCCTCGGCGACTGGCGCAATCCTCGGGCACAGGCAGGGATCGTGTCTTCCTCTTACGGAGATCAGCCGGTCCAGCCCATTTAAGTCTATTGTTTTCTGCTCTATAGAAATGGACGCCGTGGGCTTTATGGCTAGCCTCATTTTTATAGTTTGTCCAGTGGAGATTCCACCCAGGATGCCACCAGAGTGATTGGACAAGAAACCGCCTGAAGTCATCCCGTCGTTGTGCTGAGACCCCCGCAGCCGAGTAGACTTGAACCCATCACCGAACTCCAAACCCTTTACTCCACCTATTGAAAGCAACGCGGCGGCAAGTAAGGCGTCAAGTTTATCGAAAACCGGGTCTCCGAGACCTGCGGGCACGCCTTCGGCGGTAACCTCAATTATTCCACCAATCGAATCGCCTTCGGAAACAGCCGATTTAACCTCGTTTTCCATTGCTTCAGCAACATCGGGGTCAGAGCATCTCAATGGATTAGTAAGAGCAAAACCGATATCCACATGTTGCGCTAATACGTTGCCGATTCCAATGGTATATGCGTTCACGAGCAAACCGATTTTTTCAAGAATGACTTTGGCGATGGCGCCAGCGGCAACCCGGCCAACTGTTTCCCGACCTGATGATCGACCTCCGCCCGGTTGCGGCGCAGTTAGATATTTTCTGAAATACGTGTAGTCCGCATGACCAGGGCGAAAAAGGTCCGCTATAGCTGAATAATCCTTAGATCGCTGGTTAGTGTTTCTGACTAGCATTGCGATGGGAGATCCAAGCGTCTTCCCGTTTGCGACACCGGAAAGGATTTCAACCGTATCCGATTCTGAACGCTGCGAGACATACTGGCTGGAACCAGGTTTGCGTTTATCCAGTTCTGACTGGACGATTTCCGAGGTTAATGACAGCCCGGGAGGAACCCCTTCTACAATGACACCTACCGCAGGGCCGTGAGATTCGCCGAATGTGGACAAGCGAAAAAATCGGCCATAAATACTACCCATTTTTCAGACCTTCTAAATTTCGGATAGCGGTATCCAGTTCTTCCAACCTCAGATCATCCACACAGATGGGTGAACCGAGTTCCGTAAGCAATACAAAGGTTACTTTACCATTCCGATTCTTTTTGTCATTCATCATGATTCGCCAGGCTTCATCGGCCGAAGGCACAACGGTATGGTTTTGAAGGAAATTTCTCAAGGTTGTCTGAATCCTCGCCGACAGTTTCTTTTTCAACAAGCCCCGGTTCTCAGAAATGGCCACCGCCACAATCATTCCTACAGCGACAGATACTCCGTGGCTCAACCGATAGGTGTTGAAGCTCTCGACAGCATGGCCGTAAGTGTGGCCAAAGTTCAGAACACGCCTCATACCGCTCTCCCTAAAATCCTTTCCTACAATGTCAGCTTTGGCTGAAGCGGACAAACGGACAACCTCGGCCAAAGTGAGCAAGTCGCCTCGTAGAAGCGGCTCAATATTGTTTTCTATCAACTTCGCGAGGGTCGAATCAGCTACCAGGCCAGTTTTGTAAGCCTCTACCAGGCCCTCTGAAACACATTTTCGAGGCAAAGTGCTCAGGGCCCTGAGATCCAGGAATACCGCGGAGGGAGCTGCGAAACAGCCTACAGGGTTTTTTACTTCGTTCAGATCAACAGCGGCTTTACCACCTATAGCAGCGTCAACACAACCGACAAGTGAGGTTGAAACGAGAATAAATGGTACACCTCGTTTGTAAGTTGAAGCCACAAACGCTCCCAAGTCAGTGATAACACCACCACCAATCGCTATAATAAGACCGTCTCTACCAAGTCGATCCGTTAACATGGCCTCGTACAGACGTCTAGCGCTACCTAGCGTTTTGCTACGCTCCCCCGCTCGCAGCGACACCACAGTAGCATTACCCAACGCCATTAAGTAACGTTCCATATGCAATCTGGATACCCGGTTGTCGGTAATTACGAATGTTTTGGCAAGCTTGGCAAGTCTGGAGACATCTTGCTGGGGCCTCCATGTTAAAACCAAGGGGTGACTCACACCGCCTAGTTGAACATCAATTGATCGTCGAGGTTGAAGTTTGTCACAAATTTGCCACGCTAATTCCTCGGGCGAGTCGTTCGAAGCCTCAACTCTTGTGTCACAATCCGCATATGCTTCGAGACGGCTATTGTATAGCGCTGAAACTGACGCTCGATCCTTCCACAATGGCCTCGCCAAATTCGCTTCAGTTCCGAGGCGGTCCAAACATTCATCTAGTGTAACATTGACGTGAACAATCTTGCCGGAAACACGCATAATCTTGCGATTCATGACGCTAGTTGGCGTTCCTCCACCCGTGGCCACAATCAACGATTTCTTTGAAGCAATCTTCCGAAGCGCATTTGTTTCAACTTCACGGAAATTATTCTCTCCCAATTTCTCAAAATAGGCGCTTACAGACATGCCGCTTTTTCTTGAGATTACCTGGTCCATGTCCACAAAGCGTCGTTTCAAGATTCTGGACAGCGCCTGGCCAACGGTAGTTTTACCCGCTCCCATGAAACCGGTAATATAAATGTTCTCCATCATTCAACTAAACCTATAGGGCGAAGAAAATCGTCGATTGTCGGCTCTTCCCCTGTCCACAAGCGGAAACTCCGTCTAGCCTGAGCTGCCAACATATATAAACCATCAGTAAAACCGGCTCCGTTATTCTCTGCCAGAGACGCCCAAAAGTTGGTTTTGCGTCCGTAATTTATGTCTATGACCAACCGGAGCTTATCGAACCGGGTTTCGTTGGAAAAGATTTCTGTGAAATATCGGCCGTCTGCCGTCTCTGACACGCTTGTAGCATTTACCAGCAGAGTGGCGTTTCGCAAAGCTTCCGTAGCATTTTCCAGAGGGACTGCCAAACCGCCCAATTTAGCTGTCAGTTCTAAACTCTTTTTGTACGTTCGGTTAACAACACTAACCATTTTATAGCCACGCTCGATGAACGAATGGAGCACTGCTCTCGTGGCGCCACCCGCCCCCAATATCACCACATCCGAATTGTTGGGATAAACCGCGTAGTTGTCGAGTAAATCTTCAAACCCACCCACGTCGGTGTTGTGGCCAATCAGGGATTGCCCATCACGAACTATTGTATTAACAGCGCCAATGGCCCGGACCCTATCTGAAAGCCCATCAAGAAAGGGAATAATGACTTCTTTATGAGGGACAGTAACGTTAACTCCTGAAATATTCAAAGATCTTATTCCCAACACAGCGTTTTCCAGATCTGCCGGTTCTATCCTGAACGCGACATACTTGCAGTCCATGCCACGTGATGAAAAAACTGAATTATGCATAATTGGTGAAAGAGACCTTTCAACTCGCTGGTTTCCAATCACACAGTAGACTTTCATACAGCCAATTCCCTCAAAGTTTCGAAAAAATCCGGGTATGAAATCGAAACGCAAGACATATCACGGATTGGGACATCCTCACCAGTGAGCCCGCGGGCTATAGCTAACGTCATTGCTATTCGGTGGTCACCAAAGCTTTCCAATTCATCAGTCGCCTTTAATTCGGTTGGACCATAAACTAGAAGATTTGGACCATCAATCTCAAGCCTGGCTCCCAGTTTTCCCAATTCGGAAACTAGGGCGTTGACACGGTCGGACTCCTTGATTCTCAGTTCCCCGATTTCCTGAAAAACTGAAACCCCGTGAGCTTGAGTAGCCAAAAGGGCCAATATGGGAATTTCATCAACAAGCATTGGTAGCTCTTCAGAGGTCACTTTACAGGGTGAAAGGTTTCCCAAATGACTAGACTTGACACATCCCCATGGTTCGGGAGAATCCCCTTCGATCTGGAACTCGATTTGCGCGCCCATCTCTTTGAGCTTATCGAGAAACTTTATTCTGGTCGGATTCAACAAGACTCTTTCTGCTGTAACTTCGCTTCCATCAAACATCGCTGCTCCACACAGAAAGAACGCAGCGGAGGATGGGTCTCCGGGAACCCTGAAAGCTGAGGGAAGTCGCATCTCCGATTTTTGAGCACACCATGCTCCGGACTCAAAATAGATGTTGGCCCCGAACATCCCCAGCATGTGTTCAGTGTGATCTCGACTTTTTACAGGCTCGGTAATCCTCGTCAGGCCTTCAGCTTGAACACCGGCGATCAAAACAGCGCTTTTCAACTGGGCGCTCGCCACGGGCAATCTGTAATCAATCCCACACAATTTTGAACCATCTATAGTAACAGGTGGTGTGCCATTTGGAGTGCAAAGAATGTTTGCGCCCATACTGCGCAGCGGTTTTGCCACGCGTTCCATGGGGCGCTTCATCAGAGAATCATCTCCCCAGAGAATGAATCGGCCCGAAGCTCCGGCGAGAACACCCATCAGCAATCTCATGGTTGTGCCGGAATTGCCGCAATCAACACCCACTGAGTCTTTCAGTGTACGACCATTAGCCGTCAGATTCAGCCCCTCTCCTGAGAAAACCGCTCCTCCTCCAAGCGCATTCACCGCGCCTACAGAAGTCATACAGTCTTGAGCAGTGGAATAATTGAAAACAACACATTCCCCTTCGGCCAACAGCGACAATAGGGCGATGCGATGGGATATCGATTTGTCGCCTGGTGGCTTGAACGTCCCTGAAAGCCTCATCGCTGTTATTCCTTAACTACATAAATTTCTAGAAAGTTGCTGAAGAGATCCATTCCCTGGGCAGTAGCTATTGATTCAGGGTGAAATTGAACCCCTTCGAGTTTGAGGTCCGAACTTCTCAGTCCCATGACTTCTCCTTCGGATGTTTGAGCTGTAACTGTAAGTGGGTCTGTTAAGGTTTCCTTACGCACAATCAAAGAGTGATAACGGGCTGCGAGAAATGGATTCGGCAAGCCTTGGAACAGCCCTTTAGAATCATGAAATATTTCTGAGACTTTGCCATGAACCGGGCGTAAGGCGCGGGTTATCTTGGCCCCGAAAACGTGACCTATAGCCTGGTGACCAAGACAGACTCCGAGTAGTGGAATTCTACCGGCGTACTTTGAAATAGTTGCGCACGTTATCCCGGAATCTTCGGGCCGACCGGGACCTGGGGATATTATAATTGCTTCGGGACGTATGTCATCAATTTGATTTACAGAAATCTCATCATTCCTAACAACTTCAATTTGCTTTCCTAACTTTCCCAGCGCATGAACAACGTTAAACGTAAAAGAATCATAGTTGTCAATTACAAGTATCATGACATGTCTCCCATGGCCGCGCGAAGAGAAGCGATGCCATGCGCCGCTTTTCTCATTATCTCTTCATACTCGAAGACAGGGGATGAGTCCGCCACTATCCCGGCGCCGGCCTGCAAAACAAATTTGTTCTGATAAAACTGGATCATACGTATTGCAATACAGGTGTCCATCGTTAAGCCCGGTCCCCAGTAGCCAACGGCGCCTCCATAGGGGCCCCGTGGCTTGTTTTCAAGGTCATCAATAATTTCCATTGCGCGAATTTTCGGCGCACCGGAAACCGTACCGGCAGGAAATCCGGCTTTAAACGCATCCCATGCGTCCAATCCTTCGCGCAAATCCCCTGTAACCTGAGAGACAATGTGCATTACGTGACTATAGCGCTCAACTATCATGTAAGGGTCAACGGTTACTGAACCGTATCGGCAAACACGACCGGCGTCATTTCTCGCCAAGTCAACCAACATGACGTGCTCGGCGCGTTCCTTTTCCGATTCCAAGAGTTCCCTTTCAAGCGCTTTATCTTTTATCGGGTCCGCTGAACGGCCCCTCGTGCCCGCTATTGGTCTTATCAATACCTTTCCGTTTATAAGTTTGACCAATGTTTCGGGAGAAGCCCCCGCAAGCTTGAGGTCTCCGAGCTTCAAGAAGAACATGTAAGGGGATGGGCTGTTCACCCTCATCCATCTATAAACCTCAAATGGGTATACATTGATTTCCCCCATGATTTGATCCGAAAGAACAACCTGAAATATGTCTCCGTCAAGTATGTGTTCCTTTGCCCTTAGGACCGAATTGACAAATCGTTCCTGAGAAGGCCGCACAATTGAGCATTTCTCACTACCAACGCCAGTATTTAAGTTCCTGGCAAGTTTTGACTCTATTCCGCAAAGTTTATCACTGCAATCTGACTCATTTTCTCCTATGGCGCATATCGTCATTGTCCTGTTCAAGTGATCGAAAACAACGAATTGAGAAGGATAGCAGAGGTAAGCAGTTGGCAGATTACTTGGGAGAGGCTTGGGAAGTTTTTCAATTAGTCTTATAGCGTCATAACCAACATAACCGGCCAGAGATCCGACAAATGGGAGTTTGGGCGGATCGACGCACTCCATACTAGCCATCAGTTTGCGAACAGATGTGAAGAAATCCTCTTTAGAGCTTTCAGAAACTTCTCCGCACGATTGGACTTTGGTCCCTTCATCCGAAAGGATGATGGAAACCAAAGGGTCCCATGCTATAATTGAATAGCGACCTATGCTTTCAACGTCTTCGCTGCTTTCAAACAGAAATGAAACATCTTCGCTTGTACACAGTTTCAAATAACACGAAACAGGCGTTTCCATGTCCGCCAGTAATTCCTTCGACATTGTTTTAAGCAAGGCCACAATACGATTCCTTCCTCTGGAAACAAAAAGCCCACCGTCTTTTGACGGTGGGCCTTGTTGTCTATCTACAATGAGTAGTTAAACTGAGCAATCCAGGGCGGACCACACCGTCAAGGTTGAATGGCGCCACCAGTAAAAACGGAAACCAGCTTCAGAAACACTGGTTAACGGAGGTTGCTCAAGCTTACTGCCAAATTTTGTAAGGGTTTGTACCACAGTAACTAATTGACTCCTTTATATTAAATACCCCAGAACAAATGAGCTGTCAAGATCCGACAGTCCGAAAGCGATATACTTTCACTTACAATTAACTAGGTTCCGCAGGCGGATAGCGATTTGAATTACATGCCTAAAAGATTTAGGTTACGATAGCTGCACAGATTTTGTCCGACCAACGGAGGCCCCATCAATGGAACGCAAAAGGTGATGTTCTGCGAGGATTTTTCTAAGAACGCCGAGGCTGCACGATCTTGGGCGATGGGTTACGCCCAAGCCGTGGGCGCGTCAGTCAGGATCATTCATGTTATAGGCGCATGGCCTGTTAAGGCTTACCGTCCCAAAATGAAATTTCATGAGCGGCAGATCATTGAAAAGGTCAGGGAACTAGTTAACGCGGACCTCGAAGAAATTTCAGAAGAATTTAGAAGACACGGAATTGAGACGTCTTATCATACTGGAGTCGGCTCTCCTTCTGACGAAATATTGAGTTTTGCGAAAAAGGAATGCGTGGATCTAATCATTATGGGAACACATGGTTGGACAGGCTTCAGGTATCAGATACTTGGTAGCGTTGCTGAAGCGGTGTTACGCAGGGCCAAGTGTTCTGTGCTGGTGGTCAGGATGTCAAGTCATGACGAGGACGATTAGTAAGAGGCAACGTGTCCTAAAAATTCGACTTTGGTCCCATTTGTTTCTGTCATGTGGTCACAATAAGGTAAAGTAGCCCGTTTCAAATTACATCGAGGCAAATTATGGTTGTTGATTCCGGAGCATTTTCAGGCTCAGTGGAAAACCTCGTTTTGGGGATATTTCAGATCGTTTTAATTGATCTTGTTCTGGCTGGTGACAACGCTGTGGTAATTGCCATGGCGGTAAACTCTCTGCCCAGGAAAAAACGTCGGTTCGGCATCATCTTCGGCGCAGGACTTGCCGTAATCCTGCGAGTAGCGCTGACGTTTTTCGCCTCCCAGTTACTTCAAATCAACTTTGTCAAACTTGTCGGAGGCTTGTTAATATTTTGGATCGGATGCAAACTGCTGCTTCAAGACGCGGTCGTGAAGGACACGGGGCCTCAGGCAACCACCGTATGGAACGCGATCTGGATAATAACAGTGGCCGACGTCACTATGTCGACCGACAATGTCCTGGCTCTTGCAGCGGCGTCTAAGGGCAATCTGCCCCTCCTGATGTTCGGCCTTGCCCTCAGTATTCCTCTTGTAGTTTTCGCTAGCGACTTGCTGTCAAAACTGATGGCAAGGTTTCCGTTCATAATTTATTTGGGGGCGGCCATCTTGGGTAAAATTGCGGCGGAGATGATCTTCACAGACCCGGCGATCAGAGAACTTATTAAAATACCGGCGATTGGTCTCTATGCTCTTGAAGTTATTTCTGCACTAGGCGTGATAGCAGTGGCAAAATTGTATTTGAGGATAAAAAGGAAACCTCAAGATTGAACAGACTGACAAGTGGGCACCACCAACTTACCTGTTAAACGGAATTTTTCGAAAGATCGATTAGGATCAACCGGTAGTCGCCTATAACACAACAGTACGTCTAACGAACAAATGCCTGATAGATTTAACGGCGCTCTTTATTAGAACACACTAATAGGAGCGGGCACAAAGGTAATAACAAACAGTGCTATCGCGGTCCAGGCCAAGGCCTTGCCCGCCGGAGAGGGGGGGGTGTATGTGTCGATGGGTGGTGGGTGTTTCAAGCCGATTACCAGAGCAAGAGCAGCGAACATTATCCAGCCGGGCCACGTAAAATATCCCAAAGGAGCCAAGGCCCCAAACACTCCATAACTTACGTAACGGGCAATTCTAGGTCCGAACATCGCGTATACTACGTGTCCACCGTCCAACTGCCCCATGGGCAACAGGTTCATGGCGGTAACAAATAATCCGAACCAGGCTGCGATTGCTATAGGGTGGAGCAAAATGACCGCTTGACTGGAAAAATGCCCAAACCATGCCAGACAGGCAAGTTCAAGTATGATTGACGTTCCGAACGATAGTCCGGATGTCCCTGATTGAGTTCCCTGGTGGATCTCGGACAGGCTAATTCCAATGAAAAGCAGAGGAATGGCGATAATAGCTCCACAGACCGGTCCTGCGGCCCCAACCTCTATTAGAGCCTGACGGTCGGGAATAATGGAACGAATTTTGATAAACGCCCCAAATGTGCCTACCGGTGGAATCGCTGGTATGAAATAGGGAGGCGTCACATCTAAATGGCGACGTCTGCCCGCAAGGAAATGTCCCATCTCATGGACCAAAAGAATGGACATCAATGGAATTGAAAAAAATAGCCCATTAACGAAAAAAGAAAACCATGAAACGAACTCTTTATTGGCATAAAGTGCTCCGGCTACTGTCGTTGTAACGATAGTAGCCGCAAATAACGCTATGTTTATAAACCACGAGCGACGGATGGAGTCACCCTCCCTGTGCAACGAGTTTCTTCAAAGCAGCTGATGCGGAGAACTTTGGAGCCATGCCGCCCAGTATCTTGATTTTCTCGCCAGTCTTAGGGTTGGTGCCCATTCTTTCCTTCTTCTCTATGACTTTGAACGTCCCGAGATCGGGAATGCGAATCATGCCATCTTTAGTATTTAATGAATCCTGAATAGCCTTGACTACAGTCTTCAATGCGATTGAAGCCGCCTTTTTTGTTATTCCGGCTTCCTGTGCTACCAAATCCACTACGTCAGATGTCCTCACCAAAACACCTCCGATTAAAACTTAATTCATTCAACATGTTATATATACACGAGTCAACGCATGTTATAGATAAACTTTTTGATTGTCAAGATTCGACACCGTGCGACAAAGAAAAAAGATTGCTTTATTGGATTCCATTATATCTTTTTGAATTCAGTTTCAATCACTATCCAACACACAACCAACCTCGTTGATAAGTTCAGCTATCGCAAAAGGTTTGTGCAAAAATCCCTTTACAAGGGGATTGATTTCTTTAAGAAACTCATCCTCTGGAGCGTAGCCGCTGGCTACAAGCACTTTCACCAACGGGTCAATCTTTACCAGTTCCATCAAACAGTCTTTGCCAGACATCTCAGGCACGAGGAGATCTAAAATAACCAGCGATATCTCGCCTCCTCTGGTCTGTGATAGATCTCAAGAGCTTCGCTTCCTGTGTTAGCTGTAAGGACGGAATAACCGGCATTCGTTAGAAACCTCTGAGCCAGTTCAGCTATCTGAGGAGCGTCATCTACCACCAAAATTGTTTCAGTTCCGGTTGAATGAACTGATGAGGAAGCCTTTTTCTTAGCAGTAGGCTCTGACTCTATGGCAGGAAAGTAAACCTTGAACTCGGTTCCTTTACCTGGTTCACTCTCACAGGTTACGTGACCACCCTGCTGCTGCGCTATGCCCTTAACCACAGAAAGGCCGAGCCCGGTTCCTCGAGTCGAGCCTCTTTCCTTTGTGGAAAAGAATGGATCAAATGCCCTGGCCAGTGTTTCTTTATCCATTCGGCAACCAGTATCCGAAACCGTAAGCATAACGTAATCACCAGGTTTCGTCCCAGGATGAATCCTGCAACACTCCTCGTCCAATGATACCGTCGTCGTTGCAATCTTCAATCTTCCACCGTTCGGCATGGCCTCCGAAGCATTAATGGCGAGGTTCATGACAAGTTGATCTATTTTTTGGGGATCACCATGAATAGTTGCCGGTTCATCTGGCAAGTCGACTTCATTTTGAACTACTTGTGGCAGAGTTCGCGATATTAGGGGTGGCAGTTCTCTGATCTGATGGTTGACATCCAGGTTGATTGGGAATATCGGGGCTTGCTGGCCGAACGCCAGCAGTCTATTGACAAGATCGGCCCCTCCTTTGACTGTTGCGATTATGGTCTGCAGGTCTTTGTAACTAGGATCATCTTTTTTCTGGTCTTCTAAAATGATCTGAGAATATCCAAAGATTATCTGAAGCATGTTATTAAAATCGTGGGCTATCCCTCCGACCAGAGTGCCAAGGGATTCCATCTTTTGAGATTGAAAAAGCTGTTCATTAAGGGCCTGCTTTTCTTGCTCCGCTCGTACCCTATCTGTGATATCTTCTCCGGAACTAAGTGTGCCTACGACTAGGCCTTCGTCATCGGTCACTCGAGTATTGCGCCATGCGATAAGTCGCCCATCACCGTTGCAAGTGATCATAACGCTTTCTACATAACTTGCCGATTCCGCGTTTTGAGCCATGATGTCCGCAAACGCTGATTTCCGAGACCGCCTATCTTCAATCTTTATAAAACATTCGAACCAGTTTTTCCCTATTATCTCATCTAAGGGATAGCCCAAAATCTGGCAGCCTTTCCTGTTGATAAGTTCCACTTCACCCTCTTTATCCAGGGCAAGCAGAATAATCTCGGCAACATCCAAACATGTCTGAGCCCTGTCCCTTTCGTTGATTAGTTGAGCTTCCAGCGACTCACGTTCCCTAATTTCATCCTTCAGCCTGAAATAAAGGTCCGACATCTCCAAAATGAGAGAAGAGAAGCCAGCAACATGCTGGCAGAGTTCCGTGTCCAGTTGGTCGCTCTGTTCCACGATTAGAAAACCGAGCGCTCTACTGGATCCCTTGATAGGAAAAACTATAGGCTCTCAAAGCCAGGAAAAAGGGCTTTCACTTTTCCCTGGAAAGGACCCCAGACTACTCTTTGATCCATTATCAGGCTTCTGATTTCATCCGACGAATTCCTGTCGATGGTTCGACGTTCATCAACAGGCGTCGGCAAACATTCCTGGCCATTTCCACTATGCTCTTAGAACCTGACAACAGCCAGACAGCAACTTTTCTTACGCCGGCCACCTTGCGGATTTCCTCTGAAATTTAAGCCGCAACAGCGTCCGGCTTTCTGTGTAATCCGACCAGGGCATAGGTGAGGCGTTTCAAATCCACAAATTGGTCATATAGGTTCTTGTAAACTTCTCCGATTGTTGAGTTATCCAGATCCGTTGATTCTGCGTTGTTATTACTCAAGGCTTGCTCCTCAGCGGGAAATCGGTCACAATATGAAATAGCGGCTATGAATTGTTCTTTGGAATTACTTCATGAGTTAGGTCGTTGTATTACTACGTACGCTTTCCGCATTCTTGCCGTCATGATAGAGATGTCATGATCCTTGAGGCAATTTCGTTGATTGGCGCCACAATCTGAATGGCCCCCCTATTCTATGGCTGCCTTGGGCATACCAAAGATAACTGATGTCGCTTCATTCTGAGCAATAGTGATCCCTCCACGGTCACTGATCTCTTTAATTCCTTTGGCGCCGTCATCGCCCATACCCCTAAGCATTACGGCGCAAGAGCGACCACCAAAGACGCTTGCGACAGAAGAAGAAAGAACATCGGCCGAAGGTCTGTGCAACGTATTCTCCGGATCCAGACTTAAGACTGCGAAAGACCTGTTTCCAGCTTTTCTAACGGTTACGTGGCACCCGGCAGGAGCCAGCAATGCCGACCCTGGTTGGATTTCATCTGTCTCCCTGCACAACCTCACTTCCAGTGCCGACACTTCGTTTAACTTATTTGCGAGCGCACGGCTGAAACTTTCCTATATGTGCTGGACTATGACCAGGCCTGCGGAAAGGTCCCCGGCAAGGCCCGCCAGAACCACTTTAAGGGCCGCAGGTCCGCCTGAAAGTGTAGACCAGATAAATGATTGCTAGAATCGCTAGAAACACCAAGCCGAAACCTAAAACCATTTGCGTTTGCAGACTCAGACCGTTCAGCGCTTTGCCTGGTGTGGAATTCAACGAAGATTCGTTAGGCATGGCTCTTTCCTCGTAACTGTGATGTTTTGTTAATTCGTCTTGATTTATATGTTTCGGTCAACTTTCGCAGCGACAGCGCCGGAAATTCAATATTTTTACAGACTCATGGGTCTCGATATTCACTCTGGATCTTTTCAATCTCGGCAAAATTATTAAAGAACAAATCGAGTATGGTTGGGTCGAAGTGCTTTGCTCTGCCCTCTCTCATAATCTCTAGCGCCTTCTCGTTTGAAAACGGCTCCTTATAAGGCCGTTTACTCGTTAAAGCGTCGAACACGTCTGCAATAGCAACGATTCGCCCGTGAAGCGGTATGTCTTCTCCCGAAAGACCGTTAGGGTATCCACTCCCGTCCCATTTTTCCTGGTGTGAAATAGCTATGATTTCTCCGGCACGGAGAAGCTCCGAGTTGGAGCCGCCCAGTATTCTGGCCCCGATCACGGCATGTTGCTTCATAATTTCCCATTCATGCGGCTCTAATTTACCACGTTTGAGCAATATGGCGTCAGGAGTCCCAATCTTGCCAACGTCGTGCATAGGACTCGCGTTAAGTATTATTTCGCATTCTTGAGGCCTCAGGCGTAGTTTGATCGCCAATAGGTGAGAATATCGGCTCATGCGCTTAATATGGAACGCAGTGTCCTCGTCTTTGTACTCAGCGGCCATAGCCAGCCTTTCAATCGTTTCCAATTGCGCATGGTATGCCTTACGTTCAGACTGGGCGCTCTCTTGTAATGCTTTCTTTAGATCACGCGTTCTTTGCTCTACGGTGGCCTCCAATTCCGCTTGATGTCGCTTGATAATGTCGTGAGATGCCTTAAGCCTGAGCAAAGAGGCCATACGGACGTTCATTTCGACCATGTCCACGGGTTTGTTGACGAAATCGTTCGCCCCCGCCTGAATCGCCCGCAACCTTTCTTCTCTGCCGGTTAATGCCGTGACCATGCAGATGGGGAGTTCCTGAACGTCGAACTGTTCTCTTATTCGTGCAGCAACCTCAAAACCATCCATTCCTGGCATTGTTACGTCCAATAACACGAGGTCAAAACCCAATTTTATCATTGACAGGGCATGGAACCCGTCTTCGGCAAGCTCCACCTCATGTCCCATGCCGGTCAGCATCTCACCTAATAGATCGCGGCTATACTCTTCATCGTCCACGATCAAAATTCGACTCTTGCGATTATTCATGTTCAAGCATTTCCCCTGTGTACTGTTTCAGACAGTTCCAAAGAAAAATCGTTGAGTTTCAGTCAGAGACCTCCGGCAAAGCCGGAGGCATGAAATCGTGAACCGCTCAAAGCGGTTGAGATATGGGTGCCACCTAAAGGTGGCAACTATTCAAACGCATCAAGTTGATCAAGCCTTCGGTCTTCTTGTTCCTGCTTCTTGATGTATGCCCGAATGGCATCTTCGTCCCTTCCCACCGTTGAGACGAAGTAACCCCTGGCCCAGAAGCGCTGTCCTGTGAAATTTCGCTTACGTCCGCTGAAAGTTCTTGCGATCTGGATGGCGCTTTTGCCTTTGATGAACCCCACTACCTGTGCTACCGAATACTTCGGCGGAATCGAAATAAGCACGTGAATATGTTCCAGCATAAGGTGCCCCTCCAATATGCTGCTCTCTTTCTGCACAGCTAATTCCCGAACGATGTTTCCCAGATGCTTTCTGAGTTCCCCATATAGCACCTTTTTGCGGTACTTGGGAATCCACACAACGTGATACTTGCATTCCCACACTGTGTGACTTAAATTTTGGAACTCCTCCATCGGATGTCTCCCCTTTCTTGAACTTTGAGCGGTTCAGAAGGGGGAAGCTCCGATATCCTCCCGGAAATGTCAAACTCTTTGAGTCCCCCGGCAGAGCCGGGGGTTTACCCATTATTATTATTGTTGAAGCGTCGAAACCGTTCGGGTTCATCGTTCATATTTGGAACAGCGTCCGATCAGGCGCTTTTTATATCGAAATGTATGGGCGAGTTATAAGCTGAGCTGAGCTGAGCTGAGCTGAGCTGAGCTGAGCTGAGCTGATTTTAACCTAGAAAGCACAGGTTAGCAACATTATAATGGCACATTGTTCATCGCTGATAATCCCACCTAGTTATTGACCACGGCAAGGTGTGTATAATGTTTCAGTTCCGACAGAATTTGAGAGAAAAGGTTGTTGGTTGCTGACAGGAAATAATAGTAAATAATTAACTTAACAATCAGGAACTAACAGCTTTTTTGCCTGGAAATTTCTAACAAATTATGTTATAGATTGTTATAATATGGATAGAACCTCTAGTAGATATGTTCTATTTCTATGTTACCATCACTGCTGGAAAATAAAAAAGGAAACTATTCACATAATGGAACGAATTTGCGCTTGGTGTAAGAAAAACCTCGATGACGTAGAATGCAAATTTGCCGATGAACATGTGGTCACTCACGGAATATGCAATGAATGCGCCGCCAAATTCGCCGCTCAAAAGGCTTCATTAGGGCTGAGACTGCGGGATCAATCCTTGGAAAAGCAATTATAAGCTGTCGAAAAGGACCCAAAGAAGACCTGCGAAAAACCATCCCACTGCGCTTCGATTCTTGTAAGATGCTAAAAATGCAATGAATATTCCGAACAGAAGTGATACAAACGCCTATTCTCTGGTTCCCCCCGAACCAAGACTAGATCCAATAATTGTTTTGCTTGAGCATAAGCTACACGAGATAACGCATACGATGAGAAAGTGTAATTGCGAAAGGGGTTTTCACGGATTTCAAATCATTTTCACGAAGCTGCCGGGGAATTTGACCCACCGGTGGTATGTGTCCAGCACATATCCGAGAGTTTCCCGAACGGTCTCGTGGCATGGCCAGGCTGCGGCTAGGACTCAATCAATATGATTAATACAAGTGGCCACAGTATTTTGATAGTAGAGGACAGCGCTACCCAGGCGGAAGAGCTCCGATGGACATTGGTTGCAAAGGGTTATCAAGTTTCGGTTGCGGAGAACGGAGCCAAGGCGCTCGAGATAATAGGAATAAGCAAGCCCTCTCTAATTATCAGTGACGTCATAATGCCGGTCATGGACGGCTACCAGATGTGCCATGAAATCAAGACCAACATCCAATTTTCGGATATACCGGTAATTCTGCTTACGAATCTAGCTGATCCTAAAGATGTTATCAGAGGCCTCAATGCGAGTGCGGACAATTATGTGACCAAACCCTGGCACGAAAGGCTGCTGCTTTCAAGAATTGAGTCTCTTCTAGAAAGGCCCCAGAAATTTGAGGGCGCCGATCGGAGTGAACCCCTGCAACTGAATTATGGGGGAGAATCCCATTTGTTGACATCAGGGGCCTCACAGATATTGAATCTACTGATTTTCTCTTATGAAAATGCTGTTGAACAACGCAGAGAACTGGTAGATGCGCAACGCAAGCTGGTGACGACCAATAAGGAGCTTGACACCAAATTACATGCGTTACGTGAGTCGGAAGGGAGATTCGAAGCACTGGTTCAGATGATACCGGACATTGTTTACACGATAGACCCACAAGGGAAATTTACCTTCGTAAACAATGCAGTGAGAATTATCGGATACAGGCCGGAGGATCTCATAGGCAAACACTTCAGTGAGATTATATTACCTGCGGATGTTGAATCTGTAAGCGGTGATTATGTGATTCCAAAATACAGTGGGAAAAACACTGGTCCGCAAGGAGCGCCAAAACTATTTGATGAAAGGAGAACTGGTGACAGAATAACGCGAAATCTCGAGGTGAGGTTGGTGCGCAAAGGTTCTCAAGATACCACGCCTGCAGTTGTGCAATTAATGGGAACAGAAATCGTCAACGTCGAAATCAGTAGTTCCGGAATGTATGAGTTTGCGTCCAAGGATAGGCGAGGCGATCCGCTAGGGAGCATGGGCGTTGCTGTCGACAAACGGCAACCCATTCGTTACATAGGGGCAGTAGGCGCTATCAGGGATGTCACGGAATGTAAAAGGACAGAAGCGGCGTTGCTTAGAAGTGAGGAACGATTTCAGCTACTCGTCCAGACAGCGGGAAGCCCAATAATCCTACTATCACCGGATAATCTCATTTTTGAATGGAATCGCGAGGCTGAAATTGTTTTTGGACATGACAGGGAATCGGTCCTAGGAAAGAATTTTCTGGAACTTTTTACCATAGCGGAACAGGAGTCTTTGATTCATGACGCCCTGCAAAAAACTCTGGCAGGGAATGAAGTAAGGGGCTTGGAGACTTTCATCATAAATCCAAATACAGACTCATTTGCGATACTCTGGAACATAAGTCCCTTTTTGGATAGAGACGCCAACCTTATTGCAATTATTGCAGTCGGTCAGGATGTGACTCTGTGGAAAAAGACTGAAGAGGAAAGGTTAACCGCTGTAAATGAAGCTGAAATGGCGCGAATATCCGCCAAAGTGGCCACAGACACCATGGACAGCATGTTGGAAGCTGTAGCGCTGGTTACGTCTGATGGTGTCATACAACAAATTAACAAAGGTTTTACTAATTCTGCCAGATGGGGGGAAGAGGTAATAGGGAAGCCCCTTACTGAGTATATGTCTGCCGATAGCTCTATAGTGATCAAAAAAGCATTTGAGTCTTGTTTTTCAGATGGGGTCTTGGCAAAAAACATTGAGTGTGAATTGATGGCCAAGGATAGCAGGAAAATTCCAATGCTGCTGAATGCGACGGTGATGAATGATTCGGATGGAAAACCTTTGAAGATCATCGCGGTACTCCGAGACATTACCGAACTCAAGCAAGACGAACAAGAAAAAGAGACCCTTAGGGCTCAACTTCTCCAGGCCCAGAAAATGGAGGCGATTGGTACCCTAGCCGCGGGTGTCGCACATGATTTTAATAACCTGCTTCAGTCTGTATTGGGATATTCCGAGTTCATGCTACAACGTAAAAAGGAAGGGGAGTCTGATTACAATGACCTACAGAAAATATATTGGGCGGGAAAGCGGGGGGCCGATCTAGTTAAGAGCCTGCTGACTTTGAGTCGAAAGATTGAAACAAAACATGTTCCTGTCGACTTGAATCAGGAAATAAGCTCTGTTCGAAACCTCTTGCTTCACACGATTCCAAAGACCATAAATATTGACGTGCATCTCAAAGGTAACCTGGAATCAATTAAAGCGGACCCATCTCAGATAAGCCAAGTCTTAATGAACCTTGGGGTGAACGCAAGAGACGCGATGCCAGATGGTGGGACTTTGAGCATTGAGACCGCAAGCGTTGAACTAGACGAGAAACATTGCAGCGCCCATCTTGAAGCGAAACCAGGGCGCTACGTCTTGCTGACTGTTTCGGATACCGGCAAAGGGATGGATTCAGAAACATTGTCTCATATCTTTGATCCGTTCTTCACAACCAAGGAAACAGGAAAAGGAACGGGACTAGGACTTGCGACTGTGTATGGCATCGTCAAGCAGTACGGTGGTCACATCACTTGTTACAGTGAGTCTGGTCTCGGGACAACATTCAAAATTTACTTTCCCGCAATTCAGGCAAAGCTGGACCTGAAACTCGAGACTTCTGAGATGGCTATTCCAGGCGGGATGGAGACTGTTCTCCTGGTGGATGATGATGAAAACATCAGAGACTTATTACCGACACTTCTTACAGATTTTGGTTACAAGGTCGTAACTGCCGAAAATGGCAAAGAGGCTCTGGAAATATACCGGATGGAGAAGGATAGGATTTCACTGATCCTGCTTGACCTGATCATGCCTGTAATGGATGGCAGGAAGTGCCTGGAAGAGATTCTCCAGATCGACCCTAATGCTAAGGTTATTATATCCACTGGTTTTTCTGAGAATGAACCGGTTAATGGCGCCATGATAAACGGTGCAAAGGGTTTCGTCAGAAAACCGTACAGCCTGAGAAAACTTTTGACTACCATTCGCGAGGTCCTGAATGACGATATTCCTGGACCTGTTAATGCCGAGGATCGGCGAAAGTATTGCTAATCGATACAAATTCATGCCGACGGTTTGGTTTAATGATTATATAAAGGTCACCGGCTGGCCCATGTCATTTTGAAGCCCGCTTTTTGCAAAATTCGGCATGTGCCGTGAAGTAAGGTCGGGCTATCATCCACAACGAGTATCAGATTCTTTTCTCTCATTGTATTTTTCTCCGGTATTAGCAAAAACGCCAACCATTAGGTTTCTGAGACCCTTTCAGTTCAGCATGCCGGACAAGGAAGATCATACTGGCGCAGTCATTTCCCAACAATTGGGAACGCCAAGTTTACGGCACACGTGGAAAGGTTCGCTAAACTGCGTGGGCCTCCAGGCGATTGGCTTTGTCTAGTGCGATCTCTGAGAGTTGATAGTAACAACTCAGTCCGCATCCAGGACCTCACGAATCGTAGTAAAAAGCTGTTTTATGTCGTAAGGCATTTGGGCGAATCCTTTTGACCCGGCTGCCATGACGCCATTAGCAACTCCAGCCTCAGAATAATCGCTCGCTATTACCACTGGGGCTTTATTTTTGAGTTCAGATATCAAAGATGGAGATTTGCGGAGTTCTTTCTCAGCGGCATCTCTCAGAATACTCTGCTTCCGGTTTCGACCTGGTTTCTCTTGTTTTTCATGTCTCATAGGAAGGACCCCTTGGCGAGTATAAAATGGAACGTTGACCCTTTTCCCACCTGCGAGTCGACCCATATGGGGGGGGCACCACAACGTGCCACTATTTCCCCGAATGTCGAAAGTCCCTCGGGATCGCTAAACAGGTCCAGATCATTAGCTATTTTACCTGTTTGAGATCCAGTCCTACGAGTACTTTCTCCGTGTCTGAGAGATCACCTATGAGCTGCTTTACCGGCGGAGGAAGTTGCCTGACCAATGTTGGGACGGCCAGAATCTGATCACCTTCCGCCAGTTACGGGTTTACGAGTAGATCTACTACCGCGATACGATATCTACCTGCCAGGTTTTCCTGACAAATTCTTTCCAGATTTTGCAAGGCCGTCTCAGACCTCAAGGTTTTTCCTGCAATATAAAGTCTGATTATCGAGAAATTCGCTGTTCCGTAAAACCCCTTGCTTTAGACATTCGGAGCCGCCACTCTTTTCCTTAACCGGGAAAAGGAATGAATTGGGGCTCAATAATTGCCTTGGTCATGGCGTAATCGAGGACGGGATCTGACAGATGAGATTGTCCGATCCCCCCTCCGGTCCATTTCTATCATCTGACCGGTTCCACTTTGGAGCAACTGATTCCTGGTCAGTGGGTCCTGCACGCACGCTGTGGATGTCTCTCCCGTCTACATCCCTGTATTTGCCTGAAAGTCTCGGACTACGGACTGTGGTGATATTTTTGATCTACAAAAAGGGATTGTCTATTCTCTTCAAAATAAAAATGGCTTGAAGGACCAATCATAATTAATCGGGAAAAAAGGTAACTTTTTTGGTAGAACAATTTACGCAAATTTACGTACAATGCGTCAAATCATTGAAAATTGCGAGGAAAATGGCGTGAGTTATTGTTACAATTGAGCCTTCTAATCCGTAGGTCGCAGGTTCTAATCCTGCCATGCGTGCCAAATAACTCAAATAGTTAGATAGTCTAAGATTTAATACATGCGACTTCATCCGACAACGGTGAGTTAACTGACGAGGTTTAGGCTGTCAGGTATTAACTTGTCTAGAAGTCACCATTCTAGCGGATTGATACTGTCATCCACCATCGAGGTGTGACTGTGGCAATAATCAATCTACTATTCATCAGAATCGTCGTAATTCTCGCCTTACCTAAGACACCAGCCGCCAGCATCTTTCCAGAAACGTGTCATTGACCTCCGGATGTTAGTGCGCTTTATGTGGCGGCGATGGTGAACCTTGTCCACATTTACCGCCTCTCTTATGGCAGGTTCTTGCAGGCATCCAAGCAATTATTTTCCCTAGTTTACAATAACAATAAGATGACTGCTGCGCTAGCAAGAGACTTTCATGCCGTTGACTCAACTGGTTTCCCAATCCTTCTCCAATGACAAGGATTCCAGCAATCCCGATCAACCCGATGCAAATTGCCAACCTTTTAAGCCACATCAACCTGGATTCATGTCTCCAATCCACGACACTGATATTCTTTTCGGGTCGCTTTGTCCATGCTACCATTTTCAAGCCTCCTTCCTTGATCCACTGACGTATTCATGAAAAAGGTTGTTGGTTTCTAATTATGATCCCTTTCATAAACGAGATTAAACCCTTTACGACAGCACTTCAATCAAATTGTGTAGTGATCGAGGAATAAAAGGTGGCATTGTATCCGGACTTATACTATTTAGTCCTTTAATTTGTGACTCTCAGATATTCGAAGTTGGTCATTGAGTGAAGCCTTTCTGGGTCGTCGTGGAGTTTGCTCAATCCCTCGCAAAGAGCTCGCTCTACGGCGTCAAAGGAGCGAAAGGCTTTGTTGGATAGAATTTTTTCTCTCAACTCCTCCCACAAAAGGAATATCGCCATGAAACGAGTTTTGATCGTTGGTAGAGATGGTCTAGCCTTCTTGTACAGTTGAACGTGATTTTTAGGTGATAAGCCTACTCTTCATGCTGCCACTTCGGTCTGGGGCAAAGTACTCCAATAGACCTCATCCGGGGTCCTTGAGTCAAGCCCTTGATGCCTCCGTTCGTGGTTGTAAAACTCAAGATATGATTTTAGCTCATTTCGAGCGACTGACAAAGATTCGTAACCTTTCAGGTAAACTACTTCGTACTTGACGCTTTTCCAGAAACGTTCAATAAAAACATTGTCTTTCCAGCTACCTTTGCCGTCCATACTTATCTTGACGCCCCTGGTTGACAAGGCCTCAGTGAATAACTCAGATGTAAACTGAGATCCCTGATCCGTGTTGAAAATCTCTGGGACTCCGAATTTGGCGATGGCTTCTTCCAAAGCCCCCACGCAAAACCCAACGTCCTGAGTGTTTGATAACCGCCATGATAATATTTTCCGACTTGCCCAATCCATAATAGCTACCAGGTAGCAGAATCCTCTGGCCATGGGAATATACGTAATATCGGCTGCCCAAACGTGATTAGCCCGAGTTATGGGCATTCCCCGGAGAAGATACGGGTAGATTCTATGGTTCCGATTTCGCTTTGAAAGCCTCGGTTTATTGTAAATGGCCGTGATACACATCTTATTCATTAGAGTCCTGACATGTTTTCGGCCTACTTTTTCACCCATGTCACAAAGCTTACCCGATACCCTTCTAGCTCCAAAATACGGGTGAATCAAATGAATCTTGTCGATCAATCTCATCAACCGAAGGTCGGCTTCATTGACCGGGACCGGTTTGTAATACATTCCTGATCTTGAGATCTCAAGAATCTGACATTGCCTGGACAAGGACACAGGACTTTTTTCTTGAATCATTTCTTTGCGCTCGAATCGCCGATGCGACCGAGCGCTACTGACAAAAAATCGTTCTCCATCGCCAGTTGCCCGATTTTGGCATGAAGCTGTTTTACCGTGGAATCGTTATCTACTACCTTATCTTTACTAAAAGCGTTTTCCGCATTTTCAAGAAGTTGTTTCTTCCACTGGACTATCTGGTTAGGATGAACCTGAAAACGTTCAGCAAGCTCAACGAGAGTTTGCTGCTCCTTGATAGCTTCAAGGGCTACCTTTGCCTTGAAAGCTGATCCATGATTCCGTCGTGGTCTCTTTGACATTTCTGCTGCTCCTTTGTGTTGTCTAATTTTAGAGCAGCTTATCACTCATGTCACTGTCCAGTTTTTTGGGACCATCTCTCCAAGGATTTCCGGGGCCGGTTCGTTCATTTGGGATCTTGGGCGGTAGTGGGCGGTAGATCGTCGAAAGGCCTTCATGAAGTGTATACTGAGCGGAAAACTGTGGAACAATTTCGGGAAACCGGTTAATTCCCGGACGGAGCGACGCTGGTGAAGGAGATTCGCAAGCTGGAGTCGGGAACGCCTCCGCCAGGCCATCCGGTAATATGGGGTTCTAGTCCATTACGCTGGTTTGTGATGGTCAAAGATGCAAAGGGTCGCTTTGCCGGAAATCCGCTTTGGGCCGATGGCTGGGGCTGGGCGCTGTTCAAGGCGGACGATCTCAAGACAAACGTCGCCAAAAGCTACGAGGCGGACTGCAAGAATTGTCATATCGCGGCTGAGAAGACCGACCGAGTGTTCATCCAGGGCTATCCGATCTTGGGTTCCAAATGATCGGCACAGATTTGTTCTGTTTGTGCTGATTATATTTGTCCGAAGCTCTACCGTATAAAAATTCGATACCGGCGCTAACCTGAGCAAGAAAACTGGATAGACTTGCAGTCGAAGTTTAGTTTTACAATCTCCGCCGGGGAAGATCGTTGTTTTGCTCTATGCCGGGATTTTTTTCGATTTCCCAACCGCCAGATCATGAATTGGTATTAAGATATCAGCTTCTTCCTTTATTCGCTTCATACTGTCATAGGCCTGGATTGCGTTCAGCAATACGCCAGGCGCTATAATACCTCCACCAGAGGGAAAATTTTCGGAATTGCAGCACAAACCAGTTATGATAGCTTTTCCGGCTGATGTTTGAATGACAACCGACTGCCCACCGGGTGTATGCCCTGGAGTAAAGATCACGTTTATCCCATCTACAATTTGTGTGTCGCCCTCGATCACCTTCAGATTTACCCCATCCAGAACATCAGGATAATATCGATGATCAATCGGGTGCGGATTCATGCAGAATTCCAGTTCAGCTTTCTGGACATAGAATTCAGCGTTGGAACACAATGAATCATTTTCGCAATGATCATTGTGTAAATGCGTATGAATAACTATCTCGATATCGTCAGGTTTCCAGCCAAATGTCTCCAGGGCTTCTTCAAATGGTCTTACTGGAAACCCTGTTCTCTCCTCCAGATCATCTGGAGCCATAAATTCCTCGACGCCTGTATCAACAAGTATTTTCTTGGATCCTCCCATTATTGCAAAAGTGTAAATGGGTAATATTATGCGTTTTCCATAAAAGCGCTGGTAAGTTAATATTCCCTGATCGGTTTCATTAAAACCAACGGCCAAAGGGTGAATTGTGTAATTAGTGAGCATTGTTTTATTACCCCTCAATCATGCTAGGCAAATCCCTATCAAATTCTTGTCGTGAAAACCTTTATCACCGAATTCTTCTCTGTCCCGCCTTCAAAAAATAAACGCCACCCCATTTCAAGCTTGCTCGGAGAGCGACGGATATATTACGAGCCCTTCGGGCGTGACCAGCGAACCTTGTGTCATCTTGTGAGAGCTAACCTGTTTTGGGCTAAGGATGTGGGTCACATTCATGCCTTGAGCTACCTGATATTCAGTCAACAGTCGCCGGTGACATCGCCAGTATACAGCTTCAGCACACATGTAAGCGGTAGTCGATCGTGAAGCTATTTCAATCAATTCCCGAACGCCTTCGCGAAATTCCTCAGTGGCCATATAGTCAGCGTAACTCCGAAAGCCTGGGCTGGTCAGACCTGTGTTCTTCGATGGAAAGTCTTTGCGAGAGCGCCTTAATCCTCCAAGTTTAGGCAACCAGAAATACTTTAAGCCGTTTTCAGGGAGGAAATTGGCCAGGTTTTCAATATTAAAGTGCGGATACTTGTTTGATCCGGGCAGGCTACGGATATCAACCAGCGTGTGAACCTCGTGTCCATTCAACAGCGCAAGAAACTCTTCCAGTGATCGATTGGAATGTCCCATTGTGTAGAGCATCATGTGAATTGCTGAGCCTTTCCCTGAAACCCTGAGATCTTCTTTAGTTAATCTTTGAAAAATTGGCAAAGATTACTGGCGCTTATATTGCTAGATATTATGTAATGATTTCAGTGGTTTCCAAAGTAGACTGGCCATGGGGTCAGGATTTGTTAACAGGAGTCTCAATTTTTCTCGCACGCATAGACTACTTTGCGAATCATTTCAGTAAGTTTTTGAATGTCGACCGGTTTCTCGAGGACCCCGTCGATCCCGCTTTGTTCTATCCTTTCTGCGCCTAAAGATTGCCCTCCCCACCCGGTCAACATTAGGAACGAGGTCTTGGGAATTTGCTTCTCCAGACAAATTTTCTTTACCGATCCGTCTACTTCCCAACCACTTATCTCCGGCATACCCAAATCGCATATTACGAGATCAAATTCGCTATTGCGAAAAAGATCTAGGGCCTGCATACCCGACTCATCCATCAAAACGGTGTGGCCGTGACAGATAAGTATGTCGTGTAGAAGTGCTCGGGGTAAGGCTATGTCATCGATAACAAGTATTCTTAGTTGTGAATCAAGAATCGTTGACACTGCATGTGAAGATAGTTTCAAAACGGCCTTTGCTAAAGGCAATTTGATCGTGAATTTTGTTCCTTCACCTACCTTGCTTGCTACAGTTATCTCTCCTCTATGACTACTCAATATCCCGTGGGTGACAGCCAATCCCATCCCGTTTCCCATATCACCTTTGGTGCACCAGAATGGCTCAAAGATCCTTTTCATATTCTCATCGGAAATTCCGGTTCCGGTATCCTCGATTTCGAATACAACGTGGTCATGAATAACATAAGTGTTTACCCTGATCTGACCACCTTCTGGCATTGACACCGCAGCATTCTTTATAAGGTTTATAAGAACTTCAAAGATTTCACTTTCCTTACCGGACACGAAACAACCGTTACTGAGATCTGTCTCCATTTCTATATTGATGCCGGCCTCTTCGATGTCGGTCTTCCACAAGGGCTGACTTATCTCCGACGATTGTCTTACCAGTTGAGAAAAATCAAAACTTGTATTTTCCGATGGAGCCCCATCGGCTCGGACCTTGGCAAAACTCTGGAGTCGTCTGACCGTCTATGAGCCAAATTTAGAAGATTCTCTAATTTGCTCCAAAATATTCTTTGAGAGTACGAGTGTCTCCTGATTCCAAATTAGTGAGCGCTAATTCGACACGAGCCATTATCACTTGTAATAGGTTGTTGAAATTGTGAGCTACACCAGAGGCAAGCGAGACAATTGATCGAGGCAAGCCCGGATTAAGCATCAAAGTGAGACGTGCCGTTGTGTCGTAATCCATTGAAATGTGCGCCTCGAATAGACATAAGCACATCTCTTAACAGGCTGATTTCTTTTTCCAAGTCCTTGAGCGCCTGGTCCGCGTGCTTTACTCGCCCCTCCCGGCCCATCGTCTCGAGTTTCATGGCCGCTTGAAACGCCCTATCAGCAGCAAAATTGCCTACTGATCCTTTGAGCGAGTGGGCGGCCTTTTCAATTGTTTCGGCTTTTCCTTCATGTACCGCTTGTTCGACGGCGAACAGCATTCTTGAACTATTTTTTAGAAAAAGATCGACCAGTTCGTCCAAGAGCTCCGCGTCCCCACCAACTCTGGTCATCAATAGCTCCTTGTCGACAATCTCTCCCCTTTCGGAACTTGAAGCGACTTCTCCCAATGTCACCTCACGCTGACTGACTAACCTGTCAATGTTTTCCAGAAGTTCCTTAGGATTTATAGGCTTGGAGATGTATCCGTCCATACCTTCGGCCAGACACTTTTCCCTATCTCCAGACATCGCATGAGCTGTCATCGCAAATATAGGTGTGTGTCCTCCGGTGATTTTCTCCCTTTCTCTGATGGCCCTTGTAGCTTGAAAACCATCCATTTCCGGCATCTGAACATCCATTAGGACTAAGTCGAAACGACCAGTCTCAATTTTACTCAGGGCCTCCTTTCCATTTTGCGCAATCGTTACAACATGGCCCATTTTCTGGAGAATAGTGGCTGCAAGCTTCTGATTGATAACATTGTCTTCAGCAAGTAACACTTTGAGAAATCGTCTTCGCTCTCTTAAAGAGTGCCGGGTTATTAGGGATGGTTTAAATTCATCATCCGGGGTCTTGTTGAGGGCCTTGGAAATTAGGTTGAGCAGCTCTGATTGTTTGATTGGTTTTAGGCAATAAGCGGCAATGCCTAAATGTAGGCACCTATGGGCGTCGCCTCGTTGCCCGGCCGAGGTCAGCATGATCTTAGCCAGTCCTGAAAAATCTGGGTCCGAATTGATTCGCTCAGCCAGTTCAAAACCATCAATGTCCGGCATCATGTGATCAAGAAGGACCAGAACAAATGGTTTGCCCATCTCTTTAGCGCGTTTCAGGGCGTCTAAAGCGGCTGTTGCGCCCTCCACCGTTACGGGTTTCATGCCCCAGAAAGATAGCATTTCATGGAGTATAAACCGGTTCGTCGCATTGTCATCAACCACCAGTACCGGCAAATCCCTGAACATGGAAATGTCCCACGTGACATTCTCAGGCAGGGGCCCATCTTTGAGCCGAAGTCTCGTAGTGAAATGAAACGTGCTCCCCGCCCCTACCTCACTTTCAAGCCAAATCTGGCCACCCATCATCTGGACCAACTGCGTCGAAACAGCTAGCCCAAGTCCCGTCCCGCCATACTTCCTTGTGGTAGACCCATCGGCTTGTTCAAAAACATTAAATATTTTCGCTTGTTTTTCTATGGGAATTCCTATTCCAGTGTCCTTAATCGAGAAATGAAGGAAAAGCTCATCTTCGGACTCTGTTTCTAACTGAACGTCAACTGAAACTTCCCCTTTTGGTGTAAATTTTATAGAGTTTCCGAGAAGATTTATAAGAATCTGGTTCAGACGGCCAGGATCACCAACAACAACATCAGGCATGTTAGGTGGAATATGATAGGCTAGTTCCAGACCTTTGGAGTGAGCTTGCAAAGATACCGCCATCATGGCGTTCGCAATTGAATCTCTAAGACTGAAATCCATCTCTACGAGTTCGAATTTCCCGGCTTCTATTTTTGAAAAATCCAGAATGTCGTTAATTAGTCTCAGCAGGGACTCAGCCGAAATCTTTACAGCTTCCAAATATTCACGTTGTTCGGAAGTGAGATCAGTGTTTAACGCAAGTTCCGTCATCCCCAGGACACCATTCATGGGGGTACGGATTTCATGACTCATGTTTGCCAGAAACGAACTCTTGGCCCTACTGGCATGTTCAGCGGCCTCCCGAGCCGATATCAAATTTTTCTCAGCAAGCTTCAACTCGGTTATATCTTCGGAAATTCCAACAAGATGAGTCGCTCTACCATTTTCATCAATGATTGGGACCTTTTTGGAATGCAAGATTCGTACACCGCCGAGTTGGGTGGCAACCTCCTGCTCATTTATTTCGAGAAATCGCCCACTGTTTAAAACTTCGCGGTCTTGGTCTTCAAACTTCCGTGCTTCACGAAACAAATCTTTCGCTGTTTTGCCGATAACGTCTTTAGCTTCGTAACCATAAAGTTTTTCACATGTCTTGTTCCAGAAAACAAATGACAGCTTATCGGCCTCTTTGACAAAGACTGCGGTTGGTAGATTTTGGATTATCGAGTCCAGGAGCGCCTTCGTGCGTCTGGTCTCTTCTTCAGCTCGCTTGCGAAGAGTGATGTTTCTAACCGATGACAGGCTTACTCGTCCCCATGTCGGATCATTCATTACTACCGAATCAAGAAGAACATCTATAACGGTCCCATCCTTCTTTATGTACTGATACGGCACATCCCTGACTGTCCCTTCCCTCCACAATCTTGGGAGGACCTCCGTTTTTGACGCAATCGCAGACCCCGGAGCCATTACAAAGCTCACATTACGTCCGAGAATCTCATCCCTAGAATAGCCCATGACTTCAAACCAACGTTCGTTTACATCTCGAAAATTCCCCTTCTCATCAATCAAGTGCATCATGACGGGCGACTTTTCAAAAATGTATCGTAGACGGTCTTCACTAACATTTGAAGCATTCTCAAACTGTAATAGTTTCTCAGATACCGGCAGCCTTTCCTGACCGTAGGCGCCAATTTGGGATAAACATGTGTCTCTGCGAATTATTCGAACCGCTACAAGATAAAACATTACAAAAATAACAACAGGGAAGACCCGGAGCAACATCTCGTCAATCGACACATCAAGGATCAACGCGTCAAGAAAAGATTTCTTGTGGAACAAAATGGATTCAAAGATTGCATCGGAGAAACAAATCAAAATGAAAAAAAGGAGGGACAAGACCACGATCTTGGAATTCTTCATCGGGTTTACTCCGGAAGGTTTCAATAGTTTCAGCCCGGCGTTCCCAGAAAAGTCGCTTGGTTGCCTCCATAGTATCAGAATACTATTGTAAGAACGATAAAAAATTGCGAAAATCTTCCATTGGATTTGCGGAAGCAGCCCAAACTCGGCTTTGAGTATAGAAAAACCAGGAGGTACATCGCATGGACCAAAAGGCCAGAGGACAAAGAAAGAAAAATGTCATTGAGGTTTTGAACAAGGCTCGCGCCATGGAGTTGCTTGCCATCGCCCAGTATATGAACCAGCACTACAACCTGGACAACATGGATTACGGCGAAATGGCCGCCAAAGTTAAACTAATCGCAATAGATGAAATGCGCCACGCAGAGATGTTTGCAGAGCGGATCAAGGAACTGGCGGGCGAACCCACCACTGAGCCCGCTGGAAAAGCTCAGAAGGGACAAAAGGTCCAGTCAATATTTGCTTTTGACTCAAAACTCGAAGATGACACTATCGACACATATAATCAGTTTGTTCTGGTATGCAGAGAAAATGGTGACAGTTCCAGTCAGAAACTTTTTGAAGCGATTATCGATGAAGAACAGGCCCATTTTAATTACTTTGACACCGTCAGTGAACACATTGAGACATTAGGAGACACATATCTAGCTAAAATTGCTGGGACGCCTTCGGCTACAGGATTACAAACACAGGGCTTTGTCGCCAGACAAGGGGCTATTGGCACACCGGGCGCTGCTTAAAATTGTATCATGGAAAATCCCGCCGCTTGTCTGATGGAATAGCGGATGTGTATGCAGGAGTTCTCATACGTTTAGGCACCCTGCGTCATTCAGAGCGGATACGGGGTCGGGAGAATGCTCGCCGTGAGTGAAGATGGCGAAATATGTCTCTTGTCTATCAACGGATGTTGGATTTGGATACCTCGATAAAATTTGGTGAGATGATAAGAAAACTCGTGATTGCGCTAGCGCTGTGCGCATTGGGATCCGGGTTGTCCGCCGGTATTGCGTCGGCGGATCGTGAGCTCCACCCGTTGCAGCCGGTAGATGTCTCGAGCCCCAGAGCCACCCTGGAATCTTTTATACAAGACAACAGTAAAGCCGCATCTGCTTACATGGCTGGGGATCTCCAGGAAGCAAAAATTTACGTGAACAGACTTTTACAGTGCCTCAATCTCGACAAGGAATTGCCTGATCTAAAACGAGCCGTTGGGTTTGAGAGTATTTTATATCTTGTAGAAGTCCTGCATCGCATCGAAATGCCTTCCTTCACCGATGTCCCCGACCAACAAGCCGTCCAGGAGCAGAAGATAACCAGTTGGACCATCCCTTACACACCTATCACCATCGGCCTTGTGAAAGATCAGTCTTCCACCAAGAGGTTCCTTTTCACCCCTGATACTGTGAAACAGGCCCCAGAGCTTTACAACCGCGTCAAACAGCTTCCATATCTGTGGGGAACTGAAGGAATGGGTGCCTATAGTGAGCTTACATCTCATGGGGGCCTTTTTATAACGAGAAAATTTGTAAAACTTCTTCCAGGTTGGGCCATTAAGCATTTTGGTGGGGTCCGTCTGTGGCAGTGGGTAGGCCTGATTATTTTCGTCCTGGGCGGGGTTCTGATTATTCTGTTAACATACACATACGGCCGAAAGGCTCTAGAGGAGTTGGACAGAAGATTTGGTTCCAATCTTAAATATTCCGCAGGGGGATTGTTCTTGCCTGTTGGACTCATCTTATTTGCCAAAACAGGGCTCTGGTTCGTCATCTACGGATTGCATATTTTTAATGCCGCCATCTATATGCCGATCGCATTGGCCCTGTTGCTTGTGCTCTACCTGGGAGGGATATGGTTTGTAGGCGCCGTGCTCAATAGGATTTCAGCGGCTGTAATTTTTGTAGGTGGTTTCGCGAAAGGAGGTATGGACACTCAGCTTATAAGACTTGGATTTGAAATCCTGGCCTTGATTGTTATAGGGATCCTGGCAATAGATTTCGGGGCGCGATTGGGGTTACCGACATATTCAATGGTAACCGGCCTGGGAATCGGAGGTCTTGCCGTAGCGTTGGCGGGACGGGAAGCTTTGTCCAATCTCATCGGAACAATAATGATAATTTTGGACCAGCCGTTTAAGCCGGGTGACTACATTGAAGTAGGTAACGGCGAACAAGGCACTGTCGTGGAGGTCGGTTTTAGAAGCACGCGCATCCGCACAAGAGATGGCATTCTCATCTCAATTCCCAACTCGACTGTCGCCGATATGAAGATAGTGAACCAGAGCGCTCCTGTAACCGTATCTAGAGTTCACGTTCCTGTTGGTGTGGCATACGGTTCAGATCCCAAAGAAGTGGAAGAAGCTTTGCTGACGGCTGCTGCTAACAGTGAACACGTTACGTCAACCCCTCCACCGTCTGCAAGATTCCTGGGATTCGGGGATTCCGCTCTGAACTTTTCGTTACTGTGTTGGATACAACTTCCGGAGTTCAGAGGACGCGCCATTTCTCAGTTGAATTGGAATATTTATTCCGAATTCCAGAGAAGAGGCATTGTAATGCCCTTCCCCCAAAGAGATATTCACGTTGTCGATAGTTAGCGATCCACAATGGTCCGACGGTTTGGGATAGTTGAATACGACTTTTGAGCGTAAGCTGCAATCCAGTGTTTAAGATTTCCCGAATCGTCGCATAGCATCCTCCCACGAAAGTGGGACATCGGTTCCGTTGACTGCCCATTTTATAAACCGGGTTGAGCCCATGTCATTGCGGAGTAATTTCATAACCCCCTTGTGAAAACCTTTGAAAGCAAAGTTTCGGAGCGCCGACTCATCTTCCCACACCGATAGAGTCCAAAAGTTATTCTCAAACAAATATGCGCGAAGTGAGTATCCAACCAAGCCGTTTGATTTGCACAGTTGGACTAGGACCCTGGCCGTGTAAAACAGGAAACGTGGTATCATCCGATACCGCTTCAGTGGCAGGTAGGTTAAGAATGCCACGTAGGTAAGACTCGGGTCAGGGTTGGCGCATTTCTTCCATGGAGAAGTTGGCACTGTTTATTCCTTATAGCTTTGGCGCTCGACATCTATTCTTTTTAACATCCATTACCTCAGTTTTTAAAGCTTTACCCTAGCGTAAAAGACTCTTTTGAGCAATTCCGTCGAAACAATATAACCGATAAGGATCACCCCCAACATGAGGAGAAACGAAAGTGGCAACGGCTGAAATTCAAGCAAACCGGCAAGAGGTGAAAACGGCAGAACCAAAGTGATGGCGACAATCAGCAGTGTAGCCAATAAGAGATACTTCCCCGGTTTGCTCCTGAAGAAAGGTTTTCGACTTCGAATGACCAGGACAATAAGGGACGCTGAGACCACAGACTCAATGAACCAGCCAGTTCTAAATTGATCCACCGTTGCATGGATGAGAAGCAGACAGCCAAAAGTTAGGTAGTCAAACACCGAACTCAGGAGACCGAACGCTAACATAAATCTCCGAATGAACTTGATGTCCCAGCGTCGTGGCTGTTCCACCATTTCTCTGTCCACGCTGTCGGTCGCGATTGCCATCTCAGGAAAGTCTGTCATTAAATTGGTAAGCAAAATTTGCTTTGGTAACAACGGAAGAAAAGGAAGAAAGAGAGATGCGCCCGCCATGCTGAACATGTTTCCAAAATTCGCGCTTGTGGCCATGCACACATATTTGAGAGTGTTGGCAAAGGTCATCCTCCCCGAGTTCACTCCTTGCACAAGGACTTTCAAGTCCTTTTCCAGCAGAACAATATCAGCCGCTTCTTTGGCTACGTCTGCTGCGCTATCCACAGAAATACTTACATCCGCAGCATGGAGCGCTGATGCGTCGTTGATCCCGTCACCCATGTAGCCAACGACATTCCCCGCCTTCCTGAGAGCCAGAATGATCCGCTCCTTCTGATTCGGTTCGACCTCAGCAAGGACATCCACATCAGTAACTCTTGCCAACAAAGCCTCATTACTCATTTCCCTGAGTTCCGGCCCTGTAAGAATACTGGCATTCGTCAGGCCAATCTGACGACTCAGGTTGGCGGCCACTAGTCGATTATCGCCAGTAATAACCTTCAACGAAACACCGAGGCGCTTTAGCAGTCCTATGGTCTCCACTATGTCAGCCTTAGGCGGATCGAAGAGGACCAGGAACCCCAGGAAGGTCATGCCGGTTTCCTGGTCCGCTCCAATGGTCAATTCGGGCCCTACATCCTTATAAGCAATCCCCAAGGTTCGAAAGCCGTTGCTGCTAAATTCCTGAAAGTGCCGCTCGACACTGTCTCGTACCGAGGAAATGTCTACGATGGCACCATTGCCGGTCTCGGCTGACGAACACACTTCGAGAACATTACGCAAAGCGCCCTTTGTGATCATAAGATGCGCGTTCTCTATTGATACCAGGATACTTAATCGTTTGCGCACAAAGTCGTAAGGCGATTCGTCCAGCTTTTGATATGCAGAAAGATCGAATTGACGATAGGCTCGAATGCCTTCGTCGATAGGGTTTACAAAGCCTGTCACGTAAAAAGCGTTTATATAGGCATAGAGAAGGGCTTTCTCGTTCTCGACGCCATCCACATTGAGCGCAGAGTGTAAATGAACCACACCCTCAGTAAGAGTCCCTGTTTTATCTGAGCAGAGGACATTCATGCTTCCGAAATTTTCAATTGAAGCCAGCCTTTTGACGATCACTTTCTCCCGTGCCATGTCCTTTGCTCCATGAGCAAGGTTAATGGTGATGATCGCAGGTAGGAGTTGAGGGGTCAGTCCTACCGCCAGCGCAAGAGAAAAGAGAAATGACTCGAGGATAGGGCGGTGCAAATAGGCATTGACGGCAAAGATCGTTATCACGAGGATCAGGGTCACTTCCATGAGAAAGAACCCGAATCGCCTTACGCCTCGTTCAAATTCCGTTTCCTCAGGTCGAAGTTTCAGCCGCTCCGACACCTTGCCAAATTCAGTTTGATTACCCGTATTGACAACGAGGGCTTTCCCGCTGCCGCTCACCACGTGTGTGCCCATCCAAAGGGCACCCTTGCGTTGAGAAAGGGGAGTCTCAGCGTCGACAACTTTAACCGATTTTCCAACCGGATAAGTTTCACCAGTCAAAGTGGCTTCATCCAAATATAGGGTTTTGGATTCAAGGACAAGGCAGTCACCAGGAATAACATCACCGGCGCTGACCAGAACCACGTCGCCCGGGACAATTTCTTCCAGTGGGATTTTCGTTTCTATTCCGTCACGAATCGCTGGTACCTTAATTTGAACAATTGCCAGCAATTTCTCTACTGCGTCTGCGGCCCCCCGTTCCTGCCAGAATCCTAAAAGGCCGCTTCCCATAACAATTACGAGAATTATAATGGCGTTCACGTGATCATGGAGAAAGAACGATAATCCCGTGGCGAAAAGAAGGATCAGGATAATCGGGCTCTTGAATTGAGAAACCAGGAGAGTGAACGCATCGGATCTCTTCTTCGGCTTCAGGAGATTAGAACCGTATAAGGAGAGTCGTCGCTTAGCTTCACGGTCAGTCAGCCCCGCCGGTGCGCTTTCGAGTCGCTGAAGCATTTCAGCAGACGGGATACTCCAAAATGCCGTTAGAGATTCACCCATATCAGTCTCCTATTATGGAAGCCTTCAAAGGTCTGAGGCCTCTTCCAGTTCTATGCTCTCCGAGGCGCCAAACATACGGGCCAGCATAATGCTTAAATATTCTCGGAGATTTCTGGTCAGCAGAAAATTCTGACGTACCAGTTCCTTCGCTTTGTGACCCATTACGAGAGCTATGTCCGCGTGACGCAAGAGATATCGAGTTCGCAAAGCAGCCCCCTCCAGGGTCTTAACCAGGAAACCGGTGTGGTGGTTCACGACTTGAAGACGAATTCCTCCCGTGTCGCCGCCTATTACAGGTTTTTCTTTCCACATGGCCTCAGTCACGGTCAGGCAGAATCCTTCTTAAAGAGAATTTTGAAGCCCTATGTCCGCGCCTCGCTGCAGGGCATTGATCGTGACATGGGCATCCGGACGTAGCTGAAGTACGTGAATGTCTTTGTCAGTGCCCGACATTTAGGATACCATTTTTGGATTTTATCTCAAAGGGTACGATGGTGCCTGGTGCCACTATTCTTAATAATCCCTCCGCAGCCGGGTGTCCTGGCCAGTGAATCGCCTGGACAAGTTAGGCGTTTGTGGGGGAGTCAAAAAGACTGGACAAGGTGCTGCCGGGTTTGGTAGGACTATAGAAAACCTCGTTTAATTTCAAACATCGTCAGTAGCCACGGATCGTAGTAGGAGAGTTCAAACACCTACAACCGGTTTTAGGATTCCGATGCAAAAGGGAGTGAAATAATTAATTACAAATTCTTTGAGTCTACATGGACTCTTTGATCTTGGGGAGTTCAGAACTTACCCGGTGAGCTGAATTGACATCTAGTCTGAATTTTCACCACTGTGGGCAGGAGGATGATGATTGGCTGTAAATGGCACTCTCAAATTAGGCGCCAACCTTATGGCCGACGGTACTTGCGAATTCAGGGTTTGGGCACCTCTGGTGGACACTGTGAACGTTCATATCGTGGCACCGGTAGATCGGCTGTTAAATCTATCAAAAGATACATTTGGATATCATTGGGGGGTCTTTCATGATGTGGAGCCGGATAGTTTGTACTTTTACAGACTTGGAGGCGCCACAGAACGGCCGGATCCTGCCTCCAGCTATCAGCCTCAGGGGGTGCACGGACCGTCACAGGTTATAGACACAAGTTTTCAGTGGACAGACAATTCCTGGAGGGGAACAGCTTTAAGTAATTATATAATCTATGAACTCCATATAGGGACATATACGCCCGAAGGCTCGTTTGATTCCATGATCCGGCGTCTGGAAAGGTTGTGTGACCTGGGTGTCACAGCCATAGAACTGATGCCTGTGGCCCAATTTCCAGGGTCCAGGAATTGGGGATACGATGGCGTCTATCCCTATGCTGTCCAAAACTCATACGGAGGACCGTTGGGCCTGAAAAGGCTTGTAGACGCATGCCATGCGTCTGAGTTGTCGGTAGTTCTTGATGTTGTCTACAATCATCTTGGCCCGGAAGGAAATTATCTGGCTGAATATGGGCCGTATTTTACCGATCACTATAGGACTCCTTGGGGATCGGCCATCAATTTTGATGGTCCCTATAGCGACGAAGTCAGGTTTTTTTTCTTTCAAACGCATCACGCTGGGTGACCGAGTTTCATGTTGACGCATTAAGAATTGACGCAATACACGGAATCTTCGATTTTTCCGCTCGTCATTTTCTTGAGGAACTCTCTGAAACCATATATTGCACGGCGGAGGGACTGGGCAGGAAAATTTACATCATCGCTGAAAGCGACCTAAACGATTCCCGTGTTGTCCGTGTTCCGGAAATGGGTGGATATGGACTTAGCGCACAGTGGAACGACGACTTTCATCATGCCATGCGCTCAATCCTGACCGGAGAGTCAGAAGGTTACTACCAGGATTTCGGAACAGTCGAGCACTTGGCCAAGGCATTTAGGGAAGGGTTCGTGTACTCGGGCCAAAGATCTCGATACCGGAAGCGTCGTCACGGAAATTCGTCCCGTTATATTCCTTCCCATTGTTTCGTCGTTTTCTCTCAAAATCATGATCAAGTTGGAAATCGTCCTTTCGGTGATCGCCTGACCTCATTGTTGGGTTTTGAAGAGCTAAAACTTGCAGCAGGTTTGGTTCTGCTTTC
Organism: uncultured delta proteobacterium; assembly: GCA_963798475.1. Taxonomy (GTDB): domain Bacteria; phylum Desulfobacterota; class Desulfomonilia; order Desulfomonilales; family Desulfomonilaceae; genus CAJBEZ01. Next base: position 111,204 of record CAWCTI010000031.1, read on the forward strand.
CCCTTTCATCCCATTGCTATTTATGGGTGAAGAATACGGCGAGACAGCCGCGTTCCCTTATTTTGTGAGCCACTCTGACCTTGAGCTTGTGGAGGCCATCCGGAGAGGTCGCGAAGAAGAACTCGCAAGCTTACAGGAGACAGGGCATCCTCTTGACCCTCACCACGAGGCCACATTTTCGGCGGCTAAGTTGCGACATGACCTGTTGGAAAAAACCGAACATCTTCTTTTGTTTAATTTCTACAAAAAACTTATTGCCCTACGAAAAATGATTGCTGGTTTCATTGGTCTTAACGTCAGAGACATGGCCGTTCAATTTTCGGAAAAATTCAAATATCTGTTCATAAATCGTTGGGGAGAGGACACGGAATTTTCTTTAATTTTCCATCTGGCTCCTGAACGTTCCGTTCTGCGTGTCCCAGTCCGGAAAGGAAATTGGTCAAAACTGATCGATTCCGCAGAGATTAAGTGGAGTGGTAATGGAAGTCAAATAGCGTCAGAAATCGTTTCCGACGGGGAAGTCTCTCTCGAATTCGCCCCCTATTGTTTTGTGTTATTTCAGCGCATATAGAAAGGCTAGTGCATGAATCGTCACATTTGCATCCATGGACATTTCTATCAACCCCCCAGAGAAAACCCTTGGCTGGAAGCAATAGAACTGCAAGATTCAGCATACCCATACCATGACTGGAATGAAAAAATTACCGCTCAATGTTATAGCCCCAACGCCAATTCGAGAATCTTGGACGGACACTCCCGGATAGTCGAACTGGTGAACAATTATTCGAAAATGAGTTTTAACTTTGGGCCAACCCTTTTGTCATGGATGAAAGAAAATGCCCCTGACACGTACCAGGCAATCATTAACGCCGACCGACAGAGTCAAATTAATTTTTCCGGACACGGTTCGGCTATGGCGCAAGGCTATAATCACATGATCCTCCCACTGGCGAACAGACGCGACAAACATACGCAAGTTATATGGGGAATAAGGGACTTTGAATACAGGTTTGGGCGAATGCCAGAAGGGATGTGGCTACCCGAAACCGCCGTTGATCTGGAAACGCTTGAAATCCTCGCAGACAACAGCATCAAGTTCACTATTCTGGCCCCAAGTCAGGCTAGGCGAACGAAAGCGTCGGGCTCACATGAATGGATTGATGTAGACGGCGGAAGGATTGATCCCACAGTGGCTTACAAAGTCAAATTACGGAATGGCCGGAGCATAAGCGTCTTTTTTTATGATGGGCCAATTTCACAAGCGCTGGCGTTCGAGGACCTCCTAAACAATGGTGAATCAGTGGCGCATAGACTCTTGGAGGCGTTCTCCGACGATAGAGGGCCTCAGCTAGTAAACGTCGCGACAGATGGAGAAACCTACGGACATCATCGTCACAGAGGAGATATGGCTCTAGCCTACGCTTTGAGTTATATCGAAAAAAAACGGCTTGCAAACATAACCAACTATTCAGAATTCCTAGATGAAAACCCCCCAAGGCATGAGGTCCAGATATTTGAAAACAGTTCATGGAGCTGCGTTCACGGGGTAGACCGGTGGAGAACAAATTGTGGATGCAATTCCGGAGGGCATCCCGAATGGAATCAGGAATGGAGGCTGGCGCTGAGAAGCGCCTTTGACTGGTTGAGAGACACAGTTCGACCTCTGTTTTTCAGAGAAGCCAATTCGATACTTGTAGATCCCTGGGAAGCCCGTAATTGCTATATAGATGTTGTGCTCGACCGATCCGATGACTCCGTCAACCGATTCTTGAAAAACAATTCATCGGCCCGCCTTAATGAAAATGACAGGATTAAAGCGTTGAAACTCCTTGAGCTTCAGCGTCACCTAATGTTGATGTATACGAGCTGCGGTTGGTTTTTTGACGAACTTTCCGGAATTGAAACTGTTCAGGTAATACAATTTGCAGGCAGAGCCGTTCAGCTTGCTGAAGACTTGTTGGGGAAGGGGATTGAAGAACGATTTCTAAAACGTCTTGAGATGGCAAAAAGCAACATGCCAGAGCATAAAGACGGTTGCGAAATTTACAGAAAATGGGTCAAGCCTACAGTAGTGGACTTGACAAAAGTGGCGGCTCATTATGCGATAGGTTCTCTTTTTCATGATTACGGTGAAGACAGTTCCATTTACTCATTCAATGTGGTTAGGGAAGACTACCAAACAGCTAAGACAGGCAGAGTGAAACTTGCAATAGGGCGAGCTAAACTTACTTCTAGGTTAACTCGAGAAACAGAAATGTTCTCGTTTGGGGTTTTGCATCTTGGTGACCACAACGTAAACTGTGGAGTGAGAAACTATCAGGGTAGTCCTAAATATGAATTTCTATCACAAGAGCACATGGAAGCTTTCGAAAGGGCTGATTTTGTCGAAATAGTGAGGCTTATGGACCAACAGTTCGGGGTTTGTTCTTACTCATTGAGGTCTCTGTTTAGGGACGAGCAACGAAAGGTCCTGGATCAGATCTTGGAACCAGCGTTAGCAGAGGCTGAATCCTTTTACAATCAGATTCACGAGCATCATGCTCCTCTCTTAAGGTTCTTGGCTGATCTGGATTACCCGGTTCCAAAACCTTTGGCCCAGGCTCCGGTTCGAGCATTAACCGCTAGGCTTCGCAAGGCGTTTTCGCAAATTCCTCTTGAGTCAAAACTTGTTCGGAAATGTTTGGAGGAAGCGAATTTCGCAAAAGTATCTCTGGACGACGCCTCCCTTGAATTTGAATTTAGAGAAGCGCTTGAGGCAAACGCAAAACGAGCGCAGGATAACCCAAATGATCTCGCTGCGCTGGATACGCTCGACGAGGCGGTAAAACTAGCCCAATCATTGCCTTTCGAAGTAAATTTACGGGAAACCCAAAATATCTGCTACAAATTGGCCACAGAATTTTACGGAATTGGAAGATCTATGAATGCTGCCGAGAGAAAACGGTCTACCCTTAGATCCGCATACATCAGTTCGATTCTAGATGGGCTCGGTATACTCGTTAAATCTACAAGATCTTAAGATTCGGAACCTCCGAATCCGTAGATCTGAAGGGAGGAGGCACAGTTTGGATATTCCATCAGCTACATATCGACTTCAGTTCAGCGGATTATTTGATTTCCGAATGGCGCAAGATATTTTGTCGTATTTGCAGGAACTTGGCGTTTCACACATTTATGCCTCACCTATTTTCAAATCTGTAAAAGGAAGCGCACATGGATACGATGTGGTTGATCATAACAGCCTGAATCCGGAACTTGGATCGGAGAGTGACTTCGACGCTCTCATCGAATCGGTCAAACTTAGAGGAATGCGCTGGCTTCAGGATATTGTCCCTAACCACATGGCGTTTGCCTATGGTAACAAGATGCTCGTTGATGTACTAGAAAAAGGCCAGCGATCCAAATTTTTCTCATTTTTTGACATAGACTGGGAACACTCGTACGAAAACATCAAGGGTCGAGTATTGGCGCCTTTCCTTGGCAAATTTTACGGAGAAACTCTGGAAAATGGCGAGATATCTCTTTGTTTTGGCCCGGAGGGTTTTTCCATAAGATATTATGACCTCGAGTTACCGGTCGCTATCGATTCTTACTCGTTTATCTTGTCGCATCGCGTGGGGATCTTAAGGCGGAGATTAGGAGAGGATAACCCTGATTTCATACAAATTCTAGGCGTATTGTATGTTCTGAAAACTGTTGTGGCAGAAGAAGAGCTATCTGAAGTGTACAATCAGGTTCGTTTTGTCAAAAGGATGTTATGGGACATTTATTCTGAGAATGAAAGATTTAAGGAGTTTCTGGACGAGAACATCAGGACCTTCAATGGTAACAGAGACTGTCCGGACAGCTTCGGTCTTCTCGACGAACTACTTACAAAGCAGGTCTTTCGTCTTTCCTACTGGAAAATAGCCACTAAAGAAATTAATTATCGTAGATTCTTTAACATCAATGGACTGATATCTTTAATGGTTCAGGAAGAGGATGTCTTCAATCATATTCATGATCTTACATTTGAGCTTGTTAAGGCACAAAAGATCTCTGGTCTAAGAATAGATCACGCTGATGGTCTCAATGATCCAGGTAAATACTTACAATTAGTGAGAAACAAGTTCCCAGAAGTATACCTACTGGTCGAAAAGATTCTTGCGCCAGGAGAAGAATTGCCTCAGTCGTGGCCTGTACAGGGAACTACGGGATATGAGTTTACCAACTGCATCAATGGCTTGTTTGTTGATAGGAAAAACAGCCGAGCTTTCACTAAGATATATTCCAATTTCACAGCGACCAAAATTAATTTTCCCGATTTACTTAGGGATAAGAAACGGGCGATAATACTAGAACTTATGGCTGGAGATGTGAATAACCTCGCTCAAGAGCTAAAAAGCATTTCTAGTCGTGACAGACATGCTAGCGATGTTACCCTGTATGGATTGCGGAGAGCTTTGACGGAAGTTTTGATATCATTTCCTGTGTACCGGACTTACATTAGCGGGACAGAATACACGGAGAATGATAAAAAATTCATAGAAATTGCGGTTGACAAAGCTATGGAGGATAATCCAGCCCTCGGCCCGGAATTCAATTTCATTAAGAAGTTCTTGTTGCTGCAATTTCCTCCGTACATAAACGAGGAAGGTAAAAGAGATTGGATAAAGTTCGCGATGAGGTTTCAGCAATATACCAGCCCTGTCATGGCAAAAGGATTCGAGGACACACTTCTGTATGTATATAATAGACTGATTTCATTAAATGAAGTTGGAGGACACCCAGAACATTTTGGGGTTTCTGTTAGCGACTTTCACCGTTTTAACAAGAAAAGGCTAAAGTCTGCGCCGCTTTCTTTAAATTCTACTTCTACCCATGACACCAAGCGAGACGAGGACGTCAGAAGTAGAATAAATGTCTTGTCTGAAATTCCCTCGGAATGGGAGGCGACTATCAGGCGATGGTCCAAGCTCAATAGAGTCAGAAAAAGGCGAATTGGGAAGACCTATATTCCTGATAGTAATGACGAATATTTTCTTTACCAGACTTTGTTAGGCGCATTTCCTTTTGATCAGTCTGAGTATCCACAATTTGTTGAAAGAATAAAGAATTACGTCATAAAGGCGGTTAGAGAAGCAAAAGTCCACACTGCTTGGGTACGTCCCGATAATGCCTATGAAGAGGCTTACATATCTTTCATCGAATCAATTCTAGAACGACCTGAGAGCAACACTTTCGTTAAAGAACTCTCATCGTTTGCCATGCGAATCGCAAAATTCGGTATATTTAATTCACTTTCACAAACCCTGATTAAAATAACCGCTCCGGGTGTTCCGGATTTTTATCAGGGAACCGAATTGTGGGCATTGAATCTTGTTGATCCGGACAACCGTCAGCCAGTTGACTTTAGCACAAGGATTCAGATTCTTGACGAACTTCGCCAAAGGGCGGTTTCCGATCCCAAAAACCTTCTGAATGATTTACTGTATAATCCCAATGACGGGAGGCTTAAACTTTTTCTGATCTGGAGAGCGATGCGTACTCGGTCTGCCATGCCCACTCTATTTGAGACAGGCGAATATTTCCCGGTTCAGGGTGAGGGGAGTTTGGCGCGGCATGTTGTCGCGTTCGCTCGCATCAACGGGCAGAAATGGAGTATTACTGTGACCCCCAGACTAAGTACACGCCTCGTCCCGGACGGCGCACTACCACTCGGACACGCAGTATGGAAAGACACTCAAATAATCTTACCTGACCGGATCAGTGGATATTGTCAAAATGTTATTACGGGAGAAGAACTTGAACTCGATGGTCACTTAGTTTTGTATAAGGCCCTAAAATCTTTTCCTGTAGCATTTCTGGTAAATTAATTGAAACTGTAGGCGATTTTCATTGCCCTAAAAACCAACAAGGCGTAAATTCAGGCGTAAATTGATTAGGAGGCTTCGTGGATTCGGAACCTTTAATAAACCTACCTTTTGTGGTCAAAGACTGTGCCCTCGTGGCAATTGCAACAGGGAAGAAGGCGCAAAACCTCAGAGAACTTAGAGATCACCTTCAGGTTATTCATCCATCTAGTATTTATTATCATTTTTGGGGCGGCTTGCTAAAGCCACGTTTTGATGATCCTCAATTCAACAATGATTTCGCCATTTGGGGTCATTACGAACTACACGACAATGTCCTTGCAGAGCAACTTGCCGTTATCGACCCTACAGATTTCGATGATCTTGATGCATTGCGACAAGAAGTTATAGAAGTTATAGAGCAACGACTTGAAGAAATCCAACATCCAGTTTGGGTCCCAAGTGACAGCCAGTTTAATTTCATACGTTCCCAGATAGTTGCTTTTGACACAGGATGGCGGATAGAAATACCGGAGCACCTGCCCGACATTGTCTCTAAAATGTCTGTAGGTAGTATTTTTTATCACATGATAGATGCCAGACGACGTTACCCTAAAGGGGTTGATGATTTTTTAGCGTGGCTCGGTTCGTTTGGTGATCGCTACCAAGATGACTCCGCGAAGCTACGCCGCATAGATCCTTATTTTATGACACTAGCCGAGTTGCGCAGCAAATTGGCTAGTGTTTTACGAACATGTTTCAGAGGGCCTACCATATGAAAACCATAGACGATTACGGTCCCATTGTTGGCGAAGAGGTAATTCACCATCTTCGTCAAATTGCAGCCCCTTTGAAAGGTCTTAAGGTAGTTCATGTTAACTCGACGAAAGTTGGTGGGGGAGTAGCTGAAATATTGGATAGGCTGGTACCCATCAAGCAAGAACTAGGGATTGACACCCGGTGGGAAATAGTAAAAGGAGATGAAAAATTTTACGAATGTACAAAGAGCTTTCATAATGGACTTCAGGGTAAATCTTACACAATTTCAGATTCCCTGTTCCGAACTTACGAAGTCACAAATGAGGAAAACGCCGAAGTCCTGAGACCGCTGTTAACAGACGCTGACATTGTATTTATTCATGACCCTCAACCTCTTCCACTTTTAAACTGGATGTCGGATCGGAAGGGGAAATGGATTTGGCGTTGCCATATAGATTTGAGCCATCCGTACCGTCCAATCTGGAAGTATCTTAGACAATTCGCATACCGATATGACGCTAGCATATTCTCGCTGGCCGATTTTGCTCAGCCGCTCCCTCATCCTCAATATCTTGTCCCCCCGAGCATTGATCCATTAAGCGCCAAAAATGTAGATCTTCCGGCTACTGCCATTCGTGAAACGCTAGACCAATTTGACTTGTCCCCAGATCGTCCTATAATATTACAGGTTTCCCGTTTCGACAGGTTTAAGGATCCGGTTGGCGTCATACATGCGTATCGTTTGGCCAAGAAATTTAATCCGGAACTTCAACTCGTTCTTGCTGGCGGAGGAGCTTCTGACGACCCGGAAGGAGATTTGGTTTTAAATGAGGTTAGAACAGCGGCTAATAAAGATCCCGACATTCACATACTTCTTTTGGCCCCGGACTCGCACCGATTGATTAACGCTCTTCAAAGAGCGGCGACCTTTATTATTCAGAAATCAGTGAAAGAAGGCTTTGGTTTGACTGTTACGGAGGGGCTTTGGAAGGGGAAGCCTGTTATTGGTGGTGATACCGGAGGGATTCGCCTACAGGTAATAGACCACCACACTGGATTTCGGGTCAACACCCCTGAAGGCGCGGCTCTACGTATTCGTTACCTTCTGCGGTACCCTGAGAAAGCTCAGGAGATGGGACTGAAAGGTAGAGAGTTTGTCCGAGAAAACTTTCTCGTGACAAGACACGTGAGAGAATATCTTAGCCTAATGGTCGCCATGCTCCATGGCGATGAGGAGCGGATTGAATTCTAAATGTGAAAGATCTTAATTCAAATGTCCAGTTTCGCTGATTGTCTTCCCCCACTTGAATTTTTCTTTGATCTTGAAGTGGCCAATATCCTAGCCTAGCTTTTCGTTAATATCGAATGATTTGCCAAATTGCTCGAAAAAGGTTCCTGGTGACTGTTATAAAATTGATTTCTTACTTGCTGAACACAGGCTCTGCGAGACAAACAAGGGGAACAGGACTTTTACTTTACCCCTTCATCAATAGAAAGCTAGAAAATTGGCGCTGTCAAAGTAACTATCCACGTACACAGCATGTGGCTTTGCTTTAGCCCCCATACAAGGAGGCTTGCTCCTTGAGCGAAACGACATTGATCCATTAAAACAATTGCTTGATTTCGGGAATATAGTCGTACGGCCCCACTCAGGTGGTTTGCTCATACTGCTCCTTTCCTTCGCCCATAAGTAACGCCACCGGATAACTGTGTAATACGTCTCCGACAGACAGGGCGCCGCCTTCGGAAAGTACCTCGCCCGTAATAGCATTCCGCCATTCTACCGGTGCCCAGTCAGGCATTATCACTTCAGTGTCCTGCCATACTTGTTTTCCAAGAGGAAAAGCTCCCTCTTGAACCAGGTGGCTGAGAAACCTGGGCGCAATGACAATGGCCCATTGCTGGTGAAACCTCCGGGCAAACGCGATGACATGGCTCGAGAATCTTCCCGCCGATTCGAGGGGGACATAAGCGCCCTCCCGGAAGATTTCTCGATCGCGTCTTCTCGCTTTGAGCGCCCGATAAATGAGAAAGAGCTTAATCCTTCCATCTTCTCTCGTGCCAAGGAGATCTTCGATCAATCTGCCAATATGCAAATCTTCCTGTTCTCGGATGCTTGCGAGCATTGCGTGTCTTTTTTCGAAATCTACAGGCCTACGATTGTCAGGGTCCACTAAGCTTAGGTCCCACAGTTCAGTCCCTTGATAGAAATCGGGCACACCGGGTGATGTTATCTTAATAAGCGTCTGCGAGAGAGAGTTGAGAATACCGAAATGAGCGACTCTCCTGGTGAAAGGGACCAGTTCTTTCAGAAAGGCGTTGCCGCCTGAACGGGCCAGTATTTTTTCAGCAAATGAAACATAGGCGTCTTCGTACTCGATGTCGGGCTTTAGCCACGCGGTATGGACCTTTGCCTCTCTGACAGCTTTAACAATATATTCCTTTATTCTTTCAATGAAATCGGGGTAATCGGCGCCTGAGAATGGAAATGCGCCTATAATCGTCTGGTATAAGAAATATTCGTCGTTTCTATCCGGAGCGGCCGAGCCACGAACACGTTTCTTTTTGCCCCTGTTTATTTTGATCCATGTTCGGATTTTTCTCAGCCACTCGTCCGGCATCTCGGACAAAACATTTATTCTGGCGCGAACGTCTTCGCCTCTTTTGGTATCATGAGTGGATGTGGTGTTCAAGGAATCCGGCCACAAGTCTTGCTTCTTCATGTTAAAGGTGTGAAATTCTTCAAGCGAGCATCCAAAGTGGTCCGGCCGTCCACCCACCTCATTGAGTGACACGAGCCTGTTGTACACGTAGAGTGTCGTATCTTCAACTCCTTTCGCCATGATCGGCCCGGTAAATTGCTGAAACCTCATGACAAAGATAAGCCAACTGCTCTTCTCTTCATCAGAGACATAATCGGGAAAGTCCAGGAGAAGGAATCTTCGTAAGAACGTAAGTCCATGTAATAGAGCCGGGAAATTGGCTATCGCCCGGTCCACCGCTTCCAGAATGTATTTCCTGTCGTTGTCCGATACCACAATATCGCTAATGTAGGACCTGTAGACGGGAAACGCTGCAAGGACTTCGGTTAAGGCTCTTTGCAACGCATTGAGGGTTATGTCGCTTCCATGACGGTCCCGACTGGAGATATCTTTCAGGAGTTGGGCAAGGTTGTGGACATCGCTTGCCATATCTTCCTGGATAATTAGCCGTTTGTTGTGCGTCACTACATCTGCATACAAGTTCTTTGAGCCTGTTACGCTCGAATAGATTCTGCTAAACTCTCGCACATTCTCTTTTTGACAAAACAATTCGTTGACATAATTTGTAAAATCATAGCCGGTCGTTCCCTGTACCGGCCAGAAATATGGCAGGTCTTCATTGAGATTGAGTATTTTTTCAACGACGATATAGGTTGTCGGTGCCTTCTTTCTCAATTCTTGAAGATAGGTCGTCGGATCGTATAGCCCATCGATATGGTCAATTCTCAAACCGGTTACGATTCGTCTTTTGATCAGATCGAAAATCAGTCCATGCGTGTGGCTGAAAACGCTATCGTCTTCCATTCTGAGCGAAATGAGATCATTTATACAAAAAAATCGTCGATAATTTATTTCTTCCGCTGCCACTTTCCAAAATGAAAGCCTGAAGAGCTGTTGGGAAAGAAGGTCATCAAGGGAATTGAAACTTTCTGGCTTTCCTGTTTCACCATTGAATTCCTGTACGTTTTTGTCGACAAATGTTCTTATTTCGGCATTGTTGTTATAGAGTTCCCACATAGTACGGTGAATCAGCTTTATCTGGTTAGAGCGCTCTTCCGGGTCATCGCTCGAAGAAAGTGTCTTCAAGACGTAAAGGATGCCCAAGACTTTGATAAAGTCGGGATCGTCTTCGGCAAGTTTTCTTTTCAAACGGGTCAAGTTGTTAAAAAGATAGGGATAAGATTCGATTCGCAACGGGAAAGCCAAATCGTAATACTTAACCTTAAAGCCACCAGGCCCGTATGTGAGCGCAATCTCACCGTCCTCGAGACACTCTCCATAGAACTTGCCAAGAAATGGAGCGAGGAGTCTCTTGTTAGGACCGGCAGGCGGATTACCCCAATCCACGTCGAAGAAATTGAAATACTGCGAGTTGTAACCGTTCACCAAGATATCCATCAGGATACGATTTTCAGAATCCATCGCCATATGATTCGGGACAATGTCTTGAATCCATCCCATGTCGTGCTTTTGCAGTTCCGTGGAGAGCAGCTGCAGGTCGCAAAGTCCTCCCAACTCAGGATTCAAGTGATTGGGGTCAACAACATCATAGCCGCTGAGGCTCCCTTTCGCGGCTTTAAAGATTGGAGAAGCGTACAGGTCTGATATGCCCAGGTCCGACAGATAGGGGACTACCGAACTCGCGGGTTGAAAACCGAAGGAAGGACTAAACTGAATCCGGTACGTCGCTGTTGGACTATTCATGAAGAAGCTCTCCCATGTTGAGGATCATCGCGGGTCTGCAATTTCTGCGGTCCCAGGTAACAGAATCCAAAAGTTCCTGGCCAGGACAGTGCAGTCGCGTATCCATTGTTGAGCGTCTTTGTCGCCCATGCCGGCCTTCTTCTGAAAGTCCTCCCAATTTGTGTGAAGAATATTGTAGCAGATGTTTTGGGTCTTCCATAGATTAACCCCGAACGGCAATGTCCGGACTAGTTTTGCAGCCTTATTCAACCTCTCCATTCGATAAAGGTCGTCAGGTTGTTCCAGAAGCTGTTCGGCCAGACGCTCAATGTTTCCTGCCAGTAACAATCCGAGAGCTGTCGCATCCAGAGTTACGCCGGCCAAACGAGCTTCTTCCAGAAGAGGTCGAACGACTTCGGGCTCAAGCCCATCCCCTTGAATCGCCCCACGAATCTTGGCGTTTAAGCATAACTCCGCCGCCAAAGCCAGGCCTTTAGGCGGAGGCGTGTTGGAGCCTTTCAGAAAGCGAATCAACGGAGCATGGTGCTGCGTAAACCGAGCTATATGCGGCTTCAGCCTCGCGCAGTGTCGGCTCCATGATCATGTTCAGGACTTTTCGCCGCTCATCTGCAAAAAGCGAGTTCAGAGAATACGTAGACTTCCCGAAGTACTTACCCAGCAAAAGTATGATCTTCGGAAAGTCAGCCACGGCGAAAGCCTCTGAAATCGCATTCACAAGCGCCTTATATTTTTGGGCTCCCTGATATTCACCGGTGCCGCAAGCGATACTGTGATCACCAAGATGTAGTACGCCAAAACACAAGCTTGTGGATTCGCGAGTAACCTCCGAAATGACCGTTGCCCGCCCGATTGCAAGCTTTGAGCTTCCTGCCTGAAAACTACGATAATCCTGCCGGGTGGCGGAATACGAATAGATCGAGCTTCGTTCACCTATTTCCTGGAACAGGGAGCTTATGGCATAGTGGGCACCCACATTTTTCATGTCGAGCATGGCGGGCCTGACGAATTTCTCATAAATTATACGGCCGTCGCCGTGATCAGGTATGTTACTCTTGGCAAGTTCGAGATGTTCGAGAAAATCAGGTTCGAAGGAGACGCTAAAAAGTTGGTCGGCCAACTGAAGAACTCTGCCGGCATACTGTATGACCTGAACGGTCTCAATCCCGGAAAGCTCGTCAAAAAACCAACCACAACTTGTGTACATGAGCATTGCGTGGCGCTGTAGCTCCATGAGCTTCAGGACGGTGATTTCGTCATCGGAGTTGAATGGCCTGGTAGCGTGACGGCTCAGAAACGCGCTGACTCTATCGGGTGATCGATCCACGATGATGTCGATGTAGTCGTCTCGCGCCGCCCACGGATCGGTGATAAATCGCCTGGCCAATCGTTCATAAGCCGGATTCACAGCATCTCGGAGCCAGTCCAGCGCCGCACGCAGGGGGGCTCGCCAAGCCTGGTTCCAACCCGCATGCCCCCCGCTGTTACACCCACAATCCGACCGCCACCGCTCTATTCCGTGAATGCAGCTCCATGAACTGTTCTCAAAAATATCTACTTCGTGCGTCGGTGGTTGATTTTCCAGGTATTGGCCATAATTCGTCAGTTTGGCAAGCTCATTGGATTCAATGTAGTGGAGCGCATAAGCGAGCGCCATGTCGCCGCCGCGATGGTGATGCCCATAGGTTTCCCCATCCGTTGCGATGTTGACGAGGCAAGGAGACGAATGGTCCTCGGGGAACTCGTACATCAGCCTGTTGGCGAACTCCTCTCCACTGTTGAGCAATTCTTCAAATGCCAGGGCCTGTGAAATGGGACCGTCGTAAAAGAACAGATTCATGACGCGGCCTGACGGTAACGATACTTGGTAAGCCATGGTATGATCGATTCTTTCACCACTCACATCTTGCCATTCATCACCGCCAATGGGGCGAACCCGATGCGCCTGACCGGGGGAGAGTATGGCAAATCTGATTTCGTGCTGTGCCATTATATCCAGGGTTTCAAGATCTACCGCCGTCTCTGGGAGCCACAAACCTTCGGGCTTACGTCCAAAGCGGTACTCAAAATCCTTTATTCCCCAGATAATCTGGGTTTTCTTGTCACGGCTGTTGGCCAGCGGCAGAATCATGTGATTGTAAGCTTGGGCCAAAGCAGATCCGTGGCCCGAGAATTTTTCCATGCTCTGCCTATCCGCATCCAGAATTGCAGCATATGCGTCGTTGGCATGCTTCTCCATCCAGAGTAATACAGTTGGACCAAAGTTGAAGCTTATGCTGGCATAATTGTTCACCATTCGGACGACTCTTCCCTCGGAGTCCAGGATCCGCGACACCGCGTTTGCGGCATAACATTCAGCCGAAATCCGCTCATTCCAATCGTGGTATGGAAACGCCGAGTCTTGAATCTCAATTGCCTCCAGCCAGGGGTTTTCCCTGGGAGGTTGATAAAAGTGCCCATGAATACATATCAATCGGTCCATGATTTAATCTTCCTGTTTAAAATTAGAAACCAACAGGACGTCCGGATCACTGTTCTTCATGATCGTCCCGCCCGCCGGTTTTCACCCAACATCTTAGAACTTCAGCCACGCTCCACGCCTGTGCGATGCAACCTCTGGGAGTATGTGGTTCTTCGGCGTTGAAGATCTCGCTGATAAAACCGATTCCAGCGTCCTCCAATTCCGTTACAAACCCCAGCAGAAAACGCCGTGCCGCCGCTTTGTCTTGCGGATGTAATTTCAGCCATGCGTCAATATATGGGCCGATGAGCCACGCCCAGACGGTACCTTGATGATAGGCCGCATCTCGAGAGCGAATATCACCGCTGTAGGTCGGCTTGTAGTCCGGGTGATCCCGAGACAGCGATCTGAGTCCAACAGGAGTGAGCAGTCGTTCCGAGACCACTTTCATGACGCTATCCCACCGTGAAGACTCAAGGACAGGATGAGACAGCGAAATTGAGAGGACTTGGTTCGGGCGGCACGCAGGATCATCGCCATCACGTCCGTCTACCACGTCATACAGGTAACCGCCCTCCGAATACCAGAACCGATCGTTGAATGAAGCATGAGTCCGAGCAGCATGGTCCGCTAGGTACGCTGCCGCCTGACTTCCCTGTTCTTCGGTGACCCACGTTTCCAGCAGTTTCAGAGCATTGTACCACAGAGCGTTGATTTCCACCGCTTTGCCCGCTCTCGGTGTTACGACCCAATCGTCAACCTTCGCATCCATCCACGTGAGTTGATAACCTTCTTGTCCCTGAGAAAGAAGCCCGTCGACGGGATCCACTTTGATATTGAAGCGGGTGCCTCGAATGTGGTGATCCACTACATCCAGAAGCTTGGGAATCAATAATTGGAGTATGGCACGGTCTTTCGTAATCTCCAGGTATCGATCGATAGCGTGAAAAAACCAGAGCGTGGCATCGGCAGTGTGGTACAGGCCTTGTTTCTCACCCTCAGGGAACATATTCGGGATGAGACCATCCCGGATGTAATAAGCGAAGGTGCGAATAATGGAACCCGCCTCGATATAGCGCCCCGTAGTCAACGTGAGTCCTTCGAGACTGATCATGGTGTCGCGACCCCAGTCTGTGAACCAGTGGTAGCCTGCTATAACGCTATGGAGTTCGTACCCGGTGGCTTGTGCGCGAGCCGCGTCTTCCTTGCGCCCCGCGGGTTTAATCACGAATTGATCTGAAGCTAGGACCAGTTCCGCTGCTGTCCCCATATGTGACGAGGGATGCGCCAAACCGAGGAGATGCTCACGGCGCTGTTTCTCGGCCAGGAAAGCCTCTTCAGGCTTCAGCGCAAGCATGGTCTCCCAACTGTGGCTCGACGCGACCAGCGCTACATCCTGCCCCTTTTGCAGATCAAGATGGAAGTGGCCCGGACTCCAAAGATTACCCTTGCTATAGTAACCTCGCATTTCTTCCATCCAGAAATCGATTGGTTGGATCGTTCTGTTGTCCACAATGAATGCTGGACCCTGACCATAAAGCGCAATCCGGAGCTGCTTTACAGGGCCACCTGAGGAAATTTCATAACGATTACGACCAATAAGAGTAATTGAGTAATCTTCCTCAATCGGAGTATCCGGAATTGCCTCTTGCATGCGGAAGTGTACAGCCGGCCACAATTCCAGCCTCACCGGACCGTCGCCGGACACCATGCGGTATATGATGTGAACGCTATTCTGCAAATGGGGGAGTAATAATCTCTTTTCGATGACGAAATTACCTATTGTATAGAGCCAGACAGGCAGACCGGATTCCAGCCGAAATTCCGACAGGATCGGTGGCCCGTAAAACTGGGGCGGACTGCCTGCTTTGATCTCCTGGCCGAGTCGCACTCTTGTTCCGTCTGGAAAAACAATTTCCTCCGCGAGATCATTTAACATCACTATTCGTCCCAAAGGAGCCGGAAGCGCAGAAATCAGGAGCCCGTGATAGCGGCGTGTATGTACTCCGGACACAGTCCCTGAAGCATAGCCACCCAGTCCATTTGCCACAAGCCATTCGCGTGTAAGCAACATTTCGGTTTCGACCGCATCTTGCGTACGACAGGAAATACTGTGAGCCAAATCGATCATGACCAGCTTTCTCCGGATTTTCTGGGTCCAAGGACTACTGCGGCGTGACCTCGCATCCTCCAGTTGCCAGGAGTATCTACTTGAGGGGTCCCGGAGCCTCCGTACTTTGGATTCTCGCTCGACCAAATAATTTTCCAACGCATCGATTCCGGTGGAGCCAGCAGGGGTTCAGGAGCGGGATCAAGGTGCAAGTCCAGGCCAAAATTCACCACCACCAATCTATCATCTCCATTTTCTCCGAAGAAGCGCAAGACGAATGCCTCCGGCCCCAAGACAGCGCCGTCCAGTCCGCGATATCGCTGGGCGCGAAAAACGGGGTCTTCGCGTCGCAGTTTTATCAAGTCGCGATGAAGCGCGTAAGTTCCCGCATGGCACCGCCGTTCGGACATATCCAGTTTTGCTTGTCTGAACAGGGCCGGGTCCGAGGGATCGGGAAGGAGATGTTTCATGTCAGGCGCATCAAGACAGTAAAACTGTTGAAGGAATTCGATCCTCCCTTGATGTACTTTCCTGGCCAATCCCTTTTCATGGTCCGAAAAATAATGAAAAGAACTGGATGCGGCGAACTCCTGGCCCTGGAATAACATAGGAGATCCGGGCCCCAACAGCATGAGAGCGGTCATTGCCCTGTAACGTCCTGGACTGGTGAGGTTGTGGCATCGTAGACCCCCTCCGCTATTGGCGATCTGGTCGTGATTCTGCATAAACGTGACGAACGTGGACGGTTTTAGATCAAGAGAAGGGGTCCCGCGACGTTTCTTTTGGTGTTTGTACCGCTGGCCCTGAAACAGATAACCCCACTTGGCGGCGGAAATCAATTCCTGTGGAGTTCCATGGTAATCCGTATAATATGCCTGATTATGCCCAGTAAGAGCCACCATGGCGCTATGGTGGAAATCGTCGTTCCATAGGGCGTCTATGCCGTACCCGCCCTGATCGCTGGGCCGAACCAGCTTCACATCTTGCGGTTCATTTTCCGCTACCAGAATAACGACACGCTTGCCAGCGGCTCGGCGCACATTCCGAGTTATGGCGGCGAGAATATGTTCCGATGACTGATCATAAATGTTTTGAGTGGCGTCCAGTCGGAACCCGTCGAGGTGGAATTCTTCGATCCAATAGCATGCGTTGGAAATATAGAAATCTCTCACGGGCTTGGCGGCGTGTCCGTCAAAATTGATCGCTTTTCCCCAATCCGTCTCATAACAATCAGTAAAATAGTCATCAGAAAATTTCGACAGATAATTACCGTCCGGGCCCAGGTGGTTGTACACAACGTCAAGGATCACACCCATTCCCAAGGAATGGGCTTTGTCCACGAATCGTCGAAAATCGTCAGGCCGCCCGTAAAGATGCGACGGAGCGAAAAGGTTCACTCCGTCGTATCCCCAGCCAAAATTACCAGGAAATTCCGCTACTGGCATCACCTCCAGTACCGTTATACCAAGGGCGGCAAGTTCGGGTAGCTCTTGGGCAGCGCTCTCCCACGTACCTTCGTGCGTGAAAGTCCCGATGTGCATTTCGTAAAATATCTGGCCCTCTATTGAAACGCCCGGCCATGCCTGGTCCGTCCAGGTGAACAGCCCCGGATCCACTATCTCTGACGGACCGTGGGGTCCCTTTGGTTGGAAACGCGACGTAGGATCGGGGTAAACCTCGGGGCCCCCATCTAGACGATACCGGTACAACATTCCATTTTCTGCTGCTGTCACTATCCCAGAGAAATACCCGTTCGCGTCTCGAACCAGATCAAAATTCACTTGCGAATCAATGAGATTCGATAAGCCCTGCTCGAATACAATCTGCACCTTTTCACAAAGAGGGGCCCAGACTCGAAAATGCGTTCCTCCTATCATAGATACTTCGGCTCCCACGGCGAGCCGCCTGTTCAATTCAGTGACCATTTGGCAATCACCTTTCCCGCCAAGCCTGCTCACTCTCTGAACAGCTTTCGATAGTGGTAGCCGAAAATCATCAGCGTCACTGCCTCACGCAAAGACCGGCGATAGAACACCAATGCCTTTAGCAGTAACTTCCAATAGTAGATTTTGTTATTCCATTTGTCGAGAATGCCCAGGTAAAGAATGGAATTGAGAAAAGCGATTGTTCCCAATAACGTTATCCTGCGACGTCTCACAGGCTGATAAGTCCCAAGAAACTCCAAAACCCTCGCGTAGTATTCCTTCGGGGAGTAGAGGTAATTGAGAACCGCGTTATACCGCTTCCGAACGAGCTGTGAATCCATTCTGGGTATGAAATTCATGGCCCCGTCGCAATTATCGCCGGAGCAATCTTCTAGAAGTCGCCCCTCCTCTTTGAGTCGCTGGTAAAGGCGGGTCCCTGGCAATGCTTCGAGCAGACCGACCATTGCTCTAACCACTCCACTGTTTTGAATGAACTCGATCTGGCGCTCAAAGATATCAGGCGGATCGTTGTCGAAACCTATTATGAAACCACCCATTACTTCCATTCCGTTTCGCTGTATCGTCTTGACGGCTTCTACCAAGTCCATCGAACGGTTCTGGCTCTTGCCGCATTCCGCGAGACATTGGTCCTCCGGGGTCTCCAGCCCAAGGAAGACAGAGTCAAAGCCTGATGCAGTCATCAGTTTTATGAGTTCTTCATCCTTAGCCAAGTTCACCGATGCTTCGGTGTACAGCGCGAAAGGAAAATCATTAGCCTCCTGCCACGGTTTGAGCGCCCTAAGGAAGGATTTGGCCTTCGATTGATTCCCGATGAAATTATCATCCACGACAAACACGCTTCCACGCCAACCCATGTCGTGCAGTATCTCAAACTCACGTATCATCTGGTCATTGGACTTTACCCTGGGATGGCGGCCATTCAGGTTGACAATGTCACAAAATTCACAGTCGTACGGGCATCCTCTGGAATATTGAACTGACATGGAAGCGTAGAGCTTCATGTCTATAAGGTCCCATCTGGGTAGAGGAGTCAACGAGATATCAGGCTTCTCGTCAGTGGTATAGACGCAGCGGGGATTTCCTATGATCAAATCCTTCAGGAACAGAGGGAGCGTTATCTCGGCTTCATTGAGGACGAGATAATCGACATCGTCAAAGTCTTCCGGACAACTTGTAAACAGCGGACCCCCACCCACTACGGGCTTACCCAAAGCTCGGCATTTAGCGGCAATCTGTCGCGCCGACTCCTTTTGAACGATCATGGCCCCTATGAAGACAATGTCGGCCCACTGGATCACTTCATCCGAGACGCTTTCAACGTTAGCGTCGATCAGCCTAAGATCCCAATCCCCGGGAAATATGGAGGCTACGGTCAACAGCCCCAGAGGCACATGAGCCGCTTTTTTGCGGATGAACTTCATAATGTGCCCAAAACTCCAAAAGGTGTCGGGAATCGACGGGTAAATCAATAGCGCCTTCATGAATACGTCCTACCAATTCGAGCCAACCAGTTGTTCATTTCTTTTGCTGGCCCGGCTCCTCGCTATTAACGGGCTCAATGGAAGCCGCGAGGGTTACGACTTAGCCCCCGACCGGAACGACGAGCCATGCCCCTACCATCGTCATGGATCAAGACCCAATCATGTAATCTTATTTGGCAAGCAGACCCAATGCCCCTACTACGATCAAATAAATCCCGATGATCCATGTCACTAAACGAGGGACTATGAGTATTAAAATTCCGGCTACCAATGCCACTAATGGCTGAAGATGCAGATTGATGTTCATGTTTTCCTCCATAAGACAATCATTTAGCAGAAGCTGCTGCTAATTTTCTTCGTTGAACCTAGCAGGAGATCTTTGAGATCTCCCCCTTAACGGCGTCCAAGATCCTTGGACCAGTTCTTCCAACCCTGCCAGCCTGATTTTCGCCGATAGAGCATAATCTCGACTAATCCGAGCAGGAACAGGAGTACCACCGCCCCGATCGTCGCACTAATCAAGATTCCAATCAGTCCGTGAAGAAAGGACAACCTCAAGAAGCCGAACAGAAAGCCCCCAATGAAGGCGCCCACGACTCCTACAACCAGGTTGATAACCAGACCGGCCCCTCTTCCTTTTATAATTTGTTCAGCCAGAAAACCGGCTACAAGCCCTATTATCAAGAACCCTATCAAGGGCTCAATTGGCATATTGATCCTCATGTTTTCCTCCTGCGGTAATTAGTCAAAAAACGATTTCCATCCGGGAATACGCAGTTGCTTCCCCGCCAATCACAGCGAGGCTCCCTGCTCGAATCATTTTCTGACTCTTCCATATAGTGATTGTATCTTGCCAGCCAGGTGATTCATTTTTCCGCTGAAAACGGTGGAATACCTATTAGTCCACCATCCCCATTTTTCAAGGGCCTTACCCTTCAACCGCTTCACATTTCCTGAAAATCGATTCCGATTCATAGGCTTTCTCCTCGTTACCAACATTAAGCTCGCGCTTTTGGCCAACCCAATCACACTATGAGGTCTCCCAGACGATTAGACCCCGGAAAGCCCTGAAAAAAACATTTCGTCTCAGCCTACTTTTGTCCCCCAAAAAATTCTCGGACTTTCTCATACCAGCCAGCGTCAGTAGAGTTCGGCCATTTCTTCCTTTCAAAGTTGGGAGCTTTCTCTAACTGAGCCTTGTCCATGGCCACGATTATCGTGTCGGCTTGAGCGCCTGTCCTCACAGCTTTCCACGGAATCGGGATCAATTGGTCCCCGGTCCCAAGGAAACCTTCAGGGGCCAAAACTATATAGTCGAGACATCCATCCTTGCTCAGCAATATATCTTCGATCTTTCCGAGGTCCTCTCCTTTCTGACTTATCACTTTTTTCCCGAGTATCTTACTGACTCTGTCAGCCTGCTCGATGACGGTTTCTTCGCCTGTTTGACTCTGCCCTGCGGGCGTCAAGGGTTTTTTATCAGTTTGAGCCTGGACGCTGGGGGTTTTGTCCAGCCCTTGTTCAGCGGCGAGGGTCTGGGTTACAAAGAAGGCGCAGATTGCCAGAAACAGCGTTATAAAGTTTCTCGATTTTTTCATCGAGTTTCTCCTTCCTCATTATCGGGATAATTCAACAGGCGTCCGAGCGATGGAGCCACAATCCCGTTATTAGCAGCCATACACCATGCTTGACCCTGTTGGCACTCCCATAATCGTTGAAACCGTACAGCTTAGCGCTCCAGCACGATTAAAATTCCCGCTGCGATAGCGAGCAGAGCCAATAAAACACTGACAACCGGATTACCGATCGATAGCGCTTGCAGCAGACCCGTTATGATCAACCAGATGCCAAGTAAAAGGAATCCCAATCTTCTTGTCACGTTCAGATTCATATTGCTCACCTCCTTTTGTGAGAACCGCAATTCTTTCTGCCACAGGCCATTCCAGGGCCGCTACAGGCCTCCGCGACCTTGAAGTAGACTAATCACTATCAACACGACCGCGATGACCAAGAGAACGTGAAGTACCCCACCCATGGTGTACGAGGTGACTAAACCTAGTAGCCAAAGGATCAACAAGATTACCACTATTGTCCAAAGCATTTTTTGCCTCCTTATGCCGCAGCTGCGTTAATTCGCCTGGGCTTTCCTGTTTTACGGGTCAGATACGGCCCATCAATAGGAGCACGATCACAATGACCAGTACCACGCCCAGGATACCGCTGGGGCCACGCCCCCAGCTACGACTGTATCCCCAGGTCGGTAGCGCCCCTATAAGCATAAGAATCAGAATAATAAGTAAAATGGTTCCCATCGATTTTCTCCCTCCAGACTTAGGATGAGGTCATAAACGTTACCAACATTTGCATTGGCGCCTGTTACCGGATGAGGTATACAATCAAAATAATCAAAGGATGGTTCCAATGCCTACTCCGAAAATACTCATTGTAGTGTCCTCCGTCCCTTTATTTGTTATGGGCAGGAATTAATCCGCTTCCGGTCACCCACCGTGCCGCCACCGAATACGCCTGCTGCTACACCTTGTCCGCAGATTCAAAAGTCGGTCCAGATCATCCGGTGGATTTTAACCCTTAGAGATTACCTATGCATTTGACGTGCCAACTATGGCCAATGGATGAGGTTTTCAATAAAGGCTGTGTTGTTAATTAGTTAGCCACACTGACGGAGCGTGGAGCGAGACACGAACTGTCGGCGAAAAGGGGTTAAGTGTCGGACAAACGGACCATGAAATTACTGTCTCAGTGTTATCAAGGGGTTACAAATCTCATAGTGTCCTACAGTTGGACACTATGATTCGTGTCTGGGCTGGTTTCCGCTCTCAAGATTGGATCCAGTTCCTGTTAGTTAGTCGCTCCGCAATTACGACCAGTCAAATCAAGACCACAAAATCGGCGTAATGTTGCGTAATTGACTCATGCCTTATACGGCGGGCCAGGTATTATAGTATACAACCACATACTCATCAGAGTGATAGTCCTTACCCCACTACAGTCCAACGCTTCAGCTCAGGCGCCGGTAAGATTTATTTCCTTTTCTTGGAACCCGATTCCATGGCATTGTGGTGGAAAAAGCTGTTTACTTTACTTCGCAGTTGCTCATCTTTGGCGAAATCAGGCCAATGGCCTTCATCAAAATTGGGGGCCTTCTCCAGTTGCGCTTTTGAGAAATCCAATTTCAAGTAACCGCTCTTGTCAAAGTTGAACTTACCGGCAGGCGCAAACGCCGACCATGGCAGTGGGACAAATTTGTCGCCGATGCCGAGAAATCCACCATGCTCAAGAATCACGTAAGAAATCCGGCCATCTTTATCCACAATCAGATCGTAGACCTTTCCCACCCTCTGATCCTGATTGTCAACCAGAGATAACCCTTCGAGCTTCGAGGCTCTTCCCGTCTTTACGGCATGTTTTTCCATGTTAACCGCAGCCTTCTCGGCCTCCGTTCCGGGTTCTCCAAGAGCCGGTTGGGTGATCATCGCCTCAGCTTTTGCCCTGGTAGCAAATGGGCCTTTGACAATCCTAGCAGCGTCAGTCGGCTTTGATTCCACTATCACCATTTTGCCGCCTTCCCGAATTACCCAATATTCGGCGGCAAAGGCAAGGGAACAAAGAGTAAACACAAGGGAACATGCTAGTAAAATGCGGTTGAATTTCATGACTAATTCTCCTTTACCTTTGTGTAATTTTCCAGATTTCATGAATCCGGTTTCGACGCTAGTTTCAGAGTTTATCAGTTAGCGCTTCGGCTGGCGCCTTTGAGCCTAACAGGTTTTGGAGCCCACCATCCTCAATGTGGACTCTCTAAGCCATAACGGGCCGTGTATATAATATGGGCGCAACTACTTCGATCGTGACCCGTAGGCTTTGGGCCGAGATGTATGGAGCAATCGATCAAAGTGGCGTTCCCTGACACGGAGCTTTAAATAAGGACACGGCTAACACAGGAGACCTGCGCAGCCCAAAAGGCATTTTCTATTTTTTAACAAAGCAATTTCTTTAACCCTTGCGGCGTGTTTAGCATTTTCTGTGCCAACCGTGCCAAACAGGACCATCTTCTTGACAAACCTAAGCTAATTGAACTGTTAGGGATAGTGATGAAACTTGGCGTGAGCTACAAAGCGTTTACAACTGAAGCGAGACGAGGGAAATGTGCCCGATAAACGGGCCACAGAATTCCTGATGTGTGTTTTATCAATGGGTTACAAAGTCGCTTAGTGTCTTAATGTAGGTCAATCATCCAGCCCTGCGGGGGGATTTTCGCTCTCAATTCCGGATTGTAAAACCTCCTTGAGTTTCCTGTATCGACGGATCAGGCTGTTTGTTGAACTATCGTGGCCGAACAGTGAGTGTGCTTTGTTTTCGAGTTTGGGGATAATTCGCTGCGCTAGCGCCTTGCGTTGCGTTGTCACCACGAGGCTCGCATTATCGCCCACGAGGTAGTGGGCGCATGGCAGTCAAGCGAGTGTCTTGGAGTGCGTTTTCATTTTGAGCGGGTCGTCAATACGACGAGGTTCAAGTGGTGACGCTTCTAGCTTTCTGCCTCTGCGAATAAGACCAGCTCTTTTTCGAGCGCTTGGCGCACACTCACGAACCGGCTCTCAAGCCGTGCCCTGTCATGTGGGGACTCGATGGTCCGTTCGGCCAATTCAGCGATCGATTCCACTTGTTCAAGAAGCGTCCGCCGCCGACTCGGGCTGGCTGTCAGACTGCCGATGGTTTGAAGCGCTCCAAGCATCCGTAACATGATTGCGACATTGCCTATAGCGCTGCCTCGAATTTGATCGAACGATTCGGCCACCAAACTCGCAAAGGTCTGCCTGATGGCGATTACCCTCAGCTCCCCGTCCTCATAGCAGTGCGACGCAGGGATGTTCCGGGGGGCCAGCCGCGCCAGAATTGCCGTCAAATAATCCACGCACATCACGGCGGTCGTGGTGTCGTTGATGCCAGGAGAGAGCGCTCGCAATGCCATATCCACGATCTGCCTGATGCCGAAAGCGGTATCCTGTGGCAGCGAGCGGTGGCGGCTGATGCTGTATGCCGCCTGCAGGGAGGCGATGAGCTGTTTTTCCGGCGGGCGATCCAGAGCGAGCGAGGCAAGCGCAGCGCCGTGGACAACATATGAGCCGATGCTGTGTTCCATCCGCACGATGGTCTCGTGTTCCCGCGCCAAACGCATGAGCGCAGCGTCATCCACGCCTTGGATGTAACCATTCCTCTGGGCCGGAACTGCGTGCCAGTTCAGTTCCGGCATAGGGAGCAACGTCTGATGCCCAGCGTCATCAATCGGCCCTTGTCTAGGTTTCTCTGGGAAAAGGAAGTCAATGGTCAGCAGGGTTTCTTCAGCGACTGACGAAATAATGCTTGAGGCCTGGATCAAAGACGCGATGTGATGAATGAAGAGAATGAGAGCGACGATCCCGCTGATCGCCAGCAGGATGCCGACAAACACTGCCAGGCTCGGGACGAAATCGCCCTCGTCGCCGCTGCGGATACTGCGCAACACGATCAGGCAATAGCTGAAAATGCCCGCGAACATTCCGAGCACGACCTGCGTGACTGTGTCACGCATGAAGTTCCGTAGGATGCGCGAGGTGTATTGGCTCGAGGCCAGCATCAGGGTCATCAAGGTCATCGAAAACGTGATACCCACCACGGTCATCATCGAACCGGCAATCGTGGACAACATCAGGCGCGCGCCAGCCGCGCCGCCGCCAAACAGGAGCGGCCATCGCGCCAGCCATTGTTCGATCCTGGTGGAATCCCCTACAATCAAAGCCACAGCGAGGACGATGCTGACCGCAACAATAAGCGAAGGCACATAAAAAAAGCTCGTCCGCAGATCGCGCCAAAACCGTTTAAGTTTATTCATGGCTCACCCTTCATTAAAATCTGGCAAGACATGGAGCCCCATGATGCCCAAACTGCGTACACAATATTTTAAGAACGGTCAATCTGTGGAGGCGCATTTGAATTTTTCGGCAATGCCCACCGCACTGTTCGCTTCGGTTCATTTGTGGGGCTCATCTTTCCGAATCTTAAGCTCTTCCTGAGTCACCGCCACTTCGATCATCCACGGGATCGGACCCCAAAAATAGGTGAGGAATTTCAGGAACAGATTGGTTTTCTTTTCTTCAATCTCGTTAAATCCAAATTCGGCCCGCCGTTTCTGCGCCTCGGCTTCACTGAAGCCGTCCGGCAACGATCCCATTTTTTCTCCAGTTCCGGCATGGGAAGGGATTTCAAACGTCCGTCGCCCAAGGCCCCTGTCCACTGCGCCATCAAAGTCTTGAAGAAGACGGGGCTGCCGCTGACGGGCCGCTCGTCGACCGAATTACCCGACCCACCGTCAAGCCTTGGACGAGGATCGAGAACACAACCACGAAGTAGGTGAGGGTCAGCAGCAGACTGCGCGAGTCGTTGGCCGGCAGCGACAACGCCATAGCCAAAGAGATGCCGCCACGCAATCCGCCCCAGGCGAGGACCGCTATCGTCCCTTTCGACTGGGCCGTCACCAAACTGAGTGGACCGATGATTCCTGCGACACTCAGCCAGCGCGCCGACAGCACGATCGGTATGGCGAGGACTCCGGCCACCAGCCATCCCAGTTCGATTGGCAGCACGAGAAGTTCCAGGCCTATCAAGAGAAAAAGAACGACGTTGAGAATCTCGTCGACAAGCTCCCAGAAGGTGTCGACGTGTTCACGCGTCCTCTCCGTCATGGCGAATGCTCGCCCCGGGTTGCCAACGAATAGCCCCGCGACCACGACGGCGATCGGTGCGGACAGATGCAAGGCGTCCGCCAAGGCATAGATCCCCATGGCCAAGGAGAGAGTGAGCAGGACTTCTACCTGGTAGTTGTCGACACGCCTGAGCATCTGGTAGGTCACGATTCCCGCCGCCAGCGCGAGGGCCAGGGCTCCACCCACTTCCCTGAGCAGCAACATCCCCAGCGCACCAACATCAATCGAGAGCGATTCTGTGGCACCGCTGCCTGGGGCTCCGCCCAGGCCGGAGAGTTCTAGGAGAACCAGGAAGATGACGACACCCAATCCATCATTGAACAGAGATTCACCAGCCACCTGCGCCTCAAGCTGCCGGGACGCGCCAACGGACTTCATGATTCCTAGCACCGCGATGGGGTCGGTCGGTGAGATCAGAGCGCCGATCAACAGCGCATGCAGAAATGGAATGCCCAGACCCAGCCAGCCTAAGACCAGCCACGTAACACCGCCAACAATGCAGGTGGAGAGGAGCGTCCCTAAAATGGCGAGCAACGTGATGGCCAGCCATTCACGGCCAAGGTCATCGAGGTTAACTTTTATGGAGCCGGCGAACAGCAGGAACGCTAGCATACCATGCAGTACGGCTTGGTTGAAGTCGATCTGCGAGACCAATGTCGCTGCCTGTTCGCGGAACCCTCCGGCGTAGGGACCGACAAGGATTAGCGTCAGCGACGCGACCAAAGCCACCAGCATTACGCCGACAGTCGTCGGCAGCTTGATATAACGGTAATTGACGTAGCTCAAGACTGCCGCCAGTGAAATCAGGATGCTGACCAGGGAAAAGAAGCTCAAGATATCTCCGGGTGTTTCCAGCGACTCTGTAGCAAACTCTTCACGATTTGCCTGTAGTTTAGTTCAATGCCATCCGAAGGCTCATGTCCGCCCACGATTTTTCCTTCTTGGTATCTTTTCGATTGCTTCCGTCGGCCGGCTCCTCCTTTCGTCATCTCGATCTGACATGCTGCACCCCAATTACAAGTTCATTTCAAGCTTCTGTGACCCAGGACCGCGCCTTGATATGATCTCCGTGGTTCCGCCGATCAATTCTTGCTGCGGTATCCCCGGATTACTGTCCAAGCCTGGTAGACTTCCGGGAAACAGCCATTTAAGTCGAGGGTTGGGATCTCAGAGGGCTATTCTGATAGAAGACACATAACCTTTCTCAGCTTTCTCGCAAGCACAATTGCGAAGGCGGGATCGTTCATTATCTGCCGGGGTTCTGTGCCCCGAAATCCCAGTTAATCAGTTTATCCAGAACTGCGTTAACATAGTCCGCTCGTCGGTTCCGGTAATCCAAGTAATTGGCATGTTCCAACACTCGATGGTCAATAACGGTTTCATGCCAGTGGTCATCGGCATGTTCGCGATGCCAGGTCCGCAAACTCCGCTCCTGCTACCAGCTTGTTCAGCTCATCGACATATCCTTGTGACGCTTGTTGTAGTGGAAGTCAATCGTATTTGCGGAGATGTACTTTTATTGCTCATCATTTTGTCTCCCCCTATTCTGCGGACCTCAAGTATCCGTAACTAACCAAAATTGGGGCGCCACAGAATGGTCAGAGTATAAAACCGTCCTGAAACGTTTCTGTTGCAAGATTGGCGTTCAAGCAAAGAGGACCGGAATTGAGAACGAAAATCAGACAAACGATTGACACCTATGAACGACATTAAGACACCGGGTAAATTCTTAACCCCTTGACAAGACTCACATCAGGAATTTTATGGTCCATTTTTAGGGCACGTTTCTCTCGTCTCGCTTCTCCTGTCAAATCTTGGTAACTCGCACCAGATTTCGTACCTATCTCTAACCATCTAATTAGCCAAGATTTTTCTAGAAGATGTTTCTGCATGGCCAGTTGGCATGAAATGTGCTTCGGGTGCGGCAATGGTAAACAATTTTTCAAGGAGGGAATTCATGAGAAGGATCAATTTTCTAACGGGTGGCAGAGTTTGGGCTACTGTCTTGGTGTTTGGAGTTGCCGTCTTGGTAGCAGGCGGGTTGGCTATGGCACAAAGTGGATCGAAGGCTATGGAAGACGATATGGCTAAGCACAAAGCCACGATGATGGACGCCTCCAAGAAAATGATGGACGGGGCCAACATGATGCAGGAAGCCATGAAAATGATAGAGGAGAAAAAGGATGTAGCCAAAGCCCATCAGATGATGTCTGACGCCGACAAAATGATGAAGCAGGGCGAAGAGATGATGTCTAAGACTCAAGAAAGGGTAATGAAAGATGGCGGCATGATGGAAAAGATGAAGAAAAAGATGGAAGCCTGCAAACAAATGATGGAAGGCTCGAAGATGATGCAAGGCGGAATGATGATGAAGAAAGGGCAAGAAATGCCGCCCGAAGGACAAAAACAGATTACCGAAGGATATAAGCATGTTGAAGAAGCAGCCCAAAAAATGAAAGACGAGCAGCCGGCTGAAAAACCAAAATAAAATACATTACAGCGAATTCGCGTTCCATGGAGTAACTTTCCGGGGGCATCAACAGAGGAGGCCCCTGACTACGAACTATGCGAGCTTGTCAGAAATTGCCTGTAAGAGCCGTTCCTGTGATTGATCATGATCGTGAAGCTCCTGAGATAGGAACACGATCTTGGTAAATTATAGCGAATTGCGTAATCGCCTTTTTCCAAGTTATGACGTATCAAAGGGCTAGGCCCGCACAGTTAAGGAGAAGCAACAATGGCCACTCTACAGGCCCCTGACAAGAGATTTCTGAAAAGCCTTTTTGGAACCCGTGTCTCCTTCGACCGAATGGAGCGTACGCTCTACGGGCACGACATCGCGGAGATTCCCAGTCTGATCAAGCCACTCGTCGGCTCGACTGTCCCCGACGCCATCGTCCAGCCCGCCTCTGAAGAGGAGCTGGTGGCCCTCGTGCGCTGGGCCCAGAAAAACCGCATACCCCTAACTCCCCGAGGCCGAGCGTCCTCAGGGTACGGGGGGTCCTGCCGGTCAAGGGGGGCCTCTTGGTGGATTTCTTCCATCTGAGCAAGCTCCTGGAGATCGACACGAAGACCCTGACAGCCGGGGTTCAGCCCGGCATCTGCTGGGAGAAGCTCGACCGGGAGTTGGCCAATAGGGATCTGACGCTGCGGCTCTACCCTTCCAGCTATCCCGCCGCCACCGTCGGTGGATGGCTGGCCCAAGGAGGGGCCGGGTTCGGTTCTTATGAGTCGGGATGGTTCCGGGACAACGTGGTTCGCGCCCGAGGGGTGTTAGCCGACGGAACGGTACGGGAATTCTCGGGATCGGATCTCGATCTCGTGTCCGAGTCTGAAGGCGTCACTGGGCTCATCAGCGAGGTGACGGTCAAGGTTATGCCCAAGGAAGAATTGGGCGTGATCTCCATCGGTTGCCCCGACGCGTATGACCTGCAAAGCCTGGTGGAGCGGATCGTCAAGGACGGTCTGCCGATCTGGTCCCTCAGTTTCATCAACCCGAGCATGGCGGAAATGAAAAACCGCGCTCCTCTGAGGACGCACGCCGGTCACGCTGTCGGGGAGCGAGTCCTCCTCCCTGCTTCCTACGTTATGACTCTTGCCTACAGGGAAAAAGACCGCCAGCGTATCGACGACGTCCTCCATAAACTGTTCGAGACCTGTCAGGCTGAACTCCTATCGGACAAGATCGCTCACCATGAGTGGGACAACCGGTTCGAGATCATGGTTGTCAAATGGCTTGGCCCAAGCCTCGTGCCCGCCGAGGTGGTCATCCCGCTCTCCTCTCTAGGGGATATGATGGCTGAAGTGGAACGCAAGGTCAGCAAGCCCGTCGTCAAGGAGGGGCTGGTCCTTCGAGAAGGCGCCGGGGGTAATCCCGAAGTCGTCATCCTCGGCTTCATCCCCAACGACCAGCGGAAGTTCTCTTACAACTTCATTTTTCCCCTGTCGCTGACCATCATGAAGATCGCGGAAAAATACGGAGGAAGACCTTACTCCACTGGGCTTTACTTCGCCGGTAAGGCCGGCCGGATACTCGGCGAAGAGCGACTGGGGCGCTTAAAGGCCTTCAAAGCCCTTTTGGATCCAACCAACATCCTCAATCCCGGCAAGGTGACACAGGGCGGGCTCATGGTCCGCGCACTCAGCCTCGGAGAGGCCATCAAGCCACTCATACGGCCCCTTGGGAACCATGTCACCAGCAAGATCGGTGAGCGCCCGAAGCAGTCGGTCAGGGACATCCCCAACGATGTGGCCTGGTATGCCCACACCTGCTCCCAGTGCGGCTACTGTGTGTCGGAGTGCGATCAGTTCTACGGCCGCGGCTGGGAGAGCCAGAGCCCTCGTTGCAAATAGTACCTGGCTGCGCGAGTATATGGCCGGGCGCGCTCAGTGGAACCAGCAGATGGTCGACACTTTTTTGGTCTGCACGACTTGCGAGATGTGCGACACGCGCTGCTCCACCAATCTACCTATCGAGCCCTCGTGGATGGAACTACGCGGTATGCTTATTAACGAGGAGCAACGCATGACTTTCCCTCCCTTCGAGATCATGGCCGCGGCGCTCAAGTCCGAGGGAAACATCTGGGCTGGTTACCGCAAGGACCGCATGGACTGGTACCAGCGGACCTGAAGGCCGCACACCCACCGGGAGGAAAAGCCAAGAACGTGTACTTCGCCGGCTGCACGGCGAGCTACGTGGAACACCACATCGGACAGGCCTCAGTGCGCCTGCTGGACAAGGCAGGCGTGCGCTTCGTACATCTCGGGAAGGACGAGAACTGTTGCGGCACGCCGATGCTCGTCGCTGGCCGCTGGGACATCTTCGCCGAGATTATGAAACGGAACATCGAGTTAGTAAAGCAGGCCGGCGCCGATACGGTCATATCCTCCTGCCCGGCGTGCGACATGATGTGGCGCCAGTATTACCCCGAGTGGGCGAAGAAGCTGGGTATCGACTACCCGATCAAGGCTAGGCATTACAGTGAGATCCTCGCCGAGCAGATCAAGGCAAGGAAGTTCCACTTTCCCCATGGCCAGAAGCCGGTAACCGTCACCTGGCACGACTCCTGCCACATCGGCCGCGCATCGGGGGTCTACGAGCCGCCGAGCGAGGTCATCCAAGCTATCCCCAACGTAAAGCTCGTGGAGATGAACCACAACCGTGAGCAGGCACACTGCTGCGCCCGCGTGCTCACGCTGCTCAGGAGCCGCCGGTGGCCGCTGATATCGGCAAGTTGAAACTCGACGAAGCCGTTGCGGCCGGGGCGGAGAAGATCCTCTCCCTCTGCCCCTGCTGCCAGGTGCAGCTGCGGGTGACGGCGGACAAGAAGGGCGTGCCGATCGAGATCCAAGACCTCGCGCGCTTCGCCGCCGCGACCTTCGGCTACACCTTTCCAGATCCGAACCCAGAGGTCAGAAAGCAGTGGGCGGTCTTCGATGCCTCCATCAAGCTGTTGACCCCGCAGGGGTTCGCCCACCTTATGGGCACGATGTGGCCGGAGCTGATCGACGCCATGCCGAGCGGCATGGGGCGAATGATGCGTCTGTTGGGCAAGGTCCCCGGCGCGCTGAATCTGATGAAGCCGATATTCCCGGCGCTCTTCCCGCTCCTGCTGCCGCAGATGCTGCCCAAGGTAATGACGACAATGATCAGGAGGGTCGAGGAGCAGATTGAGATGCCCCCATACATGCGTGAGCAGATGCCGGATCTCATGCCCAAGGTAATGGACCGACTCATGCCGCATATGATCGGCGACGTGGCGCCGATCATCTCCCAGCCGATGATCGACTACCTGCAGGGGAAGTCGTAAGTTCCTCTTCCTCGGGGGCAGATGAGGGCTAGGCTAAGGTGGCACATAAAATGAGCGAGACAAGGTCGCGGTCAAACAATGAATAATCCGCTAGGCGACAAGCCCTGACAACGACCAGATCCGTGACGCCCACCTCAGGGAAATAACTTACTGAACTCTTTCCAAATTCATTTGGCCGCTGACAAAGGGGTCTGTCGAGGGACGCTTCGCTCTTATCGAACCTCCCGCGCTATTCCAGGTACACCATGCATAATGTACACATTTGTGTTCCTTGGTCTCCCGGCTTCGCCTGCCATATCGACCATAGCGTCTGCGCCAGGAAAAAGAAACCGGCTACCGCAAAGATCACAACTGCGAAACTGATGAGCATTTGCCAATCCATTGTATACCTGCTGATTCATGTACTTTCAACTGGTACTTAGCAGGACTTTCCCCAAAAATTTAGGTTAATCCCAATGAGAGTTGAGGATTAGGCGTTCCCTTATTCTTTTCCTGAAGAATTGCGCCCTGTCCGGCCTTACTGAGGATCTCTTTAATGCCATCAGCAATGGCGTAGTAATGAAAATCAGGTATTCCAAAGATGCGTTGGGCGGCTTTTATGGCATGAAAAGCCAGGATCTCGAGTTTAGGCTTGTGACCAAGATGAACCGCAGCGAAGAAACACGCCGCCAATACCAATGCGGCCATATTTTTGATTCGCTGATATGTCAACACCCTGATATCTTCCAAGCTGTAACTCTGTTTAATGAAACGAATCGTTTCCTCGACACGCCAACGCGTCAAATAGGCCTGGACAATTCTCCAAACCACTGCCCGGTTACGTCGCATCGGCTCAGTGGTTAGAAGCATCAAGGGCTTGTCTCCAAATCCATGGGCCACTACTAACCACAACGGCTTGTCAGGATAGTCTCGTAAACGCACATGACAAAACCCAAAGTGGATTAGGTAAACCTTCTCTTTGCCATCTTTATTTCTTATCACCGTCTCTTCGTAAGGAGTTTTAAGGGTCTTAGCCAATTCAAGTGTTTCTCGTCGTCCAGAACCAGTAAAAACATGACGATCACCTCTCTGGCGTATGATGAAACGAAGGGGAGTCTCCTTTTTGAGTAGATGCCTGTAAAGCGCATCCCTGTCTCCGCCACGATCAAGCACAAAAATTCCTCGAGAATCCGTGGCGGTGTAAACCTCCTCAATCACATTGATCAGTTCCCGATTTTCGCTGACAAACTCCAAGGCGTCTTGAGAATACAAGCTGTGAACCAACGGCACAATCGCCGAGGAATTAACGTCGGCAGCAACCACTGTGTCTATCCAATATCCCAACCCTATTTCCTTGGCGCTCCCATCTCTAACCTTAGCCAGACATTCCATTTTCCTGGCGTATTTCTTGGTAATGTCTGTTGGGTCCAAGATAAGAAGCGTGTCCTGCTTAACAAGAGTAGCGCCTTGGGCCAACACAGCCTCGCTTATCTCACAATCAAGACCAGGTCGAGCCAAATTCCTGGATAAACGATCTATCCTCTTTTTGACAGAGGTCTTCTCTGACAATGAACGGGCTATCTCACTAATACGCACCGAACCTCTGGCCTGAATTCCGTAAATCGCTTCTCTCACAAATCTACTCTGAGTCTTGCCCATTCGCTCACAAAGTTTCCCCGAAAAATGACCCATCTGGGTTCGCAATTTTAACCCAATTTGATGTAACATCGAATCGGACCTCCTCGGTAGGATCGACGAATTACTTCGTCTCTTGCGAAACCCTACCTTGAGAGGTCCTCTTTCTTCTTGCAAGAAGTTTCCCCATTTTTACTTGCACAAAATACTAAATCCTTAATATCATATCTTAAAAGATTTGCCCTCGATTATGTTTTGGGGAATGTCCTGGTACTTAGATGCAGGAGGGTCGTCTCTGATTCGTAAATGTCCAGCGGGAAACAAGAATTGATCGTTTCAAACTTCACCTAGCAAAATTATGTGTGTAGAGCAGGAAATGCAAGGATCGTAGGCTCGTGCCAACATTTCCAACTGATGGGTGATGGATTCCTTGCTCTGTTCGATAATCGACGGCACATATGCTCGCATATCCGCTTCGAGGTTTGCCAGGTTTTGTGCGGTGGGAATAACCAAGTTAGCCGTCAGGCATTTGCCATTTGCGCCATATTCGTACCCGTGAAACAGAGTGCCGCGAGGGGCCTCTACAGCTCCTACTCCGCTTCCTTCACGAGGCGAAACCGCCGCCTGCTCTTCTTCAGCCCTTACCCCCCGCTCGAGGAGCATGTCTATAATGTGAATACTGTCCACGAGGCAATGGGCGCATTCCACAATTTGCGCGAGAGTGTTGGCAAACGGATTGAAGCATGGCACGGTAATTCCCAGATCATGGGCAACTTCCAAGGCGAGAGAACTGAGTTGGTCGTAGTTGTTGTTGACGCGAGCCAATGCTCCTACCATGTGCTGCGGCTGATGCCAAGCAGCGTGCTTGGCAGTGGAATAGGGAACAACCTGCTCATGGATGTGCTCGCGATACGTGCTGGCTGGTACGCATTCGCCGTCGCTGGAGAACAGGTCGCCATCATAAAAGGCATAGCGCATCGGGCTCCTGAGGGAAACCTACTCGGTTTCACGCTCGAATTTAGGGTAATCTACGGTCTTGAACAGCTTTGCGGTAGCCTTTATATCTTCCAGGCCATCCACCAGACGATCTCTCATCGCAGCGAGCCTCTTCTCCGAATGTACAAAGCTGAAACCACCGATGGTCATCGCTACCGGATGTGTATGCCTTCCAAGCGTAACGTCGCACAGGTCGTATGCGAGCCTTTTCATTCGCATAGCTCGCCGCACGACGTCCGGTGCGCTTTCAACTAGTGGAAATACACTGGAGACACCGAAGAAGTCAGGCGCCGCCAGAAAGTAGATATGCAAAATGTGACTGCTTATAACTTCTCCGTGAAAAGCTAGCCGCCGCAGCAAGAGCGTCTGCTCGGTAACTTCTACACCCAGAGCCGTTTCGGTTGCTTTCAGGGCAGCGCACTTGTGGCTTACCGAACAGATTCCGCAAATCCTGGGCGCACAATGAACAACCTCGTCAAAGGTTCGTCCCACCAGGAATGCTTCAAAGAGACGTGGCGCTTCAACTACGGCAAATCGAACATCGACAAGGCTGCTGTCCTTAATCTCAGCGATGATGTCGCCGTGTCCTTCAACCCTTGTCAGGTGGCGCACTTTGATCTGAACGTCCTTCACCATGACTGGAAAACTCCTTACGTCTCAATTCCGGCCAATTGTTATATATCGAGAATTTATCCAGGATTTCCTCTGCTGTGAGAGGGTGCTTTTTCGCTACCACATCCATAATGGAGTGGAGCCGCTCACGGGAGAGAGCCATCGGGGTGGCTTCGAGGTTGGCCTGATCCATGAAGCCCCGGCATCCCTGGCATGGATCACCGTAGGCGGTGCAGATGGCATTGCATCCGCAGCGGGTGAGCGGTCCAAGGCACACGTGACCTTTCTCATACACGCAGAGATGGTCATTAAGCTTACATTCTAAGCACACCGGCTGATTTGGGGGAGAATACGTTTGTCCTGTGATGATGTGTTTGAATACGGTTAAAAATTCAGGCAAGCTGACGGGGCATCCTTGGATCTGATAGTCAACGGGGACTACCGCAGTAATCGGACGTGCCGGTATGGTCTCGAAGTGGCGCCATTCACTGCCGTATACAACCTTGAGCATCTCTTCCATTGGTCTAGTGTTTTTCAGCGCATTGTGGCAACCGATGCTGGCGCACGCTCCGAGAGACACGAGGGTTTTTGCTGTGTCTCGAATGCGTTTTATGCGGTCTATATCCTCATTTCTCGTTATACTTCCTTCACAAAAAGCTATGTCATAGTCCTGACTTTCACCTGTCATGACCTCGCGCCAGGCCACTATTTCCACATGGTTGAGGATTTCCAGCAGCTTCTCTTCAAGCTGCAGAACAGTCAATTGGCACCCTTCGCAACAGGCGAAGTCGAAGAAAGCTACACGAGGCTTGATACGTCCGTTCATGAGTTTGTTCCCTTGCAAGCCCTAATCCTCATCCTTTTCAGGCGCCCAGGCTTCCACGGCCTCCGTGCGGCCCAGGAGTTCAGAATAGCGGAATACAGGTCCGTCCTGACACACATAAACGTCATTAAGCTGGCAATGACCGCATTTCCCGATCCCGCATCTGAATTGCCTTTCCAGGGAAAAGTATATCTGGTCCTCGCTAAGTCCCCTTTTAAGCAATTCCATCGCAACAAATCGGTACATCACGGGTGGCCCGACGGCCGCAACCACCATGCCTTCGCCGGAATCGAATTCGATTTCTCGAAGAGGCAATGTTAGTACGCCCGTTCTCCCCTTCCATGTGCCATCCGGTTGATCCACGGTAACGTATACCTTCACGTCCGGAACCTTCGACCACTGCTCCAGGTCATCCTGAATAAGAAGGTCGGAAGGGCTCCTTGCGCCGTAAATCACGATAAGCCGGCGGTAATCTTTGCGGTTATCCAGCACGTACGTTATGAGAGACCTGAGAGGGGCCAAACCGATGCCTCCAGCGATGGCCAGGACGTCTCGACCTCTCATCTCAGAGATCGGAAAGCCTCGGCCGTAGGGCCCCCTGATGCCGAGCCAATCGCCAGCGCACACAGCGTCCACGGCTCTGCTCAAATTGCCCACTGCCCTAACGCACAGTTCAAAGCTTTCCTCGTGAGACGGAGAAGAGCAGATTGATATCGGGGCTTCGCCGTGGCCGAATACGGATACCATGACGAATTGTCCAGGTTGGTGGTTCAGTGGGCGGCCGTCGGCTAATTCTATTTCCAGGAAGGCTTCAGTGGGTCTCATCTGGTATGCTCTGACGACTTTCGCCAATTGCGGCTTATAGAACACATCTTGACCTACACCGGGTGTCTTTGAGACACTCTCAGGCATTGTGACCCCCATTTTGGGAATAGCTTATGAGCTGATTGGAAACCGCCACGATATTGATATCTGCAGTGCAAGCCCGGCTGCAACGACCGCAACCGGTGCAGTAGGGACGCCCCAACCTCCTGTACAGGTATAGGAACTTCCTGTGCCAACGGTGCCTCACCCGTTGCCAGCGTTCTCCACGAAAGTTGTGTCCACCTGCAACAAGAGCGAATTCCAGAAGTTGACAGGAATCCCATGAACGTCTCCTTACACCTGCTGCAAACGTCAGATCGAATTCGTCGTCCATGCTGAAACAGAAACAGGTGGGACAGGTCGTGTTACACTACCCGCAACTGTAACACCGCGAAGCAATCTCTTGCCATACGGGTGTCAGCCCACCACGGTCAAGAATGTCTGCAAATTCCGCTATCGGCGAATCCAACGAAGCGGTTGTACGCGCAACTTTTTCCGAACGCCAGCGCTCGACTTCTTCCACGTGCCGCGCCTGCGTCGGAATTTTTGGGACAGTTTTCAGCGTCTTTTCACCGGCCGCTGTGTGTACCTCGATGAAATAGGCGCCATCAATCGGTGTCAGAAAGAGATCGCAGGTTTTGCGGGATTCGCTGGTTCCGATTGAAGCGCAAAAACAATACTCATCAGGAAGGCAATCGATGCCGATAATGGTTGCTCGTTTTCTTTGTTCAGCCCATCTCACTTCGGCTGGAGGATATGAGTATGCAGCGTCTAAAGCGTCTATTGCCGACAGATCGCAAGGATGAACACCGACGAGAAGGAACGGGGTTGTATCGCGGACGAGGTCTATTTCCGGCGGATTGCTCTCAGTAAAGCGGAACAGTGTCTCTATCGGAGGAAAAAACGCATTTTTCGGGGGAATCGTTGTGGTTGTGTAGTCGAGCGCCAGATCCAGTGGATCTTTAACGTGATCGAAATAGTAAAACCTTGGCTGATCCGGCCTCTGTCGTGGCCCGACGACCGCCCAATCTTCCATGACACGACCCAGGAAAAGGTTCCAGTCTTGGTGTGAGACTACATAGGTTCGCATGCCTCCTTCTACGCTTCCTTCCGTTCAAGTTCGCCCCCTTGCTCCAATTTGTGGCGTAACTCAAGGAGCCATTGAATGTGACCATGTTCCTGGCTGATCACATCGTCAACTACTTTGGTCTCGGAATGACGAATCACTTCCTTGATGGCGGAGTAAAACAGTATTGAGCGTTTCTCAAAGCCGATACTGAACTCGATGGCCTGGAGCGGATCTTTGATGTCGGACGCTTTCCGAAAGGCTTCTACTGGCTGGTAAAATACCTGATCCCGAACAAGGCTATCCACATAGTTGCGCATTTCCCCTGTGTACGTTTCCGGAAGTGAGTAATCGGCAAGATCTGCCTTCATTCGGGAAAAGATGTCGACATGCAGACGTTCTTGCTCTATCAAGCGCCGGAAGACCTCTAAAACGTCCTGCCGCAATCTTGATGATGCGCACGCTTCATAAAATCTGATCCCCTGACGCTCTATTTGGATGGCCATGTCCAAGATCTCACCGGCACGGAAGATAGGATACTTCATGGGTTTTCTCCCTCAGCGGCTTGCAAATGGCGCTCTCCATTCTAGCGGGTAGTTTGCTGTTTTTCGGGCGCATTCAAAATGATTCGGCAATCTGCAACCACAGGCCCTTTCCCTTTTTCATAAACCATTAGCGGATTAATGTCCAGTTCATGAATCTCTGGATGATCCATCACCATGGCGGAGAGACTGACGAGAGATCGTTCCAGAGTCTCAACATCCAGAGGAGGTTTGCCTCGATATCCTTGCAGTATTTTTATTCCTTTGATGCCATTAATCATTCTATGGGCTTCATCCCTCCCAATGGGCGCCACACGAAAAACAACGTCTCGGAAAATTTCTACAAAAATACCCCCTAGCCCGAACATAAGCAGCGGCCCGTACATAGGATATCTATTCATACCCAGAATAATCTCCTGACCTTCCCCCTCCGCCATTTTCTGGACGAGGACTCCGTCAATCTCAGCATTAGGAACATGTTCCAGCCCTCGCTGAACGATTGCCTCGAATTCTTGCATTGCGGTCTTGCCGTCATTAATATTTAGGACAACACCACCCGCATCCGACTTGTGGAGAATTTGCGGTGAGACAATTTTCAGGGCTATCGGCGCCTTCATGAATTCAGCGAACTCTGCAGCTTCTTTCTTAGTCTTAGCAAGTTTGGACGGGAGAACCTCAAACCCATAGCACTCAAGAAGCTGGCCTCCGTCTGATTCACCCATGCTGAGCCGACCTTTAGCCAGGACACGTTGTATAATTTCCGAGGCGCGGTCTTTATCATGAACCAGCGTGAACTCATCGAGAAATTGACGATTCACCCAGCGAGAGTACCTGATAGAGCGCTCCAAACGCCTGCGCCGCGTGCTCTGGAAAGCGAAACACTGGAAGCCCTTGTTCCTGGAGCCACTTCACACCGGCTGAGACATCGATGACTCCCATGAAGCAGCAAAGAATAGGTTTCTGAGTGCTGGTCGCGATCCTGGCGATAACTTGCGCCGTCCCCAAAGCGTTGGTCATGGATTGGGGCGTAAGAATTACAATAGCGCCGTCGACTCCTTCATCCCTAATGCCCGCTGCAAGAGCATTCTCATATCTATCCTCCGGGGCATCGCCGATAACGTCTACCGGGTTAAGCACATTAGCCGTAGGCGGCAGATGACTCGTCAGCACATCCACAGTCTCATGGCTAAATTTAGCCAATTCCAGACCGGATGATATCGTCATATCCGTGGCTACTATGCCCGGACCACCTGCATTGGTAATAATGCCCACCCGATTTCCCGCAGGTATTTTTTTACAGGAAAATGCCGCCGCATAGTTGAAAAGATCCTCGATGGAATCCGCTCTGATGATTCCCGTCTGCTGGAAAAAGGCGTCATAGATAGCGTCCGATCCGGCCAGGGACCCAGTATGGGAAGCAGCCGCACGCTGTCCTGCGACTGTTCTCCCGGACTTTGTCACGAGAATGGGAGTGGGGCGATGTCCAGACGTAATGTGCTTTGCCGTCTTTATGAACTCTGGCCCCCTACTGAGCTCTTCCAAGTAGACCATGATAACGTCGGTTTCCGGATCCTGATGGAGAAAAAGCAGGAGTTCCAGTTCATCGACATCGGCCTTATTACCGATTGAGACGAATTTCGAAAAGCCAAACTCCCGTTCTGCGGCAAAATCAAGCACCGCAGCACAGAGGGCCCCACTCTGAGATATGAACGAAATATTACCAAACGCCGGCATGTGGGTAGAAAAGCTGGCATTGAGCCGAACAGATGGATTCGGGTTGATCACTCCCAGACAGTTGGGCCCCACCATACGGATCCCGGCTTGCCGACACTTGTTTACAATTTCATCTTCAATCTTGCGCCCATCTTCATCAACTTCGCGGAACCCTGCGGACACTATCACGATTCCTTTTATTCCCTTTTCTGCGGCCTCTTCCACTGCGCTCAGAGCCAATTTCGGCGGCAGGACGATGATAGCCAAATCAACGGGTTCGGGTAATTGGGAAATGGAAGGATATGCCCTTACGGATCTCACGTTCTTGGCTCTAGGATTTACCGGGTACAGGGTTCCTTGATAATCGCCTTGAAGAATGTTTACGAAAATATCGTGGCCGACTTTTCCAGGGGTTGTGGAAGCGCCCACAACCGCCACGGATTGAGGGGAAAAAATCGCATCGAGCTGGTGCATACGCTTTCCTTTCTTGATATCAAAAGCCCCTATGGTCCAGCCTCAAATTTCTTAGCCTTCCCACATATCTCGAAATAATGGCAATGTCTGTCATCCATTTTACGAAACCCGTCCAACTCGTACAACCTCTTGGAGGAAAGCATGAGTCAAAATCGGACTGATAAAGCGAAATTATGCACGGCCATTGTCTTTTTAGTCTTGAATCTCGCGCACCCCAATCTTTCCTGTGGGATCCTGTCTAACCCACGGGCAAATTGGGCGCACTTCTTTTTTAGAATTGGTTGCGACCCATTAAAGGAGGATGCGCGAACTTTGGCCTCCTTTCCAAATCTGTTTCACGTCGATCTTTATGGAGCTTTTCTTGCTTGATTCGGCTTTGGGTACTTTCAGGTTCAATATACCATCTTTAAGAGTAGCCTCTATTTCTTCCTCTTTGACTTCACAGGGCAGGGTTACGGAACGTGA
The DNA here is from genome assembly GCA_963798475.1 of uncultured delta proteobacterium. Taxonomy (GTDB): domain Bacteria; phylum Desulfobacterota; class Desulfomonilia; order Desulfomonilales; family Desulfomonilaceae; genus CAJBEZ01. The sequence continues at coordinate 151,995 of CAWCTI010000031.1, forward strand.
GAAACTACCGAAAGATCGTTCAATCCGAAGGAAGGCCCTTGTTTCATTATTCATTCTCTCGTTCCCTCTCAATTTCTTCCCGGTTCCTTTTGCTTTGAAGAGCATCCACTTCTTCCTTGCCCCGTGACCCTGCCTTCCAATTGTTCAAGATAGTACGCGCTAACACTATAAAACCAGCCACCCCCGCCACAAGCACGGCAAGAATTATGATGATGTTGTGATCCATATCAAATATCCTATTATCAAAGCATTTCAATAACAGACAACCACTCCCTGAAAGATGCGCGAGTGTAATTGTTGTTGACGCTCAAGCTTAATTGTCGCCGAGCAGTTGTTGGACTGCGCTTAATATGCCGTATGCCGCAAGAAGGTCTATTCTTCCGGCTTGTCTGACGAAATTTTCAAAATTTCTCGTATAATAATGATCGGGACCAAGGAAGTTAGTCAGACAATCAACCGCTTGCAGCCTCCAGCGTCTGAAAACGGTAGGATCAAAATCAGCGTCAAGCGCCCGCGTGCCTGATTCCATCAAATCGTCAATTCGCTTTTCTGAACACATTGTCGACCCCATTTATAAAGAATTTGAGGGAAGTGACCGGAAGAAAGCGCATGGCCACGCTCCCATTCGTTCCAGTCCTGACGCATGCATTAGGGTGGTTTCGAGTAACATAGGAAACCTGCCCAGTCCAAAACCCATTTTCGATTTCTAGAAGAAACAATTCCTTTAACCCTTGCGATGTGCTAAGCATTTTCTGTGCCAACCATGTCCTTTAGAGAATCGTGTTCAGAACAACTATACTAATTAGATGGTTAGATATGGTGATGAAACCCGATGTGAATTACGAAGATTTGACAGGAGAAACGAAACGGGCGAACTGTGCCTGAAAACCGGACCAATAAACTTCTGATATATGTTTTATCATGGGGTTATAAATTGGTGTCGTGTCTTAATGTCGGTCAATAGTCTTAGTCTTCGGTCCGGCTTTTCTAAAGCGCCTCATACCACCTCGCGTTCGCACGCGTAATGTGATAGATGTTCCCCCATCTATTTGGAGGGGACCATGGGAAGGATAACAAGAGCGACTGGACATCTTTCGGAAGACGAGATTAGAGAGAGAATACGGGTGGCAAAGACACCGTGGATCTCTCAGAAATGGCTGGTCATATTGCATGCGACGGTTGATCCGAAACCAGCCAGGGAAATTGCTCTTCATGTTGGGGTTGGAAAGGGAACCGTTCATAATCTGATCTCCAATTACAATCGGTTTGGTCCTTCAGTCGTGGAGGGTGTTGGACGTGGGGGCCGACGAAACTCTCATTTGACTCGTGAGGAGGAGGCCGAATTCATAGCTCCTTTTATTGATTTGGCTCGGAAAGGTCAGATCGTTGTAGGAGCTCAAATTGGGAAGGTTCTAGAAGAACGAGTCGGGCATCCACTGCATCACTCAATCATCTATCGGCTCTTGAACCGCAACGGATGGCGTAAAGTGGTTCCTCGACCTTTTCATGTAGATTCCAGGAAAGAGGCCCAAGAGGATTTTAAAAAAACTCCCGGAGAAGATAGAGGAGATCGTAGCAGATCGTGATCCGAGGGATAAGCGGCCCGTGGCATATGTTCCCCAGGATGAGGGCCGATTTGGTCGAATAAGTGAACTACTGAGTTGCTGGGCTCCGAAAGGGATGCGACCTGAGGTCGCCCAACAAATAATTCGGGAATCTCTCTATGTTTACGCTGCAGTGTGTCCTGCTCTGGCGAAAATGACCGCTCTTATACTTCCCTGGGCCAATACTGAGATGATGAATATCTTCCTTGAAGAAGTGTCCCGGGACTTTAGTGAGTTCTTTGTCATCATGCAGGTGGATCAAGCAGGCTGGCACAATTCCAAGAATCTTAACATCCCTGAGAATATACGCCTGCTACCTCAGCCAGCTCACAGTCCCGAACTCAATCCGGTGGAACATGTATGGGACGAACTCAGGGAGAAGGCGTTTCCTAACTTGGCGTTCAAATCTATCGAGGAAGTTGAGCAGGCTCTATGCAACGAGATTGTTCGTCTTCAAAACGATCCAAACCGGCTCCGGTCCCTAACAAATTTCCCCTATCTGAGAATTCCTTGTTAGACTGCACAGTGGTATCAGAACTCACCCCACATAAAAAATATCCCCCAACAAATATTAGGTTTGTTGAGGAAAACATTGTTATGGGACGTTATAAAGTTATTTATGTTGCAGGTTCAGGCGATGGTGTTGGCATAGAGTCCGAGGCGCCGTAATACCCGGCTTTATAGATCCATTATTTTTTAATCGTCATCATCATTTTCGTAGCATTGGTATTCGTACCCATCCCAGACGCAGGGAGAGTTCTCAACTGGCGCATCGTTAAAAAAGACACTCCCCTGGCGATAAACGCCATAACCTCCGCCCCCGTGATAAATGACATGACCTCGGCCTCCGCCTCCCCATTGGCCTCCGTGTCCCCCATGACCTGCGCCTCCCCCATGAGCTGCAAAAACATCTCCGCTCACCAACAAAATCCAGCAACACGTTGCCATCAGCGTGATAAAAACATATTTTTTCATAGAAATCCCCTTTCTTGTTGGAGTGACAATAGACTTGTCTGTAGCCGTTTAATACCCTTCAACATAGCTAATTTATTACGGAAATGGCTTCTTCCCGGTGGTTTGTCAGCGTCGTCCTAAGCTACTTATAGACCATGCTATCTTTAGCGATCGTATAGACACAGAATTTCCACTCCTCTTTCTACGGTTTCCCTTCAGATTCTATAGCATGTTCTTCTGTGGTCGGTTTCTTTCCTTTGATGAATGCTCTATCAATTCTTCTTGTCTGACGGAATGGGTTCTTTTGTCTTTCCCTGGACCTTTTCCCCTGAAGACTTGGTCCCTTCGTTGTTTTCCTGGGCTTTTCCCTTTATCTTTTCAGCTTGCCTTTGCTTCAGGTCTTGCTGTTTCTGAGGCTCTTCTCGCTGCTGGTGTTGACGTAGCATTGGTTCGGCCTGCTCGTGATTAGGGCGTATGCGCTCACGTTGCTCTTGTTGGTAACGCAACTGTTCTGTTCCTTGCCCAGCTCCCTTTCGACAGTCCTTGGCCATTCTTTTCTCTGCCTCTTCCAAACTTTTAAATGGCCCTGCAATGGTTTCTGCCTCGATCACCTGCAGGCGCCGGCCTTGTCCTTGACCACAAACCAATGTTTCTTCTCAGCCAGCGCAATCCCCGCCATGAGAGAAAAAACTATCACAACAAACACCACTGACGATTTTTTAAAACAATTGACGATTCATAGTTCTCCCTCTTCGTTTGTGATTGAGCAATTGACTTATGCCTTGTAAGGCGGGCCATTGACCACCCCGCCGTGTATGTTGACCTCAGTAGCTTCGGTGTTCTCCAGAATACTCCGGGCTTTCTCCACCTCCTCTGTGGTCCCATGACAGATCAGAACGAACTTGTCGGATTTTAACTGGGTTTCATACTTAATGACACTGTCTTTAGGGACTCCTATACTGTATAATCCAGCGCCTACGGCGCTGACTCCGCCTACAACCACAGCACCTTCGAGCGCTCCCACGATCCAGCTCACCAATGGGCCCGCTACGGCAATGGGGCCTATACCTGGAACGAAAAAGAAGGCGGCGCCGAACAACATGCCCCAGATCCCACCCCAAAAAGCGCCGATTTTACCCCAGGCCTTCATACGGTCCCCAGTATTATAGTATCCGACAACATGCTCATCAGAGTGATAGTCCTTACCCACTACTGACAGCTTCTTCATGTCAAACCCTGACTTCTGGAGTTCCCTGACAGCGGCCTCCGCTGTTACGTGGCTGTTGTAAACACCTCCAACCGCTTTGTTTTCAGTGCTATTCATTCTCTTTCTCCTCGTGTTGTGATTCAGTTTTTTCTATGGATCAAATCCTTAAGTTCCCGCCAATTCCCAGCAGTTCTGTCTAAGATCGACTAGCGCCGACAGTTTGTAAGGTCTTTTCCCTTTCCTCCGGCAATTAGGATGGCTCGGGCTTCTTTAGTTATTATCGGGCTTACCGCCTGGGTTTGAGCCGTTTTCTCGCCCCCAGTGTATTGGCGAACAACAATGTTCAGGGGAGCTGATTCAGAGAATCCGCTCTTAGGGTAAAACTGAGCGGAGCTTTCTTTTGCTAAACTTCTTAGCCGTTCTTTCAATTGAGTTGTCAATCTTGTTCGCGCTGATTCTATTAAACGCCTGTATTCGTCAAACAGACTTGCCGAATGGACCTGTTTATAGCCAGGGCTCCGAACAAGTGCCCGGTACACCATGACAAACCTTTCGTATTCCGGGGTCCCAACAAGATTACCGAAAACCCGATTGATTAGTTCGCTATTGAATTGCGTGGAATCTGTCACTGATTGCCGAGACAAAGACGCTAACATGGCTGTTCGTTTCTCCGCCTCATAGCACCTTTCTATATCCCGCCCCATCAACTCCAAGTCCTGTATCTGCTCGATAAACTTATAAGCTTTGTCATCGAATGGTATCGACAAGTCCTGTGATCGAACAATAGACGGCGTCATGGCGATTGTCGCAACTAACAAAAGCGAGCCAAAGAGTTTAGCTGTAATCTTCATTGTGTTGTTACCTCCGCCCCCGTTATTTATTGAATTGAGCCCAAGAACCAAATGAGACAAGATTTTCAAAATCTTTGGTAGTAACATGATCAGGGCCGAGCACGGCGTGAATGCAATGAAAAGCTTGCACCCTCCAATGCTGCAAAGCAGTCCGATCAAAATCAGAGTAGAGCACGTACCAGCCTGCTGCTATCAAATTATCGATTCGCTGTTCGATAGACATTGGCGCCTCTTTCTATCAAGAGGACTCGACCGACGGACCATCGTAAATACGGAGGCTCCGTAGTGGTACTTTCGAAGATAGACGCATTTACTGCGCTTGGTCCGGAGAACTCAAAAAACGTTTCAGATTATTGTAACGGAGATATTTTAACCCTTGCCGCATGACTAGCACATTTTGTGCCAACTCTATGGAACAAGACTATCTTCTTGATAAACCTCGTCTAATTAGATAGTTAGGATAGTAATGAAATCTGGTATGGCTTAAGAAAATTTGACAGGAGAAGAGAGACGGGCAAAACATGCCCGAGAAACGGACCATAAAATTTATGATGTGTGTTTTATCAAGGGGTTAGCATCTCGAATAGTGTCTTATTGTCGTTCACTAGTATCAATTCTTCGTCTGATTTTCGCTCTCTATTTCGGATTGTAAAGCCTCCCTGAGCTTCCTGTATCGTAGGATCAGACTATTTGTTGAACTATCGTGGCCGAACGGCGCCTCTGCATTGCTCTCGAGTTCCTGGATAATGCGCTGCGCCAGCGCCTTGCCAAGCTCGACACCCCACTGGTCGAATGAGTCAATGTTCCAGATAGCGCCCTGAGTGAAAACGCAATGCTCGTACAGGGCCACGAGCTTGCCCAGAGTTTCGGCTGTGAGCCGCTCGACGAGGATAGTGTTGGACGGTCGGTTCCCCTCGAAGACCCGGTGGGGAGCGAGCCAATCCGGCGTGCCTTCGGCCTTGACTTCTTCGGGGGTCTTGCCAAACGCCAGGGCCTCGGCCTGGGCGAAGACGTTTGCCACAAGCATGTCGTGGTGACTCCCAAGGGGATTGAGCGGCTGTCCGAACGCTATGAAGTCACATGGGATAAGCCTGGTTCCCTGATGGATCAATTGATAGAAAGAATGCTGGCCGTTGGTTCCCGGCTCACCCCAATAGATGGGGCCCGTCTGGAAGTCGACTCTGGTCCCCTCAATGGTGACGTGTTTGCCGTTGCTCTCCATGGTCAACTGCTGCAGATAGGCTGGGAATCGCTTCAAATACTGCTCATACGGCAAGACTGCGACGGTCTGCGCTCCGAAGAAGTTGTTGTGCCAGACTGCCAGGAGGCCCATGAGCACCGGCAGGTTCCGCTCGAACGGTGTGGCTCGGAAATGCTCGTCCATCTTATGGAACCCGTTTAACAACGCGAAGAAGTTGTCTGGGCCTATGGCAAGCATCGTGGAAAGACCGATGGCCGAGTCCATGGAGTAGCGGCCGCCGACCCAATCCCAGAACTCGAACATGTTCTCGGTATCTATACCGAATTCTCCCACTCCCGAAGTATTTGTCGAGACTGCGACAAAATGCTTGGCCACGGACTTTTCGTCTCCCGCGAGCCCTTCAAGCAACCAGGAGCGAGCAGTTTGAGCGTTGGTCATAGTCTCCAAAGTTGTGAAGGTTTTAGAAGAGACAATAAAGAGCGTTTCCGATGGGTCGAGATCATGGACAGCTTCAGCGAAGTCTGTGCTGTCGATGTTGGAGACGAACCGGAAGTTCATAGAACGGTCGCTATAATACTTGAGGGCCTCGTAGGCCATCACCGGCCCGAGGTCGGAGCCCCCGATACCGATGTTGATGACGTTACGAATGCGTTTGCCCGTGTGACCCTTCCATGCTCCGCTCCGAACACGGTTAGAGAAGTCCGCCATCTTGTCGAGTACAAGGTGGACCTGGGGTACCACGTTCTCACCATCCACGAGAATGGATGTCCCTCTCGGAGCACGCAAAGCCACGTGAAGGGCCTCTCGGTTCTCAGTAATGTTGATCTTCTCCCCCCGAAACATGGCGTCAATCCGAGCCCTCAATCCGGATTCCTCTGCCAATTGCAGAAGGAGCTTGAGAGTTTGATCCGTAATGCGATTCTTGGAGTAGTCCAGGTAGATGCCCACAGCCTCGGCCGTCATATTCTCGCCACGCTTGGGATCGTCCTCGAAGAGTTTTCGGAGATGTAGATCCCGGATGTCTTGATAATGGGCTTCAAGGGCCTTCCACACCGGGCGTTCGGTGAGTGACGACATAGTGGCTGTCATGTCAGAGTTCCTTTCATTTCATTGTAATCACAAGAAAGTTACATTCGAAAAGTTAGAATTTACCGAGCACAGGCTTGAGCCCACATGCGAACACCGTCTCATAGCGAAAAGCCGTCACTGAGCATGTGTGACTTGACCGTAAAGAACGGCCCGCCACGGTATTCAGGGCCCTAGCCGGCTTCTTTGAGAGCGGCGATCTTGGACTCGATAACGGCCATCAGTTCGTTCCAGGATTTGGCGAACGAGGAAGCCCCCTCTTCCTGGAGCTGGGCGCCCAAGGCGTCGATGTCTATGCCGGCCTTAGCGAATTTCTTCAACACTTCCTCGCAGTCGCCGCCATCGGCAGGCAGGATCACCCCCAGTTCTCCGTGATCCGCAAGGGCCTTTAAGGTTCCTTCTGGCATCGTGTTCACAGTAAACGGAGCAACGAGCGACTTAACGTACAGGACGTCGGAAGCTTTGGGGTCCTTGGTTCCCGTGCTGGCCCACAGTAGACGTTGCGGGCGCGCTCCTGTGTTGTACACTCGCTGCGAGCGTGGGGACATTAGGATGGAGCGGTACGCCTTGTATGTGCGTTTGGCAATCGCTATGCCGAGTTGATCATGCAGATCGTCAGGGACCTTGCCCATGATTGCAACGTCCCAACGACTGATGAACAGTGAGGCTACGGAACCTACGTTGGGTTTGATCCCCGCATCGACTCGCCGCTCAATGCCTCGCAGGAACGCCTCAGCAGCCGCCACGTACTGCTCGCTGGAAAACAACAGGGTCACGTTGACAGGCACGCCGGCAAAGATCGCCTCTTCGATGGCAGGAAGGCCTTCCTTTGTGCCGGGGATCTTGATGAACAGGTTGGGTCGCCCCGCTCGGGCATGGAGATCTTTGGCGGCTACGAAGGTGCTGGCCGTATCATGAGCCAACAGTGGCGACACTTCCAGCGATACCCAACCATCCACGCCGTCCGTCCGATCCCAGACAGGCCGAAACAGATCGGCCGCACGGGTGATATCCTCGAGCGCGAGTTCAAAGAAGAGGGCCTCTCCGGACTTGCCTTCCTTGAGCTTCGTCCGTATCGCCTCATCGTAAGCTGTGCTGTTCTTGATGGCATGGTCAAAGATCGTCGGGTTCGAGGTGAGCCCAGTCACCGACAACTCGTCGATGTAGCGTTCGAGTGTGCCGCTGTTCAAGAGGTCTCGGGTGATGTTGTCGAGCCAGAGACTCTGGCCAAGATTGTGGAGCAATTGAGTCGCTTTCATGGTGTCTCCTCCGAAGCGCATGGGACATTTGGGTAGACCGCGAGCAAAGCGTGGAATTCATGGTACAGAAAGTCGTTTAAACGCGCCAGAGGCACATCGGCAGCGAGATATGAGGCGATGACTTTTGGGGCGAATCGCCGGAACATAGGCAAAGTGTTTACCCCTATCAAGACATCTTCTCTCTTTCCAACGCCGCCACTTTCGCAAGACGGCGCCTAAACCGTTCGGCCCCCTTGAAATGGGCGTTCAGGAACGTCTGGACCAAATCCCAGGATAGAGAATATCCGGTGACCAGGCCGCCTAGGCACATAACGTTCATGTCGTCATCCTCCACCCCCTGATGAGCGGAGAAGCAATCCGTGATCAACGCCGCACGCACGCCGGGCGCCTTGTTGGCCGCAACGCAAGCCCCTACTCCGCTGCCGCAGATGGCCAAGCCCCGGGTGACCTCACCCCTCGCCACCGCCCTGGCCAGTGGCGCCACAAAATCCGGGTAGTCATCTCCGACAACCAACTCATGGGCGCCGAAGTCCACCACCTCATAACCGGCGGCCTTGAGGGCCGCGCTGAGTTGCGCTTTCAACTCAAACCCACCATGGTCTGCAGCGATACCAATGCGCATCATCTCTCCATTATGTTCTGTGGTTCGCGTCGGTTCATTTGTGGGACTCATCTTTCCGAATCTCCCTCCCCGCCTCAAGCCAGTCTTGATCTGCTTGGCCGTCGCGGCGGCCTCTCTGCTCGTAGAGTTCATAGGCCCGTGTGGCGATCTGCGGTGTCAAATCGGGCGGTGTCTTGGCTTTTGCGGGGTCCAAAACCCGATACGCCAACAGTTTCACGCGGTCGCTCACCAGGGCCCACACCAGCGCATAACCCCAAACGAACGCCGCATACCCCCAGCCGAGGGGTGTCATAAACAATCCATAAACAGCAATCAATGTCGCGAACGTTTGAGTGCCAAGCACTGCCACCAATAGGATCCTGGCGGGGCGAATGGACCAGAACGGGCCTCGCGTACGCGTCAGGAAAATCGTGAGATGACCGGCCACCGACAGCATAAGATACATCATGGTCTGGAGATGTGGACGGTTGAGGTGAAAAACGCGGTCACCAAGGTAGAACAGTCCAAAGGCCGCCACCGGGCCGATGACGCCCAGCACGGTGGCTATCCCTAGCACCATTCGCATGTTCCAGGCCTCGGGCTCGTCCTTGTAATGAACGTTGTCATAAGCAATGGACAGAATGGCGCCATCATTGAGCAACGCCAGCATCACGATCATTATCGCTGTCAATGGATAAAAGTTAAAGATCAGGATCGCCAGCGTCATGAACAATAGCACGCGCAGCGTCTCGGCGATGCGGTACATGGCGTAACTGTTCATCCGCTGAAAGATTTTGCGACTCTCCTTGATAGCGTCAATAATCACCGACAGGCCGGATGTCAGAAGCACAATGGCCGCAGCGGCGCGCGCAGCGTCAGTCGCGCCCGAAACGGCGACGCCGCAATCGGCTTTCTTCAACGCGGGGGCGTCATTCACTCCGTCGCCCGTCATGCCGACGATGTGGCCGCGTTTTTGCAGTACATCCACAATGTGGAACTTGTGTTCGGGGAACACTTGGGCGAAACCATCGGCGTTCTCGATGGACTCGGCCACCGCCGCCGTCTCTTCCCGCTTTACGTCGCCCAGGCCGCTGGCGTCGAGAATATTTGCGCCCATCCCCAGCTTCTTGGCGGTTTCCTGGGCGATGGCCAGTTGATCGCCCGTAACCATCTTGATCTTCACGCCCATCTCGAGCGCAGTCGCGATGGTCGCCTTAGCGTCTTCCCGTGGCGGATCGAACAGGGGCAACACACCAAGGAACTGCCATTGGCCGTCTCCCCCGGCCCGCGCCACACCCAACGAACGAAAACCGCGCTCCGCGAATTCGTTAACGGCTTTGTCGACAGCAGGCTTCACCTGCCCCGCATTGGCCGAAAGTTCCAAGATCACCTGCGGAGCGCCCTTCGTGACCTTGAATTCCTCTCCGTCGGCGCCCTTGACGGTGGCTTCGGTGCGTTTATGCACAGGATCGAACGGTTGAAAATGAACCACCTGGTAGCTTTTCAATGCCTGATCATTTTGTAGGCCACCCAGCACTGCCAGGTCTATGGTGTCTTTATTGTCCGCTCGCGACGCCAGCGCAGCGTTGAGGATAACTTGATCGGCGGGGACATTGTTCACGCTGAACGGATCGCCCAGCGTCAGCTTGTTCTGGGTAAGTGTGCCGGTCTTGTCCGCGCATAGCACGTCCACCCCAGCCAATTCCTCGATGGCCACCAACCGGCTCACAATCGCCTCTTTCTTGGCGAGCAGGCGCGCGCCGACCGCCATCGTCACCGACAACACTGTCGGCATCGCCACTGGAATAGCTGCAACCGTCAGCACCAACGCGAACTGCAAAGTGGTGAGGATCGGGTCGCCGCGGAAGATCGCGACGATGATGATCACCGCCACCAGCGCGACCGCTAGGAGTATCAGGAAATTGCCAATCTTTAGCACCGCGCGTTGAAAGTGGCTAACGGTGTGGGCTTCCTGAACCAGTTGCGCAGTCTTGCCGAAGTAGGTGTTAGCGCCCGTGGCATAGACCATCGCGCCAATTTCCCCCTGACGAATGATCGAACCTGAAAACACCGCCTCGCCTGATTTGCGGTTGGCGGGCAATGACTCTCCCGTCAGCGCGGACTGATCCACCTCCACCGGGTCGCCCTCGAGCAAGCGCGCATCGGCCGGCACAATGTCGCCCAACCGCACGCGGATAACATCACCCGGCGTCAGCTCGCTCGCTGGCGCTGTGATCCACTTGCCATCACGTTTCACCCGGGCATTGATCGCCAGCTTGGCCTTCAGTGCGGCGATGGCGTTTTCCGCCTGGTGTTCTTCCCAGAACCCGACCACGGCGTTGGCCACAAGCAAAAGGAGGATGATGAAGAAATCCGGCCAGTGCCGGACCACGCCCGACAGAATCACCGCCACTTCGATCATCCACGGGATGGGGCCCCAAAAATAGGTTAGGAATTTCAAGAACAGATTGGTTTTCTTTTCTTCGATCTCGTTAGGTCCATATTGGGTCAGCCGTTTCTGCGCCTCAGCTTGACTTAGGCCCTCGGGGGTCGACTCCAATTTTTTCTGCAGTTCCTGCATGGGAAGAGATTTTAAATCGTCCTTGGACTCAGGCTTGGCCCCAGGCTTCGCCTCGGGCTTATCCGCGTTCGGTTTCACGATGACTGTCCTCCTCTTCTTGTAGCCACCACCGAGTCTCGGTCCAGAGGGGTCTGGGAAAGTCGGTGGACAGGCGCTGTCGAAGAAATCTGATTCACGGTTTCGAATTCCCGAGATCGGGCGCGTTACGCCATTGCTTCCGGATTGTCGGCCACGCCTCCCTGCGGCAAAATATGCGGCACGTCAAGGCGCGCCACGCCAATTCGGTTGTCGGCCATCCCATAATAGACGTCGAAGCGGTCCGGTAGGCCAAGATCGTCACGCCGGTCGATTCCGGTTGGGAACACGACGTTGGCTACGGTCCCGCTGCGTTCTTGCGGCAGCTCCGGCTTCAAAACCGGTTCCGTCGAACGATAGCGGATCACGCGCGGATGCTCCTTCGAGAGCACCATCACCCCGGCCGAATAGCATAACTGGCGCCCGTCTTTGCCCGGCGCCGCCATTTCGCTCACGCCGTGGTAAACGATCAACCAGCCGTGCCTGGTCAGGATGGGTGGAGTGCCGCCGCCGATTTTGAGCCGCTCCCAGGGCGACACCGGAGTGGCCAGCCTGTGATGCGAGTTAAATAGACCGAGGCGATTTGATTCACGGCCTTTCAAGGCCATCGGGCAGTAGGAAATCCAGATGCTTTCCCGATCGAGATCTACCTGTCTGCGCGTGGGATGGTAGATGGTTTCCTCCGGACGAGTGCCGGGAAAAAGCGGCCGGTGGAGGATGCCCATCTGCATTTTCCCGGCGTGATTGGGAATGGCGACGGGGAAGAGGCTAGAGTCCTTATCATCGACGTCGTCGAATTCGATGCCGTGGTACGGATCAAAGGTAGCGAGCCCCAGGCGCTGCCAATGGAAGAGGTCCTCCGATAGGGCCACGGCGATTCTTGGGCCTTTGGGCGAAAATGCGCTGTAAGTCATCATGTAGCGCTGGAGCGGCTCTACGAATGTGATGCGAGGGTCTTCACAGCCCCCGCCGCCGTCGGGTCGCCGCTCATAGTCAGCTTCAGGCTCGAGCGCAATGCCGAGTCGCTCAACTCCGGACGGGACTCCGGCTTCATTGAAGCGAACCCGTGCAATGCCGATGCGCGAGTAATTGCCCCTCGCTACGAGCCTAGGAAACAGGTACAGCTCACCATCAGGGCCACGAACGGCAGCCGGATTCAGGACACCTTCGGCCTCCAGCGGATTGCCTGGTTCCGGCTCCATCAACAGCCCCAGGCGGCGCAATTTAAATCCACTCATCAAATCCTCCCGCAAGGTCACGCTTGCTGATCGCTATCTAAACATGCGATGATTGTTTCGGTAACCCGTTTAGTCTCATTGGGACCTCGAACCGGTATAGAGACAACACCTGCTTCTTCGGCGGGATAGTCGTTTCCCCCCACGAACAATGCGTCACCTATGAAAATCATCTCTTTCAATGAAATGCCAAGGATGTCTCGTAACTTTCTGATTCCGTAGGCTTTGTCAATACCGGGTTTGGTGACATCAATGGATGTCGCGCCACCCATTCGGACAGAAAACTCGGGAATAAAAGTGTCAAGGATTGCTTTGATCTTTTTCCGCTTGTTGAAGTCAGGGTCCCATTTGTCCTTTTCTTCCAGTGGGGCTTGCTGACCTAATGCGGAAAATGTTATCTGGCTACCCCGGTCTTCAATTATCTCTCCCCACACCTTTTCGACCTTGAAGCCCGCTACTCCGATAGCCTTCTTTAGAGAGCCGATGATTTTCTCTTTTTCGTCCGCGGTGAAATCTTCTGAATAGATCTTTTTCCAGTCCCCTGAGTATTGGAAAAACTTTGTTCCACATGTGGGAAGGACTGATAGATTCACCAGGCGTTCGTCATGAGGAAGATTTGAGAGCAGTTGTTTTTCAAACTGTGGCCAATCACCTCCGGAAATCACGGCCACTTTGACAATACCGAGAAGCTGATGCAGCAGCCCCGACATTTCGGTATCAAGAGCCGATTTACTCTCAGCAAGCGTGCCGTCCAGATCAAAAACTATTAGCTTTTTCACTATCCTTCCTCCTCTGAATTATTGCTATCTCAATTAGAGTTCCGGGCCCGACGAGCCACCCCGCAGTTCCCAGGTTGTAAACTATTCCGGTAGCGCAATTTCCAATAAGCTGACTGCGACACTCGGCCGAAAACCGCACGCTCCAACCACCGCCGGCAAGAGCAATACATCGCCTTTGCCAACGGCATAACTGGCTCCGCCGTGCTCGATCTCCCCTGAGCCCTCGATGCACACCAGCACGCGAGGCGTTCCAACAGCGCCGACGGTAAACGGCGCTTCTCCACGGAGTCGCCACAACCTAAAATGTTCGCAAAAAAAGAGTCTCTCGCGCCACACTGGCGTCGTCGCCTCCACCACGGGCGCAACCGGACCCACAGCGCCTTGCGTAAAATCAATGCAGGCCATCGCTTGATCGACTTGCAGAGCGCGACGCTGGCCTGTTTTGGCGTCAACGCGGTCCCAGTCGTAAAGACGAAACGTTACGTCGCTGTTTTCCTGAACCTCGAACACCACGACGTCGCCACCCAGAGAGTGCACCGTCCCAGCCGGCAGAAAGACGCCGTCACCGGGCTTCGGAGTGAAGCATACGAGGTGATCCGCCACCGTTCTGTTTGTGAGCGCCCGCCGCAGATCGTCTGCCGTGGAGCCTGGCTTCAGACCAGCGTAGACACGGCTTTCTGTGCCCGCCTCCAGCACAACCCACGCTTCGGTCTTCCCTGTCTCGCCCGCCGGCAGTAGGTCCGTATGGGCATCCGCGGGATGCACCTGGACCGAGAGCGCTTCACGAGCGTCGAGGAACTTCAGCAGCAGCGGGAAGCGGCGAAAACGCCGGGCCAGCTTTCCCAGTAATTGCTCCGGAGACTGCTCCATCAATTGACTGATGGTCCGCCCTTTGAGCGTTCCATTGGCGACTTGGCTTCTGTGGCCATCGCGGTCGCTGAGTATCCACGCTTCGCCTATGGGGTCGTCGTTCGGCAGCGGTGCGGTGAGCAGGTCAGCCAAACGCCGACCGCCCCAAGGCCGATACTGGTAAATCGGTTCGAATCGTAGAGGATACAGAGGTATTTGCTTAGAGGCATGTGTCTTTGTTGTCATGCTCATGTCCTTTCCATCGCGGCATTGTATTCGCCACGGCGAGCAGCCCGGTTGCAACTGGCTCGATGATACAGAGCTTTCTGCGCCGCCAACACGTGGCTCTCCTCGCCTTGCCAAATTTCCAATGCCGGTTGCTGAATGGCGCGGGCGAACGAAAACGCCAACGCCCAGGGGAGTCGCGACTTGAATCTAACATTCATAGCATTCAAACGGGCCGAGGCCAGTTCACTGGATTGGCCGCCGGACAAGAACGCAATACCTGGAACGGCAGCGGGGACGGCTCGCAATAGACATCTCACCGTGGCGTCGGCCACCTCGTCCACCCCCTCTTGCTTGGGGCAGGTCAATCCTGGAAGCGCCATATTGGGCTTCAAAATCATACCCTCCAGCATCACCCGTTGTATGTAAAGCTGGTTAAAAACTGTTCGTAGGACTTCCTCCGTTACCTTGAGGCATCGATCGAGGGTATGATCGCCGTTCATGAGCGTTTCCGGTTCAACGACCGGAACCAGCCCGACTTCCTGGCATAACGCGGCATAGCGAACCAACGCCTGAGCGTTCGCTTCGATGCAACCGCGGCTGGGAATACCATCTGCGATGGTAATCACCGCTCGCCACTTGGCAAAACGGGCGCCCATTTGAGCGTATCCAGCCAGGCGGTCGCGCAATCCGTCCAGACCTTCGGTTATTTTCTCTCCGGGATGGCCCGCCATGTCCTTTGCTCCGGTGTCAACTTTGATACCGGGAATGATTCCCGCATCGGTGATGACTTTGACAAAGGGAACGCCATCTTTGGTGGACTGACGGATGGTCTCATCATAAAGGATGAAGCCGCTGATAAACTCACCCAAACCAGGAGTGGTAATAATCAACTCACGATAGGCGCGCCGGGCATACTCGGTCTGGGGAATCCCCAACATGGCAAATCGTTTGTTGCAGGTTGGGTTACTTTCATCCATCGCTAACAAGCCCTTGTCGCCAGCGACCAGCGTCCTTGCTGTATCTATAAGCTTTTTTGCATTCAATTGGGGTTGCTCCTCTTCCTGTTTCAGATTTTTGGCATGCCTCTTTCATCCGTCTGCCCGGTCCTGTTTTTGACAATTTCGCCCGTTGCCTCATCGTTCAATGGAAACACACGGGTAGTACCTCCGACGTATTCACAGACCTTACCGTTGACACACAACGAAATCGGCGCCGCCGAACCATCACGACCGCTGACCTTGAGCGAGTCGCGCGTCAGCCGGAGATCGAGAGAATGCCCGCGGTAGCGGATGCGCATGTCGAGGCGCTCAATCTCCCGCGGCAATTCCGGATCAAGTCGCAGAACATCGCCTCTTACTTCGATACCCGTCCATACACGCTGCACGAGATCGACAGTTCCAGCCATGGCGCCAAGGTGAACGCCCTCTGCTGTGGCGCCCTGCTGGACATCGTTCACGTCGCTCTGCAGCGCCTCCGCGAAGAAGTCCATCGCGCGATGCCGGTCGGAACGCGCGAGGACCCAAGCATCCACCACACGGCATAAAGTGGAACCCTGGGACGAGCGACCGGTATAGTAGGCGATGTTTCGCGGAATGGTCTCGTATTCGAACGGATAGCCAAGACGCTCAAACAATTCGCCGAGTTCCTCAGCGGAAAATAGGTAGAACAACATCAGCACATCGGCCTGTTTCGAGACCTTGTAATGGTTAGCGCTGTCGTTCTCCATCTCGAGGATGAGATCAAGACGCTGAATATTGCCATACCTGGTCCGGTAGTCCTCCCAATCGAACTCACGCAATTTTTCATAACCCTCGAACTGACTGATAATCCCGTCGTCATGAAACGGCACATACATTCTGCGACTGATATCGCTCCAGCGCGCGATCTCTTCCGCCGATATGCCTAACCGCGTCTTGAACTCCGCACGATGAACGTCAGAAAGCAGATCGAGAATCTCCAGCGCCCGGCACAGCACCCACACGGCCATGATGTTGGTATAGGCATTGTTGATCAGGCCCGGACTTGCTGAATCCGGATAGCCGTCGTGAAACTCGTCGGGACCCATCACGCCGCGAATCTCGTAGCGCCCGCGCTCGTCATCGAATCTCGCGATGCCGGACCAAAAGCAGGCGATATCGAGGATTAGCTCAGCACCGTAGGATTGCAGAAACTCGATGTCGTGAGTGACCTGGAAGTACTGCCAGACGTTATAGGCGATGGCGCTGCCTACGTGACGCTGCAAGTAGGAGTTGTCTGCCACCCAGCGCTGCGAGCGCGGGTTCAGATTGAGCGCCTCAGTTTCTTCCTGACCATCGCTTCCGCTCTGCCACGGGAACATCGCTCCCTTGTACCCGGCCGCGGCGGCAGCGGCCCGCGCCTCGCCCAGGCGCCGGTAGCGGTACAACAAAAGCGATCGGGTGATTTCGGGCATTCTATAATTGAAAAACGGGAAGATGAACAATTCATCCCAGAATATATGGCCCTGATACGCCTCCCCCGTCCAGCCACGCGCTGGCACGCCGATATCGAGTCCGATGGATTTAGGCGATACGGTCTGCAATAGGTGAAACATATTCAAACGAAGTAGCATAGGGACGTTCAACTTGAAGCCGGGACTAGCCGGCCGGATATGCACGTCGAAGCGCCGCCACAGGCGCTTCCAAGCACGCACATGGTCCGCCATAACGGCATCGAAGCGACCAGCGCGAGAGATCTCCTTGCGCGCCTCCAGCCCGCACTCCGAAATGGCGTGATCGCGCGAGGTATAGAAAGAGGCAATTTTCTCCAGCGCTAGCGTCCCGCCTTGCTTGACGTCCACTTTGAACTCTTGCGCGATGTATCCCGGTTCCTCGATGACCCGGCGTCGGACATCGAGAAGCTTTCCGTCAAGGAACGCTTGCGTTCGCTCCACCTCTGCGACATAAATATTCGACTGGCAGGTCCGCACCAGCAGGTACACTCCGTCCTCGCCGACGACCTTGCCTGCCAACGGCTCCAGGTGCTTGTTACTGAACTTACGGTACAGCTTCGCTCCGGCGTTGACGACGCGCCCGTCGATCCCCGAACGCACCGTGACGCCTGAAGACCAGTTGTCGGCAGTCAGCGTCAGTTCCAGCGCGCCCAGATGCTTGCAGTCCATCGAGACCAGCCGTCGCTCCTTCAGAGGTCCTGCGCCGCCCTTGGCCATCCTCGAAGCTTATGCTCCACACCAGCATGCCGCCCCGCAGATCGAGCTCCTGGCGGTAAGACAGTAGCTTGACGGTTCGCACATCGAACCAGTTCTGCTCAGCAACGCGAAATTCGAGCGCGAGCCAGTTGGGAAAATTCACGAGATCCTCGTTCTCGACCACTCGGCCGGCGATATCGGTGCACAACCGATTGTAGCCGCCGGCGAAGTAAGTCCCCGGATAGTGAATGTCATCATCCACGGCCCCGGCGGCTGCCCCGCGCGTCGCGAAATAGCCATTCCCCAAGGTGCACACGGCTTCGCGGATACCCTCTTGTGACGGATCGAAGCTCTCAAACACCAGTGACCAAGAGGAAGGCGGGTCCACTGCGACCCCGACTTGCGCCAGATCGGTCACCACGACATCGGCGCCGGCATCGCGCAGCGGCCTCGCTTGCCCGCGGCGATCCACGCCGATGACGCAGCCAAAACCGCCGGCGCGCCCGGCCTCGACGCCAACGATCGCGTCCTCTACGACGATGGCACGCGAAGGTTCTACCCCGACGCGCCGTGCCGCCTCCAAAAAAGCATCCGGGGCCGGCTTACCCTTGAGCTTGAGGCGGGTGATATCCGTCCCGTCCACTCGAGCGTCGAACAGCTTCGTGATGCCCGCTGCCTCGAGCACCTCCGCGCAGTTGTCGCTGGAGGACACGACGGCGGTCTTGATCTCCAGCGCCCGCAGTTTGCGCAACAGCGAGATCGACGTTTCATAGGAATCGACGCCGTGTTGCTTAAGGTGTTGCAGGAAATACCGGTCCTTCAGATTGCCCAGAGCGATCACGCTTTGCACGTCGGGGCCGTCTTCGGATCCACCCATCGGCAATTCGATCCCGCGTGAGTCGAGGAAGGCCGCCACGCCGGCGTAACGCGGCTTGCCATCGACGTAGCGTTGGTAGTCGGCGTCGACATCAAAGGGGACGAACAGCTCCCCTGTCTGGGTGGCCCGCTGCTCGAGAAAACTATCGAAAAGCTTTTTCCAGGCCAAAGCATGCACGCTCGCTGTCTTGGTCAGCACGCCGTCGAGATCGAACAGAACCGCGTCGTAGTCCCGCGGGGAGAGTGTGGTGACGACTTTCATATGGCCTCGTGCGTCCTCCCTGTTGCTATAAGCTCATTTGCATTCACTTGGGGTTACTCCACTTCCAGTTCCGGATTTCCGGCATGTCTTGGCCGTGCTTGTCGATATACTGTTTGTGCTCGATGAGCTTGTCCTGCGTCATCTGCTTAAGATAGGCTCCCTTAGAGCCCAAATGCGGCAGGCGATCGACCACGTCGTGGACCAGATGAAAGCGATCCAGGTCATTCTGCACCCTCATGTCGAAGGCCGTCGTGATCGTGCCTTCTTCCTTGTAACCCCGGACATGGAGGTTGCGGTTGGTTCGTCGGTAGGTGAGACGGTGGACCAACCATGGGTATCCATGGAAGCCAAAGATGATGTGCTTGTCTTTTGTGAAGAGCGAATCGTAGTCCCGTTCGCTCAGCCCATGTGGGTGCTCCGTGCTGGGCTGCAGCCTCATGAGATCGACGACATTGATAACCCGGATTTTCAGCTCGGGCAGATGCTCTCGAAGGATGGAAACAGCGGCCAGGATCTCCAGCGTGGGTGTGTCTCCGCAACAGGCCATTACTACGTCCGGCTCGGAATCCTGGTCGTTGCTGGCCCATTGCCATATGCCGATACCTTCCGTGCAATGCACGACCGCCTCTTCCATGGTGAGCCATTGGGGCAGCGCATGTTTTCCCGCAACCACCACGTTCACATAGTGCCGGCTGCGTAGGCAGTGATCAAAGACCGACAGCAGGCAATTGGCGTCGGGCGGCAGGTAAACGCGCACGATGTCGGCCTTCTTGTTGACGACGTGGTCGAGAAAGCCGGGGTCCTGGTGCGTGAAGCCGTTGTGGTCCTGCTGCCAGACGTGGGAGGCGAGCAGATAGTTCAACGAGGCTATGCTTCGACGCCACGGCAATTCCGCTGTAACTTTCAGCCACTTGGCGTGCTGGCTGAACATCGAGTCGACGATGCGAATAAAGGCCTCGTAGCTATTAAACAACCCGTGCCTTCCGGTAAGCAGATAACCCTCCAGCCAACCCTCACACTGGTGCTCGCTGAGCATCGAGTCCAGGACGCGACCGGCGGGCGCGAGGAATTCATCATTCTTTACCTCTAGGGCGTCCCACTGACGATTGGTCGCTTCAAAGACCGCTCCCAGGAGATTCGAGAGCGTCTCATCGGGACCGAAGATACGGAAATTACGCTGATCCTGATTCAGTTTGGTCACGTCACGCAGGAACTTACCCAGCACGAGTGTATCTTGGCCGTCAACTGCGCCTGGCGAAGGCACGCTCACAGCGTGGACATGGAAGTCCGGCATTCGAAGGTCGTGCAGCAGAATGCCACCATTGGTGTGGGGATTAGCCCCCATCCGCCGGTCGCCCTTGGGAGCCAGTTCGGCCAATTCCGGAATGAGTTGGCCATTCTCATCGAACAGTTCTTCCGTCTTGTAGCTCTTCATCCAGCTTTCAAGCTGCTTGACATGATCGGGATGCTCGGAATCAACCAGAAGCGGCACTTGGTGGGCTCGGAACGTGCCCTCAACTTGCAGACCATCGACGACTTTCGGCCCAGTCCAGCCCTTGGGTGACCTCAGGACGATCATTGGCCAGCGCTGTCGGGTAGTGTCGTTCTTGTTCCGTGCATTACCTTGGATTTGCCGAATGTCCTCAATGACCGTTTCCAAAGTACTGGCCATGAGTTCATGCATCTCTTTCGGCTCGGAGCCTTCCACAAAGTGGGGAGTCCAACCGCAGCCTCGTAGAAATTGATCTAATTCCTCATGCTCGATGCGGGCCAGGAACGTCGGATTGCTGATCTTGTAGCCATTGAGGTGCAAGATCGGCAGCACAGCTCCGTCAGTAATTGGGTTCAGGAATTTGTTGGACTGCCATGAGGTCGCCAAGGGGCCAGTTTCCGCTTCGCCATCGCCGATAATACAGGCGACGATCAGACCGGGATTGTCGAAAGCTGCCCCGAAAGCATGGCTGAGCGAGTACCCCAGCTCTCCACCTTCGTGAATCGACCCCGGCGTCGTCGGCGCAACATGGCTGGAAATCCCGCCGGGAAACGAAAATTGCATGAACAGCTTTTTCAGCCCGGCCTCGTCCTGGCTGATGTTGGGATAAATCTCGCTGTACGAACCTTCCAGATACGTGTTCCCCACCAATGCCGGGCCGCCGTGACCGGGACCGGCAATGTAGAACATGTCCAGGTCATACTTCTTGATTACCCGGTTCAGGTGGACGTAAATGAAGTTCTGGCCTGGCGTCGTACCCCAGTGTCCGACCACCAGTGGCTTCACGTGAGACAGTTTTAACGGCTCCTTCAGCAAAGGATTGTCATAGAGATAGATCTGGCCGACCGACAGATAGTTTGCGGCGCGCCAGTAGGCGTCAATCTTGTGGAGCAGTTCAGGGGAAAGAGTTTTTTTCTTCATGGTTCAATTCTCCTTTTTTGAGCCAAGGTCGAGAACACGATAAACCGTCTTGGCTATCATGAGTTCTTCGTCCGTGGGAATGACGCGGACAGCAACCCGACTGGCCGCCGTGGAAATCACGCCCTCATTCGCAGCGTTTTGCTTTTCTTCGAGTTCGATTCCAAGGAACCCAAGTCCGTCGCAGATCCGGGCGCGGACTATGGGAGCGTTCTCTCCGACGCCACCAGCGAACACCAGCGTCTCCACCCCGCCCAACGCCGCAGCGAATGCGCCGATCCATTTTTTTACCTGATAGCAAAACAATGCGACCGCCTCGGCTGCCCGGACATCGCGGGCCTCGTGCGAAAGTAAGTCGCGCATGTCGGAACTGGTCTCGGAAACGCCGAGCAGCCCGGACCGGAAATTTACCATCTCATTGAATCGTTTTGCATCGAGGCCTTCAGTGCTCGCCAGGTACCAAACCAGTCCTGGATCGAGGTCTCCGGATCGGGTACTCATGGGTACACCGGCAGTCGGGGTGAAACTCATGCTCGTGTCCACGGGTTTGTCGTGGCGCACCGCGGCCAAACTTGATCCATTACCGAGGTGGGCGAGAATTACTCTGCCTTGTGTCGCTCGCTCTCCGGCCAGGCGGGCCAGTTCTTCCATTAGAAATTCATATGACAACCCGTGAAACCCATACCGGCGAACGCCCAGCGCTTCGTACCGGCGCGGGATCGGCAACAATTGGGCCACACGCGGCAGGTCTTTATGAAAAGCCGTGTCAAAACAAGCCACTTGCGGCAGTTCAGGAAACCGTCGATGAAACGCTTCGGTCAACTGGATCTCTTCCGGCAAATGCTCCGGATCGAATGGCTTAAGTTGACGCAATTCCTTGACCATTTCCTCTGTGATCAACTGCGGGTCGCTGTACTTCGGCCCACCATGCACTACTCGATGTCCTACAGCGGTCAATCCAGCACGCCCGACGCGTTTCTCGATCCAATCCATGAGAGCGTCCACAGCCACCGTGTGGTCGGGCGCCGTCACTAGTCGTGAAAAGTTGTCCGCCTGGTTCAAACCTTTCACCCGCAAGGTGGCCTCCGGCAGTCCAATCCGCTCTATTCCACCCGCCAGAATCCGTCGGAGCGAGGCGCCAACTTCGAACAACGCGAACTTGATGCTCGACGAGCCGCCATTAATTGTCAGGATGCGTGGGTTAGCCGGTTTCATGAATGATTCCTTCCTCCAGTGAGCAGACCGCCGACATCCAGGAACAATGTCGTGATCGGGATCGCTCTTTTCATTTGGCCTCCTTCAACACTGTCCGCCATCTTTGACAGTTCGTTCCTCGAGCTAAAAGTATGGCGCTAGATCGCGGACTCAGGTGGTAAGTTTGAGGATCTTCCCAGAGAGGTTCCTCGCCGGAAACGAACAGATCTTGTGGCGCTTCGCGAGAGGTGTCGGCGGCCAGATGCCACCGAGCCCCAGGCATTAACGGAGGTAATCCGAAATCTACCGCATTGGCGCCGGCATTAAACATCAAGTAAAGTGAGCAATGCTCATCTTCATGGATCAGACAGGCAAACTGTCTTTCTTTCGGGTCAACCCATTTGGGCAACCCTCCTTGCGGGCCAAACCAATGGATCTCTGCGTCAGTGTAGAATTGCTCCTTACTCAGAATCGGATGGGCGCCACGAAAGGAGATCATGCCACGGGTGAAACGGAAAATTTCCTTGTGCTGTTCCAGAAGGTTCCAGTCGTACCAGCTCGTTTGATTGTCCTGGCAGTAAGCGTTATTGTTGCCGCCTTGCGTACGGCGAAATTCGTCCCCGCCGAGCAGCATGGGTACCCCGCGTGAAACTAACAGAGTCAGCAGGAAGTTCTTAATTTGGCGTTTGCGCAAGGTCTCGATCCCAGCATCCGGTGTCTCGCCTTCAGCGCCGTAATTCTCGCTGAAGTTGTAGTCTGTCCCGTCATGGTTGTTTTCTCCGTTTGCTTCGTTGTGCTTGTATCGATAGCTTACTAGGTCGTTCAGAGTGAATCCGTCGTGGCATGTGACGAAATTGATGCTACTCTCTGGGCCCTTACCCGATTTGGTGTATATGTCCGCGCTTCCGCAGATGCGGCTGGCAAATAAACCAAGCATCCCATCATCGCCGCGCCAGAAACGGCGGACATCATCTCGGTACCTGCCGTTCCACTCCGCCCAACGCCGCTCTGAAAAACTACCCACTTCGTATGCGCCGGCAGCGTCCCACGCCTCCGCGATGATCCTCACATCCCTTAAGATCGGATCTTCGGCGATCCGCTCGAGAAGAGGGGGATTGGGCATCAAGCTGCCGTCACGCCCGCGGCCGAGTACTGCGGCAAGGTCAAAACGAAATCCATCGACATGCATCTCCACCACCCAGTAGCGCAACGCGGTCAAGATGTGGTCCCGCACCACGGGATGGCTGGCATTGATGGTGTTGCCGGTACCCGTGTAGTTCTTATAAGAACATTTATCGTCCGCGAGCATGTAGAAAATTGTGTTATCAATCCCGCGGAAACAGAGTGTAGGCCCTAGTTCGTTTCCCTCGGCCGTGTGATTGAAGACCACGTCCAAAATAACCTCGATGCCGGCCACATGGAAGGCCTGGACCATTTCCTTGAATTCCTGCTTCTGCTGACCCAAGCCCTCCTTACTGCTATAAGAAGCTTTCGGCGCAAAGAAGACCACAGGATCGTAGCCCCAGTAATTTCTAAGTGGCTCGCTTGTTTGAGGATTGATGCCTGTCTCCTGGTGTTCATTGAATTCATGCACGGGCATCAGTTCGACGGTCGTCACCCCGAGCTCTTTGAAATAGGGGATTTTCTCCATTAGACCTCGGTACGTTCCGGGATGTTCCACGCCGGAGCTGGGATGCATAGTGAAGCCGCGCACATGTGTTTCATAAATGACTGTCTTCGACCAGGGATGCCTGAGCGGACGGTCCTCATGCCAGTAAAAAAGCTCGTGCGTCAATACGCATTTCGGCATGGCTCCGGCATCATCGGTCATCGAACACCCCGAGTCTCCGTCGGGCACAGACGGATCGTATCCACGAGCCGGGCCGAACTCCCAATTGGGCAAACTCGAGAATGCGGTGGCGAAGGGATCCAAGAGAAGCTTGTTGAAATTGAAACGATGGCCATCCTTGGGTTGATACGGGCCATCCAGGCGATAGGCGTACAGTTGGCCAGATCGAATCCCCGCAATCCAGACGTGCCACACATCACCAGTGCGGTTGAGAGCCGGGTCCAGGTCAATCACCCTGGCGGCCTTCGCATCTTCGGGATGATCAAAAAACTCGAGCCGAACGCGGCTGGCATGTCGGCTGAAGATCGCAAAGTTAACTCCCTCGTCACGTGCACAGGTTCCCAAGGGCAATGGAACACCAATCCGAACATCAGTTCGCTCCGACACCTCTACTACATGATCGTGCAGAGGGCGTTCGGACGAAGTCAGCTCTGTGGTCGCGTCCGCCTCTTGTGCTGCTTGGCCCTGACACGGACAGCATCTAGCCTCTTGGATGTCGCAAATTCTTTTCAGTCTTTTTGATTTGTTCATTAGAATCATTCTTGTTTTTTGAGCTCGTTTTCCTTCTCTTTGTTTGCGAGGTCCTGGCCCAACCCCATGGTCAGCGCTGCTACCCCGGCAATACTGCCTAGTTGCATGGTTTCCAGGGCCGTGCTAGGTACAATTAGGATCGTGGAGTTCTCCTTCAAACCCTCATAAAGCATGTTCATAGCCCTCAAATGAAGCGCGGTAGGATTGTTAACATAGGTCTTGGCCGCTTCCCCAAACTTCTCCGCCACCTGTCGCTCCGAATCTCCCAGAATCACACGGGCCTGCCGTTCTCTTTCCGCTTGGGCCTGCATAGACATCGCATCCTCCAAGGCCGAGGGAATAAGCACATCTTTGACTTCCACCGAAATAACATTAATGCCCCATGGCTCGGTGCGCTCATCAATGATCTTCTGCAGCTCTTTACTAATCTTCTCTCTGCCTTCCAGCATGTCCGAAAGCATGGTCTTGCCGATGACATCACGTAGAGCCGTTTGAGAGGCCCAATTTATAGCGCTTTGATAGTCGGCAACATCCAGGGCCGCCTTTTTGGGGTCCAAAACTTTCCAAAATAGCACTGCATCAACATCCACCGGTACCGTATCCTTGGTAAGCGTCTTTTCTGCCTTGAAAGAAGCAGTTATCACGCGGGTGTCAATCCAGTAAGGTGTCGACTCAATGACCGGGATAATGAAAAACAGTCCCGGCCCCTTAATCGTGCGAAAACTGCCTAACCTCAATATCACCACTCTTTCCCACTGATCCGCAACGTTAATTGCTGCAGAAACAACGGAGGCGATGACAAAGGCAATGACTATAATCAATGTGCTTCCCGTGTTAGCCGTGAATCCATGCATGGCAACTGCTAATACTCCGCCAATGCCAACAATTACAATGAAGACCAATGCTGCAAAAGGCGTGCTTTTTTTCATTTCAATTACCTCCATGTTGTGTCTCCCCAAGGCACCCTTTGGGGAAGATCGGTTGTTAAACGCAGCGACGTAAACATGAGCCAGGAAATGGCAGAGTTCGCTACCGTCTTTGATGGAACTCGGCGTTTGCTCCGCAAATAAACAGGAGTGAGAATCACCCGGAAGAGAAAGACGCTGTTAACTCCCGTCAGGTCGTTTTTCTCAAGAGCAATTTCCATTGTCTGTGACTCTTTCTATAACTTGGGGAAACTTGCTTTGATCCCAGTGACTTGTTTTCCCTGAACCTGTTTGTCAATTCGCAATCCTCCATTTAAAATTGGGTCATCGCTGCCACAGGATTCTTGCGTCTTCCAGTGGGATCGCAACTCCGTCGTGGCGCGGTATGACACGAGCCGTATAGTCCGTTGCGGAGCGATCCGCAGATACAGCAGCATTGTAAACATAGCCGCCCGACACGCCGGTCAGTTGGCGAACTCGCTTCATCTTCTGTCGTACCGGGGCACTGTCATTTAAGCCATCGGCGTAAAGCTCCAGTCGAACGGCGTCTGGGTCAATGTCATCAAGATAGACGTGAACCTCAAATTCGTGCCTCGTCCCGTCAGTCTCAATCTTCACTTCGCCGAAACGTAACATGGCCCATTTCTGTTCCAGAGTGTGCCACCAATCAACCATTTTCCTACCGATTGCGCCCTTATTGGCAGCCCGTTCACGATAGGCAGCGGCAGCCGGGATATAGTGGTCTTCAGTGTATTCGCGTACAGCGCGGTTGGCGGAGAATCGGGATGTCAACCGAGCCATGCTTTCCCGCATTCGATTGACCCATGCGGTGGGAATGCCGTTCTCGTCTCGGGTATAAAACTCCGGGATAACCTCCCGCTCGAGAAGATCATAGAGAGAGTCCGCTTCGACAGCATCCCAACCGGGATCGTCTTCATGCTCCCGGCCGTCCCCCAACGCCCACCCGACTTCAGGCGTGTATGCTTCCGCCCACCAGCCGTCCAATTCCGAGAGATTGACGCCCCCATTGACGAGTACCTTCATCCCGCTCGTTCCGCATGCCTCCCAGGGTCGCCGTGGCGTGTTGACCCAGACGTCCACCCCCTGCACGAGACGCTCCGTTAACAGCATGTCGTAATCACTGAGGAAGATTACGTGGGGGCGAGCCTCGGACCGCCGAATGAAATTTATCCATTCATGGATTAATGCCAGTCCAGCCTGGTCTGCTGGATGGGCCTTGCCGGCAATGATGAGTTGCGCCGGACGCTGTGGATTGGTCAACAGACGAAGTAGTCGCTCTGGGTCGTGCAGCAGCAGGTTCGGTCGCTTGTAAGTCGCGAAGCGACGCGCAAAGCCCAGTGTCAATGCGTTAGGATCGAATAAATGTTTCGCGCCCTCGACCGCTTCGTGAGACTCGCCGGAGGCGGCCAGTTGCCGGGACAATCGCCCGCGGGCGTATTCAACAAGAGACTTGCCGGCGGCTGTGCGGAATTGCCAGAGCGTGGCGTTGGAGATGCCACGAATGTCTTGATCCAGGGTTTCCGTCGACCCCAGCCAGCGGTCCTTTCCGCAGGCGTCTGTCCAGAGATCGTCCGCCTCAGCGGAGTCCCAGCTCGGCATGTGAACTCCGTTGGTCACGTGCCCGACTGGGACCTCGTTCGTGGGCCAGTGCGGAAAAAGAGGTTCAAAGATGTGCCGGCTGACTTTCCCGTGCAACCGACTAACACCATTCACCGCCCCACTACCGCGGATCGCCAGATAGGCCATATTGAAGCTCTCCGACGCATCGTTCGGATTTCGGCGGCCAAGGGCCAATAACTCGTGAAGAGTTATGCCGAGCGTCTGCTCCGCATAACCACCTAGGTATTGCTCGATTAGGGCTGGAGCGAAACGGTCAAAGCCTGCGGCCACTGCCGTGTGGGTGGTGAAAAGGTTTCCCGCTCGAGTGACGGCCAGAGCGACTTCGAAGGGCTGCGCTGTCTCTTCCATGAAACTACGGGCACGTTCCAGCACGGCAAAGGCTGCATGCCCTTCATTCAGATGACAGACTTCCGGCTTGACGCCAAGCGCTCCAAGGAGTCGCCATCCCCCAATTCCGAGGAGCAGTTCCTGCTTGAGCCGCAGCTCAGGCCCGCCGCCATACAGTTGGCTGGTGATGCCTCGATGAGCAGGGAAGTTCGCCGCGTCATTGCTGTCCAGCAGGTAAAGCTTCACTCTGCCGACCTGGACCTGCCAGGCGCGCAGCCAGACAGAGTAACCGGGTAAGGCGATCTCCAACCGCAACCACTCGCCGTTTGGCTGGCGCAAGGGCGTGATCGGCAACTGTCCGGGGTCGTTATACGGGAAGAGGGCCTGTTGCGCTCCGTCCTTATCGATAACCTGGCGGAAATATCCCTGCTGGTACAACAGTCCCACGCCGACCACCGGCACGCCCAGATCGCTGTTAGCTTTGAGTTGATCGCCAGCCACATTGCCAAGCCCGCCGGAGTAGATGGGCAAAGCTTCGCTTAACATAAATTCCATGCTGAAATAGGCGGCGCAGGTCAGGGGATCCTGCGAATGATTCTGCTGAAACCACGCGGGCGCCTCCATATCTTGCCGCCTGGTCTGCACGAAGCCATCAACGTTTTTGCGAAAAACGGGGTCGGCCATCACACGCTCGATCTGGTCGCGTGAGACCGTCTGCAGGACAACCCAGGGGTTATGTGTGATTTGCCATAACTCGGGATCAAGCTGTCGCCATACTTCGTCAGTAGCATGATTCCACGACCAACGCATATCCAGGGCCAGCTCCGCCAGGGAATCGAAGCCCTCAACTTCCGTGGGTAGAAGGCCGTATATCGGGTGGTATTTCGGATTGCCAGGTCTTAAAGGGAGTTCCGGTTGGGACCCGTCCAATGCTTGTATCTGAGACTTTTCATCAACTGTTAAGACCAGGGCGTTTTCCGGTGGCGCTATATACAGTCCAATAATAGCCGCCTGTTTCTCTTCAAACTCAGGGTCGGGACTCTTGCCGCACCAATGGTCAACCTTGTGGGGTTTTATGACTCCTTCGTTTAGTATCCTATGCACGGTCGTAGAGCCAAAACCAACGCGTTTGGCAAGTCTTCGCACTGTCCATGCGTTGCTCCCGTCAGAAGGCTTCTCGCATGCCAGACGAATAAGATTGACTCTTTGGTCCGGAGTTATTGTCATTGGTTTGCCACTCCTGGGGCTGTCTTTTAAACCATCAAGACGCATCTGCATAAATCTCTTACGCCATTTCAGACAGCTATCTACATTTAACCCCAGTTCACGACTAATAAAACTCAATGGACGCCCCTGGCTGGCAAGAAGAATGACTTTGGACCTGACAGCGAAACTAGCACGTGTTTGTTTGCCCATTGCCTATCCTCCGAGCTTGTTCTGGACCGAATCTTTCAATGCATAAGCTAAGGTTGTCGTCGTCACCTCACGCTTCCTTGGTTTCGCTTACTGCCTGCCAATGAGGTACAGCGTCTTGAAAGGCATTAAGCTTTTCAGTTATGATCAATAGGCCGTCCGTCGTCGTCGTAGAGATATGGCTCATAATCCCGGTAGTCGGCTTTCAAAGGGTCGAAGTCAGGACTATTTTTTACGGATTCCCGCGTGAGATCAAAATGCACAGTGGATTTATCCCATTCCACACGCTTGATCCATTGGGGCGATAAAAGAACTCTCTTCCCCGGCAGCCAGTTGCGGGTATCCACAACTAGAAAACGAATTGCCCAAATTTCGTCGTCAACAATAAAATCTTCAACATGACCGATTTCACCGTCGGTGGCATGAATATAGTAGCCGGTGACCTCCCTCGCGCTGCGCAAATGCGGATCATCCCGACGGTCCGACACAGAAGATTCCTGCTCCACAAACACTTCGCCAACAGAAAGAGGTAACGGAGTTGTTCCGAAAGTTCCACCGTAATCGCCTCGCCAAGGCCACTGATAGTAATCATTTAGCTCGGCTTCATGCTGACGATAAATGGGCCTCTCAGTATCAACATCGGGGCTGCCGCTCACCTGAGCACAGGAAAGGTTTACCGAAATCGTGCGTGACTCCCGTTCAGGTTTACCGAAGGCGACAGGAGAAATGAGGACCTTGCGGCCAGATAACCAATTGCCTGTTTCTACGACAATATAGTGGATAGCCCAAGTTTCATCATCGAAGTAGAACTCGTCCACCTTGCCCAGGTCACCATCGGTGGCCCTGATTGCGTAGCCAATCATACTACTAATACTGCGTTGCATAGCGCCTCCTCACGTCACCGGCGCGGCCGGCCAGTCTTTCAAGTCATTTGGTACTGGGGTACACGGAATATTAAATGGAAACAGCCTGCAGGTTCATCTCCTTTTCTGCTTTCGAAGTGGCTTATGTGACAGCTCTGCTGCGCAGAGCAGCCCTCAAATAAGACCGGTCGCCCATCATGTGCAAGAGAGGACCATGCGTCGCAATTTCAACGATGCTGATAGATGCCACCGGCATGCTAATGCGATCGCGAAAACGTCCGACATCAATGCCTAACAATGAGCACAGCATTATTTGGGTTGTAGCCTTATGAGAAACAACGAGCACATTTCCTGTAGTGTAGGTTTTCTCAATTTCTTCAAGCACAAGTGAACTGCGCCTGGCAATATCGATGCCCTTTTCTCCTCCGGTGGGAGCATTCCACCCCGGATCAGTTAACCAGCGAACATAGTCGTCATGGAACTTGCTATTAACATCTTCAGGGGTCTTACCCTCCCATTGACCAAAGTCAATTTCCTTCAACCCTTCTTTGAGTCGCATTCGTATTCCTGTAGCCTCGCAAATAGGTTTGGCCGTGGCTACGGCACGGCGCAGCGGACTGGAAAAGATGGCGGCCCAAGGAAGAGATTTATAAGCGTCGGCAAAATCACCTGCCATCAGATAACCTTCCTGGGTCAAGTCTGGGTCGAGGGTCCCGCAGTAAGAGCTTGTTTGGCTGGCTGTGGTTTCCCCATGTCGAAGAAAATAGATAGTTAAGTTCATGAGCTGGTCCATTTCTAAATGACTGGGGCAGACATGACCCCATTTAAAAAGAAATTGGGGGAAGTGACAGTAAGGAGGTACACGCCACTCCCCCGTTAGTACCCCCCTACCGTGGAGCCTTAAGAGCGGTCTCTGCTAACAAAGGAAATCTGCGCAGCCCAAAAGGCGTTTTCCATTTTTAGATAATGCTGCTCAAGACCAACTTAACCTCCACTATTCAGCAGTCTTTGGCGCAGTTTGCTTTTGATTATCTGATGGCTCATTTAACCTCACCATCAGCCATTCTTGGGTCCGTTCCCTGCCAAAATGAACTAAAACACCAGTTTCATTTTTAGTCAGGTTGTAAATCCCTGTCTCCATTATCACTGCGTTTTTATTCTTATCGGCAAAAGTCCAGACAGCACGCTCCGACTCCTTGTCAACCATGCCCTTGATCGGTTTGGCTGTGTTGTCATCACTGTTAAAGTATGTTCCCTGTATGACTCCTTCCTTGTTAACAGCCAGTTGAAGGACCATGTTAGAAGTCTTATTGGCGTCCTGAGTAACCGCAAAAACGCCTAACGGCATCCATTGGTCCTTGTCATTTGTGATTTGTGGCGCTTTGTCTATTATCTGGACAGCCTGGTTATAATACTCTGACGCGGAACCAAGACGTCGACCATTGAGGTATACGGAATCATTGTCATAATAAAAATTGGAGCCGTAGTCATAGTACAGCGGTTGTCCCCAGCCCCATGGGATCCATGAACTCAGAGCGAGCCATGTAGCCGGCCCCCACCAATAACCCCAGGGGCGGTTAGGCCAGATATGATTGTGCCAGTAATAGTTGTTCAGGTTAGGGTGATTATTCCACCAATTCCTGTTAAAGGTATTGCTGTATTGCTGGGAGTAATTGTTTCGGAGTTGCTGAGACCTCTGAGGATTTATCTGATTGCTCAGGCTCGTCCCTTTATTGGGCGTATGACCACCAACGGAGTTTATACCAGCCACTGACCCGCCTTTGGCATATTGATGCAACGCTACTGCTCCCGCTCCCAACGCTGCCGCGCCAACCGCAGCTTTGCCCAATCCGGACCTCGTTTGAGCAGCGTTAGTTTTTGGCATATTGAGGAAGCGCTGAACCTGGCCTTGGGATGCTTTGCCCTGTCCGGTTTGTCCTTGGAACTGCCGAGATGTTCCTGATTGCCCGCGAAATTGCTTCTGGCCTGAAGAGGTAGGTTTGGAGTAACCCCCACTCGACTGTTTACGAAATTGACCCGACGGCGCAGACCTGATGTTTGAGGACCGGTTTACGGATGGAGTAAACTGCTTTGTTGTTCCTCGATTTCCACCTCGATGAACCGCGGCTCCACCTCCTCCAGATCCGCCGCCGCCTCCGTGCCCTCCTCCTCCGACGCCTGCGCCTCCCCCATGAGACCGACCGTGACCGCCTCCATCTCTGTCCCTGGCGTCCACTGAAGCCACCATTAGGGCCAGGACTGATACAAAAGTAATCAAAAGGTATGATATTTTTTTCATTGCGGTCTCTCCTCTAGAATTCGATGCGGAACCTGATAGCATTACTTTAATGGGATCTGTTTCTCGCAAATATAAATCTGTGCCTTTTCAAAAATGAAATCTTTCAAGGCTCTATCAATTCCTACTGCCTGAAGGAATGAGGCCCTTTGTCTTTTCCCTGACCTTTGGTCTGGAAAACTCAAAAAGCGTTTCTGATTAAGGTCTTGCGGATAGTATAACCCTTGCTGAAGCCTAAGCACATTGCGTGCCAACTATGCCAATCAGGACCATCTTCTTGATAAACTTAGGCTAATTAAGCAGTTAGGAATAGCGCCAGAAATTGGAGTGAGTTAAGAGGATTTTGTGGCAGAAGTGGGACGGGAGAAATATGCCCTATAAACGGACCATCAAATGCCTGCCATATGTGTTATCAAGGGGTTAAGCATTCGATGAGTGTCCTATCGTAGGACACTCATATTGGTCTTTGGGCTGGTTTTCGCTCATGATCCCGAAACGCTTCATGTGTCTATAGAGAGAGTCTCGGGCTATACCAAGCGTACGGGCTGCGCATCTTCTATTGCCCTTGCAGCGACGAAGGGCCTCCAGAATCAGGGATTTGGTCACCTCATCCGTCACATCGTGAAGCGTGCGTTCTTGCGACGGAAAACTGGACACGTGAGACCAGTCCGCAGAGCTTGTTTTACCGGAAGGAAGCGTTAATCTCAAGCTATGCCCGTCGGATAGCATCAATGAGCGTTCCAGAGCGTTCCGCAATTCCCTGACATTACCAGGCCAATCATACCTCGTAAGCGCAATTGCGAACGCGGGATCGACATACGGGAGATGAGTTAGTTGAAGTTCCACGGCCAGCTGCTGCATGATCTCTTCCAAGAGTATGGGCATGTCTTCGATCCTGTCACGAAGGGGCGGCACGTTTATCCCAAAAACGTTAATTCTATAGAAAAGCGCGGATAGGAACCGGCCTTCCTCAACCTCCTCATCTAGGCTCCTATTGGTGGCTGAAATGATCCGAGCATTCACATTAAGGAGTTTCTCACCTCCGACACGAAGGAATGACCTTGTGTCCAGAAACGTAAGAAGCTTGGATTGCAAGGGCAGTGGAAGCTCTCCTATTTCATTGAGAAGGAGGGTGCCCCCTTCCGCCAACTCCAGAAGCCCTCGTTTACGGCCATGCGCTCCTGTGAATGCCCCACGTTCATGTCCGAAAAGCTCTGATTCCGCCAATTCCCTGGATATGGCGGCGCAATTCAGTGAAAAGTAGGGGCCAAGCGCTCGTTTCGAATGGTCGTGGATCCAACGGGCCAAATAGTCCTTCCCGCTCCCACTCTCCCCCTGAAGCAGGATCGTGCCGTCACTGGCCGCGGCCGAGCGGGCCTCGCGCATTGTCGTCTTCATGGCCTCCGAGGGGTAGTTTTCAAAAAACGCTTTTGGTTTGGGCAATGATCTCGCTCGGTCCGTCACGTCACGAGAAATGCCGAATATGCCGATAATTTCTCCCTCAGCGTTATAAAGCGGTCTGAGGACTGTATTCAGGATCAAAGAGACACCCTTTATACGGACAGTGTGTTCTCTTTCGATGGACTCTCCTCCGAGTACACGAAGATCCAGCAGTCGAAGCTGTTTCCCGACTTCTTCACCATAGATGTCTTCGGGTTTGCGTCCAATGATTTCGGAGTCGTCCAGTCCTAGAATTTTGGCTGTAGCAGGGTTCACTTGCGTGTATTTTCGACGACTGTCCATCATGAAAATCATGTCTGTGGCGCGGTCAAATATCGCCCGAAAACGTTCTTCGCTCTGACGTAAAGACTCCTCAGCCCGTTTGCGTTCGGTAATATCAAGATATGTTCCCGCTACCCGCAACGGTTTGCCGTCTTTATCCCGTTCGACGACTGAACCGCGGGCCAAGACCCACTTCCAGTCGCCCAATCTGGGCCTGACCCGAAATTCCGCCTCGTATAAAGGTGTACGCCCTTCCATGTGAGCATTGAAGATCTCCATGGTCCGAGACCAATCGTCCGGATGAGTTAGACTCTCCCACCAGGGGGCATGTCGCTGAATATCGTCCAAAGTGAATCCGAGCATCTCTGCCAGGCGCTGGTCGCAAATAGTCTCACCTGTTTCAACGTTGTAGTCCCATGACCCAAGGCCCGCTCCGATCAATACGAGGTTCAGTCTCAGTTCGGTGCGCCGCAGGGCCTCCTCGCCTTTCTTGCGCTCGGCAATTTCCAGCTTGAGTCGCTCATTCGTCTTTAGCAGTTCGGCCGTGCGTTCCTCGACCCGGTTTTCAATTTCATCGTAGGCCCTTTTCACTGCCGCTTCTGCGAGCTTGCGGTCGGTGATGTCCGTTATGGCTGTTCTCCATTGGCCGAGTCCGCCTTTAGGGTCCGCTATTCTCACGCTTTGTAATTGAGCGTGGAACCAACCGCCATGCGATTTTATCAATTTGATTTCGCAAATGTGCTGAGTCTCGGTTTGCAAGACCTTCTTGCGATGGAGATAGAAGGCGTCCTGATCATCCCTATGAATAAAACTGGTCAGGGGCTTATCAATTAATGATGATCTCTCAATTCCCAGTAGGCCCGCTCCGGTGAGGTTAGCTTCCAGAATAACGGCGTTATCGTCCAATGTGAAATATCCAACTGGAGCATAGTCAAATAGTTCCAAATACCTTTCTCTGGAGCGATCGGCTTCGACTTGAGCCTGATGGAGTTCCTCATTCTGCATTTCCAGCTCGATCTGGTGGACCGACAACTCGTGAATGAGTTTTTGCATGTCCTCTTTGGTCAGGGCCGGCAAATCAGGGACACCTTCTCCATGGTCTCCGCGAATAGCAGCCTCTGCCCGAGATCGCAGGTCCGCGAGATTACCCTTGGAATCGTCATCTTTTGCCATGTACAAGCGCAACCTCGTTAATCAAATTTTCAATAATAATGTATCATGGTGTCTTAATATCATACATCGATGTTAATTGTGTGAACTTTAATTATTTGGGTCGAATATCAGCAAGGAAGCTACGGAATAAGCCGGTTACGAGGGAAGAGGCCGGATCGTCTAGCGACCCGACCTCTCGATCCACACGATAAAAACCGGGCAGTTTTGTTACGTGTATTAATAAAATGCGACCTGTTCCCATATTGTCAACAACTCCGAAATATTCTGCGTCAATACAGCCGTTCCTGATGTTTTTTTCAACGCTGGCCATCAAGAGTTTCTGATCTTCCTGTTTCTGAGGTGGGGAAATCGCTTGCGTCTGCCGCCACATATTTTAATTGCAATGATTCCTTGACTAATATACATTACTGTAATCGTTCGACAAGATTTTAAACCGGGGAGTTTACTTCGAGGGGTTGTTCCTATGAAATGGGTTGCATTTCTCTTGGCTTCAGTAGTTATGGCGCTACCTGGAAACCTACTGGGCCAAAATTTGAATGCTGGCTTGCCCTCTCCTTCCGGCTTACCCTCTCTTCCTTCAATCAGTCGGGATGATGAAGGCAATGGCGTCTTGTCCGGACTTCCCGGAGTACAGGGGATCAAAATCGGAAAAGTCCTGGTAAACCCATACACCCAGATAGGTTACCAGTTTAATAGCATAAATATGGGAATCCCTATAAACGTAGAATTTGACCCGTTCCCGAACATACCGGAAGCCCACCTCGCGTTAGGGACCATGGATGTGACTCTAAAGGATTTCAACTTCTGGACAGGGGTTGTCGGGTTAAATGTAACACTGTCTCCGACTCTTACCGTTTTCGGTTATGCAAGCGGTTTTCTGCCACATTCCTTTACTGAAATCGGAAAACTGCCCGTTTCGTTAGGCTCTTTTGATTTTAGTCCCCAAATTAGCTTTACCGGTGTAAATTTAGAATGTTGGACGATGCAGTGTGGCGTTTCAGCAGGATTAGGGAGCGGCTATTCCCTACTTTTAGGGAGCCTCTGGCAGTGTACCTCGATGAATTATGAAGACCAGATCGTCAATGGAACACCGAACAATCCTACGGCTCGACAAGATTTCCTGCTCAAGAACTGGGCCCCGTACATAGGGTTTCAATACATGCAAACGGGATATTACAGGGCCGCGTTTATCTACAGTCCCCTTTTGACATCATCAGGCGCTATTAGCTGTAGAACAACCACACCAGTAGTGTCCGACCTAAGTTACAACCTGAATCAGCCAGGTTATCTTCTATCCATCACTGGTGAGTATTTTCTTCCATTACCACCGCCAGCGACTGTCAGTTTCTGGTTTACCGGCGCTATCTCATCCATCAAAGGCAGTACCGACATCAGCTTTTCATCGGGTAATATATCTAGAAACGGTGTCGCTTCAGACCTCAGCCTCAATGGGTATTCTTTAGGCGGAGGAATGACTCTGGGCCTGATTTTCTGACATCCCTCCGCCGTCGTTTTTTCATCTCGTGGCATCAGTTTATTCAGCCCAGACTGTTCTATCCGTACGAAGCTCACACCTAACCGAACCAGTTCAGATTATTGATTTAGCTTTTTGCACAATTGTGCGACACGTTCTCCAAGCTTGGTAGAAGTATCCAACGCCTTGTCGTCTGGAGACCCAACCGACACAGCGCCATAATGGCCCGTCGCGGACATGGGATCCCCAACGACTATCATGCCGTAAATTAGCATGCAGTGAATAATCGACATTATCGTGGTCTCATTGCCCCCTGCCAAAAAACCTGAGGAAGCAAAGGCGGCCCCGACTTTATTCTCCATTTGCTTGCGAACCCCGACGAACTCATCGAAAACACGCTTCAAATCAGCCGCCAATATCCCGAAGTAAACCGGCGACCCTGCGATAACCCCCGCAGCGTTAACAAAATCCTCTTTGGTCACTTCCTGCGTTGATTTAATGACCGCCTCAACCCCTGATACCGACTTCACACCCCCAGCGATCTGTTCCGCCAACTTGCGGGTATGACCTGTTTTTGAATAGTATAAAACCAGAACGTTCATGCTCAGTTACCTCCCAGTTTGTTGATACTTCAAAAACCCAAGCCGCATCCCGTAAGGCACGGCCGTTGAATATCTGTGGGTTATTCATAATGGGTCCACATCCTGAGAATTTTGACCACTCTCATTTCCTCTAGAACCTGATGCACCAAACGGTGGTGAATGGTCAAACGTCTAGAATAGGAGCCTGAAAGGTCTCCAATCAACTTTTCAAAGGGTGGGGGATTCTGGAATGGATTTTCCCTAAGGATGTCTAAAAGATCCTCAGCTTTTGATTTTAATCTGAGTTCCTTAATCTTTCTGGCGTCTTTCTGTGCTTTGCCTGTAAAGACTAGCTTCCATTTTACCATCCAGGGTTTTCACTACATTCTTCCACCGGGGTCTCCAATCCCTGGCAAATCGACACTCTCATACCAGGTATAGACGTTAGATAGAGAGTCTCCTGTATGGAACGCCAGTCTTCCTCGGAGATTAAAATGGCGTTTCCTCTCTTTCCGGAAATCTGAACCGGCTCATGGGACGACGCCACTTCATCTATGAGTTTATATAGTTGAGATCTGGCTTGAGTAACATTTATGGTATTCATGCGCCTTACCTCTGCGGTTTAATGTACAGTTAATTCGTACGTTTTGTCAAAACTGACTGATCAGGCGCCAACAGAATAGGCGGTAATTTTGCAATGAGACTGGAAAGGCCCTTTCCATGATGTATATAAATTGCTTTCGTCTTCGGAACCTACTCATCAGCTCGATATAAGCCATAATGCTTAAGTCGTTTCCTTAGTGTTGGACGGGAAATTCCCAGGGACCTTGCCGCTGCCGACAGGTTTCCCCCACACTCGGACATTGCCTTAAGTATTTGATTTTTCCAGATTTCGTCCATGGACACAGCATCCCTCGAATCTGCAACCCCGAGGGAGGAACCCCTCAGCACAGACTCGACTGCGTCGGCCAGCAAAACGGCGCCATGAGATTCAAGGATCGCCTTAGTTAGGACATTTTTTAGCTCTCTTACATTACCCGGCCATGAATATCCCTTTAAAATATCCATCACCCTGTTTTCAACCCGAGTGACCTTAGATCCAAGGTCCCTGTTTATCCTTGCCAGAAAATGCCTTACCAGGTCCGGCACGTCATCAATACGTTCCCGAAGCGGGGGAACAGAAATCGTTATCACATTAAGCCGAAAAAGCAGGTCCTGCCTCAATTTTCCCTGTTGCGCAAGATCGTTCAGGTTTCGATTGGTAGCCGCAATAATACGTGATTTGGAGGTAATTGTATGGACGCCCCCTACCCTGGTAAATTCGCGATATTCCAGGAACCTCAGGAGCTTGCCCTGAAGAGAAAACGGAAGATCACCAATTTCATCAAAGAAAATAGTCCCATCTCCCGCAATCTCCAATCGCCCCTTTTTCGTTTCAGCAGCGCCGGTGAACGCTCCACGCTCATAACCAAACAACTCGGACTCAAAAAGATTATCAACCAGAGTGGTACAATCTACTGTGATGTATGGCTGGTCCCGGAATATGGAAGAATCGTGGATAACCCTTGCAATAAGTTCTTTACCACTGCCGGTTTCTCCTACAATTAAAATTGTCGCCCTGTTTCGAGACAGCAGCCCTATCATCTTGAACAATTCCCGCATCGCAGGCGTATGTCCAATTATCCTGCGTTTTTCATCGGTTTCCGGGCCCGCCTGCGATAAAGATATTCTGAAACCCTGAGTTTTAGCTATTCGTAAACCCTTAGTGACGGCATTTTCAAGCTCATCCACGTCAACAGGCTTGTGAATGTAATCGTAGGCCCCTTGCCGCATGGCCTCTATGGTCGTTTCCATGTCGTGAAAGGCCGTAATCATTATGACCTTTGCATCAGGATCAATCTCTATAATACGTCTGAGAACATCGAGACCTGATGTGTCGGGTAATCTTATATCCAGAATGATAACCGACGGACGACACTTCACATACGCGGCCAACCCCTCCTCGCCTGTCCCGGCGGAACTGACCGCAAGTCCCTTTTCTTTCAGGAACATTTCCAGGGATTCGCGAATGGCTGTCTCATCATCGATAATGAGCACTCTTTTCAAAGGTGGCATAAGACGACCTCAAAAATAATCCCTCAGACTTATACCTCGTAAATTTAACATTTTCCCAGCGCGATTCTTCGCTAACTGTCCGCAGTCGCCATGTTACCGCGGCGGTATATGATTATCAAATCTTACGAAAAGAGTCGCAACGAAACTAAAACGGGACTGAGGCCTTTTCCTGAGTAATGTTGAAGCAATTTCCTTGACATGAATAGCGGCGAGAACATACTATTTCCAACATGAATAGTCATAATCTGATAATCGACAGATCTGTCCCGAGGAACCCGGCCGAATTCGCCGTTCTTGGCGCTCTATACAATGAGAAATCCCACGGATACAAACTCGTCAAGTTTCTACAGGACAACCTCGATGAAATATGTTGGCTCGGTCGAAGCCAAACCTACGCCCTGTTGGCCAAACTCGAACACGAAGGGCTTGTAACTCACGAACGAGTCGAACAGATAAATTTCCCTGCGCGAAAAGTCTTTAGTATCACTCAACAGGGTCGAAACACATTCGACAACTGGATCTTGTCACCAGCCCCAAACATGAGAAACCTACGAGTGGAATTCATGATCAAGCTTTTCTTCGCACGATTACACTCACATGACTGTGAAACTGCCCTGTTGTCACAACAACTCGACTTATGTAAATCAAAATTGGATCGTTTAGTCGATCTCAGAACGCGCACAACCAGAAGAGTAATAGAAGACGCCCTCGATTATCGCATTTTTATGGCTCGAGCCGCCTGCTCCTGGCTGGAAAGCGTAATCCATGAACGTTCCAACCGACCCAACCGTTGCCCCGATGCGCTAGGGTCAATTTCGTAGGGAGAGAACCAAAATGAAACCAAAGAGTCTCGCATTATATCTTTTATCAATTCTCCTTCTAATCGGCGTCCCAATCGTTTCATCGATCAAATGTCTTGCCGCTGATTCTGA
The DNA here is from genome assembly GCA_963798475.1 of uncultured delta proteobacterium. GTDB lineage: Bacteria > Desulfobacterota > Desulfomonilia > Desulfomonilales > Desulfomonilaceae > CAJBEZ01. The sequence continues at coordinate 192,256 of CAWCTI010000031.1, forward strand.
GCATGTGATGATTTTCGCGGCCGCCTCCACTACAAACGCAATAAATGACATCTCCACTCTATTTAAGAGAGAAGCCAACGTAAAAGTGGTCGCGTCATTCGCTTCGTCTTCCACTCTGGCAAAACAGATTAAAGAAGGAGCGCCAGCTTCCATTTTCATTTCCGCTGATGAAGACTGGATGAATTACCTTGCTAAGAAAAATTTGATTGACCCGAAAAGCCGATGTGATCTTCTTGGAAATGGTCTTGTATTAATCGCCCCTGTAGGCTCCAAGTTAGTCAAATTCGACAATATTCGAGCTCAGCTCATGGGTGCGCTTGGTAACGGACGTCTTGCCACCGGGGACCCGGACCACGTCCCTGCTGGAAAATACGCCAAAGCAGCGTTTCAAAATCTCGGAATATGGAAAGATGTTGAACCACAACTTGCTCGAACGAGCGACGTGCGTGGCGCTTTGGCTCTGGTTGACAGAGGAGAGGCGCCGATTGGGGTCGTTTACTCCACTGACGCCGCAATCAGCGAAAAGGTAAAGATTGTAGGCGTTTTTCCTCCCGACAGCTATCCGCCTATAATTTATCCTGCGTCTTTAATTCAGGGTAAGATCAAATCAGACGCTCAAAAATTCTTTGAGTTCCTTAAGGGCTCTAAGGCAAAGGCGATCTTTGAGAAATACGGTTTTAAAGTGAAGTGACAGAGCTACTTACGTTAACCCCAATTGAAAAGGAAGCTCTTAAACTCAGCCTTTGGATATCAATATGGGCCGTGATAGCCATTTTGCCTCCTGGAGTTTTCATAGCCTGGCTCCTCGCCCGTAAAAGGTTTATCGGCAAGACACTGCTGGACGGATTAACGCATCTGCCTCTTGTCCTGCCCCCTGTTGTAATAGGGTATCTGCTGCTCGTCCTGCTTGGTCGTAAAGGGATTATCGGGGGCTGGCTATACGAGAACCTTGGGATTAGTTTTATATTTAACTGGAAAGGGGCGGCTGTCGCCTCCGCTGTAGTCGCATTTCCTCTTCTGGTTCGAGCGATCCGTCTTTCCATAGAACAGGTTGATGAAGGTTTGGAAGCGGCGGCGAGGACCCTGGGGGCCGGGCCGTTTCGTGTATTTTTCACCGTCACTGTCCCACTTATCATGCCTGGAATAATCACCGGCGTAATTCTCGCCTTTGCCCGGAGCCTCAGTGAATTTGGAGCTACCATAACTTTTGTTTCCAACATCCCTGGCCAAACAAGGACATTGCCTCTTGCTCTCTACACTCTTACCCAAGTCCCGGACGGCGAGACAGGCGCTTTCCGGTTGTGCGTAATTTCAGTGGTTGTGGCGTTCGTCGCCCTAATATTGTCCGAATTCAGCTCCAGGTATATTTTTAACAGGGTCCGGGGTTGAACGGTGCTTGAAGTTAAGGTTCGGAAAAAGCTAGGCGTATTTGCGGTAGATGTGGCGTTTTCCTCGGGCGATTCAGGAATTACGGCTATCTTTGGCCCTTCCGGGGCTGGAAAAACATCGATCATCAACATGGTAGCCGGACTCCTTAGACCTGACGAAGGCAAAATTTATATTGACGACAAACCTCTCTTTGATTCCACAAAAGCGATCAATATCCCGCCGAACAAGAGGCGGCTTGGTTACATTTTTCAGGACGGCCGCCTGTTCCCTCATTTGTCGGTGAAATCAAACCTTACTTACGGCATGAAATTGATTCGAAAGAAGGATCGCAGATTAAACTTCGACCAAGTCGTGGCCCTTCTCGATTTGGAGACTCTACTCTACAGACGTCCAGCCAAACTGTCAGGTGGAGAGAAACAGCGTGTGGCTATCGGGAGGGCGCTGCTAACCAGCCCGTCCCTGCTGCTCATGGATGAGCCCCTTTCATCATTGGATGGACGATTAAAGGCTGAGATTCTGCCTTTTGTATCCAGGATGCAGAAGGAATCCATGATACCGGTGCTGTATGTAAGCCATTCGACAGACGAGATATTGTCTATAGCGGACCGGGTTATTGTCGTGCAATCGGGTAACGTCATAGGCAGTCTGGACATTGCGCTGGTCAACGAACACCCTGATATTTTCCCACCTTTTAGGTCCAATAATGGTATGAATATCGACAAAACGTCTCGGATTTAGGCCCGTTGGATTTAAGTATTGATCTGATCTACAAATAGCTGTTATCCTTCCACGTCTTCAAAACACCAACGGGGTAGACGTGGCTGATCCTTTTTTCCACATTTCAGTAGCGCTCATATTGTGTTTCACGTTTGTCAATGGTTTCGGCGATGGTGGCAATGTTGTGGCGGCCACAATATGTTCGCGCGCCATGAACCCCTGGAGAGCCCTGATCTGGGCGTCAATCGGTGAATTTCTGGGGCCCGTTTTGCTTGGGACCGCAGTTGCAATGACGATGTCTTCCGGCGTCCTTAAACCTGAAATGATGCAAGCGATTCCAGCGCACACTCTATATATAGTTGTGTCTAGCGCTATGGCTGGCGCTATGTCCTGGAAGCTCCCAACATGGTACTTCGGATTTCCCTCAAGTGGATCTCACGCTCTGATAGGCGGCCTGGTGGGCGCAGGGATTGTAGGTATTGGCGCTGAATCAATATTGGTTGAGAAAGTGACCTGGAATGTTCTCCTGCCACTATTTTCGGCTCCATTAGTCAGTCTTGTTCTTGGATACGTGATTTTTTCGATCATCAGGGCGATGTTCAGTGGCGCCGACCGGCGTATCGGTCAGTTTTTCATGGTCCTTCAGAAACCGGTGATGGTGTTGCTAGCCGCTAGCCATGGCTCAAATGACAGCCAAAAATCCATGGGAATGATCATGATAGTTCTTGCAGCCAGCGTCAGAAATGTTGACGGCGCTATGATCCTTCCTCCATGGGTCGTTTATAGTTGTGCGGCGGCTATAGCCATTGGTGTATTGACAGGGGGTTGGCGTATAGTCAAAACAGTGGGCTTGAGGATCTCAAAAATGGAGCCTGTGCACGCTTTTGCGGCTCAACTGGCCTCCACTATAACAATTATGGGCGCATCATACCTGGGAGGGCCAGTAAGCGTTTCTCAGGTTGTAGGGCCCGCCATCCTTGGAGTTGGGGCCTCTCGTAGGGCATGCGGAGTGAGATGGTCGTTCGCTGCCCAGATAGTATACGCTTGGGTACTCACATTCCCGGTTTCCGTGGTAATTGGGGCAGGGTTTTGCTGGTGTCTTACCCGCATCTTCACCTCCTGATTTAGAGGATAGAAATATGGCGCTTTGGAAAATATTCGGTTCAAAACGTGAGGTAGATTTTTACGAGCTACTACTATCGCAGTCAGAGAAGACCCTAGCGGGCTGTCAAGCGCTGGTCCGGTTTCTGGATAATGAAGGCGAACCCGAAGAGTTGTTGAAACTCGAACAGGAGGCTGACGACATCCGTCGAATACTGATTGACGAACTCAACCAGACTTTCATTACCCCGATGGACCGTGAAGACATATTTATGCTGTCCAGAGCCATCGACGACGTGCTTGACCATGCTTACAACACGGTTAAGGAAATGGATATTTTCGAAGTTGAAAGCAATGAGTTCCTTTTACATATGGCGGAATTGCTACAGAAGGGCGCGGAAGAACTGCTAAATGCGATTAAACACCTCCAAAAGAACCCTAATGTCGCGACCGGATACGTTGTAAGGGCAAAAAGAATAGAAAACAAGATGAACGACGCCTATTTAAACGCGTTAAAACAGCTTTTCTCAGGGACTAATGTTAGACTCATGCTAAGTTACCGTGAGATTTACAGGCATTTTAACAGAAGCGCCGATACCGTAGATGACGCCGCAAATATTATCAGTGACATTGTTGTCAAAATGGGGTGACAAAATGCCCTTATAGGACCTACCTTTGGGAGTTAGTAGTCCTGGCGCCGCACGTTCAGCCGCGGCCGGACCATGCTAATTAATTTGCCGACGTAGATCTTTGGAGTCCTTCCAGACTGTTGAGAGCCCCAGAATCATCCAACCGCAAGGCATCTGCTCCGGTACCTTCTCCATTGCCGTTTCCGTCAGTCCATCTTTGCAAAACATCTACCAGGTCAGCGGCTTGAACAGGCTTTGAAATGTAATCATCCATGCCCGCTTCAAGGCACCTTTCCCTGTACCCCTTCATCGCGTGGGCGGTCATTGCGATGATACGCACATTCGGGTCCAGAATTTCGATACTACCTTGCCGTATGAACCTGGTGGCTTCCAGGCCGTCCATGATCGGCATCTGAACGTCCATCAGGATTATGTCATATTTATCTTTTTTCAGAACATCCAGAGCATCCAATCCATTAGAAACAGCGTTGACGTCGTGGCCCAGTTTCTCCAGGACCGACACCGCCAGTCTCTTGTTAGTGTAATTATCCTCGACAACCAGCACACGTAGTCTTTTTCTCCTGGCCTCAGCTATCGTGTGCCTGGTAACGATGCTCCTCTTCCCAGGACCGCCTTCCCCACTAGCCTGCCCCAAAGACATGAGCAAGCAGTCGTAAAGCTGTTTTTGGCGAACCGGTTTGTGAGATACCCTGAGAAGCCCTTTTCCTCGAGTCACTTCGCATCACCACGTCTGCTCAGAGAGGTCATCATGATGAGAACCACATCGCAAGTAAGAGGATCTCCCCTGATTATTTCACCCAGGGTTTCTCCATCCATTTTGGGCATATGCATATCAAGAATCGCAATCTCATAGGGGTCGCCAGTAAGACAGGCATGCTTGAGTTCAGCCAGCGCGGACTCTCCTCCATCCACGAGGTCAAATCTGCAGTCCCAGTTCCGAAGACAGGCTTCGAGTAATCGACGGTTCGTCGCATTATCATCGACACCCAGCACCCGGCGTCCACAGATGGCTCCGGGACAGGCCGTTATTCAAACTGGAGCAAATGCCTGTTTCTCAAGAATGATCGTGGATCAGAATGTCGAACCGTTTCCAACCGAGCTTTGGACTCCAGTTTCGCCGCCCATGAGTTCGACGAGGTTTTTGGAGATGGAAAGACCAAGACATGTCCCACAAAATGTCTCGTGTTGGAAGCATCCATCTGTGAAAATGGACTGAACAAATTCTCGATCTTGTCTTCAGAGATACCGATTCCCGTATCCTGGACCTTGAATTTGGTTATCACCTGGTTTTCCAATTCAGCCAGGAAGGACACATGTATTGAAACTTCTCCGTGAGGAGTAAACTTCACAGCGTTTCCAATCACATTGCCAAGGACCTGTCGAAGCCGACCGGGATCTCACCTAACGAATGAAGGAGCCTCCGGGTCTATTAAACACACGAATTCTAGGTCCTTATCCTGGGCCCGCACGGCCAGAAGATCGGAAATGTCCTCGACGGTGGCCCGCAAATCAAAATCAATCGTTTCCACTTCAAGCTTTCCGGCCTCAATTTTGGAGAAATCCAGAATATCATTTATCAGAGTGAGGAGAGCGTCGCCGCCAGTCTTGACTATCTGAGCGTAACCACGCTGTTGGTCGTCCAGATCAGTGTTCAGCAAAAGTTCCGTCATCCCAATAACGCCATTCAGCGGGGTCCTAATTTCATGACTGACGTTAGCAAGAAACTGTCCTTTGGCGACGTTCGCCGCTTTGGCCTCAACCGTAAGTTTTTCCGCTTCTTTTATCGCTTCCCGAAGCCTGAGATTAGTTTCTTCAACCTCCATTTTAGCCTTGCCCAAAGCTTCTTCCGCAATTTTTCTCTCAGTTGTATCCCTTATACTCGTTAGAACGAAGTCGTTATTGCCGTCGCTGAATTTCTTAAGGATTGCCTCAGCGTCGAAGGTCGAACCGTCCTATCGCTTGGCTTCCCTACGAAACACCTGGTCCTTTCCACCTAATGCTTGTCTCCAGATTTCAGGCATGGATTCCATAGGACTTGCAGGGCCAGGGAGGTCTGTTTCTATCGTGGTGGACATAATCTGATCAGCCGATAGTTGGAACAGCTCCAGCATCATGTTGTTGAAACTGACCACTCTGCCTGTCTCATCCTGGATGATAAGGGCGACATGAGCCGTGTTGAAGACAGATCTCAGCCTTGTCTCAGAAGCCCTTACACCGAGTTCGGACCCTTTTGCCTTGAGCTGAACGGTCCAGAAGCCAACAATCATGATCGCAACGACGATGGTCATAAAAATCGGGAAAAGTCTGCTTATCGATATTGTCTTCATCCACGCATTTGAGCTGACATCGATTCCCAGAATCGCAATGACGTTAGCATACTCCCCCGGCGCTCGTAAGGGAACAAATGCGCTTATCCATGATCCCCACCTGTCCTTATATGGACCCTCAGTAATTTCCTTACCGGTTTCGAATCTTTCTGACAGTGGAGGGAGCGTCATCGTAAACACTTCCAGGGGATGAAAAATCCTTGGATGTGGCTGGTTCGGAATCACTAAGGAAAATAAGCAACCCGTCCTTCCGGCCCAAGAGGTAGAGAAATCTGCACAGGGGATTACCTTTCCTCATCATTTCAAGCTGCTTGTGGATCGCTTCGTAGCTGGGCGAATCAAGGTCCGTCACTGATCCTGTCAGGCTTTGTACTGTGGCTGGGTCAACTCCACCTGCCAGCATATTGGTTTGAGTCAGGAAATTGCCTCGCTGGGCGGAATCCGCACGGTGTCCAATGAACTGAGTGAGCCCCCAGCGCACTACAATTGTTAACGCCAGGGCAATTATGAGCCGGGAGCGCCACGTGAAGCCAGTACTTTCGAGTGGGAATTCCAGTGATTTGAGCCATCGCTCAACATATAAACGTCCCATCTCAAAAACCGTAATCAAAGCCAGGGACGCGCTAATAAGCTGAATTGAAAATCCGAAAGTCCTGGAGAACCACTCCTGATTGAGCGATGAAGCGGGAAAAAACTCGCCTTGCCGGGAAATAGTCCAACAACCAGACCGTAAGCAAATATTGCGATTGAGACTGTTTTAAGGTATTTACTCTCGGGTGAATCACGACCTTCGGCTTCTCGCCACAATGCCATAGCGCAGATTAAAGAGCTTGGGACGCACAAAGCGTAGCCGCTCGTGGCGACGATCCCTCTGATACCCTCAAGAGCGCCAATAGCGGTCAGAAAGATCAAAGGATAGAATATCCACGACCCGAGATCGTTGTCCTTGGTCTGAATCCGCAAGGCATGTCTTCCAAACTCAAACAATGCGATGAAAGACCCGGCCAGAAGAGTTAGCCGGACTACACTAAACAAAAAGAAGTCGGGCAAACTGAGGGCCGGCATCTGCAACAACTCACCAGCGCCGTTCAGAGCCCCGAATAGCGCTAATAGAGAGAAAGGCAGACGATTCCTGTTTTCACGGGCCAGAGCCTGACAAATTATGGCCAGTATTATGAAAGCCAGCCCGTGAACGACTAGAATGTAATCTAATTGTGAGCTTATAAAATTTTCCGCCATTTCAGGAAATCACCATCAGGCACCCCTGACTTTTTAAAGCACCCTGCGTGGGCGCAACCCAATATATGCGGTGTAAATCGCTCTGTACATAAATTTTTTATAAATTAGTGAGTAGAATATCTGTTTTAAACGTATTTATAATATTACTTAATCTTATGTATGGCTATTATGACTTAACTAATAGGAATTATGCTCTATAAAATTGTACGCTCTAACGAATCCGGATAAATTTTATATTGAACAACACAGGGGAATCGACCAGCAGGAATTCGGCCCTATTGTCTATCTTTGGCATTTTGTTTTTGAGGTCTTGGGAGCCAATGCCGAGGTCTGCCTCTTGTAAAAAATGATTTTTTCACTAAGATTGTTGAAATCTGCGCTCTGAATGAGGCCTACATGTCATATCAGGAACGTTTCGAAAATCTTTTCAGGGTAGCTCTTAAGATCACAGCTTCACTTAATATTTCCAACATCCTTGAAACGATCAGAGATGAAGCCAAGGTATCCATCCCAAACCTCCAGGAAGCATGTCTACTGCTGGTTGACCCCGACGCGGCAAATTATACCAGGCCTCTTCACTGCGCGATGTCGACCGAGTCAATAAACTGTCAAATGTGCAAGAGGGGCCGTAGCACCATAACCGCAAGTCTTCAGAACCCTGCAGCGTATCTTTGCATGATCACAGGGCCTGACGGGCCCGAGATGTTCCCTTCTTCGACGCCTATAGACGGCTTATCCGAAGTAGCGATCCCGATATATCACGACGGGGAACCTTTAGCAGTGTTAAACGCAGTAGCGAAACAGGACTCGAAAATTACCGAACGTGATCTGATATTGCTAAAGGACCTGACGGACCTCGCTTCCAATGTAATCACAAACGCTAAAAATCACTGGAAAATGTCCCAACAGAAACTAACAGTTGATCGAATCCTCGGTCACCTCCGGCCATTTGTTCCCCAGACGGTTCAGAAAATAGTCGATAAAAACCCTGATTCCCCGTCCCTGGACAAGATCGAACTGGAAATCACAGTGCTGTTTCTCGATGTAGCGGGTTACACTCGAATAAGTGAATCGCTGAATCAGGACCAGGTCAATTTTATCATTGAAAAATACTTCTCGAGCTTCCTCGACATCATTTATGAACATGGCGGCGATATCAACGAAACCGCAGGCGACGGACTCATGGTGATCTTCCAGGGAGACCCGACACAGACTGCCGTGAACGCGGCCAGGGCGGCCGTTGATATTCGCCGCCGCACGGCTGAAATCAACGAAGAGATGACAGGTCGTTTCCAGCCCATTGTCATCAATATGGGCATAAATTCCGGGACCGCGTCTGTTGGAATGTCACGGTTTCAGGGAAAGGCCGGGACTCGAATGACGTTTACAGCCAGTGGAGCTGTGACCAACCTTGCTGCGAGGCTTGCGGCTGAAGCCGCCAACGGGGACATCCTTGTGGGCCCCGACACAGCCAGAAGGATTGGTGATCAGTTGATATTAAATCATCGAGGCGCCCTGAAATTCAAAAATATTTCCAGTCTCACACAGGTATACAGCCTCGCTCACGGGAACCAGGGAGAATCGGATTTCTCAAGTGAAGAACAGCCCGGTTGAGTCTATTGCGGACAAAGACAGTTTAAAGACCTTGTTTAGCCCATAGACCCCTGTCCAGGATCAGTGAATAAATACCTCTTGAAGCCGGTTAATGATATTTTACCGCAAGTAATGATTGACATCTCCCATAATTATGTGATAACCAGGATACTAAGTTTGTTGATTAGATTTCGGGATGTTAGCCATCAGTCGTGAAATACGGCTCAAAGATTTTATTCCGGTTCAAGTTTAATTCATGGTCATTGCGGATTGAGAGAAGTTTGAATTTGTACGTAATCTGTTCCTGAGGCGGCTTCTATGGCTATAAATAGCTCACGGAAACCTTATTGGCCTATAATCATCATCGCCTTCTGTTCGCTTATGATCGCCGGCTTGACCCTAGCCGGATACTCCAAATATTTCAGTCCTAAAAATCAGTCCCACTCAGCGACGCCTACAACTCTTAACCACAAAAACGCGCAAACAAATACTGATGATTCCTGTCCGATTAAAGACATGGTGGTTAGGGCGACCGACGAGCAGATTAAGGGACGTCCCATTGAAATTACCGATATCTCTAGTGACAACGAGACACTGCTTTCCCTGATTTCCATGAACCTTTTCAATGAAACTGTGGCGAGTCAGGTCGCTAAAAGCCTCGCCGCCACAATTCAGGCGCAAACAGGAAAGAGCTTCACGCCAACCAGCAACCTGAAATCAGGAAAGCGATACTCTATCTTTCTTGATGAAAACGGCGCCTTCCGGAAGGCCACCATTGAATTGTCGCCCTCAAATGTTTTTCATTGTGTCAAGGATGGAGACAACTACCGCTCATGGAGAGAAGACGTAGTACTTGAATACAGGACTGAGGCGTTAACATTCCAAATCAAGAACGATTTTCTCACTACGATCCTGGGGCTTCATGAGAGCAAAGAATTTTCGCTCAAGCTTGTTCACGTTTTTAGATGGGATATTGATTTCCAGTCGGACCCAAGAAAGGGCGATGTGTGTAAAGTCGTTTTTGAAAGACGTTACGCAGATGATACGCCGGCGGGCTACGGCAAGATCCTCTTCGCCACTTACGAAGGTAAACGCACAGGCAGGAAAACAGCGTGTCTTTTTAACGGACAATATTATGACGAACATGGTGTTGAATTGCGCAAGGACTACCTTAGGGCACCTTTAAATGTCCTTCGCGTCACTTCCGGTTACGGGTGGCGCATACACCCCGTCTTGAACGTCTGGAAATTTCACACCGGCGTGGATTATGGCGCACCCATTGGTACCCCGGTTTACGCCATAGCCAATGGCGTGGTCACTTTCCATGGTTGGGGTGACGCATACGGCCTTTGGGTAAGTGTCCGTCATGAAAATGGCACTGAGAGCCGCTATAGCCATCTCAGTCGAATCTTAGTCAAAAAGGGTCAGCGCGTCTCTCAAAGGGAAGTCATCGGACTCATAGGGTCTACAGGACGTTCCACAGGACCGCACCTTTTCTTTGAAATTATTACCAAAGGGAAGCGAATTGATCCGACCAAAGTAAAATTGGTGAAGAACCCCGCTTCCATCCCATCCCCTCTCAAGAGCCGTTTCAATTCAATAGTTATTCGCGAATCACAGCTCTTGCCGGAACCTGTCGTGCGTACCGCCGACAAATCCCAGGACCGCAATCCAAAATCCATTTTCTCAACCCGACCCCTGTAATTCTAACCACTTAACATCGACTGAGGCAGAGAGCAAAACTTTCCGGTCATTTTCAAGAGCGGCTAACTGCCCACTTTGTTATAATGGAGCCCAGGTAGGCTGCGCCTGCCAGGATAATTGTCGTAGCCCCCGCAGGATAATCGGGACCATAACTGACAGCCAGACCAGAAATGGTGAATATAGCGCATAGGATTGTCGAGACAATCATCATCCCCCAAAGGCTCCGGCAGAAAAGGGCCGCGATCCCTATCGGGAGCGTCAACATCGCCACCACCATGACTATACCCACCACTGTGGAAAGGAGTACTACGGTCAAAGCAGCCAAACCCAACAAAAGCAGATAAAAGAACTCAACTCTCAGCCCGCGCAGGCCTGCGAATTCCTGATCGAAACAGACCGCCAGGAACTGATTATAAAACAGGAGCCCGGCTATCACAATCAAGACATCCAATCCTGCCAGCATCCACAGGTCGCTGGTTGACACCATAAGGATGTTGCCGAACAGATATCCCATTAGATCTTCATTATATCCGGGTGTTTTCGAAATGAAGATTATCCCGACAGCCATACCGATCGCCCATAGAGCGCTGATGGCAGTATCTTCCCTTTGCTTCGCGCGCAGGCTTACAAGGCCTATAATGACAGCCGCGACAAGGGCGGCGACAAGGGCGCCATGTAGAGGAATCACTCCGTGCCAATGGTACACCCTGTTCAGATACAGGGCGGCTCCCATCCCTCCCAACACGGTATGAGCAATGCCGTCCGCAATATATGAAATCCGCCGGACTACAACATAGGTCCCGATTATGCCGCACGCGACGCTTGCCAGAACCCCTGTCAAAAGGGCGTTTTGAAGAAAAACGTAATGTTGAACGTCATTCAGGAATTCTGACAACTTAAATTCCTGTCGCCGTTATGTCTTATCATTCTCATCGGTGAGCCATAAATTTCGTTGATAATAGCCCCTGTGATCTCAGCGGTTGGGTGCATCAAGACTTTCCGTTTCACGCAGATCACGCTCTTTACAATACTGGAAACAAATCCAAGATCATGGGAAACCATGACTATCGTCATGCGGTCGTTAAGGGTTTGCAACAATTCGTACAGGTCTCCCTCCATGACCACGTCCAGACTGGCGGTGGGCTCATCTAGAAGCAGCATGTCAGGCTCACATGCCAGAGCACGAGCTATAAAGAGTCTTTGACGCTGACCACCGGAAATCGCCGCAAACGGCTTTTTGCGAAAATCGCGCAAGCCTACCTGCTCAAGAACACTAGTGACAATTTCCTTATCCCCTTTTGAATAAGGTCCAAAAGATCGGCCGTGCCCCAGGCGACCCATCAGGGCTACATCCATAACCGTCGCAGGAAATTCCGCGTCCAGTTGCGAATGTTGGGGCATGTATCCAATACGGCGCCGGGCCTGTTCAGGCTCTTCCCCTAATACCAGCGCCCGTCCGCGGGATGGTTTAAGCAGGCCCAGTATCAGCTTCAGCAGCGTGGTCTTACCACCACCGTTAGGGCCGACTATTGATACAAAATCTCCCTGGGGGATAGCGATGTTTACGTCTTCGAGAACCGGATTGGAATCATAAGAAAACCAAAGGTCCTCCACAAAAATAGCTGGGGAATTTGTCACATTCACGCAAGAACCTTTGTCATAAATCACTTCGCCTGATTTCTGAGGGCTGACTCCAGACTTACGGCGACTTCATTCAAATTATCAAGATAGTCAGGCACCAGGTCATCAATTAGGACCACAGCTCCGCCAATCGATTTGGCCAGAGTTTCCGCGGTCTTTTTAGGAAACTGGGGTTCAGCGAATATGACCCTTACGCCTTGAGCTTTCGCTTCTTCTATCAATCGCGCAAGGCGCCTCGCTGTAGGTTCTTTACCTTCGATTTCCACCGCGACCTGTTTTAGGCCGTACTCATCACCGAGATATCCGAACGCCGGGTGAAACACAAAGAAGCTCTTGCCCTTTACAGGCGCTAAGGAACTTCTGAGTTTATCGTCCATTTTATCCAGGTCCGCCTGGAACTTTTTCAGATTTTCTTCATATATGGCACCGTGGTCAGGATCAATCTGAATCAGAGTATCCGCTATTGTCTTCGCCTGTCTCTTAGCAAGCAGGGGATCGAGCCATGTATGCGGATCAACTGCGCCCGCCTCATGAGAATGTCCGTGCTCGGCTTCAGCGTCGTGATCGTGGTCCTTCTCATCATCGGTAATGGTCCGCATCTTTATTCCCTGCTGCAAATCAACGACATTCAAATTCTTGAAGGTAGATCCCGCCTTCTTTATTAGCGCCTCCTCGAAGGGAAACCCTATTTTGAAAAGCACCCGCGCGTCCGCCAGTTTCGCGACAAGTCTGGGTGTAGGCTCGAATGTGTGAGGCTCCTGTCCGGGCCCAACAATCACATTTACATCAGAAAGAGGACCAGCGACACGCTTAACAAAGTAAGCGACTGGATCAATGCTTACGAACACGTTTATTTTATCATTATGTTTAACTTCCGCAGCAGAAACCAGGCCAAACCAGATTGCCGACAAAACTGTTAGCGCCAGGATGGCCGAGCGTTTACAAATCATAAGAAACCTCCACAACAACGTTTTGAAATGCAATGCAATAGCGTTTTAAAGGGGACCACGATCATCAACAGGCACCTGTGCGTTATGTTCACAGACAAGATGGACGGCGTTGCATGTTTTGCATTCTTCGAGGTGATGATCATTCAAAAACATTTCAAGATGATGTCGCTGTTTCGGCATGATTACCCCTGTGCCCCTGCATAGAGGGCAAACGCTGTCCAGCGCGGCCACAACGGCTGTCCTTATGAATTCGGACCTGTTGGGGATTCCCTTCATAGCTTCCATCAATGATTCAGGGACCTTGAATGTTATGATGTCCTGTTTTTCTTTTTTCATATTGGTGGTCCATTTTGGGTGAATTCATTCGGTAACTTCCATGATTATTACAAAGTAATACCGGGCTGTCAAGGCGTGAGATTTTTTCGCGGGATTATTCGAATAAGGCGGTATTGAATAGCATAAACGATCAAGTCGTTTATCATAATTCCAGATTGGAAAAGGAGACACTTTTTAAATGAGAAATTCAAAAACAGCCTTGAGTATAGTCGCCACGATGGCATTGTTGGCGGCTACAACCATCGCCTCGGCCGGAGACTGGGGTGGATGTGGATGTCAGGGGCGCGACGGGGCCATGGGTTATAGACATGGCGCGTGGCTGTCAAAACTGGACAATTTTACCAAAGATCAAAAAGGCCGGTTCGACCAGCTTCATAACGAATTTATGAAGAAAACAGAGGCGCTGCGCTCTCAGAAGGCGCAGAAGAGAATTGAATTGGCCGAACTTGCGACCAAGAGCCCGCAGGATGAGACGGCTATCCAAAAGAAAAGGGAAGAAATCTGGGCGCTCAAGGACAAGATGATAAATGAAAACAGGGCGTTCCGATTGAAAGTCCGCTCCATTTTGACCCCGGAACAACGGGAGCAATTGAGGACCATCTTTGGTTTTGGTCTTGCAGCCCGAGTCCCGGACCTCACAAAAGCCCAGAAGGAAAAACTCGGTTCGATGAGACTCGACTTCCTGAAAAAGAAATTTGCCCTCAAAGCGCAGAAAGGTCAGAAAGTGATCGAACTGGTTGAGCTTACGACCAAGACCCCGCAGGACGAAACCGCTATTGCAAAGAAGAAGGAAGAAATCTGGGCCCTCAAAGATCAGATGAGAAAAGAAGGCAGGACCTACGGCACATCCATACGCTCCATACTGACCCCTGAACAGAGAGAAAAACTGGGAGTCTGTGCTGGACCTGGATCCGGCCGTGGTTTTCGTGGTCACGGCAGAGGTATGATGTAAGCAAGGCGGGAAGCTTGCATTTGTTAGAGAATCAAAACGCAGACATTAAGGCCTCCCACTGCCCATAACGAATATGCAGGCGCGGAGGCCACTAACCTCAAAAACGATCCTCTTCCAATAGCGTATTATCTGGCTGTGAATTACGACAAGGGCCACCAAGAGACCTATGTTTTGAACTAGCTGTATGTAGAACAATTCGATTCTCCTTGTACTGTTTCAGATATGTTCCGAAACCTTTCTCAAGGCATCAATTCTTCGTTCCAAACAAACAATCGAGTTCACTCTTCAGGTCTTCAATATTGTAGGGCTTGCGCAAAACGCCAGCAGGACGTTGCCCCGGAAAGCTTTCCAGCGCAACATCCTCAGAGTATCCGCTGGAAAGCAACACTTTGACATCCGGCTTGATCCGTATGAGTTCATCAAAGGCTTCAACTCCATTCATTTTGGGCATCTTAAAGTCAAGCATGACTAGTGTAGCGTTCCTTAAGTGCCTTGGACATTAGGCGACTTGCGCTTTTCCGGTATAAGTCCATTTGAACGGGTGCGCCCTGTGCTCGTTGTATTGTTTGATGTAGTGCATGATCTGTTTTACAAGTTCCTCTTTGGAATGCCAAATTCCACCTTTTATAACATCGCGTGTAAAGATATTGAACCAGATCTCCACCTGATTTAACCAGGAGGCGTAGGTTGGAGTGAAATGGAGTGTCAGACGACGTCTGCGTGATACCCATTCAATTACCTTGTGGTGTTTGTGCGAACTGAAATTATCAGCGATAATATGAATGTGTTTACCTGGATTCTTGCGGTACAGGCTTTTTAAGAAAGAAAGGAACTCCTCATGTGTGTGTCTTTCAACACATCGGGCATCCACTTTCCCAATGTGGACCGCTAGGGCCGCCAACAGACAAGTCGTGCCATGCCTTTTATAGGTGGCCGTATGTCTTTTGGGGTTACCTGGTCTTAAAGGGAGTTCCGGTTGAGACCTGTCCAATGCTTGTATTTGTGACTTTTCATCCACCGTTAAGACCAGGGCGTTTTCCGGTGGCGCTATATATAGTCCAATAATAGCCGCTTGTTTCTCTTCAAACTCAGGATCCGGACTCTTGCCGCACCAATGGTCAACCTTGTGAGGCTTTATGACTCCTTCGTTTAGTATCCTATGCACGGTCGTAGAGCCCAAACCAACGCGTTTGGCAAGTCTTCGCACTGTCCATGCGTTGCTACCGTCAGAAGGCTTCTCGCATGCCAGCCGAATAACATTGACTCTCTGGTCCGGAGTTATTCTTATTGGTTTGCCGCTCCTAGGGCTGTCTTTTAAACCATCAAAACGCATCCGTATAAATCTCTTGCGCCATTTCAGACAGCTATCTACACTTAATCCCAATTCATGGCTGATAAAACTCAATGGACGCCCCTGGCTGGCAAGAAGAATCACTTTGGACCTGACAGCCATCCTTTGCTCTGTCTTGCCCGAGTTGGCCCACATTCTAAGAATAGCGGCTTCCTCATCAGACAATTTAACTACTATAGCTCGTTTCCCCATGGCAACCCTCCATGGGGAGGCTTATATCAGATTAATTTAGGGAACGCAACACTAGATCTATTTCATTCAGGCGCTCTCGGAATATATGGACGCATTCCTCGCCATCTCCGGCGACAATCGTGTCTTACCCCAGGATATCTAAACGTCTAATAGCGAGTTTTCGAACCCCCGACTCATCCTCGACTATAAGAACAGTTTTTCTCCGGTTAATGCTGAGAGGTCCTACCGATTTAGTCTCCACGCCCTCCTTGTAAGTAACAGATGACGCCTTAGCGTCTTACGACTCAGGAAACAGAACTCGTATTGTAGAGCCCTTCCCAATCTCGCTGTCCACAATTATGGCGCCGTGATGCCCTTTACTATCCCTATGACTTCCGCCATGCCAAGGCCGCGACCAGTTAATTTCGTTGAGAAAAGCGGATCAAAGAGCATACGCTGAGTCTCAACGTCCATGCCATCGGCAATGTTCAGCCTGTCGCTTGAACTGTCAGTTTGCCCATTGTGTCAAGGAGTTTTTTTATGTCTATGGGCTTTTCAAACAAGGCGTCCACTCCGGATTTCCGAATAAGCTCTTGTTCCATTGTCTGACCAGCCCACCCGGTAAGAAGTATGAAACGGGTCTTTGGTTCCCCTCGCTCGGCGCATATGGACGCGATAGCCTGACCAACCTTCCACCCGTCCATGCCCGGCATAACCAGATCGCAGATAACCATATCGATTTTGTTTTGTTTGAAGATCTCAACAGCGTCTGCCCCGGATGTCGCAGTCAAGACCTTGTGGCCCACCTGGGTCATGACCTCAGCCAGCATCTCGACTATCGGCTCCATGTCATCAATCGCCAGCACTGATATGGCGAACCCGATTGCGGCCTGTTCCGGACGCTCCAACTCAGATGGGAGTTCCTCGACTAATGGTAAAGTAACAGTAAATGTTGTCCCGACACCCGGTTTACTGGAAACGGTTGTAGATCCACCATGCGCATGAACTATGCTACGGCTCAGGGCCAAGCCGAGACCTGTGCCTATGTTTGTTTTCCTGGATGTCCAGAATGGATCAAATACACGCTTCAAATCTTCTTCAGCAATTCCGATTCCGTTATCCGAAACTGAAATCACGGCGTTTGCGTCTTCAGAATAACTCCTGACGTTTATCTCTCCACCATTAGGACAAGCTTCAACAGCGTTAGTTATCAAGTTAATCAACACTTCCAGAATCTCGTCTTCTCGCCCTCTGATCATAAGCCCTTTCTCGAGGTTCTGTTCGACAGCTATATCCACGCCTTTCTTTCCCGAAACACCTTTCCAGAAAGGTTCGCTCGTCTCCAGGGCCCCGGCCATCACATCAGAAATATCGAACACTTCATAGTCTTCATGACTATCCGCCTGCCTAACCTTGGCAAAGGTCTGAAGCCTTTTGACAGTCTCCGCTCCCAGTCGCACGGTATCACGCATTTGTAGAAGTGAAGCCACAAGATTTCCAAGCCTGCCCGCGTCAATGTTCATAAGTGACAATTCGATGTTGCCCATTATTATCTGTAACAGATTATTGAAGTTATGAGCGACTCCCGCCGCGAGGCCGGCCACCGCCTGGACTCGCTCGGCCTGTAACAGGGACTTCTCAGCGGCCTTGATGTCGGAAATATCTTCGAAAATGCCCACTCCGCCGAGAAATCGCCCATCTTCGGACCTGATCGAACTGAATATCGCCCTCACCGGAGTATGCTTTTGGCCATGCACCGAAAGATATTCTCCTTCGTAGTGACCTATTTGCCCCGCCAAGCTGGCTTTGAGCGCTGCCAACATTTTTGGATCTTTGACTTTTTCCAGCATTTTAAAAGTGGTACCATCCCGGTATGAGGCCCCCATCATCTGCTCAAATTTGTCATTGCAATCAACAATCAAGCCCTCACTATCGTAGTGTATTATTCCAAGTGGTGAGTGCGCAAAGATCATCCGGTATCGCTCTTCACTTTCCTCCAATTCGCGCGCCATCTGACGTTTAAGAAGCCCTATCGCCGCAATTTCAGCAAAGGCTTCAGCAAGTTTCTGGTCCACCTCCCTAAAACCGCGGGGCTTATTTCCAAGCCCAAGGAACCCAATGGTCCTGTTCCCGACGACTAGAGGCACCAACAGGACATTATTCAACGGCACATGGCTATCAGGCAGGACAAGAGCGTTCCCCTCTTTGCTAAGGTCGTTCCTGAAAACTGACCTTTTCCTGTCATAGACGTATTGATACAGCCCAGTTAATTGAATAGGCTGATTGAGGTCTAAACCACATGTCAGTCCGCCCGCTTCAAAACACAGGAGATACTGTTCCTTTCCCTCGGAGTCCACCACAGAGATGTGCCCAGCCTCGGACGACGTGAGTTCTTGCGCTGAATTCAGGATTAACTGCGCAGCGTGTCTGAAATTATCACTTTCCAGGACGGTTCTGGCCGAAGTCAACAGCGCCCGGGTTTCGTTATTAACGATTTTTAGCTCCTCTATCGCTTCAGCGAGGTCCTTTTCCAGCTCTATCCTGAGAGTAACATCCCGGAAACTCCAAACACGCCCAATGATTTCTCCGTCTATTCGCTGCGGTATCGAGTACCTCTCAATTATCCTGCCATCCGCAAACTCTATTATTTCAAAAGATTCTTTTTCAGGATGTTCATAAAGATAATTGACTCTTTGGAGGAAAGTATCCGGGTCCGCAAGCCGATCCATTACAAGGTCCAATAGACCATCATCCTGGATCGCTGATGCCTTTTCCTGCGGCACACGCCAAATTTCAAGAAACTTGCGGTTATACGCGTCTGATACCCCGATCTCTATCAACTACCAGAATTCCATCCGCTGTTGATTCAAGGGCGGATTCCAGAATGGAGTGCGCCTTTTTTCGTTCGGCCTCCGCTTTTGCGTATTCAGTAATGTCCTCACAGGTCATCAAGTCCTGACCGGTGCTCAGCTGGACCGGACGAAAGTGAATTGTCTTGTCTGTGCCGTCTTTACACCTGACTGTGTAAACTCTTGCGCGGATGGTACTGGGTTTGGCGTTCTTGAGGTCTTCTATCCATGCGTTCAGGATTTCCTGTCTGTAGTCTTCATCCGGGAACGCTTTCAAACGCCAGGTCTGACCATCCGGGATGTCCTCGTAATCATATCCGAATATCTCAATAAATTTCGGGTTCATATATTCAAAAGCGCCATTCCGGGAAACGATGACCAGCCCAAATGGAGACGCTTCGGCAAGAGACTGGAACTTGTCTCTTTCCAGTTTGACTGTTTCTTGCGCCTTTTTAAGAAACCTCAAGTCGGTTACCGTAGACAGGCTCCCCAGAAACTCCCCCTGATTGTCAAGAATCGGAGACGCTGAGCATAGAACTGGCGTTTTATGGCCATCCCGGGTTTTCAGGTCCATTTCATAAAGGCCACGTTTGTTTTGGCGGCGATTTAGAAACTCTTTACCGAATTTATACAGAAAATCCTCGTGGATAAATTCATAAGCAGATCGTCCCAGGACTTCATCCGCTACGCGGTCCAGCAATTCAAGCAGCCTGTCGTTGCAGTAGGTGATATTCGCATCGCTGGACAGAACCACGACACCGTCGTTCATGATATCGACCAGTTTGCGGAACCTGTCGTCTTTTTCCTTACCAATAGGGTTGAACCGAAGGTCCTGGACCTCAGCCTCCAGATCGCTTACGCGTTTCCTGAGGTATTCAATCTCCTGAGCCATCTTTTCATTGGCTTCTTCCGTTTCGCTCATGTCCACACCCTTTTGTATTAATTGGGAACGAGCAAAAGCCCCCCGACCGTCACAATATGGTAGATCATATGCTAATAACTATCGCTCAAACCCCATGTTACTATAGACAACACACCCTGCGTCGAAAAACAACAGAAATAGTGACATCTCCTGACGAAACTCACGGAGAATTCTGCAACAGGCCAAACTTACACATCAGCAACAAACGCAGGGGAGGAATCTAGTTCAAAGTCATCGGTAGCCCGTTGTTGAGGATCTGGAGTCTTTGCTGAAGCTTTAACTGGTTAGTCTGGGCAACGATCCTGGACGCTTCCATTTGCGCGTCCTGCGAAAGATTATTCAGCGCTTTCTGGTTGGCCGCAAGCTGGTCCAGAAGCTCACTCAACTTCCGTGTGCAGTTTACAAGATCAGTGCTCGGGACAGTGTTAACGTTACCCTGAGGATCACGAAGCACCTGCGGCAGGCTCGCGTTTTTTATGCACGCCTTTGCCACAGTTATTGCCTGATTGAGCGAAGCCTGCTGTAGAAGCAGCATATTTTGTTTAATCGCTGTAGGGCTAGCGCCGCCCGGGACATTTGTAACGGACGTTGCAGAGGCGCTGGAAGTAGACGGCAGAGGGGAACTGGTCAAAACCTGCGCCAGCGCTTCATCACACACGAGGACACATGCCCAGCACACGGCAAACACACATGCAATCGACCTAATTAAAACATTTCTGAACATATGTCATAACTCCACACAAGTGTGTCTATTTCAGTATTCCCATCTTACGTTCGAGAGTCGCCTGATTGATCTTGAAACCGCATATGGAGATATAATAGTTGCCCTGAGCCAACTGTAACTGGCGTTGGGCGTCAAGAACTTCGACATATGTGGCGACCTGTTCCTTGTAACGTTCCTGGTTAATACGGAAGTTCTCGCTCTGGAACTCGACAGCGGCCTTGTTGTCGGCAATATTCTGGTAGTTACGCTGCATGTCCTCATATGCCTGCTTTACTTCATTCATGACAGTTTCCACGAGCAGTTCACGGTTGACAAAAGTCCTTGCCTCCGTGGTTCGTCTTTCCGCAACGGTGGAACGCTTCCGGAACATGTCAAACGTCCATGTAAGCAAGCCCTGGATCCGCCAGTCATTATAACCTTCGGGATCAACGATGTTCCAGTCGTCGTTGTATCTTGTTCCGGAAAGAGCTACGTCGATATTGGGCATGACATCAGCTTTGGCTGACTTGATCAATGCCAGCGCCTGGTCAACTGAAATGTTCGCCTGCCGAATCTCCAAACGGTTCGCCGCAGCGATGGCGTATGCGTCCGGCAGTCTGTACTGACTAGGGTTATAGGACATGTCCTGCATTATCTGCGTCGGCGTCTCCTGAGGGTTCCGGAGCAGATAGTTCAAAGTGGCCTGATTCTGGGCGATGTCCGAGATGGACTGTGTCCTCTGGATCCTTGCCTGGGCCAGTTGTCCTTCGGTCGACAAAACGTCCACTTTGGCTACAACACCCGCCTTATAAAATTCCTTAGTCTGGTTAACCAGGGCTTCGAGCGCGCGGATGGCCGAATTCGAAACCTCAAGCAGTTTTTCAGCCTGCATCATCTGGTAGTATGCCTGGTTCACATTGAGGATAAGGTCCTGTCGGTTGACCTCAAACTGGATACCGGTATAGTCCACGCCAAGCTTCGCGTATTTGTAATCATTGATCAGTTTGCCGCCACTGAATATGGGTTGAGTGATCGTGACAGCGCCACTGAACTGACGGTATGGGTCGATCCGATAGGGATATAAAGGTGGCACTGAAGGAGGATTGCCGGGGAGGGGAGCACCAGGATTCTCCTTTACCCAATTCGCTGTCCATCGATACTGCTGTTGGGCACCGGCATATCTCGAACTTTGAGTGCCGTCCAATCCTAACGTCCACAGGGGATTCGCATACCTGTCCCATGATCCGGTGTACTGTAAAGTGATCGATGGGAAAAAATCCGAGTAAGCTTCCCGGCGCTGGTATTCCTTTTCCTGGACCGCCAGTCTCGAATCCGCCATGGTGAGGTTCCGCGCAAGCGCGATCTGTATCGCCTGAGGCAGACTGAGCGTAATGTCCGGACTGTTCTTTTTGTAAGTCGGATATGACTTGGCGCCGGAGTCGGATGGAATGCTGGCGAGCGATTTCTTCTCGATGGTCAAAGACTGCGACGTCCCAGTTGAGGAATCCCCCTGCGAAGAACTGGCATCGGGCTTTGTCTGGGTAGCCGCCGGCTTTTTTGGCACCATTCGATTGGGCGTCCTTGGCTTTACAGCTATTAATCCGTTTGCGGCCCCAGAGGCCCCTCCCCCAACCTGTGAAGCCCTGGACGCGGAAGCAAATGTTTTATTCGCTGCCGCGTCCGATCTATCGGGCCACATTCCCGCAAACACTAAAACACCTATTATGAGAGTGAGCGCAATAGGCCTTAGCCTGACCATACCCATTGGTCCTCCATCCTTAACTCAAATGCATCCCGGGAAATTGTCCGGGGAAAATGTCATTTCGACCCTAGGGAGAAATCTATAGCGCCGCTTAAATGTATCACGCTAACTGGATAGATCTCTCCTCGCTTCGCTCTGTCGAGATGACATGGTCTCTCTGTTTCCTCAATCTGTACCTCAAGCGACATTGTCATTTCGACCCTAGGGAGAAATCTATAGCGCCGCTTAAATGTATCACGCTAACTGGATAGATCTCTCCTCGCTTCGCTCTGTCGAGATGACATGGCGGCCACAGGCCGCCCTACGAACTGCTCATCATGCGGGCAAAAACCTTTGCGTTGCCCACCAGGTTATCGATCAGGACCCGCTCATTGGGAGCGTGAGCCAATCCTTCTATCTTTTCCCACACAGCCGCTGGTAATCCCTTTTTCCTGAAAAATGTCGCCACTGTCTGTCCACCGATGCCTTGAGGACGGGGCTGAACACCGTAGACTTCCTGGATTGCCTGAGCAAGAGCGATAACCACTGGCGAATCAGGCGCCGTGCCGTTCGGGGATTCACTTCTCAAGTATTCTTCCACCGTGACGTCTACACCGAAACGGTCCGCCACATCTTTCGCTATTGACCTCATCTGCGCGATGACATCGGCAAGCTCAATCTTCGGTAATACTCTACAATCAAAGAAGAAAACGTCCTCTCCCGGTATGGTGTTAACATTCTGGACGTTCGCGTCCTTGCGAGTGGGTTCGAAAGTGCTTTCCGCAGGATTGAAAAAGCTGTCCTTCATATTGAATCTGCTGTGCAGGGCGTCATCAACAGCAACCACCATGTGTGCGGCTACGCGTAATGTGTTCCTGCACTTGTCCGGCCGACTCGCGTGGCCCTGACTGCCGCTTATCTTAAATTTTACCTGGAACAGATGTTTCTCCGATATTTCAATGACATCGCCATCCTTTGAACCCGCGTCCGGGGCGATTATCAGGTCTTGCGGTTTGAAGAGGTCCGGTCTGTTGTTCAAAACATAGTCCAGGCCGTACAGACTTCCGCATTCTTCGTCCGAAACGAGGGCAAGCCCGACATTAATACCGAATTCTCCGACCTCTTTCACCGCTCGTGCGGCGAATAAACTGGCGGCTAACGCCTGACCATTGTCTTCGACCCCTCGGCCGTAGAGGTAACCATCTTCAACATGAGGTTGAAAAGGATCGTGTTTCCACAGACGTAGTTCACCTACCGGCACAACATCAATGTGGCTCAATATCCAGAGAGTACGAGACGTGTCCATGCCTTTGAAGATAGCGAGCAGATTTGGTCGGACCTGGTCAGGTACACGATTATCAGGCGCTGGTATTTCGATTATCTCGTCGGGCCCTATCTTTAGGACTTCGTTCTTGACGGCGAGGTACTTGGTCATTTCGCCTGTTCCGCTATTATCCGGTCCGAGAGCGGGTATGGAACAGATCCGGGCAAGGAAGTTTACCGATTCGTCTCGCAATTCTTCAATACGTTGAACGATCCGCCGAAAGCCCACAGGACCTCCTAAATTACTTTAAGAAATAATTCTGTTAATTATAGTTATGTATTAGCATATTATCGTAATTATCTAGAATAAGTCAAGGAAAAATGATAGATGTGAAATTAGGAGCGCAGAATGAAATGGTCTATTACCTGAATATTCTTGGGACGGCGATTTTTGCGATTGGAGGCTCTTTGGCTGCTGCGCGTAAGGGAATGGATCTCTTTGGAGTAGTGGTGGCCGCTGTCCTTACCGCCATAGGTGGCGGCACATTGCGTGACCTTTGTCTGGGAGTACATCCGGTCAACTGGGTAAGTGACTCGACCGGACTTGTAATTGCCGTCATTTGCGGCGTCTTGACGTTCACGTACATCAGTTTCCGCCAATTTGCCAAAATTCCGTTCTGGCATCTGGATATAGCGGACGCGTTCGGACTTGCCCTGTTCACTGTAATCGGCTGCAACACGGCGATCGGTCTCGAATCAAATGCGCTAATTGCAGTCACAATGGGGATGTTGACAGGGTCCGGAGGTGGGATCATGCGGGATGTGTTTTCAGGGGAGATTCCTCTTTTTTTCCGGAAGGAAATCTATGCTACGGCCAGTCTTGCCGGGGGGGCGGCCTATCTGACTTTTTTCGCCTTGGGAGCGCCGGATGGAGCGGCAATGCTGGGAGGGGCCGTGGTGACGCTTGGGATACGTCTTGCGGCGATACATTGGCGGTTGTCCTTACCCAATCTGGCAAAAGTGGAAGAGAGTCTGTCAAATTAGATCAATATTGGCGGCCACAGACTGCGCTACGTCACTATCAACCAATGTCATCTCGAGCAAGCGAAGCGACGAGAGATCTACGCAGACAGCTTGGTCTATCTAAGCGGCGCCATAGACTTCTCACTCCGTTCGAAATGACATTGTGGCCGGTGTTGGGGATCGAGGAAACAGAGGACCATGTCATCCAGATAAATTGAGGCTAGGCTGCCACTTGTTCCCGTCAACATCATCGTCTATAATGCAATTAAAAGACATAATGGACGGTAGCCTTTCATGTACGTAACAAGAACACTCGAAACATTCTTCCTGAAGGCCTCTCAGCAGTTTCCCGTAATGTTGCTCACCGGCGCAAGACAAGTGGGAAAAACCACATTCCTTCAGCGTCTAAAGGAGAATGACAGATCGTATGTAACCCTAGACGACCCATTGGTCCTCGCTCTGGCAAAAGATGACCCAGCCCTCTTTTTTCAGCGCTTCCCGCCCCCTGTCCTGATAGATGAGATACAATACGCTCCTGAATTGCTCCCCCACATAAAGATGCAGGTTGACCAAAATCGGCGAACCGGGATGTTCTGGCTCACAGGATCGCAGCAATTCCATCTCATGAAGGGTATTTCAGAATCACTGGCCGGACGAGTCGGTGTCCTTGAACTTCTTGGATTGTCAAGATGGGAGCGCGGCGGTCGAGGCGCCCTTTCCACGCCGTTCCTCCCCACACCCGAAGAAATCAGACGACGGGAACCGTTGTCGCTCGGCCTGTCCTTAAAGGAACTT
>CAWCTI010000032.1:0-125000 GCA_963798475.1 uncultured delta proteobacterium
CCACCAGGGTATTGGACCGGGTAGCGGCTGGTAGATTTTACGAAAGAGCGCCCAAGCGGCCCTGAAAGTATGGTAGATAACAATTTTTCAGATCGAGTTAAAGTTCAATTAGAAGTGCATTAATTGATAAACCTTGTGCTCAAAAAGACCGAAGTCCAAGTTAGACTAACCCGGATTTCTGGTCGAAGAATTGTTCGAAAAAAGTGAGACTATAAAAAGTTGGGCTGTCCAAGGGAGACGGGACGAGGCTGGACTGGCTGGTACTCCGAGGGATGGACAGCCCAGACTTCACGATGCGCCACAAATGTTTGGTAAATAATTCAATACGATTAGGAATTAGTTAGGTGAAACATCTCAAAAAACTCGGTTCTATTTTTTAAGTTCCTCCCAAGCGGCATTAACCGCCCTATCAATCTTATTACCCGTTTTCTGCATTGTTTCCCAATACACTTCCCACTGAGATTTGATGGCAGTGGTCATGGATCCAATTTGCTCCTGAGCATATTTTGCCTGATTCTCGCCAATTCTGCCGAATGCTGTCCACTGCTTTTCAAGAGTCACCGCTGCTTGATTTACACAAAGATCAAAGGTGTCTTTGCTAACATTTCCTACGGCGGCAAGGCGATTTTTCAGTTCATTTAAAAACGCGTCCCAGTCCAAAGTCTTTTCTTGAACTAGGATATCCCAGGACTGCTTGATTTTGTCAGCCGCTCTGTCAATGTCGTCCGCAGCCAGCTTGCCCGACTGCTTCATGGTTCGAGACACTTGATCAACCGCAATGTAAAATTCTTCTCGTGAAGCGCCCCAACTCTTTGTAAGGAAAACTCTCGCCTCACCCAACATAAAAACGCCGATGGTACCGAGATTATCGGTAAGTTCGACGATTGCTTCCCGCACACTTTGGTCATTTTTGTTCATGATTCCTCCAGAATCGTTTTAAGATGAGGTCAAAAACGAAGTCAGGCACCCGGCCCGGACCCTCGAACCTTCTTATCCTTTAGGCTCAAATGGACAAGGTCTAACATCCTTAAACTAACACGCCCCTCTTCAAAAGAGGAGCGCGTTAAGAGTGAGACTGAATAAACAAGAACTTCCCGGTAAGAGTTCCTGACACAATCCAGGTTGTGTTGTCTTAGAAGGAGATCAAAACCGTAGTCTCCATAGCAAACAAGGCGTCAATTTCCCTGCCGAGGTTGAATGTGGCATTTGTTTCATTCCCTGCGGTGGTGGTTATGCCAGAGAGGGTACCGCCCTGATAAACACCTGAATAAAGATAGGCGGTGTTTGGAAAAGCGTAAGCCCACCAGTTGCCGGGCTTCCACAAACCGCAGGTCGTGCTCCATGTCAGCCCCTCCAACAGCTTCCAGTTGGCCCCAAAGTCCACTTCATATCCGATGTCGTTTGCGCTGGCCGGAACGCAATGACCCGCGAAGGTGCCGGTTTGAGCCTTCAGAACATCGTCGTTTGTCCAGAGTTGGCCCCCAATTTTGTAGTCTCCGCCAAGTCGGTAGTTATTCGGCTGGTCGCGCCAGGCCTGCGCGTAAACTGCGAAAAGGTTAAGGTTTGCAGCGATCGCATAGTCTAGCCTACCTCCCACATGCTGGATGTTTGTGGGTTGACCGTATCCTGCAGCGTCCCATCCGTCGCCGGCTCCATACATGTAGGACATTAGGTATGCCCACTGTTTCATGTAAGAGGCTGATAAACTTTGCTCTGCTTGAGCGGCGTCTTCATTCGTGAACCTTGTGCTTGGGTCCTCACCGGTCGCACGAACATAATTCAGGGTGATCTTTGAAGGCCCGCAAAGGGCTCCCAACTCGGCTCCATAGAGCCATGCGGCGTCATTCCTGCCGTTTCGCACTAAATAAGGAGTTGCGGGGGGGTCGGTAGCTGGATCGGCGACGCCTCTGCCGGAGCGCCAGCGATTAAACCAATCAGCCTCACCGTTAAAGAAAAAGCGACCATTATTATATTTCATAGCGAGAGCTATCCTGTATCTAATCTCGTCCTCCGATGGCCTTGACTGAATATTGATTGCCCCACCGTGGAACGGAGTTGCTATGGTTCCTGGTGCTACGGGATCTTGCCCATTTATGGCTGGAGCGCTAGGTTGTCGGTAGGAGTCCGACTGAAGTTGTATCTCCACATCTCCACTCCTGTAAACAATATCGCCCTCGATCGCATCAAAATAATTACGACGATCCGCCTGCCTTTGGGACGAACTAGCTCCAGTGTTTCGAGATGTCGCCGTGCTCCCCGCTATCGGATTCAGAATCCACGCAGACTGATTACGGCTGAAATATGGGACGAGGCTGATCTTAAACGGTCCATAATATGCGGCAACGGCAAAAGACGCAGACGCCCGGCTGTTTGGGTGCTTCCAGAGCCCCATTCCGATTGCGCTAGTTTTGTAACCAAGGCTGAACTCCAACATTGGGGATTGGATAGTAGCCTTTAGCCATTGCAGCGTCACAAACGTATTGGGCACGTTTATCGCCGCCGGGTCATCATTGATAGGGACATACATGGAATTGTAAAATCCTACATTTCGATAAGTGCCTTGGGTACCCGTGCCTGCGATGTTGTATGGGTCCCCACCAGACCAAATTCCCAAAGAAGTCAAGTTGACAGAGGCTTCAATATCAATGGCGTTGTTAGCCTTAATTTTTGGGAAAATGGTCGCGCGAGTGTCGGTGAGTGTCATTTCCGGACCATAGTTGTTCTGCCCGGACAATATGCCGTAATTCGCGGCCATTCGGTTCGTAGTAGCCGCAGTTGGAAAATTATAGATATGGTTCAACCCTAGGTTCACATTCGTGCCGTCCATATAGCCAAATATGTCGTTACTGCCAATCCTTGTCCAGTAGCGGTAGCGCCATTCCCAATCGCCTTTCATCGCAAATTCCCAGGCGAAGGCTGGAGCCGCTGCGCAAATAGCCACCAAGGCTATCAAGCATATAACTCCAATCCGTTTCATGTTTCCTCCCATTCAAAACAAAATTTGTGGTATCCCAAATCAGGCGAAGCTCATGACTAGGCCAAGCCCGAAGCCTCGCGTCTTTGCGTCCAAGGACAACAGTTGAGATCCCATGCGTTTAACGAAATATTCGATGATTGAATTCTCGCGATGAAATGCGAGGTGTTTATTACGAAAGAGTTAAAAAATGTTAATGCGGTGTTAAAAAACGGTATAGAACTTTCTACGACGAAATCCCCAATAAAACAATCACGGGGGTCAATTGCCGACATACAAGGGAACGTGTTAATATCATGGGGGACTTACTTAAAAAAACGGCAATTCTATGAAATGAAAGATTACATGCTAGAAAAAGATAAATTAACTGATGAAGAATGGGAAGCGATATGCCTGAAATGCGCCAAGTGCTGTTACGAAAAGATAGATTTGGGTAATGGGCATATCGTGTATACTGAAGAGCCCTGCGTTTACCTGGACACTACCACTAGAATGTGCAAAATTTACGAAAAGCGCCATGAGATTGAACCGGATTGCATCAAGTTGAATGAACATTTCATTCGACAAATCAACTGGATGCCAACAGGTTGCGCTTACGTGAAATATCTAAGTCAAAAAGATACATTGCAGACGGTCAGGGCGATTCAGAAATCTAAACGACTGAAACGAGTTAAAGCAAGGAGAGTTTGATGGCCGTAAAGACAATAAATGTGAACAAAGATATCTTGGGAGTCAATGAAGCGCTAGCATTGAATTTAAAGAAAGCGTTTGAAATTAATAACACGTTTGTAATCAATTTGATGGCTGCGCCGGGCGCTGGGAAGACATCCACAATACTGCGATTGATAGAAAACCTTTCCGCTGATTTCAAAATAGGTGTCATTGAAGGGGATATAGCCTCAGACGTAGACTCGCGGAAAATACAGGAAAGGAACGTGGACGTTGTCCAGATTAACACGGATGGCGCATGCCATCTAGACGCCAATATGATCACAGCGGCTTGTGCAGGTCTGGGGATAGAAGGCAAGGATCTAGTGATAATTGAGAACGTTGGTAATCTCGTTTGTCCGGCTGAATTTAATTTGGGAGAGAATATCAAAATGATGATTCTATCAGTGCCGGAGGGCCATGACAAACCGTTGAAATACCCCCTGATGTTTACTGAATCTCAGGCTCTATTAATCAACAAAGTGGATCTAACGCCATATACTGACTTTGACATGGATGAATTCCAAAAAACTGTTAGAGCGATGAACCCCGGAATAAAAATGTTTCCTGTATCCGCGAAAACCGGAGCCGGTTTCGGAGAACTTACCGAATGGATAAGTGAGCGAGTTACGGCTGCCAAGAAAATGAACGGACCATCTAAATGAGAATCAGGATAACCTGTCTATATCGCGTCATTTTCATTTTGGCGACCGTGGTTTCTTTTAATTTATTGGTTCCACAATCAGCTTCATATGCGGAGCAATCGGATTCCACAATAGCGCTGGAATTAGTAAAAGATAACAACAAACCCATCATCGAAGCTTTTCTTAGATATGAATTGAATGAAGTCAATAAGGATGTGACCCAAAAGCTTCTTGGGCAATATCCTTCACTTGTTTTTTTTATTAAACAGGCTGAACGAGGGCCTTTAAAAAATTTGCTGTTCCTGGAAGAGCAAGTTCATAAGCTTCAGGACGCTCAAAGAAACATAAATTCTTT
Organism: uncultured delta proteobacterium; assembly: GCA_963798475.1. Classification (GTDB taxonomy): domain Bacteria; phylum Desulfobacterota; class Desulfomonilia; order Desulfomonilales; family Desulfomonilaceae; genus CAJBEZ01. Next base: position 4,682 of record CAWCTI010000032.1, read on the forward strand.
CCCGTTTTCGATAGCTTTTTCTTCGGCGGAGAAAAAAAAGATTCTGGCTTTGAAACCGTCTGCCGATAAGATTATTTCCTATGGCATACCTTTAATGAAACGGGATTTTTACCGGGTAATCGAAGCCGCGAAACATCTGGCGGACCAAAGGAAAAAGCACCCCATTGAGTTAATGCGTGAATCATCGTTCCGTGACGCCATTTATCGATATTGCGAACCCACTGCCAGAGATTTGGATACTGCCATAGGAAAACTCTCGGAGGGAGAGCTGATTTGTATGAGACTGGGGTTCGTGCTGGAACAGGTAACGGTTACTAATTTATGGTTGTTGGTAAACGATAACAAGTTGCCCGCTGAATCCGATTATATGGTCTTTAGGAAAAAGAGAAGCGAGTATTTTGAAAAACGCCTAAAAAGAATATATGGAAACTCGAACAATATCGGATCACCCAGTAATAAAAGAACGGGTAGATAATGTGTATAGACTCACCTTGATACCCAGACCGTTTCGACCTTTTTGCGTGTGAGTAGATCATATGGGCCCTCTGGTTAAACTGATCGATGTGAGAAAGTGCTATTCGAGTGGCCCAAAATGTGAGGTGTTCCCTCTTGCAGGAATTAACTTTGAACTCTTTGAGGGAGAGAGAGTAATACTGTTTGGCAAAAGCGGTTCCGGCAAAAGCACCTTTCTAAATATTGTCGGCGGTATCGATTTTCCAACAGAAGGAAAGGTCTTTTTTGACAATCAGGACCTCACTGCTATGCCCCACATTGAACTTGCGTATTATCGTAGAAAAGAAGTTGGGTTCATTTTCCAGTCTTTCAATCTTTTCCCAACTCTCACTGTTGGTGAGAACGTCACTCTTCCCTTGGATTTGCTGGGAATAAGGGACTACACAAGGGCTCATGATCTGTTGGGGGCAGTGGGCTTGGACGGTTACTGGAAGAAGTTTCCTGAAGCCATTTCCGGCGGAGAACAACAACGTGTCGCGATAGCGAGAGCATTAGTTAAAAGGCCGAGACTGATTTTAGCGGATGAACCCACAGGAAATCTCGATCAGGCTACGGGAAATGGGATCCTAAAACTGATAGATGAAATTTGTCGGGAATCCAACGCTGCTTTAATAATGGTCACGCACAGCCCTGACGCTGCATGGCTTGCCCCAAGACACTATAGGCTACGGTCTGGTTTCCTGATCGAAGACAATTATGCTAACTAAAGCGTTATTTCAGCAAAGGTTACAAATATTAACATGCAGTTTATGATCGCTCCTATGAATGACAACGCAGACACTCTTACGGTTTAATTTTAAATATTACCGCAAACATACCCTGCTTGCAGTCTTGTGCCTGGTCGGGATCTCCCTTGGGGTCGGCATTGTGGTAGCGGTAGAATTAATAAATGATTCTGCATTAGCCTCTTTTGAATCCTCTGTAGACTTTCTTTCAGGTAGAGCGACCAATTCCATCATTTCAACTTTCGGTAGGATAGATGAGAAATACTTCAAACAAATATGGGCAAATCCGAAAATTAAGGCTGCGACTCCTTTAATCGACGTTATTGCCAATACACTGGAAACAGAATCAGAACCAATCCATTTTTTGGGGGTGGATCCTTTTCTAGACGCGCCGTTTAGAAGCTGGATACCGAAACTATCGAACAAAGAGGAGATGTCCGAATTCTTGAATGGTAATCACCCCGGGACATTCATCGCGGGGGATTTGATGAAACGCTACCATCTCAAGAAAGGGGACTTCTTAACTGTCCTGGACGCAGGCGTGGAGAAAAAGACTCGAATCTTAGGACCTCTTCCGGAAGGTATCGAAGGTGGACTCAATGAAAATCTAGCTGTTATGGATATTTCCTCCGCTCAAGATGTTTTTGGTCGCGTCGGTCGATTGGATAGGATAGATCTCATGATCGATGGGCCTGGCGTCTCAGCGCTTCCAAATTTGGCTCCAGGTCTCAAAGTCACGGACGCAAATTCAAGAAAATCGACTTTAACGGCGATGTTGTATTCTTTTCAACTGAACCTGGCGGCAATGAGTCTAATAGCCCTATTCGTAGGTGTTTTCCTAATATATAATTTTTCAATGTTTTCAGTTCTTTCCCGACGTCAAGACATGTCGCTATTGCTGACATTAGGGTGCAATCGTGGGGATCTCGTTCTCGCATTTTTAATAGAGTCCATTGTCTTGGGCGCTTTTGGAAGCCTAATAGGTATCATATTCGGTTTTTCAGTGGCCTATTACAGTATAGGGAAAGTGTCCTCTACAATCAGCCAGCTTTATTTTCAAGTGAATGTCTTACACGTTGAATTGACAGGAAGAGTTGTGGAAGGAGGGCTGGCGGTAGGTTTTCTCGCTACACTTGTCGGGGGAGCCATTCCCGCTCTCGAAGTTGCTATAACTCCTCCAGTGCTGGGATTGAAGCGACAGAGTATTGAAGACAAAGCCAAAAGTTTGAGGGTCTATCTGTTCATCCTCGGCGCCTTGTTCTTTATTTTTTCCGTGTTGTCCGCCTGGGCTTCAAAGCGCTCGATCTTCTGGGGGTTCGCATCGGCGTTTGGAATGACAACGGCGTTTGCCTTGTTTACTCCAGGATTTCTGAGTCCATTCACATATTACCTTGGTCTGGTATTCAAGAAATTTTCCAACAGAATGGAGGGATTTTTGGCCGCCAGAAACATTGGCGCTTCTCTGAGCCGTACTAGTATAGCGGTAGCAGCTCTGGCAGTGGCGCTATCCATGACCATTGGTGTGGATACAATGATTTACAGTTTTAGAACTTCTGTTTCGGCCTGGCTTAATGAAGCTCTCAAAGGAGACTTGTACATATCGCCGGATACCACAAAGTGGGACCATCCACTGCCGAAGGACCTGATTGATGAAGCTGAGCGTGACCCTGGAATAGACTCAGTGGAACGTTATGCGACTTATGAAGTTTACCTCGATGATAAGCCCGTTAAACTTAGAATCATAGAATCTGAAATACTCGAACGTAAAGCCAGGTATATCTTTATTCAAGGCGACGAGAGTCGAGCCTGGAAGAAAATAGGAAAGGGAGCGGTTTTCATTTCAGAGTCTCTGGCATTCAAATTCAATCTCAAAGTGGGAGACTCGCTGACTCTGGATACTCCTGACGGCCTTCGGAAATTCCCGGTTGTAGCCATAACCAGGGACTATTCATCTGATCAGGGCACGATACAAATGGATAGGGCTGTTTATAAAAAGGTCTGGAAGGATGACAGAGTGCAATCTATTGCTCTTTTCCTCAAGCCAGGTGTTTCCGGAGAAGAAGTCAAGAAGTCATTGGCGGCTCAATTCAAGGGACTTGAGAGAACCATCGTTTCAAATAATGATATGAGGGAACGAATTCTGGCAATTTTTGACAAAACGTTTGCACCCACAAGTACGCTAAAGGGTGTTTCGCTCTTGGTGGCCCTTCTCGGTGTAGCCACGGCTATGATGGCCATACTCCTGGAGCGGTCCAAAGAGATCAGAGTTCTCGGATATCTGGGCCTGACATCCTTGGAAATTGGCAGGATGAACATTTACCAGGGCCTTATAATGGGATTTGCGTCTTTTTTAATTGCTTCAGCATGTGGTCTGTTACTTACGTATATAATAGTGTACGCTATTAATTACAGATCGTTTGGTTGGACTATAGATATTACAATCAATAAGTGGATTTTTGTGGAGGCCCTGTTGTTGACTTTGGTGGCCTGTTTTGTCTCATCCCTATACCCAACGTTAAAGCTTGTACGCGCGCCATCCGCCGCCACTCTAAAAGAGGAGTGAATATAAACAGTTTATAATTAACGTCTTTGGCGCATAGAAAAATCATTAATGTTTTTAAAGGAAATTGAGGACAAATACATGAACAAATCAGAAATTTTGAAGGCACTGGAATGGGTGGATCAGACTGCCCGAGATGGAGACGCTCTAAGGCTAGTCAAGGCTAAACAGACGCTTGAAAGCGCGCTATCCACCATTAAAGAATTTGGTGGGGCTGAACACGCCTACAAAATGGCACAGGAAAGTTTTGTCAGAAAATATGGCAGAGAACCACTGGAAGAACTGGAAACGGAAGACTAATCATTCTTATTCAAAGTCTTAAGCTTCTCCCCGCGCCGATCAACATTCACTTTTGTGGATTTAGTTCGAGGTTTGGCCGGGATGATACTGGATTGAGATTGCTATACTTTGAATGGATCATAATCATTCGACAAGTTAGATTCGATTGCGCTTCTAGTTTGTTCCATCAACCAGGGAACATCATCTTCTGTCAGCCCTTCTGTAATTATGGGCTCTCCAATTGTTAGAGTTATTAGCCCTGGGCGAAAGGCGAGAGTTTTCTTTGGTAGAATCTTAAATGCGCCGTTGGATGTGACAGGCAAGATTGGTAGTCCGGTTTGGACCGCCATCATAAACGGCCCTTTTTTGAAAGGGAGAAGTTTTCCATCCGGTGTTCTCGTACCTTCAGGATAGATCAACATTGACCAGCCATTTGATAATTTGTTTTTGGCTTGGTTCAGACTTGCTACGGCTGTTTCCTTGTTTGATCGGTCTATCGCAATTGCCCCTGTGCCTGCCAAGGCCCAGCCAAAAACTGGGATCCGAAGGAGTTCTCTCTTTATGACCCAATGAAACCGAACAGGGAGGCTTGTTACAAGCGCCAGAATGTCGGCGTTCCCCTGATGATTGGGTGTAACAATATAAGATTGACCAGGATTGATATTTTCAATTCCGAAGACTGAAAACTTCAGTCCCATGAGGAAAGATATTATTAAAGCCCACCAGCGCATCATTATATACGCCGGAGCGCCGGATGAAGTAAACAGGTTTGATAATACTATCGGTGGCGTAAGAAGAGGAGTAATGACTACTAAGCCTAAAGCAGTGAGAAAAATACGAGGGAATAACCGGATTTTTGACCGCATGAGTTTAGGGAGTTCCTCTAATCAAAAATATTCTTCAGGTCCTGTATCTCGAAAAATAATTAGCAGGAATCAATACCTTGAAATTAATACTAACACCTAACACCAGATCCTTCAACGGACGCTCTCACAAAAAATCGATGCTGTCAAAATCTCCTTGTTTTATTGTTGGCGTGGATTATTACAAAAATGTCTTCTGAAAATCTTACCAAACTGAAAATTAGTCTGGAATCAAAGGGTACGAAGCGAGAACGAATTCCCTTACAAAGAATCATCTTTTTTTCATTGTTGATATTAGCCGTAGTTGGAACGGGAAGCTACTGGCTCTGGATTAACTGGCTTAAACCTCCTCTGGAAGTTCATATGGTTAAGGCATCTATGACCTTTCCTTCGAGGGCCCTGACGATTCTCAACGCAAGTGGCTACGTCGTCGCTCAAAGAAAGGCCGCTGTCTCGTCCAAAGCTACTGGAAGGATTGAACATCTATACGTAGAGGAAGGTAGATTCGCCAAACAGGGGGACATTGTGGCGCAGTTAGAAAACAGCGATTTAAAAGCTGCGCTCGAGGAAGCTCAGGCAAGCCTAAGTGTGTCACGCGCCGATCTTAACAATGCTGATGCGGAACTGGAAGACGCTACTCTAAATTTCAACCGCCAGAAGGGTTTAAAAGAGTCCGGTTCGGTTTCAGCGCAGGCTTTTGATTCGGCTGAAGCCAGGTACAAAAAAGCCAAGGCGGCGTACCGATCGGCGAAATTTCGGGTTGACAAGGCTGAGGCGGCTGTAAAAGTTTCCGAGGTAAATTTGGATCAATCATATATCCGTGCGCCATTTGACGGAGTAATTTTAACAAAAAGCGCGGAAGAAGGAGAAGTCGTCGCCCCTATGGGGGCATCGTTGAACGCCAAAGCCTCAGTTGTCTCAATGGCGGATATGAAGTCTCTAATGGTTGAAGTTGATGTTTCGGAATCAAGCCTCGAAAAGGTTAAGGTAGGAGGTCCTGCGGAGATTCGCCTCGACGCGTTTCCTAATGATAGATTTGAGGGAAAAGTGTACATGATTGTGCCGACTGCTGATCGATCCAAAGCCACTGTCCTTGCAAAAATCAAATTTGACAGGATTAGTGAAAAAGTGTTGCCAGAAATGAGCGCAAAAGTGTCATTCCTTTCACGGCCGCTAAAGGAAGGAGAAAATATGGCATTTCTGGGAGTTCCAACAAGTGCGATATTGAATATGGGGACATCCAAAATTGTTTATGGGATCCGGGATGGCAGGGCAAGAGTTGAGCAAATCACTACGGGTCGTTCATGGGATGAAACAACCGAGATACTGTCCGGCCTGAAAGAAGGAGACACTATTGTTCTAAAGCCCGATTCTCTTTTGGCTGATGGTAGAAGAGTCAAAGTCAAGGAGTGAGACTGTTTCGTTTGGAACAACCAGATTTAGTAGTAATTAGTGAATTGTCAAAGTTATACACACGTGGGACCCAGGAAATTCCAGTGCTGCTTGACATAAGCCTTAACGTAGGCCAGGGAGAATTTCTCGCCCTCATGGGACCCTCCGGCTCCGGAAAGACAACGCTATTAAATATGATAGCTGGAATTGACAGACCTGATAGTGGTCGATTAATAGTCGGAGGAGTCGATATCACAACCTTAAGCGAGTCAGAACTAAGCAGGTGGCGAGCATCCAATGTCGGGTTCATTTTTCAGTTTTATAATCTGATCCCGGTCCTGGATGCTTTAGAGAATGTACAGCTGCCATTGCTGCTGACTTCCTTATCAAGGACAAAGAGGCGAGAACACGCTATTGCGGCGTTAGAAGCGGTCGGACTTGTTGACCGTATGGAGCATTTCCCATCTGAGTTATCAGGTGGACAACAACAAAAAGTCGCCATAGCCCGAGCAATCGTGACGGACCCATTGTTGATCGTCGCAGATGAGCCTACTGGGGACTTGGACAAGAAATCTGCCTCCGATGTGCTAAATCTACTCGGGCAGCTTAACGAACAATTTGAGAAAACAATAATAATGGTGACTCATGATCCACGAGCAGCCAAAAAATCGAAACGTATTCTATTTCTTGATAAAGGTGTCCTGGCCGACTCTATGAGGGATGGTTTCTAAAAACCGATCCATCTCACGAACTCGTCTGAACTTGCCCTATCTGATCTAAACTGGTTTATCGGCGCGTCACACTCCGGGTAACCTATCGCTACGGATATTACTAATGTTTTGGTTTCAGAGACATTCAGAGCGTCTTTGATCACATCCTCATATGATGTTACAAGTCCAATCGGGCATGTGGCGAGGCCGTGACCCGCGGCAGATAAAACCAGGTAACCCAGGAAAGAGCCAATATCCGTTAGACGCTGGGACGGGAAGCTATCATCAATGAACACAAATACAACCGCCGGCGCCCCATAAAATTTCAAGCTTCCTGTATTTACGAATGTTTTGAAATTGGTTCCCATTTTTTCAATCAGAGGAGTCATGCCTTCGGCTGCGCTCCTGGCTCTTTGTATAAATTTGTCTGGGATTTTTTGTGTTGTTCCTGGGCCGCAAGTTATTTGACTCTCCTTAAACCTCTTCAATAATTTTCTGGAAAGCCTTGCAGTTTCTTCACTTGAGACGACGTGAACTTCCCATGGTTGCATGTTTATAGCTGACGGGGCGTTGGCCGCATCCGCCATCACGTTCTCCAGTGTTGATCTATCCACGCTTTTGTTGAGAAAACTTCTTGCGCTCCGTCGCTGTCGTATTGTTTGAAGTAAATCCATTTTAGGAGTCTCCGATGGCATGATTAATACAAATTAAAATGAGCGAAGCCTTTGGGTTTCTTGCTCAATTCACTTAAAATAGTTATACCTCATGAGGTTAATCAACAAACTTTTATTTAAACATCCGGTCCTGTATGATCGCTGGTGATTAAAAAAAGTGTCTTTTGGAGAAGCGGTTCTTGTGAAAATTATAACCTTAATAGTCTTTGGATCAATAGCTTTAATAGTTGGGTCGAACGTAGGTCCAACCTGGGCGGACGACTTTTTGGATACTTACAGGGCAGGGCAGCAGGCCGAAGACTCGGGCTCTCTTGATCAGGCCATAGCTCTATATTCTGATGCGGTCAAGATGGCGCCTCAATCCGTAAGGGCTTGGGCTAAGAAAGGGGAAGCCTACCTAAAAAAGGGTGATCCAAAGTCCGCAATAAAAGACCTGATCCATGCGACCAAGTTGGATCCCGCCTATGCCCCGGCGTTTGCAAGACTTGGTTTCGCATACAACGCGATTAACGAATATTCAAACGCTGTAGAAGCTCTGAATGTAGCTATCAAATTGGAGCCGACATCTTCGGAGGCGCTTAACACTAGGGGCTTCGCATTTAACGGACTCAATAATTACGATGATGCTATAAAAGACTTCGATAGAGCCGTCGCGTTGAAACCTAATGATGCAAGATATTATAATAACAGAGGATTTGCCCTAAACGGAAAAAATGAATATGATCGAGCGATCCAAGACTTCGACAAAGCTATCAAATTAGACCCATCCAACGCCATGGTGTACAATAATCGTGGAGTAGCCTATATGCGTCAAAAGCATTTTGATCAAGCTATTAATGATTTCGACAAAGCCATTGAGATCAATTCCAAGTTCGCATCAGCCTATCACAACCGAGGCATGGCGTTCAGCGGAAAAGGTCGCCATGAAAAGGCTATTGACGAATTCAGCAAAGTAATTGAGATGAATCCAAATTCTCCCGTGTTGTACAAAGATCGCGGAACAGCCTATGCCAAACTCGGAGAATATGGACTGGCAAAAAAGGATTTGGAGAAATCGATTGAACTCGACAAACGGTTCGCTCCGGGTTACTCGGCGCTTGGGCTTCTTATGGCCACCGCTAATGATCCATCGATTCGGAATCCAGCGCAGGCGAAGAAATTTGCCGAAAAGGCTGTGTCTATGGGTGACGCGACGACACCGGAGTTGACACGAAATCTTGCGGAAGTCCATAAAGTTCTAAATGAAGACGCTGCCGCTATCCTAATTTTACGGAAAGCTATTGCGATGGATCCGTCTAACAAGGAATTTGTAGGTCTGCTCCAGAAATGGGAAAATGAATCTCCTGTTAGCGTTTCTAGTCGGATTCAGTTAACCCACTCAAAGATATTTACTAATTTATGGTAATGACAGGAAGTTTTATTGATTAGAGGTAGTTGTGGTCGAAGTAAATCATGCTGTTTCCGATTACGTGGAGAGGAGACTGGACTTTAAGGGGATAAAGTCTGACAAATCTAGAATTGATGTGACTGAATACAGAATTATCAAAGCGTTTGACAGTCTTCCGCTGGAAATCCTGAATCTTTTCCTCAATGGATCACGAATTTTATCTATTAAGATAGTCCCGGACCCCAAGTTGCCGTTTGGGATGAGGACTATAGCTGAACGGTCTTCAAATGGTCTGGCCTATACATTAAACATCTGTAACGAAGCCCAGGACTGGGCTGAAGACCATTTCTTGGGGGCTTTTTTGCGAGAATTAGGGCATGTCACAGCGGAACTTCCTCCTGAGGATGAATGGCCTCTGGAACGCGGGGCGAGGGCTCGATTCAAAGAGTCAGCCGAATGTAAAGCTGATGCGTTGGTGTGGAGTTGGGGTCTTAGACATTATGATATAATTTACCTCAGTGAGACTTATCCATCTCACTGGGTAGATAAAATTGTAAATAATATTAGCATGATGCTTCTAGTAATGGGTCAGGCTCAATAAGGGCTGCCTATAAACCGAAAGGTCTTATCAAAAGAGCCACATTCATCTGGCGCACTTACTTATCGTCCTGGTTTCCTGACCAGTTCTAATGCCGTTGCCACCACATTTTCAACGCTAAAACCATAATGGGATAAAATCACTGAACCTGGCGCAGACGCGCCAAATTTGTCAATCGAGATCACCTTGCCTCTCGATCCTACCCATCTCTCCCATCCCAACGAGGAACCTGCTTCTATAGCTAACCTTGCTTCCATTTTAGAAGGAAGGACCTGTTCTATATATTCTTTAGGCTGTTTCTCAAATAGGTCCCAGCTAGGCATGGACACAACACGTGTGGCGATGTTGTGTCCTTCCAGCAACTTGTTCTGAGCCTTCAAGGCAAGATTAACCTCCGATCCTGAGGCTATCATGATAAGAATGGGGTCCTGTTGACTGTCGGAAAGCACGTAAGCTCCACGTTCCAAAAGGGCTGCGCTTGCAAACCTTTTCCTGTCAAGAATGGGAAGGCCCTGTCTTGTAAGTACTAGAGCTACAGGCCCTTTACTTCTCATGGCTATTCGCCATGCTTCCGCCGTTTCATTCGCGTCTGCCGGTCTGATTAAAGACAAATTCGGCATAGCCCTGAGAGAAGCAAGATGTTCGACGGGTTGATGTGTGGGGCCATCTTCCCCCACAGCCACGCTATCATGCGTGAAAACAAATATCGAATGAACTCCCATTATCGCTGACAGTCTTATGGCCGGTCTCATGTAGTCACTGAATATAAAGAAAGTGGCCCCATAAGGGATGACTCCTCCGTGTAGGGCCATTCCATTGACAATGGCTCCCATGGCAAACTCACGAACACCGAAGTGAATATTACGTCCTGAAGATTCATATGGAGCCTGCGCAGGATCGCCAGAAATCATGGTCTTGGTGGAAGGGGCGAGATCTGCAGAACCACCTATAATGTTAGGGACTTTCCTGGCGATAGCGTTCAAAACCTTGCCTGAAGAAACTCTAGTAGCTTCGGGTTTGTCCTCTGGCTTAAATACAGGAACCTCAGAGTCCCAACTTTCCGGAAGGTCGCCTCGAACCTGACGGAAGAATCTTTCAGCCTCTTCCGGAAACTCTCCAGCGTAGTCATTCATGAGAGTGTCCCATTGTTTTTCTAGATCTTGGCCACGTTCCGCAAGGGAGCGAAAATGTTCCAGAGCTTCTTCAGGAATATAGAATCGTTTGTCTGACGGCCAATTTAGTCTAACTTTCGTAGCTTTCAACACCTCTTCGCCTAGTGGTTCGCCGTGGGCGGAAGCGCTGTCCTGTTTCGGACTGCCATACCCGATATGTGTTTTAACGATCACGAGAGAAGGTCGGCTAGTCTCATGTTGAGCTTCCTCAATGGCGGCCTGAATAGCTTCAAGGTTGTTACCATCTGACACTCTCGATATATGCCACCCATACGCCTGGAACCTGGCCCCTACATTTTCAGTGAAAGCGAGGTCAGTGCTACCTTCGATTGAAATCTTATTATCGTCATACAGATAAATTATTTTGCCAAGTCTGAGATGACCGGCGAGGGAAGCTGCTTCGGAAGAAACACCTTCCATCATGTCCCCGTCTGAAACAATCGAGTAAATGTGATGGTCAACAACCGGGAACCCCGGTTTGTTGAAATCAGAAGCAAGAAAGCGCTCTGCTATGGCCATGCCGATTCCCATTGCAAATCCCTGCCCAAGCGGCCCAGTAGTCGCTTCTACTCCAGGGGTCAAGCCGTATTCCGGGTGACCTGGAGTTTTGCTCTCCCACTGACGGAAACGCTTAATTTCCTCAATCGAAATATCATATCCCGTGAGATATAACAGCGCATATTGCAGCGCCGACCCATGGCCCGCTGATAGTATGAAACGGTCCCTGTTTGGCCAGTCGGGATTTCGTGGGTTGAATTTCAAAAAACGGGTCCAAAGCACATACGCCATTGAAGCCGCCCCTAGAGGCAATCCTGGATGACCTGAATTGGCCTGCTGTACCATGTCTATCGACAATGTCCTGATTGTGTTAATACAGAGCTGGTCTATAGAATCCCCTGACGCTTTCATAGTCTCATTCCTTGTGAATCAAAGTATATCTTTTGAATCATAACCGATGATAAATGGTTTTCACAATTAATTTGTTCTCAACATGGACAACATCTTTTCCGGATCGTTAGTAGGCGACTCACATGTGTAGTTGCCGCAGACGAAAGCCGTTACACGTTTGTTGATAATTTCGAAGTCCTTCAAATAGTGAGCAATTGAAACAATCTCCGTGTGTTCCCTATTGGAGTTTTTGAGAATGACCACCTTATTAGGCACATATGAGGAATTTAGGCGTTTAAGCATGATATCCGTTTCTTCGGCTCCTTTGGTGCCGACAATAACCACTTCAAATGAAGGTCCGAGAAGAAAATCGGCGAAGAGCAGGAATTGTGTATAAGCGGATGGAAACAGCCTCACAGTGCCCGAGAAAGCGTCTCCAAAAGCTGAAACCATCGAATCAAGTTCCGTTGAACCAGTGATTCTCGAAAGTTTAATCAAATTCATCGCCGCAACTGAATTCCCTGATGGGGTAGCGCCATCGTATATCTCTTTTTGCCGTACCAGGAGTTTTTCGCTATCATCGGCTGTAAAGAAAAATCCGCCTGATTCCTTGTCCCAAAAACGCTCCACAAAATCAGTGTTTAAATGCAGAGCTTCTTTTAAATACCTGGTCTCAAAAGTAGTTTCATAGAGTTCAAGTAGCCCCCAAACAAGAAACGAATAATCATCCACATGAGCTGAAAGGCCGGCTTCCCCGAGACGATACCGGCGTAATAATCGTCCATCGGTGTCACGCATGTGGGTGAGAATAAAGTTGGCCGCCCTGGAAGCGGCCCTGGCATAATTTGGGTTGCTGAAAACCCGGGAAGCTTCTGACAATGCCGCAATCATCAGTCCATTCCAGTCTGTAAGAATTTTGTCATCTTTATGAGGATGCACACGTTTTTCCCTGATTTCGAAAAGCCGTTTTCGAGCTTTTTCCCAGGTTTCCTGAATCTGATTTTCCGAGAAGCCTAATTGACCATTTAACTGCTCTAAAGGTCTTTTTAAATGGAGGATGTTTCGGCCGGTTAGTGACTGGGTGGTTTCTTCTTTGAAATTGCCCATGCTAAAAACGTTAAAGGCCCGTTCTACAAGATTGACCTCAGTGTCTGGTAAAGCTTCTCGTATTTCGTCTAGGGTCCAGAGATAAAATTTCCCTTCCTCCCCCTCGCTATCGGCATCTTCAGCCGAATAAAAGGTGCCTTCAGGGGATGTTAATTCCCGTAAAACATAATCGAATATTTCTTCCACTGTTTTTCTGTAACTGATTTTCCCAGTAGCCTGGTACGCTTCAGTGTATGCGAGGGCCAACATGGCCTGATCGTAAAGCATTTTTTCAAAATGAGGTGTCAACCATTGGGCATCGGTAGAATACCTGTGAAACCCAAAACCGATGTGATCGAAAATTCCACCCAAGCGCATTTGATCCAGTGTTTTCGTGACCATCTGGATGGACTTTTCATCGCCTGATCGCTTCCAATATCTTAACAAGAACAAGAGATTATGGGGTGTCGGAAACTTGGGGGATTCACCGAAACCACCATACGTCGGATCAAATCTCTGAGAAAGTTGCTGGAATGCAGTGCTAAGAACTTCAAGATCAAGCTCTCCTGATGCTCCACGTGGCGCTGGAACATTCAAGGCTGTAACAATTTTCTCTGTGGCGTCCTCAATTTGGGCCCTGTCATTTGACCAAAGGTGTTCTATTCTTTCGGAAAGCTCAATTAGTCCTATTCTACCGTGTCGGGAGCTTTTCGGAAAATAGGTTCCAGCAAAGAAGGGCTTTCGGTCCGCCGTCATTACTATATTCAACGGCCATCCGCCTCCGCCCGTCATCATTTGGCAAACTGTCATATAACTGTGATCAATGTCCGGCCTTTCTTCCCTATCAACCTTGATTGACACAAAAACCCGGTTCATAACTCTAGCTACATCAGGGTCCTCAAAAGATTCCTTTTCCATCACGTGACACCAGTGGCAAGTTGAATAACCTATTGACAGAAAGATGGGTTTGTCCTCCCGTCTGGCTTTTTCGAAGGCGTCATCGTTCCAGGCGTGCCAGTCGACCGGATTGTAAGCGTGTTGCAGGAGATATGGGCTTTTCTCATTAATCAGTTGGTTTGGCTGATTCTTTAGGATATGAGCCATATTTGAAAGCCGATCGTCATCGGCGTGACCTGGTTGAGCTGACATGTGCTTATCTCCTGTATTGCAATTTCAAGTGTTACGTAAACAATGTTATCAGTTATGTAGATTGCAATATAGGCAAAAGGATTCGGAATCGGGCCCAAGTCTAATTGCTAGAGGACTGACTCAAATTTTTGATGGGAGCATCCTTATAGATTTTATCTAGGCTTGCTTATTCTTAAGTAGTGATCTAAACTACGAAAAACAGCTACTTAGTGACCAAAGATTAAATTCCCGCTAAACATTGGCCTCTTTCGGAGGTGTTTTCTTGCAGGATTACGAAAAAGACAGGGACCAACTCATTGCTGATTTGAACGAGATGAGGCGTCGTGTTTCAGAACTCGAAACAATTTCCTTGTCTGCTCGAGAACTTCAAGAAGCGCTCCAATCTTCCACCGCTGAAAATCAAAAACTGCGATCAATGATCAATGGCATGGAAGAAGGTGTTGTCCTGGCTGATGCTAATGGAATTGTCATCGAGGTCAATAGCTGGTTTCTGGAAAAGGCTAATTTGACCAATGATCAGCTAGTAGGTCAAGCCATTTGGGCCTTTCACACTAACGCCGAAGTATGCTCCAGGGTCAAAACCCTGTTCTCCGATTACAGGAACAAACAAAGAAGAGATCCAGCTAAGCTGAACCGCGAAATGTTCGGATTACATGTCTGCCTTCGGGTCCAACCGATATTTGTGAATAGTCACTTTCAAGGGATCATCTTAAATGTCTTTGATATAACGGACCAAGTACTGGCTCGTATAGCGGCCGAGAGCGCAAATAAGGCCAAGAGCCAATTCCTGGCGAATATGAGTCACGAAATCCGCACACCTATGAATGGTATCATAGGGATGACAGAGTTAGCCTTAGGCACTGAACTAACCGGGGAACAAAAAGAATATCTCGAATCGGTAAGAATTTCGGCGGATGCTCTACTGTCATTGATAAACGATATTCTAGATTTTTCCAAGATGGAGGCCGGAAAATTCGAGTTGATAAACACCGACTTTAGCCTAAGAGATTGTGTCGACAATACCATGAGCACAATGGCAAGTCAGGCTCATTCCAAAAAGCTGGAGTTGGCTTATTCCATCGCAACAGACACTCCTGATAACCTGACAGGTGATCCCGGACGTTTACGCCAAATTATGGTTAACCTTGTGGGCAACTCAATCAAATTCACTACAAATGGCGAAGTTGTGCTTAAAGTTTGTCCCGAGCGTGAGGGTGAAAACTATGTAGAACTTCATTTTACTGTTACAGATAGTGGAATCGGTATTCCCAAAGATAAGCTGGGACGGATTTTTAAAGCTTTTGAGCAGTTAGACGGCTCGACAACACGAGAATATGGCGGAACAGGTTTGGGTCTTGCGATTTCGACTGAGCTTGTTGAAATGATGAATGGCAAAATTTGGGTGGAAAGTGAATTTGGCCGTGGTAGTGTTTTTCATTTTACCGCTCGCTTCGAATATCCTTCAAATCCGGTTCGCAGGGTTATACCCAAAGGAAAATCTACGCTTGCCGGCGTGAGGGTACTTGTGGTTGATGACAATGCGACAAACAGGAGAATCCTGGAAGATACTTTACGGTCCTGGGGTATGGTCCCAACCGCTGTAGCTGACAGTACGGCTGTGACGGACATAATTATTTCAGCTAGCAATAGGGGAGAACCTTTTTCTCTGGCGTTGTTGGATTTTATGATGCCAGAAATGAACGGTTTTGAACTTGCAGAAGCCATAGGTCGAACAAGGGGATCTAACCTTGAGAAAATAGTAATGTTAACTTCAGGCGGGCAAAGAGGGGACGCCGCAAAATGCAATGAACTTGGAATTTCCGCCTATCTGATGAAACCAATCAAACAGTCGGATTTGCTCGACGCAATTCTGATGACCATGCAAAAGTCATCCTGCCCAGATGATTCTGCCACTTTGATTACGCGTCATTCTGTTCGTGAGGCCAGAAAACGTCTGAAAATCCTTCTTGCGGAAGACAACACGGTAAATCAAAAACTGGCAGTCAAGATACTTGAAAATATGGGACATGTTGTCTCGGTCGCCTCAAACGGGAAAGAAGCCTTGAACATTTTGGAAACGGACGATTTCCAAGTGGTGTTAATGGATGTCCAAATGCCGGAGATGGATGGTTTTGAGGCCACTGCCGCTATTCGCGAAAAGGAAAAAACCACAGGGGTTCATATCCCTATTGTAGCAATGACGGCCCATGCCATGGTGGGTGACAGGGAAAGGTGCCTTGATATGGGAATGGATGGTTATTTCTCGAAGCCTATAAGTTCGAAAGAACTTGAAAGAGGCATTGATGAAGCTTTGAAAAAAACTGAAGCCCCAACTCTAAAATTAGAGAGGGGTTGAAATCCCACCGTCCTTTCTGACCTTCCAGTAATGAAGACACATAAGAAAAACCAAGCTGGCAGGAAGAAACAAAATATGCCACGCATACAGCCTGATCAAACATAAATCACCGACACGTAATGGCCCGAAGAGGACTGATGCAAATCCGTCTCCAACATAGGGTATTTTCTCGGTCAGGTTCCTCGCGATAGTCCATGCCCAATGGGCGCGCTCGTCCCAGACCAGCAAATACCCAGTAAAGTCCTCGATAAATACCAAGCAGAGAAGAATTACGCCGATTATCCAGTTCAACTGTCGAGGTGGCAAATATGACTGTGTCAGGAAAACTCGAACCATATGGATAAGAACCAGAATAACCATAGCTTGACCTGCCCAATAATGGATATTACGGAAAACAAATCCATACGGCGAAAAATACATAACCCTCTGCACTGAAGGGTATGCGTTGGGAATTGAAGGGAAATAATAGAGCATCAATAAAGCGCCGGTAAGTATTTCAACCAAAAACATGGCTGTAGCCAACCCACCCAGACAAAATGTGAAACTCACACGTGTAGAGATTTCCGGCACGGACCTCGGATGAATGTGCTCAAGGAATGCCGTCAGGGAATCTCTCCGCATCACGAGTCCTTATTGGAAATCTGAATTGGAAATCCGGTCCGCAACGGAACAAAAGACAGGTTGCTTTTCATTTGTGAGGTCGTTGTTCAGATATTCGCAACATTTGCTTGGATGTCTCAGTCAGATACAAACGAGGAAGTGACCTGGTGGCCGGACCACGAAGCACAAGGCCCCGAATGTCGAATTCGCTGCCATGACAAGGGCACTCGAATAGGTCTTTGGACTGTTTCCATTTGTAACGGCAACCCAAGTGAGTACACCGATCATCAAGCGCCATCGATTCGGACAGATTTTGTCTCTTGATGATCCATGCTTCGGCCTGTGGTATGAAATATGGCTTTTCACGGTTGATAGATTTGAATAATTCTTTGGGGATTGTTCGGTCAACTTTTTGTCCGGTCCCGGAAAAGACAAACCTGACAATTCCCCAAGACGAAAAACCCCCTATAAAGCCACCTACAAAAACCATTAAATATTTAAGGAAAGAGCGCTTGGTGTTAAATTCCGGGGACGCATTAGGCATAACGATCTTTCGATTACACGTATTGTGTGCGGGAAAAATGCGGCGCGTCATTGCTGAGCGCCGCCAGACCAATATTCTAGATAATCTCAGTTCTTAGCAGCCGGTGGTTGGTGGTTTAGGTTTGACGGCCGCCTTCAGTGCGGCTTCCGCTTCAGCCTTTGTCTTAAATGGTCCTTTGACGACGCTTTTTATGTCCGTCGGCTTTTTGTCGGTTACAGCAATTTTTCCGGCCTCTTTCACGACAAAGAATTCTTCAGCGAGCGCCGACGTGACAA
Source organism: uncultured delta proteobacterium (assembly GCA_963798475.1). Taxonomy (GTDB): domain Bacteria; phylum Desulfobacterota; class Desulfomonilia; order Desulfomonilales; family Desulfomonilaceae; genus CAJBEZ01. The sequence goes on from CAWCTI010000032.1 coordinate 22,453, forward strand.
AAGCAAAAGCTGTTAGCGCCATTAAAACCAACATTACTTTTAAGGCCTTCTTCATCTATCAAACCTCCTCGTGATTTAATTGGCTATTCCTAGCATGAAACGATTTGGCTTCCCAAACTATTTATCATAAGGGGCCCATTTTTCGGCCAGCCAGGCCATAACAAAGGCACCCAACGCTGCTATAGTGATTATTTCCGACATTGTCTCCATCGATGTCCCAAAATACTGCCACAGAGTTATGCGACCCATGTCCGAACTCTTATAAAAAGCACCCCACAAAGGCATGCCGAGCGCAAAGATGTCAATCCCTACGATCATGCCTATCAGGAACACAACACTATCGATCTTGCCCGAGGCGATACCCACAACAGCGGTTCCAGGACAGTAACCGCCAACCACAAAACCCAGGCCAAAAAGGACACCGCCGACAAGTTGAGGCCAGAAATAGGTTTTTAACAACGAGTAATCCAGAAGCAGCGAATAGTCAAAAAGTCCAAGGCGATTGAGGATTACCAATCCCAGCATCGCGGTGACAAGCGCGGAAAACATTACTCTTAGCACTCGCATATCGCGAAAATAGAATATGGAAGTAAGGTTCCTGGAGTCGCCGAATCCGGCCCGTTCAAGGACAAACCCAAATAGTACCCCAATACCGATAGCCACGAAAAGACTGGTATGAACGCCTATTACTTCGTTTAAATACAGGGGACCAGTCATTGCCATTCCTTTCTCACAAAGTAAGCGGCGACAAACGCCGTTGCGAAAACGGTCATCATGAAGACCCAGCTACCCACCACCATTGTGGCTCCACCGCTAAGGGCCTGCCCACTCGTGCAGCCCATGGCGAAACGAGTGCCTATTCCACCTACGATTCCACCTACGAACGCCAACAGTAGGCGCGCGCTTACAGGGAAAGTCGCCCCTTTTCCAACCGATAACTTGAATCTCTTAGCTGTGATGACCCCAATTAGTCCTCCAAAGAAAACACCAATGACTTCAAAGACCATCCAGTCAATTAGAGGATAATTAGCTCCGGAATTATAAAACCCCTTGAAATATTGATTGTGTTCAACAGCTTGAGGAGCAGCCACATGAGACAAAACAGCAGCGGTTCTGGCAACAGCGCCCGAGGCTCCCAGGCCTGTGCCCATAATATAAAACGTTAGGACCAAAACTAGCCCCAGCGCAATTCCCGCTAAAAACGGATTCCAATAACCTTTTGTGTAATCATGAGCATTCATTTTTTCTCTTCCTCCAACATTGGATCAGGGAGCGCCCAAATTCTTAACAACTCAATTTTGGCCCATAATCGAAGATTTTAAGGCTGTTTCCTGTTTCAGTTTCTCTGGGACCCCTAAGCCAGCCTTTGTAGACTTTGCGGAAACTATGTCATTCCAAAGGATTGGGGACGGATCATTCACGCGCAATTCCTTAGGGCATTCCCTGAGAAACCGGCCTGTCAGCTCGAATACACCCGCGACCATTACAGCAACAAACGTTATGACAATTGTCGCCACAAGGGCGGCCGTTATCATCCTTCCTCTTTTCGCCTGGGCATTGTCATGATTGTTGGAAACGATCTCCTCGGAAGATTCAGACTCAATCTCGTTTTCCGCAATTGTGTCTTTTTCAACCGATGTTTCCTGATTATCAGTTTGTGGTTCCATGGTTGTTCCCTAACTCAACAAAAGTAAATTCGTGGATTTTTAAACATCTATCGCCTGTTCAATTCCAGTAACGTTCATCAAATCTCGTGCAATGTCCAGCGGCTCTAAAACTAGAGACTGTATAGTCCAATTCTTCACTAAATGATTTGTGGAGGCGTCCCGGAAAATACAATCAGCGCCCTGATGCTCACTCCTCCTACAAGGACCAGGATGTCCGCCCCGACAACGAGTGATTTAGGCATTTGTCCGTATTCCAGGAATTCGAATACACTCAGAATGAATGGGACAACCAGCCCTAGCATCACAACAAGACCCCAGAAATATGGACTTAACATTCCGGATATCAGCATGCCTGCGGAAGCCGCCGCTTCCGTAGACCGGGTCAAGGACATGAAAACCAACAGCATCAAAACCAAAGCTTCTACAGACAGGAATATAACGTGACCGAGAGCGAAGTTCGATAATGTCTTGATAGTATTAACATCAATTATGGCAGCCACGATCATTGCCGCCGCCAAACCTGTCGAAATGGCGGAAGCCAGAAACAGCAAAGGCATTAATGGTGTGTTCCAGAATGGGACTCCATTGACCACAGCAATAAGGACCCCAGTATAAGTAGCGGTCGCTACAGCGAAAATACTTCCAATAATTTCTATAATTGTTATATATTTTTGCGCCAGTTTTCCGATAAACGTTATTTCATTGAGCGCTGCGGCGTACAATAGGGCGATCGGAATGAAGATGGAGAGTATGATAAAACCCCAGGAAATCATGCTGCGTAAATTATTGACCATATAAATCTGACGCCACGGCTGCCAAAAACCTGCTTCAAGGTCAAACACTAAGCATAAAGTTCCTATCACTACCAGCGGACCAGCGACCAATGACCCTGCCCTTGCCAGAGCTTTAGACCAATCAGGCGCCAAGAGATCACATGCTACTGCCGCGACGAAAGCTCCAGACCCTGCTCCAGCAAGGAAAAGGTAAGTAATTATAAGCCAACCCCAAGCGCTCTCTTGCATGATCAGCTCCTTTTATAGAAAATTTTCGGTAACGTGCCCAAATCAGGTCTCAAGGGTTGGGCTCCGGTCTCAGCGATGAATTTTGATATATCACTCGTTGGGTCATCCAAATCCCCGAAGATGCGAACTTGTGTAGGGCATGTAGTAACGCAAGCTGGAGTTCCGCCATCTCGAACAAGCTCAATACAAAGACGGCATTTTTCTACTATCCCTCTGTGGTGATCTATGATTCTCATCTTGTAAGGGCAGGCTTCCATACAATATTTGCATCCTACGCAAGTCTTCGGATTTACCAGGACAACCCCTTCCCTGGATGTATACGTTGCGCCCGTTGGACAGACACGCTGGCACGGGGCATTTTCACAATGGTTGCACTGTAGGGGAATGAATTCTTTATCGTAGGAAGGATATCGCCCCCGGTCCCTGTGTTTTATCCAATTAAAAGTTTCGTTCGATTCCAGGCTGTTTTGATTTTGACATGCGACCCGGCACGAATGACACTCTACACATTTTGTACTATCAATCGCTATCCCGTAACGCGGCATAGTAGGTTCCTTAAATCCTTCCGGCTGTGCTGAAACTTAAAAGAACCGCCGGCAATTTTACTATCCTTTAGTGACATCAGATAAAACTTGTGGCTTTAGAAGACCCGGTTCATGCCGGTGTTTTCTCAACTCTTACAATTATTTCGTTTGACATGCAGTGTCCGAGTACAGGTTCGAAGTAAGTTGGGAGAAAATCGTTGTAAGATATTCCGTAACCAAACGCTGTATGAAGCTTCTTTGAATAGACCCCATACGAGCTTGGCAGAAAAATGCAATCTCTGTGAATGCCGTGAGTCAAGAGTGCTCTCGCTCGACCTTTCCCAACATCATTGCTTATGGTCATGCAGTCCCCATCTTTTATTCCAAGGGCCTTTGCTCTGTCCGGATGGATCCACACCCTCGTCATGTCGTTCAACACGGAAATTTCTTTTAGGTATTCCTGATTGATAGTTTTGGCATGGGTATGGTGAGCCTGTTTGCCGTGTATCAAACGGAACGAGCGAATGTCGCTTTCGTCTGGGGTCACAAGAGGATCTTCCCATTCTGGCGCTGAAGGCAAATTCAAATCTTTAAGTGTGGAAGAAACAAACTCAAGTTTCCCGCTTGGTGTTTTGAAGTGAGGCGGCCCAGGTTCCCATTTTCCTCCAAGATCTATAACCCCTTCCCTTTTTAGCTGTTCAAGTGACACCCCCAGAGGAGCGAGCGCGGCCCGATTGTATTCGTCCAGTGTAAAATTAAAATAATCTCCTATTCCAAGGCTCTTGGCCAGTTCAATTAGGATTAGAACCATTGGTTTAGTGTCGTAAAGGGGATTGATGACAGCCTGCCTAATAGCAACCTGGTGTGAGTCATAGCAATGGTTCGTGTGAACAACGTCATCACGTTCCAGGTAATATGACTCCGGCAATATGTAATGTGCCAGGGAGGCTGTTTCTGAAAGAACGTAATCAAAACTGACAAGAAGATCCAACTTTCTGTATCCCTCGATTACTCGAGCAGGATTCGGACATGTACGAAGCGGATTGTTGTGATAAACAAATCCCGCCCTTAACTTCCCTGCAATCGCAAGTTCTGGGATGGAGTGAGTCAGTCCGAGTCCGACCGGAGTAATCGGGTATCGGTCAACGTCTCCACTGCCATCGACCATAACCCCTTCCATTTCAGGAAGTTTAGGGAACTTCTCAGAATCAAGCTTGCCAAGTTTAACTTTTGGAGGATCGAACATGCCTCCTCGCTGGTTAAAATTCCCCAACAACCCGTTCACGCACGCGACCGCTCTGACAAGCTGGAAACTGTTTTTATATTGTGTGCCCAAAGCTCCATGATAACCGCGATGGACGAATGACTGAGGGGCATACTCTGCCAGATCATGAGCAAGCTTCCTAATCACAGCTTTGGGGACACCAGTTTTCTGTTCAGCCCAGTCAGGTGTGTAGTCCTTAAACTTCTGCGCCAACTCGTCAAAACCTTCGGTGTATTTATCAATGTAATCCTTTTGATAAAGATTTTCCTCGATCAGGGTGTTACCCAATGCCAGCATTAGGGCCAAATCTGTCCCTGGTTTTATTTGGACCCACTGATGGGTATAAGAAGCCAGTTCGCTGAAACGGGGGTCAATAGCAACAAACCGAGCGCCTCTATCCTTGGCTTTTGAAAGATCGCTCAACTGTCTTAAACGTAAACCTGCCGCGATATTTCGACCCAAGAATACAGCGAACCGGGTATGCTCAAGGTCGTGCTCCGGTTTGGCCGAACCAGTAGTTATCCACCAACCAATATTTCGAGGTAAAAAGCATGTGCTGGCATGTGAAAACACATTGGGTGATCCCAAAGTATTCATAAACCGGGAACAAAGACTCGCGTTTCCTTCAGGATACTGCAACAGGAAAAGTGATTGCGGACCATCTTTCCCAATGATTTCGTGAACCTTTTCCCCTATTTCTCTGTATGCCTGTTCCCATGAGATAGGTTCAAATTTGTTAGGCCCCGTACGTTTCAGTGGGGATTTTATTCTATCCTTGTTGTAAACTTCGTGGAGAAGAGCATGTCCTTTAGCGCAAATTCGACCATGATTATTGCCTGCGATGGGAATTCCTTCCGCCTTCCAGATACGATCGCCACGAGTGTAGACTTTAATAGCGCACCAGTTTCCGCATCCGTCACAGAGAGTGGGTGTAATTTTGAGATCATTGGAATCGCTTTTATCCTTAGCCCACGAGTCAAAATTCAAGTAATTTGAAGCGACAAGAGAAGCTCCGCCGACGGCTGATCTGATGATGAATTTTCTTCGGCTGATCCCGCTCCTATTCATAAGGCCTCCGCCCAGGAGAATGTTTCTACTCATTGATATATATAGATATTAATATATTGGTCAACCCTTTTTTGAAAATTCCTCAAAATTAAATTGGGCCGGATGCCTCTTCGGATTTAAAGTGGTCCCAGCCCCCCGGGATTATTGGAATTGTTTCTCCAGAGATCTTTACAAGCTTAATGCCTGGTGTCGAGTCAAAAACTCCTATCTCGATTAAGACCCATCCTTCAGCCGAGGCTCTAAGCCTAATTTCGCCGAACCTGTCCGGTTTGATTGCGGCCAACAGGATGTAGTCCTCACCTCCATTCAAAACCCATTCGAGGGGATTAATTTCAATTAGCCCGGCAAGCCTTTTGAGAGGTTCAGAAACAGGCAACTTGGCTTCAAAAATTGTGGCGCCCAGTCCAGATTGTTTACAGATATGTCCAAGGTCTGAACTGAGGCCGTCGGAAATGTCAATGGCAGCGTTGCAGGCGTTTGATTGGGCTAATGAACGGCCCTGACGAAGATGCGGGGTTGGACTAAGATGAGCGTTGATTAGGGGGTGCGCTACAGTATCGGGAACATCGTGTGAATTCAGGAGCAGTTCCAAACCTGCCGACGAATCTCCCAGATATCCCGAGACGACTATGATGTCACCCGATTGAGCGCCACTACGAAAAAGTGTTTCCCCGGTTTTTGAAACGCCTGTAACGGCAATATTTATTATGAGGTCTGTCAATGATTTGGCGCTATCGCCACCCAATATGCTGACCTCGAATTTGGAGGAAAGTTCAGCCATGCCCCTGTAGAAGTTTTCGAGCCAGTCCATGTTAACCCGATCCGTTATGGCGAGGCTCACAAAAACGTCTTTTGGGGTCCCTCCGCATGCGGCTATATCAGAAAGATTTACGGCTAACGCTTTGGCTCCAAGGATTTGGGGACTTTGCCAATCCAAAAGGAAATGTACTCGCTCTACCAGGATGTCGGTGGTCACGAGGAGATTTAAATCAGGGGACACCCTTATTACTGCGCAATCATCACCTATCCCGCGTAAGACATCAGGATTGTAGATCTTGCATAGAGGCTCAATCCTGTTGATGAACCCAAATTCTCCAATGTCCTTTAGTTTCATTAACAAACCGACGCGACATCAATAAGATATGAATAACTTAGCCTGTTATTTCAGGAATATAGCAGCTTTATTTAAACTATCAGTTCGGATTTGCTTTGCCTTGACGACTTGGCGCTTCAGTGATTCGGTTGCAGCAAGGGGATCATCCGCTGACACTATTGCGCTTACAACAGCCACGCAATCCAGTCCGGCCAGGACGGCGCCGGAAACGTTGTCGAGGCAAATTCCGCCGATCCCTACAAGAGGGACGGGGGTGGCTGAGCGCGCCAGAACTACTCCATCAGTTCCCCATGGAGTTGATATGTCCTTTTTGGTAGAAGTAAAAAACACTGGACTTATTGCAAAGTAGTCAACTAAAGAGGCCGACATTTCGTTAATTTGCGTAAGATCGTTTACAGACCAGCCTATGATTTTATCTGGTCCCAATATTCGACGGGCTATTTCCAGTGGTAGGTCCGACTGTCCGAGGTGAACTCCGTCGGCGTCGAGCGCAATTGCGATGTCAATCCTATCGTTGATAATTAATGGCACATTATGATCGGCGAGCAATTCTCTAATTTCCAGACCTCGAAGAAAAAAATCTCTTGCGTTCAAAGACTTTTCTCTGAGCTGAACCACTGAAACACCGCCATTCACAGCCGCCTTTACAACTTCCAGATTGGATCTATTTCTTGAAAGGGCGGTATCCGTAACGAGGTAAACATCCCATGTCGACAAATTTTTCATACTGAACGAATCCTCGCATTCAGGCTAAACTCCTCACTTGTAACGTTATGCAGTTCATCCAACACGCTAACCCAAAATGAACCGGGTCCGGTAGATTGAATTGAAGCCTTTTCCGCCACTATCTTAAACAAAGCGAGTGCGCTTGCGGTAGCTAGAAGCGAGTCTTTTTCAACAGCAAGAAAAGCCCCTACAATAACGCTTGCAGCGCAGCCGGTCCCTGTGACACAGGCCATCATCGGTGATCCACCAGTTATAAGAAAAGATTCTTTTCCGTCTGTCACAAAATCTTTCGATCCAGTAACAGCGACAACCGTTTTCAGTGACGCAGCCAAAGCCAACGCCGATTCCATGGCTTCATCAGTCGAGTTTGCTGAGTCAACCCCTCGAGTCTTTGATCCTGCGCGTGCAATAGAAAGAATTTCTGAAGCGTTGCCCCTTATAACGGTTGGGGTAGAGAATCTCGCGATGTTGCAAGCCGTTTCTGTCCTCAATTTGGTCGCTCCAGCTCCTACCGGATCTAATACGAACGGCTTCATGGAAGCTCGAGCCAATTGAGCCGCCGATTCCATGGATTCTATCCACGCGCCGGATAGCGTCCCAATATTTATTACCAACGAATTCGAGATAGTGGCAATGTCCTCAATTTCCTCTAACGCGTGCGCCATTATAGGCGCCGCTCCCAGAGCTAAAAGAACATTGGCGGTAGAATTCATGACGACAAAATTGGTTATACTATGGACTACAGGCCGTATTTGCCTAATTCTGCGGAGTAGATCGCCGGGTTTTTGAGCTGTTTCAGTCACTACATACATCCTCGTTCCGGTGTTTACACAATTAAATCAACGTTGGAACCAGTTAGTCTAGGACCCGCATTTTGTGGCGCAATTATTCGCTTGGCGTTTCCTAAAAAGCTTTAAACGTTTCTGATAATATGACCAGAGTGGTCTGTAGGTCCCTGGAATTGATCCCCGTTGTTGGAATCCTTGAACTATTTCTGTAGCGAGCTGTGTCTTTTCCATATATGACATGTGCGTCCTATTTTGTTGAAATTCCCTGATCTCGGGATACATGACCATAGGAATGCAGCCTGTTGAGCATCTTTCAAAAGCCTGGGAAATCCGTTTAAAAATTATCGGGAAAGGTTCTTCTTTAATATTCCCGAAAGAGACTTCACTAACTTCGCATGGTTGGACATCCCCCGTAGAACTAATAAATAGATACTCAAAACGGCATTGACATCCTAGCGCCTGGTCTTTTTCGAGCCACGTGGAGAGTCCGCTCAACGGGGGATGTTCTGCGAAATCCGGGTCAGCGTAAAGCTTCTTTTGGAGGTTCGCCAAGACAGCGCTATGAGCGAGCACGCCATGGTAGGCCTCTCGCCCGGAGGGTTTTTTCTCCATTACTCGAATTTCAGCTACGCCCAACTTTTTCGCAAGGTTATAATATTGTTTGAAATTTCTAGGTTCTAGGAAATCTTCAGGAGGGACCAGTGAAAGGCAGGTGTAAACGCCGGCTTTCTTGAAGGCGTTTACAGCGTTGCAAGCACTGTCAAAAGCCTTTGGCGATCCCCGAAATCCATTGTGAATATTTGGGTCGAAATGATCGAGGCTAATCCACACACCGAACAAACCATTTGCTTTCAACTCAGCCGCTCGGTCCTCAGTTACGCCATATCCGGATGTAAACATCCACAAACAGGTTTCCGGGTTCACATGTTTGACTAGACGAAGGAAGCGATCATATCTGTACATGGGTTCACCGCCATGAAGAATTATCATCGGTACTCCCAAAGCTTCCACTTCAGTAATTGTGTTTTTCAGCAAGTCTTCATCTAGGTCGGTTTTGGTTACCTTTTTTGCGTTAGTGGAACAAAAAGGGCAGGAATACGGGCAACAGTTGGTGGTGGAGATGGAAACAATGCCCGAGGGGGATTCTGTCATGTCCAGATTGTTAATATAATTTTTTATACGCTTGCCAAACGCCGTCGAAGGGAAAGGTGGGAATGTGCTGTCAAGAACTACCTGGTCCCCAAATTGGACCATTCGGCGATACTTCAAAACAGTGCGTTCCAGGAAAGACAATTTGACGAAATTGAACAAAGAATCATTCCAATTAAGCCCCTTCTGCCGTCTAAGATCAACGTTTTCAGGGTCTGTCAGAATCTTTAACGCTGAAAAGAAAATTCGTCCGACCATTCGGAGATTATCAAGACCGGCAACATTCGAGGTGTTTTTAGGTTCAGACATAAACCTGCTCCGTCTAATATAACTTTAGAAATTTGTACATTTTGTAAAAAGTGTCTCAATGATCCTGGAAGCTCTTTGTAGATCATTAGTTGTATGGTCGCTCATCAGAGTTAGCCTCAACCTCGCTGCGCCCTCACGAACAGAGGGGAACCTTATCCCTTGGACAAACAGGCCCTGAACTAAACACGCTTCGCTGATCTGCATGGTACGGTCTGATGGTCCAACGTGAATCGGTCGTATGTGACACGGAAACTCTCTCCGCGGCAAAACTCTTTGGAGCATTTCATCCATCCGTTTAACGTTGCTCTTTAACATAGAGCGACGTTTATCACCCTCGGGTGAGACGATGATTTTCAAAGCTTCAAGCGCTGCTGTGGAAACGGCCGGAGAATGCGCTGTAGTGAAAATGAAAGATCTAGCCTTATTCACCATCAAATCTATTAATGATCGACTCCCTGCAACATAGGCGCCACTAACGCCGGCGGCTTTTCCCAGTGTTCCCATCTGAACGTCGGGAATAGTATCCAATTCCGAACAAAGCCCCTGACCCGACGGACCGTAAATACCGGTAGCGTGAGCTTCATCAACAACCATAAACGCGTCATACTCCCTGCACAAATTTAGAAGTTCTTTGAGAGGGGCATGGTCACCATCCATTGAAAAGACTGATTCGGTAATCAGAAGTTTTCGCCGAAATCCTGGTTGTTTCAAAGCGTCCAACGCGCTGTTAAGGTCAAGGTGCCTATATATCGAAATCTTGGCTTTCGATAGTCTGCAACCATCAATAATACTGGCGTGATTTAGTTCATCCGAAATAATCAAATCATTCTTGTCTGTTAACGTGGTTAGGATACCCAAGTTGGCCTGATAGCCACTTCCAAAAACCAATGATGCTTCCGTTCCCTTCCAGTTGGCGATAAACTCTTCCAGTTGTCGGTGACTGTAGGTATTCCCCGCTATTAAACGGGATCCGGTAGAACCAACCCCATAAATGCGCACTGCTTTGGAAAAAGCCTCCACGATTCGGGGGTGGGCGGCCAGTCCAAGGTAATTGTTACCGGAGAAATTGAGAACGCTTCGACCATCTATATTTATCATTCTGCCAGGAATACCTGACACTTTGGGCATTTTGCGATAAAGCGCCTTTTCCCTTAGCATTAAGATTTCGCTGTCCAGGTCCCAATTTTTTGAAGGTGTCTTTAGCATATCGTGGACTCAACCAATCCATATATAATATAATAAATAATCAGAGGATTTTAAAAATAGCAAAATATCTGTTTGGCTGACAACGGAGTTGAAATTGTAGCATGAAGATAAGATTTTGGGGAACTCGAGGTTCCATAGCCGTGCCTGGGCCTGAAACGGTTATTTTTGGAGGCAATACTACTTGTGTAGAAATTACCACCGATTCAGGCAAAACCGTTGTGATTGACGCCGGAACCGGAATACGGATCCTCGGAGATTCCTTGCTCAGGCGACCTAAAATAAAATCCATTCATCTATTCATGACGCATATCCACTGGGATCATTTAATGGGTCTTCCATTCTTTGCGCCACTTTTCCGTCCGGATTTTCACATCGTAGTAAATGGATGCAGAAAGTGTTTTGAAGGCCTTCAAAGAATTTTTAGCAGTGATTATATTGATGGAGCCTGGCCGGTATGTTTCAGCGACCTCAAGGCGCGAATTGACCCGCCCCCCGAGTTTCCAATGGTGGTAGTCGCGTTGGAAGATGTATTGGTGGAGCAACACAGATTGCAGCACCCTCAAGGAGGTCTGGGGTTCAAATTCACTGAAGGTAAAAAGAAATTCGTTTTTCTTACCGACAACGAACTTACTGAACAAGGATGGGCTGGGTCCTGTTTCAAAGATTTTGTAAACTTCTGTCAGGAAGCGGACGTGTTGGTTCATGATTGCCAATATTTTCCTGAAGAAGTTTCCATCCGAAGGGGTTGGGGTCATTCAGATACTAAAACAGTGGCTAAAATGGCTATAGAGGCCGGCGTCAAGAAGTTGATACTTTTCCATCACGATCCGTGGCGCACTGACAAAGGAGTCCAAGAAATTATAGACCGATGCGCGCAGGAGCTTGATAGATCTAATTGCGATATTCTGGTCGATGCCGCTCGTGAAGGAGCCATAATAAATTTATAGATTCTTGCATTTCAGATTTTCAAGACCGACCTGATTGATTTTATCTGTTCGCATCGAAACAAGTGAGCGCTTACCGTAAAGACGGCCATTCCCACCAAAATCGAAATGCTTAAAATTAGGAGGTTCTTGCCGGTCAGCCCATGAGCCCATAGACCAAAATCCTTAATTAAGACTAAAAAGGTGCCCATAATAGCTGAAGCTGCGGAAATTTTACCGATTGAGACCAGAAACTCTGAAACTTCAAACCACTTTATCCTTTTGATCAGAATCACGAAAAGAAGCACAAAATTAAAAGTTGCTGCAATTGTAGTAGCTAAAGCCAATCCCCCATGTCTCATGGGGTTCATCAAGATCAATCCTACGACCAAATTTATTATTACTGCCCCAAGAGAGACCCATAAAGGCGTCTTTGTGTCTTTCAGTGAGAAAAAAGCCTGAGTTACTACTTTTAGCCCTGAAAATGCCCACAGTCCGGCAGTGTACCATAATAAAGCGTACGCTGTCTCCGCAGTGTCGAGTTGTGTGAAACGGCCATGTTGGAACAGTACACCTATGATAGGTCCTCTTAAAACTATAAGGGCCACTGACGCAGGTATAGTGAAGAAGGCTATGAGACGTAAGGAAAAAGAAACTGATTCCCCCAGTCCCTGGTAATCACCTGTGCTTGCCAGTCGCGACATAGAAGGTAGAGCGGCGGACCCCAGGGCTATCGCAAATACTCCCAAAGGCAATTGAACTAACCTGTCGGCATAATATAGCCACGAGACACTCCCCGAAGGCAACGTGGAGGCAAGCACCGTACCAACAAGGACATTGATCTGGTAAACCGCCCCTCCTATAGCCGCAGGCACAAAAAGCCTTCCCATTCTTTTCAGAGGTGGATAACCAAAATGAAAGTCAGGTTTGAGGGTAAAACCTTCAGATACCAAAAAAGGTATCTGAAGGCAAAGCTGAAAAACCCCGGCCGCTGTCACTGCCCAGGCCAGTGAGTGATATGGTGTCCAGTCTATCCAACGAGTAAGAGTGAGAACGCCTGCAATCATTGAGAGATTAAGGAGAATTGGCGCGGCCGCTGGCGCGGCAAAACGTCCGAGACTATTTAATACACCTGAAACCAGAGCGACCAGAGAAATAAAAAATATGTATGGGAACATTATCCGGGTCAAATCAACAGTAAGATTGAATTTTTCGTGATCAATGAAAAAACCCGGAGCTGTAACTCTAACCACCTGAGGCGTAAATACAATCCCGATAAACGTGATCACGAGCAGGACCAAAGCGGCGAATGTGACGGCTATCCTGGCAAGTCGAACACCTTCGTCTCTACCACTCCGATGCATGGTATCTATGAAAGTGGGAACAAACGCCGCTGAAAGAGCGCCTTCCGCAACCAGTCGGCGAAGTAGGTTCGGGATGCGAAAAGCCACAAAAAACGCATCGGCCCCTGTTCCTGCTCCCAGGAATATGGCAATGATCATATCTCGGATAAATCCGGAAACCCGGCTAAGGCTAGTCCAGAAACCAACTATTCCTGCAGCCTTGGTTATCAACTTTTTTTCAGACACTATTTGGTTCTTGATGATGATAGATTTCAAATGGAACGTTTCTCCGGTAGGTAAATTTTTTAATATTGGGTTAAAGAAGTCGTAAAACTGCTCCGTCTGTCGAGGCTTCAAACTCCACCAATGCCCCAACAGGTAGAGTTATGTTTGGCAAAACATGCCCATGTGGAAAATTCGAAATCACCGGAATGATGTCAGGTCTAACGTAATTGAGCACAATCCGCTCTACGGTAGATATCACAGTTTCAGGCTCGTCCCCTGAAAATTGACAAATTATCACTCCGCCTATTTTCTCAAAAATACCCGCCAGTTTCATTTGTGTAAGCATGCGGTCGATCCTATAAGGGGGTTCATTTACATCTTCAATGAATAAAACGCAACCTGTGAAATCTGGGCAGTACGGGGTCCCCAAAATGGAGACTAGTAAAGATAAACAGCCCCCCAACAGAGGTCCTTTCGTTTTTCCACACCGTAAAACCTTCAATCCGGAGGAACTAATTTCACGAACAATTTGATAACGTGCGAGTGGTTCGGTGAGAGCTTCAACAAAGGAAATCATGGAAGTTTCATCCAATCCTGAACTGACTTGTCCCGCTATCATCGGTCCTGCCAACGTCACGACACCACAGCGTTGGAAAACTGCCATAGACAAAGCAGTGAGGTCGCTCATTCCGATAATGATCTTGGGGTCAGTCAAAATTGCCTTGTAATTGATTTCCGGAAGGATCCTCATGGATCCGTAACCACCGCGAGCAAAGAAAATCCCACTTACCGCAGGGTCCACGAGAAACTTGTTCAATTCCTCTACTCGATCATGATCCGGTCCTGCCAAGTAATCTTTCCATTTGTGGATATTTAGACTGAGTCGAACTCTAAGCCCCAACCCTTGCAGAACTTCGATTCCCTTTTCCAGATCCGCAGCTGTTACAGGACCTGAAACCGCTGCTATTCCAACAAGGTCGCCCTCTCTAAGGGGCATGGGAATTGTTGATTTGAATGTCATGACTGGCCACCATTCAATTATAATCTCAAAAAGTTGTTAACCTTTTGTGGGAGTGATAATATTCCCTCATGAGGGAAAAATGTCAGTAATTTTTCATGTCGAGGACGAAAGTTCGGTGAGGCTTTTGTACAAGGAAGTCTTTGAGGAAAAGGGTTTCCAGGTCATTCAGGCGTCCGACGCTGAAGAAGCCTTAAAAATGCTTAAAGGACATAAACCTGACATTATAATTTTGGATCTAAAAATGCCGGGTATGGGTGGTAGAGGGTTCCTTGAAAAATTCCACCGGATGAAATTAAAGATCCCTTTGGTGATCAGTTCCGCTTATCCATATTTCTGTAATGATCCATCGATGCCACATGTCGACGCGTACGTTATAAAATCAGGAGATTTGACCGAACTTGTAGACAAAGTGTTGGAACTTGTAAACAAGGCAAGGATCCGGTGAATCTCAACCTTGAATGTAACTCAACTGTCTTAATCCTTCAAAAACTATAATTCCTACCGCAGTAGATAGATTGAGACTCCGCGTTTTTTTTAGATCTATCGGAATTCTCGCTATTCTCGATGGAAATTTACCAAATAACTCTCCAGATAGCCCTTTTGTTTCAGGGCCGAAAAGGATGTGGTCCCAGGGATTGAATTCAAGCCTGTAATAAATATCTCCTCTCTTCGATCCAGTCAGAATAATTTGGTTTGGGTTTACGGATTTAAGGTATTCCTCAAGATTTTCCCAGACAACAAGGTCAAGTTTCTTCCAATAGTCCAGACCGGCTCTCCTTAAGTGTTTGTCATCAATATGAAATCCGAGCGGCTTTACAAGATGTAGTCGCGCTCCAACCGCTACGCATAACCGTCCGACATTACCAGTATTGGGTGGAATTTCAGGGTTCACAAGCACTACATTGAACATTTTTACCTTTTGCCCGGACCACTACGGTATAAAATAGGCGTATTTGATTGGAAGGGCAGGTAGTTCTGTTTAAATCGGGACAGTTTTGTTCCATGGGATGAGATCCGCGACGTTTGAGATTTCACATTTGATTGAATTGGCATCTGTTTCCTTGTCCCCAATCAGCAGAAACGCGTCATCGAATGTATGGGTACCTGTAAAGATGTCATTGTGACACAAAGTCGCAGCGTTTATCGAGGCCTTGATATCGTAACCAGGTCGAGGCATTACCACAATATCAGGAGCGAGCGCTAAACACGGTCCACTATAAATCTCTTCCCTGGTTTTTACAGCAGTGAACAACGGTTCGTTCACCTCATCCGGCGAATTATGTGCTGAAGGGCCTAGATCGGATACACGCAACTTCGACAGGTCATTTTTAAGCCTTGCCCTTATTTCAAAGGCCTGACTTTCGGAAAGGACCCCGTTCTTGAATCTGGACCGAGAATTGATGTGGATTCTGGTCGGGTCCAAAGCGAATGCCCACGATTTGGGATTGATGTTTGAAATATCACGAGGGTCGTCGGATTGGAAACTCAGGTACCCCCACAATCGCAAGAGGTAGTTCAAATTGACATGAGTCTTAAGGCCAGTGAAACCATGATCGGACAAAACTACTTTGCGCGTTTTTGTTTCAATCTGCTCAAAAAATCGACCCACAAAGCTATCCACCTTCCGATAATAAGAAATGACGTGATTATAATATGGGTGCGTCTGATCTTCCAATGCGTCAAAAAGAAAATGATTGAGGCGGTCTGTCCCTGTAATTACAAATATGAAGAGGTCCCATGGCTGCTGAACCAGTTTGAAAACTACTTCTTCAAGTGAACGGAGGGTTGCAAAAAGATCATCAATAAGGAATGCCCTATTTTGTCGAGCCCGAACGTTGTCGGTATCAGTTTTGTAACCAGTTGATCTGACCCACGGAATCAAGGACTGAGGGTAAACAGCCCTTTCAAATATCGGCGCCACGAAACCGGCGATCAATTGCCCGTTCAATGGTCTAGCAGGATAGGTGAAAGGAAGATTGACCACAATCGATCGTTTCTCGGGATATTTATTCCAGAGCACAGGAGTCTTGATGTCATCAAATGATGGGAGTTCCAACCGGATTTCGTCCTTGGCCACATCCGTGAAACCAAAGATGCCATGGTTGCCAGGCCCCGTGCCCGTCATGAACGATGTCCATGCGACACTTGAAATGGGTGGTATACTTGAGCCCATAAGTTTAAGGACCCCTTGTGTAGCGAGTTCCCCTAAAAAAGGCATAACTTGAAGTTCAAAAAATGTTTTTAACAGGGAGTGCGGAACACCATCAAGTCCCACAAAAGCAATTTTGTTGAATTCCATCATTTCTAAGTCACTAATTATTAAATATCTTTCAGCCTTTTCTTCATGTCCTCTAAAATTGAATATGGCAGCGGAGGTCTATCAGGGAAAATGCCAAGTTCTGTTCCGGGTTTGTTGCCTCCATGATAGTCAGTCCCGCCGGTAACGATCAAATCGAATTTGGAAGCCAACCTAACATACATCCGAGTTTGTTCCCGAGTATGTTTAGGATAGTAGGCTTCAATTCCCTTGAGCCCGATATCGATGAGAGAAAGTACAATCTCCTCAAAACGGTCCGGATCATTTTGATTTAGTGAATACGGATGAGCTATTACAGGTATGCCTCCAGCGTCATTAATTAATTGCAAGGTTTTATACACGGGCAATTTCACCTTTGGAACATATGCGCAAGCCCCTTTCTTCAGATATCTGTCGAAGGCCTCCTGAATAGTCTTTACATAGCCCTTTCGAAACATTAGGTTTGCTAGGTGAGGCCTGCCTGGGGATCCATCGCCGGCGATCTTCTTGACCTCTTCTTTCCTGATGAATACGTTTTGTGCCTGAAGCTTGGCCAGGATCCTGGAAATCCTAGATCGTCTCTCGACCCTAAGGAAATTTAAGTATTTTTGTAAATCGGAATGGTCAGAGCGTATGAAAAAACCAAGAATGTGGAGAATACCCAAATCATAGTCAGCGCTAATCTCGACTCCAGGCACTACCTCCAATTCAAGTTCAAGATCACTGATGGCCGATTGAGCAGGTCCTATACCGTCCAAAGTGTCGTGGTCCGTGATGGCCATTGCCCGCAGTCCAATAGTTGAAGCGTATTGGACCAGTTCAGCCGGAGCCATTGTGCCGTCCGACATGTTGGTGTGAACATGCAGGTCTATTGTTGGGCCTGGAGCAAAACGGGCTATTGAATTTAAATGTTTAATCAAATTTCTCCTCTAACATCCTGAGTTACATAACACCCTGTCTACAGTTTTGGAGAAAGTGGCCCAGATTCCGTCAATCCACCCAAGAGATTCAGGTTTCATGAAAACACTTCTCAAGCAAATAATATAATCCTGGTCCCAGTCGAAGTTTACCCAATATCCTTCGAATAATTCTTTGGGCAAATTTGCTTTGGCAAGATGTAAATTCGCTGCTGCAGCCTCTTCAAAAACTGCGTCATTAATTCTTGAAGCTTCAGAAGCCCTGTCGGCTTTGATCGTCCAGACTATTATGTCAAGCTCAGGATTGAGTCCCGTTAGAAACCTTGGGTCAGATTTGATTCTATCAAAAAATGTAAGAGCCGCCGTCCGACAATTTTCCAGGTCTCTGGCAAAATCTCCACCTCTTACCATTGGAAACAACCGTTGAGTGGCCCACAAAGCGACAGCTGAAGATCCAGGTCTTGAGCACTCCAGGCTGATTTCTCCCAAATGCATTTCAGATGAGGTGAAATATGTATATGGTGAATCGTGCTTGTAAAATGCTCCCACGGAAGGGTCTTTAAAAATTACACAACCGCAACCATAAGGTTGAAGACCGTGTTTGTGGGGATCGATCACAATGGAGTCAACTTGATTCAACATGTCATAAACGGCTCTGGTCCGAGTCTCCAGATTATCGGCTAGTATGAAATAGCCCCCGTAGGCCGAATCGGCGTGGATTCTGAATCCATAAGAGCCTTGGAGTTCAAGTATCTCAGGCAATGGGTCGATCGATCCAGTGGCCGTTGTGCCGATTGTAACTACAATTGTTCCGACATCTCCCCTGTCCAGGGCCTCTTTGATGGCGGAAACATTCATCCGAGCCCGGCTGTCTACAGGAACTGACTCAAAAGGAATGTTCAGCACACCGCAGATTCGGCTGTGAGTGTAATGGGCTTGCTGAGAAGCCAATATTTTACGGTTTGGCTGTAAGCGACTTGAAATCCACAAGGCTTCCAGGTTCGCCATGGTGCCGCCACTACATAGATGGCCGAGGTGCTTCTTCCAGCCAAACATGTCGGCAATTTGGGCTACCGCTTCCTTCTCCATAGCAGAACTGGCCAATCCTCCGTCGAGCGCATGGTTATTGGGATTTATCCAGAGAGACAACATGTAGGCTAAGCGCGCTAATGGATGCGGCGGTTTCAGCATCTGGCCGATATAGTTTGGATGCTGGTAAGGATAATTGTTTTTCATCCGGAAAGCGACTTCATTTAGGACGTTTCGGATTGAGTCAACATTAACACAGGATTGGAATTCCGGTAAGTCGCTGAAACCCGATTCCAGGATTTCAATGGCTTCGGGCAGTAAATCAAGGGTCTTTGTTTCAAATGTCATAACAGTTCCTCAGAAAAAAGTATTTTGGAAAACCTTCCACGGCCAGGTTATTCTTGACTCAAATATTCGTTTGGCCTGTATCAAAGGAGCCGCTAATTTGGGTTAATCTTTAACAGACGTATTTACTACTGTCAAACCCGACGGTTCGGACTGTAGCAAGACGATTCAGGACCGATAAAAGACGCAAACAGAGGTGGAATAATCAAAATGGACCTGGCCCTAATCCAGAAAGTGACGGTTGAACTTGAAAATGACATTGTCGGAGGCCTGATTTCAAAAATCTTTCAACCGCTTCCGCGAGAGCTGGCACTAAAAATCTTTGTTCCGGGCAGAGGAGACAGACGGTTAATGTTGAGCGCTGATCCAAAATTCGGCAGGATTCACCTTACCAAGTTCAGGATGCCCAACCCACCGAGACCTCCAAGGTTTTGCGCATACCTACGGGCACATCTTGAAAACGCTCGAATACTCAAAGTCTCATGCGCCAATGATGATCGAATTGTAACTATATCGTGCGAAGTGAGATCTCTGGAATCAAGGATGACAAGAAACCTTGTTCTAGAACTCCTTGGACGGGATTCCAACATCATACTCATCGACGCGGATCAAAGATTGATCATGGATTGCCTCCATCATCTTCCGATCAAGACGGACCATAATCGTGTTGTGCTACCAGGGACTGAATATACTAGGCCTCCTCAAAATCCGAATCGATTTGTGGAGACAACTAGCAAACACAGTCCTATGGAAATCTCCACAAGCCGGTTAATTGACCTTGAACAAATTGCAATTTTCGGAGGTGTTAAGGAAAAACCGCATTGTCATGATGACACTGGCACTGTTAATGATTGTGTTGATACCCTATATAGCAATCTCCTGCTTGATTCTTTGATCGAGAACTTCCGCCGTCAGATCGCCAAGCCCATTAGGGCGAGAATTCGAGGACTTGCAAATCGGGTCCGTAAGATCGAAAATGACAAACAACGACTGGGAAAATATATTGAACAAGCCAAATTTGGGGAACTTGTAAAAACTTCTTTACGTAGTTTGAAGAAAGGCCTGTCTTTTGTCAATGTGACTGAATGGGAAACAGGAACGACAATAACGGTCCCGTTGGACCCTGCCCTGGACCCTGTTTCAAACATGCGGAAATTCTTTGCCCATTCAGCCAAAGGTAAGCGAGGAATTCATATAGCTGAGGAACGACTGGAGCGAACAATTGAAGAAAAGGTTGCCCTGGAAGAACTGCTCTATTACATAAAAGAAGCTCGGACTCAGGAAGAATTGGAAGTCTTATCCGTTGAAATAAATCGCACAATGCATTTTGTTCGGGGCGCTATTAAGAAAAATAGACACGAACCGCCGCATCCGTGTAAACCGACCCAAGGCTACTTTGACGAAATAAGTCCTTCAGGACTCAAGGTTTTTGTAGGTAAGAACTCTGGAGGAAACGATTTCATTCTGAGATCTAAACTTCGAGACGGCGCTACATGGTTTCATGTAAAGGACGCTCCCGGTTCTCATGTGGTCTTACTGTCCAGGGAGGGCATGGTTCCAGATAAGTCGGATATTTTTTTTGCTGCGGCTCTTGCTGCTCGACATTCCAAATTGAAAAATGAGCGAAAAGTCGAAGTCATGTATACTGATGTCAAGCACGTGTCCAAAATTAAAGGGGGGCAGTTAGGGCAGGTCAGGATTAATAAGTATAAGTCCCTTGTCGTTGGTCTCGAAGAACAATCTTAGTTGTCTTTTTTGCTTCTCTGTGCTAAATATTTAATTTAATAGTAAAAATCTATTCGATTTCCCAATTCTTTCTTGGCTTGTCGGAAGAGAAAAACCAAGATGATCAGATCGAGAGTTCTAGTCGTCGAAGACCATCCTCTTAGCCGTCGTATTCTGGAGACTATGCTTGCGAAGAGTTATGATGTGATCTCCGCAGCTTCGGGGCAGGAAGCTATAGACAGGGCAAAACGCGAACCGCCGGATCTGGTACTTCTCGATATTGAAATGCCGGGTCTAAATGGGTTTGAGACCCTTGAAATTTTGAAACCAGGCATCATCGATCCAGCGGTTCCGGTGATATTTCTAACAGCTCTGGAGGATTCGAAAAGTCGGGAAACAGGCCTCGAAGCAGGCGCCGTTGACTACATTACCAAACCGTATGACAAGCAGGAACTTAGAATAAAGGTCAAGAACCATCTTGCACTATATGAGGCTCGAAAAGAGATCGAGGCACGCAACAGAACAATGGCAAGAGAAATGGAAATGGCATCCCAGCTGCAGCGTTCATTATTGCCCGAAGATTTTCCTAAATATGAACACGTTGTTTTCTCAGCCCTCTACAAACCGGTTTCTCCAGCAGGCGGGGATTTTTATGATGTCATAGAACTTGGACTGTCCAGGGTCGGTTTCGCCGAAATCGATGTCTCCGGCCATGGGGTGGCTTCAGCTATGGTAGGCGCTATGTTCAAGATGGCTTTTCAGTCGTTCGCACGCACTGCTGGATCACCCGCTGAACTTCTGAAGGTGATAAATGATCAAATGTTTGGAGTGCTCCCGGATTCGGATTTCCTCACTGTTTTTTACGGCATAATCGACTTGGGAAATCTTGAAATGATTTACACCAATGCGGGCCATCCCCGACCATTTTTATTCAAACGAGGTAGTGGAGAAATCCAGGAACTGGGAACGGGCGGTCCGTTAGTGGGAGCTCTTTCGGGGATGGACTACGAGGAGAGTGTCATACAATTACAAAAAGGCGATAAGATTTTTGTTTATACTGACGGTGTAACTGAAACATCAGTAGTCCGAGATGATGGGAGCCTAGAAAATTTTTATGGAGTAGAACGGCTGAAGCGGACGCTCGTGAACAATTTCGACAACGTGACCGACGAAATTCTTCCACTAATTTTGCGTGACCTGGAAAAATTCCACGGCTCAAATAGTTTCGATGATGACATAACCATGTTTCTGGCCGAAATGGTGTAAGACGCGATGCTCTGCGCCTGCTCGGGTTGGCTGATGATCAATTCTCGTGGTGAATTCATGTTTAGTCCGGCGGATTGTCCTAGAAAGGATTTTTCGGAAAATAGCGGGATTTATGCTCAATAAAAAAGCATACGTGACTTATCACATCAAGGATTTGCCGGCTTGAGAAGATTATGACCGACAAAAATGAAAAATTCCAACGTGACTATGAATTAATGGAAAGGCTTTATCGCAAATACGCCAGGGATGGGATCAGAATATCGCGCTGGAAGCAAAGAATACGCTTTACGATCAAAAAAGCTTTGTGGATAGTAGTTGTAGAGGGTAGCCGAACCTTAAAGAGACTAATTGACATAGTCGGGTCCTCTGTAGGTTTAATCCTTTTTTCTCCTGTATTTGCCCTCACTGCATTGCTCATAAAACTGGAAGACGGGGGACCGGTGTTCTTTGCCTCAGATCGTGCGGGAAAATGGGGAAAGAAGTTTAAAATGTACAAATTCCGCTCAATGATCTCAAATGCTGAAAATATGAAACAGGAACTCCTGGAAATGAATGAGACAGGTGGCGTTATATTCAAGATGAAGAGCGACCCTAGGGTAACAAAAGTTGGGAGAGTGATAAGGAGATTAAGTATAGACGAGCTTCCTCAACTTTATAATGTGTTCAAAGGAGATATGTCTCTAGTCGGGCCTCGGCCGCATCCACCGAAAGAAGTTGAATTATACACGTTGAAAGATCGCAGGCGGTTGGAAGCTATACCTGGGTTGACATGTTTCTGGCAGGTGAGCGGGCGCAGCGACATAAATTTCGAGACTCAAGTGGGTCTGGATGTTCAATATATAGAGAGCCAGTCTTTCTGGGGCGACATCAAGCTTCTTCTAAAAACCATACCCGCGGTGATCTCGGGTAAGGGGGCGTACTAATAACCATTAGGCTCCGAAGTTTCCCATCTCGGGTCGATCTCTTGGAGTAACCGTAACGTTTCGTTGAGATTGAACTAAGACCTGTTAAGGTTTTATGAAATCGGGTTCTATTAAACATGCAGGCTGTTCTTACTCTCTTCAAGGATTCAAAAAGTTTTCAACCTGTTACCAGGCACCGACCGGTTGGGATGCTTCCTGTTCTCAACAGACCCATACTTGAATGGCACATCATGAACTGTGTCAGAAGTGGAATAACACGCATACTCATAATTGCAGTCGAGAATCCTTTGACGGTGGGAGAATTCGTAGGACCCGGCTCCCGTTGGGGCGCTTCAATAGAAATGCTTGTTTACAAGGACCCTTATGGTCCTAGAGAGTTGTTGGCACGTATCTCCGGAATGATTCAAGACACTGTGGTTATCATTCCAGCAGATGCGATTATCAACTTGCCATACGAAAGTTTCCTGAATTTTCATGACAATGCCAAAGGAAAAATTACCAGAGTCTCAATAGACGGCCAGATCGAGTTTGTGGCAAATGACGCCTCCCTCGGCTGTTTCAGGAAATTGGAACTTGAGTCGAGGGAAACGGGAGCCTACATTGCGGACGTGGGTAGCGTAAATTCTTCGGATGTCATTGATTATCTCTGGGATGGAAATTTTATGTCTTTAGAGACGCCAAAGGACCTCTGGATGGCTAATATGGCTGCGCTGGCAGGCTGTTTCGCTGATTTTTTCGGTCCCGTACATCTGTATACATCCAGAAGCGAACCCCAAATAGGTCACCATACTCATATTGATTCTACAGCTGTTTTAAGGACCCCTTGTCTGATAGGAGATTATTGTCGGGTTAATGCTGGAGTTAGAATCTCAAGGTTTAGTATCATCGGAGACGGGGTCATTGTAGATCAAGGGGCCACAGTAGGATCTAGCCTAATTTGTGACGATACGTATATTGGGACAGACACAAATATTGAAAACTGCATAGTTATGGCAAACGTCATGATCAACATGAAAGTTGGCTCATGGACATCTGTTGGCGATCCATTCCTTTTATCTGGAGTGAAGAAAAAGATCCTGTACTCTTTTTCTGAAAAACTAATGGATAAAATTTTGGCCTTCCTGCTGTTAATGATGACAGCTCCTATATGGGTCATAACAGGTCTTATTCGTAAGGTGCGACGAAAATCATTTTTCGAGGTCCACCAACTCATGATGAGAGACCTTTATTTTGATCCCGCCTCAAAGAACGCCGCCAGGGCCAAAAATTTCTTTTGGTTCGACGATTCAGGACCTTTTGTAGAAAGAATTCCTGGTTTGATAGACGTGATACTTGGAAAGTTGAGACTCGTTGGTGTTCGTCCTTTAAAAGAGGAGGAATTCGAACGGTATCAGGAAGATTGGGCCCTACAGCGTTTTGAGGCGCTAGACGGATTATTTACACCAGTTGACGCTTATTGCCCAAGTAACGTATCGGAAGACGAAAGAATAACAGCGGAAAATTACTATACAGCTACTAGGAGTTTAAAAGAAGATTTGAGAATATTGGTAAAGTCTATCAAAAATCTTTTGATTCGGGATTAAATGGATTTCCGTATTCTTTCGATATGGACAAAAAGTATTGATGTCATTTGCATAGTTTTTGCTATTTAAACGGTATATTTTAATAATGGTTTGTTTGGATTCTTATAGGAGAGTTTGAAATGGAGATTCAGCGGAAGGACGGGGTAACGGTGATAAGCACCGACGAGAGACTCGATGCCCTGGCAGCTCCTAAGCTTAAAGAGGCTGTGAAGAAAATTTCCGAAGAGCCCGCAGCCAAGTTGATTATAGACTTGGCAAAGACAAAATTCATTGACAGCTCCGGGTGTGGGGCCCTTGTAGCGTCTCTTCGCTCACTTCTAAAAAATCGAGGAGACCTTAAAATCGCCAGACCGTCCCCTCAAGCTCAAACTCTCTTTCAATTAACGCGTCTGCATAGGGTATTTGAAATATATGACAATTTGGACGCAGCAATAGGGTCGTTTCAATGATCCAATAAAATGAGAATTGTTCTGGAAAGATCCTGTATTTTTTCCTGTTGACCAGAGATGACAGAGATGGAAGACGAACTGTATATTAATATTGAAGCCAGCGCTGAGATAATTCTCCTCAGACCACTTGATCTGTTCGTGAGAAATCTTGTCCAGCAACTGCCGGGTTTCTCGAATGCTGAGGATGTCATCGACAATGTGGAATTAGCTTTCAACGAGGCTTTTACAAATGTTAGCAGACACGCCTACAAGTCAAAACAAAAAGGCCCCGTCCGAATAGAAATCTTTGTTAGACAAAATCAATTGGAAATTCGCCTGGAAGATTACGGGGAGAGCTTTGATCCTGACGCAATAGCGGAACCGGATTTTCAAAACCTTGGTGAGGGTGGTCTGGGAATATGGTTTATGAGGCATTTTATGGATGACTGGATATACAAATCAGAAGAGGGAGGGAAAAATATTCTCAGGTTAATTAAGAATACCCCTCTCAACGAAACTGCCTTAGCCGTTGACCGACCGTAAACAATCCACTGCTTTTAATACTGCATCTTGAGTTGAACCAAGCTCGTGGAGACAGATGCCCTTGAAAAATTGATTGAGAGATGTGGGGCTGATTACGTGGCGCGAAGGTTGTCTATTCAAATTCAATATTCTGCCGACATCTTGGGACCCGGGGTAAGCTCCTTTCATTTTGAAAATTCGGAAAATGGGATGAAATTTTTGGGGGCGGTCCTCAGATTGCTGGGTGTGTGGCAAAGAGGTCACGCCAATACATGGGCGCATAAAATAGTCCACAATGTTGTAAGGATACCTCATTTGTCTTCTGCTTTCGAAGGGTATAGAATTTTACATTTGTCGGACCTCCATCTGGACCTGTCGGACGGCTTTAGCCGTCATGTAGGCCGCCTCATTTCAAACCAGGATTTCGATCTTGCGCTTATAACAGGAGACTTCCGTTTTAAAACTCATGGAAATTATTATCCTACGTTGAAAGCAATTGAGATTTTATCGGAATATTTAAAATGTGGACACGGTAGCTATTGTATTTTAGGAAACCATGATTTTCTGGAATTCGTGCCAACTCTCGAAATGAGCGGAATACGGACCCTTTTGAATGAAACAGTTCGGATATCCAAAGATGGATCCGGTGTGTGGCTGATTGGGTTGGATGACGCGCATTTCTATGGAACCCACAATTACAAAAAAGCATTTAAGGAAGTTGATGTTTCAGAATCAAAGATATTGATGATCCATTCACCGGAGACACTAGAAGAGGCATGGGGATATGGCCCTGACTTCATAGTGACAGGGCATACTCACGCAGGCCAGATCTGTTTGCCGACCGGTATACCACTATGGCTCAATTCTACCTGTGGCCGCGATTATTGCCGTGGCGCTTGGGAATATAAAGGTATTCCCGGATATACTTCTGCAGGAGCCGGAAGTTCCGGGTTACCGATCAGATTCAACTGCCCTCCGGAGATAGTGATCCATCATTTGACTTCATATGAAAATGGGTAATTTTTGATTATCTTTGTGCCAAAAGAGGTTGTAAATTCCCAATAGTTTATTTTCAAAGCCGATGGTTTTGTTGACAACATTACGTGGTCAGGACTAATTTCAATGAGGCGGCTCAATCAACACGATCTGTTTTCCAGAAAAATGCGTTATAAGTGAAGATTGTTAAGGCATATGTACCATGATAATAACCATTGAAGAGTTGGCGGAAGAGCTTGGTATTGACCGAGAAGATGTGTTTGAATTTGTGTCGGTTTTTCTTGATTATACTGAAAATGAAGACCTGCCTGCTTTGCTGGAAGGAATAAAGAATAGAGACGCTGAAGTGGTCCGGAAGAGGGCCCATTCAATAAAAGGGGCAGCGCTAAATTTGATGTTGTCGGAAATTTCTTCATTGGCCGGTCAGCTCGAGAAAAACGCGGCCATAGGCAAGCTTGACGACAGTTTCTCAATTTACACAGACATTTTAGAGAGAATGAAACAGGTTAGGGAAAATTTAACTTAATGCTGGTTTTTTTTGGGGCCTCCCGATTATCTTTATCCCGAACGATGTTGACATAGATTCATATTTAGTGTTAATCTGATTGTTTGTTGCGGCGGTGTAGCTCAGAAGGTTAGAGCATGCGGCTCATATCCGCAGTGTCCGGGGTTCGAGTCCCTGCACCGCCACCACGCTACGCCAAAATTCCCCATTTCATATCGACTCCTATGTATGATTATGCTATAGCGTCAGTTTGTAGCGCTATTTTATCAATTAGTAATTTTAACATCTACGATGTTCGGGTTGTTTCCGCCAGTCCAGACATCTCCGGAGTGTTGTAAAAATTACTCTGGACCTCAAAGTTTAGGAATGTTCAATGG
The DNA here is from genome assembly GCA_963798475.1 of uncultured delta proteobacterium. Classification (GTDB taxonomy): domain Bacteria; phylum Desulfobacterota; class Desulfomonilia; order Desulfomonilales; family Desulfomonilaceae; genus CAJBEZ01. The sequence continues at coordinate 49,714 of CAWCTI010000032.1, forward strand.
ACGTTAAAGACACGAGTGCCGTTTCTCAATCCATGATTACCATAGTCATACCAGCTTATAATGAAGAGCAAACTATAGCTGACGTGGTCCGGGGGGCCATGGAAAATGTGCCTGAAGCCCGAGTGATGGTTATTGATGATGGATCAACCGATAATACACTAAAACGAGCCACTGACGCAGGAGCGGAAGTAATCAGACATCCTACCAATAAAGGCAACGGAGCGTGCCTGAAAACTGCTTTACGGTCCCTCAAGGCAGGGATAATAGCGGTCCTGGACGCCGATGGGCAGCACGATCCAACGGAATTGCCCCGAATACTTGACCAACTAAAAGACTTTGACCTGGTGGTAGGAGCCCGAGATTTCTCCAATCAGGAAGGGTCTCCTTTGAGAAATCTCGGAAATCGACTTTTGAGAGGTCTGGCCTCATTCCTCGCTGAGCGTGACATACCTGATTTGACCTCTGGTTTTAGAGCTTTTCGTCACGAGGTTGCAATCAAGTTTCTGCACCTCTACCCTAATGGCTACTCATTCCCATCGACCAGCACTCTGTCATTTATCACTGCAGGTTACAACGTGACATTTACGCCTATAACCGTTAATTCAAGACCAACCCACACCAAAAGCAAACTCCGTCCGTTTAGAGACGGGTTCAGATTTATAATGTTCATTCTAAGGATCATAACGATGACGAACCCGAACAAAATATTTTTGCCCGCCGGATTGGCAATGGTATTGATGGGAATCTTTCTCACGGTCAGGAACTTGATTTTATTCCAGCAATTTTCAGGCGGAGTAGTGCTTTTTCTGGCGGGAGGTATCAATATTATATTCTTCGGACTTATTCTTGACCAATTTGCGTCGCTTCGACTTCAGGAACGGGATTAAAGTCACGGTGTAGACAACATCAAACATGTGCGGAATATGCGGAACATTTTCTATAGGTGATCTTCGTCCGGTTTCTATGGGTTTGTTGCAGGATATGAACCGAACCATGACGCACCGAGGACCCGATGACGAGGGATATTACATCGATGGTTCAGTAGGTCTGGCCATGCGTCGTCTGAGCATCATAGACATTGAGGGGGGGCGTCAACCCTTGAGCAACGAGGATTCTTCCATATGGATAGTCTTCAACGGCGAAATTTATAACTATCAGGAGCTCATGGCGGATCTTGTAAAAAGAGGCCACACGTTCCGCACTTGTTCCGATACCGAAGCAATTGTACATCTTTACGAAGAATACGGCCATGATTGCGTGTCTCGCCTTAATGGAATGTTCGCATTCGCAATTTGGGATTCGAGGGCCAGGAAGATTTTGGTGGCTCGGGACCGCATGGGTATAAAGCCTTTATTCTACTGTTTTGACCCAAAAGGGAATTTTTTTTTTGCTAGCGAAATAAAGGCGTTACTTAAGACTTCCGTTGATCACTCCCCCAATTTTCAGGCTATATACGATTACGCATCCCTGATGTACACGCCGACCCCTGAAACGGCTTTTTCGGCCATTAAGAAGCTTGAACCCTCCAAAACTCTTATTTGTTCGTTAAGCGGGGTAGTCCAAAGATCATACTGGGATATTCCTGCTCCCATCGCTGGAGAGGAGGACTATTCAAAGACATCTTTTGACGAAGAAATATTAGACCTCATTGAGACAGCAGTACGCCGGCAAATGATATCTGATGTGCCAATCGGGGCTCTACTCAGCGCGGGATTGGATTCCACGACCATCTCCGCCATTATGGCCCGAAAATTGAGAGCGCCTCTCAAGACTTTCACTATTGGTTTTCCGCACGAGTCTTATGACGAGTCATTAGAAGCCCGTTTTGTGGCCCACGAGATTGGCACGGAACATGTGGAAAAAATGGTTGATCCGTCCATGGCCGGTCCCATCCAGGACTTGCTGGCGTTTTTTGATGAACCTTTTGCCGATTACTCTGCAATACCGACGTACATCGTTTCCAAAATGGCGGCGGAGCGAGTTAGGGTTGTGCTCACCGGTGACGGAGGTGACGAAGTATTTGCGGGTTATCCAACACATTTTGCATTTAAAGTGAGTCGCATCTTTCGGCTTATTCCCAGTTGGATCAGGAAAAATGTCATAAATAGAATAATTCTTTCTTTACCGTCCTCTTTTGAGAGGATCAGCTTTGATTACAAGGCCAAGAGATTTGTGACTGGCGCTGATCTGCCGTTTGACATGGGCCATTACTGGTGGAAAGTGATTTTTAATGAGGATGAGAAACGGAGTTTATTTACTAAAGACTTCCTTGATCAGGGTTTTGATGACACTTTCAGGATTTTTGACGCTCATTTTTCACGTGTCAGGAAAAGTCATCCCCTGAATCAACTCCTTTACGTGGACGCTAAAACATTTCTCCTTGATGACAATCTCACGAAAGTGGACAGGATGACCATGGCCAACTCTTTAGAAGCCCGTGTGCCTTTCCTGGATCATGAATTGGTCGAACGGGTTTCCATGATTCCACCTGGAATAAAATCAAAAGGTTTCCAAACAAAGAGTCTTTTGCGAAATGCCGTCAAGCTTTTGCTTCCACCGTCTATTCGAAAAGGCAAAAAAAGAGGTTTTACCCCACCTCTTCCTTTTTGGATAAGAAACGAGCTGAGAACTTTTGTAAGTGAAGTGTTTTCGGAGGAACGGCTAACCCGTTCACGAATAATTGACCCAAAATACTGCAAAGCGCTTCTGGATGAGCACCTCAGTGGGGCAAAAGATAACAACAGGCAGATCTGGACTATATTGAGCCTTGTATTGTGGCTTGAGCGCCACCCCTTTTAGCGAAGGTGCAGATTTTATCAACCACCCAAAGCCAGGGAGACAATCTTTATGGTTGCTCCGTCCTTGAGTATCTCGTCCGAAGACATTCTTCTTCCATTGTTTATGGCAATTACATTGAGTTTTGACGGTAGATTTAAAGATTCAATCAATTTGCCGACCGAGCTATCCTCCTCAATTTCTACTGATTGGTCAAACAGTCGTCCTCTGACAACGCCAATAGGTTCCAAGAAAATCCGCACTTTCTAACCTTTAAATATTATGTCGGCTTCAGTCTCCAAATTGTAATCTATCAAGGTTTTTCTGGAAGGAATGCCGGTCTCCGAGTCCAGGTCCATCAGTTCATAAAATTGGGTCTTCATTTTTTCAAAGTCGATTTCTATACCTTCGGGGGTTCCGTCAACCGCAGGAGTCAATAAACGACCCGAAACATTGTCATCCTCGGCCCTAAGACCGTAACGATGATTCAAGAGTCTTTGCAAATAAAAGATTCGGCGACCCGCTTTCATCATATCGTCGACCTCCCAATTGAGACCAACTACTGAGTTAAACAAGTCAACCCACTCCGGAATTGTGATCTCACGATCAGCAAATTGACATAGGCAGGCGCTATTTTCCAAAGCCCCTAATATCATCGCCAAGACAGCGGATTCAGCTTTGTTTTCCGATGACATAGGTTCTAGTTCATAGTCAAAACCGATTTCGGGGTAGTAACATGCCCCCATCTCCATGAATAACATGGGTGATGATACGTGGCACGCGCCTCGGTGACTTACAGCGTATGTCAAGGCAAGCCCATGACCGCCACCACGGGGATCGTGCATGGGCGCTTCCAAGCCCTTGGCATGAACGTTATATTCCCCTGTTTTTGAATCTGTTTTCCTGGCAGCGGCTACCGATCCGCCGGAAAGAAGCTCACCCAGGTTGCCCTTTCTTTCCGCTATTTTCGGTAACACCTGGTTGATCACGGTATTTATGTCGCCCCATTTGAGTTGTAAACCGTCACACTCATTGGCGCTGACGTCGCCCTTTTCAAATGCCTCTATCGCCCAAGCTATCGTAGCGCCGGAAGAAATAGTGTCCATTCCAAGGTCATTGCATATCCTGCCGGCCTTACATGTAGCTGCAAGATCCATAGACCCAATCAACGATCCAAAAGAGACGATGGTTTCATACTCGGGACCAGGACCTTTAGATATGGCGAAAGGACCTTCAGTGATTTCCACAATTCTTTTACATGCCACACTACAAAAGTCACAATTTGCTCTCCTCTTCAAATATTTTTCTGTCAGGGTAGATCCTGTCAATGCCTCGGCCATTTCCTCCCAGAAATTTGAAGTAAAATTTCTTATTGGAACGTCGCCCAAATGGACCCCACCTTCAAGATTGGCCGCCGTTCCATTCTCTCTCATAACACTAAGAGTGACTGACTCTTTTATGCGGTTGTTCAATTCCGAGACAAGTTTGCGGCATGCTACTGTGTCGTCTACGAGAAAGTTTCTATCCTTGGCCCTTACCACTATTGCTTTAAGACCTTTGGAACCCATGACAGCTCCTAATCCGGTCCTACCGAAAACGCTATGTCCGTCATTGATGATACAAGCGAATTTAACGAGGTTTTCTCCGGCTGGTCCGATTACAAGCGTTTTGGAAGCTTTTCCAAATTTGTGTTTTAACCCTGCGGTGGCTTTCTCAACCCCCAAGCCCCATAATTCCGTACATGTTTCAATCTTGGCGGCATGGTCCGATATGACAAGGACCGAAGGTTTTTCAGCCTTTCCGGAAATAATTATGCCGTCAAAACCCGCAAATTTCAATTCAGGCGCAAAGTTACCCCCACATGAGGAATCGGACCAGTGGCCGGTGAGTGGTGAGCAAGCTGCCGCAGAAAAGCGGCTCGCTCCAGAAAGCCTGAGGCCGGCGAACGGACCTAAAGAAAAAATAAGTGGAGCGTCCGGAGCTAACGGATCAGTTTCAAAATTGCCTCGTTCCACGAATAGCCTGGCTGCAAAGCCTGCGCCTCCTATGAACCGCGAGTAGTAATCTAATGGAGGACAAAATGAATTAATCGAGCCATCCGATAGGTTGACTGAAAGAAAATGGCCGGTACTGCCTTTCATGAATATACCTCTGGGATAATCAAGAAATTATCTTGCTCTCCCAACCGAGATCTTTGAGTGTTTCGTTGTAAATCGTCGCGACTTTTTTAAGTTTTGGCGCCAATTTTAAGAGACCAGTCGCAGAACCTTTTACCCTTATCTTTTTTCTTGTTATAGCCATAACAGGGTTCAATTTGTTAGACCAGGATCTGTGGGCGTCATCCGCTGAAAGGCTCATTGTCAGATTAGGTTGATCATCGGGTTTTCCCGGGGAGACTTTAACCTCTCCACCTCTGCAATCGACGTAGAATGAGCAATTTGGACCGTCTTCAGTGTAATCGAACCAGATTAACTGATTCACTTTCTTCAGCCCCTCATACAACTCAGTGTCATGTTTTGCGCGGTTGAACAGTTCAATAAAGGCCTTTATTGGCTCAGTTTCGTCTTTCCAAAATTCCATAATCGCCTCCCAATTTTTTACAGCGCTTTCAAATACAGATTCAGTATATCAGACTCATCCATCGTTCGGGGATTGTAACTTATCTGACTGTCACCAGCGGCAAGTTCCACCAAATCGGACAACTTGTCCGGATCTCCTGGAACATGAAAGTCTTTGAGAGTTTCTGTTAGCCCAATGTCCATCTTCAATTTCCTGACAGCGTCCACCGCAGACTCGGCGTTACTCCGGGAATAAGATCCATCCATTGGGACACCTAGAGCCTGAGCGATTATTGAATATCGCTCAGTGATCTCCGGAATGTTAAATTCCATTACCAGAGGCAGCATTATTGCGTTTGCAAGGCCATGCGGAATGCCATACATAGCCCCCAGTGCATGGGCCGTGGCGTGAGTTGCTCCAAGCATGGAGTTACAGAAACACATCCCGGCCATAGTGGCGGCAATCATCATGTCTCCTCTAGCTTCAATATCTTCAGGCTCCAACATTGCGCGAGGCAGGGCCCGTGTGATCATTCTTATCGCTTGCAATCCCAAAGCGTCTGAAATCGGTTGAGCCCCTGTTGATGTTATGCCCTCTATAGCATGGGTTAGAGCGTCAATACCGGTGAAAGCGGTGATCTTCGTCGGAAGCTGGATGGTTAACTCCGGATCAAGTATCGATAGATCCGCATTGCAAAAAGGATGGGTTATAGAAAGTTTAGCCCGTGCTTCAGAATCGAGGACGACGATGACGTTGGTTACCTCACATCCAGTACCAGCAGTAGTCGGGACTGCGACATGCGGAGGTAAAGGGGAAGCGTCTTCCCACAGAGCCGCTTGGTCCGCTAGGGGTTTAAAATCGTCCAAACCAGCTCCCACCAAGATATTTACAGCTTTTGCGGTGTCCAACACACTGCCGCCTCCAACAGCTATCAATGAGTCTGCTCCGGTATCCTTGTAAAACCTGGCGGCTTCATTGATATTTTCGATCCTGGCGTCCTGGGTCACCGCGTCAAACAGCCCCGCGATTTGTAAATTCGATATTTCCAGTTTTTGTAAGATCTGGTCCGCCACACCTGCGTCGACCAATCCCATATCCGTTATAAGAAGAGGCTTCGAGGCACCGAGTTGCCGAAGTTCGTAGGCTATCTCAGCCCTGCTGCCTGGAGAATAAAGGATCCTGCCTCTGTTGACCCACGTGAAAAATGGTTCAAAATTTAATCTGCTAACCGCCATTTATTTTTCACCCCTCCTTTCCTATGTAAATTGTTATCCTTACACTTATTAACATTTGGTCATGTAATAGAGTCTGGTTACAAAGTACATTTAGAGAAAACCATTTTACAAGTCAAATTAGTTTTTCACGGTTGATAAAGAAGATTCTGGGAATTCTAATTTGTCGGGTGGGTTGAAATGTTATAGTCAATGAGCAGTGCGCCGTGTTGACCCATGAATCGATATTTGTTTACAAAACTGTGGAGATCTACCGTTCGTCAAGTTTGGCAGTTCCAGAGTCTTTTGATTTTAACTCAAACTTTTGAAGTCTGAATGGATTGGAACCTGCTGATTGCTGATTAGGGCTGTCAAATTCCGGTGATGAGGAATTTGTAGATCCCCACGAGTACTTCGGTTGGTCAAAAGATTTTTGCTCAACAACCAGTTTGGACTTCTTCCTTGGACCCACATTAGCGGGTCCATTGGCCGTCTCTTCCTGACTGGGTTCGTTCTTGACCACCTTGGGGCCTGAATCAACCAGGTTAAACTTTTTTACAAGGCCTTTTGAATTGCTGATTGACGCATTATGAACAGTCATGTCATCGAGGTTTAAATCTAAAACAATCCTGTATGTTTCGGAGGGGTTTTTCGAGTTCTGAAGTTCTACCAGCAGCATGTTGTTTGTTACTAGCGATTGTTTGACCGCAAAACCCGGTTGTCCTGTCTTCTTACTAGGAGCGACAAACGATACTGACGGGGAAGGGCTTGAAGTAGAAGGCGGCACAGGGGTCGTTTCCCTTTTTTGAGCAACGTGGTGTTGCGGTTGCTGCGGTGAGATATGGGAAGGTTTTGGTCGAGATTCAGCAGCAGAATTTCTTTGAATCATTCTTGGGTCGGTCGGTACGTTACCCAAAGCTACAACCGCCAGGTTGCCTTTTCTCTCCACCAAAAACGGCGGTACTGGATATTCGCCAAAATCCACAACGAGCCGAGCTCTACGAGCGTTGGCTCCCAAACGAATTTCATTTATAGGTGGTTTGTCGACTTTGATTTTGGCCGGAACTTTAGCAAGACCTGTATTTTCAAAATCGATTACGAGACGATAAGGATTTTCAAACGCAAAAGCGGAATGGAACCCAAGCGTCTTGTTCCCTTTGATAACTATCTGTTTTTGGTCTGGCGAAACCTTAACATTAGTGATAAGAGGCGTTTCTAGTTCTTGCGCGATCGCCTGTGATATCATGATTGACAATATCGCTATCAGAAAAACCAAATGTTTTTGCAGGCAAGAATTTTGTCTTAACATGTGTGTCAACTCTGCAAATCCTTTAGGAGTTTTTTGTTTTGAGTCGGCCGTTTTTTACGAACCGGTCGTGGTTCGAAATTCTTTACGGATTTGACGCAAACTCATAGTATCATAGGGCTGATATAGTGTCAAAAGAATAGTAATAAAATTATACTATGCTTGTTAAATAAATCAAAGTATAAACTATATCTATTATCTTTTTGAATATTATTAGGAATGACGTGATGAATGGCTTGTCTACTTTGATCTCTAGGGCGGGCGCTATTGTCTTGTTGTGTTTTCTGATAGGCATTGGATCTAATCTGATACCGGCTCGACACATTCCATGGCTGTACGTTCCTCCGACGGAAATTACAATTTTAAACCATAAGATCCCTCTTGTTGATTCTAAGGAAGCTGTAAAGTGGCTGGAAGACCCTCTGGTGGTATTTGTAGACACCAGAAATGACAAGGATTATTCAAAAGGGCACGTGCGTGGCGCTGTTTCCCTGTCTCCTGATGATAAGGAACAGAAATTTCCGGGAATAGAACCGTTAATACCGCAGGATAGTAAGCTGGTACTATATTGTAATGGCCCCGATTGTGACATGGCAGAGCGCGTAGCCTCGTTTCTTATTGATTTCGGATACTCTAATATGATGATTATGAAGGATGGATATCCAGGTTGGGAACAAAATGGGTATCCAACACAAAAATAGAGGCATTATCGATGGCGATAGAAGGTCGACAGGGATGAAATGGATAACTTTATTAGCTAGGCTCTTGATTGGCACGTTGTTTATTTATGCCAGTATTTACAAGATATTTGATCCGTCAGCGTTCGCCGCTTCGATTAGAAATTACGGCTTGATTCCTCCAATTTATAGCAATCTGATAGCGTTGACTCTTCCATGGCTGGAATTGGGGACAGGCATATTTTTAATTCTGGGGATGCAGACCAGGGCAGCCGCATTACTAGCCTCATCGATGATGTTGATTTTTCTGGGGGCTATAATTTATGCGTACGCGGTAGGTCTGGATATTGATTGTGGATGTTTTTCGTCCTCAGCGGAATCTTCAGGCAGAATATCCCCCTTCCACATATTTCGTGATGGATTTTTGGTTCTGGTGTCTGTTTGGACTTTAATTCTTGACAGGGGCGAACTCAGTATAGCGCCCGGGATCAAATGAAATTTGCAGTAACTATAGACGTTGAGGAAGAGGGACTGTTTAGTGGTGTCTATTCGTCAGGCGCCGCTTCGGCTCTAAATGTTCTTGAAATGGACAGGTTGGATCCGGTGTTTATGGACCTTGGAGTCAGGCCGACGCTTCTTGTATCGTATCAGGTCGCAAACAAAGGTGCCATTTTAAAGAAACTTTATAGCTTAAAGAAGAGATGGAACGCTGAAATAGGTATCCATCTGCATCACTGGAATACGCCGCCAATTGTGTCCGATGAAGCTCCTCCCCCTACTCCTTCTGAATTGATGCCCCCATACCTGCTTGAAGCCAAGGCCATTTCATTGATTAAATTACTGTCAAATAGTGATGAACTTCCGAATTCTTTTCGAATGGGCCGTTTCAACCTAGGACCGAATATGCTGCGTGTCCTTGAGAAAATAGGTGTCAAAGTGGACAGCAGTGTTTCCCCCATGAGGAAGGCCTACGGTGGACCGAATCACCTTTGCGCTCCTTCCGACCCATATTTCCCGGATCTTCTCGATCCCTCCAGAGTTGGAAGCTCCTCAGTTCTTGAGGTCCCTGTAACAATATTGCCAACATTAAAGGGTAGTGGTCGGTATTTCGAGCGTTTGTCAAACAGCGACTGTTTACCCGATGGCATGGCCGAGTGGTTATCGATGAATCTGGGTTCAATAGCGGCTCAACCCGCTTGGGTAAATCTGCAAATAGCCAAAGCCGCTGTAATGATTCATGAAAGGCGAGGAGGCGACTGCGTGACTATATTTTTTCATTCATCTGAACTGGCGCCTGGAATGAGTCCCCTGAATCCAACCGAGGAAGCAGTCCAAAGGTTCATAAAACGTCTCCAGTTATTTATTAACTGGATGCGCAACCGATACGACGCAGGATGCTACACCCTATCCGAGTTGCATCGTATTTATGAACCAACCCGAATACACGAGCGCTAATTGTCGGTCAATTCAACTTTTCTGTACTCACGGTAGATTTATTGGGAGTCATAGGTTATCTTTCATTCAAAACCTCCATTAAACATTAAGCTCGAATAAAATAATTCTTCTGGAACAAACCGTAAAATTACTGGTCTAATTTAGTAATAATTATAGCCGGTTGAAATCAGTTTAAGAAAACCTCACAAAGTTGGGTTTCGCTCTGCGGCGTGAAGCTTATCTTAAACATTAATATAGACAACTATCTATCTGTTATGATAATATTAATACTATAGTATAGGTTCGTCGGGCCCTGAGTGACAAATGCGAATTCTCAATACCATCATAGTTTTCGGAGTCTTGATAACAGCGGCATTTGCTTTTCCTCAGGAGACCAAATCTCAATATGCTGAGGATTTCTATGAAAATGCCAAATTGGCGTACAGGGCTGGCGAATATTCAAAGGCTTTAGATTACTTTAACAAGGCCATAAAATCTGGAATAGGGACCTCTGACGTGTATTTTAGAAGGGGGTTGAGTCTCGAGAAGTTGGGTGACTCAACTCGGGCTATAGAGGATTACTCACTGGCAATCCAGCTCGATCCACAGATGGAGACCGCCTATAATAACCGTGGCAGCGCGTATTACAGGCAGGGTTCCTTCGACCAGGCGATAAAAGACTATTCCAAAGCAATAGCGTTGAATCCATCATATTCGTTGGCCTATTACAATCGAGGCAACGCGTATTATGGAAAGGGCGCTCTCGATAAATCGATAGCCGATTTCACGAAGGCGTTGGAATTAGATCCCACTGACGCCGATTCTTACAACAACCGTGGCTGGGCGCTCGTTCAGAAGGGAGAAATCGCCAAAGCCATCCCGGATTTCAATCGGGCCATAGATATAAATCCTTACTATTCCCTAGCCTATTACAATAGAGGGGCTGCAAGAATAAAACTTGGGGACAACGACGGAGCGATAGCTGATCTATCTAAGGCAATCGATCTGAATTCCATGTATTCATTGGCATATTTTCAGAGGGGAAACGCTTACTTCAGAAAAAACAAACTCAACAGGGCGATGAAAGATTATGATGAAGCCGCCAAATTGAATCCTAACTTTCCTGATATCTATAACAACAGGGGCTGGCTCTACTTTACAAAGGGGGACGTTTCCAATGGGATCAAGGATGTTTCGAAGTCGATCACTTTAAACCCCGATCTTGCGAGAGCCTATGCGAATCGAGGTTGGATGTATCAATCTTCTGGTGAATGTTCAAAGGCGATCACGGACTTTTCCCGCGCTTTGGAACTAGAGGGCCCGTCGGCCGCTATTCTGACCTACCGTGCTCGTTGTTACATGGAAACAGGGGACAAGAACATGGCTGTATCGGATTTCCAGGGGGCATTCAGCATGGATCCGAACAACCCGGAGGTTTTGATCTTTTTAGGAGAGGTGAAAGAGAAGTCGGGAGACTATCAATCAGCCGTGGAATATTTCAGAAAGCTTGTTGCCGTTAAACCGAATGACGCCGCAGCATATTTGAAGCTAGGAGAGGCGCTAGGCAAAGAAGGGAAATTCCTTGAATCTATCAACGCCCTTTCCAAGAGCATAAAACTTGATCCACAAAACGGAGACTCCTATTTCAAGCGCGGGATAGCGTACGAATTTGTAGGCGATACGACCAAAGCCCAAGCCGATTTTGCCAAAGCCAAGGTCCTTTCCACTAATAGAAAGAGTGTATCATAATACCTCATGACAACGCCGTTTTCCTCAAAAAAGGGACTCACTCCGGCCACAAAGGATTTTGCTGTGTCTGCCGAAGTGATTTCCAAGATTTCGATTAACAGGGGACCATCAATTTTGCGGTACTATCTTCTGATCATTTCTGTCGCCTGTTTGTTGTCTGTAAGCCCGAGTGTAGCCGATGCCCCTGTTGAAAACGGAATTTTTGCGCAAGCCGTTGAGGCTCAATGGAAGAGAAACCTTGACGAAGCCATACAACTTTACAGTCGGGTTGTCGAGCAGGAACCGAAGAATGCCAGGGCATTTTTTAATCGCGGGGTCGCTTACAGATCCAAGGGGCTTGAAGAATTGGCGCTGTCAGACTTTAATCAAGCGGTGTCTCTAAATCCTGATCTTGTGGAAGCCTTGTATGGGAGGGGCCTCATATATTTACACAAGAGGATTTACGACAAAGCGTTCCATGATATTGACGCTGTTATGAAAAAGGTTCCTTCATATGCTGGAGCTGTCCGTGGTAGAGGCGAAGCTGAGTTCTACCTGGGAAAACCGACTGAAGCGATAAATGACTTGACTCAAGCCTTGGCAAGGCATCCGGAAGACGCTGAAGCCTATTTTCTTAGGGGTTCCGCATATCTTGCGCAGGGGAAAACGGATTTAGCCACCGCTGATTTCAAGAAAACGCTCTCATTTAACGATAAGAATTTGTCTGCATGGAACAGTCTCGGAAATGTGGCTCTTGACAACGGTAAACCTGACTCCGCTGTTGAGTTTTACAATCACGTATTGGCCCTGGACCCGAAAAATGTCGCGGCTCTCAGGAACAGAGGACAGGCCGAATATTTGCTTGGCCGAAACAAGGAAGCCCTGAACGATTTGAACGCAGCGCTGAAAATAGACCCCAAGGACCAGAAGTCTCTGGGAACCAGGGCCGCGATTGAAATCAAATCAGGTAAGAAAGACGCTGCGTTAAACGATTACAATACGTTGATAGGCATAAAAAAGGACGATCCTTCTCTACTGTATAAAAGAGGGACGCTGTTGCTGGACCTCAAAAGGATGGACGAGGCCCTGAAAGATTTTAACAAGATTGTGCAGCTTAAACCTCAGGATTTCGAGGCCCTTGTTGAAAGGTCAAAAATTTACGTAGCGCAGCGCCACTTCGAAAAGGCCCTGGGTGACCTAAATCTTGCGCTGGAAGTAAAACCCAAGGACAAATCAGTAATTCTGGATAGGGCCAGGGTCTCAAAAAACCTCAATAAATATGGCGATGTTGCTAAGGATTACGCACAGGCGATAAATATCGATCCGGCGGCGCCAGACGTGGCGAATTTGTACTATTCTCTAGGCGAATCGTTGTTGCTCGGCAAACAATTGGACTATGCCATCCGCGCCTTTACGAAGACAATCCAACTGGATCCAAAGAATGGTCTGGCATACGCGAACCGGGGTGTAGCCTTCAAGGATAAGGGTGATTTGCTGGCCTCCGCTTCTGATTTGAGGACATCTATGAAATTCCTGGAAAAGCCGTCAAGCAGGAAATATGTCACGCAACTGTTGAATGACATAGAAACTCGAGTAAAAGCCGAAGAACCGAAAGGTCTGGTCAATCAGGTACTGAACATCTTCCCGGGTCAGAAAACTGTCAAGAGATGGCCTCAAACTTTATGGTAATTCAGCATATAGTAGAAACGTATTCAATTTATTAATCAAGATTTAACAAGATATACTACTCTTATATTTTAGTAGTATAATCAGATTCAAGTGTTAATTAAGTCAAGTAAAAATCGGAAAACAATTGACACGGGGATTGGCAGCGCATACAATCTCGCTCCCATTGGACTGCCCGGTCTCAAAGTCTCAGGGCGAGTCGCTTTGCATGTCTAGCGAACAAAATTTCGGCGCGGCCCCACTGTGCAAGGCTGGTACGAAAGCCTTTTCAAATTACTGTTTTGTTTATTGGACAACAGGGCCTTTTGAGGCACGAAGGATAATTGCTTACGATACTCCGAATGATTATCACATTAAATCGGAACCTGAATAAAAAGGAGTAAATCACGATGTGGATGACTCGTGAAGAAATAGCAGCCCACTTGGGTATCGTTCCAAATAGTGTTAGAGGAAAGGTCCAGAAGGGTCAAATTATAAGAAAGATAGAGGATGGAAAGAATTTTTATCAGGTTTTGGACCCTGGATTGAAGAAGGGAACAGCGGGAAGAAAAAGACAGAAGCCACTTCCGCCTCCCAAGCCTCCCATTGTTGTGGAACAGCTCCCTGAAGCGGAAAAACCAAGGGAACCCGATAAGAACAGGACATTTAATCCCAAACAAGTCCTCCTGGACATGTTGGCGTCGATACGTGTAGGGCGAAACATCGACGCCATAGAAAAAGGAGATGAGATTGACCTGGCCACCGGAGAGATCTCACGTGAGCTTGACGCAAAAATTTCCATGCGCCAACACAGGCAATTGAAGGAGATTGAGGACGCCCTTGAAAGGGTAAGACTTGGGGATTATGGCTTATGTGAAGACTGTGGTGAACCAATTCCCGAACAGCGCTTAAGACTTTTCCCTGCTGCCAGACTTTGCGTTCGGTGTCAGGAAGAAATGGATCAATTTGAGAAAATTAGAGAAAGCCAGGGTATCAGGACGGGGATATGGCGGGAGGAAACTGCAGAAGGCTCATTCAGCAAAAGTTTTGAAGACTGACTGATTCTCGTTTGCCCCCTGCTCCCCGATTCCGGTCGAAACCCTCAGGGAGAATTATCAAATGGTTTTCGAAAGGAAATGGTCCAGGTTGACGGTGATTTTGATGGTTGCGCTTTGCTGTCTAGCAGCGCAATCTCCTGTTCTTGCTGAGGATCTAACAGCTTATGCGTTTCGGGATTTTTCCCATCAAGATGTCTCCCCCGGGAGCTGGGCGATTCGCCTAAATTTTAGCGCCCCTGTATTTCAGGCCAATCTTAATCAAGCTTTGACCGTTACAACTGGTGGGAGACGGGTTCCAGTTCAGATCACTCCAGACGGCGAAAAGGGTCACGGTCGGTCGTCGCGAGCATTTCTGATAATTCCCTCAAAAATTGTACCAACCCCTGAAAACATAGCGGTAAAAATTAACAAAGGCCTGACCGACGCTCTCGGGGCCAAAGTCTTGACCAATGTGTTTGTTTATGAGTTTCAATCAGTGGAACAAATTTCAGTTAAAGGCCTGGAAACTTACTTTCGATCTGTTAAAGACAAAGGACTCCATTTTCTGTTATCAGGATCCGCCCCAGACAAGGATGTTCTCAACGCCATTAAGATAAATCCCCAAGTCTCAGGTCTGAAAATTAGACGTAATGACGAAGGCCAGTTCGAAGTCTCAGGTGATTTTGTAAAAGACCAGGCTTACAGGCTTCAAATGCTACCGATCACCACGAACAGTGGCACTGCGATCTTCGCTTCAAATGAATTCGAATTCAAGGGCCCTGGCCTGACACGGGAAATCAGTTTTCAGTCAGATCATTCGATTGTTGAACTTCGTAGCCGTCAATTCTTGCCCGTAAAACTTTCTGGAATTTCTAAAGTTCGCTGTGAACTGAAAAAAATCCCCGCCATTTTAATTCCAGAAACAATGAGAAACTTGGATCACACAGCGGAGCAGTATCCTGAGAATAGGAAGTCTTTGAAATTACAGTTTCAAAGACTTAGGAACAGTATCAGGAACAACTACCTTATTTCCTCGGAATTTCAGGATGACGCCGACGCATTCTTCGCTCCCGAGGCCAAAGACAGGGCAGTCATTTTCTCGGCGCCAATGTCTTTCAGGGGTTCTCCCGACAAAGGTGGCGCATGGATTGTGAAATTCTCAGACGTGGACAAACCCGAAATTACCGCTGCCGTGAAGTTTATCCAGATTACCGACCTCGCGATAAGTTACAAATTGTCCTCAGACAGTCTACTTGTCTGGATTACGTCAATTCATGCTGGTCGGCCGATCGAAGGGGTCAATTTGGGTGCCGCTACCCGCGATGAAAAGACTTTTAACATTGGGAAGACAGACAAAGACGGTCTGATCTTAATCAAGGATAATCAGGAATTCGGTAGTTTCACATTAAACTTTGATGAGAAGTCCGTCCTCAATAACGCTCCTCTGGCTTTGAAGGATCTGTCATGTCTGATAGCGGCCAACAAGGACGATTACTGCGCGATGGAAGTTGGATCTTTTCAGATAAAACCGGGTTTGACAAAAAAAGAAAAGGGGCAGGATCAGGCGGAGGGATCACGCACAGGTTACATATTTACTGATCGAGGAATTTACCGACCCGGGGACGAAGTTAATTTCAAATTCATATCCAGAATTTTCAAAGGCGATAGAATAAAGGTCCCGGATTATGCCCAGGTAAGGACCGTGATAACAGGACCTCGAGGGGATGTCTGCTATAAGGCTGAACAAACGCTAAACGAATTCGGTTCCTGTCATGACACTTTCAGACTTGAAACCTACTGGCCAGTAGGAGATTACACTATAAAAACGGCATTTGCCGATTCAAACGTAGAACAGGGGGGTTTTACACACGGTTTTTCCGTACAGGAATATCGAGAAAGCCGATTTTTTGTTTCGCTAAATTTTACCCGCGAACAAAAATCACTGCCCAAATATGTTGGAATCAAAAGTGAAGAGGAATTCCTAATCGCGGAAGTGACGGGTTCCTATTTTGCCGGTGGCCCGGTACGACATGGCAGGGTAAGATGGAAAGCGGAATTGACCCCGGTAACTCACTCTGTCTCCGGGTATGAGTCCTATTTTTTTGGGAATCAGGAAGACAAAACCCTGTTTCTCGAATCCGGTGAATCGGTTTTGGATGAAAAAGGCCAGCTGTCCATAAGAATACCGGTAGACGCCAGAATACTTACAGGTATTTATGGTATAAAACTGTCCGCCACTGTTGTTGACATCGATGGCCAACCAGCCACTGAAGTCAAATTGTTCAATCCTGTCCCCCGTTATTTGGTAGGAATCGCCCCACATCCTACACGGGTCCAGGTGGGCTATTCCAGTCCTTTGCGTTTCATTCTAATAGACTCTGATGGAGCGAAAGTCCAAAAAGCGGCAATTGAAATTTCCCTTTTGCAAAAACGCTATCTGAATGTCAAGAAAAGAGATAGCCAGGGAAACATCAATGACAATTGGGAAGAAGGCTGGATAAAAACCTTTTCCACCAAACAGGAGATCTCTGATGGACAAGGCGTGTTTGAGCCTGAGTTGGTGGATCCTGGAGATTATCTGGTTTCTATAACTGTTTTAGACTCATCGGGTAGGTACACAAGCCGCACCTTGTTTAAGGTTGGTTGGGAAGATTACGACGAATGGTTGAAGGGACAGAAAGAAGCCTCAAAAGGTTCCAATGCAAATGTCCTCGTAGCGCTGAACCAAAAAGGTTATGTCCCCGATACGCCAATTGAAGCGACTTTTCATACGCCTCGTCCTGTCAGGACGTGTCTGTTGACAGTAGAAAGGTCTGAGATCTTTGCCTATCAGGTAGTTGAAGTAAACGGTAAGGACGGAGGTGCCAAGTTTATCGTCCGGAAGGGTTATCAACCCAATGTATTTGTGTCGCTACTGGCTCCGGCCGGTCGAACGGACCTTCCAGTTTATACGAGCCAAACAGACTCCGACATGCCAGCTATATATTCAGGCTGCGCCAATGCTTCAGTTCAGACCGACTTGAAAAAATTACGTCTGGAAGTCAACAAAGGAGAGTCTGAATTAAAGGCTAAACCGGGCGAGAATGTTACACTGAATCTTTCCGTGCGCGATCAAGCGGGCGCAGGTGTGGTTTCTGAGATTGCCATTTGTGTTGTAAATGAGGCTGTCGTCGCAATGACCGATTTCAAAATTCCCGACTTGTCATCATTGGGGAAATTCGATCTGCCTCTTTTAGTTAAGACAGGGGACCTACGGTTGGATTTGATCAGTCAGGATCTTTACAAAACCTTGACCACTCATCCTTTGACCGGAGGCGGAGCTGCTAAAACTCTAATGGGACCAAGTTTCAGAAAGGATTTCAGAGCCGTAGCCTATTTCAACCCAGCAGTGATTACTGATGTGGATGGTAAAGCGTCCGTAACCTTTATTGCGCCGGATTCGCTCACAACATACCGTATCTTCGCAGTGGCCGTGGACAAATCGTCAGGATTTGTTTCAGCGGAAAGAACTTTATTAATTACAAAAAACTTTTATGTGGAACCATCTCTACCACGGTTCCTCTGTCCTGGAGACGTGGCAATATTGCCGTTGACCAGCTTTAATAATACCGACGAAAATGGCTTGGTCATCCTAAAACTTGATTCCTCAAAAAACTTGATTGTTAAACTAAGGGATGAAAAATTCGATCTATCGAAACATTCATCAAAAGTTGTTTCAATTGATGCCAGGCTAGCGGAACAATCCGAACAGACTTTCCTTAACATTAGTGCGAAATTTGACGAAAATAACCAAAAGCTTGAGGATGCGGTTAAAAAAACTGTTCCCACACGAGGCTTGTATACTCCAATTACACATTCGATTCAAGGGAATTTCTCTAAAACGCTCCAGGTTCCAGTGAATTTTCCGGAATATGTCCGGAACATGATTATAGGAGAGATTCAGGAACCAAGCGTTAGAGCATACCTGACTTTGAGTCTGAACAATTGGTCTAGAATTATGCCGGGCTTTAAATACCTGATGCGCTACCCATACGGATGCATTGAACAGGTCAGCTCATCGGTAATTCCTCTTGTCGGCTTACGGAACCTGATATCAGCTAGACAAACACCCGAATTGTCGACTCAGGATGTGGATGATTTTCTAAAAAATGGGATCGACAAGATCCTGGGGTCCCAGCAATTGACTGGAGGTTTTTCGTACTGGCCGGGACAACTTGACACAACATTGTGGTCATCCACATATGCCACCTTTGCTCTCATCAAAGCCAAAAAGGCCGGTATGAAGGTCCCTGATCCCAGTTTGACCTTGGCGTCCAAATTTCTTAAGGATTCATTGTTTAAGAAGGGCACCCCCGACTATAAGTCAGCTTCCGATCGTTATTGGACGATATTTGCGCTTGCCGAACTCAATGCTTTGACCCCTCAGGATATTGAGCCCTTTTTCTCGGATTATGGAAAACTCTCTGAAGAATCAAAAGCGTTACTCTTGATGGCTTCAAACAGGATCAACTACCTCGTTCTACAGAAGGCAAAAGACCTAACCCGGAAATTGGCGCCTGGCCAAAACCTTTCCAGGAGAAATTCCTTTGACTCGCTGTGGCGTGAATTGGCGGTATGTTTGATGGCTACTCTTGATGTCGAGGGAACCTCGCAAAAAGCCGATGAGCTTGCCGGTAGGCTAATGATGGGACTCAAGCCTGATGGAAGGTGGATTTCAACAGCGGACACCGGTTGGTGTCTGTTGGCGCTTAGTGAATATTTCGAGAAAAAGAGCGTTCCCGCCAATCAAGGCAAGTCTGTCAAAATCCTTGTAGACGATGAAGAAAAGGGACCAAAAAAAGTAGCCTTGAACGAAGTGGGAGTTACCATTGAAGTGGACCCGGCTTCCCTGCTCAAAAGTGGGACGCTTGGTATACAGTCAGATTCAGTTCAATTTGTGAGCTACTGCCTATCCCTGTCATATCCTGAAAACCCTTCCAAACAGGCGACGGGAACTGGAGGACTCAGTATAATTAAAAGGATAGAGAACCTGAACGGTAAGGAAGAAATAAAGGTTGGCGATATCGTGCGTATTACGCTTGAAATAGGGTACAAGGACCATTCCAAAAACCCTCAAACCATGGAGTTTTTGGCTCTCGAGGATTTCACGCCGGCGGGACTTACTCCCATAAACAC
Source organism: uncultured delta proteobacterium (assembly GCA_963798475.1). Lineage (GTDB taxonomy): Bacteria > Desulfobacterota > Desulfomonilia > Desulfomonilales > Desulfomonilaceae > CAJBEZ01. The sequence continues at coordinate 69,281 of CAWCTI010000032.1, forward strand.
TGAACTCAAGACAGAGGGACTGGAAGGGGAAACCTTGTCAGGCGCCTCTACCGTTTCTGATCGACTGTTCGAATTTTTCCCATCGTACCTGGAAATTCGAGATGACGGCGTCCGTGTTTTCAAAAACAGCATTTACACAGGGCTGTATAAATTTTCCTATCTTGCGAGGGCTGTCACGGCTGGAACATTCTGGATGCGGGGATCGAGAATATCAGCTATGTACGATCCTGATGTTAATGCATCGATCCCCGGAGAAAAGGTCAAAATTTTGGAATCCAGCCGATAAGCTGCAGCTAATCAGCTCCGAGATAGGTTAAAACGAGGGCTATGGCCGTGGCTGAAATAACAAAGCAAACAGCAATCGCCACCCCTAGAAGTCCGATCATCAGATTGACTCGGTTCACCTGAAAAGACCTCACGTTACATGGATTTTCTGACTTGATTTATTATATCACAGTTGGAACTAACAAGGCTAGAAAAATCTGCTTAAGATGTTTTGATCCCCATAACTTGTTATATTGCTTTAACAAGTATAAACAACTTGATTCAAAATGAATAAAACCGGTCCATAGACCAGCGTTATTAAGCAGACCTTATTTTACGACCTTAAGAATTTGTTTGAATGTATCTCCACAACCTACTTTCAGCATTTCGAAAAGAGCCATTTCTACGCTTGTAATGGTGGCCCCTGCCTGTTTTGCCCTCTCCAGTCCAATGGCTCTGTTTTCCTTGGTCCTGGACGAAACGGCGTCGGAAACTACATGTACTTCGCACCCCATTTCTTTAAGGTCAATTATGGTTTGACACACACAAACGTGACATTCGATACCCAGGATTAGAACCTGTTTCTTTCCACAATCCTCGAGCGCTTTAGTGAATTTAGGCTCGCCACAACAACTGAAACTAAATTTCACCACGGGATGGGAATCGACCAGATGCTCCTTAATTTCGGAAAGGGTGGAACCGAGACCGTCGGGGTTTTGCTCTGTCCATATCACTGGAACACCCAGAACCTTAGACCCATTAACCATCTGGGCCGCTCTTTTTACCAGATTTTCGCGATCGTGCATCGCTCCGACCAGCTTTTCCTGCATGTCGATTACGATTAGGACTGTGTTTTCAACCGTGAGCATGACGCAATCTCCCCTATGCCCTAAAGAGGCTGAGGTCAATCGTTGGCCGCGGTATGTCCCGGGTCCGGTCCAAGAATATTCAAGGGCGACTTGCCTTCGCCAGGTTCGCCGGTAACGTATCCAAATTCATCGGTGATGATCTCAGCCACTCTTTTGTATAGAGTTCTGAGAGGAATGTCTGCTGGGCAAGCTTCAGGTACAAAGATTGCAATCGATGCAACGCCCAGCCATATGAACAGCCCTGGTTAGATGGAACATTGGGTTTTCAGGTGGCAGATCACCGGTTTTGACAAGATCGTCGTCTTTCAATGTGCACACATTGCAAAAACAAACTGGACATATATCCCGGCATCCGTAACATTTGATGCAGCGATTGAATTCGCCTAGCCAATAGGCCAATCTGGCATCCATGTCCTTGGCTAGAATTTCTCTGACAGTATTGTTCAGCTCCGGTTCGACCTTTTCTCCCGCCACAAACTTGTCTGGAAATGGTTTGCGGCATTCGTGGTTCTTAGCGAGTTCCCCAGGACAAGCCACTCCAACCTTCACCAACCTATCAGCGGTTCCAAGCTGGTTCCACCTTTTAAGTTCGTTTAAGGCCCTTTCGTCACAGCCTCGGACCAGCACTCCGTAAACGCTATCCTCCGGGGAATTCTGGATCAGGCGCATAGCCAGTTTGGCCATGGGGTATCTAGCGGCGCCGGGTGTGTCTAGGTCCCCAAGAGAAAGAACAGTATCAAGTTCTTCCGCTCGTTGAAAAAGAAACGGTGTGACAACTCCATCATCGTTTCTCAAGCCAAGAAAACCACTTATTTTGCCATCTGTCAGCAAGCTCTTAACGTGTTCTTTTACTTTTTCAATCATCTGGTTATCCCAAAAGAGGAATTAAATTGTTTAGGAAATATCTCTAGGACGCTTTTTCCGTCAGAGTTTGTTCTTCGAACTTCTTGGGCCTTAAAGGAGATGGTCCAAGTTGTCTAATTTTCTCGACAAATTCAGTGACAACTTTTGCAAACCTCGGGCCTTCAGCTGACGAAACCCACTTGAGAACGAGTCGCTCGGGATCTATTCCTGAAAACTCAAGGAGTTTCTTCATGAACCCCATTCTCTTTACTGTCATATAATTACCATACAGGTAATGACAATCACCGATGTGTCAGCCACCTACAAAAATACCATCTGCGCCCTTCTGGAACGCCTTGAGTATTTGGTGAGGTCCCACGGTTGCTGAACACAGGGTCCTGATGGTTCTAAGGTTCGGCGGATATTGGAGTCTGCTTACACCAGCCAGATCGGCGCCCGCGTAAGCGCACCAATTACAAAGGAAACCGACAATTTTGGGTTCAAATTGACTCTCGGACATATCTGTTCCTCAGTATGGATGACAAGACGATCTACAATGGAATCTGGGCAATGAAAAAAACTCCGTTCTAGCCCGCCATCGCCTGTTCTATTTGAGCGTATATCTGTTGATTTGAAAAACCGTCAAGTCTGGCGCTTCCGGAAGGACACGTCGCCGCGCATCCTCCACATCCCTTGCAAAGGACCTTGTTGACCTGACACACACCTCTGTTTTCTATAAAATTAATGGCACCGTAGGGGCAAACCTGTAGGCAGCCCAAACAGCCGCAACAAGTATCGGGATTTATGTCTGCGACAATTCCACTCGTGAAGAGCGCTTCCTTGGAAAGAACGCCCGCAGCCCTGGAGGCGGCCCCCAGTCCCTGAGAAATGGCTTCCCGAATTGTGGACGGAAACCGGGCATTGCCGCACAGATAAACTCCGTCGGTCGCGAAATCGAGCGGTTTGAGTTTTACGTGGCCTTCGAGGAAAAACCCATTCTCATTTACCGGGACTTTAAGCATGGTAGAAATCTCAGTCGCGTCGTCCTGGGCAATTAGAGGAGTGGACAGCACGAGAAGGTCGACCGGAGTGACCATCTCCCGTCCCATCCTGAGGTGATATACATTTACAGCCTCTCCATCAAATGTCGGAGGTCGTTCCGGGTCATAAGTCACGAATCGGACCCCCAACTTTTTGGACTTGCGGAACATTTCCTCGTTTTCCACGCCATACATTTGCATGTCACGGTAAAAGATGGTGATTTTAGTTTCTGGAGAAGCTTCTTTAATCAGTATAGCGTTCTTCACGGCGGTCATACAGCAGATACGGGAACAATAGGTCCGTTCCTTGCACCGTGATCCTACGCATTGGATTATTGCGACATTCTTGGCGTCGATGTCTCCATCTTTGAGCTTGGATTCCACCTCAAGATGGGTGATGACCTTCTTCCCATCATAATTGTAGAGGCCTTCAGGTTTGAGGGCTTGTGCCCCAATAGCCACAACTATAGCCCCGCATTTAATTTTATTCTCTTCACCCTTGTCAGTGATTGTAGCGACATAGTTGCCGACATATCCCTCGGTTTTTGTTACCAAAGAATCAGTGTGGATGGTGACTTTGGGGTGATTCACCAATCGATTGGCGAGATTATCCACCAGATTTGATGGTGGCTCATTGGATGGGAGAATAATGTTCAAGTCATTTAGAAGCCCGCCGAGACGGCCCCGCTTTTCAACCAAATCCACCTCATAACCCATGTTGGCAAGGGCAAGAGCGGCAGACATACCCGAAACTCCACCACCTATAACCATTGCCCTATGCGAGAGGCTAAGCTGAATCCGACTCAGTTCCCTAAGTTTTGCCGCTTTGGCGACAGCCATTGCTATCTGAACTTTGGCCCGGTCGGTCCCCGCTTCGCGTTCACGCATGTGTACCCAGGAGCATTGATCCCGAATATTAGCCATTTCAAAAAGATAAGGATTGAGTCCGGCTTCCTCACAAGCGCTCATGAAAAGGGGCTCGTGTGTTCGTGGAGTACAGGAAGCGACTACAACCCGGTTAAGATTTTCGCGTGGAATTGCGGCCTTGATTTCATTTATTCCGCCCTCAGAACACGTATAAAGGTTTTCCTGAACAAACGCGACATTGGGCAGGGTCTTCGCGTATTCCACCAGGGCCTTCATTTCCAGATATCCCGCTATATTGGATCCGCAGTCACAGATAAAGACGCCGATGCGAATGTCATTTTGCACTGAGTTTTTCACTCTAAAATCTCCCCTATACCGCTATGGGTAACCCTTCCGTCATCACCACCTCAGCCGCTCTAGCGGCTGCGCTACTAGCCTGAGCCACTGATTCGGGAATATCGAGCGGACCCTGAGCGCAACCGCAGCTAAATATACCAGCGACATTTGTGTCTAATGGTCTATTGGGGTGGGTTTTTACGAAATGGTTTTCATCAAGTTCAAGGCCAAGCAACTCGGCCAACCTGGATATTCCTTTTGATGGAGAGCACGCGTTCGCAAGTATGACCATATCAAGCGTCATGCCCACGACCTTTCTCTGCTCGGTATCCTCATAATACACAACAGGATTGAGTTCTTCGTCCTGAAGAATTTCCGCTACACGGCCCCTGATATACTTAAGACCGGAGACTTCAGCGCCTCTCACTTTGTATTCCTCGAAGCCTTTACCCACAGTTCTAAGGTCCATGTAGAAGATGTAGGATTCGGTTTCACGCTCATGTTCACGAGCTATGATCGCTTCTTTAATGGAATGCATACAACAATAATTCGAACAATACTTATGGAATCTGAAATCTCGGGAACCAACGCATTGTATAAATCCGAGTTTCTTGGCAGTGTGATACTTGTGGGCTTGTTCCTCTAGCCACGTCGTCTCTTGCTCGAGTTTTGTCTTCTCAGCCTCGTTCTGATCCTTTTCAGCTTTCTTGATCAGCTTGGGCAATTCTTTTAGGCGTTTCTCACCCTGAATCACGGAAGGTCTCGTCAGATGACCTTTAGTAGGCCCACCTGCGCTCAAGAGTCGTTCCATTTCGAGAGATGAAATAACATTCGGAAGTCTGCCGTATCCATATTCCGGTATTTGTGTCGCATCGAACAATTCATATCCAGTTGAAACGATGACAGAAGCGACATTGAGTTCAACGAAGGACTCTTTCTGTTCGTAATCAACCGCCTTAGCCTGACACACTTTCGCACAGACGCCACATTTGCCGCCCAATATGACTTTGCAGTGGTTCGGATCGATCGTGAACATGGAAGGAATACCCTGAGCATAATCCTTGTAAATGGCCTTTCGATCATCAAACCCGAAATTGAATTCATTAGGGACTTTGGTCGGACATTTTTCCGCGCACGCGCCGCAAGCGGTACACCTCGACGCATCGATATAACGGGGCTTCTGCCGAACCTTAGCCTTGAAGTTACCTATCTCTCCAGCGAACTCTACAAGCTCGCTGTATGCCAGAACATTGACTTTGGGATGTCGACCGACATCCAGCAACTTAGGTGAGAGAATTCATATCGTGCAATCATTAGTTGGGAAGGTTTTATCCAACTGGGCCATTTTCCCACCGATACTGGGATTTTTCTCAAGCAAATGGACCTGGATTCCCATCTCACCCAGATCAAGGGCCGCTTGCATACCAGCTATGCCGCCACCGATTATAAGCACTTCCTTGGAAGCCATGTTATCACCATCCCTGAGCGAAGCAATTTCTCTTGAATTGGAAATCTATAAAACAACTACTAACCATTACACTATAATTGACTGTGCAAGCACGTCGTTCAAGTCACGGATCTGTAGAGGCGTATCCATGTCTCTCAATGCGCAACTCAAATGGGCTCGGCATTTCGGGCAAGCTGTAACGAGAGTTTCTGCGCTGGTAGAGATCGCCTCTTCTATCCTTTTCTTCTGGATCGATTTTGAACATGTAGAACAGTTTATCCATGCGCTTGTTCCGCAACAGATGCCACTCATTCTGTTGTGTTCCATTTCGACGAGTTGAACGCCGGGAATCGATTTTAAAAGGTCTCTGGGTTCTTCCATAATCCCAGCTTGCCGTCCGAGTCTGCACGGGTCATGATATGTGAGACGCGTTTCAAAGGGTTCGAACTTTATTTTCTCAGTGTTGGCTTCCCGCCGCAAGAGTTCATAAATATGAACCGGCTCAAACCCAAGGTCGCCAACTACTTCGGGATATCGATTCTTAAACGTCATGTACCCTTCAGGGCATGAGAAGACAACCTGTTTACATCCGAGGCTGCGAATAAGATCTACGTTTCTTTTTGCCAACTTGGTGAAGTTTTCAGTGTCACCATTCCAAAAAAGGTCATGGCCGCAACATCGTTCCTCATCATGTACAACCGGTTCAATGCCGATCGTGTTCAACAATTTCAAAGTGCCCTTTGGGCTGTCCATCATGTCGAGGCCCCAGTCATCATGGAATTCGACATCGAAGAATGGTGCGCAACCGACAAAGAAATACACGTCTCCTGAGGCGGCTACTCGTCCAGCTTCCTTTGCCCAGTTAGTTTTAGACTGTTTAACATCCATTGTCTGGAGACGCATTATAGTCTGGAAAAGACCCCTGTGAGCAGGAGTGCCTCCTTTGCCGAGTCGCGCCGCTTCTTCACGGATGAGACGAATAAATTCGGGATAATCTATCTCGGATGGACAACGAACGGTACATTGACCACAAGAAAGGCATGCCCAAACATTTATATCTTCCAGAGGGTTCTCTTCTTGATCAACAAGGACCTTTTCAACCATTAGCCTCGGAGAAAAGTCGGGGTACACGCGTGACACGGGGCAACTGCCAGTACAAATACCGCAGTCCAGGCAATAATAAGCGCCCGTACGATCAACGATATCCGGTAAATTCATGCCGCAGTCTCCCTTTTCACCAGAGGATTTCTTCCCAGACTTCGGACTTCTTCCGTGAAGGTTTTCACGGTTTCCGCGAACCTCGAACCCTCAGAAGCTGAAATCCATTCCTTCCTGAGACGTTGTTCCTCGATTCCAAGAAGCTTCATCATCTTTCTAGCTTTTTCTATAACCTTCAGAGCTTTTTCATTACCTTCCAGGTAATGGCATTCTCCGATGTGTCAACCCGTGACCAAGACGCCGTCGGCTCCCTTTTCAAAAGCTCTAAGAATATATGAAGGGACCAGCATCCCGGAACACATCAAACGGATTAGGCGAATACTTGGCGGATATTGCATACGTCCAACGCCTGCCAGGTCCGCCCCGGCGTAGGAACACCAGTTACACGCAAAAGCCACAATCTTTGGATCAAATTCTTCAGGCATTTTTACTCCGAAAAATTATGTGATTCTTATAAATTACTAAGCGCTGGGTCTCAATGGCTCCACATGATAAATGTTTACGCCACTGCGACGTCAATCATCTGAACGATCTGATCGTCCTTAAAATGTCTAATTGAAGCGGCTCCAGTCGGGCATACCACAGCGCATGCTCCGCATCCTTTGCACAAAGCCGGATTAACTTCCGACTTGAATACCCCTGGGCTGACCTCTTTGAGTTCAGGCGCATGGAACGGGCAGGTGTCCACACAACGGCCACAGCCACGGCAGAAGTACGGGTCTATCACTGACACCATCCCGGGAGCTTCGACATAGCCCCGTGCCAAAATTTGCGCCGCATGTGAGCCGGCTGCTTCAGCCTGGGCTATCGTTTCATCCAATGGTTTTGGATAATGAGCGAGGCCTGCCAGAAAAACACCGTCAGTAGCAAAGTCGACGGGCCTCAATTTCATGTGCGCTTCAAGAAAATAGCCATCCTCGTTCGTCGATATCTTGAAAAATTTCGCAAGTTCCTTGTTGAAATCATTGGGAATGATAGCTGACGCCAGAACAAGATTGTCAGCCGAAATGTTCATGGTTCCACCCAAAATGACATCTTTCAGACTGATTTGGAGTTTGCCGCCAACCTTGACGCTGGGTGGAGAGTCAGGCTCGTATCGGGCAAAAATAACCCCAAGCCTTCTAGCCTTTTCATAATAGGATTCGTTCAATCCAAAAGTCCGAATATCACGATATAGAACAAAAATCTTAGCCGTAGGGTTTGCTTCCTTTAAGTCAATAGCGTCCATTACAGTGTGATTGCAACAAACCTTGCTACACCATGGACGTTCAGGACATCTTGATCCAACACATTGAATAAAAACGGTCGTATCAGCTTTCCAGACCTGGGGATCATTATCTTTCATCGCCTTTGTCATTTCAAAATGGGTCCGTATACGAGGGTCCTGACCATAAGAATAAAGGTCGGGCTTCCACTCAGACGCCCCTGTGGCGACTACTGCTACGCCGTGATCAATCACCTCGGAAACTCCACCTGCTCCCTTAATCTCAGTCTTGAATGCACCTACGAACCCATGCACATCTTTAATACTTGAGTCAAAATGAACAGTTATCTTGGGTTCATTCTGGACTTTCTTGATTATGCCCTCAATAAATGGCTGTATATTTTCACCTTTCAAGGTGTGAGAAAGGTTCCAAGCGTTTCCACCTAGCTTGTCGGTGGTTTCGAGAAGATGAGTTGGGAATCCTTGATCTGCAAGATTTAGAGCGGCAGCCATGCCGGCCACGCCGCCACCTATAACAAGAGCAGACTGAACCATCGGCAGTTGTTGGTCCTGGACCTGTTCCAGCTTCGCTGTCCGGGCTACAGCCATTTTTATCAGGTCTACAGCCTTATCAGTCGCTTTCTCTTTCTCACTCATGTGAACCCATGAACAATGTTCCCGGATGTTGGCCATTTCCACGAGGTACTTGTTCAAACCGGCTTCTCTAGCGGTTTCCTGGAATAACGGAAGGTGAGTCCTTGGTGTGCATGAAGCCACAATCATCCTGTTTAGATTGTGTTCCTGAATCACATTCTTGATTTGAGCTTGAGTATCCTGAGAGCATGTAAAAAGGTTTTCACCAGCGTAAACAACACCAGGAAGTTCACGAATTTTATCAACCACACCCGGAACATCAACAGTAGACGCTATGTTTATCCCGCAACGGCAAACGAAAACTCCGATACGGGGCTCCTGTCCCGAAAAATCCTTCTCAGTCGGGAGTTGTTTCTTGGATGTCAGGGTGTTTCTCTGGTCGGCCAGCATCCTAATAGCAACCCCAGCCGCTGCGGAAGCTTCCATGACAGTTTGAGGTATATCCTTCGGGGCCTGAAAAGCTCCTGCCACGAAGATACCAGGACTAGACGTTTTTACTGGTTCAAATGAACCGGTAACGCAAAATCGTTCGGTATCCAGGTCTACGTTGAGCAACCTTGCTGTCTCAACTGCTTCATCAGATGGTTTGATACCTACCGCGAGGACAACCATATCGAATGTTTCTGTTTTCAGCTTGCCTTCCGAATCCAGATACACGATGTCCAGATCATGACTTACCGGGTCATCGACTACACGGCTGACCATGGATCTAATGAACCGGACCCCGCCATCGGTCTTGGCCTTCTCGTAATACTTGTCGAAGTCCTTGCCGTAAGCGCGGATATCCATGAAGAAAATTGTCGGTTCAATAGTGGCGTCGTGCTCTTTGGCTATGACCGCCTGCTTAATTGAAGCCATGCAACACACTGAACTACAATGCGGCATTCCTTTTCTTCTGTCTCGGGACGCCACGCACTGAATCCAGGCGATCTTTTTCGGGTGCCGACCATCTGATGGGCGAGTGACAACGCCGCTAAATGGGCCTGAAGCGCTAAGAATACGTTCCATCTCTAAGTTAACTACCACATTCGGAGCAATGCCATGGCCATATTCCGATACCCTGGAGGTGTCAAACAACTCATATCCTGGGGCCATAATTACTGCGCCGACTTCGAATTCCTCGATAACATCTTTTTGTTCGTAGTCAACAGCGCCCGCCGGGCATACTTTAGCGCAAACACCGCACTTTTTCCCCTGGAAGACTCGACAATGATCCGTATCAATTGTGTATACCGATGGTATTCCTTGAGCATAATCCTTATAAATGGCTTTTCTCAAATCGTGCCCAAAATTGTATTCATTTGGGACCTTGGTGGGACACTTCTGAGCGCACGCTCCACATGAAGTGCACTTCTCGGGATCGACGTAACGCGCTTTGCGTCTCACTTTGACACGAAAGTCCCCGGCAACTCCCTCTATAGCTTCAATCCGGCTATAAGCCACTATCTCTATGTTTGGGTTTTGCGCCAATGTCTGTAACTTGGGCGAAAATATACATGCAGAACAGTCATTGGTTGGAAATGTCTTGTCAAGTTGAGCCATCACGCCGCCAATACACGGTTTTTCATCAACGAGATATACTTTGAATCCGGACTCGGCCAGGTCCAAAGACGCCTGGACTCCTCCAATTCCTCCACCAACAGTCATTACCGCGCCAACTTTTTTGTTGCTCACCTTACACTCCGAACATTGACTCATAATCTATATCAAATCTTGAGTCCAACTGAGGTCGGAATCGCTCCGAAAAATATTCGAACAAAAGCTTTCTACAACAGACCCCTTTTAGCCAGCACAGGGACAGGGGAAACAATGTGTTTCTCGAACCATGCCCTGACCTTGGGATCGTTGAACGCCACACCTATCAATTCGGTCAGGTACACCACAGGCATATGATATACTTTACCTGCGGCCTTGGATATATCCGCCTGCCGAGTGTCAAGGTTAGCCTGACACATGGGACACATTGTCACCATCATGTCAGCGTCCACCATCATGGCCATGTCTATTAGCTTGCGGGACAGTTTCACAACCATCTCGGTCTTGGTAAGGGCCAATGAACCACCGCAGCAGTCCGTCTTGTACGGCCAGCTCAACACCTCGGCCCCGAGCGCTTCCAGGATGTCATCCATCTGAGTCGGGTTTTCCGCGTTCTCAGGCTCAACCACATCTACAGGCCGTACAGCCAGACAACCATAGTAGGGTACCACGCGTAATCCCTCCAATGGCTTGGTTTTCTTCTCCTTAAGAGCCTTGAGAAGCTCTTTCTTGTGGAACATGTCCATTCCGGAGATTACATCTATCTCTCCCTTGAAAGGAAATTGCCTGAGTAACTCCTTATCTTTAAGAATATGCTTGGAAGCCGCACGCATACGCACATGACATCCGGCGCAAGGAGCGACCACGTCATGACCCATCCGCTCCGCTGTAAGAAGGTCCCGAGCCGGAAGAGCGGTCTCCAGATACGCGTCAACCATATGAGCTGATGAAGCCCCGCAACATGTCCAGTCAGGGATCTCGGTTAACCTTACTCCAAGCCTCTCAGCTCCATTCCTGAAAGACTCGTCGAGTTCCTGCGCAGAGCCTTTAAGCGTACATCCGGGATAATAACTAAATTCCATTGTATTTCCTCTTTACTTGATTCCCGATTTCTTGAAAACCTGCTTTACTTCACTCAAGTTCCCGGTCTTTTGAGGCAACAGATGCAATTTGCCCTTACGGAACATGTTCCAGCCAAGTTCCATGTCGTCCGTAAAAGTCTTTGTCCTGAATTTATACATCCCCACGAGGAACAACTCATAAATCCGACCGAAATGCTTTACTGTGTCCATGAAGGTCTTGTGAAAGATGGCCACCTTCGGGTCGGTAAGTGTTTCCTTGCGTCTCAGAATGTCGTGTCTGATCGGGTCAAGCAGACCAGGGACGTCAATTCCGTTAGGACACCTTGCCCCGCAGGTGTGACATGTCAGACACAGCCATATGCTCTTGGACTGAACAATCTTGTCCACATCCCCCAGTACCGCCAGACGAACAAGCTGATGAGGCAGAAGGTCCATCTCAGGGGCCACAGGACAACCCGCGGAACATTTACCACACTGATAGCACTGATTTATTACTGATACCAAATCCGCCGACATGGGTGTCGATCTTACTTGATTAGCTGCAAAAGTCTGAGGATTCATCGAATTTCCCAATATGAGCTGGAATTTATATTTTTTGACCTGGTGTCATTCGGAAGGAAATCAGCCACAATAGTAAACTCGCAACCGTGCCATGTCAAGTCAAGAATCCTCGAAGAATCCTCATACTACGGTCGGACAAACTGTCGTTTCATTGGATCGCTTGACCTGGACAATTATCAGACAGTATAAGATTGCAGATATAGTCGCCTAACGTTTTCGGGAGACGAAAATGAAACTTTATAATGTCAATAAATTTGCGAAAGAGCAGGGTGGGGAATACGTGCTGGGAATGAAAGACCTGCATACTCACGCTTGCTATCTGATTTACGGCACGCTGGATCCGAAAGAAAAGGATCGTTTGGTTAAACCTGGAGAGGGCCATGAGGAAATACTCCTGGCCATCGACAGTCGATTAATAATTGAAAACGAAAAAGGGAAAACTGTTCTGGAACCTGGCCACGCTATACATGTGAAAGAGGAAGAAGCATTTTTTATTTCTAATCCGTCCGAGAAAACTGTTATATATGTTTTGGCCGGTGGGCACTCACAGCCCCATCATTAGAATTGACGATAAAATTTGTTTCTAGCGGAGAATACTACTCTCTTTTGCCTGAGTGGTGGAATTGGTAGACACAAGGGACTTAAAATCCCTTGGGGCTTTGCCCCGTGACGGTTCGACTCCGTCCTCAGGCACCAAAAATCATTGCACTTTTTAGAAATAGATCTCAAAAAACTGACTCGCTAATCAAGGCTTCCTGGCTTTTGGTCACATTTGGGCATTCTCAACATCTATTTTCCGCTCTTTGATACAGCTAGAATTTGCGTTAATCCATTATCGTAAGTGAATTTGTCGATGGCGTTGACAAGTTCATAATCATCTATGAAGCCATACCTCTGAGATACATTTAGTTTTAGCCCTCTGTGACCCATGATCCTTTCCCTGATTTCCTCATCTATCCCGCTTCTGCGCGCGTTCGTTTTAAATGTGTGTCTAAGGTCATTAATTCGGGGTTTTGGATCTTTCCATTCCAGCTTTTTCATAGCTGTTTTCATGGGTCTGATGGGGCATGATACCCCCATTGCCAGAGGCTGTCGCTACCTAGCGTCCTCACCTTACCTATACGCTCAAATACTGGCATGAGGTCTCTATGAATCGGAACCCTCTTAAATCCAGCCTCTTTGGTTTCCACTCTATGGAATAGAATTATCCTGGAGCGCAAATCTATTTGCTTCCACCGAAGCTCGAACGCTTCGTTACGCCTCAAGTCTGTGAGGTACAACACCCACCAGAAATCATGATACCTTTCAGGCGTAGCGTCCACGATCCTAATAAAATCCTCGAAACTTATATAAACTTCCCGTTCTGAATCCTTCTCGCTAAGCCTTTTAACCGGCCTACAGGGGTTTGCCTCTAGTATCTGATGCTCGATTAAGACCCCAAAGATTGCGCTTAAAGCTGCCATGTCTCGGTTTATAGTAGCGTTTTTGACTTCTTCCGATGCTCTATGCGTTCGGAATTGTTTTAAGTCAGAAACCCATATCTCCTTTACTGGTCTGGACTTGCCAAAGAATTTTACGAGGTGTTCTAACTTTGCCTCATAGCGTTTTGTGTCGCTTAATTGTCTAAATCTCGGATCTTTAACATACAACTCCACCGCATCCCAAAAAGTAAACTCCTTGGGTGGAGCCTCAACCTTAGGTGGTCTTAACTCTGGCGGGACTTCCCAACTCTGATTCACAAAGAGTTTTATGAGGGCTTCTCTTGCGGCCCCGGTGAGATTGCAATAATCCTTGCGTCGTAAAGACTCTAAAATTACATCCTCGATTCTCTCTGCTTGAGACTTGCTCTGGCAATCTTTCAGCGCAAGTTGAATCTGTTCACCAAAAGGCCTGAACTTTATGCACCAAGTCTTTCCTCTTTTTACTGCTGACATAGCTGCGAAATCTCCTTTCGTAAAGATTTCACACTCATTTCCGCTTTTCTCTCCCCGCTAGTTGTCAAAGATCGTTCAGAGGAACATGGAATAATCGCCCCCACTATGTCCATACGCTTCTTAGGTGGACTTATCTTTCTCGAATCCAGAAATTCCTGTAGATCAGCTTCACTGATTAACCGTCTACGCTCTGATACTTGTGTACATGGTAGTTTCCCATCCTTTAACCACCTGATGACGGATTGCTCGCATTTATGTACTCTGTTTGCTACTTCTCTGATGGTATAAAGTTCGTCCAAATATAATCCTCCTAAACTAAATAAATTTACAATTTGTTCGCAAGCGTCTGTAATTCAGCCTCTCCATCTAATTGTGCTTGGTATACAGACGATGTCATTCGCCTGTTGATGTCAAAAAAAATCAAATTCCTATTCTCTCACAAACATACTGAAACCATGTGTCACAGTTAATGAAGAAATCACCTAAGACCGGGTGATATGTATCTCTCAGATGCTCACCACACAACCATTCATGAAATCTCTCATTTGAACTGGGGTAGATGTGAATCATGGCAGCTCTGGGCTCTTTCATTTCAATGTAAGGACTCACATGGACCATAACCTTAAAATGGTGATCAAATAAGTATTCTTGGATACTGCGCCCAGCCTCATCAATCTTACTAAGTTTTTTGGCTGGTCTTATAGTTAATTTACTGAATTTCTCTTTCTGGTCCGCAAAGGAAATAATATCTGAACGGTTAAATTTATCTTCTTTAAGCCTTTGATACCCGACTCCAACCCGTAGCATCGAATGAAGAACCCCTATAGTAACTAGGTCTGATAAATCGAGCTTAGTCCCGGTTCCTGGACCACTCGGTCCGCCTACGGCATGAAATGGAGTTAGGAGCCCCTTTCGAATCCATAGCTGTAGAGTCGACATGTGAAGAAAGGGAAACACTTCCTTACACGCTTTCCTTGGGGAATAAATTATAGAATCATAATCCGTTTCCATCATGACCAACAGACTAACAGATTCGTCTGTCAGTGCCAAGCTATTTCTTTCCTATACACACAAATGGTGACTCCTTACGATGGCACTTCAATCAAATTCTGTGGTGACTCAGGAATAAAATTGACCCGGTGACCCGGCTTAACTGCTTGGATACCGGGAAGTGATCCATTTAACTTCCCGGTGGATTTGGAAGTCATCGGACGATGGAGATCACCTCACCCCACGGCACTGGGATTAGACCCTTTCCTCCTTTTCCATAACCAAACCAATACTGGTATCACGATTGCGGTAAATAACACGGGCCAGTACGCCTTAAGAAACCAGACTACTCGTTGAACCGGAGTTACTTCAATCTCGATCTGTTTGTCGAAAGTTCGAATCGCCCTTGTGGTAGATTTTCCATCGACGTTTATTAATACTGATAGAGTTAAATGTAGAATCTGTTGCCCTTCAGATTTTGGCTTAACGTCCCACTTCCACGCGGTAACAGCGGTTCCTGTTACCGCCTGTAGTTCTGGGGTAATAGCGGTGATCTCAAAATTAGGGCCAGATAAGCGGGCTTCCATGCGATCCGAAACTTGAATGCGGGTACCTTCTTTCTCTCCTACTGCCTCGATCATTTGCTTTAACTCATCTATTGGTGTTGTTAAGCTCAGTAAGAGTTGAATGGTAACTGTCTGATCAAAATTAATTTTAAGGGGAGCATTAAAAGCAATGTTTCCGAACTTCAGACGCTTGAGTGCTTGTTCGACGGTTTCAGGGCTGCGTTTTACCGGTGGTGGCGGTGCGGCAGCACCGCTGTGGTGGATTGGGAAACGCTGTGAAAATGTGAGGTGATCACCTACAACGATTTTCTTCCTTGAAGGTGTTTTCACAAAGGGGGATATTTTCACATCTTCACGCATTTCGTTCCTTGCGTGGATCTTCTGCCTCAGTCTTTCAATATTCTTTCCAGCCTCGGCATTTCCCTGATCAGCAGCTTTCTTGAACCATTCCAACGCGGCTATGAAATCTTGCTTTACGCCGTCACCGTTTTCATACATCGATCCGATCTTGCATTGGGCCTCGGCATTTCCCTGATCAGCAGCTTTCTTGAACCATTCCATAGCGGCTATGAAATCTTGCTTTACGCCGTCACCATTATAATACTTTAACCCAGTCTTATAGGCTTCATCGGCTTCATCAGCCCTGACATTCTGTAAGCTAGTGAAAGCGAATACCAGCAATAGCATTATTAGTATGCCAGAGAGCTTCATTGCAGATCTCCTTTGCACTGTCTCGGAAAGGTACAGAAAAGGGTTAACGATCTCTAGTTATGTTGGCTTTTAAGTTATTTTTGGAGTTTACGATTTTGCCGCCAACACCAGCCGAAACTCCCCAAAGTCTTTCCCGAGAATCATTTTTATGGGAACTATTGAAGTGCCAAGCCCTAAGATGGAGCCTATTGACCCCAAAATAATTTGAATTTTTGTTATTACGCCGCCAGCTGCAGCGATTATGTAATCAATAATGAAACCGAGAACGCCACCAAGGAGCATGGCTAACAGTATGGCGATTAGATTCCGCCATAAAAATGCCCACCAGACACGAATTGCTCTACCCCAAGTTACTTCAAGTTCCATAAGTCCTACTGTTTCAGACATTTCCTGAGAAAAGGTTGTTGGTTTCAGTATAATTAAACCTATTGTAACCCCATTTCAATGAAATTATGAAGGGACTTTGAAGGAAAATTGCCCCTGTGACCCGGCTTAACTGCTTGGATGCTTACGATTGTACGGTAGGTAGTTGAGAATCGAGGAATCCCCGCCATCATTTGCCATCGAGAGGATTGCCTGTAACTGATACCGAGGTCGTTGAGTTTTATCCTAACATCGTGTGAGGATTTTTCTGGCCTACCCGATGATAAGCCTATCTCCCGCAACATCTCACCGGCTCGCTTCTCGGCACGGACCTTGATTTCAGCGTGACAAAATGCTATATGAGCGGACTTGCTTTCATCATGCGAGTAATTAGACATTTAGAGAGGCCACTCTCCTATGACATCCCTAGAATCATCCTCCGTGAGGACCGTGCTTCAACGCCTCTACAGCGAGGCGGAGCAAATCGATAGCTTGGTGCTTCCGCGCGTTCGCGCCGAATGCGAGCGCCTTGGCGGTCCCTTCGACGACCGCAAAGTCGCCAATCTTTTAGATGATGCTTTCATTGCTGTGGCACCGGAGGTGGGCCGCTTCCTTTATATCCTGGTGCGGGCACTTCGGCCCACCATAGCCGTGGAATTTGGGACATCATTCGGCTTGTCAGCCATCCATATTGCGGCAGCCCTCCGAGATAATGGAGTGGGAAAACTTATTGCGACTGAACTTAACCCAACCAAAGCCTCGCGTACTGCCGAACATCTCTTACAGGCCGGATTAGGTGATCTGGTCGATATTAGGCAAGGGGATGCCTTCGAGACACTCTCGGAAGTGGTGGGAATCGATTTTTTGCTGCTCGACGGGTGGAAAGGTCTTTATCTCCCGATGCTGCAAAAACTTGAACCAGTTCTCAATTCTGGCAGTCTTGTCGTCGCCGACGATATCAATCTCATGCCAGACATGTTGGAATCGTATTTGACTTATATTCGCAATCCAGAAAATGGATACATGTCTAACGAAGTGCCGCTCGACGATGGGCTTGAGTTGTCGTTGCGGGGATAAACATCTACGCTCGGCACTTCCTCATGCCCCAGTTTGAGAGAATTTTTTACCTGTTTTTCCAGTTCTGGAAATTCAGATAAAAAACCAGACACTCTTGCATGAACCACTCCTAACACTCCCCCAATCTCTTCCTGTGTCCAGCTGAGGCTACCCAGCCTCGGAATATAGGTTTGGCTGGCGGTCGCAATCCTCAATCCGCTCACGAGCGATAGCACAATACTCCTCTGAAATGTCGACCCCGATATATCTGCGACCATTCAGTTTTGCCATTTTACAGGTTCTTTAATTAGATTACTGGTCTTGACACCGCTTTTTGTACTTGGCCTTATAGTCCTTGATATAATTGATGAAATCAGTATTCCCGGCAACACTATTACTGTTTTGAACCGCAACGTAAGTGTCCCAAGCCAATCCCTCAGCCAAGCTCATTATATCTCGAATTTTCTCAGCCCGATTATACTTTTCAGTTTCGGCGTTGAGCTTTGCGATCGCTTTCCTCATTAAACGCCCAGCATCAGAGGCATTCGGCATGTTCAACGCTTTATCAATTTGGTCAAAAAACTGTCCCAAGCTTTGACAAACCTCGACCTTGATTTTTGCCTGTTCAGCAGGGGTGAGAGTCCGGGCTGGAGATGCGGCCGGAGCAGTCGTCGTTTCCTTGGGAGCTGTATCTGCCGCGATAGATTTTCTAAGAATTTCTTTTCTCAAACTTTCCACATTCCGTCTAAGTTCGTCGACATCACTTCTAAGCCTGTCAATCTGTTCCTGTTGCTTTTGTTGGTCTACGATAAGGTTTTGAGACCGTGAGTCTCCCACGAAAAACCCAAGAATAAGTAAAAGCGTCAAACAAGGGGCCAAAAATCTTTCAATCACGTTATTACTCCTCTCTCTATGCTGAATTATTACCAACAAGAAACCAATCTCAGTCCAGTCAGCGCCCTGTTTCACTAATGTTCTCAGGATATGCCTAAATTGGAACCCGGTTTTCCCGTCATGATGCCTCTGAGTGTATCGGTTTCAATCCCAGCGACATGATGGCGCCGATAATGGACACAGCGCACGCGAGCAGAAATGGACCAGTAAAGGACCCAGTCACGTCCGCAAGATACCCGCCGATCCACGGTCCCAGCGCCTGGCCGATTCCAAAAAACAGGGTGATGAAACCGAGCCCCGCCGGGGCCATTCTAGGGCCCACGTAATCGCCCGCAGTTGCGGCCATGATAGTGGGAATGCTCCACGCGGCGAGGCCAAACACTATTGAGGATAGATAAAATCCCAGCTTTATATGAAACAAGGCAAAGATGGCGTAAGATAGGGCCAGAGCAACATAGGCAAAAGCCGCTCCTCTGGCGCGCCCCAGTACATCAGACAAGCCTCCCCAGATAACTCCACAAAAAATGCTAAGCCCGCCAACCAACGCCCAGAGCCTACCGGCTTCCCCTGAAGTCAAGCCCATTTCCCGGCACAGATAAGCCGCGAAAAAAGTCATGTATATGATGTAGGAAAAACCATAAAGGAAATAAACCAATCCAAGATACCAAACCGACTTCATCTTGTAGATTCTGCTCCAATCAAGGGAACCAACTGTCGGTTTCGGAACATCGCCTCCTGCAACGGCCTTATCCCCAATCTGACGCAACCCCAGATTTTCAGGACGATTCCTTATGACCAATCCAGCGATAAACGCAATCACTAACACGGCCACCCCCAGGTAGTACCAGGCGAAACGCCATCCTTCGGTCCCATAGGCTCCGAGAATCACCGGGACCACGAGACCGGCAATCATTGTGCCGCCGCCAATCCCAGCGGACACTATGCCCGTGGCGAATCCTCTCCGCTGGACTGAAAACCATACGGAACCAAGGGCCATCGCCGGAACGTAAGCAGCTCCGTTTCCCAAACCAGTGAGCAACCTGCTGCCAAAAGCAAACCCAAAGCTGTCTGCAAAACCGGTCAAACTCATTGTAGCGGCCATCAAGACTAGAGCCAGTGTAATGACAATACGAGACCCGAAACGTGCGGCCAGAAATCCTCCCACTATAGCCATCAAGAGGTATCCGATGAAATTCCCCGTCCCCAGTAATCCCAATTCAGTGTAGCTGAAATGCAGACCATCCTTCATTGCCGGAAGGATCAACGTGTAGGACATTCGACCGAACCCGTGAGCGCCGATAGTCACCAGTAGTCCTGCAAAGATAACAAGCCAACCGTAGTGCAATTTATTTTTGGTCATTTTTCCGCCTCAATCCTTTGCCCGTGACTGAGCGTCGATGCTAATCTTTCGATTCATTTCTATCCAAATTTGTTTTGAAACTCAGATGGGGTAATGCCTTCCTGAATGCAAGTCTCCCAGAACGAATTTGCCATAGTGGCGAAGGAGTCAAAATCTTCCACTATTGGTTTCGTGATTTTATCGATAGTCTCTTTGGAGATTTTCGACGACTGAATTAGTTCACGACCCCCTTGTGTTGTTGCGGTCAGAATGCCTTGCGCCTTATCCTGAAATACCGGAAGTGTGATTATTTCAGACGCGGGTCGATAAATTTCAGCAAGAAGGCCCTTGCCAAAAAGCATGTTCACGTAACTGGACAAATAAGAAAACACCGATGACTCTGGAAATCCAGCTACTGAAAGAACCACGGCCTTGGGCGGTTTTTGTCGGATCGGGTGATGCGTGCGGCCGTCTACTCTTTTCATGAAAGGTTCCAATGCGGGGAGAGTCCTTTCAATAAAGACTTTCATCCTCGCGTTAACAGTATAATGGTAGAGTGGTGTCGCATAAACGACAATGTCCGATTCCAGCCATTTAGGAAACAGTTCTTTGGTCATGTCATCGTTGTGGACGCATGTTCCGGGAGTCTTGGTCCAACACGTGTAACATCCTATGCAATTCTTGACCGATTTCTTGCGTAATAGGACCATCTCCACTTCCGCTCCGGCTTCTCTCATCCCTTTTATCAGAGCGTCCAGCAATAGTCCTGTCTTGCTGATTCCATCACCTCTTGGACTTGAATTAATTGCAAGAATTTTCATTATGGTTTCCTTTCTCTTTTGGGGGCCCCGAGGTCAAATAAATGATCACTTCGGGTGATTGAAAGGCTTAAACGGCTTTTTCAAGTATGTTAACAGCTTGTGGAGAAACGGAAGTAAAGTGTACCCTTACATGGTAAACGTCATGGATCTTCTCCACTGAAATTACCTTCGCATAAATTGCAGCTTTTGAATTTTCTCCTTTTTCATCATGTAAAATTATTTTGATGTTTTCCCAAAGCGCGATTGGCTCGGAACA
Organism: uncultured delta proteobacterium; assembly: GCA_963798475.1. Classification (GTDB taxonomy): domain Bacteria; phylum Desulfobacterota; class Desulfomonilia; order Desulfomonilales; family Desulfomonilaceae; genus CAJBEZ01. Next base: position 90,132 of record CAWCTI010000032.1, read on the forward strand.
GACTGTTTTGGCTTCTCTTTTGGAAACTTCTCTTAAAGTTCCCAGGGTTCCCCTGGACGACACTGTTTTTCGACTAAGTTCAAAATACGTTATAATGATCGGCATAGTGAGGGACCTGAAAATTTCCTCACGATCCTTAAGCTCAATGCTGTATTCCCCTCTGATTCCTATGACGTCATACAGTTTGACCATGTGTTCAAAACCCTTCATCTCAACCTGCAAAACATTTTTCACGTCCAGAATGTCTGATAAACGTTCAAACGTTGATTGAGATATGAGGACCTGCCCCCCAACACTGAAAGATTCCATCCTGCCGGTGAAATTGACATCCGGCCCCACTGCTCCATACTTTATACGTTTGTCGGACCCGATGTTTCCGACAACAACATTTCCAGTGTTGACCGCTATCCCCATTTCAAGTGTGGGCAAACCATCCGCCAGGTTTCTTGTATTTATTTCGGCCATGACTTGTTGCATTGTCAATGCGCATGCAACAGCTCGTTGAGGGTGATCTTCGAGTGGTTCAGGCGCTCCAAAGAAAGAAAGTATTCCGTCTCCTATTATCTCGTCGATAATCCCTCTAAAATCGAGGAGTATGTCGACCATTTCCCCAAGGTAGCGATTAAGAAGGGTGATAATGTCTTCAGGTTTCATGTTTGCGGTGAGCGCTGTGAAACCTCTGATGTCCGACATCATCATAGATATTTCCCTCATCTCACCGCCCAATTTCAGCCCGTCATGGGATTTTAAGAGTCGATTAACAACTTCTTGGGTCACATATCGGCCAAAAGCGTCCCTTATGAAGTCGCGTTCTTTTAAGCCCTCCGCCATCTGAGTAAATGATTGGGCTAAAGTTCCTATTTCGTCTGTGCGGTGAACAGCATCCAGCTCAATGTTAAGGTCCCCAACAGCGATTTTCTTTGTCGCCGTGACCATTTGTTTGAGAGGTTGCGCTATAGAGCGAGCCACAAGCACAGCTAGTAAGGCCAGCAATCCTATTCCGACGAGACTCAACAAAAAATTGGCTTGATGTAATTTGTAAACTTCCGCAAAAAGTTCATCCTTTGGAAAGATCGCCCCAAAAGTCCAACCGGTGGATAAAATTTTTGAATATGCCAGAAAAGAATCTTCAGGCGAGAAGCTTGTGCCGGCATCTAAGAAACCACTTTTTGAATGAAGTATTTGTCGACCGATAGCCCTTAATCCTGGATCATGGTTCAGCTCGGCCAAACTGAACAGAGATTCTTTCATCACATAATCAAAAATCGGATAACTTACAAAAACTCCAGTGTCTGTTATTACAAAAGAAAATCCTTTACGACCTTGATTGATGTCCTTGATGAACTTGGACAGCCACGCGAGGTCAACGTCCGCAGTCACCACTCCCCGCACTTCCATCCGTTTCCCGTCATGTGAATAATGAAAAAATGGGAATGAGTAAGTGACCATTAATATATTACCGCCACCCTCGTCAAAATATGGCTCACTCGGAACAGGGGCCCTTAATTCAATAGGAATGTGAAACCAGTCCTGCTGAAAATAGTTGTATTTCGAGTCACCTAATTTGCAGAACCGAAGACCGTCATCTGTTTTGTAAAAATACGGCGCATAAGCCTCAATGGTCGAATCAAAAGCGTATGGTTGAAAAGCGACCGCTATGCCGTAAATTTCAGAATTATCGACTACCATTCTCCTTATCAGATTGAGAAGGGTCTTTTGATCAAATGTTGAGCTTTCAAGAAAACCAGCAATAGTTTTAGGGACTTTGCCAACTGCCAAAAACTGCTGTTCTATCTTTCTGGACATGGCCAAGGCCATATTCAGGGCATTTTCTTTTGCTTCATCCAAAATGATCTGTCTGGAATAAATATAACTGTATGTGAGAACCAGAGAAAAAACAGCAATTGAACCACAAAGAACAAACAGAGCCAGCTTGATGGCTAGGCTGCTGCGAAACCCTGTGTTCATTTAGGTCCTCGATAGAAGTCCTGGAAAGAAGGAGAACTGCCAATGATTCCAAGAGACTGAAGCGTTTTGGCTACAAGTTCATACTGTTTTTGATCAAGTTTGCCAAAGGAGGACCGATCTCCATTAGGGAAGATCAAGTCTTTCATCCGCGCCAACATCCACATTTGATGGGCCCTGTTTGTTCCGGTGTGCGCAGCGTCAGCGTACTTCATTACCACATCGAGGGTCTCACTCTGGTGATTAAGCGCGTAAATCCAACTTTTCAGGGATGCCTGCACAAAACTTTCACAGACTTTGGGGTTTTCATTTAGCGTTTTCTCGAGACAATAGATCCCGTCTTCCGGGAAATTCAGACCGTAGTCACTGAAAAAGAAAACAGTCAGTTCATTAGGATCAAAACCGCTGTTCAAAATCGTGTGATATTCATTGTACCACATAGCAGAGATAGCGTCGACAGCCCCTTTGAGGAACAAATTCACAGTGCTGTACATCGGTATCTCAATCACATTGAGATGGCGCATCTCGAATAACGCTAGAGGCTGTATCTTGAAGTCTCCCTGCCAGAGGCCTATCCGCTTGCCGTCAAGGTCGTTTAGCGTATCAATCCCGCTGGATTTTTTGGCAATAAGCATCAGGGCGGATCGTTGAACAATCTGCCCAAGGTTGACCAGCTTCAATCCGGCTGCACGTTGTTGGACCGCAGTAGATACCCAGGAAGTGCAAAAAGTAGCCAGACCGGATTTCAGCGCTTCCAGAGGTGGATTGGCAGGTCCTCCTCGCAAGATTTCCACGTCCAGGCCGGCATCTTTGTAGAAACCTTTCTCAAACGCCATTATATAACCTGCAAACTGGGCTTGCGGGAGCCATTGAGGAACGAAGGCCACGTGGGTGAGTGAAGAATCCTCGGCCATAAGGTTGGAACCCAGAAGCGCCCATAAAATTGTAAGGATTGATATGACCTTTTTCATGACGACCCTGGAAAAAACCTAATGAAAATACAAAATATCATAATATATTAAAATCGTTTATACTATATTTGTTGCACATATCCAGCCCAGCCTCCTTTACCAGGAGAACATGATGCCCCTAAAGAAGATCAGTGACAAAAAGTATAAAGCGTCCGTGGATTCTAGAGCGAAAGACAAACAGGGTCACTGCCTTCCGATAGTCGGGATAGGCGCTTCAGCAGGCGGTCTGGAAGCCTTTGAGCAATTCTTTCGTTATATGCCTCCAGATAATGGGATGGCCTTTGTACTGATACCCCACCTCGATCCGGGGCATGCGAGCATGCTGACCGAGATCCTGCAGCGTATCACTACGATGCCGGTTGTGGAAACTCAGGACCAGATGACGATCATGCCTAACCATGTCTATGTGATACCGCCTAACCGTGACATGACAATATTTCATGGCACCCTCCATGTCAGCGTACCCGAAGCGCCCCGAGGACAACGGATGCTGATTGATTCATTCTTTCGGTCCCTGGCTGAAGACCAGGGAGAAAGGGCTATCTGTGTCATTCTCTCAGGCAGTGGAACCGACGGTACCCTCGGGCTAAGGGCCATTCACGGAGCAGGCGGCGTCTCTTTTGTCCAGGATCCCACCACCGCCAAATATGACGGCATGCCCGGTAGCGCGGTACATAGTGGTCTGGCCACTTACGTTTTACCCGTTGAAAAAATGCCGGACCGGTTAACAACTTACGTGAAGACACTCTTTGAAAAAGGGACAAAACCGGAACTCCCTTCACCTCCTGTGACCAGCGCTCTCAACAAGATTGTAGCGGTCCTGAGGACCAGGACCGGTCATGACTTTTCGCTATATAAACAAAAAACTATCGGACGCCGCATAGAACGACGGATGATTACTCATGGCATAAGTGACACAGGGGCCTATGCCCGTTACCTTCAGGAGCATGCTGAGGAAGTGAGCCTCCTCTTCAAGGAACTTCTAATAAATGTGACGAGCTTCTTCAGGGACACTGAGGCTTTTGCCGCGTTGAAATCGGACATCCTGCCCAAACTCTTCGATCACAAACCGGATGATTATGTGTTCAGGGTCTGGGTAGCAGGGTGCGCTAGCGGTGAAGAAGCCTACTCGATCGCAATGACCTTCAGAGAATATATGGATGATTCAAAGCAGGAATTCAAAGTTCAGATCTACAGCACGGACATTGACGATGACGCAATCGCCGTAGCCCGTTCCGGTGCTTATCCGCCCAACATCTCAATAGATGTTTCCCCTGAAAGATTAAAAAGGTTTTTCGTAAAGGAGGAGATTGGCTACCGGGTGAAGAAGGAAATCCGCGAAATGATCGTATTCGCCATACAGAACGTTATCAAGGACCCGCCCTTTACCAAACTGGATCTTGTCAGTTGCAGGAATTTGCTTATATACCTCGAACCTGAACTTCAGAGCCGGCTCATCCCGACATTTCATTATTCTTTAAAACCAGGAGGGTTCCTGTTCCTGAGCCCTTCGGAAAGTATTGGGAACTTCCCTGACCTCTTTGCTCCGGTCAGCAGAAAATGGAAGCTCTATATGGCGAAACAATCAATGGATTCCGGTATCAGAGTGATGACGGGAGGGTTGACCTGGACCTGTGACCGAACAGTGCTCAGGGTGGAAGCCGCATTGAAAAAAGACAAAGACATCAACTTCGCCGATCTTGCCAGGGAAGCGCTGCTTCAGTATTACGCCCCACCCTCGGTGATAACCGATGATAAGGGTAACATTCTCTTTGTCAATGGCGACACTGGTAAATATCTTCGGCCTGCCCCTGGTCAGGCGAGCCTCAATGTTATAGAAATGGCCCGAGAAGGACTGCGTCTGGAACTGAGGACAGCGATCCTGACAGCGTCCGTGCAAAAGAAACAGGTCGTCTGCTCCGCTGTTCCGGTCAAAACCAATGGTGGTATCCAGGGTGTGAATGTCACTGTAAGGCCACTCGTTGATCAAGGCTCGCCTCTGGGATACCTGATTGTGTCATTCGAGGATGTGGAGCCTTCTACAAAGGCAAAAAGATACAGGGGCAAAACACCTACAAAATCGGGTGAGTTTAAACGCTTGGAGGACCTCGAACAGGAATTACTGTACACGAAAGAGAACCTTCAAGCATCCATAGAGGAGCTTCAAGCCTCAAACGAGGAACTCAAGTCAACTAACGAAGAGCTTCAATCAACAAATGAAGAATTACAATCCACCAACGAAGAACTCGAAACTTCAAAGGAGGAACTTCAATCGGTCAATGAAGAACTGGTGACGGTCAATTCTGAATTACAGGCCAAAATAGAACAACTGGGCGGTATGCAGAATGACATGAAGAACCTCCTCGATAATACTAATATCGGGACGATCTTTCTTGATGATGATCTTTCCATAAAACGATTCAACCGCGAAGCCACCGCAATATATCGCCTAGTCCCGCCAGATGTTAGTCGCCCATTAGCCGACATCAGGTCAAATATTGAGGGAGAGGATCTGGTGGCCGAGGCTCAAGATGTTCTAGATTCGCTTGTGCCCAGAGAGAAGGAAGTGCAAACGACCAGCCACGCGTGGTATCTCGCCCGGATATTGCCCTATCGGACGCTCGATAACGTGATCGAGGGTGTGGTGCTGACATTTACGGATATTACCGGAATAAAACTGGCGCAGGAAGCGGCCCAGTCGGCGCGCGACTATTCCGAATGTATTGTGGATACAATAACTCAACCTTTGGTCATCATGAATGACAAGTTGACGGTTGTCTCGGCCAACCGTTCCTTTTACAGCTCCTTTCATGTCACCCCCCAAGAGACTGTTGGTCGACATTTCTATGAAATTGGCGGGCGCCAGTGGGACATTCCATCGTTACGGGTATTGCTCGATAACATTTTGAAGCATGACTCAACATTTGAGAAGGTTAAGGTGGACCACGACTTTCCAGCAATAGGCCGCAGGACAATGCTGCTTAACGGACGAGGAATAATGAAAAAGACTGGACAGCCTGAGTTGATCTTACTGGCGATTGAGGATGTTACTGATTCGCCGGCCACCTGAGTGAACTGGGAGCGCTGGAGATGATGTTTTGCCTCGTTACTCACGATGATAAGGGATAAGCAACATGTCATTTCGACCGACAGGGAGAAATCTATCCAGGGTCGGGCACCGAGATATCGCCGTGACGCTATAGATCTCTCGTCGCTGCGCTCACTTGAGATGACATTCTGACTCACTACGCGCGACGGCAAAGGATTAGTGAAATGTCATTTGGGCTCAGGCGTTTAAAAGGATGTTGAGACATGGAAAACAAAAATGAGATGGACGAGCATGGAAGCAATAAGAGCACTCTGAAAGCCGCTGCTGAGGAGAAACTTGCCAAGTCCGCTGGTGTGGTTATGGAACTCAAAGAGAAAACCCCTGAAGAGATAATCCACGAACTTCGGGTCCATCAGATTCAGCTGGAGATACAGAATGAGCCGCTCAGGAGAATTCAACTCGAATTAGAGGAGTCCAGGGACAAGCGCCAAGGCTTCTATGATTTCGCTCCTATAGTAGGGTATTTCACCCTGACACATACGGGGGTTATTGCAGATGTCAACCTGACAGTGGCCTCACTCCTTAGGATACCTCATCCAAAATTGATTGGGCGAGGTTTTGGGCACCTTTTAGGATGGATAGAATCCCGACGACGGTAGGTTTTGTTTTGGGTAGAGATTAAAAAGGGATCTTACATGAATGTACGGACCATTGTCCTGATACTTGCGCTATTCTCGCTGATATCCACGACCACAGGTGGGTATCTCTACTATCACTCCGCTCAGGAAGCCGCTATCAAAGAAACTGAAAGGGAGCTTGTCGAAACAACCAATGATTTAAAGGACGATATTGACGTACTAATCTCCGTGAATCAAAACGAGGTCCGGACTATGGCTGGATTTGAACAGTTTCAGAAAGCCATACTGAACCAGGATCATGCGTCCATTTCTGAAGCCGACCAGATCCTGGACCATTTCGCAGGAGGTCTTTTTTACGACGTCTGTTATCTGATGGATGGCTCAGGAAAAACCATTGCGTCCAGCAACCGTAATTCTAAGGACAGTTTTGTCGGTCACAATTATGCGTTTCGTCCATACTTTGTTGATGCGATAAAAGGCAAACCAGGGTTGTACTTGGCTGTCGGGGTGACATCAGACTCGAGAGGAATTTACTTTAGTCATCCTGTTTATCTCCCAGAAGGAGGCCTTCCCATAGGAGTGGTGGTGGCCAAAGCATCAACCCGAAACATGGATAGGCTTCTCTCACGCAGCGGAATGGGGATTGTCTTGCTGGTACACAGCAGTGGGATTATTTTCGCTTCCAGCGCCGAGAACTTGACTATGAAGCTTTTGCGGAGAACTTCACCTGAAGAACTGTCAAAGATCCCTGAAACACGGCAATTTGGAAAAGGACCCTGGAATTGGTCCGGTTTTGAGGAAAAGGCGGGCAACAGGGTTGAGGACAGTTCTGGAGAAGCTTACCTAATGGAGGAGCTCGGCCTCGGAGACCTCTCCGGATGGAGGATTGTTTATCTGTCTAGCATTAGAGCAATCTATGGAAAGATAGTCGATCCTTTAGTGGGGAGAACCGGCTATTTAGCTCTTTTCCTATGTTTGCTCGTCGGGGGAGCAGTTATTTTCCTCTATTTGATGGCTCAAAAGGACATCCTAATCCGGAAAGAGACCGAGGACGCTTTGAAAGAGAGCGAACGTCGGTTGGCTCAAATCATAGAATTTCTTCCGGACGCCACGATGGTGATCGATGTTCAAGGAAAACTCATTGCGTGGAATCAAGCGATCGAAAACCTCACGGGCATTGAAGCTTCCTCCATGCTCGGGAAGGGTGACTACGAATACGCTCTCCCTTTCTACGGCCAGCGACGGCCAGTCATGCTTGACTTAGTGATCCAGGACGATCAAGAGGTCTCCTCGGAATATGTTTATTTCCGAAGGGAGGGAGACAAATTGGTTTCCGAGACCTACCTCCCAGATTTTTGCGGCCGAGGCCCGACATGGCTTTGGAATATCGCAGCCCGGCTCTATGACGAGTATGGTCGAGTTGTTGGCGCTATCGAGGTGATTCGTGACATCACCGAGCGCAAGCGTGCTGAGGAGCAACTGCGGGAAAGTGAAGAAAAGTACCGCAGTTTGTTTGAGGATTCCATAGACGGAATTTTCATCACCGAAAGGGATGGTACGCTCGTTGACGCCAATCAATCTTTCTTTGATCTATTCGACTACACCAAACAAGAGATCTTAGGTACAAGCGTGGCTAAGTTATATGAGAATCCTGCAGAGAGGTACCGTTTCCGGGAAGACATCGAGAAAGACGGTTACATCAAGGACTATCCGTTAAAGCTTGTCAAGAAAGATGGAGCGGAGATGGACTGCCTGCTCACCGCAACTCTCAGAAAGACCATTGATGGAAAGATTCTCGGATTCCGGGGAATAATTAGAGATATCAGTGATCGCAAGCAGATGGAGGAGGAGCTTCGACACAGCGAAGAGCGGTATCGTTCCCTTGTGGAGGATGGTTTTGATGGAATATTTATCCAAAAGGGTCCAAAGATCATATTTGCTAATTCACGTCTCTACGAAATGCTCGGTTATTCACGTGGAGAATTGGAAGGCCTAGACCACTGGCTGGTCTATCATCCGGACTACCAGGAAATCACTCGCCGGCGGGCAATAGCTAGAATGAACGGCGAAGAGGTTACTCCTCAGTACGAGGTCATGCTGCAAAAAAAGGACGGGTCATCCTTTCTTGCTGAGATCAGCGCTAGAATGTTCCAAGTCGATGGACAGCCTGGAGTCAAGGTCTGGATCAAGGATATTTCAGGACGAAGGAGATCCGAGGAAGCTCAGAGACGTATGGCAGCCGCTATCGAACAATCCATCGAGGCCGTCATGATCACGGATAGGAACGGGAAAATCCAATACATTAATCCCGCCTTTGAGCACATCTCAGGTTATCGGAGGGAAGAAGTTATTGGCAGGGATACCAGATTCTTGAAGAGCGACAAACACGACAGTTCATACTACAAAGGCCTGTTGGAGTCTGTCAGGAGGGGTAACCCCTGGAAAGGAAGGCTTGTGAGTCAGAGAAAGGATGGTCGGACATTCTACGAGGACGTTACAATTTCACCTGTTCGTGACGTTGCGGGCGCGATCGTAAACTTTGTGGATGTTGGCCACGATGTGACCGAGAATGTGGAATTACAGATGCAGCTTCTCCAGGCCCAGAAGATGGAATCCCTGGGCACTCTAGCTGGGGGCATTGCTCACGATTTCAACAACCTGCTCCAGGTGGTATTGGGATATTCCGAGTTTATGCTCCAACGTAAAAAGGAAGGTGAACCTGACTACGATGGTCTACAGAAAATTTATCAGGCGGGAAAGCGAGGGGCTGATTTGATTGGGAGCCTGCTGACTTTTAGTCGAAAGCTTGAAACAAGGTTTGTTCCTGTCAATTTGAACCAGGAGATAACGCAGGTGCAATACCTCCTTTCTCGAACAATCCCAAGGACCATAAAAATCGAACTACATCTCAGCGGGAACCTCGAATCAATCCAGGCGGACCCATCTCAAGTCGGCCAAATCTTGATGAACCTCGGAGTGAACGCAAGGGACGCGATGCCCTATGGCGGAACACTGACCATTGAAACCGCAAACGTTCAATTGGACAAGGAATATTGCAGCTCACATCTTGAGGCTATGCCTGGAAGTTACGTCTTGCTGACTGTTTCAGATACCGGCCAAGGTATGGATAAGAAAACACTGCCCCATATATTTGAGCCTTTCTTCAGGACCAAGGAAGTGGGAAAGGGTACCGGCTTAGGACTTGCGACAGTCTATGGCATCGTGAAACAGCATGACGGTCACATAATGTGTTACAGTGAGCCTGAACATGGGACCACATTTAAGATTTACCTTCCCGCAACTCAGACAGAAAAAGAAGTTGAAACCGCAACCTTTGAGACGGCTATCCCAGGTGGGACGGAGACTGTTCTCTTGGTGGATGATGAAGAGTCTATAAGGGAGCTTGGCGCGGAACTTCTCGACAGCTTCGGTTACAAAGTTATCACGGCGAGTAATGGAAAAGAGGCGCTAGAAATATACCGGGTGGAGAAGGATAGGATTTCATTAATCCTGTTGGACCTGATCATGCCGGTAATGGATGGCAAAAAGTGCCTCGAAGAGATTCTCCAGATTGAATCCAAAGCCAAGGTTATTATAGCGAGCGGATATTCCGAACATGGACCGGCTAATGGCATCATGGAGGCCGGAGCAAAGGGATTTATAGATAAGCCGTTTGACATGAGGGAACTCCTTGAGAAGATCCGGAAAATCATTGACGAAGATTGATTTGCCGAGAAATATTTCCGATATAATGGGAAGGGTACGTTCACGAGACACTCAACCTGAGAAGCTCTTTCGAAGGGCCCTTTGGAGAAGGGGGCTTCGGTACAGGACTTGTATCCAGGATATTCCAGGTAAGCCCGATATAGTCGTTCGCTCCAAGAAACTTGCTATCTTTATAGATGGTGATTTCTGGCATGGTGGGCAATGGGCCCGTCGTAAACTTTCATCCCTTGAAAGTCAATTTAACGGCTCAAAATCGCGGGATTACTGGCTAGTGAAAATAAGAAAAAACATGGAACGGGACTGCCGCTCCACTGCTGCTCTGATATCAGAAGGTTGGACAGTCCTGCGCTTTTGGGAAAGTGAGATAAAGAGAAACCTTGATGGTTGTATCTCTCTCGCCATTGATGTAGCCAATAATGTTCCTAAAAAAACCCCATTCTCTTTTGCGCCTAACAAGACTTTCGCAGAATTCTTCGCAGGAATAGGCCTTGTACGAATGGGCCTGGAGCGTCACGGTTGGCAAATCGCTTACGCCAATGACATAGATCCCAAGAAACACGACATGTATTTAGGACAGTTTCGGGATACTCAAGAACTGTTTGATCTGTCCGATATCCATAAAATCTCCGCAGACAAAATCCCCGATGTGACACTTGTTACAGCGTCATTTCCGTGCAACGACCTGTCTATGGCGGGATCAAGAAAAGGACTCAACGGTAAACATTCTTCAGCGTTCTGGGGTTTCTTACGACTGCTAGAGAATATGGCCTATAGGCGGCCTCCAATGGTCCTAGTAGAAAATGTCCCAGGTTTTCTCAATTCGAACAAAGGTCGAGATTTTAGGAACGCTATGTTAGCGCTGAACAGCCTCGGATACTCGGTAGACCCTTTCATTGTGGACGCTGCGTGGTTTGTCCCTCATAGCAGACCACGGCTTTTTGTTGTGGCCCAAATGGAAGATAGTGATGGCAGTCTCGAAAATATAACAAACAGGCAATTAATTGGGGACCGTTTTAGACCGAAGAAGTTAATAGACTTTATTAATAACAATGACGAAATTCGTTGGGCTGTCAAAAGTCTTCCAGAGGTACAAATATTGGGCTCTGAACTAATGGATATCCTGGAAGATCTCCCGGATGACGCTTCTGACTGGTGGAGTCCTGACAGGGCTGAATACCTGTTAAACCAGATGAAACCAAAGCACAGGAATCTTGTCGAAGAAATGAGCTCAAATCCGGATTGGTCCTATGGCACGGCTTTCAGAAGAATAAGAAACGGAAAGTCTATGGCCGAACTCCGAACCGACGGGATAGCAGGGTGTCTTAGGACCCCTAGAGGTGGAAGCGGCAGGCAAATACTTGTTAAAGCTGGCAAAGGGAGGTTCTTTGTCCGTCTCCTGACACCACTGGAATGTGCTCGACTAATGGGCGCAGGTGATTATAATCTATCAGGAAATAAAAGTCGGGCCCTTTTTGGGTTTGGGGACGCCGTGTGCGTGCCGGTTATAGAATGGATAGCCATGCAATATTTAAATCCCCTAGTCTCAGAGTTGATCCGTGGGCGGCCGCTATAGTTTTCCCCGTGGGATCGAAATTACACGAATTGTGAGCAACCACCAATGATTGATCCTGAAACAAATTTGTTCATTTACGAAATAAAGAGAGACTTGCCGGAGTCGCTTCCCCATACTCCTAACTCACTGATTGGGGTTTGGAATGAGGAAGATTTTTCCTACGTGTTTTTTTCGGAGCCGGAAGACCAATATATGGCAAAACTATGTTCAAGTTTCAATCTGGCCGTTAGTTGCCGGCACGAGATGAAGTACAAAGATTGGCAGGAAGGGCTTCCTGACGCCGGATTGAACATTTCAGGGATAACCTTTGTGTCTGCTGATCCGGGACCCGATTTGAACGATAAGCCTATCTTACTGGATCCCTCCGTGGTTTTCGGCGATGGAAATCACCCTACTACTCAAACATGCGTTGAGTTTTTGGTGGAGATATTACGGACAGGTCAGATTAAATCCGTCCTGGATCTTGGTTCCGGTTCGGGAATTCTTGCACTGACCGCTGCCAGGCTCGGGTCGACACGAATTGTTGCGGTGGACAAAAATAGATTGGCTGTTCAGGCGACGAGGCGAAATGTCTCGCAAAATGGATTCGAGGAAATAATAGAAACACTGGAAGGTGAAGCCCGAATTTTCCTGAACGATAGATATGATCTAATAGTGGCTAATCTTCCTTTCAGCGTGTTACGAGACATTGTTGTTATGAAAGAAACATCCTTGAACAAAATGTGGATCGTGTCAGGAATTAACACCGACCAGGCGGTCATATTGAAAACGCTGTTCGTGGAGCAGGGGTTTGTAATAACCCGGGAAAGAACAACCTCGCCGTGGGTAACGTTCGTAGCGGCGAAGAGAAAATATTGGAGTGAATTATTTGATGACACAACATTCTGAAAAACCTCGAGAAGGTCAATGGATAAATATTGATGAAAAGCGCCTTGCGCTCATTGTCCCTGATAATCCTATAGTTGGATACATTGAGGGCGATGGGGTGGGATCTGACATATGGGCGGCTTCCCGTCCTGTCTTTGAAGCTGCTGTAGAAAAAGCCTACAGAGGCGTCCGCAAAGTTTACTGGTGGAAAATTTTCGCAGGCGAACAAAGCTTTAAGGAATTGGGGTCTTACTTTCCTGAAGAATCGTTCGATGCGATAAAAAAATGCGTAATAACAATAAAGGGGCCTTTAACCACGCCTGTAGGCGGTGGGTTTAGGAGCCTGAATGTGACGCTCCGTCAAAAACTCGATCTTTACGCTTGTGTAAGACCTGTGAAATACCTAAGAGGGACCCCGTCCCCAATGATCAGACCGGAAGACGTTGATATGGTGGTTTTTCGGGAGAATACCGAAGATGTCTACGCGGGTATAGAGTGGAAATCAGGTTCGGATGAGGCGATCAAAGTCATACACTTTCTGGAAACCGAGATGGGTGTCAGGTTACCTTCGGATGCGGGAGTCGGAATAAAACCTATGAGCCCCACCGCCACTAAAAGGTTGGTTAGGATGGCCATTAAATATGCTCGGGACAACAAGAGAAAAACAGTAACTTTAGTGCATAAGGGCAACATAATGAAGTACACTGAAGGAGCGTTTCGTGACTGGGGCTATGATTTGGCGCGTACCGAATTCAGTGATGTTGTGATTTTTGAGAATGACCTTTCTAGCAAGTATCATGGAGAAATCCCCGAAGGTAAGATGCTGGTTAATGACCGAATTGCGGACGCCATGTTTCAGCAGGCCCTTTTGCGTCCTAAAGAATATGATGTGCTCGCAATGCCGAACCTTAACGGTGATTATATGTCCGACGCGCTTGCCGCCCAGGTTGGAGGTCTCGGTATGGCACCAGGGGCAAACATCGGCGATAGCTGCGCAGTTTTTGAAGCTACTCACGGAAGCGCCCCCAAGTATGCGGGTTTGGATAAAGTCAACCCTGGGTCTATGCTGCTTTCTGGCTCCATGATGTTCCGTCGGATGGGCTGGCATGAAGCTGCCGGTTTGCTAGAAAAAGGCATTGCGGAGACTATTCGATCAAAGGTTGTTACCTATGATTTGGCCCGATTGTTACCAGGTTCGAAAGAAGTTTCCTGTTCCGGGTTTGGTAGGGCTATCACAGAAATGATCCAAAGAAATTGAACGTCATAACTATCTGAGTATTGGGTTGACCGGGGAGTCTGGGACACTTTTTTTATGATTGTCGATGTTTTGAGTTTCTAATTGCTTATGGATTATCAATAAGACAGACGTTTAATGTTAAAGCCATCAATAGCAAATAAAAACCTTGACTAGAAAGTCTGGATTCCCATATTTTCGATTACCGCCGCTTCCGGATTTTATTTTTTGTTGTTTGTGTCGTGATTGGAGGGATGAAGTATACCCCGTCCTAAAGAAAACTTTTACCGGAATGCGGGTCTTCAGGACGGGGCATATATAAACCTTCATGTGAGAAAATGGGTGTTCCCTTCCTTGTTCGAAGAAAACCATAACGATCAAATAGCCTGCGCTAATTGGATTGTAGGACGCAATTCTTAAGCCTACCAACTGAAAAGCAGGGTCCCTATGATAATTACTCGTACACCTTTTCGGGTCAGTTTCTGTGGAGGGGGAACCGATATTAGTTCTTACTACCGTTATGAAGAGGGAGCGGTGGTGAGTTCTACAATAAACAAATATATCTATATAACCGTTAACCGTCTAACCAGATACTTCGAACATAGTATTTCCTTAAAATATTCCAGGACTGAACTGGTAAATTCGGTCGAGGACGTTGTTCATCCAATAATTCGCGAGGCCCTAAAACTTACAGGCGTGACCGAAAGGGTTGAAATAGCATCTATGGCTGATATCCCATCCGGTACTGGTCTTGGGTCATCCAGCGCTTACGCTGTCAGTCTCCTCCATGCTTTGCATACTTTTAAAGGTGAAGCCGTTTCTGCCAAGAAGCTTGCTGAAGAAGCCTGTAAAATTGAGATAGAAATCCTCAAAGACCCTATTGGGAAGCAGGACCAGTTCATTGCCGCATACGGTGGAATAGCTCACATCAGATTTATCCCGGATGAGAGTGTTTTTGTAGACCCGGTGATTTGCAGACCATCTACCAGGAAAGCCCTTGAGAACAACCTGATGATTTTCTACACGGGGATAACTCGCAAAGCTGGAGACATCCTGGAGGTCCAGAAGTCTGAAACCGGCAAGAAGCTCGAAGTCCTGAGGGCCATGAAAAACCTGTGTGGAGATCTAATAGAAATTTTACGTGAACCCAAATCCTTGAGTGAGTTTGGAGAGATTATGCATCAAGGTTGGTTGCTAAAGAGAAGTCTTGTTAAGGAAATTTCAAATGAAGTGATAAATGAATATTACGAGAGGGCGAGGGCCGCAGGCGCAATAGGCGGCAAACTTTTAGGTGCTGGTGGAGGTGGTTTCCTGCTTTTTTATGTTGAGCCGCAGAACCACAACAAGGTCAGGCACGCTCTTTCCGACCTGACCGAGTTGCCATTCGCTTTCGAACCTCAGGGGAGTAAGGTTATATACATATCGGATTAAACTTCGACGCAATGTTGATCCGATTTGTCCTGAAGGTTACCGTTGTTATGCGAGAATTGATTGGAGGGTTTGCCGGAGAATCTTGACTGCCAGCAGCAGATGAAGCTTTCGGTAACAACATGACGCCGCCCTAGAAAATCGATCAAGAAAGCACTTGTCTTCTCTTTCCAGTATTCCAAGGCGCGTTCGTCACAATCGGTGTCCAGGACATGCCACCCAGCTTCTACCAGATCGTCGATTCTTTTGTCGAGATCCATGGTTCTTTCCTCCTTCCAGCTATGCGTGAGGAAGCAGGTTACCGATTCAATGCGCTATAGCCCCAATATAAATAT
Organism: uncultured delta proteobacterium; assembly: GCA_963798475.1. Classification (GTDB taxonomy): domain Bacteria; phylum Desulfobacterota; class Desulfomonilia; order Desulfomonilales; family Desulfomonilaceae; genus CAJBEZ01. The sequence continues at coordinate 105,918 of CAWCTI010000032.1, forward strand.
TAAGAAATAAATCAAACCTGTCAAAATAAATCTCAGTTTGTCAGGAAAAAAGCGGTTCCCTGAACTCATACTATACTCAGCCCATTTCTATTCGCTTAGACACCTGAATCAAAAATTTGATCCAGCCCTTATCAATCAATTTTTTGTCTATACAATATATCGGAATGTCCTATACTTCGTTAAAGGGCTATTTAGACCCTACCCGTAGATTTACGCCTTCAAAAAGAAAAAATGTTGCGAACCTGAGGACCTCATGAAAGAAACCGATGTTCGACTCACCAGCCTTGCTAAAACATCCGGCTGAGCGGCCAAAATAGGTCCGGGAGACCTGAGCAAGGCCCTTTGTGGGTTGTCAATAACTGTAGACCCGAACGTGCTGACCGGAATTGGTGGATCAGAGGACGCGGGTGTGTACAAATTGAATGACAATACAGCTCTGGTTCAAACCGTTGATTTCTTTACCCCTATTGTTGATGATCCACGTATTTTTGGCAGGGCCGCCGCAGCGAATTCGTTAAGTGATATCTATGCAATGGGCGGTCGGCCCATTACTGCCATGAATATTGTCTGTTTTCCTACGAAGAAACTGGGTATTGTTCCGCTCAGACTCGTTTTGGATGGCGGACTGGAAGTTCTCAATGAAGCCGGGGTTTCTCTTATAGGCGGACATAGCGTTGAAGACGAAGAGCCGAAGTATGGGATGTCTGTACTCGGGATTGCTCACCCTGATGAAATAATGAAGAATGCCGCCCTCGAACCTGGGGATAGAATCGTGTTGACCAAGGCTATAGGAGTTGGCGTGATAGCTACGGCCATAAAGGCCGGACTCGCGTCTGGCGAATCAATACTTGATTTTCAGAATTCGATTTGCGCTCTTAATAAAGTGGCGTCTCAAATCGCTCTAAAATGGAAAATTCGGGCATGCACCGACGTTACAGGATTTGGCTTGGCGGGCCACCTGACAGAAATGGCCCTTGCGAGCAAACGCAAAATACGCGTTTACGGAAATGCGGTTCCCCTACTCAAGGGGGCCTACGATCTCGCGAGCATGGGATTGATCCCGGCCGGAGCCTATGCCAACCGCGATTACTATAGTGATTGGGTCAAGATTGACCACAAGCTGTCGGAAACGGTTAGGGACCTGATGTTTGATCCCCAAACCTCTGGAGGCCTATTGATAGGAGTTTCATCCGAATCCGCCACAACTTTGGTTGATGACCTCAATAGTGTCGGAATCTGCGTCGCGGCGATAATTGGGGAGGTGACTGGCGCAGTTCCGGAAGGATCAGTGGAGTTCGTTGAATAAACAAAAAGATGACTGAAGAGATTTTCCTGATTCACTTCCATGCAATATTGGGTTATAGTAACTCTCTACTGAGTAACGCCCTCAAGTGACGCGTTAGATAAATATAACATGATATATGTCTCCAAGGACAGTGACGTTACTACAGTTATGGTCGCCCGTAGCCTGGATATTGTCTCTTGTTTTGGCCCGGGTCAGTCGCAATTGGCCATCCTTCTTTCTAATAGGAGAACTTTTCGGCTTCATCAATTGTCTTCGTAAGAGTAAAAACAGCGAAAGCAAGATGATCCGAAAACTTCTTTAAGATAATCGATTATAGCTAGAGATTCCTTTAAAAAATTTTTCTGCTGATTTGTTCCTGGATATGTTTGCTCGATAGATTTTGGAGCTTCCCAATGATCGGAGTACCAAATGAAGTCCATCATTTTTGGACGTTGGGGCAAGGTATTGAGGTACCGCAAGAGCGGGGAGGATATTACCGAAGGCGGTGGTCCCGAAGATTTCCCTTCTGAGAAGAGTTTTCCGGACAACGTTGTAGCGGTAATGAGCGGAAAAGGTTTCCTGCAATTTAGGGAAAACTTTGATTTCGTCCCGATGGTTGCGGAGTACGTCAAGCAGATTCAGACCAAATACTGCTGTGGAAAGTGCATTACCGGCATAAAGGGTTCCAAGCTTATATTGGTGACGCTGGATCGTATCATGCGGGGTGAGGGACAGGAATCGGATTTGGATGTTCTGAAACGTATGGCTCAGGTGTTGAATGACGCCGCCAAATGTTCGGTCTGCCAAAGCGCTGGAGAGCTTCTGGCAGACGGACTTGTCCATTTTAGAGACCATTTCCTGAACGCCGTGAAGCATGGAGTTACCGATGGTTCGGTTCGTTTCGTAGGAAGTGTTTCGGCGCCTTGCATGAACACCTGTCCCTGTCACATCAACATCCCCGGTTATGTAGAGATGCTGCAGGAATTACGTTATGGTGAGGCGCTAGAAATTATACGACGCGAAATGCCCCTTCCGGGAATCACGGGGAGGATTTGCCCCGCTCCATGTGAGAAGGCTTGTAGTGTAGCCAACATGGGGGATGTGGCAATACCGATCAAAACACTTAAACGTGTAGCCGCCGACTATGAAATGATTCACCATTTGAAACCGCCCCTGGAGAAGGTCGAGTTGACTGGCCATCCAATAGCTGTGATAGGAGCGGGGCCAGCGGGTTTGTCCGCCGCATACTATCTAAATCGTCTTGGTCATCCGGTAACCATCTTTGAAGATCTTCCTGAATCCGGCGGAATGGTGGCTGTGGGAATTCCCCCTTATCGCCAGCCAAGGGACGTTCTGGAAAGGGAAATTGCTATTCTGTGCGACCTTGGAGTCACGGTCAAGCGCGGATTCAGACTTGGAAAGCATTTTGGAATTAGTGATCTGTTCAGGGAAGGTTATAGGGCAGTATTTCTAGGTCTGGGATCACACAAGTCGACCCCGCTGGGAATAAAGGGTGAAAACGATGGAATAGATGGGGTCTTTTCGGGTGGAATAGATTTCTTGAGAAATATCAATCTTGGGCAGGAAGTTCGGCCTGGTGAGAATGTAGTTATCGTGGGAGGTGGAAATACCGCAATTGATTGCGCCAGGACATGTCTAAGAATGGGCGCTCCCAAGGTTTCGATTGTATATCGCAGGACACAGTCTGAAATGCCTGCGGAACATGAAGAAGTCGAAGATGCGGGAGATGAAGGAATTGAGTTCCATTTTCTAACCCAGCCTATAGAAATACTTGAGCGTGACAATAAGATGACAGGGTTGAAGTGTATTAGAATGGAACTTGGGGAACCTGACAAAAGTGGTAGAAGACGACCTGTCCCGGTTCAGGGATCGGAGTTCGTTCTTCAAGCGGACACGCTAATCCCGGCGATAGGTCAAAACTCTGCGTTGGACTTTATCTCCGCGGATGACGGAATAGAAATTACCCGTCACGTTACCATAAAGGTAGATCCGTCAACCATGATGACTTCCAGACCTGGAATATTCGCCGCTGGAGACGTAGTTAGCGGACCTCTGACCGTAGTGCACACGCTGGCAGGAGGAAAACGGGCGGCGCGAATGATCCATAAATATGTAACCACTGGGAAATGCACTCCATCTGATAGTCAGTGGATGGAGGACCTAATAGCCAAGATTGAAGAAGATCACGGGGTCCTGGTTACAGCTCGGACGCCGGCTCGAGAAGGGGGTAAGGTCTCGACCATGAAACTTGAACCGCGTGAGAGAATAGACAGTTTCCGTGAAGTTGACTCGGGGCTTACTCAAAAAGGTTCATTTATAGAAGCAAGTCGTTGTCTGCGATGTTTTCATCTGATCCTTTTGGCGGTCGATAAAGCCGCGTCTTGAGAACTAGTCAAATTTTGTTGATCAGCCAGTTAGAGCGTAAAATTCGTTTCCAAGATACAAGGACCGAAAAATGCCTCTTCTAACTATCGACGACATCGAGGTGAACGCCTCCGAGGGGATGACAATCCTCGAGGCTGCTAATCAAGCTGGGATCTGGATCCCTACTCTCTGTTATTACCCAAAGATCACTCCCTCGGATTCATGTAGAATGTGCGTAGTCGAAATCGAAAGCGTACACCGTCCAATGACTTCGTGCAACACTATTGTCAGGGATGGTATGAAGGTACACACTGACACCCCTCAGATAAAAAATATCCGGGAGGAGGTGATGAAGCTCGTGCTTATGGATCATCCCCTTGATTGCCCCATTTGTCCCGCCGCCGGGGAGTGCGAGATCCAGACTCTTACGTACCGGCTGGGAATCACCGGAGCGGAACACCTCATGGAGAGGCGTAGCGGTTCGGTAGTCAAGAACTGGCCGTTGATACAGTACAATCCCAACTTATGCATAACCTGTTTGAGATGCGTAAAAGTGTGTCACGAGGTTATAGGCGCCGGGGCGCTTGCGCTTCAGGAACTTGGGTACAATGCCCGTATCAATACTCGAGATGGTGGGATCCTAAAATGTGATTTTTGTGGGGAATGCGTGGAGGCTTGTCCTAGCGGCGCCATGTCATACAAAGAGTCCAAGACTTGGGCGCGTTCATGGGAACTAAGGAAAACCCCCACAATATGTCCTCTCTGTTCGGCTGGATGCCGAATGGAGATGAACGTGAAGGACGACAAGATTTTTCGGATAACCACTGACCCAACTTCCCACAATAATGGAAATCTCTGCGTAGGAGGGAGATTTGGCTATGATCTGGTTCATAACAAGGACCGTCTGGTTTCACCATTGCTCAGGAGGGAAGGAACTCTCCGTCCCGTGTTCTGGGAAGAAGCCCTTTCATTTGTTTCTGAGAAGTTTAAGAAAATCATTATGGAATCAGGACCGGATAGTATCGCCGCACTGGCCTCACCAAGATTAACCAATGAAGACTGTTACGCTTTCCAGAAGTTTTTCCGATCAGTAATTGGAACCAACAATATTGACAGCGAAGCCCGGTTCAGTTTTTTGCGAGTGCAACGGGCGATGGAACTGACTTGTGGAGTCAACGGAACTACAAACACATTAGAAGAACTTCTCAAGACAGAGGCGGTTTTGGTCATCGGGATTGATCCGGTGGAAGAAACACCAGCTTTGGGCTGGAAGATCAAAATCGCGTCTCGCCGCTACGACAGCAACGTAATAGTGGCCAATTCCAGACAAACAAGTTTGGATCCCTTTGCACGGACAAGATTGCGAATCAGACCTGTACTCCGAGAGTGAACTGGCATTGGGAATGATGAAGATCATCCTGGATCTTGATCTCTGGGACCGCAAATTTGTCAGAGACAGAACCACAAATTTTCTTCCTATGAAGGGGCTGCTCGATAAAATTCCCCTGAAAGGGATTCTGAAAAGAACCGGCCTTTCAGCAGGGGAGCTGGAAGAGGCGGCCAGGATATTCGCGGAGGCGTCGACAGCATCCATAATTTTTGGAGGAGACGTCATTCTCCAGGAAAATGGTCTCCAGTGCGTTATGAATCTGGTGAACCTGGCTCTTCTAACTGGGGCAATGGGACGCTCCAACTCCGGGATCTATCCCATATTCGAAAAGGGCAACATTGTTGGCCTCTGTGACATGGGTGTGATGCCCGAATACATGCCTGGTTACCAGGACATGGCCGCTGTGAGGGACCTGTTTGAAAAGACATGGAAAGCGAAGCTCCCTTACAGCAAAGGAAAGACGGCTACAGAAATCGCAAGAGGTCTGGAGAGTGGGGAAATTAGGGCCATATATATAGCGGGAGCGGACCCCCTGACCGATTATCCAAATGCCGGGCGTTGGGCGTCGGCACTGGAAAAAGCAGAGTTGCTTGTCACTCAGGATATGTTTATGAGCCCAACAGCGGAACTTGCCCACTGTGTTTTTCCTGTAGCGTCATTTGCCGAAAAAGAAGGAACCATGACCAATATTGAACATCGGGTTCAGCGATTGGCCCAGGTAATCCCGCCATTGGGACCGACGATGCCGGATTGGTCCATTCTCGAAGAGCTTGCTAAAACAATGGGACACCCCATGGGTTTTTTCAGTGCTGACGATGTTTTGCGTGAAATTTCCCGGACAATACCAATTTACAAAGGCGTGACGCTTCAAGACCTGAAAGGTAACGGCAAGATCCTACGCCCGTTTTTCGCAAGTCCAGAACGTCTGTCTAGTGAAAAAATATTCTCGTTTGCGCCTGTCCGGACTTGGGAAGCCCCTGACAAGGATGCTGCCGATTATCCATTTGAAATGATCGTGGGGCGTTCCATGTATCATTTTGGATCAACTTCCACGCGATCAACAAACCTACTGGGCCTTTGTCCGAGGGGAAATGTTGAAATCAATCCTGACGATGCAAATGAGCTGGAGCTTAAACAGGGGGACTTGATTGAAGTCATATCCCCTCAGGGGTCCTTTAAGGCCCCGGTGGAGATTTCATGCAAGATCAGTCGTGGACTGATCTTTGTCCCCGTGAACTTTCCAGGAATGGGTGTCTATAGGCTTTTCGATGAAAATACGAATGTTTGTCGAGTGAAATTAGCAGCGCCAGGTATGACGCCGTCCACGTGACTCGTCGCCGGCCGACGCAATTAAGGAGGTTGACATGAAGGCCACCGGGAAACCGAAGGCAACCATTTTGGTAATTGATGACGAGCAAATAGTTCATGAAAGTGTCCGAAGGATCCTTGAAGAAGAAGGATACGAAATAGATGGGGCGATGCGGGTTGACCAGGCTTTGAATCTACTTGCCAGGCGCGCCTATGATATTGTGCTCACTGACTTGATGATGCCTGACAAAAGCGGTATGGAGGCGGTACAGGTTGTCGCTGCTAACCACCCCGAGACAGGCGTTGTTATGTTTACAGGCTTTGCCACAGTAGATTCTGCTGTGGAGTCCATAAAGCTGGGCGCGTTGGACTATCTTCCTAAACCCTTTACCCCTGAAGAACTCCTTGAAGTAACCGAACGCGCTTTGGACAAGGTTAGGAAGAAACGGCGAGACAGAGAAATCGAAAAACTGTACACCGATGCTGAAAAGGCTATCAAATCAAGTTTAGACCTTAAAGAGGTGCTTAGACTTATCTGTACAAGCGTTGTGGGTCTGTTCAAGGTAAAAGGTGCCTCTCTCTTGATACACAGAAAAAAAGACCAGGCGCTCGAGATGGCTTCGCATTACGGATTGAGTGATGAATACGTGGGGAAAGGGGCCCTAGATAGTGAAAAAAGCGTTTCAGCAATTTTCGAGTCTGAAGACGCCGTACTTATTGAAGACGCCGACTTCGACGCAAGCCTTCAATATCCAGAAGCGGCCAGGGCCGAAGGGATATCCTCAGTACTTTCAATTCCCATGAAGCTGGACAAGACCGTCCTCGGTGTCCTGAGAATTTACAGTGGAGAGAAACGATCGTTCGACGACGATGAAATCGCCCTTTTAACAAAATTTGCGGAACAGGGAGTGAGGGCTCTTGAAAACGCCATGGCTTACGAAAGCGTCAGGAAAGACATAGATGGATTGAAGAAGAATGCTCCCGGACTGAAAGTAGAGAGGGCACCGGATCTTCTTGTCACAAACGAGCACAAGTGGGTAAATGAGATTTTCCACAAATTTGAACAGTGATAAGAAAGCGATCATTTTCTGGAGAAAACTAAAATGGAAAAGAAAAAAGGCAAAATTCTTGTGTTGGATGATGAAAAGATAGTGTTGGATAGTGTTACCCGTATTCTGGATGATGAAAATTATCGGGTTGAAACTTGCCGCAAAGGGGAACATGCGGTGGAGAAATTGAAAGAGGGAGGGTTCGACATTCTAATTACCGACCTCAAGATGCCAGGGATGGATGGGCTACAGGCGATGGAAGCCATGCTGGAAATTGACCCCGACCTTTCGGTAATTATGTTTACCGCATATTCAACAGTGGATTCTGCCGTAAAGGCCATGAAGCTCGGGGCCGTAGACTATATCAGGAAGCCATTTACTCCGGACCAACTCACGGAGCTTGTGGAAAAGGTCATGGACGGACGGCGATCCCGTTTGGACAAACGTTATCGTGAAGATACCTTTGCCGAAATCAAGAATGCTATTTCTTCAACCCTAAATCTTAAAGAAGTGTTGGACCTAATCGTACAAGGCGTCGTCAAGGTCATGAAAGTCAAGGGTAGCTCCCTGAGCCTTATGGATAAAAACAGAGAGAAAATGCGTATTTTTGCCTATCATGGCCTTAGTCGCAACTATGTTAATAAGGGTCCCCTTGATTCTTCAAAAAGTTTATCAGACACGACAATCAACGGCAAACCAATGTGGATAGAGGACGCTTCGACCGACTCAGCGGTTCAGTACCCGGCCGAGGCTAAGCGTGAGGGAATAGCGTCTATTCTCAGTGTGCCACTAATCATCCGAAATAAGGTGATAGGCGCACTCAGGGTCTATACTTCTGAACCTAGAAAGTTTTCTGAGGAAGAAGTCAGGTTCCTTTTCAGTTTTGCGGAACAAGTTGCCCTTGCCATAGAAAACGCCCGTTCTTATGAAGACCTGAAAGACGAGTGCGAAGCGCTTCGCGATGATCTATGGGATTACTTCGACAAAGACGGTTGGGCTTAAGTTTTCCCATATAGGCTGCCGGTAGCTTTTTCATCGGCTGGGTTCCCTATTGGAAAGTCCCATGACTGAAAATTCTAAACCTCAAGATGCAGAACCGGTAGCCCTTCATGAATCATTGGATTCAGGCCCGGACCGTATTAACTTCTGGAACAGGGGCGCAGAAACAGTACGGACACCCATTTCAATTTTCGATAAGCTCTTTAAACTCGAAAAGCTCCTACCGAGTTATTTGAAACCCAAAGTAGGGTTTCTTGCGACTTTCAAAAATAGAATACTGATTAGCGCCTTGTTCGTTGTAATTGGGGTCGTTATAGTGATAGGCGTTACTCTCGAGTTCGCTGTTTTCCCTAAACTCAAGGGTGATTCCGCTATTATTGACAACCTAAAGGTAATCCACTTCTTTGCCAGCGTTTTGGTAATAGCTGCAAGTTGGCTTTTTATCGAGCGGATTTCCAAAATTATCACATCACCACTTTTGCAGTTGACCAAAAGGGCGGACCAGATAAGTCGCGAGGCGGGTGAACGGTTCTCAACCGGTTCGCAGGGGGGCACGGGTGGTCACGGGGAAGCGTTTGATATTGAGGACGATGACTCCGGACCGTCTGACGAGATAGGCGGGTTGACCCGCTCCTTCAACAGAATGCTTTATCATCTTAAAGCGTCTGAAGCCAGACTGAGAGAATCCGAGGAAAAATATCGCTTCCTTTTTGACAATGGGCCATCCCCTATTTTCGTTATAGACGCTCAGACTATGATGATTCTGGATGTCAATGCCAGAGCCGAAGAGGAATATTTTTATTCCAAGAGTGAATTGCTTAATATGAATTTTGCTGATTTAGGCCTAGACAGGGACAGGGAAGAGACCAGCTCAAAACTCAAAAAACTTTTTGCCACTGAAGTGGCCCTATTTCCCGTCGTCCAGCATAGGCGCAAGGATGGATCGCTGTTTGTAGTTAATTTTCAGGCGTGCACTAGCCGGTACCAGGATCGCCCTGCTATTATCGCTGCCGTTTGGGACGTAACTGAAAGACTTGAGAAACGCGCCAAGCTGATCCAGGCCGGTAAAATGGCCACATTGGGAGAGATGGCCACGGGTATAGCTCATGAACTCAACCAGCCACTCAATGTAATCATGCTTGGGTGTGATTACCTCAGAAAGAAAACTAGGGCAGGGGCGTATGTTACATCCGAAGACGTGAAACAGGTCACGCTTGAGATTAATTCAAGCGTCCAAAGGGCGTCCCGGATCATTAATCACCTCCGTCAATTTGGGAGGAAGGCTGATGAGACAATGAGTCCCACGGATATAAACTATCCTATTTCCCATGTGTTCAATCTGGTAGGAACCCAACTCGAAGCCCGTGGGATAAAGTGGGAGCTTGACATGGACGACCGTCTCCCAAAGATATTAGGAGACGTCAATCGTCTCGAACAGGTATTCATAAACCTCGTTCTAAATGCGCGCGACGCTATGCTTTCAGAACTGACTGAATCAAAAGAAAAGTCTGAAAATGGAAAACAAATTGTCACCATCAGATCGTTTGTTGAGAATGAACGCGTGGTGGTGACAGTCTCTGATACTGGACCGGGGGTTCCGGAATCAATCATGTCAAAGATTTTCGATCCTTTCTTTACTACCAAGAAAACCGGTGAAGGGACCGGCCTGGGGCTCTCTATAACTTATGGTATAGTCAAAGACCACCAAGGAACAATAGAGGTTGATCCTATTGCCGAAAAAGGCGCTACATTCAGGTTAACCTTCCCGATATTGCCTCACGGAGACGGAGAATGAACAAAATCCTTCTTGTTGATGACGAAGAAAGCATTCGCAACATGATGCGCATGACTTTAGAGCTAGACGGTTACTCCGTCCTGACCGCAGCGGATGGACATTCAGCTCTGACGATTTTCCAGGAAGACTTACCAGACGTTGTCTTGCTGGATGTGAGGATGCCGGGCATGGATGGAGTCGAGGCGCTCAGGCGTATTAAAGAGATTAACCGGGACGCGGAAGTGATAATTATTTCTGGCCATGGTGACATGGACATGGCGATTAAGTGCTTACGGATGGAAGCCTCCAATTTTTTGACAAAACCAGTGAGCGAAGAGATCCTCTCACTGTCCATAAAAAGATCTCTAGAGAAAGTCGCCCTCAGAAGAAAAGTAAAACAGTACACCCGAGACCTTGAAACCCTAGTTCGTGAAGCCAATGTGGAATTGGAGAAAGCTTATCAGTTCAGGGAAAACATAATTGAACACTCTCCGGACGCGATAGTTTGTATCCGAAAGGGTGGGACAATCATAATTTTCAATTCAGCGGCGGAAAAGCTTCTTGGATATCGGAAAGAAGAAGTCATAGGTGTCATGAACATCGTTCAAATCTATCCCCCCGGTGTAGCTAGAAAAATCATGAAGGATTTGAAATCCAATGATTTCGGTGGGCCGGATATACTTCAAAAAAGACAAGTGTCCCTTGTGGACAAACACGGCAATGAACTGCCGGTTTACATATCGGCTGCGATTCTTTACGAGAATGGGATGGAAGCGGGGTCAGTGGGGATTTTCACGGACTTGAGAGAAAAGATCAAGTTGGAGAAACAACTCCTGAGATCTGAGAAGCTCTCCTCACTTGGGAAACTATCCGCAGGAATCGCCCATGAAATCAACCAGCCTCTGACAGGTGTTCTTACATTTGCCCACTTGCTTGCAAAGAAATTCAGGAATGATGAACCAACTCGAAAAGATCTTGAGATTATTGTTCGAGAAACGACCCGAATTCGCGGAATAGTTCAGGGCATCCTCGACTTTGCTCGTGAAATGCCGATGCAGAGAAAGCCACAAAAAATAGAGGAAGTGCTGGAGCAAACACTTGAAATTATAGTTCATCAGCAACGTTTTTTTGGTATCACACTTATTAAGGAATATGGAGATGGTATTCCTGGTGTTGTGGTTGATTCAAACCTTATGGAACAAGTCTTTATGAACATCATCCTTAACGCTCTAGACGCCATGCATGGTTCCGGCGTACTCACCATAAGGACACGTAGACTTGATGAATTTGTAGAAATCGAATTTCAGGATACTGGATCGGGAATGCCTGAAGTCATGCTGGACAAAATTTTTGATCCGTTTTTTACTACTAAAGATTCTACCGAAGGCATGGGTATGGGCCTTGGTCTGGCCGTAAGCTACGGAATAGTAAAGAACCACAACGGCGACATACTGGTTTCCAGTAAGGAAGGTATAGGAACTACTTTTATGATCAAGTTGCCAATAGAAAACAGCTGATCCCAAAGGTGTTTAACCTGTTGTCTATGGTCATTTTAAGGAGGTCTGCATGAATCCTGGAGGTAATGTGAAAGCCATAACATTGATAGTAGACGATGAACAGATAGTCCAGGAAAGCGTCAGAAGGATTCTTGAGGAAAAGGGATTTAAAGTAGACACTGCTTCCCGTGTTGATCACGCTTTGGATCTGATGAACAAAACAACATATGATCTGATTTTAACCGACCTGATGATGCCGGACCAAGACGGCATGGAGTTGGTCAGGAAAGTTGCGAGTGATTACCCGGACACGGGTATAATCATGTTTACCGGTTTTCCCTCCATTGATTCGGCCGTGGATTCGATCAAATTGGGCGCTCTGGATTATCTGCCTAAGCCTTTCAATCCGGATGATCTTGTTGATGTAGTCGAGAGGGCCTTAAACAAAGTCATTACATTGCGAAGTGAAAAGGAAGCCCTGTTAGTTTATGAGGAGGCTGAAAAAGCCTTGCAATCTAGCCTCGATCTCAAAAAGATCCTCGATCTTGTATGTTCTTGCGCGAGAGATTTGCTTAAAGTTAAAGGGGCGTCAGGTACTGGTTCGCAGAAAAGATGGGCCGTTCCTTGAACTGGCGGCGTCTTGCGGTCTGAGCGACAATTATGTGAGCAAAGGAGCCCTTGACGCCACTCGTAGCATTTCGGAAGTTCAGTCCACTGGTGAAAATTTTTGGGTTGACGAAAGTTCTTTTGAAAAACGTCTCCAATATCCTGACGCGGCGCGTCAGGAAGGAATAGCGTCAATTCTGTCCATGCCATTATCATTAAGAGGAGCGACAATAGGTTGTTTGAGAGTTTATTCTTCAGGCAATAAAAGATACGATGATAAGCAAATGGAATTGATCACAAAATTTTCGCAACAATCGGCGCTCGCTATTGAGAACGCAATCTTGTATGAAACGATGCGCAAAGACATCGAAGGAATGAAGAAATATATTTCTTGAGTTTTTGTGGTCTTATTGGATTCGTAAACCGTAAAAAGATCACAATGGATTAATTTCGTGAATCCTCCAAAACATGTATCGATCCCCTGCGGGTCCATTTTGCTCGAAGGTTTGCTGGAGTTACCTGAAGAGAGGGAAGGGCAGACTGGAGTAGCTTTAATACTCCACCCGCACCCTCTCTATGGCGGCACTATGTTCAACAATGTGACCTCTGCCGTGGCTAGGGGCCTTAGAGATTACGGGATCGCGACCCTCAGGTTTAATTTCCGAGGTGTTGGGGAAAGCGGCGGATTATATGGCGAAGGATTTGATGAAATAGACGATGTTTTGTCAGCGATTGAATTTCTAGACTCCTGCGGGGAAGTTGATTCTTCAAACATTATTCTTACGGGTTACTCCTTTGGATGTTGGGTGGGACTAGCGGCAGCCTCCCGGGCAGATCGACCCATGAGTCTGGTTGGAATATCGCCCCCGGTTGATATGTACGATTTCAGTTTTCTCTTTAAGGAAAGACGTCCCAAACTATTGCTGTCGGGAGACAACGATTTTGTGTGTTCCACAAAGAATTTTCTTGAACTGACGGCAAAGCTCCCCGAACCTAAGTATGTGGTCACTTTAAAAGGGGCCGATCATTTTCACATTGGCCGGGAAGATCAAATTGTCTCTCATATCACGCAATTCCTAAATCTTTAAAAGCAATAGCCAGGAAAATGTACGGTCTATTGCGCGTCACAAGCATTGTCGTTTGTTGCGCGTTGGCAAGCTTTGGTTTATGTTGACCGCCTATTGTTCGGCCCCAACGGAGTTACGATGAAGTGGAGGAAATAGCATGGGATTTGCCTCTAGATCAGTATCTATAATGCGGTATCGAGTCAAAGGCCAGATAGAAGGGTCATTCTGGGACGCAATTCATGAAGGTGTTAAAAGAGGATCCTTCAAGACTACAGACCAACCAGGCGAGTTAATTGGTTTCGGCTGGACCGGAATAGATGATTTTGATGACTATGAGTTTCAGGGCTCATCGTATGTAAGGACCAACTACATTGCATTAGCTTTCAGGATAGATAGTGTACGCGTTCCCCCTCGAGTTTTGGAAACCGCTATCAGGAAAGAACGTAAAAAACTAATTGAAACATCGGGTCAGCGACGCATGTCAACCAATCAATTAAGAGAGTTGAAGGAAGCGCTCAAAGAAAGCCTGAAAAAGCAGGTTTTACCTTCGATTCAGGTTTTTGACTTTGTTTGGGACACAGCAGGATCTGTAGCCTACCTGGCGGCTTTGAGCGTGAGGGCCAGAGAAAGAGTGGAAGACCATTTCAAGAAAAGTTTCGGTCTGACCCTGACACCTTTACTACCTTATATCAAAGCGATGGAGATTCTTCAGAGTGAGGCGGACCGTAACAGGCTCGAGCAACTCAAATCTTGCATCATGGCACCTTGAGTTTGTTTTTCGACAGGCGCCGCGTACGCGTCAAATTTGATCGGAGTTTGATATGGATTTTTTGGATATATTAAGAGAGAAAGTTTTCCTTGGCAGGGAGTTTTTGACTTGGTTGTGGTTTAAGTCGGAGCAGACTGGCGGATCCATTGACGTTCCGGGGGGCAAAATAATCGAAGTGGTTTTTAACGATCGAATGACACTTGACCTGACTGATGTGGACACACCTCAAACGGTAAGCATAAAGGGCGAGTTCTCTGAACTTCGAGAAGGCCTGGCGGCCATAAGGGAAGGGAAAAAAATAGAAGAGGCCCGCATCTCGTTAAAGACAGCGGACAATGAATATTCTGTGATAATTAAAGGAAGCTGGTTTTCATTCGGCTCTTTGAGGACCCCCAGGACTGCTCCGCTGGAAGAGGGCGGAAACGAAGATATTGAAGGAGCTTTCCTCGAAAAAGTAGGTTTGGTTGAAGAAGGTCTTGGATTGATTGACTCTCTATTTGGTTATTTTATCGGCCTCAGAATTTCAGATCGCTGGGAAGCTGAAGAACTCCCCAGGATAAGGAAATGGGCTTCGTACGACGCTGCGAATCTTCAGAAGGGATTTCAAGAGCGGATGTAGTTGCAATAGTTACGGTTTAGTATTGGCTCAAATGTCTGCAAAAAAGAGTTTTGGATGATTCCAGCATTTTCGCGTTGACAAAATAGTCCTGTTCTTTAAAAATGGATTGATTATAAATATGTCACAGTTTGTTGTGGCGAACGTTTTATTCCCCGATAGCTCAATCGGCAGAGCGGATGGCTGTTAACCATTAGGTTGTAGGTTCGAGTCCTACTCGGGGAGCCAACCCCAAAAAATGATCACGTCCCGTTTTTATTTAGCGGACGGGATTTTTATATCCAGCCCGGATCTCGTTTTCTAAACAAAAATCTATTCAATAATTCCCTGATGGTAGTAATATTGTGCCAGCGAAGGCGTGGGGCAAACTTCATAGCAGCATCTGGAATAGGAGGTCCTATATGGCAAGAACTAATACTGGGGCTGATATTAAACAGGAAGGGGGGCTGGCTCGATTTGGCTTGGCCCTTGCTGATTGGAGCGAAAAATGGTTTCCCGATGCGCTTGTTTTCGCTCTAATGGGCATTGTGGTAGTGTTCATAATAGGCCTGATGTTAGGGGAGTCGCCTTACAAGATGGCGGTTGTCGGAGGCAAAGGGTTCTGGTCTCTAATACCGTTCACAATGCAGATGGCGATGATAATCATTGGTGGATACGTCGTCGCCTCGACGCCGGCGGTTTATAGAATCATCCAATGGCTAGCGTCGATTCCATCAACACCCAGAGGCGCAATAGCCTTTGTCGCGTTGTTTTCAATGCTGACATCCCTGATTTCGTGGGGCTTCAGCCTTATCTTTAGCGGATTATTGGTGCGCGAACTGGTTCGCAGAATTGACGGGATTGACTATCGCGCTATCGGCGCGGCCGCTTATTTGGGACTCGGCAGCATTTGGGCAATGGGGTTGTCGTCGTCCGCCGCGTTGTTAATGGCCACCAAAGGAGCTATTCCGCCCGCTCTATACAATATCAGCGGAATAATACCGCTGACGCAGACAATATTTCTTTGGGAAAGCATCATAACAGCGGCCGTGTTGCTTACTGTTTCGGTCTTGATCGCTTATCTGTCCGCCCCTTCCCCCGAAAATGCGAAGACAGCCGACTTTTACGGCGCGAAATTCGATCCGATAAATCTAGAACTCGAGCCTAGAAAAAAACCTGGCGAATGGCTTGAATACAGCCCTCTGCTGACAATTCTGGTTTGTCTCATTCTGTTCGCTTATTTATTTGATGTGTTCAGAAAGTCTCCCCAGGGACCTCTTGCCGCGCTTGATTTAAATACTTACAACCTCATTTTTATTTCGGTGGGAATGTTACTTCACTGGCGACCCAAACGTTTCCTGCGCGCTGTAGGCCAATCAATTCCCGCCACCGGGGGGTACTCATACAGTTCCCATTTTACGCCGTTATTTTTGGAATCATAACGGGGACAGGCATATCCCACTGGCTGGCGGAGCTTTTTGCTTCAATAACTACGCACAACACTTATGCGCTGCTTGTGGCTTTTTATTCCGCTGTTCTAGGCCTATTTATACCCTCAGGTGGCGGGAAATGGGTCATTGAAGCCCCGTACGTTTTGCAGGCGGCCAATGAATTAAAGGTCCATCTAGGGTGGGTCGTGCAGATTTACAATGCGGCGGAAGCTTTGCCTAACCTGATAAACCCTTTCTGGATGCTGCCCTTACTGGGACTGCTAGGTGTAAAAGCCCGTGATCTCGTAGGTTACTCCGTGCTGCAACTGATTGTTCATACTCCTGTTATCTTTTTCCTGTGTTGGCTATTCTCGCAATGGCTTCCTTATGTGCCCCCAATAAAATGATTCTTACAGGCTCCGAGACGCCGGTTTTGTGATTCCTGCTGTGTTCCTTAAAATTGGGTGACATCTCCATACTGGCAACCGGGGATGTCGCCTTTTCATTTATTGTCACGCCAAAAAAAGTCAGCAATTTGGACCGAACCCCACCAATTCAGAAACTTTTACCAATCCACGGCATCGTAATTTGTTGAGTGAATTGTAGTAAATATTCCTTGGAGGAAAATACTGTGAAAAAAATAGGTGAAATCTTAAAGGATAAAGAAATAGAGCGGCTAATTGATTGGGAACTTCACCCGTTTGACGCTGTAACTCGTTATCTGGAATGGGGAACAAATTGGTCAAGAGGGTTAAATCATGCGAAATCATGCAACGAAGAAAGCGCGTATTTCAAGATCAACGCAATATCTAACCCAGCTCGTTTGATGATTGTGAGGCAAAGCCACAAAAATTACGAGGTTGTATCCGAAGTGGAGGCCCCACAAGACCTGATCGACGCGTCTGTGAAGCATTTTGCGTGTAAAAACAGAGCCTGTGGAATTAATGACGATTTAAGGCGCTGGCTAAAGACGGAAGCTTCAGAAGGGTCGAAGAATAGCTCTCTATAACTGTGACGAAGGTCCCTGATGCGCTGAAAAAGATTACAGGTCTATTAACGCATGAGATAAGGACAAAAATATAAAAAATTGGTGGAATAAGTTTGCGTTCGCTAGGACAACTCAAGGAGGCTTCGATGGAGTGCCACTGTAAGGACCATCTTCCAGGAGACTGGCATAATCACGAAGATTGTGAGTGTAACAAAAGTTCAAACACGACTTACTCATTTGTTGTCACCAAAGTTATAGACGATTTTCCCGGAGCAGGCGCCGTCTTCATATCTAAGACCTATATGGAGAATCTTAGTTTGTCCGACGGTGACGCTGTCGAGATTCTTGGTCCCAACGGATGTATAGTTCAGGCGAAAAGCCATCCGAACGCGTGGATTGATACGAGAATGGTGTCTTTTGACCGGGACACCATGGACCGGACCGGTTTCCAGATGTTTAGCCAGGTAAGGCTTCGCAAGGCTGTTTGCGTTGACGCTGAAAGTGTTACGCTCCAGACACCGGTGGGTATTGATTTAACTAAACAGCAGATTCGTTCGATGCTCGACAAGGTCAATGGGGTCGTCTTGACTGGAAGTGATTTTATAACCCTTGAGACAAACAGAGGTGAGACGATTCGTTTTAGGATATTTAAAACTGAACCCGATGAAATTTGTAAGGTGGCGCCCGGGACTCGAATAGGGTTAGTTGACGAGAATGGTCAGGAATATATTTCCAGCAAAGAAACGTATTTTAATGATGTGGGAGGGTTAAAAGAAGCGGTTAGAAAAGTTAGGGAAGTCGTGCAACTTCCTTTAAAACACCCCGAAATATTTTATCGTCTGGGTATTGATCCTCCTAGGGGGGTTTTACTTCACGGGCCATCAGGCACCGGCAAGACCCTTATAGCCAGAGCGGTAGCGGCTGAAACTGGGTGCTGGTTCAAAAGCGTAGTGGGGTCCGAAATTATGGACAAACACTATGGAGAAAGTGAAGCTAAACTTCGAGCAGCGTTTGAAGACGCCTACAAACATTCGCCCGCAATTATTTTTATAGATGAAATTGATGCTTTGGCCCCACGACGCGACACATCAGAGGGTGAAGTTGAGCGTCGGGTGACCGCTCAATTGTTGGCGCTCATGGACGGGCTTGAAGACCGCGGAGAGGTTATGGTGCTTGCCGCCACGAATTTGCCAAACAATCTTGACCCGGCATTGAGGCGACCCGGGAGATTCGACAGGGAAATAATTATTGGGGTCCCGGATGTGGCCGGTCGCAGGGAAATTATTGAAATACATACGCGCAATATGCCTCTCGGCTCGATAAATCTTGACGATTTAGCGGAAAAAATTCACGGATTTGTCGGAGCGGACATTAAATCTCTGTGTCAGGAGGCTGCGTATGAAGCGCTGAGGAGGTCTTTGCCAGGCCTTGAAGACACTGAACAGCAACTGTCGGACGATTTCCTGGAAGCGCTTATGGTTGAATCCTGTGATTTCGAGGGCGCTCTCAAGAACATGCGGCCGGCGTCCGGGAGAAGATTCGAAATTAATCTCTCCGGGGCTGGTTGGGACAAGATTGCCGGTTTTTCCAGAGAGGTCGAGTTCTTAAAGGAAACCATCCTCTGGCCTTTAAGGAATGGGGTCTTTCTCGAGACATTGGGTGTCAACCGACCTTCCGGGCTCTTGCTGACAGGCCCGTCGGGTGTCGGGAAAACGCTTATGGCGCGCTCGATAGCAAAAGAAAGCGGGTTTAACGTCATAGAGATACGCGGTCCTGAGCTGCTATCAAAATATATGGGTGAGAGTGAGCGGAACATTCGGGAACTCTTTCGGCAGACCAGGGAATTGGCTCCCACAGTGTTGATTGTGGATAGCGTTGATTCTTTCGCCACGTCCGGTTGGTCGGACTCAAAGGTAATAGATAGGATTGTCAATCAGCTCGT
>CAWCTI010000032.1:130000-210024 GCA_963798475.1 uncultured delta proteobacterium
GTACCGAAAGGAGCGGTGGACGTAGTGGAAGTGCGTATGCTGACATGAGTAGCGAGAAAACAGGTGAAAAACCTGTTCGCCGAAAACCTAAGGATTCCTGGGGAAGGTTAATCCTCCCAGGGTTAGCCGGTACCTAAGCCGAGGCCGAGAGGCGTAGGCGATGGAAAGCAGGTTAATATTCCTGCGCCACATGTGAAGCGTTTGAGCGATGGAGGGACGCGGAAGGATAGGCCATCCGGGTGTTGGACGTCCCGGTTTGTGCCTGTAGGAGGATGCTCTAGGAAAATCCGGAGCGTCATATACTCCGAGGGGTGCGAGGAGAGACCTAGTCTCGTAAACTGGTTGATTCCATGCCGCCAAGAAAAGCTTCTAAGCGAGCCGAACATGTGACCGTACCGTAAACCGACACAGGTGGGTGAGGTGAGTATCCTAAGGCGCTCGAGGTAACCATCGTTAAGGAACTCGGCAACTTGACACCGTAACTTCGGGAAAAGGTGTGCCCCGGTAGGGTGTAACGGTTCTCCCGTGAAGCCCCAGGGGGTTGCAGTGAAAAGGCCGTGGCGACTGTTTACTAAAAACACAGGACTCTGCAAAATCGCAAGATGAAGTATAGGGTCTGACGCCTGCCCGGTGCCGGAAGGTTAAGGGGAGCTGTTAGCGCAAGCGAAGCGGTGAACTGAAGCCCCGGTAAACGGCGGCCGTAACTATAACGGTCCTAAGGTAGCGAAATTCCTTGTCGGGTAAATTCCGACCTGCACGAATGGCGTAACGATTGCGGCAGTGTCTCAACGATGGCCTCGGCGAAATTGAAGTGGCGGTGAAGATACCGTCTACCCGTGGAAAGACGGAAAGACCCCGTGGACCTTTACTACAACTTGACAGTGTATTTTGGGCTATTTTGTGTAGGATAGGTGGGAGGCTTTGAAGCCGGGACGCTAGTTTCGGTGGAGCCATCCTTGAAATACCACCCTGAATATCACGAGATACTAACTCAGGCCCGTAATCCGGGTCGAGGACACTGTCTGGTGGGTAGTTTGACTGGGGCGGTCGCCTCCTAAAGAGTAACGGAGGCGCGCGAAGGTTCCCTCAGGCTGATTGGAAACCAGCCGACGAGTGTAAAGGCACAAGGGAGCTTGACTGCGAGAGAGACATCTCAAGCAGGTGGGAAACCAGGTCTTAGTGATCCGGTGGTTCCGAGTGGAAGGGCCATCGCTCAACGGATAAAAGGTACCCCGGGGATAACAGGCTGATCTCCCCCAAGAGTTCACATCGACGGGGAGGTTTGGCACCTCGATGTCGGCCCATCGCATCCTGGGGCTGAAGTTGGTCCCAAGGGTTTGGCTGTTCGCCAATTAAAGCGGTACGCGAGCTGGGTTTAGAACGTCGTGAGACAGTTCGGTCCCTATCTTCCACGGGCGTAGGATATTTGAGAGGATCTGTCCCTAGTACGAGAGGACCGGGATGGACGGACCCCTGGTGTTCCGGTTGTCGCGCCAGCGGCATAGCCGGGTAGCTACGTTCGGATCGGATAACCGCTGAAAGCATCTAAGCGGGAAGTCGACCTCAAGATTAAATATCCCGGGCTTCGGCCCCTGAAGACCCCTCGAAGATGACGAGGTTGATAGGCTGGGTGTGGAAGTGCAGTAATGCATGGAGCTTACCAGGTACTAATAGGTCGTGAGGCTTGATTCCTTCAATATATGATGTATCCTCGATCACCTATTTGGTTGATATATACGCCGGCATTGTGTCGGCATTGCTATCATCCTTGGCAATTTAAAGCTTCCCGGCGATTATGGCGGAGGGGCAACACCTGTTCCCATTCCGAACACAGAAGTTAAGCCCTCCAGCGCTGATGGTACTGCGTGGGTGACTGCGTGGGAGAGTAAGTCGTTGCCGGGATACACACAGCCCCTGTTCCAAATTTAATATTGGAACAGGGGTTTTTAATTTCGACACGAAATTCTTTTGCGGAGGTTTCTACATATGGCCTCGTTGTCTGTTGGGCCGGGTGACGATATTGACGCCTGGTGCGGTAAGTGCCTTATGGTAATGAACCATCGAATCATTGCAGTTGTCGGTAACCAGGTTAAAAAGGTAGAGTGCCTGACTTGTCACGCAATTCATGTGTTCAAGCTGGGAGTCGGGCAAAAATCCGGCGCTTCTCCCAAACGGAGTTCGGTATCGTCTTCAACGCGGTCCCTGAAATCTTCAACGCCAAAACCCGCCAAAGCCGAGAACGAGTGGAAGGCTTTTATGACGGAGATGCCCCTGGATGCTGTTCCACGCAGATACAACGTGATTGAATCTTTCTCAGTCTCGGAGTTTATCGAGCACCCGACTTTTGGCATTGGGACAGTTCTTGAAATCACCGGTGGCGAAAGAATGTTGGTGATTTTCAAGGATGGGCGTAAGACTCTCATATGCAACAGGTCAAAATCGAACCAAGACGTCCCTAAGAACTGACACTTTATCGTGCCGACACAAAAAGGGAATCACTATTTTGAGTTGGACGCCTTTTCCCAGCCAAATTGGCATGTGGGCAATCGTGCATGGTGGCTGATTTTTTAAATTGATTTCTCAGATGCTCTGCGCTACAATAGCCACGCTGGAGGATATTGTGGTTAGATTTGTATCTAAATGCTTCATCTTTATTGCAGCGCTTATTTTTCTCGTCAGCGCTACGTTTGCCGCCGATTTTCCTGGTCAAGGCGAAAAAGCGTCTCCGCAAGTCGGAGTGTCCCAGCCTAACGCCCAGCAGCAGCTGTTTTCCGGCTATGTTCCCCCTCCTCCGATTAGACACACTTGGCCCGGTGGTTATAAGGTAATATTTCATGAGATGATGAACACCCTTATGGACCATATTGTCGGGCAGTATTAGATTCCGATTGTTATTCTCCAAGTTTGCGTTTTAGGTTTCTTTCGCCAGTCGATAGCCTAGCTATGGTCTATGGCGCCTCAGCGTCTTGTTTAACGTTGGGGAAACCTTAATATGCTATCGTGAATCATTTTTCTAGATTGTGTATCTACATTCGTAAATAAAGTGTGGAGGTGATTGTCATGTCTGCTTCCGTGGTTGACCCGAGGACAAGTTGTGGATGCTTATCAGACAATGCCGGCGGCCCTTCCGACCCTTGTTGCGATTGTAACACGAAAATGGAATTGACATATGAGGAAGAGGCTATTCTGGAAAAGCTTCGTGGTATAAAGGCTATTGTCAGACCTCTTGTGGAAACGCTTAAAGGTATTGAACTCAGGAGATTTGATCGAATCGGGGTTGGCGTGGCCTCCGTTGAAGAAGAATGGATTCGTTTGTCGAAAGAACTCGATGAATTGCGTACTGCATGGAATGAATGGGAGAAAAAGCTCGAAGCCGCGATCGAGCGAAAATTAATACTTCTAGGACATAGACAGCCTCGAGCCTAGCTCTAGTTCGTAGGAGTGCGGCTTCAACTTTCCATGAGTAAATAGGAGTTATTAATGGTCGAGAAGCAACTTGCGACATTGACTCTTACTCATGACATGAGATTGGCGCCTGCTGTTTATGATCTAGTAAAAGGGATATGTGAATCTCAAGGGATCTCTATTGGCGATTCTGGACAGATAGCCAAATTTGTAAGAGAGATACTTGAGCGACTATTTCGTCTAAATCAGGAACAAACTGAAGTAGCGCCGATAATTGTCTCGCTAAATGTCCAGGTGGATCAATTTGTTGTAGCCATTGAACACAAGGGCTTGCCCATTGATTTGAAGAGTGATAGTTCAAGTGACGTATCACCATTTTCTCTCTCCGTAAGTGATCCCGTGGTTGATGAGGTCAAACTTATCAACCTCGGGAAATCCGGACAAAGACTAGAGCTAATCAAGAGTTTGCCTTCCAACATTTATCAAGAGAATGAAGGGGATTTCTTTGGATCTGCGAAAGTAGAAGAGAACGGTGAACTTGAGAATATGGCGGACCTGGAAATCAGGATGATACGTCCTGATGAAGGTTTAAATCTCGCTCGATGTTTCTACAGGGTTTATGGCTACACATACGGGCCCAATTACGTATATTTTCCTGATCGTTTGAAGTCTCTAATTGAGAGTGGACGGCTTGTCTCCGCAGGCGCTGTTGACAAGCATGGAGAAATTGTAGCCCACGGAGCGATGAAACTCGAAAGTCAGGATGCGCAGATTGGCGAGTTGATTTCATTAGCTGTCGATCCGAAATATCGAAGCGCAGGGCTTGCGGCCAAAATTCATCGGCGGCTGATGGAACACGCTGCTGGGATTGGATTAAAGGGCGTTTTCGGAGAGGCCGTTACGATCCACCCCTATAGCCAGCGGTTATGCCATGCGCT
Source organism: uncultured delta proteobacterium (assembly GCA_963798475.1). Taxonomy (GTDB): domain Bacteria; phylum Desulfobacterota; class Desulfomonilia; order Desulfomonilales; family Desulfomonilaceae; genus CAJBEZ01. Next base: position 134,344 of record CAWCTI010000032.1, read on the forward strand.
GGGTGGCAAAGAATCCGCGGTCATGCTAGGATATATTCCCCCCTCTGACTACAAGAGGATTGTTCATAATGGTTTTCGTCAGCGTCAGCTGGCCATGTTGTATTTTTTCCATTTTGAGCGATTGGCGAAGAGCGAGAAAATCTTTGCGCCGCTGAATTTCCAGGACATAATGCAAAAGATATATACGCGCCTGGGAATGCCAAGAGAATTTCGACTCGAAACGGCTGTGCCATGGGGCGTTATGTGCGGAGAAACGGCCTTTCGCTTAACGGTTAACAGTGAGATTGGAATCGCTTCCATAATTGTGGATTCCTATTGCCCCGACACAGTAAAAATTGTTGGATTTAGGTTGGGACAACTTCTTAAGGAAGGTATCGAATATGTTTATATTGACATGCCTCTCAGTGATCCGCTGACGTCATATTTTGCCCAGGAATTTGAATTGATAGGCTTTTTCTTTTCAGGCGTAATACCTTTTCTGGCGAAAGGAGACGCATTGCGTATGCAATTCCTTAATACCAAAGAAGTTAATTTCGACGAAGCGGTGATCGACTCCGAATTTGGTCGCGAACTATGCGATTATGTGATTTCAAAACGACCAGATGTATGACGTCTGGGTAAAGATGCTCTGTCCACATATGTTTTGACCTGCAAAGAGATTATGGGGCTATTTACAAACGGGGGGACTTGGTTCAGGAGAACAATATAGTCAATCGATCTCGTAATTGAATTCATAATTATTTGCTCTTGACCACGATGTTCTGTTAAAGACTTAGTGCGCATGACTGAGCGCTGAATTCCATTCAGTTGCTTTAGATTTTCTGTATTGCTAGGACAGCTTGAAACGGACTCTTAAAATTGAACCTGAAAGGGAGGCGGAATATTGGCTAGAATATTAGTTGTCGACGATGAAGCGCCTATCCGGGGTTTACTGCGCCAGGCCTTCGAAACTAGTGGTTATGATGTGGTCGAAGCTTCAGACGGGTCCGAGGCGGTTCGTATATTTCGCGAAGATAAAATTGACTTAGTTATCACCGATATCATAATGCCCGACAAAGAGGGCCTTGAGTCTATCATTGACTTAAAGGAAATAGATCAGGATGTTAAAATTATAGCCATGTCGGGTGGTGGACGGCTGGAACCGCATTCCTACCTCCAAATGGCTTCCAAGTTTGGCGCTAAAAAGGTTTTTCAAAAACCTCTTTCAATTGCTCTGCTTCTGGTCGCTGTAAAGGAACTTCTAGAAACAGACTGACCGGCATGAATTATGTGTAGGTGGTTGTTCTATTGATAGAAAACCTCGAACCAAACTCTTGTAAACCTCAATAAAGACGTTTGCTCCATTCCTCGACTCCCTGGATGAGAATAATTGAGTCACATACCCTTCAGAGAAACCGACGCCCATGTATGCGAATTTTAGACTCAGGATATTTCGTCTGTGACCAGGACTGCTCATCCAGGCTTGAACTACCTTTCGACTGTAATCATTAAGACCTGAAGGTGTCGAAGGAAGTTTTGCGCTGGTCCAGAAGACGTTCTCCCCATATGCGGCTGGTCCGGAAAAATGCAATTTCTTAATGCGATCACCAAATGTTTGCCAACCTTTTGGAAATTTTGCTGAATTGTGGGCCATTAATCCCGCTCTTGCCTGATTATTGGAATGAGTCTGCGCTATTTTGCTTAACAAAGGGCTTATAATCAAAGCTGGAACTCGTATTTTTTTACGTTCAGCATTGGTCCATTTAAGAATCAGCCTTGCGAATTCGAAATGGGGTTGTCCGGCAATGCCCGCCCCCCGGTTCTTTTCAGCAAGCGCTAATGTATGTATGGTCCGGATGGTCTCTTTGGAATTGGGAATATTGTGAGAATTTTCAGCTGAGATCCCACTAGGAATGCTCAATGATATGACGCTTATTATAAAATATAGACAACGAATAAAAGGTAAATGATCGTTTTTAAAGGTTGCTGTGAGTGTGATCATTCTTGAGTAATCCGAAAAGCTTTAAAGAAATTGCGCATGATGAAATCGATTGTCTCCTGATTCACATGGAAATTCTCACGGCCTTGGGCGAAAATGTATTCGCCCATCATCGGCCTATAAATAGTGGCTATCTCAAAGGCTGGAAAATAGCTGACATTGGAATGACGAGCCACGAATTCATCCACAACCGCCCGAAGCGTTGACTTGGAATTGCAGCTGGCGCTTATGATGTCACAGTCTGCTCGGAATGTAGCCCAAAGGTGGACAGGTGAAACTGTGACGATAATGTGGCACTTTGGGTTGTGGGTGCCAAGGATCGAGTGGATGCACTCCATGTTAGCGAGATTTTCTTCGTAACGACTCACTCGGAATTCATAACGGTCCATTGCGCCGCCTTCGTTCACGTAAGGTCCCGAAGGCAAACAGATTACCGAACCATCGAATTTGTCCTGCCAGATTTCGGTCAACCCCAATGTAAGGATCAGTACCTCGGCGGTTTCTAGGACCCGCCTTGAACAAATGACATGATTTTCAAAATCTTTCTGAGCCTCGTCGATGGTTTTATAGAGCACTATTCGACGGTAAGGGTCCTGAACAACCGCTGTCTCAGGGGCTATCCACCAGCGGACCAGGGGATTGAACTTCCTGAACGTGTATTCAAATATCTGAGCCATGGAAAACGTGTTATACAGGCGCTCCCACGCTGCTGAAGCGTGTTTGGACGCTGGATGCCCGGTTTCTTCAGTAATGTACGAGTATCCTTCACGTACAAGCGCTGATTTAATTTCACGCGCGAAACAAGACCCCATGGAAGCGATTCTCGTGGAACTATCAATTCCAGGGCCATGGTACGGCGCCAGAGGAAAATCGTCTTCAACCTGTGGGTTGTCGTACGATCCGGGCCAAACTTGCCATGATTCGAACTCATGGACGGGATGTACATCTGAGTGAGACATGCTCAGCCTATTTAAACCAAAATCCGGGTTAATTGAGAGCGCCTATGCGCCATATTTTATCTGCCTTTGAGCATGCGCTGTTATAAGTTTCATGAGATTGGACGCGTTAAACTGGCCCAAGGCCCCTCTCAAGCACTGCGACTCACCGAAACCTGTCACATCAGGGTTGGCTCGCGTCATGCCCGGCGCCCACAAAATGAGGGGCACAGGATGCCAACTGTGGGATTTCAATACCGAAGGTGTAGAGTGGTCACCAGTAATTACCAGAAACATCCGGATTCAGTTCAAGTATCCTTGGGATTACAGTGTCAACTTTTTCGATTTCTTTCACTTTGGCGTCAAAGTTCCCGTCTTCACCTCTGCTGTCCGTATATTTATGATGAACAAAAAAGAAATCGTAACTGTCCCAATTCTGTCGAAGAGCGTCTAACTGGTTGTCGAGGTTTTTGAGATCTTCAACAATGGTCATGCCAACGAGACTTGCAAGCCCTTTGTACATAGGGTATACGGCTATCGCAGCCGCCTTCATCTTGAAGACATCTTCAAACTTTGGGAGCCCTGGCTCGCTCGACCACCCGCGCAAGGTGACCATGTTTGCGGGATGTTGGCTCCTGATACGTTCTGAGACACGAGCTACCCATTCGTTCACGAGGTCAGCCGTCTTACGGGTTTCAGGTGAGCCATTAAGAGGTCTGATCTTCAAGGGCTTTAATCCAACTTTTTGAGGATCCGTTTCATTCAGGGCCGAAGAAAGACTCGGGCCTCTTAATATTAGAACAAAACGGTAGTCCTGGACCGGCTTTACTATAACCTCGACTCCGGGGAACGTAATGTCGTCAATCAACGAAACCATTCTCGCACACTCTTCCGTCGGAATACGGCCTGCGCGACGGTCTGTGATAAATCCATCGTGATTCACTGTGCAGAAGTTGCCCCTAGCGGCGACATCCTGTTCCGTTAGTGATAATCCAATACCTACCGCCTCCAGGACCCCTCTTCCGATAAGGTGTTCCAGTGGATCATATCCAAACAGCCCGAAATGACCAGGACCGCTGCCCGGGGTTATTCCCATGCCTACCGTGTTCATTAGTCCTACTGAACCGTCCCGTGCAAGCCTGTCCATGTTGGGGGTAAAGGCAGCTTCAAGTTCCGTAGGGCCACCAATTTCTCGAGGTAATCCTCCCAGGCCGTCCATGACCAGTAATATAGCCTTTGTATAGCCGGACTGCGTCAAAGATTTCATAAAATCAACATTAGACATGATATTTCCTCTCAGGGTTCAATGGTGTCTATGAAAATTTGGGACTTTGCCCTAAAGATCAAAATAATTCATCGTGCAGGACGTAGACAAATCAAAAGTGTTTCCGGCCATCACGTTTACTATTAAATCCTGATATGATAGTAAGCCTTGGAAACGTTAGATCTGCTTTGGTCAATGCTTCGGTTCGACCTCGAATTATGAAAGATTAGTAAATATTATGAAGTTGATAAATTCATTAATTAAGCTCATTAGACCTAGCCAATGGATAAAAAACGGCTTTGTCCTGATGCCTCTCGTCTTTTCCGGTCGACTGTTCTGCCCCTATGATACACTAAAAACTCTTGGCGTTTTCATTAGTTTTTGTCTGGCAGCGTCCGCAACTTACGTAATCAATGATTACATGGATAGGGATCAGGACAGGATCCATCCACTCAAACGTAATCGACCATTGGCGTCGGGCGCCGTGCCTCCGTCGATGGGATTGGCTTTGGCTGTCGGCCTAATACTGTTAATGTTTATCAACACCTTGATTTTTTATTTACCGCTTTTTACCGTCTCTGTTTTATTTATCTACATAATATTGCACTGCCTTTATTCTTGGAAACTCAAAAACTTAGTAATCATAGATGTCCTAGTCATTTCTACTGGTTTCTTGCTACGCGTGCTGGCCGGGACTTCAGCCCTGAGCGTAGGCGTTTCCAGTTGGCTGGTGCTTTGCACTTTCTCTGTAGCTATATTTCTTGCTCTTGGTAAACGAAGACACGAAGTCATGTTTCTAAATGGAGACGCGGTAAACCACCGGCCCGTGCTCGAAAGCTATAGTGTCGGTTTTCTGGATCAACTGCTTCAGGTTGTGACTACGTCCACTTTCATTTTCTATTGTCTTTATTCTGTAAAGGCTGGTCCGGGTACCGATATCCAGTCCGAGAAAATGATGTTGACCATCCCGTTTGTTTCCTATGGAATTTTCCGATATCTGTACCTGATATACCATAAAGAGGATGGAGGTTCTCCCACCGCCTTGCTGTTTACGGACCCTCCGCTGCTAACATGTGTCACATTATGGTTGATGGTATGCGTTTACGTAATTTATTGGTCAGTTTAGATTATCATGTAGGCGCGCTTATGACCGCGCTAAAACTATGTCACTCAGTGAGGAACGGAAAATGCTTCGTACAATACTTTTCATACTGTATTTTGGTGTTCTTGCTGGACTAGGCATACTCTTGGGATGTTTCATACATGCTCAAAGAGTTAACCAGACAACCGTGATGAGTGGAGTAGCTTTGGTCCGTGAACTACCCTATGGCGAGTGGCTTGTAGGGAATATTGAGACAACGGTTTTTTCGTATCAGGAGAAAAAGGACCTTCAGGAGTTCAAGGAAAAGTATAAAGGGAAAATCCATATTGATCCCGAAGTGTTGAAGATGCACAAGGAACTGTACGGAGGATATTCAGGATCTAACTAATAAAATAAGACTAGTAATTATAGGGTATTGTAAAAAAATATAAAACCAATACTTGACAATACGAAAAAGCCATGTTACGCCCTACCTCGACGCCGGCTTCCCCGGACCAGTTAGTTAGCCCTCTGGATACTATATAATCAATACCGATGGAGCAGCCATGAGAGTGGACAAATCCGCCCAGGATATTGACCTGTCTTCTATTCCTGCAGAATTTCGTGAAAACTACAAGTTTCTGAGTGAACTCATAGACTGTAAAGAGAAGAACAACACAGCTTCAAAAGGGCTGGAATCAATGGTCGAAGAAAGATTGAAAGTTCTCAGAGGACGCTTGAACCGTAGACAACTCAAAATACTTACTGACTATCTTAGCCAAATAGAGGAGGAAGAGGATAATCTGCTCGCCCCTCCTGTTCCGGCTGAACTTGAGGCTTCTATAAGAATTAGAAAAAGGACCACCTGGTTACCATGGGAAGCAGAGGCGGTACGCAAGATTGAGAGATGGCGCGCCGACGTCGGTCACATTTCGGCGCTATGGAATATGAACGACAGTATTTCAAGATCTCCAGTGTTGCTTCGCTCTTCTATGGTCAAAATGAGTTCCCGCCGAAAAGTCAGACCTTGAATTCAAAATGTCTTTCCGTTCTTAACACCAAGTCCTTGAACTTAGCTGCCATCCGAACCGCCTCCGGGTGGTTTCTTAGTTCCTGTAAAGTAAATTTTGTTTTTGTGACCCAATTAGGACGTTCAGTCGTAGTGCCGGGAAGATTCTGCTGACGCGTGTCGGCCACGAGGTCTTCTATACTTACGATTGCAAGCCGTGACGGTGTCTGCAAGATAAAATTCAGGACCGCAGTATGTAATTCATCGGTAAGAGTTTCAGATGTCCAAGCCATATGAGCGACCTCGGGAGCGAGGCAACCGTCATTAACCAGGCGTTCGATAATTTTAGCCTTTTGCGCTGCGCGTTCCGAACGGATGGTATGTCCCTCCTCCTGTTTGATACGGCCGATCTGAATCCTTTCTTCAATATCTAGCCCTTGCCAGAAACCTGCGAAAGTCGGTAGATCGTGATTGGAAAGTGACACAAGCGCTCGGGTGGGATAATCGGAGAATGGAATTTGATTGAGGTTTGCATCCCTTTCAAAGTAAAAAATCCTGTAGGAAAAGATCCCACGATCAATCAGCCTTTCCCGAAAATTGAACGGCAGAGTTCCCAGGTCCTCGCCCACTATAATATTCTGATTTCTCACGCTCTCTAGCGCCAGTACATTTAACAGGTCCTGTTCATTGTCCTCGACATAAACACCGTCCTTTGCTGGCAATCCTGAAGGTATCCAGAACAAATGATGAATTTGCATAACATGGTCGATCCGTAACGCGCCCCCGTGCTTGGAATTAGCCGTAATACTTTTTCTAAAGGGAGCAAATCCAGATTTTTTGACCTGGCCGGAATCCGGGGGTTGAAATCCCCAATCTTGTCCATCGGGGGCAAATGAGTCTGGAGGTGCCCCAACGGTAAACCCACTCACGAAATATTCGGGTCTGGACCAACTGTCAGCGCCGTTTGGATCAACAGCTAGAGCGACGTCATTATACAAACCAATCAACATGCCCTTTTCGATGGCGTGTTGTTGAGCTTCTGACAACTGTTTATCAACGATCCATTGTAAAAAGCCATGGAAAAGGACATCCACAAAGTGCTTCGCTTTAAACCTTTTTACTTCGTGAGATTCAGGATGACGAAAACCATCGGGCCAGGTGGGCCATCGATGCAGGTTGGGTGCGTTGAAGAGCAAATTTTCCCGCAGGACGCAGAAAGTAGTGAACCTGTCTAGGTCTTCACCTCCGGATTCGACAAATTTTTTGAAATCTTCCCAAACAGGCTTACAATCAGAAGTGTCCTTATGAGTATAAAGATAGTCGAAGACTTTACGAAGCGTCCTATTCTTCAAGGCCGCAACACCCTCGTAATCAACGTATTCCGCATCACGCAGTTTCGAAGTTTCGGCTGCAATTTGATAATCGCCGGACATCTGGTCGGACAACTCCTCAGAAATGGAACAGGCTGCCTTAAGAACGTCTATGTATATATAATTGAAAAACATTCTACTCGAAGGCATATAGGGGCTGCAATTAAAGGGACTGGTGTTGAAGAGCGCATGCAGCGGGTTTAACCCAACAAAATGGGCGCCGAGATCATCAAATGCCCAATCTATAATTGCCAAAAGATCCGTGAAATCACCAACACCCCAGTTGTTTTCCGACCGTATACCATATAACGATATGGCTATCCCCGCTACCCGCCGACCCTGTTCCATTGGTTCAGGAGCGTAAGCCTTTGAAGGAGCTACAATAACTCTCAGTTCATTAGATACTGAAGAATCCTCAACTGTAACATCCAGGTTCAAGCTATAATCACCCGGCGGGAGATCACCAGGAACTGGCGCTATTATGCGTGTTAGGCCTGTCTTTAGGTCGAAGTCTAACGATGTCCCGGGACTATTAAGATGATAAGTTATAGGTTCAAGTTTCGAATTGTATTCCGTTAGGCGGATTATTCCGTTTTTTAGGACACGGTCACGAAAAGTGGATGAGACATCTATATAGATGGGAACGGAGGACCTCATATTTTCAACGCTGAAGGTGATAATTTGAGGCGATGTGGCCAGCAACTTGGGATCTAATCTAACGCCCTTTTTTTCAAGAATGTCACGAAGAACGCATGGTTGAGTTTGAAAAGTTCGACCCCAATTGTCAGTGTATTGAAGTTCAACACCAAAAACCTTTGCTAATAGTTGCAATGCCTCGTATAAATTCATTGAAGCACGTTCCTTTGTAGGAATTTTTAGGCTTGAAAATTTGGATGTCCAGATTCGCCAGTCAACTGATTCTTGATAGTGAGGGCCAGGCGCCGAACAAAATTCTTAATCAAGATAGCCCACTTTCTGTTTTTGTTTGACTCATTGACCTAGAAATAGCTAATACTTGTATCGAATTCGTAGTCTGTTTCATAATGACTAATGTCATATAATATCACAAACTGATAACATCGGCCTAGTGCCGGGGCCATAAAGGATGAAAGCGCCTAATTAGTGACGACCCAAATTGGCCCTGAAATCACAAATTCGCAATCCTGACGTTCCTGTTAAGCATAAATGATTCAAACCACTTTTCGGGAGATTCTTCATGGATTTTAAGCTTAATGACGAGCAGCGGCTTATTCGAAAAGCCGCGCGGGATTTTGCAACTAAGGAGCTTGCCCCAAACGCAAGGGAATGGGAAGAAAGCCACACTTTTTCTAGGGATGTTTTCGACAAGATGGGCCGGCTGGATTTTACCGGACTTTACATACCCGAGGAACATGGAGGAACCGGAGTAGGCAGACTCACCGCAGCCCTGATTTTTGAAGAACTAGCTAAGGGATGCTTTGCCACCGCTGTTTACATGAGTGTTCACAACATGGTGGTGAACCTGATCTACCAATACGGGAATGAAGATCAGAGGAGGCGTTTGGTAAAACCTTTGGCGATGGGTGAGAAATTGGGCGCATATTCCCTGACAGAGGCGGATGCGGGGTCGGACGCCGCAAACCTTGGATGCATGGCCGTTAAGGTTGACGGAGGATATCGCGTAAACGGGACGAAGCTCTATGTTACCAGTGGAGGAGTTGCGGACCTTTACGCTGTGATGGTTCGAACCGATGAAGCTCAGAAGCAAAAGGGAATTAGCGCCATTGTGGTCGAAAAGGGAACACCTGGTTTTTCTTTTGGCCCTTATGAGCCCAAAATGGGGCTGAACGCGTCGCCAACTACTGAATTGAATTTCCAGGATTGTTTCATTCCGGAGAGTAACCGAATCGGCGAAGAGGGAAAGGGTTTCAACATGGCGCTTTCCGCCCTGAATGGTGGTAGGGTAGGGATAGGAGCGTGCTCTGTCGGTCTAGCGCAACAGGCTTTTGATTATGCCCTGAATTACGCGCAGAAACGTGTCCAGTTTGGTCGTCCTATCGTATCGTTTCAAGGTCTGCAGTTCCTAATTGCTGATTTAGCCGCTGAGATCGAAGCTTCCCGCTTGATGATCTACAGGGCGGCATCCTTGATGGACCTTGGTGAACAATGCGCTTTGGAAGCAGCAATGGGAAAACGATTTGCTACGGATATGGCTATGAGAGTGACCACAGAAGCCGTCCAGATCCTTGGTGGGTATGGATATATGAGGTCCTATCCAGTGGAAATGTATATGAGGTCCGCCAAGATAGCCCAAATTTTCGAAGGCACCAACCAAGTTCAGCGGATCGTAATCGCGAGGGAATTGACCAAAACCAAGAGCGGTAAGAGACCTGACCTATATTAATTTGAGTTTACCAGCTCCGTCTGAGTCAGCAATATTTTCTGTTAGGGAGATCACCCATGGCAAAGAAGCCTGCTAAAACCCTTAACGTAGGTGATAAGATCCGGCAAATGCGAGAAAAACTAAAGCTGGATTTTAATCAGTTGGCTGAAAAAACCGGCTACCAAGTCGAATATTTGAAGGAAATAGAAGCTGGAACAGTTGTTCCACCGGTAGGGACGTTAATTCAGGTTTCGCGAGCGCTGGCTGTGGATTCATCGTCTCTCCTTTCCGAGGATCGAAAGGCTGAACGTCGGAAGAATTATTTGAAGAGAACCAAGGCTTATTCATACAAGAGCCTCACGCCGGATGCCCAGGATAAACATTTATGGGCATATATGGTGACGCTCGATCCTGAGAGAGATCACGAGATGGTAGCATACAAACATGAAGGAGAGGAGTTCATGTTCGTGATAGACGGTCATGTGGAAGTGAAGGTCGGGGAAGATATACACGAACTGAAGAAGGGCACGAACCTGCATTTTGACTCGGGGAAGGCCCATCATCTCCGAAATTTGAGCCAGAAAACGTCCAAGCTTCTCGTTGTTGTTTATACTCCTTAAATGATTTTTCTTCTATAGTTGGTTTCTTTGTAACAATTGTTGTTGAAAAAAGAAAACTTTGAAACTTTTGTTGCATGTCAATGTCGTATTAAGTAGGGGTTATGTGAGAAGCTAAGCCGGTTCATGAAAAAATCCGCATAACATACAGCCCGTGCGGAGATGTTCCGAAGCTACGAACGACACGATAACCCATATCCATACCTCCTTTCACGCCCTGAGAATGTCTCAGGGCTTTTTTTTTGGTTACTTCTCTGATAAGTTTTAAACGCTAATCGGGTTATGAACGACGATATCTTGTTTCCAGGAGGGACGATGAGACTTGCGGGAAGGGCTGCGGTTGTGACCGGCAGCAGCAGGGGTGTTGGACGAAACATCGCTTTGGCTTATGCGAAAGAAGGCGCTGATGTTCTTGTGAACTATACTTCGAGCGAGGGGCCGGCCTTTGAAGTGGTGGACCAGATAAAGGGTTTGGGGCGGAAATCCGTTGCGGTAAAGGCGGACGTTGCGGTAAAGGCCGAGGTGGAAAATATGATGGATACCGCCAAGCAGGAATTCGGCCGCCTGGACATAGTTGTAAACAACGCAGGGTTCACTAGGCCGGCGATGTTGATGAAAATGACCGAGGAGGAATGGGACGCAGTTGTCGACGCGCATCTAAAGGGACCATTCCTGTGCGTTCAGGCAGCTTCCAAGTATTTCAAGGAACAGCAATATGGCAAGGTTATCAACGTGAGTTCCGTGGCCGGATTGGTAGGGACCGTGGGCCAAGTGAATTATTCGGCGGCCAAGGGAGGGATCTTAAGTTTTACTAAGAGTGTTGCAAGGGAGTTGGCGCGTTACAACGTTTGCGCAAATGTAATTTCTCTGGGGATTGTGGAAACGGACATGACAGAAAAAATCAGGAAGGATGAAAAACTCAAGGAAATTTACATGAACCGGATACTGATGAAACGTTTCGGGACAGCGGATGACATAAGCCCCGCCTTCGTTTTCCTGGCGTCGACAGAGTCGGACTATGTCACTGGACAAGTCCTATGTGTAGACGGGGGATATGGAATGATTTAACCGGTATCGTGCTGATTGTGGGGTTGATCCAAAAAAATCCTTGACTTAGTTCACAACCTCTGATAAAAATCGTTAGCGTCAATAAACTTTTTATTAAAAGGTTTTTTATGAAGGCGACCGACCTTAATGACGGAGATTGGTCGCGAGCCTGTACTAAGTCCACAAAATTAGAGTGGACAAGGATTTAACAGGCATGATGGCTAGAGGCGTCGGGCAAAAAAATGCTTGACATTTGCTATCCGATTTGATACCAAAAATACATTCCGGAATATATCGGATTCTTATCCGGGAATGTTTTTTACGGGTCTCCCGAACGGTTTTTTGGGAGGAACTGTTGAAAGGAGGATTGAGGGTATGGTTAAACGTTTGTTTCTTCTGAGCCTTTTGGTTCTCGCGCTGTGCGGCGCTAGCACGATTTCCTTTGCCGGCGGCCCCGCCGGAGGGTGCGCCTATATGCCGCCGCCACCGGGATTGCCACCGATGTGTGGTCCTGCCGCCACCAATTATTCCCAAGTAACGGAAGTGATTACCCCTGTTCCAGCGCAGCTGCGAAAAGTTAGGGTGGTTGCTCCGTATCTAGCAGGAATTGCGTGGCCGCGCACACCTCTAGCATTCTACGGAAACCCACAGGCTTTTCCGAATCCTATCGCCCCTGGCCGCTATGAGTGGCTGGTGCCGGTAACCGACATTAAAGTCGAACATTTTGACAAAGTGTATGATTGGCCGAATGGCAAGGATCGATGCTGTATTTACAACAATGTTCCGCGCTGCGTATACGTCAAGGCCAACTATATCAAAATGAAACCCGTTTGTGGTGTTCCGATGGCGCCTCCGCCTCCAATGCCTTGTAAGGTGAAGAAGTAGGCTTTCGGTGTACTTAAACATGACAATAGAGTTACAAAGATATAATGAGTGTTTCGAAAGGAGGATTAAGGGTATGGTTAAAAAGTTAGCGATTCTCGGTTTCATCCTGGTCGCCGTTGTATCGACGAGCGCAGTGTGGGCCGGGACATTTGCGGGCGCAGTCGCAGCGCCAGAGCCCATGGTAATGCCGGCTTCGGCTCCAGCATGCGGCGTGGGTGGATGTCCACCTCCTGCGGTTCCAAGAGTAGCGAAAATTCCTTGCAAACCGAAGAAGCTGACGACTTCCATTCAGGTAAAAATGCAGTATCCGGCCCCTCAAATGCCGGTATGCGCTCCAGTAAGCTGTGGCCCACCCCCAATCCCTGTGGCCGTGCCAATGTGGAAGTTCATCGTGCCGTGGCCGCCGTTCGTATACTACTTGCCGGTTGAATAACGTCAATCAGCGATAAAAATGACAGAAAAGCCCCCTTAATCAGGGGGCTTTTTATTTGCAATAAGTCAATAATGATAATAATCCCAGCAATAGACCTTAAGGCCGGTAAGTGTGTCCGCTTAAGACAAGGGCGGATGGAATTGTCAACTGTTTTTAACGACAATCCCGTAGATCAAGCTAAGACATGGGAAAATCTCGGAGCAAAGCGGATCCATATTGTTGACCTGGATGGTTCAATTGACGGAAGACCGGCAAATCTCTCCATAATTCGGGACATAGTCCGAAATACGAACGTCCCGCTAGAACTTGGAGGCGGGGTCAGAGATGAAAATACGGCACTGATGTATCTGGATATCGGTGTCAGTATAGTTATTTTGGGAACTATAGCTGCGAAAAACCCCATTCTGGCGCTGGAACTCCTCCGAAAATTCCCAGGCAAAGTAGCGATAGGGATAGACGCTCAGGCTGGGCAGGTAGCGGTTCAAGGATGGACCGAGTCCACGGACTACGAAGCTCGAGAGTTAGCGCTGGTTTTTGATTCAGATTCTCCGGCTGCTTTCATCTATACAGACATAGAGCGAGATGGCATGATGGTTGGCCCTAATTTTACGGCAACTGGAGAATTTGCGACGGCGGTGAATACGCCAGTTATTCTTTCAGGTGGTGTGACAAATATTCAAGACGTGAAAAAGGCTATGGCCCTTGAAAAAGTTGGAGTTACAGGTATTATCATCGGAAGAGCTCTTTACGAAGGCGCAGTAGACCTCAGAGAGGCAATTTCACTCACAGAGAGTTTAGATGTTAGCTAAGCGAATTATACCGTGCCTCGATGTGAATCAAGGGCGAGTGGTCAAAGGTGTTAATTTTGTGAATTTACAGGACGCCGGCGACCCGGTTGAAAATGCTCGGTTTTATGATGAAGAAGGCGCAGACGAGTTGGTTTTCCTCGACATAACGGCATCCCATGAAAAGAGGGATATAATACTTGATGTTGTCTCTCGTACTGCGGAGCAAGTGTTTATGCCTCTCACTGTTGGTGGAGGAGTCAGGACCGTCGCTGATATTAGGAGGCTCCTAATTGCCGGGGCCGACAAGGTTTCGTTGAATACCGCTGCTGTCAAAGACCCTGAGATAATACGGGAATCGTCATTGATGTTTGGTAGCCAGTGTATAGTCGTCGCAATCGATGGGAAAAAGACCGGCCGGACTCCATCAGGTTTCGAAATATCTATTCACGGCGGCCGGACGATGACAGGGATTGATCTCCTGGAATGGGCCACCAGAGTGGAAGCGCTTGGGGCGGGCGAAATCTTGCTGACAAGCATGGATGCGGACGGTACTAAAGATGGTTATGATATACCTATGACCAGATCTGTTACTGATGTTGTTGGGATCCCGGTAATCGCATCCGGAGGCGCAGGTACCGCTGAACATCTTAGGGACGCAATTATCAAGGGTGGAGCTGATGCGGCTTTGGCCGCTTCTATATTCCACTATCGAGAGATACCCATAGCGGAACTGAAAAAATATTTGGTTTCTGAAGGAGTCCCTGTTCGTCTGTAGTCGAAAAAGACAGCGCAATTTCTTTCAGAGTAAAGAGTATCCTTTTAAGAGTCATGAATTATTCGATTTACGATCTCCCAGTAGCCTTCCAACTTTAGCAATTCGCAACGTGCAATGGGTCGAGGAATATATGTCGGATGTTGTTATTGACAGCATAAGAGCGCTGGAATTGCCCAGTGTTCTGGAAGAGGTCTCTGCCCACGCCAGATCCACGCCAGGTAAATTTCTGGTCCTGAACAGCTTCCCCCTGACTGATTCTTCAATCATAGAGAAGAAGCTCAAAATGGCGCTCGAAATGAAAGAGGTCCTGAATCTCTACGGTGACTTCAGCTTTTCCGGGCTGGTTCCTTTAGAAGGGGTCTTTGAGAAATTATCGGGACCTAGTTCAGTTCTGGATCCAGAAGAAATCCTTGCTGTTCGTGACCTTCTCACTGTTGGTTCTACAGTTAAGAGAAAAATTGAAGATCTCGAAGAAAGATTCAATCTGATTAAACTCTACTTTGCCCGTCTGGCGTCTCTTGGTCAACTAAAGGCGGTCCTTAGGAAATCCATGGATGAAAACGGGGCGGTCAAACCCAACGCCAGCCCGGAACTCATTCATATAGGTGAAGAAATTTCAGCCCTTCGTGGGCGGATTCATAAACGCCTCGACAAGATAATCAGGGACCAGGAGTTGGCGAGGGTCATCCAGGAAGACTATGTGACGGTTCGAAATGACAGGTATGTTGTCCTGCTCCGCCCTGAGTTTAAGGGCCTAATGAATGGAATTATTCATGATCATTCGCGATCAGGCTTTTCTGTATACGTGGAGCCTTTTGATGTTGTTGAACATAACAACCGGATGGCCTCTCTGGCTGACGAGGAAAGGGAAGCCATATTACAGGTATATAGAAAGCTAACAGATGAAATAAGGGCTTCTCTTGAAGATTTAATTGGAAATTTCGAGGCATTGTCTGAGCTGGACGCCTATCAGGCAAAAGCGGAATATGCCATCAAGATGGACTGCAATTCCCCCGAGTTGTCTGAAGAGGGGTTTCGGATAATTGGCGCCAGACACCCTTTGCTACTGGCGGCAGACGACGTAAACGTTGTTCCTATGGACGTTATACAGGATTCCGATACGTTAGTCACAATAATCAGCGGCGCCAACATGGGCGGGAAGACAGTGGCTCTAAAAATCGCGGGACTGTTTCCGCTTATGACCGCCTGTGGCCTGTTGACACCTGCTAAAGAAGGGGCAAAGATCGGGATTTTCTCCAGGATCATGGTAGACATTGGTGACGAACAGGACATTAGAGGACGAATTTCTTCTTTTTCGGGTCATCTCATTAGGATTAAAATGATTTTAGAGCTTGTTCAGCCTGGAGATCTTGTTCTCTTGGATGAACTTGGTGGTTTTACCGATCCGGATGAGGGTGCCGCTCTCGCCATGGCCATAATTGACGAACTGAAGTCAAAACAGGCCCATGTCGTTGTCACGACGCATCTCACCCAGCTTAAGGCCTATGCTTTTTCAACATCCAACACCAAGAACGTTAGTGTGGAATTTCATCCAGCTACACTAAAACCAACATTTCGCTTGTTGTATGACTTACCGGGGGAGAGTCACGCAATTACCACAGCCGAAACAATAGGGTTACCGCCAAATGTTATAATGGCTGCAAGACACTATGCCGAGACTGCTGCGGGCGGAAGCGCCGCTCTAATTGCGAGCCTCAGGGAAAAACTGGCTTCTCTGGACAAGACACGTTCGGATATCGAGGTATTAAGAAACACTCTCGATAGGGAACTTACTGAAACGCGTGAAAGACGGGCGGAACTTGTAGAAAATTTCAGAAAGGAAGCGAGTGAATTAATCAGAAAATCTGAAAAGGACATTTCAGGCCTCAAACAGTCATTGAAGTCAGGCCAGGTTAAATCCGGAAAAGAGATACAGGATAAGATCCTGGAAATAAAACAGGAAATAGTCAAGAAGCTTGAAATTCCCTTGACCAAACCAAAGAAACTGTTGGAACAGGGGGCTACTGTCAGAATTAAATCATTGGGAAAGCAAGGCATTCTGAGGTCTTCAGCCGAACGAGGAAAGGTAGATGTGATGGTTGGAAACGTTACTATACGAGTTGACCCAGAAGACTTGACTCTAATTAAAATACCTGATAGCAAAAAAAATTCTTCAAAAAAATCGATTCTTGGAGTAGATATCCCTCGTGCTACACCTAAGTGGGAGGTCAACGTAATCGGCATGCGCGTAGAAGATGCCCTCCCTGTGGTTGAGAAAGCTATCGACAACGCGATCCTCGGTGGTTTGGCTTCACTGAGGATCATTCATGGTAAAGGCACGGGTCGCCTGAGACAGGCGATTGCTGAATATTTATCTACTCATGCGCTGGTTTTAGGTTCCAGACTTGGGCTGCCACAGGAAGGTGGCGCCGGCGCGACGATAGTGGATTTGAGACCGGAGTAAAAAATGAGGATTCCGGAATCCAAAATCTCTGAAATCGCCGCTGCGGCTGATATAGTTCAGGTCGTCTCGGGCTACATAGAACTCAAGAAAGCGGGCAAGGACTACAGAGGCATCTGTCCGTTTCACGGAGACAAAGACCCATCGTTATATGTGTCTCCCCAGAAAAGTATTTTTCACTGTTTCGGGTGTGCGGTTGGGGGCAGCGTTTTCAATTTCGTCATGCGGATAGAGAATCTCTCTTTCGTAGACGCCGTTAAGTTGCTTGCCCAGCGTTACGGCATAGCCCTTGAACTCGAAAAGGGCGGCTCTGCAAGGGATGACACCAGAGAAAGATTGTTTAAGGTTCTTGATTTGGCCCAATCCTACTTTGTCCAAAGCCTGAGCAATGCTCCTGATGCTAAAGAATATCTTGCAAATCGGGGACTTAGCAAGAAATGGGTAGACTTCCTCGGGTTAGGATTTGCTCCTGACTCGTGGGATGGTTTTGAAAGTCGTCTTTCCATGACGGGCTTGAGTTTTAGGGACGCTTTAATAGCCGGTCTCCTGAGGGAAAAACCAAGCGGTGGCTATTATGACTATTTCCGCGGCCGAATTATGATTCCTATACGCGGTCTGAATGGGGAGCTTGTAGCGTTTGGAGGTAGGGCGTTAGGCACCGCGGATCCCAAGTACCTGAACTCTCCGGATTCCATTGTTTTCAAGAAAAAGAATTTGCTGTTCGGACTTGACTCTGCCAAAGACGCTATCAAAAAAAGTGGTGTTGTAATCCTTGTAGAGGGCTATTTCGACCAAATTTCACTGAGGGCGCGCGGGATACAAAACGTAGTCGCTCCCCTTGGGACGTCGCTGACGCTTGAACACGCCAGACTGCTAAAGCGCTTCTCAGGTAAAGTTGTAACCATTTTCGATGGGGATGAAGCCGGTTTACGAGCTGTTAAACGTTCGTTGCCGATATTCCTAAGCGAAGGGATTGATCCTGAATGTGTCATTTTAAAGGATGACAAAGACCCGGATGGAGCTATCAATCGAATCGGAACACAGGGCTTTCGGAAAATTATCGAATCCTCCCAGCCGATGATAGATTTTTTTCTCGATCAATTGGACTCCCAATATGATTTTAAAGGAATTACCGGGCGCAATCAGGCCTTTGAAGAATGTATTCCCATCTTGAGACGGATTGCCGATTCTCCGGAGCGGGATTACCTTATAGAGAGGTTCTCTTCCCGGATAAGGATCAAGGAAGAAAGATTGCGACGCGCTGTTGCGACCAACAAGTTTGACCAACCCTCACAAAGCGTTTCTTCTAAGCAAAAACCGGCTTCAACCTTATTTGACTTTCCAGCAGACGAACGCAATGTTGTAAGAGGAATGCTTATTCAGCCGGGATTCGTAGATCGCATCGCAGAAACCGGTGTATTGAGGGAGATTGAAAATCCATCATTATCGAGGCTGTCGCAAGCTATTGTAGGTTTTTTTTATGAAAAGGGAACGTTTGATTCCAGGCAATTCTCTATGTCTCTCGAGGATTCCGATATGGCCGCGTTGGTAGCAAGTTACTTACAACCAAAGCCCGAGGAGGATGACCTCAGACCGGAAGTTGATGGAGCAATTGCAATAGATCAGTCTTTGGAACGTTTGCGGTTGAAAAAGCTTTTACGCCGGAAGAGTCAAATTCAGGAACGATTGGGGAAATGTGCCCCAGGAGAAGAAGAATACAATGATCTCGCAAGAGAGTTACTAGTGATTGGCCGCCGACTGCGGCGCTAGGTAATGTATTTCTTACAATATTAACTACTAACGCCTAAATTGTCGGGACTACGAATTGGGCAGAAGGAGAAAAGGTTTTATGCCTGAAACGAAGCTAAAATCCGAATTCAAGGATCTTTTCGATCTGGCCAAAACCAGAAAATATCTAACTTACGATGAAATCAATAAGCATATCCCACCCGAGATGGTTGGGGAAGCTCAGATTGACGAACTTCTGATGAAGATTGTGACCGAGTTCAATGTTGAACTGGTTCCCTTTGACAAAAAGGTTCCAGTAACAGACCCCAAAGCCAGAGAGCTTGAAATTGAGAAGCCGGAAGAAGATGAAGATGACGAGGAGATTAAGGTCGCCGAGCCTGATACAGTGGTTCGAGGCAACGATCCGGTCAAGATGTATCTTCACGAAATGGGTGGTGTCTCGCTTCTTACAAGAGAAGGAGAAGTAGAAATTGCCAAAAGAATTGAACAGGGGGAGCAACAGGTCTTTAGTGTAATCATAGCTTGTCCTGTTACGATCAAAGAAGTTCTTGCCATTGGAGACAAACTGAAAAAGGGAGCGATTCGCGTAAAAGAGATAATCCGCGGTTTTGAAGATGAAGAAATGCCGGATGGAGACGATACTTCCGTAGTGGAACGGATACTTAACCTGATACATGAATTGAAAGAGCTTGAAGCAAAGTATCAAGGACTTGTCGCTATAAAAAGAAACCTCCCTGCCAGCACAACCACCGAAGATATGGAGAGTCTCGATTTCGAGATAGAGAAAAGTAGGTCAGAAGTTATTACGTGCCTGAAGAACATTAATCTCAATAGCAACATGATTGATCATATTGCGGGTAAGCTTAAATTCCTGGTTCGTAAGCTTGAAACCGCTAGGGAGGAACTAAGAGCCGTTGAATATGAACTAAAAATGCCTTTGGACAAAGCCAGACATAACCTGACGCTTTGGAAAACACTAATCGACGATCGAAAGGCGCTCAAAAAACAGACGAATCTCTCCCCGCAGAAGGTATTGGATCTCGAAGGTAAAATTGAGAATGGGCTTCGAAAGATAAATAAACTCCAGACTGAAGCAGGAATGGATGATTATCACCTCCGGGAAGCATTGGCCCGTTGCCGGGAAGGTGAAAGACTCGCCAGAAGGGCCAAGAGTGAACTGGTCCAGGCGAATCTCAGACTGGTCGTAAGCATAGCGAAGAAATACACCAACAGAGGCCTTCAGTTTCTTGACTTGATTCAGGAAGGAAACATTGGCCTTATGAAGGCTGTGGATAAATTTGAATATCAAAGGGGTTACAAGTTCAGCACATACGCGACGTGGTGGATAAGACAGGCAATTACAAGGGCAATTGCAGATCAGGCCAGAACAATACGTATACCTGTTCATATGATTGAAACAATAAACAAGTTAATTCGAACCTCCCGTTATCTTGTACAGGAATATGGCAGAGAGCCCACACCCGAAGAAATAGCTGAAAAGATGGAGTTTCCGCTTGAAAAGGTCCGCAAGGTCCTAAAGATAGCCAAGGAGCCGATTTCGTTGGAAACCCCTATTGGTGAAGAGGAAGATTCCCATCTTGGCGATTTTATTGAAGACAAGAAAATCTTGTCACCATCAGACGCTGTAGTGGGAATGAGTCTAACGGAACAAACCCGAAAAGTCCTTGCAACGTTGACTCCGAGAGAGGAGAAAGTCCTTCGAATGCGTTTCGGGATAGGGGAGCGAGCGGACCATACACTTGAAGAAGTTGGGCAGGACTTTGATGTTACTCGTGAGCGAATCAGGCAAATAGAAGCTAAAGCTCTGAAGAAATTGAGACATCCGTCTCGAAGTAAAAGACTTCGGCCATTTTTGGAGGGCTAATTTTCTTCTATATTCCCGTTGGTTACGGTGTTACAAAGTCTGTCAATATTCACTTGAGGAAGGTCCTTGTATCCCTGGTGTTGCTCGTTGCCCTGAGTTTTCCAGGATTGGGCCCAGAGGGTAAGGTCGCGGCTGAATCAATAGACCCAGCCATTGAAACAAAAGTCTTACGCGTCTTTATAACCAAAAAGGCCCCTTATTACCACAAACCGTGGAAGAGTCCGGATTTCACAAATATCAAGGCCAGCGCTTTTTTCTTCAAGGATGACAAACTCTTTCCTGGACGAAAGGGTCTAATTCTGACCAACGCCCATGCTGTTTCAATGGCTGAAAACATCAGGGTTTCAAACGGTCGTGAAAAAAGGCGTTACGATGTTGGGATAGTAGGGATTTGCAACTCAGCGGATTTTGCCGTACTGGAAATGTCAGTTGCGGATTTGCAGGTTTATGAGTCTTTAAATGGTCCTATTGAGCCGTTGGAACTTGGCGATAGTGACACTCTCAGGGTTGGGGACAAAGTCCAGGGATGGGGTTATCCTCTTGGCGGTGAGAGAATAAGCAAATCCGAACAAGGGGAAATAAGTAGGATAGAGGTCAAGAGATACGTCTATTCTCAGGAACTTTGGCTCATGGCTCAGGCTTCCTTGCAACAAAACCAGGGCAATTCCGGAGGCCCTGTTCTCAAAGACGGGAAGGTTGTCGGTATAGCGTTCCAAGGGGTAAGAACAGGAGATCGGATTAATTATTTTATTCCGATAAACGTGTTCAAGCATCTTGCTCCGGTTCTGGATAAGCAGCAACTCATACCAACCTGGCGATACGCCATTCAATTCATGTTTCCGCGACTTAAAGACTATTTTCACATGGACGCCAACCAGGGCGGTGTCTTACTTAATTTCATCATTCCTGATGGAGGGCCCTTCACCTTTGGTTTAAGGTCCGGTGACATAATAACTGAAATCGACGGTTTTAAAATAGACAACTATGGGGAAGTCTATTTCAAGCCGCTCGCGCAACGTCTCTATTTTGCGGAGATCCTAAACAGGAAACTCGTGGGAGATCCTTTGGAGATAAAAGTCCTTCGCGATGGGGTCACAGTGGATATTGCCGGGAAGGTCACTCCTGGTTTACCCCGTCTTGTGCCGAAGATTTTTGATGTGGCGAACTATTTTATCTTTGGTGGAGTAGGGTTTGTGGAACTGACCATGAATTGCATAGAAAACTTGGGTCAATCAGGGGATACTCTCAGAGCTAGATATGCGGAACGTTTTCCGGAAAGACCTTATCAGAAGATAGTCATAATTTCTGAAATCTTTCCTGATTATGGACTGGTGGATTCATCAAGCTTCTTGAACAGGATAATGAAAATTGGGGATGTTGATGTGGTGAACATCCAACAGCTCTATGATACGATTCAGGACCTTGTGGCCAAAGGAGAAAACAGGGTCCTCCTTAAAATATGGCCTAATATGACCTTCCCACTTGATCTTACCACCGCTGAGGAACTTGACGGTAACATAAAAGAAAAATATGGCATCCTATATATGAAAACGCCTGAAGGGAGTTAAGAACAGACGGTTTCTGAAGCATTGGGTTCAATTGAGGCGCTGGCATAAACATCTATCTTTTGGAAGAGTTCCTTGGTGTTTACCGGCTTGGAAATATAATCGTCCATTCCAGCTTCCAAACACCTGCCCCGATCCTCCATGAGCGCATGGGCTGTCATGGCTATTATAGGAATATGACGACCGGTATCTTTCTCGGCGCTTCTTATGCGGCGGGTAGCCTCATAACCGTCCAATTCTGGCATGGAAACATCCATTAGGATCATGTCAAATTTCTCTGTCTCCATGAGATCCAGGACCTCTTGCCCATTTCCCGCGCAAACAACGGTATACCCAGCCTTTTCAAGAAGTCTTATAGCAAAAGTTCTATTTATGGCGTTGTCTTCAGCCAGTAGAATTTTTGCATTCCTACCGTGAATAGATTTAGCAAACCCTACCTGATCAGCGGACGGCTCCAACCTTGACGGATATATTTCACCCAGGATCGTCAAAAGACATGCGAGGAGTTCAGATTGTTTAATTGGTTTAACAAGCCATGCGTCCAGTGCGAACTTTTTTCGTTCTTTTGCGTCTACTATTTGGGCCGCTGAAGAGAGTATCACCAACTTTGTTTTATTCAATTCCGGAGAATTCTTGATTATTGAGGATAGTTCGAATCCATCCATTTCAGGCATCATGCAGTCAATAATAGCGACAGTAAACGGGGTATTTTCTAGGGCGAATTTCTTCATGATGTCCAAAGCTTCCGGACCGCTTTGAGCTAAAGTCACGTCCATTCCCCAATGTGCCAGTTGTCGGTCCAAGATTTTTAGGTTAGTAAGATTGTCATCGACTACAAGTATTCTTACCCCTACAAGTATTTGAACAGGCGCAAGGTCTTTCACCTGCGGCTCCGCGAGTGGTGTCTCAAGCTGTATGGTAAAATGGAACCTGCTTCCTTGCCCCAACTCACTATCGACCCATATCCTGCCACCCATCATCTCTACAAGACGTCTGGAAATTGATAACCCCAGTCCGGTTCCACCGTAACGTCTCGTGGTAGAAGTGTCCGCCTGATCGAACGGTTGGAAAATCTTCTCGATTTTTTCTTGAGAAATTCCCATGCCCGTGTCTAAAACACAGAACTCGATTGTTACTCGACTATCCTCGGTTTCGCACAATTCAACGCTAACTACGACTTCTCCGGATTGAGTAAATTTTATTGAGTTTCCTACCAAATTAACTATGATCTGACGCATACGTACTGGGTCACCGTGCAGGTCATCCGGGACCTCCTCGGAAACTCGGAATAGAAGCTCGAGTCCTTTGTCCTCAGCCTCCACGGAGAGAGCGCGAACAGTGTTTGCCAGAGTGTCTCTGAGCTTGAAATCAACACAATCAAGCTCCATTTTACCGGCCTCAATTTTAGAGAAATCCAGAATATCGTTTATTAGCTTTAGAAGAAGTTTGGATGAAGCTCTAACAGTAGACAGGTAGTCCCTCTGTTCCGGTGTGAGTTCTGTTTCGAGAGCCAATCGAGTCATACCAATAATCCCATTCATGGGGGTCCTGATTTCATGGCTCATATTCGCGAGGAATTCACTCTTGGCTTTAGATGCCTGTTCAGCTCGCTCCCTGGCGTTGATAAGTTCCATTTCGAACCTTTTGCGTTCACTGATGTCACGAATAATGCCGAGAAGCATTTTTTTTTCACCGAGTCTTGTTTCGCTTATCGACAGCTCAACAGGGAAGGTTGAACCGTCCTTACGTCTAGCGACAATCTCGGCCTTTTGGGAAAAGGGCTTCGGGGAATCGAGAACTAAAGCTCTAGTAACGAATTCATCGAACCGTGACGCATAAGGCTCAGGCATTAGGATCCTCGCGTTCTGGCCAACTACTTCATCCCGCGAGAATCCAAAAATAGTTTCCGCTGATGGATTGAAAGTTTCAATCCGACCCTGAACGTCAACGGTTATAATGGCGTCCAAAGCGTTTTGGACCACTGCTCTAAGGCGAATTTCACTACGCCTCAATTCCATTTCCGTCTTTTTCCGTTCAGTTACATCTTCGATAATAGTGACAGCGCCAGTTATGTTTCCATATTCAACGATAGGCGCAGATTTGGACACAACCTGAAAAAACTCTCCAGTGCTGAGGATTTTCATGTCTGATTCTTCTGAAACTTTAACCCCTTTTTGCATCACTTCCGAAGATGTGTCCGGCGCAATTATGGAGGCACCATCCTGGTCTCGCTGAACCTGGATGAAAGTATCTATCTTCTTTCCCAATATCTCGCCGCCACTGATTGCAAAAAGATTTTTAGCGGCAGGATTGACAAATGTTATGGCTCCTGATCGGTCTACCACATAAAGGGCCTCGGCCATATTGTCCGTTATATTCTGAAGACGATAGGTCTGTTCTTCAATTTGCCTATTTTGCTCCGCCAACTTTTTCCGGCTCCGCTCACTCACAAAAATAAGTGCGAAAAAAGCCAACAAAAATAGGGAAAAAGCAGATACTTTTGCGATGAAATCATTCCAGCGAGCGGCAAAACCAGAATCCTCGATTGACGAGAAAATGTATGCCGCCTGTTTGCCAACGATGTTGAATACTGGTAGAAATGTCACAACAAAGTGTTTGTGATCGACGACTATTTCAATACAGAATGGTTTTCCTTTAGTAATCAAGGACCCAGCCTGCTTCCTAATTTGATTATCAATTTCAGAGATGGTGTTTCCGTCCAGCTTGGAAAGTTTTGAGAAAGCGGTGGATTTACTCTCTTTAGGTCCATACAAATAATCTTTACTGATGCCTGAGAGGTGGTATTTCTTTGCCACATCCGGGAAAACCATTTCTTCAAAATTCTGTTTCTTAACCATGAAAGAGAAGGTTTCCGGCGCATAGAGTTTTTCCATTGAATTTCTGAGAGCTTCGAATGAAACACCGAGTTCAGCGCTCCCTATGTGTATTCCTTCAAAATTAAGAGGAAAAACGTATCTGAAGCCCAGACCTCCCGGGCCTTCTTCAAAACCCTCAACTTTAACTCTAGCGGTATTCACAAATTTTATTGATGGGCGATTCTTGAAAAGATTATCACCGAATTTGGAGGGAATATGAAATCTAAGAAGGCTCTCCCCGTTAGGGAGCTGGAAATGAAGTTGCCGAAAATCCCTGTCTGCAAGTCTTTGATAAGTGTCGTTGAGTTTTGCAAATAACTGTCCGCGTACTATGGCCTTCATTTGATCGTTCTTGGCGTCATCCGCTTTCTTGACAAGAGCTAGCACTTCGGGTTGGTCGATAACTTCATCAAAGATTGTGTTGGTAAGTAGGCTGTAAGAGTTGAGGGTGGCGTTATACTGGTTTCGAAGAGATTGGATCCGGAATTGCTTGATATTTGAAATGCGATTATCATAATCCCGATGGATTAACAGGAGTCCAGTGATCTCCAGCAATATGAAAAGTGGAGCTATAAATCTTGTTGAAACTAGGGTTTTAAACATAACTTATCAAGTGTATTTGGAAAGTTGAACATGCGAAAACTAGTTTTTGACGCGAACAGGACTCTCAATCTTAAATCACAAAAAGCCGGAAGTCACTTTACTTATGCTCATCAGGCGCCAATAATTCGTCTTTCCATGAAACAGGTATCCTTAGGGTTCGACCATCCTTACTCTGATACAGGAGATAACCATTTTCGACCCCAAATTGATAAAGGTCTCTTGTAATTGCAACGTCGTCTCGACAGTATTTTTCGAGCAAGTCAAAGCGTCCCTGTTGAAACCAAACCGGCGCATCAGTTCCACTTCCACTTTTTTTTCTGCCCAAAGTGAATTGTGCTAAATGGTTCAGGCTCAAACGGTGTCCTAATTTCTTTTGAATTTCCAGAAGAATGTCCAGGTTACGACCGGTACGGAGGTTTTCTTTGGTATATGCGGTAAGGACTTCGTAATCAAACTTTATGTGATTAAACCCAACGACCAGATTAGCGCTTTTAAGTAAGCTCACAAGCTCATTTACCTTTTCTTCAGTATAACAATGAAAACCATTGATATTCGAATAGGTTACCGCAATAGAGAGCCCCATCTTAGCGACATTGCTCCAACCGCCGACGTCATTGGACAGCTTCTGTGTCTCAAGGTCAAAAAAAACTACTTCCGTGGAAGTCCTACTTTTGGGGGGCATGTCGAGTTCCTTCATTTGATTAGCGGTCTGTTCTTTGGAGATTTTAATTACACTCTTCTTTTTAGTAGCTGAGGCTTTAACTGGTTTTTCGTTAGGTCCCCTTGTGAGCTTTTCTCGGGAATTCGACAAAAGTTCAGGGTGGAGAAGATATTCCAGGATCTTTATGCATGCCTGTTTATCCAAAGGTTTGTTGCCAGAACCACACTTTGGAGAATGAATACACGATGGACAGCCGATTTCACATTCGCAATCTTTCACAAGGTTCAAGGTGGTTTTAAGAAGGTCTTCAAGAACATCAAAAACACGGCTCGAAAGTCCCACGCCACCGGGATGACCATCATATATGAACACAGCGGCCCTGCATACCTGTTCATGCTCAGGACAACTTATACCACCAATGTCATCACGTTCACACAGAGCGAACAGCGGGAACATCGATATCGCAGCGTGTTCCATAGCGTGTATGCCACCCATGAAATGGAGACCGGATTTGGTTATAGTCTGTTTTATCTGATCAGGAATTTCTATCCACAACCCTACTGTGTCGAAGGTCAGGGGCGGCAAGTGAAGGCCTAAAACCCCAATCAGGTCCTGCCCATTCGTTCGACGTTTCTCATATCCGGTTACTTTCTCGGTTACCCTTAGTCTCGCCTCACGGGCCATAAAGCCAGGGAATTCACGCGAGCGCAAAGGCGCTCCCAATATTTTAGTGTCCTTTTCCGATATGCATTTCGTGTAGTAACCTACTGAACTTTGGGCTACAAATACGTTGCGTCTCTCTAGATCAAGCTTTTTGACAACGTATTGTTTGGTTCTGTGTAGGTAGATTGCCCCTTCATGACACTCGTGAAACGCCCGTGAGCCCGAGGATGCGCCAATAGGTCTCTTTCCCCCTTCATGGAATATTGAATAGGACCCGCCGACATTGCGTAGATCCACATCTCTGTGGGGCTTAGGGTTTACAGAATTTAAGCTCCCGTCTGGTGATTTATACATTACGCCTGCGTCAAGCAAGGCCTCTAGCGCTGTTTGAGCTTCCTTATTGTTAATCCAATTCTCAGAATGGTCAATGGGTATTTCCGCTGCGGCGCATGGGATATGCTTTTTTAGGACTTCCACATTTAAGGGATCAAGTGTAGCTTCCTCGCATTTTCGAGCAAAGAAATCCGACGGATTATGAACAAAATACTGATCAAGAGCGTCCTGACCCGCGATCATAACGATTGCGCTAGGACGTCCCTGCCGTCCAACACGACCTCCGCGCTGCCACGTATTCACAATTGTGCCGGGGTATCCAACCAGTATGCAAAGATCAAGGCCGCCGACGTCAATCCCCATTTCCAGAGCTGAGGTGGAGATCACGCCGTCAAGCTGTCCCGAAAATAGCTTGGCTTCAATTTCACGACGCTCCTCTGGTAGGAACCCCGCTCTATAGGAACTTATCCGGTTTCTTAGATTGGGGGATTGATTCATGGCCCATAACGTTATCAGTTCGGTAATTTTTCGAGCTTTAGTGAATACTATAGTTTTGAGCCCAAATTCCAGCGCCTTCACGAAAAGAGAGGATGCGACCGTATACGGACTGACAACGGGGTTTAGGAAAAGAAAGTGCCTCTGAGGCGATGGGGCACCCGATCTATCAACCACCGAAACATCATCACTGATTAAAGTTGAGACGAATTTACCAGGATTACCGATTGTAGCCGAGCATGAAACAAACTGTGGTCTGTTCCCATACAACCCGCAAACTCTCTTTGTCCTCAGCAGTACCTGAGAAACATGACTCCCAAAGATCCCTTTATATGTGTGGACTTCATCCAGAACAATCAAAGAAAGCTTCTTGAAGAATTTTCTCCAGGAATCATGAAAAGCCAGCAAACCTAAGTGGAGCATGTCCGGATTGGTGATCAAGACTCTGGGAGGATTGTTTCTGATTTTCTTGCGTTCTGATTCAGGTGTGTCCCCGTCATAAACGGCTGCGTTTAAGCCAATCTTCATGGAAAGCGTAAGGAAGGAATCCAGTTGATCCCTTTCAAGCGCTTTGAGCGGGAACAACATGAGCACGTGTGACTGTGGATCTCTTATAAGTCTATCAAGAGCAGGAATTTGATAGCAAAGGGTTTTGCCGCTGGATGTACTGGTAGACAGGGTAACGTTTTTGCCCTTCAGGGCCTCTGAGATAGCCTCTGCCTGATGGGAATAGAGAGAACGTATATTCGTCGATTCCACAAGGTTCTTTACAATGTCATGGGTCTGAGAGGGCAAATCCTTGAACAAAGGTTTTCTCTCAGGCAACAATTCATGATGAATTACTTGCCAATGAGTTCCAGCACTTTTTCCCAACCATTCTAAGAAGTCAGTAACCAAGGCGGTATTCCGGCAATATTTGTTTGGCCAAAGTTGTGGGTCACTGAATCCGTTCCATGTCCCAATCCGGGAAGATCAGCATCTGACCAACGATGAAAGCCTCATCCCCCTCCACAATATCATGGAAATCTTTTATTAAGCCAAATTTATCCCTGGTATATTTCTGAATTAAGATGTACGGCTGACCGCCCTGTATGGATGTGGCCAACACTAGAGCTTCTTCACCAGAGCCTGTCCGACAGTCAATTATACTGGAATTGGTTATAGTGGTGACCGCGTACGCATGTCTTTGTAGGGCTTCTTTTTTTACGTATTCTACACATTCTCTCTTCTGCTCATTGTTTTCGAAGGGTAGAAGTATTGGCAGGAGTCCGGACATTGTGTGCAGGATCGCCGTAGGAGTATGAGACCCGGATGTCTGAAGGTTCTGCCGCGCTATTGGTATCATCTGACGGACCGATTCCACAACCATATCAATAACAGCCACAATGACAGTGGACATGGTAACTGTTTCATTATTCATGACGGTGAAACTCCAAATTCGTGATGGGCCATCATTGACATGGCGACGTTGAAAGTCCGATTTTTGATTTAATGGTTCAATAATTCACCGATCATGATAAAGCAAGAACCGATCAATCCCCTTGACCCATTTTGGGCAAAAACAAAGATCACATTTATTCGCCATCCACCATTAAAAACGGGACCACTGTCAGCGCATGCAATGTTTCCACACCCTCCGGGATTTTGACTATCGCCTGCGTACGGCTCATGGCCGAAAGACGGCGAGTCATGTTCAGCGGGAAAAGCTGGAATTCGCTTTCTTTTGTTGAAACGCCACAATGTACAAACTGTGTCCAATCAGGCTGGCCGGATACGTCCTGCGTCAACCGACCGTAAAATTCGGGGAAGGGCGGTTTGGCGCATCCTGACATACGCAGGAGCGCAGGCAAGACAATCATGAAAAAGGCCATCTCATTTGAGGGCGGCCCACCAGGCAGACAAAAAATCGGCTTACCGTCAAGTAGCCCCATCCTCACAGCCTTTCCAGGCCCCATTCGAACACGATGAAAAATCGGGTGCCATCCAAGCTGATCCAGCGTTTTTGCTACGAGGTCACGATCCCCAGTCCATGCGCCGCCTGAAGTTATCAACACGTCGAGGTCAGGCAGGGTTGATTTGATGTATGAAATTAACTGGTCCGACGAATCGCCGCATACCCCTGTCGTGCAACCCAACCCCATGGAATGTAACCAGGCTTGTTGCAATACCATGTTGCTTGCGTAGACCTTGCCCTCTTTGATCGGTTGCCCCAGGAGTAAAACCTCGTCGCCTGTGGCAAGAAGCCCCACACGAGGTCGACAGTATACCCATACTTCAGTAACACCCCCTGCTACAAGGATGCCGATCCTGGCAGGTGTAAGTTTTTCGCCTGATTGAACCAGAACCTCGCCGGCCCTTACATCAGTCCCTCTGACTAGTATGTTCCTGCCTGAATGAGCGTCAGCGAACACTCTGACAATATTGCCTTCATTGACAGTGAATTCCTCCGCCAACACTGCGTCCGCTCCTTTGGGAATAACTGCGCCGCTGAGGATACGTATCGCTGTCCCGGGACCAATTTCCATCTCCGCCGATTCTCCAGCCCCTACAGAACCAACAAGCTGCAATTCAACGGAACTGGAAGAGGTTGCCGCTGCGACGTCCCCGGAGCGCACTGCATACCCGTCCTTAATGGAAGCGTCTACTGAGGGTGAATCTACTCGGGCTAGTATTGGCCGTGAAGCGATCGTGCCCAACGCTTCATTGGTTGACCGCAGTTCTTCGGTAAGGATTGGAACATTCTCGCGGGCTAACTGAAACGCTTCGTCGAATCCTATGAAGTTTCGTTCTGATCCGGATTGCTTCATATTCGTTCCCTTGATTTAATGAATTGAAAATAAAACAAAAACATAGCAATGTATAGCCTGTCGCAAACCACATTCACAGTCATTTCATTTGGAAGGAACGGTTATGGCAAAACAGTCAGCGGATTCACTGGAAGGTCTTATAGCTAAAGTTAAATCCCATCCAAACATTTCCAAGGCAGGGATGATACTTTGCCACAACGGGATTGTTCGGGATTTTTCCAGAACTGACGGCAAGAAAGTTCGCGCCTTAAGCGTTAAAGTGGACAGATCTGCGATTGAAAACGCCAAATCGTGGGCGCTGTCCCAGAAAGGAACAGTGGCGGTGGAGATAGCGGCCCTTGAAGGAGATTTCAGTGTGGGAGATGATCTGCTCTACGTTGTTGTTGCGGGTGACCTCAGAGAGAATGTATTCAACGTCATGCGAGAATTGATTGAGAAAATTAAGACTAGCTGCGTTAGTAAAAAAGAGATCTTTGCAGAATAACCTTCTGACGCCCCTATAAGTTCAGGAATCCGCCAGACCACAGCGTCGCAGTTAGATTTTCCTTCCCTTTTGACTTTTTCCTACCTTGTTTAGATTGTCCCCACGCACGTGGGGGTGAACCGAAGACACGGAACGAATTTTCAGAGTTTATATAATTTGTGCTGGTTTGTAACGGCTGGTATTATCAATTGGACGGAGACGAAGATGATCGAGCTTACAAATGGCAATCTTCTTGATTCTGACGCAGAAGCCTTAGTAAATACGGCTAACTGCGCTCGGGTAATGGGCAAAGGCCTCGCTTTGCAGTTCAAGAAAGCGTTTCCAGAAAACTTCAAGACCTAGGAAGCCGCTTGCCGGCGAAGGGAAATCCAGCCTGGACTCATGTTCGTGTTCGAAACAGGTCATATTTTCAATCCTCGTTATATCATCAACTTCCCCACCAAACGTCACTGGCGTGACCGTATCCATTACGAAGATATCGTGGTGGGTTCAAAAGCGCTGGTCGCGGAGGCTCACAATCGTAATATTCGTTCCATCGCAATTCCACCCTTGGGTTGTGGATTAGGTGGGCTCGACTGGGAGAAAGTTCGGGTGATTATAGAAGAGGCCTTCTCTGGTGCGCCGGATGTGTTGGTCAAGCTCTTTGAACCTAAAGGCTCCCCGCAGGCCACGGAAATGCCTGTTGGCACGGTAACCACACATGAAAATAGTCCCAATCTCTCAATATGTTAGATGAGGACTGATTGCGAGTGAAACAATGAAAATAGAATCTATTAAGTTGAAGAACTTTAAGGCCTTCAAAGAAGTGGAAATGAAAAGTATCCCAAACTTCTGCGTAGTTGTGGGAGCTAACGGGAGCGGCAAATCTAGGTTATTCTCTTTATTGTCCCCCTCGAGGAATGGGAGAAAAACCCTCGCCTTTAGGCGAAGACTTCAGTAGGCTTGCGGTATTATGCAACACTATCGCAAGACATCGCACGCTGTTTATGACATCAAGCTGCATCTGGTATGGATCACAAAATACCGCAAGCCGGTGCTCCATGGAGATGTGGCGATACGGCTTCGGGAATTGATCCGAGAGATTTGTAAGTCCATGGATGTTGAGATCATAAAAGGTCATGTTTCAAAAGACCACTTGCATATTTTGGTATCTTGTCCTCCCAATTTGGCGGTTTCAAAATTAATGCAGAGTCTCAAAGGAAAAACTTCTCGCAAGCTCTTAAGTGAGTATTGAAGCCTCTCTCGGGAATTTTGGGGACGTCATCTATGGGCTCGCGGATATTTTTTTGTGGCAAGTAGTGGGAACGTCACTGACGAGGTAATAGCCCAATACATCGAGATGCAAGACAAAATGGAGCGAGCCCGTGATGACGACTTCTCGATAGGCGACAATGCATGAAGTCGACTTACTGTCGACAAACGGGAAGCCACCGCCTTATAGGCGGTGGAGCATTCACTTTTAAGGAAACGACTATATAGTGACTTATCTTTTCAAGGAGTATCTTATTTATGAAGACAAAATTACTGGTAATAGGAGGAGTAGCGGGAGGCGCTACTGCGGCCGCCAGGGCCCGCAGGTTAAACGAACAGGCTGAAATCATACTTTTTGAGCGTGGCGAGCACATTTCTTTCGCAAACTGCGGATTGCCTTATTATATTGGTGGTATTATTAAAGACCGAGCCAACCTGCTTGTAACCACCAGTAAATCCTTTACGGCGCGCTACGATATAAACGTGCGAATCAATTCCGAAGTCTTGGCGATAGATAGAAATAAAAAAACAATCTCGGTCAGAGATCTCCAATCTGGTGAACAATATACCGAATCTTATGACAAGGTTATCCTTGCTCCAGGCGCTGAACCAGTAAAGCCGCCCATTCCAGGGATTGATCTCGATGGTGTTTTTCATCTCCGTGACATTCCAGATTCGGATCGAATAAAAGGTATGATTGATTTAAAGGGGCCGAAGTCGGCAGTGGTAATTGGGGGTGGTTTCATAGGGGTTGAAATGGCTGAAAACATGGTTCTTCGAGGGACTTCAGCCACAGTAATAGAGATGGGGAGCCAGGTAATGGCGCCTCTGGACCCGGAAATGGCCGCCATTGTTCACGCTCATCTAAAAGAACGGGGCGTCAATCTTGTTCTTGGCCAAAGAGTTGAAGCCATCAATTCAAGAGATGGTGGACTGTCGGTGAAAACGTCTGGTGGAGGGGAATATGAATGCGATCTGGTTATTTCAGCCATAGGTATAGCCCCGGAAAACAAGCTGGCGAAAAAGGCCGGTTTGGAATTGGGGCTGCGAGGTCATATTCGTGTTGATGCCACTATGAGCACATCAGACCCGAATATATTCGCAGTGGGAGACGCTGTCGAGATAAGCGACTTTGTTACTGGTTTCCCAACGTCGGTAGCTCTTGCTGGACCTGCGAACAAACAGGGAAGGATTGCCGCGGACAATGCAATAGGCAGGAGGTCGATATATACCGGTGCCTTAGGGACATCAATCGTAAAAGTTTTCGATCTGGCCGTCGCTGGTACGGGATCAAACGAAAAGACCCTGGTGAAGCACGGGATCCCGTTCATGATAAGCTACACTCATTCCGGTTCCCATGCCTCATATTATCCGGGCTCGACGCCAATGGCCATCAAACTCATTTTCTGCCCAAATACAGGTAAAATTCTTGGAGCGCAAATAGTTGGCGCTGATGGTGTTGATAAACGTATTGATGTCCTGGCAACAGCTATTCATGGGGGTATGACGGTTATGGACCTCGAAGAGCTTGAACTGGCTTACGCTCCGCCATATTCTTCTGCAAAAGACCCAATCAACATGGCCGGATTCGTCGCTTCAAATATACTGAAAGGGGATATGGCGATTGCACAATGGCACGAATACGTTGCCCTGCGTCAGGGTGGCGCGGAATTTCTGGATTTGCGCTCTACTAAGGAAATCGAAACCGCCGGAGCTATACCGAACTCTATGCACATACCGATAGACGAATTGAGAGCAGCTCTACCGGGTCTAGACAAGGATAAGCAGTATATACCATATTGCGCCGTCGGCATGAGAGGTTATCTCGCCCATCGAATTCTTGTTCAAAATGGCTTTAAGTCGAGGAACTTGAGCGGAGGCTACAGAACCTTCGTAGGGGCGGAAGAAGAAATCATGAGAGAATCTCCCGAAATGCAGCTATGGCTGAGTGAATAAAATAGTCAAGGAGTGAGTCCAATGGCAAAGGTCTTTCTAGCTGGCGTCAAAAAGGGATCATCTGAGAAGCTAATAGGTGAAGCCGTAAGGGCTTCGGTAGAAGCGGCCACCGACTTTTCATGGCTATCCAGGGGAGATTCCGTGTTTATCAAACCTGCCCTTAACTCAGGATATTCTTATCCGTCTACTACTAGTCCATATGCAATTGCGGCGATGGTAAAACTTCTGAAGGATAGGGGAGCCGGCCGGGTTGTTGTGGGTGACATGTCGGGCATCGAGCATGTCAAACTCTCACCTGGTGGGGTCTCGGGCAGCACACGCACGTTGATGGAGAAATGTGGCATGGCAAAAGCCGCACTGGAAGCTGGCGCTGAGCTGCATTTTTTCGAGGAGGCGGGTTGGGACGCATTCTATGAGGATTTACCATCTTCCGGTTCGCACTGGAAAAATGGCCTTATGTTGCCAAAAATCCTCCAGGAAATGGACCATATTGTCCTCATGCCAAGGTGCGGCCGCCATACTCTTGCCGGGAGCACACTGGGATTGAAGGCCGTCGTCGGTTACTGGCGGACTGATACTCGCCTGGAGTACCATAAGGACGCTACCAGCTTTTATGAAAAAGCCGCTGAAGGTAACACTGTGAGCACACTGCTTAACAAACAGCGGATGGTAGTATCAGCCGCGGATAAAATCCTCACCACTTTTGGACCGGACAAAGGATACGTAGTCGAGCCGGACACAGGATTGGTGATCTCGTCGCAATCCATAGTCGCGCACGATATGGTTTCATTGGCCTGGCTAATGCTAAATCGGCTTGATGTCACACCATCGGAATTGATGTGGATCAAGGACCCGAACATGTCTCAGTTCGTCGTGGATGTCGCAAACCGTTTGGTTGTCAGCATGCTAGGAAATGTGATCGAAGCGTCCCAGGCTGACATTCTCGAGAGAAATGAAGTCAAAAGTATTTGGGATGACAGGACCTTGATTCGGGCTTACCAAGTCTTTGGCGGGAGACCCACTATCGAGTTCGAGGATGCAAATGACCTCTTCCGTTCGGATTTGAAACGTCTATTGTATCAAATGACAACATTCGGCATGACAGCCAAATGACAATTACAGTTGAATAGATCGCAATAATAGGAATTCGCAGGATGTCGCTTCCGCATAGTAATGATTTATGGGGCCATCCCAAAGGCCTTTTCATACTATTCCTTACGGAAATGTGGGAGCGATTTTCCTATTACGGCATGAGGTCGTTACTGGTTTACTACATGGTCAAGCAGCTAATGTTTGAACATGGCTTTGCTTCCCAAATATATGGCCTCTATACCGGATTAGTCTATCTGTCACCATGCTTGGGGGGAATCATAGCGGATCGTGTCCTGGGACGACGCAAAGCCGTCATCGTAGGAGCAGTATTGATGGCCATAGGACACTTCATGATGGCCGTAGAATCTCTTTTTTTCGCTGCCCTCTTAGTGCTGATCCTGGGGAACGGCTTTTTCAAACCGAACCTATCTACGCAGGTGGCTGACCTTTACAACCCCCTTGATCAACGACTTGACAGAGCTTTTGGCATATTCTATGCCGGAATAAACCTTGGGGCGCTTTTCTCGCCGTTGATTTGCGGTTCATTGGGCGAGCTTTATGGTTGGCATTATGGTTTTAACGCCGCGGGCGTAGGAATGGTGGTGGGGCTGTTGATCTATCTTCTTGGTCAGAAATGGCTTGCGCCTGATCTGCTTGTCAGAAAGAGACCGGCTGAAAAAGAAAAAAATCAAATTCAAAGACGTCAGGAAAGAAAAAAACTCTGGGCGCTTCTCGCTGTTGGAGTTGTCAGTGTGGCTTTTTGGTCCGCCTACGAACAACAGGGGAATACTCTGGCGCTGTGGGCGGACGCTTGTACTGAACGTCACGTATTTGGTTGGCAACTACCCGCCACATGGTTTCAGGCCCTGAATCCAGCTTTTATCTTAATGTTAACCCCGATTGTCACAACTTTCTGGGCGTGGCAATCTAGAAACCGTGAAGAGCCATCAGCGATATTGAAAATGGCGATTGGCTGTTTTCTCTTAGCGACGGGATTTGTGATTCTAGTTCCCGCAGCAAGGTTATACGAATCAGATGGGTCAAGAGTAGGGATGTCCTGGCTCATTTCCTTCAATCTGATTGCAACCCTTGGTGAATTGTACCTGGCTCCAGTAGGCCTTTCGCTTGTAACCAAGATGTCCCCAAAACGTGTCGTCTCAATGATGATGGGAATTTGGTTTCTGTCATTCTTTGCCGGGAACTATGCGGCGGGGTTCCTGGGCCAATATTGGGATGAGTTTGCCAAACAAAACTTTTTCATCATGATTGCCACAATTGCCTTTACGGCTGGCATGGCTATGTTATTAATCCAAAAACTCCTAAAACGGGCTATGGGACAGGAAAGTGAATTTGGTAACCGGATTGATATCCAATGATGATATACAGAATAAAATGTCGAAAGGCGTAAAACCGGAATGAAAAGAATTGGGATCTGGCTCATCGGGGCGTTAGGCTCCATCTCTGTGACCGTAATCCTTGGTTCTCTTTTGATGAAGAAGGGTATGGGCCATCCTTTAGGTCTGGTTACGGAGACCGAGCCGTTTAAAACACTTGATCTTGTTCCATTTGACGCAATGGAATTTGGTGGGTGCGACATACGCCGTGGTAAATTATACGAAACTGCAAATCAAATCGTCCAAAAGATGGCAGGGATTGATCCCTCCATTATAAGGGCAATTGAGGAGGAACTTGCCCAGATTGAAAGAAATATCTATCCTGGAACATCGTTCAACTGTGGCGAGGCCATAGGACAACTCTCCGCTATCTCAGTGGAAAGTGGTAAATCGTTACGGGAAGAAATTAACGAGGTTCTGACCCAGATCAACGCTTTCAAGCTATCTAACGGACTTGATGAAGTTGTGGTTGTGAATCTTGCGTCTACAGAGCCTCTTCTGGAACTCAGGGATTACCACCACGACATCACTGCTTTAGAGCATTGTATTGACAACAACTCAAAGAACTTGCTCCGAGCGAGCGCAATTTACGCCTATGCGGCGATCCAGTCAGATTGCCCTTACATTAATTTCACGCCATCAAACGGCGCTCTTTTCCCAGCCTTATTCCAACTTGCTGAACGCAACGGTGTGCCGGTTATGGGCAATGACGGCAAGACAGGGGAAACCCTGGTTAAATCTGCCTTGGCACCGATGTTTAAGAGCCGAAATCTTGAGATATTGAGTTGGGAGGGGTTTAATATACTTGGGAACATGGATGGTCAGATACTGGATTGTGAGGAAAATAGGCAATCGAAGATCAAAACCAAAGATGCGGTCCTTGGGAAGATTCTTGGTTACACACCCCATTCTCAAGTCCATATAAACTACGTGCCCTCTTTGGGGGATCGCAAGACAGCGTGGGATTTCATTCACTTTCAGGGCTTTCTCGGAACAAAGATGTCATTGCAATTTGTCTGGGAAGGATACGATTCAGCGCTGGCCGCTCCGTTGGTCTTGGATCTAGTACGATTCGCGGAATTGGCTCACCGGCGAGGCGAAGCCGGTCTGATGCCCCATCTAGCGTCCTACTTTAAGGACCCAATTGGTGTGGATGAGTATGGGCTGCATGAGCAATTTCAGATGCTCATAAATTATGTTGAAAAAGCTCGGAAGGTTCCGAAGGCGTAACCGAGATTGATATGAAGCTCTCATTCAGCACCAACGGTTTTGTCGAATATTCGGTTTTTGAAGCGATAGAAAGAATTGCAGACATCGGTTATGAAGGAGTTGAATTGTTAGCAGACGCTCCTCATCTCTATGCTGACTCATTATCGACCCGAGATCTAGAAAAGCTGAAATCCGCCATTGATCGAACAGACTTGAAGGTGGCCAATATAAATGCGAATACAGCCATGGGATGGTACGGGAGAGATTTCTGGGAACCTCTTTTTGAGCCGTCTCTCTCCAATCCTGATAGAGAGTTGAGACATTGGAGGGTAGATTATTCAAAAAAATGCGTTGATCTGGCTAATTTCATTGGCGCTCCCTGTATAAGTGTTACGTCAGGGCGATGTGCGCCTAACTTTTGCCCTGAAACGTCTATGGTTTTTCTGCTAGAGTCACTCACGGAACTTGTGGAATACGCTGAAAAGAGGTCTATTCGCATCGGCATTGAATACGAACCCGGTCTCCTTGTTGAACGTTACGAAGAACTGGCTATTGTGCTAAAACAGGTTCCCTCCTTATGGCTGGGGGCCAACCTCGATCTAGGCCACAGTCATGTTCTGGGTGAAGACCCAGCGACGGTCATCAAAGGTTTGGGTCAGAAAATATTTCATGTGCATCTCGAAGATATCAGCGACAGGAAGCATTACCATCTTGTTCCAGGGACGGGGGATATGGATTTCCCGAAACTTTTAAGAATCCTTGGCGATAGTGGTTATAGTGGTTTTGCCACTGTGGAACTCTACACATTCCTTCGACGTCCTGAAGACGCTGCTCGCCAGGCCCTTGAATTCCTCAGAAATATTCGAATAGATAGTCAAAGTGAAAGGTAAAAACGAATGAATTTCGCGTTTAGCTCCAATGCGTTCCTTCGGTTCAACCTACTGGAGACAATCAAGATCGTTTCAAGGTTAGGATATGAAGGAATTGAGATAATGGCTGACGTCCCTCACGCTTTTCCGCTTCATCTGACTGATGAGGACATCACTGCAATTCGCAAGGCGCTTGCAGATAATGGGCTCTCAATATCGAACATTAACGCCTTCATGCATAACGCGGACGGAGATACTTATCATCCCTCCTGGATAGAAAACGACCGTGCTCTGAGGGAAAAGCGCATTGACTATACTCTTCGATGTATAGATCTTGCCGAGAAACTGGGGGCGAGAAATATATCTACTGAACCAGGGGGCCCATTAGATGGCATTAGTCGAGAGGAAGGTATTCGACTGTACATGGAAGGGTTGATGGCAGTGGAATGCACGGCTAGGGAAAAAGGTATAAAGATACTGATAGAACCTGAGCCTGGTCTACTAGTGGAAAACAGCGTCCAGTTTCTTGATCTTGTTGAAGATCTGGATCCGGCGGTTTTTGGTGTAAACTTCGATATTGGTCATTTCTATTGTGTAAATGAAAATCCGTCACAACTCATCCATAGCATGAAAGACTACATCCACCATTTCCATCTGGAAGACATAGCCGCGACGAGGGTACACCATCATTTGATGCTGGGTCATGGAGCCATCGATTTGAGCGCCGTTTTAAATACCATCGAGGATATAGGCTACAACGGCTTTGTGACCGTGGAACTTTATACTTACGAACATGCTCCTAAAGACGCTGCTTTGGGAGCTATTCAGTATCTTGAGAAATGGAGGAAACAGAATTCTCCCACTGCTTCCGCTCGCCTTTAAAAATCATTTTGCCATTTTTCATGATGGCCACGTGAGAAATAAAGGGCCATATTTCCTTGTAATCATGGGTTACGTATATCACGCTGGTACCTTCTTCAATCACATGATTGACAGCTTTCCAAACATCGTTTTTGGCTTTGTAATCCAGTCCGGTTGTGGGCTCGTCGAGAATCAGGAGCCTTGGGTTGGTCACGAAAGCCCTCATTATGAGTAACATTCGGATTTGGCCATAAGATAGAGCACAGGCCTGGCGGTTTTCGATCGACTGTATACCAAGCTTCTTAAACCATAATTGGGCGGCAGAAATTTGTTCCTGCGTAGGCTCATGGGGGAGTCCAACGCTTCCATAGAACCCGGAAAGAACCATTTCAAGGGCTGTTTGACGCAACATGTGGTCAGCCTGTAAGTCTGGTGTGACTAGACTTATGCGTCGTCTAATCTCGCCGATGGTTTGAAAACCATCTTTGCCAAATCTTCGAATTACTCCTCCCAATACGGGTCGCTCCTCCCCGACGACCAGTTTGAGTAATGTAGTCTTACCCGAACCGTTTGGGCCCAACAACGCCCAGTTTTCGCCGTTTTTCACTGTCCAGTCTATTCTTTTGAGGATACAACTGCCGCCTACCACCATATCAACTTTTTCTATTTCAATTAACGGCGCGCCCCCGGTGATATGTTCAAATTGCGGTATGGCGGTCTTTTTACAAATGTGTTCCTTGTCTTTTACGTGGCCAATATTTGTGTTTATTGATCTTTTAGCCATCGGGCCACATGCGATAATTCTTCCAGATTCAAGAGTTAATAAGTTGGTTATGGCATCCGGAATTTGTTCAACATTGTTCGCGGCGCAGATTATCTGCGTCCCTTGCTCAGCTACCAGTTGAATTAAGCCCAGCGCCTTATCTTTTGATCCAGCGTCCAATCCAGCGCAGAATTCATCGATAAACAAAATATCGGGTTGATGAACCAAAGCCCTTGCTATGAGGATTTTCTTGGCCTCTCCGAACGACAGTGTGAGTATGCGTCGATTTGACAAGTCTTCCAAACCAAGCATAGCCAGGACTTCCTGGGCGCGGTTTAGCATTAAATCAGTAGGCTTCTCATAAAGAAACGCTGTCCTGTTGAAACCGGTGCATACGACCTCAAATCCAGTGAGGTTCCATCCGTTAATTCTGTATCTATCAAGAAGGTCCGTAGATACCGCCCCAGTTTTCTCATGAAACCAATTGGTCCCTCTTGAGGGCTACTATTAAAGTGATAGATCCGTCGACCACATTGAGGGGAAGGCCAGATATCCCCACGGACCACGCTCAGAAAGGTGGTTTTCCCAGCGCCGTTATACCCCAGGATCGCCCAGTTTTCTCCTGAACGTAACGTCCAATCAATATTTGACAATATGTATGTATCTCCGATTCTGACGGAGACTTGAGACAGTTCAATAACGATGTTTCTTGAGCTCATGAATTCCCTTTCCATCTAAATATCTCCAGAAAATATGTAATGCTCAAGGAACGTGATGCGCAAGCGCACGTCGTGAAGCAAACACAAAAATCTTGGCCTGGAGAGTAGGTCTCTATACTGTGAAGTTCCGGCAAAGAAATCAACAGTATTAGAACTCCCAGTATGATCATCACGTATGACAACCGCGATTGATCATTTGGATATCTATGATGTATTGTGATTGATAACGGGAAAGATCAAGCTAGGTGGTGTCGGTGCACACCTTGACCCCCGTGGCGGATAACACATCGAAGTTACGAAGGATATGAAAAATGATCAATATGAAGGCAAGTGATGTCGAAGAAATAAAGGTAGGGGCGATATCTTACAAGGGCGTATCATCTTATGCCAAAGATGTGAGTGTCAGATGGTTATCAAAAGTTGGCCGAGACGCTCAGGGAGCTCCGATTTATGGGCTCAGACTGTTTACTGTTGGGCCGAACGGTGAAATACCCACTCACAACCACGCTTACGAACAAACAATGTACATTATTTCAGGACATTTTGAATGCTGGGACGCAGACCCGAAGACTGACGAAATCTTGAATAAAAAGTTGTCTGGACCTGGTGACATGGTATACGTGCCAAGCATGGCGCCTCATGGGATGCGAAATACCAGCGCAGTAGAATCGGGCCAATTCCTGTGCTGCATCTGCACATTGGCAGAGTAAAGATGAAAGCCGAGATTGATCATTTAGTAGTTTATGGGGCCAAATGGTGTCCCGACGCGAGGAGAGTGAGAAAATTCCTGGATGATCACGCAATTCGATACGAATGGATCGATATAGACGAAATAGAAGGAGCAAGGGACCTTGTCATCAAAATGAACGGAAAATTCGTGATCCCAACACTGCTTTTTCCTGATGGCACGAAAATGGCCGAACCATCGAACGAAGAACTCTCCGCTAAAGTTGGTGTATAAATCCCTAGCCTCTCTGGTGGCCACCAGAGTTGAATTTCAGTTGTTTGAAGCCTTTTCTCTGGCTTCAAACAGTAAGTATTCGTTTATCAGCTTATTGATGTCACCGTCCAGTACAGCCTGAACATTGCCAATCTCGCAATTGGTCCTGTGATCTTTTACCATTTGGTACGGTTGGAGCACATAAGACCTGATCTGCGAACCCCATGCAATATCCTTTTTCCCCTTATGCAGGGTGTCTTTCTCGGCTCTTTTCTTTTCCAATTCCATGTCATAAAGTCGGGACCGGAGTATTTTCATGGCCATGGCCTTGTTTTTGTGCTGGGAGCGTTCATTCTGGCATTGGACTACTATGTTTGTTGGTAAGTGAGTAATCCTTACAGCCGAGTCCGTCTTGTTTATGTGCTGACCGCCAGCCCCTGACGCCCGATAGGTGTCTATTTTAAGGTCGGACTCGTTGATCTCGATTTCCACATCATCATCAGCGCTTGGATAAACGAACAGGGCGGCGAATGATGTATGGCGTCGAGAATTGGCGTCAAATGGCGAGATCCTTACAAGGCGATGAATCCCCATCTCTGCCTTTAAGCGGCCATAAGCGTATTCTCCATCGACTGAGAATGTGACGGACTTCATGCCGGCTTCCTCACCCGGGAGCGAATCCATGATCTCAGCCTTGTATCCCTCTATTTCAGCCCATCGCAGGTACATGCGAAGCAACATCTCAGTCCAATCCTGAGCTTCTGTCCCGCCTGCCCCAGCGTGTATTTCGACTATAGCTGAACCAGAGTCTTCAATTTGAGTGAACAGACGCTGAACTTCCATTTCATGAATATAATTTTCAAGATTTGAAATGTTTTGCTGAACTTCTTCGAGAACGGATTGGTCATCCTCTTCGAGCGCAAGCTCCAGGAGCGCTTCGGCATCTTCAATATTTCTGTCAAGCCCCTGGAAATTATGTAATATTTTAGTGATTTGTTTCTGTTCGCGTAAAACGTCTTTCGCCTGTCCAGAGCTATTCCAAAAACCTTCACCGGACTGGGTTTTTTCAATTTCATCTAGTCGAGAAATCTTGTTGTCGAGGTCAAAGATAACCTCGGAGGTTCGATTGCCTCTGTCTTATTTCCGCCAATTTTTGTTCAAGTTCAAACATTGTCTCCCTCCAGAGGCTTTAGAGTGGCACCGGAATAGGCGCGCCCTGCAAGCCATTTATTATATTGTGAGAACCCCTCGGAATCTACTGACAATAGGGCTTCATCAATTATCTTGAGTCTAGAATCAAGGTTGTCGATAAAATGGATCAATATGGCTTCTCGTGTAAATGGACGAACCGGAGCGCCAAATTCGGGCTCGCCATGGTGGGATAGAAGAATATGTTCTAAGTCTACCAGCCACGGTTCATTTTCCAGCCCCAGTTCCAAAGCGACCTCGTCGAGAAAGGTTACGCCCAGGGTTATATGCCCGATCAACCTTCCACCTATCGTTCGAGTTCGCGTAGCGATGGCTATTTCCCGTAATTTACCGATGTCGTGCAATATTGCCCCTGCTATGGCCACGGAACGATTTATCTTCGGCTCGGTTTCCAAAATAGTAAGGACTTTTTGAACCACAGACCACGTATGCTCAATCAGTCCACCCCTGTAAGCGTGATGGACCATCATCGCCGCTGGGGCCCTCTTGAATTGATCCCCGATCCTCTCCAGTATCTCTTTCACATAATTTGACAATTCCAAAGGTTCGAGTGTTTCAGTAAGACCTGTCAATTCCTCATAAAGTTCATCAACATTATATTCAGTTGATTTTATAACATCAGAAATGTTGGGGACTTCGTTGTCGTCAGCTTTTCTTATCTTTTCGATAACGAGCTGGTCCCTGTCCCTGTACATCTCAATTCGGCCCTCGACTTTTACAATGGTGCCAATTTCGAAATCCTTGCCCCATTTCTCAAGGGCTTCCGGCCAGAGTTTAGCGGATATCTCGGCAGTCGAATCCCCCAATTTCAAATCAAGATAGTCTTGGCCCCCTCGAGTTTTCCTGGAGCTTTTCGCTCTCAATTCAAAAAACTGGAGAATTTGGTCCCCATCTTTGAAGTCCCTTATAAAATACGTTGATGCCATGAGTTCACCAATTTGATAACAATATACGTCGGTCTTGGATTGTCATTTGAACAGGTTTGTTTATTAGGCTAACTGGAACGATTGATCCGGAATCCAAATCAATCGTTTTCGGTAGGAGAGTTCAATGTCGCGTGGCCCGTGTCCTTACATTGGCGCTCATTAGAGAAGCCTCTCTTTTGTTGAGAGCATCCAACGATTTTTCCATAAAGTCGAGGATGTTTATGTTTTTCCCTCCGTGCAGAATTGCATAGATTTCACCCAGGATAGGAGGATGGAAACCTCTTTGGGCGGCGATTCTTTTGGCAAAGCGGGACGCTTCAAAACCTTCTACTGCGATCATTTTTTTCCTGTACTGTTCCAACACAACCTTGGCTGGTCTTCCTTTGCCCTGT
Organism: uncultured delta proteobacterium; assembly: GCA_963798475.1. GTDB lineage: Bacteria > Desulfobacterota > Desulfomonilia > Desulfomonilales > Desulfomonilaceae > CAJBEZ01. The sequence continues at coordinate 179,051 of CAWCTI010000032.1, forward strand.
TTCTCATCCATCTGGGCGAGATCACGTCCGAAACTGGATGAACGTCCCCCACGACAAGTGGCCAGCAAGTCAGCCATCCATACCTGACTCTCGGCGTCAAATGTCTCAGGCGATGCGCCGAGGAGCGCTCCAAAGACCCTGATCTCAGCAGTTACTAGCGTTGCGTAAGTCGCGAGGAAATTCTCCGGGGCCAATTTTGATCCCTCAAGTATGCCATATCCGATTGCGTAAACGTTTTTAAGCGCAGCAGCAAGCGTGGTTCCAATAACATCGCCTGAGTAGACCACCCGAAATAGAGGAGTTTCGATTAACGGTTTAAGTCGTTCGAAGGTTTCATAGTGATCGCAAGCGATCTGAGTCACACCCGCGCCGCCATGGATAATTTCGTGCGCCAAGTTAGCGCCGGACAGAACTGATATGCGCATACGTTTTCCTAAACGCTCAAGTTCCTCTCTAACTGTCTGACACGGCAACAATCCAGTTTCAGGAATAAAGCCTTTCGTCGCAATTACAAGGTCGCTTCCCTCAGGTGCCAATTCCAGAATTTTAGTCATAGTAGAATAGAAATATTTGCTGGGAGTTACCAAGAGAATAAGAGACGTGTCACCTATAGCAGCGATGATGTCCGATTCGGGTCGTACGGACCTGGGAATTATGACATCCTTAAAAATCCACGGATGTTTCCGTTCAACGGTCAGTTTCTCAATAATCTCTTCCCTGGAGTCGTACAGAATGAGGGCGTGTTCGGAGAGTTCACTCTTTTTGAGGAGGTTTCCCCCGATGTGCAGGGCCAGCGTATATCCCCACGCTCCTGCGTTAACCACGGTCAATGTGTTGCGACCCCTAAGTGGATAAATGCGGCGATCAGCGTGATACGCGTAAAAATTGAGCAAAGAAACGTTTCGAGGTAAATAGTAGCGTCTCCAGACAGACCAGGAAATTGCCCGTCGACCCGACAAAACCTTTACCCCTTGCCGAATGGCCTGCCCCAGGTCGGAAGTGATAAGCGGATGAAAAGGCGGTGTTTTCCTGTAACGAGTCTTAAAGAAAGCGTTGGTGTTTTCAACTTCGTCAACCACTTTTTCCCGTAACGTTTTCCTGTCGATTCTCTCAAAGCCTTGGATCGATTTTGCTACAAGTTGCGAAGGATGAATAACCTTATTTCGGGCAATCTCTTCAATTGCGCGATGAGAAATTCTTTGAAGGGAAAGAGAATTGTCGTCAGCAAGTTCGAATGGTTCACCAAGCGTTGTCGCAACATCTCCGAAGATACCTTCTATCCTCTTGATAGCTTTCTCCGAAGACCCAAGTCCAAGAACAAAAGGAATCAACATTGCCCGTCTTTTGGGGAACATGGACAATACGGGGAAAAACCACGGTGAACTAAGGTAACTATCTTCCGGGATGATTGAGTAGGAAATAGAAACAGGAATCATAAGGGCTTTACCGGTGGCCTTTACTCCGGCGATTACGCCGTGAGGCACGTACGGCTCCCTTAGCACACCGTCCCTTGATCGTACTGTATAACGGCTAGTCCTGGCATAGAGGGTCTGAACTTCTCCGGCTTCTGCAAGGGCCGCGCAAAACCATGAATACGCCCTATGCTGAACAGGTGTGAATGTCTTCTGGACCTCCAAAGTCCTAAACGCCTTAAGCCAGTTTGCGACCCATCCGGTTGTGATACCCCCGGAAACATGGGTAATTGGTATTGGCAACCCCAACCTGTTCAATAGTTCTGAAGTATGCGCGTAATCAAAATAGGAAGAGTGGTTAACAAAGAAAAAAAGAGGACCCTTGAACTGAAGGATTCTTTCCCTGATGTGAGCGGGTGGTTCCGGAGAAATGTCTTTAAATAAAAAACTGGTCAGGAATTTCAGAAGTGAAAGCGTATTATGAAAATTATTTTCGTCAAATGAAACACTTAATTCGGACAGGGCTTTTCGAAGTTCGTAATGGTCGCCTTTTGGCTCATGCTTTTGGGCAAGCGCAAGGGCACGGTAGCGCAACGCGTCTATGTCAATCAGCCTTGGCCTGACGCCGGACACGCCCTTTAGAAGATTTTTGAACCCTTCATTTCTTCCAAAGACTTTTAAAAATCTTTTTAGCCTCATAAGGTCAAAACCTCATATGAAGGATTCTCACCATGTGGACGCCCAATCAGTTCACAATTCCAGTAGCGGGTCGGTCCGAATCACGGGCTGGTCCCCTTGGACCCGGCCTTTGCGCCGGTCCGGCCGGGGCTGGACCAGGAGGTGGAACCGAAGTGGAATTCTGCCCGACTGATGATGGTAGTTCAGCAGGCTGGAGTTGTTGAGGAGCAGGGGTGACAGACGTTGGGGGAGAAGCCTGAACCGGCGCTCCTGGGGCCGCATTTGGCTGATCATTTTGGTTTGCTGCGGGAGTTTGGGCAGTGAAATGGACAGAAGTCAGTACCTCATTAAATAATTCGTGAAACTTTTCCATACTTTTGGATGGCGCCAGACACGAGACCCTTATAAGAGTCTGATCGAGTTTGTAGAAAACTATGACAATGTCCATCCAGGTTTTCGGGCTATTTTCGTAAGCCTGGATGAAAAAATAGTAAGCGCCGGTAACCCCACACTTGAACTCGCCTTCATCGAGGATGCGCACTTCCTGCTTTTCCTTTGCCGTGCCAGTACCCTTCTGGAGGTCCGTTATACCATTTCGTAATTCCTGAAGAAAAACCTTTAGTGGGTCATTGACGGGCTTGTGCGCCGCAACGTGAATTTTAGCCCTGAAGTTATCGGTTAGATCTGGATCTTGAAATACCACATAATAGTTCCCCTGTGGCTTGTCAATTTTGATCCATGTGGCCGGATATTTCATGGAAAATCCGTATTCATCGCTGGTAAAAGTCTTGAAATCGGCGGCGAATATGGATGCGGGAACCAGGCAAATCAAAAATATCGCCGCTATGGCGAATGTTTTGGTCAACTGAAAACGATTTTTAGTCATATGGTGTGTCTCCTTTGTCAAGGGACTGATCCGAACAGGGCGAAATGATACCAACAAAAAGTTTGCAGGGTCAAGTTTTTCTCAGGCCCTATTACCTATAAACAGACCCTCTCCATTCTATTCCGGTATCGAGCATTTTCGTAAACAATACCCACGTAGCAATCCAAAAACCGGTAAAAATCCCTATGGGGGATAGTAGAGTATACAACCATCTGCCATGATAATGTTTCAAAAAGATCCCGAAAGGGACTTCAATCATGAGAATAGTTATTATGCTCATAACAAAGAGTATCAACTCATCTAAAGCAATAACGTCATTAGTAACCATTTTTGCCCCAAAATAAACTACCAGTCCGAACGAGATTAAAAGGGGCGCATAGTTAAGCCATAACCTAATAACTTTGATTGGATCGTTCCCCAAACCTCCATAAAAAGTCCGTCGCCAAAATCTAACCAATTCGGAAAGACTATCGAATGGTTTAGTCTGGACAAGGTCCGAGCGACTCACGCACAACTTCAGACCCAAGGTTTTAACAGTCCTCGACATAGCGATATCTTCGGTAATTTGATCTTTCAGCGCGCTCCATGTGCCAACTTCATTATAAGATTTTCTGGACATCATAATGAAACAGCCTGAAGAAACTGCAGCCTCTGACCGAGGATCATTCACCGATGTAATTGGATAGAAAAATGAGATACCGAGCGCCAAGTGCGGATGAATCGATTTCTCAAGAAAACCCCATTTTTTAAAACTGGGAATTAAACTTAACATATCTAGCTGATTGGATATAAAATAACTCATGGCCCTTGCTAAAAGGTCTTTAGAAAAAAAGACATCAGCATCGGTGAACAGCAACATGTCGCCGGAGGCTAAGCTGGCCCCAACATACATCGCATGAGTCTTACCGGTCCATCCAGCAGGCAACTTCACAATCTTGACGGTTTTGACTCGATGGTCTGTCTGCTTCAACTGCTCCATCAATCGCCATGTTCCATCATGGCTTCTATCATCTACGAGAATTATTTCAAGATCATTGTGGGATGACGCAAGAATCGATTCTAGCGACGCCTTAATGTTGGTCTCTTCATCTTTGGAGGGAACAATTATGCTCAAACGGCCGACGGCCTGACATGAAGATGAAGTTTGGGGAAGGGGCAAATCGGATTCAAGTTTAAGTTCTCTAAATAATTGGGGAGTTAAACGAGCGATTTCCAAAATTATTGTGGTCAGCAATGTCGCAATAGTTATAAATAACCAGATAGGCAAATGTTATAACCTCACTCAAGTATTGGGAAATCGACAAAAAACACAATTCGGGACGATGTCCCTCTGAAAACTCTTAATCTCTCATTAATTGCAGGGTTTGGTTTTTATTTCAAGCGGTCGGCAAACAATGTCATGATTTATTCGATGCGTGAAACGATGAAACACTTAGAATCCCTCCCTGAGTTATGGTGTAAAAAGATTAAGAAAAAATAGAAAGAGAAAACTTTTTAATAGTTTTCTGGTGGGGCTACTTGCATTTCCTTAAAAGATATGCGTTTTTTCATGTAAAGTTTTTCCGCTATGGCCAAATCTTTTTTGGCCTCATGCCGCATACCAATCTGGTCCCTAAGTTTGGCCCTCTCGCGATAGTATTCAGGGTTCCTCGAATCGAGTTCAATGGCGGCGCCAATGTGGAGAAGCGCCTCTTTGATATGCCCTCTCGCCACCAGGGTCATCGCCTTCTGCATATGAGATGGCGCGTTTTTAGGGTCAGTGTCGTAAATAAATGGAGCTTCCTGAGAAAATCGGCTTTCAGCGTGCGCTGAGGCAGACGTTGCGGCGAAATAGTTCAAGACTCCATTCTGAATTCCTTTGATGATAACAGCAGGAGACCTGGTTTCTACAAGTTTTTTAAACTCGTCTCTTTCCGGACCCCAAAACAAGGTATATTTCAACGCTCCTGGTACAGGACGCCAAGAAACCAGAATGCCTTGATCTGCTTTCTCAAAACTCAACGCGCTCGGCGGACTGGGGGGGACACTCGAAACAAACCCCACAGTCTGGCTGCCGCAGGATACCAGACCGAAAAAGTTAACCCACAGAATCAGGCCATAAATCAATGACTTGTTGATACGAAAACCGATCAAGACCAAAAAACCCTCTAATAAAATCTAATCCAACACATGCTCAACAACTAGACAATAGTCTCCAGGAATGTTGATATATTCGCCACACACGCCCACCGGCGCAACCCCACCTGTATCTCACTATAATAAAATAATGAGATTGACAATGTTTTTTCCTTCACTCTGCGGCGCAAACCCCATTCAAAAGAGCAAGAACTAATAATAACAATCTATTATCACATTTTGGCTAAAATATGAAACGCTTCATGATTCATCAAGAAGGTTTGACTGCGCCAAACTCGTGTGTTATAACGCGCTCCACTGACTAATATCTAAGTAACACAAGAGGTTAGTTGTAGCAACGCTTAAACTTATTAGAAAGGAACAAAAAAGTGCTAACTTCACGCAATATTTGGCCAATTATGATCGTTTTTTCCCTGTGCGCTTTTCTATGCGCAGCGGGCGCTTTTGCTCAGCAGAAGAATACTCCGCCTGACAATCAAGCTCTTGCTAAAGTGGGTTCAAGAACCATTACTGAAGGGGACCTAAAACAGATGGCCAACGCTGTCCCTGAAAAGTTTCGTTACTATTATCAGACCCCGGAAGGTAGAAAGCAGACCCTCGATTATATCGTCAATATTTACACGCTTGCAGCAGAGGCGGAGAAAGAAGGATTGGACAAGTCCCCGGACACTCAGAAGTTGCTCGATTTTACCAAAAACGACCTGCTTGCTCGTCTTCTCCTCGACAAATTGACAAAAAACACCCCAGCCCCCACTGAAGCAGACGCAAAAAAATATTTTGAACAAAACAAGACTGAATTTTCTACTCCGGAGAGTGTAAAACTCCATCACATATTGTTGGAGAATGAAAAGGACGCCAAAGAAGTCCTTGCTAGACTGAAGAAGGGGGAGAAATTTGCGGATGTAGCATCCAAGGTTTCAATTTGTCCCAGCAAAACCAATGGGGGAGATCTAGGCTGGATGCCTAAAGGCAGCCTCGTCCCGGAGATTGAAGAAGTCGCGTTTAAAATGAAAAAGGGTCAAATAGAAGGACCAATAAAGAGCAAATTCGGTTATCACATACTCTATCTGGAAGACACAAAGCCTGCTGAAGAAGCTTCCTTCGATCAAGTAAAAGACTATATTATTGAGCAACTCAAGTATCATAAACAGCAGGAGCAATATGAAAAAATAGCAGATTCCCTTAGAAAGAAGATGAACGTTCAAATTCTTCTTCCAAATGACACTCCTAAAACTGACGGAACCGCTCCTGCTGGTCCGCCCACAGACAAACCCAAGAACTAAAACAGTGGCGGCCTGTTGGCCGCCACTGTCACCGCTAACCACAATAAATTGCTTGCCAGCGCTCAATCGTCCAACGGGACAAACATGTCTTGAGCCTCTTGAACAGCGTCTTTCATATCACCGACCTGATCATTGATGCGCGATAAGGCCTCCTCGGCGGTACGGGTTTTAAGATCTTCTTCGCGCATCATGAGCGAAACCAACTCCACAAAATAATTTTCATCCAGTAGATGGATCTTCTTAAGAATATCGAGAGTTTCTTCATCAGTAAGTTCAAGATCGTCAGGTTTCAATTCTCCGCGGTCCAGTTTGATCAGAAAATCCGCAGCGAAAGGGCTTTCCGAATCTTCGTCCGAAGCCGTTGAAGTCACATGTGTGCCTGTACGGATAATTTTGTCCTGGAAAGCGGAAGCCACAAGCCTGATGTCCAGGCTCTTCAGTACCTTAGAAAATGTTTCCTCATCTTCTTCAAGAAAACTCACCAGCCAATGATAGGCCGTCTGAGGGTCGGTTACCCCCTTTGTCGAAAACAGTTCAGAATCAAGGTCGAGGATCGATTGTATGCGGTTAGGCTCAACAAGGGATAGCACTCCAATGTGTGTTGAACACTGGGACTTCATCAAACGGAAAAGGGTCCGATCTCCCAATTCATCGACCAGCTTTTTGCCTTCATCATCATCAAGAAGAAAAACAAGTTCCTGAGCGTTTAACGGGTTGTTAAGGGCCTCATTCGAAATCAGATTAACCTGTTCTTCCCGTGGAAGGCTTTCCAACAACTCGGACGCGTGTTTGTGATCGACCTTCATCAGATCCAAGACGCGATGGCCTTGTTCGGATATTGGAGTTAAATAGTTTTCCAATCGCATAAAGCTTCTAATCCTCCTGTTGATTCCATCGAGGATCTTCTACTGCTTTGACGGTTTCCAGAATGCTCTCATCCCCTCCAAAATCTTCGTCCAGCCACCCTTCGTCAGGCGCTCTGTAAGATTCTCCGAGGTTTAACGCAATGCGACGGCGCTGTCTGACAATCGTCATGATTTGCAACGCCTTTACGAGTTTCCCTCTTGTTTCTTCGTCATTGGAATCTCGAAATGCAAAAATAATTTTCTTGAGTTTCGAAGCATGCTTTTTATCCAAATCGATGCCTTTTATTTCAAGTATTTCCTTGAGGTCCGGTAAATCGTCCTGGCTCAGAGATTCCAGCAATTTCTCCATAAGCGGACCAGACAGGCGCATTAAACTACTCATGGCAAACGAGAGTGTCGCAGCGTCCATTATCGATGGATCTTTTGACACCAAATTGAGATAATCCACTTCGTGACCTGAGTTTTCGAAAACAAGTTCTTCAAAGGTCCTGAATTCAGCGCTTATGTCGGGATTGGCCAGAATTTCTTCTTCCATGAGAACATGAAACCTCCCTTATAATTGGAACTATATTAAATCCAACATGAAAATGATGCAAGTTTGTGAATGATACTAGAAAGCTCAATCACGCGCGAAAAATGCCTGCTGGGATTCAGTTATAATGAATACATCGATATGCCAGGTCATCTTTACCGACCCTCGAGTTCGAAGAAGGTTTAAGAAATGATTACCGTAGGAATCGACTGTGGAGCAAAAAATACAAAATCCGTCATTTTAAAGGACGGTAAAATAATCGGAACAGGTCTCGCCTTAACGGGCTTCGAACAGACGGAAGCAGTTAAGGCTTCATTTGAAATGGCACTCGAGAATGCCTGTATAGAGTTGAAAGACGTTGAGCACATTGGTGCGACGGGGTCTGGCGCCAAATCGATCGAGGGAGCTGACGTTAATGTTAATGACATCAAAGCAATGGCCGCCGCCGCAAATTACTTTTTTTCAAACAGCCGTACAGTTGTCGATGTGGGAGCTGAAGAAGGACGAGCCGCTAAATTCGATGAAAAGGGTAATGTTGTAGACTTTGCTATTAATGAAAAATGCGCCGCAGGCGCCGGATCGTTTATCGAGGCAATGAGTCGCGCCCTTGAAACACCACTGACTGAGATGGGAAAACTTGCTCTTTCGTCGGAGAATCCCATTCCCTTGAACTCCCAGTGCACGATCTTTGCTGAGTCCGAGGTTGTGGGGCTTATCCATGCCAAGACCCAAAAAAAGGACATAAGTAAGGCTATTCACGACGCGATGGCCAGTAGGATAGTATCCATCATAAGGCGAATAGGGGTAACCCCGGACATTGTCATGATAGGTGGCGTGGCTTACAATCCTGGTTTTACAGCAGCTCTCCAGAGAGAACTCGGTATCGATAAAATATACATCCCAGAAGAACCGGAATTCGGAACGGCCGTAGGGGCCGCCGTGGTTGCGGCTAAAGAATAGGACATGGTTCTAAGCGCTGGCATCAGCGCCAATTCCCAGTGGGTTCTAAGCGGCAAAAACAATAAAATTGGAGATATACAAATGTCAGAGGAGAAAACGCCGGAATTCTGGCGATGGGCTGAGACCAACTGGGTTAGCCCCGATGTCCGTTGGGAAGACGCTCAGTTCATTACTCTTGGAATAGACGTAGGATCAGTCAGTTCACAGGCTGTATTAATGGCGGATGGCAAAATGTACGCATATGGGAATATGAGGACTGGGTCTGACAGTCCTAACAGCGCAAGAAATGCTCTTAAATTCGCTTTAGAAAAGACAACCCTAACCGAGGATAAAATCAGCTATTGCATCGGTACTGGTTATGGCCGTGTAAATGTGCCGATGGCCGACAGGACGGTAACGGAGATCGCCTGTCACGCGAGAGGCGCCAATTTCTTTTATGGACCTAGCGTCCGTACAGTGCTTGATGTTGGCGGTCAGGACATAAAGGTGATCCGATGTGACGAAAAGGGTAAAGTTACAAACTTCCTGATGAATGACAAATGCGCCGCAGGTACCGGACGAGGCATGGAAGTTTTTGCCGACCTTCTTTCAGTTCCCATTGGGGAAGTAGGTGAACGATCCTACCAAGTGGAAAAAGAACCTTTAGCCGTTTCCAGTACCTGCGTAGTTTACGCAAAATCCGAAGCTACCGGTCTCCTTAGAAAAGGTCTTAGCACTAACGAGGTTCTTGCCGCGTATTGCTCGGCTATGGCTAACCGAATTTACTCACTTTTGAAGCGGGTGGGAGTAGAGCCCGAATTTACGATCACCGGTGGAATGGCCAAAAATAGAGGGGTTGTCGGCAGATTGACAAAAAAGATGGGACTTGAGCCTCTGAAAACCTCATGGGACACCCAGTTGGCGGGTGCCGTCGGAGCCGCGTTGTTTGGTTATGCTTTATGTCAAAAAGGTAAAGGTAGGAGCAAATAATTGTACAATCGACACGTGCCAAGAACGTTCTTTGAGCCTTAAATCATTAAGAATTTCAACGCCATGGTCAAAGATAGTTAACAAGGCTAAACTCACGCGGATAGAGCGCAACTGTCCCCGTCATATTCCAACTCACAGTAAACAAAATGTTAGCTAACTACGGATATAGTGACGGCTCGGGAGACTATTTCATAACCATAGACACTGACAAGTGCAATGCCTGTGGAGTATGCGTTGAGGCCTGTCCAGCCCATATCTTTCAGGTAGTTGATGAAGATCCTAATGATCCCATGAATGAGGAACCATTGGCAATCGTTGTTTCTGAGAAGAAAAAGAAACTTAAATACGAATGCGCGACTTGTAAGCCTTCTGGAGGAAATAAGCTGGCGCTACTATGTGTCACTGCCTGTGAGCGCTGCGCTATTACCCATTCCTGGTAGAATTCCGTCATCTGGAAAGGAATTCGACGCGGTCAATCACTATCAACGGAAACACAGTGACCCTGCGGCCCGAACATGTCATGGCCTTTACAGTTAAACTAAGAGTAAATTGGCGAGAGCTGTTTGAACTTTGTGATCAATTGAGCAAAGGATTTCAAATCTTCCGCGTTTCTAACATGGCCTAATATCCCCAAGCCTTCCGCCCTGTCATGAATGATGGATTCATCCTGATCGCAGACAACAATCGTGGAAGTCATCCAGTTTATTTTCAAGAATTCCCCTGCCAATTTCAAACCAGCGCCGGTAGAAGGGTCGTCGTGAATAATGAGAAGGTCGAATGGTTCCTGTTTTTGTCTTAGGAGCGCTTCATGTGAGGCCGAAAAAACCTCCGCAACAATCTGAGATGATTCCAAAAGATTCAAAATGGAAGAGGTATCCGAGATTCCATCTTCTACAATACAAGCCCTAGCCATTTTGTTAATTTCCAATTTCATCCCAATTTTGCCAAAGCGCCTCTCAACGTATTGACCGCCAGGTCAGCGCAATGAGTATTTTCTCTTGGGAGGCCACCAAGAAATTCTATCAACTGCTCAGATGTAATGTTGCAGGCCTCTGCTGTCGCCTTTCCCTTGGCCAGACTGGTCAAAGCGCTGGCGCAAGCGATGGTGGGGCCACAACCGTTGGTGACAAAACCTATTTTTGAAATTTTTTCTCCAGACACCCTTAAAAAGATTCCAATCGTGTCACCACACATTCCGCTCATAAACGTATACGCATCCGGTTCTTCAAGCGCTCCCATGTTTTTGGGGTTGTTAAAGTGCTCAATGACCACGGGCGAAAAAAGTTTCGCCGCGTCTTTAACGACCATTCCTTCAATTTCATCAAAAATATCGTTTTCTGATCCCATTGAGATTCCTCATGTTACCTCGGTGTTAAATTCCCGCCACAGCAACTTCCCGGTGTACAATTCTGTTTGGATGGATTTGATCCACAACAGGCGCTGTGAGGACCCGCATTTTCAGAATTTACTGTAGGAAGTGAAGGAGGGGAGAGTATACCTTGCAATTGGCTTGACCCACAGGACCTACATGCCTTAGGGTCGGAATTTCGACCGATATCAACCAGCAATTCGCTAATTTTCCCACATTCAAGACACTTAAATTCCTTTATGGGCACCGGATAAACCTCCAAATTATAGATTTGTCAAACATTGACGACTTCTTCAAGATGTTTGGCCCTTGAAAAATTTTCTACACTTATAAACAGGGACTTTACCCCTGGGATAGACTCAATTTTATTCTTTATTGCGCCTGCCAAGGCATAAGCCATGGAGCATGCGGGCGATGACGGTCTAAAAATGAGATTCACTTCACCGTCATCATTAATTGACACACCCCTGACAATTCCCATACGCAGTATGCTCAGACGAGTTTCCGGATCAATGATTTCTGTAAGCGCTGTCTCTATATTGTTTTCCAAAAGTCGTTTTTCCATCACTGAACCCCCGCATATTTCCAAATGCGCTGATTCAACTGTTCCCACACTTCGATGATCGCGTCACTGGCCGGGCCCGGTCCTTCCTCAATTACTGTTCGGCGTTTAACCATGGATTCTGTAACAGTCTTGTCATAAGGTATTTTACCCGCCAGCGCGACATTCTCAGAATTGGCGAACTTTTCGATTTCATTGCTCATGCCTGGATGTATATCCCATTTGTTGATTATCAATGAACAAGGGACATTAAAACCTTTTACAAGTTTCGCGACCCTTTTCATGTCATGCAATCCAGACATAGTAGGCTCGGTTACTATGACAACATAGTCAACTCCAGTAATGGATGAAATTACAGGACAGCCTACGCCCGGGGCTCCATCCACAATTACTATGTCCATATTTTGCTCTTCGGCTATCAATTTGGCCTGATTCCGAACAAGAGCCACAAGCTTCCCGGAATTTTCTTCTCCAGGAATAAGGTTGGCATGAACCATGGGCCCGAAACGAGTGTTCGAAATGAACCACTTGCCGCTGAGAGTCTCTTCCATTCTGATTGCGGATTCCGGACAAATATAGTGGCACAGAGCGCAGCCTTCACACGCGGTGTGATCAACGACAATACTTTCACTGATAGCGTCGTACCTGCAATTTTCTAAACAGGTCCCGCAATTCGAACATTTATCGTGGTCTATTACCGCTTTTTTGCCCCCGAAAAAATCTTCCTCATGGATTACTTGGGATTGGGCGAGGATGTGAAGGTCCGCCGCATCCACGTCACAATCAGCCAACACAACATCCTTAGCCAAAAATGCGAACGAGGCTGTAATTGAAGTTTTGCCTGTCCCGCCCTTGCCGCTAATTACAGTTACTTCTTTCATTACTCTATAAACTGGACCCTTTCGATGGATTACCAAAAATCATCGAGACATCGTCTATCAAATTCCTGAATTTATCCGAATACTCAGGCATTGATTCAATCAAGGGCTTACCCTGGGCGTACCCTTCAGCTATTTTTCGGTGATGAGGGATTTCCATCAACAAAGGAAGGCCTTTATTCCGGCAAAAATCCTTGACACCAGAGTCACCTATGTCAGATCTGTTGATGACTATGCCCATAGGGATTCCAAGCCCTTTGATCGCTTCGACGGCTATTCCAAGGTCATTAAGACCAAAAGGGGTGGGTTCTGTTACCATGATCACAAAATCAGATCCCTTGACAGTGGTTATGACTGGACACGAAGCTCCAGGAGGAGCGTCAAGAATGGCCAACTTATCTCCCCTGATGTGGGTTCTTACCGCTCTAATCAGAGGAGGGGACATGGCTTCCCCAATTCTTATTCGCCCTTGTACAAACTCCACTGGACCAGCCATGCCTGTTTCAACTACTCCCAAATTTCTGGGAACTTCGTGAACGGCTTCCTCTGGACACAACATTGAACAAGCCCCACATCCGTGACAAAGCTCGGGAAAAGCGATGACGGTCTTGCCTATAGGCACTATTGCGCTAAATTGGCATACCTCACCGCATTTCCCGCATAGCGAGCATTTTTCAAGGTCCACGGCTGGTACCGGCAAACTTACCGTTTCCGTGGTCGCAATGGTCGGTTTAAGCAATATGTGGCAATTTGGTTCTTCAACGTCGCAGTCCAGTATTTGGGCTCGTGTCCCCAAGACCAACGCCAAACTGGTCGCCACTGTAGTTTTACCCGTACCGCCTTTCCCGCTTGCAACCGCTATAATCATATTCAGCAATCCTTTTCAAACTTACCAGTGAGCTTCGGCGTTAGGTTTGTCGGTAAGCGGTACCTCATTCCTCTTCAGTCGTTCAACAGCCTCACGAACTGTCCCCGACTGTTCGATCCCAACTTTGACGCCTGCTGCTTCCAATGCAGTAAACGCGTTAGGCCCGCAACGACCAGTCAAAAGTATGTCAACTTTTCTATCGGCGATGGTCTTTGTCGCCTGAATTCCCGCTCCCCGCATAGCGTTGACATTAGTAGAATTGTCAATTGCCTCAATCAAGTTGCAATCATCATCTACTATGAGGATGAACGGCGCTCTTCCGAAACGCGGATCAATCGGGGATTCGATGGTTTTCCCCGTAGACGTCACAGCTATTTTCATTTTTACCCCTCGGGAGCGTCAGGCTCCGCCGCCACCACAAACCTGGTTCGGCGCTATTGTCTGCAATTTGCCCTCAAGCAATTGGACTATCACCGATCCGACTGTCTCACCTTCCGGACCGTAATAAACCTCAATTCCCACCTGTTTGAATCCCATCAACGGGCGCATCCCTATGCCACCGACAATAAGAGAATTTGCCCCACTTTTATGCAGAGTGTTCACAGGGGCGAAACAACCACCCTGCTCGTGAGGTGGATTTTCCACTATGGAGACTTCCTTAATCGCTCCATCTTCGACATGTACAAGCGTGAACACATCGCAATGACCAAAGTGGCCTGATCGAGGAGCGTTTAGTCCTCCAGGGTTCATTGATGGAACAGCTACACTTTCTCTCGCCATTTATCTACTCCTTATACGTCCATGATATTGTTTAGTATTACCGCTCTTCAGTAGTAATTACCTGAGACATACCGCAATAAATCATCCTTGCCAAATCACTGTCTCAACTTGTCTCGCCAATTGTCTAAAAGCCTCTGCCGACGATCCGTGAGGATCTGCGGATTCAATTGTGACACCAGCGTCACCTCCGGTAACAATCTGCGGATCAATCGGGATAGCCCCAAGAAAAGGTACGCCTAGTTCAATCGCAGCTTTGGCGCCTCCACCCGTCTTGAACAAATCTATGACCCCGCCGCAATGCGGGCACGCCAACCCACTCATGTTTTCAATTATGCCAAGTGTCTTCATTTCGAGTGTTTGTGCGAAGACCACTGACTTTCTTGAATCTAAGAGCGCTACATCCTGAGGTGTCGTCACAATGACTGCCCACAGGGGTTGTCCCAGCAATTGCGCAATACTTAACGGCTCATCCCCTGTCCCGGGTGGCAAGTCCACAACGAGATAGTCGAGCGGCCCCCAGTCCACGTCTGAGATGAACTGCTGAAACAGAGAATGTTTCATAGGACCTCTCCATACCACCGGTGTGTCTGGGTCCTCAAGCAGGAATGCCATAGAAATCACTTTCAGGTTATCTGACGCTACAACCGGTACCATCCCATTAATACCCATGATAGGGACCATATGGTCTATGCCCAGCATTTTAGGAACATTAGGGCCGTGAACATCCGCGTCAAACAATCCTACCGATCGCCCTGAACGAGCAAGAGCAACTGCCAGGTTAACAGCCACTGTTGATTTACCGACTCCGCCCTTTCCACTCATAACGGCTATACGATGTTTTATTTTTGAAAGTCTGTTATTTAAATTCTCTTCCATGTGCTTTGCTTTAGCGACGGCATCGCAGCTTTCGGCTGTTCCGCACGTCCCACATGAAGAATCAGCAGAACATTTCGTATTCTCCGACATAGCTTTCCTTTACCTCATTTAATATTCACTTTAATGTATCCCTAATCTCAACCTTGCAAGCGCAACTTAGTTGGACGCCTATCAGGCTAAGCGCCCAACGCCTCGGAACCCGGATCAGTAAGACCGATTACATGGATGATCACCTGATTTGACTGTCTGGATTCAATTTAATGGGGTTGCTTGATCTGTCAAAGAATTTATGCTTACCCATTCAATTCGACAATTCCCGCGTCCCCCAAAACTCAAAGACCATTTATTCCGTTTTGGACCATGATTATTAAAATCCGCCTTTAAAATTAAGTTTTTTTGGCCGCCCACATATAGTCCTCTTGGATTATGTTTCAAAGCTCAAATCAATTAGCTGCGTCTATCAAGCTTTGTACAATCTAATTATAATTTATAAGACATGAAAGTACCAAAGGCAATAGGTATTTTAAATTTCTGTTCTAATAATTGTACTCACGGATAAAGTATTTTAAGCAATTTAACCTTAAAAGTCCATTTGTCAAAAAAATTGAAAAATCCTTTTCGGTTCGCAGCCATTAACGAGTATTATAATAATTTGCATTTCATTGAAACAGCCATTAGGGAGACATTCCATGTCATCGTCCAATCATAAAAAGTTCCTGGTCACTGGCGGAGCCGGTTTTATAGGAAGTCATCTTGTAGAGGACCTGGTTGCGCGTGGCCATGAAGTTAGAGTCCTGGATAACTTTGCAACTGGCAAGAAGGAAAATTTGCTTCAATTGGGCAACGGCCGTTTCCTCCCAAATCGGGATTTCGAATTAATAGAAGGTGACATAAGAGATTATCAAACTCTGCTGACGACAACTGCACGTTTGGATGGGATCTTTCATCAGGCCGCTCTAGGCAGCGTTCCCCGCTCTGTAGGTGATCCTTTAACCACGCAGGAAGTGAACGCTAACGGGACCCTCAACGTTTTCTGGGCCGCACACAAAAATAATGTGCCACGCGTAGTATTCGCATCATCATCGTCTGTTTATGGATCCAGCGTCACATTACCCAAAAAGGAAGGCTTCGAAGGTTTGCCTTTGTCACCTTATGCCCTGACCAAAAAAATCAATGAAGAACATAGCCAGTTGTTCAAGGATTTGTACGGCCTAGATACTATTGGATTGCGTTATTTCAATGTTTATGGTCCGCGTCAGGACCCCAATTCCGAATATGCCGCCGTAATGCCGCGGTTCGTGACTCGATTGCTAGCTGACGATCCTCCAGTAATTTACGGAACTGGTCTCCAGAGCCGTGATTTTACCTTTGTCAAAGACGTGGTCGAGGCAAATCTGATGGCAATGGAAGCGCCTACTGAAGTTTGCGGCGCGTCCTACAACGTTGGTAGAGGCGACCAGATAAACTTGCTCGAATTGCTGGACAATCTTAAGGATCTTTTGGGAAAGCGAATAGAGCCCTTATTCGAACCAACCCGGCCAGGAGATGTCATGCATTCATCCGCTGATATAAGTCTGGCGAGGGAGAAGTTAGGTTTTCAGGCGAATTGGGAATTGCGACAGGGCCTGGAAGCGAGCATAGGGTATTACGCGAAGACGTCGTCATCAGAATAACGGACTTCCAAAACAACATTTTACGGAACCCCCATCTGAGTCGTAAACCTGATCTCGAAATTTAAGTTGAAATTATGCTACGAAGGCCGAGCCGGGCAGTCAAGATCGCCGAATAAAAGTCCATTTATTGCGTGGGAAAATGTCAGTAAAAAAAGGAAAATGTCCGACCCTAACCCCTGTACCCTCAGCCGGACACTTCAAATCTGGAAAAATTCCAGGAATGTTAATTATAAAAACTTATGTGAAAGACCATACATATTACACCGATGTTTGTCAAACTAGAAACTACTTTAATTACAATAAGATAATGATGTCAATCACATTGACCTAAACCTAAAATCATCGTCTGATACCCTACTGCTTTGATTTGGACCCTTGAGCTTCAAATGCTATAAATAAATGTTACCCTGCGCTTCCGGCACCGACCTGATCAGGGGCGTGAAAGAAGGCGAAATTGTCTCCAGCCAAAATACTAGTGCTGACTACTACATATCCGGCAAACGAAACCGATTGGTCCGGCGCTTTTATACACAGTCTGGTTTTGGCTATCCACAGGAGAGGTTTCGAAGTCGAGGTCATTGCTCCCTCAAACGGTCAGTCCTACGGTTCGCAGTTAATTGACGGGGTACATGTCTCACGTTTTGGGTATTTCTGGCCCCGCTCCATGGAACGGCTTACAAGGGGGGCGGGCGGAATCCCAGAAAATATTTCCAAGAGCATTCTAGCCAAATTGCAGATAGCTCCGATGATGGTAATTTTCGTCCTTAGAACTCTGAACGCAGTTCGACGCTTTGACATTATTTATGCCAATTGGATAGGCGCCGGTCTGGTCGGGGCTCTGGTGAGTCGGATTTCGGGGAAACCTATGGTAGTTTCATTTAGGGGCGATGATGGTTATCTGGCTCGCGACAACCGGTTGTGGAGAATGTTTACAAAATGGGTGGTCCAGCAGTCGTCTTTCGTAACTACAGTCAGTTCCGAACTGCTAAAAATCATGAAAGATCTGGGCGCGGACCCTTCCCGGCTAACACTTCCCCGTTTCGGGGTTGACACTAAGGTATTCTGTCCAGCTCAGCGAACTGAAAATTCCGATGGCCGTGTCAGAATAATTTTTGTCGGTAGCCTGATACCCAAAAAGGGTTTACAGGACTTGATAAGCGCCATGGGGAATCTGGAGTTCATAGATACTTCACTTACCATAGTTGGAGATGGTTATTATGCGGAGAATCTTAAGAACCTGGCTCGTGAGAAACTAAACCACTGCGACATTTTTTGGAAAGGGATAACACCGCCAAGAGAGGTGGCTGAACTGATGCGTCAATCGGACATCCTTGTGTTGCCGAGTTATACTGAAGGAAGCCCAAATGTAGTAAAGGAAGCGATGGCGACTGGGTTGCCGGTAATAGGAACTCGAGTTGGTGGAGTCCCGGATCTTGTAAGTCACGGGGAAAACGGTTTGTTGTACGAGCCAGGAAATGTAGAAGCGCTTCGTGAATGTCTGTTAAAACTCGTGAAGGATGAAAACATGCGCGTTGAAATGGGGCGATTGTCAAAAAGGAAGTTGGATCAGGGCGGATTGAATTGGGAGACAACTGCCGAGGATTTCGAATCAATCTTCCTGCACGTAACAGGACAGACACGTGGCAATAATAAACCGAAAGATTGAAGACGGGACATTTCAACTGGCCATGGGAGTTTGCAAACTTCAGCCAAATCTGAGATAAGCCCTAGAGTAGTTTTGTCGGTTTTCTTTGATTAACAGACCCCGGAATAAACATTGCCGGGATGCAAAAGATCTTGTTCAGTGGCGCCTTGTTGGAGGAACCTGTTATGTGCGAGCGTGCTAAATGGCTCCCTGTTTTTGCTTTGGCCGTCTTCATCGCAAGCGTCATATCATACGAAGCATGCCCGGCTGTTCAAATGGGCGCAGTAAAGGGCGTAGAGGGAGAGGCTCGAGTCAACAATAGTGGCAAATCGGAATTCAGAGTTTTGAAGACCGGTGATCCCATCAGGTTGAATGATTCGATACAGACTGACCAGAACTCCAAAGTTGAGGTAAAACTTGAAGATGGCGGCGAAAATTCTCTGGGGGAATATTCAGAAATATATTATTACGATTTTGCCCATAAGGACGCAGCCCATTACTGTGGGGCCGAGGTCACATCAGGTTCGATCAGGTTCGTGAAGAAACTGGTGGAGACGAAACCGCCGTCGGCGTATACGGTGACGACACCTACTGCGATTATAAATGTAGAACCGGGCGAAACTGCAGATTTCATCGTCCGGATACTTAATCAAAAACGGACAACGGTTACCGTAATTTCTGGGAAAATCCGGGTTAAGAATGTTTTGGAAGACATCCCCGCGGAGCGGACTGTAACGGCGTGCAGAAGGGTGGATGTCGAGGAAAGTAGGCCTCCAACCGGGACAATGGGAGTTTCCTCTAAAATTCTGAAAGACCTTGTCGCTGATACGACCATCCCCGGGACTCTTTCTAAAGATGTTCCCAATTGTAAAGACACTTTTGGAAGGCAAAGACAATGCTCTGGCCGCCAGATTTGGGATGGATCGCGCTGTGTCCAGTGTCGTGAATTAGGGATGGTATTTCAGAACGGCAGGTGCGTAACGCCGGACTGTGGAGATTGTAGAACGATCTGGGGTTCACGATGCGTTTCATGTCAAGAATTGGGACTTGCGTGCATCGAAGGCCGATGCGCAAGAAGGAATTGTCCTGAATGCGCCATTTGGAATGGTAAAAGGTGTGTGCCCTGCGAGGAATTCGGAAGGGTCTGCGTTGAGGGAAGATGCGCGCCTAGACGGGATTGTCCGCCATGCTCAGTCTGGAATGGTTGGAGATGTGTTTCTTGCGAGGATTTTGGCCGAAGCTGCGTTGAGGGAAGATGTGTTTTCAGGCCCTGCGAGGAATGCGAAACCAGGCGAGGCGACGCGTGTGTAAAATGTGAAGACCTTGGACTTCAATGCCAAAAGGGAAGATGTGTTGGCCCAATGCCTGGTTCCGAAACAGCTCAGCCGTCAAAGATTGCTCCGAATCCTTTAGGGGTGGGCCCGGGGCCGAAATTGGTCCCACCAGTCGTCGCTCCCTTAAAACCTAAGGAGGGGGCCGAGATACAGCGTGACGATCGAACCGAAAAGCCCCCACTAAAGCCGGCCATCCAAATCAAGCCTGTTGACGGGGGTTCATCAACCCCTGAGAACGCTAAACCTACCCCCAGTAGACTTAATAGATCCAACCCCTCGACGCCTGTGAGCCCAAAACAGGGTATCCCGAAAGAACATGAGCGAGTGGCGCCCTTCAAGCGAAAGCCATTGGAAGCCTCTCCAACATTGAAATTGAATGAACAGAAGCGGGAAGGAACTCCAAATCATCCCAAGAGACAGGATATTAAAACAGACGTTAGGCCGGAGATTCGTCAACCGGCAGTCAAGCAGGAGAAAAAACAGATAAAGACAGAACATCCTGCTCCCACAGGGAGACCTGACCTAAAACCCGAGTTTGCAAAGCCGGATCGCGCCCCTGGACCGCCTCTAGGGGACCATCCTGGTGATGAAGAAAAGAAAAAAAGACATTAATCGTGCACACTAATCTTGCTTAGTCGCATCTCGTTGATTTAGTTTTATCGAAAGTTCTAGGAGGCGATAATGAAAAGGCTACTTTTTCTAGCTGTTGCAATTGTTTTTATTAATACAACGGTTAAGGCCGAGTTGCTTGAGATGGCCACAAGTTGTGATAAGGCGGTTGTAGATTTAACAGAAATCCTTAAACATCCTGACAAGTCGACCGCAGAAAAGATTAGGGATGCGTTTGGAGTTGACATATTTAATTCTTGCGATTCTCCGGATGGAAAAACAATTTGTTTCCAATGCCTGGACAAAAACCAGAAGCTCAATCTTATCCAGTTGCAAGAAAACAAGGCAAAGAAGATTTTTGAACTAAAAGGGCTCGGTTGCAAATGCAACAGCAAAAAATGAGAAGATCAAATTTTTGATTTTGCGTCAGGAGTATTCAAATGTGGGAATACACGGACAAGGTTAAAGACCATTTCTTTAACCCAAGAAACATAGGGGTCTTGGCTGACGCCAATGGTGTGGGAGAGGTAGGGTCGCTCGCTTGCGGCGACGCTCTAAAGCTCTTCTTGAAAATTGATCCCGAGACCGAGAAAATAGTCGACGCGAGTTTTCAGACATTCGGATGTGGAAGCGCCATAGCGTCCAGCAGCGCTTTGACCGAAATGATTAAAGGCAAGACGGTCGAAGAGGCTCTAAAAATCACTAATCAAGATATTGCGGATTATCTTGGAGGTCTCCCAAAAGAAAAAATGCACTGCTCTGTGATGGGACGAGACGCTTTTCAAGCCGCCGTCGCGTGTTATCGAGGCGAAACGGCCCCGCGAGAACTGGCTGAAGGTGAGTTGGTATGTGAGTGTTTCGGGGTTACAGACGAACAAATACGCCGCGCTGTACGGGAAAATAATCTATCAACCATCCAGGAAGTGACGGACTATACAAAGGCTGGGGGTGGGTGCGGTCTGTGTCACGACAAGATCGAACGGATAATAGCAGAGATCAAAGGCGAAACCAGCGTTACGGAATCAATAGTTTCGAAGCCTCGTAAAACAATGACTAATATTCAGAAGATCGCCAAGATTCAGGAAGTTCTAGAAAAAGAAATCAGGCCAACCTTGCAGCAGGATGGAGGAGATGTGGAACTCATAGACCTGGATGGTGATGTTGTGAAGATTGCGCTCCGTGGCCTTTGTTCTTCTTGCCCGAGTTCAGCCCTAACCAAGAATGGGATCGAAAACAAACTTCGTGAACTGGTCCACCTGGATCTCGTTGTGCAGGAGGTAAACGTATGAAAACCATTTACCTGGACAACAATGCGACAACGCTCGTGGCTGATGAAGTCTTTGACGCGATAAGACCATTTTTTACCGAGCGTTATGGGAATCCTTCGAGTATGCACTTTTTTGGTGGAAGCGTAGCCCGTGAAATAGTGAGCGCCAGGGAAAACATGGCAGAACTTCTGGGTGCATTACCTCAGGAAATTGTATTTACATCAGGCGGAACAGAGTCGGATTCCACAGCGATCCTCAGCGCTCTCAGCACCATGCCGGACCGCAAGGAGATTGTTACAACAAGGGTAGAACATCCTGCTGTTTTGAACCTGTGCAAATACCTCGCTCGGGTCAAAGGGTATACTGTGAGATGGCTCTCAGTTGATAAATACGGCATGATCAACATGGATGAAGTCAACAAGGTCATCACTGACGACACTGCCATTGTTTCAGTGATGTGGGCCAATAACGAAACTGGGGTTATGTATCCCGTAGAAGAAATAGCAAGAATCGCAGCGGCAAGAGGAGCGTTGACACATACAGACGCTGTTCAGGCTGTTGGCAAGATACCGATCAACCTAAGCAAAACGGACATAAACTTCTTATCTTTGTCCGGACACAAACTTCATGCCCCAAAAGGGATAGGCGCTTTATACATAAAGAAAGGCACCCGTTTCTCCCCATTCATGATCGGGGGACACCAGGAATTCAGCAGACGCGGCGGAACGGAAAACGTTCCGGGCATAGTCGGTCTTGGTAGCGCTGCCCTTCTCGCCATGAAGAATTTCGAAGAAGAAAACACTCGTGTCAAAAAGATGAGAGACCGGCTGCAACAAGGGTTGCTCCAGAGGGTGTCTCAAGCCAGGGTAAACGGGCACGTTGAAAATCGTCTTCCTAACACTTTGAACATAGGTTTTGAATTCGTAGAAGGCGAGGCGATCCTCATGAAAATGGATGAGAAGGGCATCTGCGCATCATCAGGATCAGCCTGCACATCAGGGTCCCTTGAACCGTCCCATGTTTTAAGAGCAATGGGTGTCCCATTTACAGCGGTTCACGGTTCGATACGATTCTCACTGTCCAGGTTCAATACGGAAGATGAAATCGAATTCGTCATCGAAGAAACCCCCAAAATCATAATGACTCTAAGGGCAATGTCTCCATTCAATGTAGAAACCATAAATGCGGCATGTGTCGTTCAATAAAGATCCAGGTGGCCGTAAGCGCAAAAGATGAGGTAAAGTTTGAGACGCAATTCGTAAGACTCTAGATCTTCCAGACGATCGCTTACGCCAAATTTGCAGCTATTGGCTCAACGAATGTTGAAAGACGAGCCCTTCCTCGTCAGAACTTTGGTAAATCGGGAAGGTTGGTCGTCTGTGACTGTCAGATTCACCATTACAGATTTTGGGTCGACGTATTTCTGATCAAAGGCAATTGGTAATTCGAAAATCTTTCCGTGAGAATCGGATGAGATTTCTCGAAGGTCCTTTTCAGTAAACCGAAACGTTCCGCGCGGAAGCAGTGTTCTGTGATCAATCCATGTTCCAGTCAAACAGATTGCGCTGTAGGGGTAGCCAACGGGAATAGCCACATAAATCCACAGGTTATCGGTAACTATGCCGGCTATCTTCTCATTGTCCGCTTGTAAGTCTGTCGCTCTACCGAGCACAGCGTATCCTGATCCCTCAAATTTAGCCTCGTACCTGAGAAAAAACACTTGTCTATTTAGATTCATAGGTGCTGCAGATATCACTCTTTGAAGGATTGGTCCTTCAACTCCAACGAATTGGACCTTGTAACCGGTGAAACACTTGTAAGGATTGTTCAATTTTGTGAAATCGTATCTATCAAGGCATCCTTGCTTCAGGTAACTCGAAAAAGCGTCCTGAATAGAAAGATTTCCCAGCTCTCTATCTGGAGAAAATCCTGCCAGTTGTACAACTTGGAGTGTCAATCCGGAGTGCATCCTGAAGAAGGCTGGAGTATCCCAACTCCTGACCGGAGTTCCACATATGACATAGGAACCATCAGGCACGAACCGCATTAGATCGCCATGAAGCGCATTCTCGATCAGTTTTCGATGGTAGTGTTCGCCAAAATTATATTTTTGAATTACCAGCCTGTTGCTATTGTAATTTATTCCAGCAACAAGGACTCCCAAAGCTGCTGTCGCAACCATGGTAACGGTCCGTAAACCATGAGAGGACTTTTGAACTGTCCTATAGATGATCATAATAATAGCCAGAGCCAGCATCATGACACCGAAACCTGATACATATACTGGAAGATATCCCAGGCCCCACTTCAGTTCCTGTTGGTATTTTGCTGAGAGGGTTACAAGAAGGGCTGGTAACAGCCAGAAACCAGTCCCTAACAAAACCAGCGCTTTCAAGGTGTTTTTATCCCTGTTGCCGCCGCGCTCGAGAAAATTATCGGAAATAAAACACCACAAAATGCCCCATGCTGCGCACATGATCACTAAATCAGTAGCAAAATAGGCCCTAGCGACTTCCGCCCAGTAGCTCAAGGTCTGAGCAGATACAAAATAGCTCAATGGAAGCGCAGCGCCGGCTTGTTTGAGGAAAGCAAAAAACCAGGCGCTCATCGAAAAGTTCAAATTTATTCCCGGGTACCGGGGAGCGAACTCAGCCCTTACGTAAAGTGTGATCAACATGTTGGCGACTGCCAATAGAAAGAACGGAAGAGTGATTTTGATCACCTTTTTCAAAGAGCCTTTTCCAAAATGGAGGTACGCTACCACAGCATGCATCATCCAAAACGCATAGAATGCTTCATACACTAGCAAACAGCATGTCCAGGCTGTGAGACTCAGGGCCAGGAATATGGGCTTGGACCTTTGTAAATAGAAAGTCAGCAGAATCAGAGATGTCAATATCAGTGAAAACTCAACCTGCATCAAAAAATAGTACGACATTATCGGATCGTGATAGCAACGAAATTGAATGAAAAGAGGCGGAAGCAAGGCGGCCATCAATCCGAGGGGAGCGGAAGATGTCATGAGCCGAATAAAATAGGCGAACAGGGCTATATTCCCCAGCACAAACAGCACTTCAGCGGATTTATAAAGATACTCATTCAGGAAGCAGAATACGGGATAATAGTAGATCATCAGAGGATACCAACGTCCGCTGTGAACGTAGTCCTTGACAGTATTCCAACAAAGTTCGGGTAGACTCATCTTCGATAGAAGAAGCAGACCAGGGAGTGTAGATTCGCACCACGAATCATCCCCAAGATAAGGACTATGCACAAGTGGTAACAGGCTTACTAAATTTACAAGAACTACCAGCGACGCGATATACCAATACAGTTTCTTACCGGGCATCCACGCAATCCCTCCGAGAGACTATCCTCGATCACCTATTATACTACCAACTCTAAAACCTTGACGTCAATTTGATGTTGTATCCGTTGTTATAACAGCTGCCAAAAAGACCAAGAATCCTTCAAATTCCAGACCAAAATTCCAGACTAGAATTGACACTTACAAAGAAATTCCATGCTATTATGAATAGAATGTCTCGGAAATCCAAGATGCTTATATCCTCGAGGTCTTATTGAATTCTTATAGAGTCATGAAACTTGGCTACCGAGCATATTTTTATTTGGATTCCTGTGAAGTTGTGACCGAAACTCGTTGAGCTAAAACAGAAGAGTTCATTCTTGGAGATTTGCTCCATGACTCGAAACCAACGGCTAATTCTTGATTCACTTTTGCTAGGGGTGGTGGGAGCTTTAAGCGCTCAACTATTTATGTTTCTACTTAATGGCGCACAACATTTTTTCCTGGGCTGGTTGGCCGGATACCGTCCACCCGGATTACCGGAAGAGGGAGGCGTGCTAATACAGTTTTTTGGGCCGCATAGCCGTTGGCTTATCCCATTATCGACCACTCTGGGTGGTCTAATCTCGGGCATACTGGTTTTTTCAGTAGCTCCCGAGGCTGAGGGGCACGGGACTGACAGCGCAGTAAAAGCCTACCACAGAAATGGTGGCTACATCCGACCTCGAGTTCCTTTCATAAAAATGATCGCTTCAGCGATAACGATTGGGTCAGGCGGATCTGCCGGACGGGAAGGGCCAACGGCTCTAATAAGCGCAGGAATCGGATCGATTTACGCTTCTGTCTTCAACCGTTCCGAACAAGACAGGCGTACTATTGTCCTGATCGGTATGGCTGCCGGCCTATCCTCCATTTTCCGTTCGCCTATAGGTTGCGCTGTTTTCGCCGTAGAAGTTCTTTATCGAGACATGGAGTTTGAAACCGGGACCCTTTTTTACGCAATGCTGGCATCCATAGTCGCCTACGTTCTAAACGCCGCTTTTGTTGGCTGGCAGCCCCTTTTCCAAATTCCCGCTGGTCTGGGAGTTTCAGAAGTGTCAGAATACTTATGGTACGTTTTGTTAGGTATAGCAGCGGGCCTCATCGCCGCCATCCTTCCGTCAATTTTCTATGGTTTTCGTGACCAGTTCAGGCGGATACCGGTAGCCGACATATTCAAACCTGCTATTGGCGGTTTACTATTGGGCGTCTTGGCGCTTTTCCTGCCCCAGGTTCTGGGAGGCGGCTATGGATGGATTCAGGAAGCGATTAATGGAAAACTCCCATTCTATCTTTTATCGTTGCTTATTTTCGCAAAAATATTGGCGTTTTCATTTACAGTTTCATCCGGGGGTTCGGGGGGTATATTTGCTCCATGTCTTTTTGTCGGAGCAATGCTCGGTGGGTTCATGGCGGACATGCTGGGTCAACCATGCGCCCCGTTTGTTATAGTAGGCATTGTGGCGGTGTTTGGAGCAGCGGCCAGGGTCCCATTCGCAACCCTTCTTATGGTAGCGGAAATGACTGGTGGATATCAACTGCTCGTGCCTGCGGCCGCCGCTCTAAGTGTGAGTTGCGCCATTCAGATAATGTTGACGAGACATTTGACTTATGAAAGTCTCTATGAAGGGCAAGTTCAAGGTAGGGCGGATTCACCGGCTCACCATGTGGAACACATCAAGATAGCGATAAATCTACTCAGAAATGGACAGGTTCCGTCATCTCTAACAGGGGAGCGGTTAAATCTTCTCGGATTGTTGGGAAAAGGCATAGAATTGGATTTGGGGGAGGGACAAAAACTGGATATTATTGAGTTGTCCGGTGAAGATCCATGTCTGGGAGACTCATTTCATAGTGTCTGCATGCTAAAGAAACTTCAAACAATAGAGAATATCGCAATGATAAGACAGGGTAAACTCTACCTTCCGGACGCCGAGGAAATTTTGCTGGAAGGGGACAAAATTTTGGCGCTGGTACCTTCTTAATGTAATGCGTAACGTAAAATCGATAGGAAAAAGAAACCCTATTGGGGCAATCATTTTTGGGCGCAAGGTTACTGTGTCGATACAGTGGGTCTTGATGCGGACATGATCCGCAATTGTAAAATACCAGAAAGAAAAAGAGCGTTGTGAGGAACAACTGCATTTTTAACTCGAAGTTTGGGAATAACTCTGCTTGCCTCCTGCAGGGGGCAAGCCTTTAGCCCCCCTTGTATGGGGGCAAAGACAAAGCCAGGTGCTCTGCACGTGGATATTTACTATGAACCCAAGAACTTGGAGGAGGGATATGCCTGAGCGTCCAACTGGCAACGGTGGAAGGCAAGTAGCGAAAGAAGTGCATTCCCTTTGCATTCCGAGGCAAGGGTCCGTCTGAAACTATGAAAACAAAACTGACCAAAATCTTCGTGGAATTTCTTGAAAGTGAGCGAATTTCAGGAATTGCCCTGATTCTCTGCACGCTTATTTCAATTGTCATTGCTAATTCCCATTTTGGAATAGGTTACTTGGATTTTTGGCATACCAACGTTGGAATTGAACTTGGCGATATAACTGTGAAATATAGCGTCAAACACTGGATTAATGACGGCTTGATGACGATTTTCTTCTTGCTGATTGGACTTGAAATTGAAAGGGAACTTTATATTGGAGAATTGTCGGATGGGAAAAACGCAACGCTGCCTATTTTTGCTGCCATTGGTGGCATGGCGCTGCCAGCTCTGCTTCACTTCTTGTTCAACCGGGGAACTGGAACGCAAGCGGGTATTGGTATTCCAATGGCAACGGACATTGCTTTTGCATTAGGCGTGCTCGCTCTGTTAGGCAATAAGATTCCAGTATCACTAAAGGTTTTTCTTACTACACTAGCCATCGTAGATGACTTGGGAGCAATTATCATTATTGCCCTGTTTTATGTGGGCGATGTCTTGCCTCTGTGTCTTGTCTCAGTATTGGGGATATTTGTGGGACTGCTGATACTAAACCGTCTCGGCGTGCGCCGCTTGCATTTTTACCTTATTCCTGGCGTTGTCATGTGGTACTTTATGCTCAAGTCTGGCATCCACGCTACCCTTGCAGGTGTTCTTCTCGCCTTTGCTATTCCTTTTGAGCGTGGTGATGAGGAGTCGCCATCGTACAAATTACAACGTTTCCTACTCAAACCAGTGGCTTTTATCATAATGCCGCTTTTTGCGCTTGCAAATACGGGCATTGCTCTGACAGGAAACTGGGTTGAAGGGTTGGCAACATCAAACAATTTAGGCATCTTCGCTGGCTTTTTCGTAGGCAAGCCGATGGGCATCACGCTGTTTAGTCTTTTGTCGGTCAAATTGGGCTTATCTCGCCTACCCAATGATGTGTCTTGGAAACATATAATTGGCACCGGTTTTCTTGGGGGTGTCGGGTTTACCATGGCAATCTTCATCACACTTCTAGCCTTTAGCGACCCTGAAATCATTCAGACTTCTAAACTTGCCGTTTTGCTCAGTTCACTGGTAGCGGGAGTAACGGGTTTTCTGATTTTGAATCGGGGCAAACAATCAGTATATTCAGAGAGGGTCTAGAAAAATTAGACGATGACGTATAGTGGTTGGACTTCCACAAGGAGACTGCTACTCCTTCTATAGAATGCGGTAAGCGCCATCGCTTTGACTTTGGGCAGAGATGAGCAAGAACCAAAAAATTAATACTGAAGATGTCCTCATAATGCTCATGAAGTTTTTCCAGAAAGCCCATTGATTTATTGGGCTTGAACAAGTGTATATGTGATGTTCCGGTTGAACTCTAAACGGAGCTGCAGTGCCGATCTTGATAGCATTTGCTCGGATCGCTTAGTGTGACCAACAGTGGTGACATGATCGAGGGGGATTGTAGCGGCCATGCATTTTTCTGCGAAACAATTTTCAAGTATTGCACTGCTCCCTTGAAATCTATATCGAGACATCCAGATGGTATTCCTTGCGTCCATGGTCTGTAGCCGGTCCCAGAGATGAGCTAAGATATTTTGTATGTGCCTTGTCACGAGCAGCCGCTATGATGTTGTTGAAGGATTCAATTTCTCCATCAATCCACGTTCCTCTAATGTATGATTGTAAGCCGACATAATGTCCCTCTGGGAAAGTATTCCAACTACTTCCCTTTTACCGTTTGTTTCTCGAGTTACAGGGAGGTGTTCAATACCCTTTTGATTGATGAGCTGAAGGGCCGTCGCTAAATTGTCGTTCGGTGTTACGGATATTGCTGGTATGGTAGCAATATCTCTTGCAATCACGATGTCGAAAAGGCTGTCTTCAAAGACAATTTCTCTAAAATCTTTGAGGGATAACATCCCGACAAGTCTGTTTTGATTATCCATGACGGGAAAAGTCGAATGTTTGCTCTTTTGCAGGATATTTATGAGTTCACGAAGACGAGTATCTTCTCGAATGGTTTCAGGACGTTTGGTCATGAAATTGGCTACACGCATGCTTTTTAGCACATTAACATCGCGACCGGCCCGTATGTCAACCCCTCTCCGCAACAACTTCATCGTATAGATTGATTCCTTTTTGATGCTGCGGGCGATGAATGTCGCGATGACACAGCAAATCATGATGGGAGCGATAATCTTATAGTTTTGGGTGAGTTCAAAGAGTATGAGAAAAGCCTGAATAGGCGCTTGGGTTGTACCTGCGACCAAAGCCCCCATGCCGACAATGGCGTATGCTCCCGGTTGGGCAGTGTGATACGGAAAGAGGTAATGAGCGCCTGCTCCAAATGCCCCACCTAGCATGGCTCCCATGAATAACGATGGCGCAAAAATTCCTCCTGAACCTCCAGATCCTATGGTTATGGAAGTCGCCAGAATCTTCAATGGAACCAGTAACAGTAAAATAGTCCAGGTTTCTTGGCTCAGCAATGCTTTTGTGATTGAGTCATACCCAACTCCCATGATTTGAGGGAACCCGAGAGCGATGGTTCCGATTATGATTCCCCCTATTGTCGCTTTGAGATATTCCGGAAATTTCCAAGCGTCCCAAATGTCTTCAACCTTATAAAGAGTAACGGTGAAACTAACAGCCACAACTCCTGCAATTACGCCCAAAATGCAATAGAGAACGAGTTCCTGCGGAAACAGCAGATCATAGGGCGGGACCTGGAATGCGGGATAATTCCCGATGAGAATGCGAGACACTTCGGTAGCCATTACGGACGCGAGAATGATCGGAGTAAAAGTGGGTAAAGCAAAATCACCCAAAATAATTTCCAGGGCGAATATGGCCCCTGCGATAGGAGCATTAAAGGTGGCCGCAATTCCTGCCGCCGCGCCGCACGCTACCAGCACCTTTACCTGATTATCGGTCAATTTTAGAATCTGGCCGATACTGGAGCCAAGCGCGCTGCCAATCTGGACTATCGGACCTTCCCGTCCTACTGAGCCCCCGGAACCAATACAAATTGCCGACGCGAGTATTTTAACAAAGGCCACCCGTTTTCTTATCCTGCCACCTTTTGTGGCTACAGCGTCCATGACTTCCGGGACTCCGTGACCTTTAGCTTCCCTGGCGAAGAAATAAACGAGTGGGCCGACAACAAGTCCTCCTGTCGCCGGACCAAGAAGAATTCTCCACCATGGAAGCGTAGCAGCGGCAGTAGTCAAATCACCAGTAGTGGAATAGATAAGCCCCTGAAACAGCCCAATAAGGTATCTAAACACGACGGCCCCGAGTCCTCCAAGGAGTCCGACAATTATTCCCAGTATTGGCAGTACAAGCCCTGTTTCGCTAAAAAAAGTTTCCAACTGAAATGTTTGAGATAATTGGTGGAAAAATCTCCTGAGCCTGTCAGTAGCCGATTGATCGACAGAAGATTCAAGAGGGGTTGTAACATCAGACATGATTTGGCCTCGATACAAGTTAAAAATGACATGAGAAAAAGATATAGCGCTTTTTGAAAGAAAATTTAATGGGTGGGCATCGTTATGACGTAAAAAAAGGACGAGGGAGATTTTGGGTTCCCTCGTCCTTTTTGTTAAACTCTCTATGACTTCCAAGTCCTAGAGAAACGTCC
>CAWCTI010000033.1:0-17319 GCA_963798475.1 uncultured delta proteobacterium
GCCAAGGGCATATTTATTTCTCCTCATCGCTAACGATCAATTTAACCTACAGAAGGACGACGACCATCGGTGACTTACTCTGGAATTTCGTCTAAAAGATTCGGCTTTTCGGCATGGAAAAAGAGGAATTCCATGTATGTTTCTTCCAGTTTTCCATTACGATATTCACATTCAAGAAAATTGTAGGCATCCTTCGCTGAAAACAGCATATTATTATCGATTATTCCTTTTTTTTGACACCTCAAACGACTGATTCGCAGAATTGAAATTCATTGCGGTTATCGGTCGTCCCTGTGATCGTGGTCATCGTCATCGTAGCCATTCCGATAACCATCATCATAACCATTCTTGTATCCATCATCGTACCGGTCGTCATCTCGACCGTAACCGTATCCCCAGTTGGTAAGAATCCCGATTATCGTCCAGATAATTACTACAGTCCAGAAGATACCCATTTTTTACTCCATATGCCCGAGTCCGTAACAGGATGTCGTTGTTCATCCCTTTGCAGCGTTTCTCCTCCAGAAATCGGCGTGTAAGCCCTGCCCTATTTTGCCTACGATATGTGATTGTAAAGGATACGTGTGTCAAACGGGGACACATGTTATAGATTTTTTCATATTTTTTGTTCGACGATTTTTTTATGAAGTTGTTAGAGATTCGGGCATAAATTGAGAAATTATTTTGAAGGCTATCCACCGGAGCGTTGGGGTGTGCTCGACTCTACATATTTTTCCATGAACTCTTTCGTAATATCTCCAAGACGAGCGTCAAGAATCTCATAAACCTTGTTCACTATTGGTTTGGGAACGCCACCGTAAAAGGCCTGTGCAATTCCGCCGGTGATGCAGGCCAATGTATCGGTGTCGCCACCGAGCGAAACCGCTGTCCTTATAGCGTCTTCAAAATCAGTCGAGTCAATGAATGCGCGAATAGCCTGGGGGACTGTCCCCTGGCAGGAGACATCAAATTCATAGGATGGGCGAATCTCGTCTACGTGTTGGTTCAAATCGTATTGAAACTTCGTCTCGATAAAATCTTTAATTTCTGACTTGGACATGCCCATTCGTGCAAGATAGATGGCCACGGCTGTCGCCTGCCCGCCTTTTATGCCTTCGGGATGATTGTGCGTAATTTCGGTGAATTCGGCGGCTTTTTGAAGGACGGTATCAATATCGTTGTAGGCGTATCCAACAGGACTGATGCGCATCGCAGCTCCATTACCCCAACTGTTATAGGGTCCCGGATTCCTACTCTGCGCCCAGTGATGAAAACTACTTCCATAACCACCGTTGGGATACGATGCGTAAAACATCCTCATATTGTCCGCATAATTTGTCCCAGTCAAAACGCTGTCCGCCAATGCGACGGTCAGAATCGTATCGTCCGTGAAGAAACACTTTGGGGAAAACAGTTCAAAATCCTTGGTTTTTATGTTGTCCCACTCATACACCGAGCCAATTATGTCACCAGCAATTGCGCCGATCATTAGAAGTTCCTTTCGTGAAATGGTTCCGCTCTATATTCCTAAATTGAAGCACATCGAGGAAACAGAGAAGCTTTGGGACTTTTATAGACTGTGTCAGATGTTATTTCGCCAACCCAGCAGTCATATGCCTATGATTTACAGAAAAAGATCCATCTACAAAGATTGGTAAGACTTATTTCAACAAAGGATTTGTGCACCCGTTTCCTGTGAATCCAGATGCCCGATTCCTAGACAGAAAAAACTCTGACATATGCAGCCTCTGGAGCACCTGGATGTTTGATGATGTCCCAAGGCGGCTGCGAAATTTGGTTGTCTGAATAGTGCCAGGCTTTAGTGGTTTTAGAACCAAGAGTCCAGAGGATCCCAGTGGGCCAATTGAGCGGCACTTTGCGTTCAGAAAAAACAACGGCCGCAAAGGTTGGACAGTTCCATTCTCGAGAACAACCTGCAAATCCGTGGCGAGCAAAAAACACATCCCCTCCACCAACTTGTCCAGCCGGCCCGAATTCATGCACGAGGTTAAGTATAATATCCACGCCATTCCTTGGAACGTGCTTTTTCTTAATTCCAAAACTGTCGTAACATACTGCAAGGTATGCTTTCTTACCCTTCACGGTGAAAGTCCTCGGAAAGCCCGCATCGCCAGCATGAGCATCAGAAGCCAAATTTATATATCCATCTTCGTTCACAGTTGGGAAAAACTTCTTTCCTAACGCTAGAATTCCGTCTTCAGTGATAGCTACTGCAAACTGATCCATGCTGCCTTGTGCATCCACACCAAAACATACTATTGCCTTATTGCCCGCCTGTTTTAAAATTAAGCATACGGTGTCAACAACATCGTTTTTAATATCGTCAAATTTTAAATCGGTAATGAACAAACCTGCCGGAAACAATATTACATCTGCGACACCACAAAGATGGTTAACGACAGCCGCCAGTAATTCCACTCTTTGATCGCTGGTCGGCATTTCGTACGATTGGATTACTACTGTGGCCAACGAGACAGCACCATTGGTGGTCGTTATGTCACTACCTTCAGTTTGTCGGACTGTTTTTATTGGGTAATTTTTTTCAGATTTATTCCTACCGTCCTGATACCACTTCGGTCCATAAAGGCCTTCTCTTCCGGACGTTTCTGTTGAGTTTGGAAGTTGCGTCTCAGCGCCCGAAATGGCCGGGGAGTCTGACATATCAACATGATCCGCAGGTTCAACAAGATTTGTTTCGTCGGAGTGCTTCGTTTCGCCGGAAGCTGCAGATTTTTCATGTTCGATTGTTGACCGATACCACTTGGGCCCATACAAGCCTTCTTTATTGGACGGGTCTGGGTCTGGAGAACTCTCAGGCAACGGATTTATGGGATTTGAACAAGAGTTCGTTGATTTCTGAATATTACATTTCCCCTTTGATCCATCAGATAAAACAACATCTTCTAGGGTTGCTCGATCCGCTTCCTTTGGGTGTCCTCTTGCGGGTAGATTCTTTTCGTCCCTCCACCACTTGGGCCCATATAGACCTTCGAGTCCCGATAGGTCTGACTCCATCTGTTTTGTTTTTTTTGAGGTTTGGATGTGCGTTTCCATACCTGAGATGGTCTGAGCATTATTTATAGAGCTACAATCCGCAGGTTCCACATGAGTTGCTTTCTTGGGAAGCGTCGTTTCACCAGACGCATCACTCCTCCCTTGACTCATTTCAGCCACATACCACTTTGGTCCGTAGAAAACTTCTGTATTAAGCTGGTCCGAGTTCACCGGTTGCTCCACATGCAATTTTGAAAGACCAGGAACCAGGTTCAAGAAAGCTTGAATGTCAGATTCTTTCTGGGGATCTAAGGAACACCAACGGAATTTACCCATGTATATTCGAACTGTTGGCTTGAGCCCTACCATGAAGGGCAGGAAATCTCTCAGGGTATCATACCAGGCCCTCTGTTCATCACGATATGGCGGATCATTGTCAACCGCCTTGATCTTGTTGCAGAGGTCAATCCATTCATCAATTTTGAACCCGAACGGCAAGTTTCTGGGATAATGAGAAAGAGAAACCATCCTGGCCTTAGAGAAGTGCTGGGATTCGTCCAGTTCAACAACGAAACCGGGGTCCGTTACATAAAGATCACATCGGGGAATTTTCTTGATTTTAACAAAATTCCGGTGGCCACGGAAAGCCTCTAACCAAGACATAATTTCTTGCAGCGCCGAATAAACAGGTTGTTCCTGGTCATTCAGTAGGGGAAGTCCCACATAGAAATCGTGATCAACTTTCACCTCCTTATAGAGCTTCCCAAGGAATTGAATAATTGTGTTCTTACATTCACTGCAATGTAGATTGTGCGCCTTTTCAATATTTTTCAGCATACTGATTTACCCCCATAAAATGATTCTGGAATTAACGTCAATTCTAGATCAAGCTATTGTTAGCGGCTCGATTTGTCCTAAACAAGATGCATCATAAGAAGATCTTCCCTGTTGTGAATGGTGATTTGGAGATCCCCGGTTCCCCAGTGCCCGATCTTGCGCACGTCTTTCGTGAATCCCTCTTCAAGCTGAACTGTTACAGGATCTATCTTCACTTGGATTTGCAAAGACTTCTTCTGTAAAACCACGCACGCAAAGTTCTTGATGCGGCGGTAAGCCAAATAAAGCTTTAGCTGCTTCTCAGAGACGTCGTCGCCCAGGGCCAAGATAAACGATCGTAACTCATTGACAAGGTCCAACATGATCTCATCCATTTCCTTTAGCCACTGGGCTACTGGTTTATCGCCTTTTTTTGGATCCTTGGGCTTTTCTATTTCTTCTAACGGTAGAGCATCTGAAGCATTATTGCTATGAACGAGTTCAATGGCTATAAGATCGTCACCAAATCGTCGGTAACTTAGCAGGTCTATATTTCGATTTATTTGTCTGACAGCGTATTGATCATACTTCGTATAGGCTGGGGCGACGCAAATGAGTCTCGGAGCTGCCCAATCCACCTTGTCAGCTTGATCTTTACCCAATGTTTCCATTACAAGCAGTTTGAAATCAGCTTTGTGATCAAGCAGCCAGTCAAGATAGAAGAGTCCCTGGTTCATTACATTCTCGTTAATGGCTCTTTTGTATTCAATAATTACGGGGCAACCGTTTTCGTCCAACCCAAGCGAATCAATTCGTCCGCCATGGTTCTTCCCGGTCGATACTCCAACGAGAAATAGCCGAAATCCACCAAATACCGAAGAATTTATAAGTCTTCTCAAACAACGTTTGCAAGATTTTTACTATTACTCAATTTTTTTGCCACTAATTTCAATGGCCATTAACTCATTTCAACAGTTTAATTTCCACACATACTACAAATATGTATTATTTCTACCTTCTTCCAGCAAGACCTATGTACCTAAATAAATCCACATATTTATCCATCACTGATCATAGAGAAGATGTCCCCCTAAAAAGGAATTGCCTATGTGCAGGCGTCTTTTTTAATTCGAACAAACACGGATATCCAATAGTTATTTTTTCCCATGAAGAAAACATTCCGCGTCCAATAAAAATTTTCCGGAACATCTGTCCTTAAATGAACCACAGGTGCCAAGTCATCAGACAAAACACTCAGCCGTTTTTTTGGCGGGAAACAGAAACGGAGGAGCGTGCCATGAGTAAGAATAAATAGAAATTGCGTTGAGCCTGCGGTATCATCAGGTCCTATTGGGAAAAATCGTGAGACTTCGGGAAACATTTATCGCCGAACGGGGGTTTTTTGATGAAAGCTGTAATTGTCGGCATCATTCTGGTCCTGTTACCATTGGTATGTTCAGCCTCTGATCGCAACACTACAGTTCGGGACCGTCTACGGAAATATTCGTGGGAAACAAAAGACATACTACGGGGACGAAACGACGGTGACTCACAGATGCGGCAACATCACCCGCACGGAAGCCTTATGATGATCAGGGTCGAAAAACCATACGTGACAGGTATGGCAACATCATCCCGGAACTGAAGAGGCTGAACGATAAACCGCAGGGGGTGAACGCATTGAATTCCGACTACAAAACCAGAAGGAATCTCAATTCTTTAATTGGAAACTCAGAAAAGCGCCACCGAGGTTGGCGGATGGTCTAACATCGCCAAATTGGGGTTGTCGCTCGCTGTTACACATTCTGAACGGGATGGATACCAAACCTTCCTGGAACATCAAGTTGATGAACTGGTCAAGTCACCTGAAGAGCGTCGACGCAGTCGTTGGTTTAACCATGTTGAATTCGATTTACAGGGTTCTTGTCTGCCTATACGGACGAGAACTTACACTCATTAGAAAATATAGACATGTTTCTCGATCTCTATGAAAGACCGGAATTCGGTTTTCGACTTGGATCATTTAGCCAAAGTGTCTTTGGGACGACAAAAGTCTGCCGACGGGCTCATGGCTATCGGTGTAGATAAAGAGAGAAGAATTGATTTGATGCGAGAAATTACTGTCGACAAGTGTTCCGCGATAACGAGGGCTCTTTACTATCGAGGTTGTGCCAGAGGATGTCTGACTTACATGAACAAGGGACAGCGAGTAAATGTGGATGTAGACTGGCGCTGAACTAAAACCTGCAGCTTCGATGGAAGCATTATAGCTGAGAAGGTTACTTAAATTTACTTCTCAAGAACACTCAGTTGCAAATTCCGCTTCGCACCAAGACGTGGCTTGGTATGCTTAATGATTGGGGGAGGTTTCAGATGGCCTACATGATTCCACCGGTTGTTTGTCGGAAGTTTCGAGTTCAGGTGAGCGCATCATATTTGAAAAAGTCAAGGACGCTGCGGAGACAGACAACTGGACCTGCCTTCATTCTTTGGGGATATCAAAACATGTTGTCGACGTTTTTATGGGGAAATAGATTTTGTCATCATAATTCCCAGACAGGGTATTTTTTGCCTTGAAGTCAAATCCGGCGCAGTTTCAAGAAAAGATGGTTTGTGGGGATATCGTAACAGGCATGGTCAGTGGGTCACAGACCCGGTAGGGCCCATCCGTCAGGTTAGCAATGCGACGTTTTCCT
This sequence comes from uncultured delta proteobacterium, assembly GCA_963798475.1. GTDB lineage: Bacteria > Desulfobacterota > Desulfomonilia > Desulfomonilales > Desulfomonilaceae > CAJBEZ01. The sequence goes on from CAWCTI010000033.1 coordinate 6,528, forward strand.
TGAGGAATTCTATCATAGCGAAATTCGGAGCCAACCACAGTCTGTCCAGGCTATTTTACGGGTGGGGTGTTCTTTTCCCGCAATGCGGATTTGACAAGACGGGTACAGATTGTGAGAAGTGGCAAATCTACAATATCGCAGACAGTAACGTCCCATAACTGATTTTATCAACAATCTGGCAAGACAGAGTCACGAGAAGATGAAAAATCAGGCATGGTATGATCCGTGGAAAACACGCCCCTCGGATAAAAGTGTATCAGCCCTAGTTGACTTTTTGAGAGGGGACTTTGAGTTTTGCATAAAGAAGGGTACCGAGGCAAAGGAACTTCAGGACGAAATTTTAAGATTAACATCGGAGCAGATCAGGTGTTTGGAGAGTTTGCGTGGTAACCGGCGCTGTTTCTTTTCCGGAGCCGCAGGTACCGGCAAGACCGTCCTCGCTGTTGAATTTGCAAAGAGGAATGCTCGAAATGGCGATCGGGTCCTTTTCTTATGTTTTAATCGATTGCTGGCATATAAACTGAATATGGAATTGGGTGAGTTTTCCGACCGAATCACAGTTGACAACTTTCACCATTATTTGGAGGAACTTGCCTTGAGATCTTCATTGAGGGAAGAATTTGAGGCAATAGAACAGAAGGCATTTTCTGCTGGCAATGACGCTGATAAAAAACAACTTTTCAAAGAAACGTTTCCATTTTACGCTGAACTGGCTTTGTCCGAGTGTAAGCAAATCACAGTTCGACGTTTTGATAGTGGACGAAGCCCAGGATCTGATACGTCCCAAATACCTTGATGTGATGGATGGTTTCCTGAAAGGTGGACTTGGCAGCGGGCGTTGGGCTTTCTTTGGGGATCTGTTTGGTCAAAAGATTTATACAGACCTGACACCTGAACAGATGAAGTCGGAGATAGACTTGAGATCCCCCCATCATACACAATTTTCTCTCATGGTAAACTGTCGTAATACGAGAAATATTGGGAAAGACACTTGCAAGTGGTGGGTTTTCAAGAGCCACCTTTTTTGGAATCTTGGTCACAGGCCCGCCGGTTAATTATAAATATTATTCCAGGGAATCCGAAATTCCCGAAATATTGAGGCTCATAGTCCGGGAACTTGCTAGTGAAGGGATCCAGAGAGAAAACATTACAATATTGTCGCGACGCACCATGAAAAACTCTTTTCCTGAAACTCCTATAAACAAATTTAGATTCAGACTCTGTGACATTACCGCTAGAGATTTTAATGGAGCGGAGCAGGATGCTGTCAGATTTTCGACCATTTACTGATTCAAAGGTCTTGAGAGTCCTGTGGTAATAATTATGGGAATTAATGATCTGGATTCAGACAGTTCAAAAGACCTTCTTTATGTTGCGATGTCACGGGCTCTGATTAGACTCTTCATGATTCTGCCAGAGACTCTGGAGAGGCGGGTGAACGGCCTACTAAGGTCCTAGAAACAAAAGTTTTGTGGAGGAATCTGAAATGCGTGGAACTCAGATGGCCCGTCAATGGAAAATCATCCGATTAATGGAGACTCGTCGAACCGGGATCAGCGGGAATGATTTAGCAACTGAACTGGATGTGCCTCCGCGAACGGTCTATCGTGATTTGGAGGCGCTTCAGGAAGCTGGGTTTCCCCTGTATACCGAAAAGAGGGCAAGAATTCCGTCTGGAAGATGCTTGATACATTCAGAAAGGACTTTCCCCTCCGCTGACTACTACCGAGTTGATGGCTCTGCACATGAGCCGCGACGTTTTGAGTATCTTTGATGGTACCATTTTCCGGGACAGCATCGAAACTCTTTTCCAAAAGGTCAAGTCAGCTCTATTGCCTGAGACTCTCACCTATCTGGAAAACATTGCAGGAACGCTCAGGGTAAACTTCGGACCTACGAAAAATTTCTCCGGACTCAAAGACATCGTAAGGGCGCTGAGTGACGCCGCCGCTTCAAGAAAACGAGTCGAGATAACCTATAAGGCGGTTTCGACAGGAAGGCAGACAAAACGCAAGGTAGATCCCTACCAGGTCTGGGTTATGAACGGAGCCTTTTACCTGATTGGATTCTGTCATGTGAGAAATGCTGTTCGAACTTTTGCTATGGATAGGATCAAGGGATTCTCGGTTTTGGACGAGTCCTTTGTCTTACCCAAAGATTTTAGCCTCGAAGACTATCTTCAAACCGCTTTCCGTGTGATGAGAGGAGAACCACAAAAAGTAAAGTTTAGGCTGACTCCCGGGCGGCTCATGTTGTTCGGGAAAGAATATGGCACCCAACTCAGGAACTCAGAAATCTATCAGATGGGGGTGTCGAAATATCTGTCAATGTTCCTATCAACTACGAAATTATTTCCTGGATCATGGGGTTTGGATCCTCGGCCAAAGTAATCGAGCCTGATTCTCTAAGAACACTAATCATGGAAGAGCATCAAAAGGCTGCGAGGCAATACAGGAAGCCCCTCTTCCAAATAAGAACACCTTCGAGAAAATTTCCATTTCGTGTTTCCTAATTTGGCATACATTTTCCACATAATAGGGCTTCGCTCAGGATGCTTACCCCCTAGCCTCCATAAAGGGTGACAGTTGAGAACCAATAACGACTTTTCAAGAAAAAGGAGCGCATGGAACTGATGTCCCACCCACGTAACAAGGTCCTACAAAGCCCTGCAAAACCTTCACCGAAACCGAAGGAACAGCAGAAGGCTCTGGAGCAGCTTTGTAAGAGTCTGTGGAACAGTGGAACCCCAGAAAACTTTCGACTGGCTTGTGGTGCCAGATCCAAACATGATGCCAGACGGAGTATTGAAATATATCCACACAAAGCTGAGTCGTTGCAGAGGTTATTCAGATTTTGTTACGCCTCGATACCGCCTGAGATGTGACTTCTATGTTCCCAGTCGTGGTTTGGTGATTGAATATGACGAGCGGCAACATTTTACCATGCAGCGCGCAGCAGCCCTCCAGCTCTACCCTTCGAAACTTCAGCTAGGCTTTGACATAGAGGAGTGGATAGTGTCTTGTAATCGCATAAAAGCCATTGACAATTCTCCGGTATATCGCGACGAGCAGAGAGCTTTTTACGACTCGATGCGTGATCTCTGGCAGCGGAAAATGGAATCAGAGTTGTTCGTTTGCGGCACGGGTTTCGAGACTGGACCCTGCCTGACGCCAAAGAAGCCTTGAAGAGCTTATTGGAGGAATTATGAGTTGTAGAAAAACTGTCGAGCTTTCTTCAGGGAATTGGCCGAGCATCGCCACGGTTTGTGTATTAGGAGAACCGTCTAGCTCGGTAAAAAAAAACGAGGCAAAAAAAAAGAATCGTTGCAAATGTAGTAAAGGACATCCAGCGGCAGTCCTGGTCCAAACTCGATTGTGTGGTATTGCCGGGCGGGTTTTTCGTCAACCTGAATACATAGGACACTGCCGCACCAGGATAGAGTAAAAACTATAGAGGCCACGGATTTTGGGACCACCATGAAAGATGCCTGCAGAATCCAAGGCCAAAATCCGGGATTGGTCATTGTTGTCGGAGTAGATTCAAATGTGCACCCCAAACGCCACGATTACGGACGCGACCAGATGTGCGTGGCTGGAACGCCAGTGGCATTGTCGGAATTGGCAGAAAGGTCTTTCCATCTCCTGGAGAAGGGTTAAATTATGTCCCATACGCCTCCGATTTTTCAACTACTTATCGTAATATAAGGCTGCCAAGCGGGCGGACGGCAATCTTGTGCGCATGTTACGATGTTTTTGGTTGTGCCGAGTCAACAGAGAATCCCACAAAAAGAATTACTGACATAATGCGCATAGAACAAAATGGTGTCATGTCAATAGGAGCCATACTCGATTTCTGGCACTTAGGCGCCAATGTGTAAACCGCTGGCACTCAATGCTTGCTAGCCAGAAGGTAAACGTAGGAATAACAGCCATTCATTTTTTTAACAAACCCGGGCTGGACACGTTTTATCAACGTCACGGAATTGCAACGTGTTCTGCCTCACTTGGCGGTGGAATGGCCGTGGGGGCTGCTTTTTTGGCGATAAGTTACCCGCCCCGAATACCTCCTCTCTTGTGTCAAGAGGCGTTCCAGTCTCGCATCTGAAGGCCGGACTTCTTCGCCAGGATCATAGGTACCGCCCGAACAGTCTTTCAATGTCGAAGGTGCCATAGTTCGTCTGTTTTAATGATGACATTTCCTTTTGGCTCTCTGTTCATTGGTGTTATTGTCTCAAGGGCATGTGACATCTACACAAGGATATAATTAATGGTAACATTCCTGTCAAAAGACTGGTGTGGTCTTCCATGGACAGATTGGGTTCCACTGTGCGGAGAAGGAAAGACAACCAAGAAAATACCTGCTGTACCTGGTGTGGCACCGTGTCCGTACAAAAGATCATGAACAGCTGCTTTATATTGGGCAGACTAAAAGGTTGCGGCGTCGTTTCAACGACCTGTCAGTGAATGCTTGTGCGGATCGGATGCCGTTTAATGATCCCCATACTGCTGCTCAGAGCCTGTGGATTTTGCGGGTGGAAGAGAAAATGGCTTTCGAATTTTCAGGGGCGGCTACAGAGCTAAGTGACGACAAGCGACGAGGCTTGGAACACATGCTGCATTGGAAATACCATTCAGAGAAGGGAGAATCTCCTTTTGTTAGTCATGGGCGATTCCATGCCAGATATTTTCGTTCCGGCTCACGGGAATCTGGAAAACGGGGCGGATTATTGCCTCCCGGGCAGATTAATCCGGCAAGTGGTCCTAGTTCGTGCCCTCTTGAGTTAACCGGAAAACCTTGGGAACGTAATTGGATGGGGCTATCGTGGTCCGAGCCGATTGAACTGATAAAAGAAAGGTTAGGGTCAGTTCCATCGTGCAGTGGCTTGTACAAAATTCTGGAGGCCTCAACGAATCAGCTACTTTACATAGGTGAAACCAAGAACCTTCTTGCCCGCCTGAAAACACGTTGTCAGGCCCGATGGTCCAATTTGAAGCCTTTGGCCTCGTTCCATGTGCTGGCTCCGAACATCCTTGACCATCAGCGCCGCGAATTGGAAACAGACCTTATCGGGGCGTGCACTACGAAGCTTTTAGGAAGCCTCCTTCTTTCCAGTATGGGAAAAGTTAGTTTGCTTGTTTGATCCATCTTAATTCAGATAAGAAACCAAAAAAATTAAACAAATTTGATAACGTGTGTCCCCATTTGACACACGTGGGAGATAATCTGACCATCAAAAGGGAAAGGAGCCCTAAACGATGGCTCAGATGAAGGAATTTCTTAATGAAATAAAGGTCGGCGCAAAGCAGAACCACAAGAATATGACGCTCTATTGCCTGCTTTCAGCGCATGAAGCGCCTGTGAACTTCCTGACGCTGGACAACGCGCTGGGGACAGACGCACTGAGTGTGCTGAGGTCACTGAGGGCGGTTCTGTCCCGGAACTCAAAGTCAACAACAAGTCAGACACACAAAATTCTGCTGCTAGATGGCGAAGAACTCGTGGGTGCGAAGCAGAACCGGGTCTTAAATACCACGATATTGATAGCTCCCAAGTCTGAAACCATCATTCCGGTATCGTGCGTTGAGCAGGGAAGATGGTCTTATCGAAGCAAACATTTCGGAAGTCGGTCCAGGTCTATGAGCGCTAATTTGAGGAAAAGGCAGTCTGAAACTGTGACCATGAATCTTAGGGAGGGCCGGGATTTCAGGTCCAATCAGGGAGTAGTGGGGACGAAATCGAGAAGAAATATGACAGAATGGCCACCCGCCCTTCCCCGACAATGGCTATGGCGGACCTTTACGAGTCTCATAAAGACGTTACGGAAGCTTATCTTTGTGCATTCCGTCCGGTGTTCAATCAGATCGGGATAATAGTCTTCATTGATGGAACAGTAGCGGGGATTGAGATCCTCAACAAGTTTCAATCGTTCAGGGAGATTCATTCGAAGCTTGTGAGCAGCTATGTGATGGATGCTCTTGAAACATCCGATCTTGAGATCAAGCCCAATCACCAGTCATTGCGAGCAAAGGCTTCGAAGCTGCTCCAATCAGCGCAACTATCAAGGATCGAGGAGAGAAATCAGTGGCCCTTGGAAACGACTTAAGACTGGAATCGGAACGGTTAATGGGTTCAGGGCTTGAGTTCGAGGAACAGATACTTCAGTTGAGTATCTTCACTTCGGAAAACGGTAACGGAAGAGCCCAAAAACCAAAATGCGGAGGGCGTCAGCAAGGAGGGAAACCGAACCAGACAATAGATTTGGTTGGCCGTGTCCCGATTTGTCGGCGTAAGGGGCGGGGATGTAATCAATGGAGGGGGTCCTCCCTCTTATAAAGGAAGCCTGAAAGAGGAAATTGGACCCCTATCAGAGTCTCCGGAGCCACTTTACAAAGAAAAAAAGGAGAAAGAAATGGAGATATTCTTGTTATCATGCATCCTCTGGTGCTTGATTGGCATAGGATTATTCGGAGACAGGAGATGACGGACGAAAAGAGAGAACCAATTGGGGGCTACGACCTAGAAGATGTAGACCGTGTCGGAGATGCTAAAATAGTAATATGAGGAACAGGAGATGTGGACCTGATGGCTTTAGGAATCCGGGCTCGAGGCATTGTTTTTATGCTCTTATTGGTCTAAGAATAGGCATACTAGTGAAAATATGGGACTGGATAACTGGCTACTAAAATAGAGGAAGAAGATGAAGACCTTGCATGGATCACAGATATTGTCAGAGAAAGTACTAGATTTTCTTCTGGGATCTAATGAGAGATCCTGATTTGGGGGCGATTGCGGAGTTAGACTTTTTAACATCAACCAGGAGGAACTAATCATGCGACATTTCATTGTCATACTGGTCATCGCTCTCATTGATATTGCCCGCTGTTTCACATGGGGCTGATTATTTGTATCTGGACAAGAAGGGGACCGTAAAAGGCTGGGCAACAGATGATGGACATCAGTAAGGTTTTTCGACAAATCCTTCAACCCAAGAGGTTGCACGATGGGGATACTAACACAACATTTGATAAGAATTATAACCCTACCGGGACAATTTATGATTTTAATGACGATTAAGGGACTAAAGTGTATATCTAATAACTAGATCCGTTCGTTCACCATCTTGACTTTTAACTCCTTTCAACCAAGGGATGTCATGAAAATAGACCCTGAAGAACTGTTTATGGCGTATTGCTGGCAAAGAATGAAGGCAACGAGAAAACAACTCCTCGGAATACCAATTCAATGCGGTACCGTAGTGGTGGTAATTTGATAAGCTGGATCATAATTGGGATTATCTTGTTAATTGGTTTTGTGTTGATTTGGGGAAGTTGAGATAGGCTAGGGGGAAAGGCGAATATACATATAACCATAAGCTGCTCCAAACTGACCAGACAAAAGTAGTTGTGAAAACAATAAAGCTTGTACATTTTGACAGATATGGAAAAATACTACTGCACTAATTGTAACAAGAAGACGGGGCATAAACGCTCTATCGGTCTTGGTACTTTATTGGCCGTGATATTGACAGGAGGTTTATGGCTTCTGGCGATATTTTTTTATCCTAAGCGTTGCATCCTCTGTGGTAACTGGAAAAGAGCACCAAAACCTTATCCAGAGGCCAACAAGGAGAACTCAGCAAATAATTTGGAGACAAATATCAAACCTGGATCTGAACAATTAATGCAAATTTAATAAAGCCATTACAAAGGTTTCGAGTAATCCAGGGAATCCGGTTAGCGATTATCTTGATCTTGCCTATTTTTGGGAGACAATAGACAAGAAACACATAGATACAACCCACATCAAGAGCCTTGAAAACAAAGCTGTTTTTGAACAAACCCTATTGGCAGCTAAAAATCACCTCGACAACCTCAAAAAAAACCCAAAAGTCCAAGACTACATTCATAGGCAAGAGGAACAGAAAAAGGCAACTCGTTTCCAAGATGACCAACAACGACAAGAAGAAGCCACCATGACTATTGCCTTAGAACAGAAAAGCACACATATACTGGGTCTCTCGCAATATAAACAAGAGGTTAGGTATCCAGAGGCAATTGATGGAAACTTTCTGATTGTAGACAAGAAATATCTGCCAGAAGCATCTGGATTACATCCGGTATGATTTGATTGCAGTCAGCAAATACGATTCAGAGAAGATAATTCCAATGTATGGGGAAGATGACAATCGCTTCTTCTTCCCCCGTTTTTATTTCAAGAACAAAAAAGACATCATAGGAAACATTGTTGACGCTACAAGTCTAGGAAAGGCTATTGCCTTTCATTCAAACATTAAGTTATGGGACTACCAAGCTAAAGCTATTGAGGAATTTAAACAACACATTGCTGGAGGCAAGACAGGGATCTTCCTAGGGGCAGCCCCCGGGTCTGCAAAACTCAAATGGGAATCAAGATGTTGAAACTTCTTGGAAGGAACGCCGTCATTATTGTGCCTAAAAAAGATCTAATAGATCAATGGGAAGAGCGGATCTTGGCGACAACAGACCTAAAGAAAGAGGACATAGGTAAGGGGCTGTCTGGAAAGATTGACTGGCAAGGCAAAAAGATTGTGATCTCTTTGGTTCACACTGCCACAAAATACATGGAAAACTATGAGTTTCGAAACGCTTTTGGTGTGGCGCTGTTTGATGAGTGTGATTCAAGTTGTCCACCAGAAACATTCGCCCCGGTCGCTTCTATGTTTCAAGCCAAATATCGCCTCTCAATGACGGCCTCTCCTACAAGAGCGGATGGACTGCATGTGGTGTTCGACAATCACTTGGTTGAGGTTGAAGTGAACTGCAATAAATCTAACACAATGACACCTGAGATCCTGTTTGTGAATTATCGTAATGATTCTGGTGAATTTGCCCCATTCTCAAAACAGGGTGGCAATGAAAGGAATGCTGTTGTCCTTCCTGCCAAGAACATGGAACGACATGTTTTGATAGCTGACTACATTAACAAGGCGGCCATCTTAGATGGGCATCCAACTTGTTGTGTTAAGCGACAGGATCTCCCAACTAAGAACTATACGAAAGATTCTTGAGGAAAAGTATTTGATTAGGTCAGGTTCGATCGGGTTCTACATAGGGGGAAAACAGAAAGGAAGAGAACAAGAGGGTCGGAGAAGAGTGCCAGATAATATTAGCAACATACGGAATGATGAGTCGAGGCACAGACATTCCAAATACTATCGCGTTTGATCCTCGCCATCCAGAAATGATATGCGTCAGATTCTTGGTAGGATCGAGAGGGTGCATCCAAATAAAAAGGACACCGATTTGTGTTGAAATTGTAGACACCTGCTACCCTCTCGCTGTCTCAGGATTTCTGAACATCGCTTTGGTTATTATCAAAGCAGAAGTCTAGATATGTTTGAAATAGGGTAACACGACATATTATCTCATGGCACCTATATCTGGTCTGGGAAAATTGGACAATCGCATAACTGGTAAAGCTGCTCCAAACTAAGACGATAAAACGTAGCGGCGAGAATGTGATCCTGTCCGTTTTTTAGGCTTTCTTACATGGTTATTAGGAACAGGAGAACTACCGCTCCAATGGTAGCAGTAATCAACGAACCAATAAAACCGTGTCAGACAAAACAAGCTAAAAAGGAAACCTTCCGAGGTATGTAGAAATAAAAATGCCTGATGATTACATCAATTTTATGGCCTCTGGTGGCGATGATGATAACAACGGAGGTGGAGGTGGCTGCCTATCTGTTTTTTTCAAGTAATATTTATTGGAATTGGTATTGGCGTACTTACTGTTTAGATGATGACTCAAATTAGAGAGATTAAAAACCATAAAGTCAACGCCAAAAAAAATTAAAAAGTCGGAAACCCTCACAGAATAAAAATCGAGCGTGGAATCGTCTAAAATTCAACCACTATCAAATTCATTATCTTAAGGCGGTGAAATTACAACCTTGACGCTTTTGCGGAAATTTAGGCGGGGAAATTCTTTTGAGGTTTTCCAAAAAACCGGGTCTAAACCGGGTCGCAAGTTCAGAAAATAAAATTGGCTAAAATCGTAACCCACTGAAATCTTTGGCAGGCCCAAGCTCGGTTTCGAACCGGTGTCTCCGCCGTGAGAGGGCGGGGATGCACTAAAATAAACAAACGATTTGCCCGAGAACCCCTATGATTTCAATCCCTATTAATCCCTTTCGGTCCCTATTGATCCTTATTGGTCCCAAAAAACGGGAACAAAATGAGAACAAAATAACGGAGGCATCATTATTCGTTTTTTGTTGATTAATTGGCCATTAGGATGCGTCGATTCGAAAATCGGACTTCATGCCGGATATGCCTGAAGAGTCATTATCGCAACGTGCTGGCGCTAAATATGACGATGATGATCAGTTTCCAGCATCATTGTAGTGATTTGATGTTGAAATGAGGGCGCTTCCAACAACATCCCCTACCCCGGCTATCAGACCGCACAGTCATTCTGGGTCTTAGACAAGCAAAGCATTTTTGCGCTGGGGTAACTTGAACATTATGTTTCAGGCGTATTCTTACTCCTTTTCTATCGTTATAATCTTTTCATATCCGAGCTTATTGAAGAATCTACTGACCCGATACGATTGCGGTTCCATCTAGGACCGTAAACGCTCAACTGTCAAATTGAGACCGGCCAAAAGAATACATCCAACAATAACATGTAGATAACATCTCGTGATTCGCTTCTACAACGCAACCTGGGCGCTGATGTGATTCAGGCAATGGAAATATAAGAAATAAAAGTCAAACCGGCGTGGTTTTGACCTGGGGAGGGGAGATTTAAC
>CAWCTI010000034.1:0-45304 GCA_963798475.1 uncultured delta proteobacterium
TTACGAACGCCAAAGCCTCTTATAATGTCGCTATTCTCATTTAATGACTGCAGAATTTCTTCTTTGTTCATATCTCAGGACCTTCCAAGCCTTTGGTGGAGGCATTCCCCCAGCTAGGGTCGTCCCCTTCCGACAGGCTTCTTGATGCGGATGAGAGGACTACTAATCGCATCAATCATAATTATAAGGGTTGCTTGCCCAAAAGTCATGCACATAGTGATTTGTCGTCGGCAGATGCGAGATCGAGGCCATCGTAATTCAATATTGCCTTATGAATAGCCATAGTGGATAAGTTGATTTCCGTCGCCCCCAGTTAGGAACTTGAGTGGACGACTTGTGAAAGAATGGAACCTGGTGGTTAATCTTAACAGGCGCTGCGACGAGAACCGTTGAAATTCTTCAGGGAACCCCAATTTTCGCCGGGCGAGCTAACTCTATGATCCTGGAGGAGCCGTTTCCCTAACCGCCGATGGTTCGGATATAAGAACTTCAGCCGGTATACCAAGGTTTTTGTGAAGTTTCCTGATCATATCGAGGTTCAGTGGGAGTTTGCGGGTGAGTATTTTGGTAACACTGCCTCGACCGCCCATATATTTTTCTAGGTCTTTGTCAGTCAAACCCATCTGCTCCATGCGGAATTTAATAGCTTCTACCGGGTCTGGCGGATCAATAGGATAGTGCTTGGTTTCATAAGCTTCTACTAGGGTAACAAGTATGTCGAGCCTGCCAGATTCCGGCGTGTCTGCTCCAGACTCCCAGAGTTTTTCGATTTCAGCGAGTGTGGCCTCATAATCTGCGTCAGTTTTAATTGGTTTAATTTCCATGTCTAGATCTCCCCGGCGTCAATCCGGTCATATTGAGCGTGAGTGCCCACGAATCGGATGAAGACGATTTCTTTTTCGTATCTGATCGAGACTACAAGTCGGTATTTGTTGTCACCTATGTTAAACGAAGCTGCTGAAATGATGTTTGCCCCCGAACGTTATAAGACATCAATTCATTTTGTTTTTAGCTATCGGTTGCTCTCCCATTATATATTAGTATGAGGAATGGAGGATTTCGACACGCTTGTTTTGAGTCTTGTTCCTAAATTCCCTCCTCCACCCCGCGCTCCTCGCCTTTTTTTGTTTTTTTGTTCTTATGGCGAGGTCAACATGGTAAGGTTCGTTTCCGATTGCTGAGTTGGTTCAGAAGAACGGGCAAGAGAAGGGTTGAGCCTACTCGCCCACAGTTTCTTGAGCCTGTCGTTCAAGCGCCTTTTTCATCCATGCGTTGAGGCTCAAACCTGACAGCGCTGCTGCGGTAGCCACCTCCCTATGAAGTTCCGGTCCTAGGCGGAGCTTAATTTCACCAGAATAAGGCTTATCAGGTTTCTTCCCTGTCTCCTTACATAGTTTTAGATAGACGTCCACAGAGTCTTTAAGCGCCTGCTCCAATTCCGTCACGGACTGACCTTGGAATGTCACCACATCCTGGATGCCGACTACGTCACCATGAAACAGCTTGGCTTCAGGGTCAAAATCGAAAACTGCAACATACCCCTTGTACCTAAGTATATTCATCTGGACTCACTCCCGCGTTGATCAAGAAACGTCTTACACTTTTCACGGCCCCCTTGTCAGTTGTTGGTCGAGGATGGGGCCTGTGAAATACGGCGTACACTTCGTTGAGTGTAACAGTTATTCTTGAGCCTTCCGCCTCTTTTATGGTAGCGCCTACAGCTATCAGCAGGTTTTCGATATCCTCCCATCGGATTCCTGATCGGACAGGGTGAAAGAAAACATCCTCCAGTGTTTGACGCTGTTTGCTATTCATGCTTTATGGTGTCACTTAAGAACACCATTGTCAAGTATCCTGAACATGAATTTAATTCTCCCAATTGATGGCTGTGGGTTCGCTCTTCTTGTATGAAAACACATTGTGGGACGCTGATAATGGTTGAAAAGAAGGCATTCAGCTCACCCCAGTTTTTGAAAACAAACATCGGAGAACAAGGAAAGTCATGTTGAACAGAGAAATACCATTTCCACAAAGGATTGACGACATCAATTACGCGCGGCGCCCCTCTTTCCAAGGAAGGGATCGCCTTACTGAACGGTTGTAATAGCCAAATGCAATTTAAAAACTAGGCGATAGGATTTCGAAGCAGTCTTAGATGGCTATTATGCGACCAAACTAATTCGCCGTTTCAGGAGGGATGGAGGCGGTCGCAGGCCAGAGCCGTCACAGGAGGGTGGGCGTGGTCATGGCTGCGATCTGTTCAGAGCAGCCACCAATAAATAATCCATCCAGTCGCACCCGGCAAACCAGACCGATTAACCCTATACACTAGGCGTGGTTGTCCTTCCAGGAATAGACGGTTCAGAAATAAGAACTTCGGCTGGTATGCCAAGATATTTGTGTAATTTCCTGATCATATCCAGGCTTAAGGGGAGTTGACGGTTAAGTATTTTGGTAACTCTTCCACGACCGCCCATATATTGACCCAAGTCTTTGTCAGTTAAACCCATCTGTTCCATACGGAATTTAATAGCGTCTACCGGATCAGGCGGGTCGATCGGATAGTGCTTGGTTTCATAAGCTTCCACTAGGGTAACAAGTATGTCGAGCCTGTCAGATTCCGGCGTGTCTGCTCCAGACTCCCAGAGTTTTTCGATTTCAGCGAGTGTGGCCTCATAATCTGCGTCAGTTTTAATTGGTTTAATTTCCATGTCTAGATCTCCCCGGCGTCAATCCGGTCATATTGATTGTGAGTGCCCACGAATCGGATGAAGACGATTTCTTTTTCGTATCTGATCGAGACTACAAGTCGGTATTTGTTGTCACCTATGTTAAAGACTACCCTGTTTCGGCCGAGTAGACTTGCATGTTGATATCGAGCTTTTATGTCTGAGGGACATTTCCAGTTGGCCTTTTTCACTTCCTCATACCAACGCAAAGACTGTTCGGCCTTGGCGTGTCCAGTCTGTCAAAATAGCCTGAGCTTTTTCATCGATATGACTCGCACGGGATGGAAATAATGTTTTCCGTTTGTTGTAGCAAGGAAACTGTTAGGTTCATCACCGAGGACTGTACCTTGTGTCACAAATTGAGAGTGGAGATGAAGTCAAGAAGTCATTAGCCCATGCGGGTGTCCTTATTTCTTCCTTCAAGGGCCTTGAGGTACAATTCACAAGCTGCTTGGATATGATTGCTAAAGATACCGCCAAGGGCCTTTATCTGATCATAAATTTCCTGACGGATCGTGGCGCTCAAACGCGCTGACTTCATCCGAGTATCTGCCTGTCCAGCAACCATTTTATTATTGGGAAAAATGTCAAGACTACCAAGCAGAGAACCGAGTTCCCCAGTCAGTCGCTCGTCCACAATCCTTGATACAAAGAACCTCATGTCCCTTTCATACGAACTCCCTGAAGTCAGCATATTCCTCATAAAATCTTCGACCGCGTCTTCGACTGTACCCTCAAGTTCTGATTTCAGTTCCGCTTGCCCCGCTTCTGCAAATTGATCCTTTAATCGCTGTTCCATGGACCCGATGATTGCGTCATATTTATCACTGATTCGCTGTGTGATCTTATCCGAGAACCCGGCCTCTCTCATGTCAAGCACTTCCATTAGTATCGGAACCAACTCTCGCATCGAAACAATGAGGTCAGAATTCTGTTCGGGAATTTGGTTCGCATCTCCGGAATTATCTACGAGACAACCTGACTTCTTCTCGTGTCCCTTGGTTGATGGATGGCCTTCCTGACCATGGTTACTCTCTTTTTTCAGCGTCATGGAATGATTATCCTTTCCTCCTACTCGTGAGCACAGTATTCCTTTGGTGTATGATCCCGCCATCACCCGTTTACGCAGCGCTCTTATGATCCCGCCCATACGCTGGTTCCGAGCCAGGGAGTCTATGTTTGTTTAGTACCTGTGTAAATCCTCACCAAGCTGGGCTGCTAGTTTTCGAAAGGTAAAAAGGAGATCTGGCACACGTGAGGCTGCGTGGAAACGCCACACGAGCCACATTGGCGTTATTCTATGTTGTTCGACTTCTGCGCAAAAACACCGATCATACCCTAAGTATTATCACAGTATGATAAGATGTCAATACTGCCATAAGGTTCACATAGTCGTCATGCAATTTTACGACAATACGTTTGTAGTCATACTCATATCATATTTGAATCATACGATTATATCATGATGAGGCGTGTGAGTTGCCTTATGCCCGGCAATATCGTCACTAAATCACCGAGATCTTGCATGAGAAGGGTTCGCCACCGCTGATATCAACCTCTCGAAGATCTTTCAAAGTAGGCGATCTGAGCAGCCACATCCAAATAGGCGACGGAAGATCTTTGACCATGGAGGGTATCCTCCAGTTGTTGTACATCACACAACGTGCGATGCATCGATGCGTGATCCCCAGTGAGACTCGAGGATCTTCTGGACCCAACCGTTCCTAGAGGTGGCTAAGAACAAATCTGGCGCTCGCAGGAGGCTGTTGAATTCTTCGATATTGCATAGCATCGCATGACTGTATGATCCATATGTGCGTTGGTTGCACACAATCATCGGCGCACCGATAAAACTGTGAGTAAGGGATATCTCATTTGACAGTTTGGCGACATGTTACCATTAAAATTGGCACTATCTAGTCCGTTGGTCAGGAGCTATTCATCATTGCTTGACATATAGGCGATTTGGAGCTAAATATATTGACACTTTCTCGTATGAACGTCAAAAGGATCGCCTAATGAAATTGCACGAGTTCTTAACGCTGCGCGAAGTGTTCACAGTAGAAGAGCTGATCCTTTTTCTTTCAGAGAATGGGTCCACTAAGCCGAACACCCGCAAATCACTTCTGACTTACTATCGCAACCAGGGACGGATAATACCGCTGCGACGCGGATTGTATGCAGTCGTTCCAGTGGGGTCCAGGCCCGAAACGTCTCCGGTCGATCCGTATCTTCTAGCCGCCAAGATGACCAAAGATGCTGTTCTCGCCTACCACACAGCTCTGGAGTTCCACGGAAAATCCTACTCAGTCCACAAGAGGCTTTGTTACGTGTCTATTCATAAATCTCTACCGCTGAAGTTCCGTGATTATGAAATAAGGGGCGCGCCTGTGCCGAAGCCGCTGCGTGCGAGAGGCAAGGAGATGTTCGGAGTTACCAGCCACAAGCGCTCGGGAGTGGAGCTTCGTGTGGCCACAATCGAAAGAACACTTGTCGACGTACTGGACCGGCCGGAGCTGACAGGAAGTTGGGAAGAGATATGGCGATCTCTCGAATCGGTTGAGTTCTTCGACTTGGATCAGGTCGTCGAGTATGCACGGCTTTTGAAAAACGCTACTACCTCTGCAAAGGTGGGTTTTTTCCTTGAGCAGCATAGAGAAACCTTAATGGTTGAAGATGCCCATCTGAATCTTTTACGGAAGTTTCGTCCTCGACAGCCGCATTATTGGGTGCGCGGTGGACGGAAAGGTGGCCAGTGGGTAAAGGACTGGAACATGGTGATCCCGACCGAAATTCTGGACAAGTCATGGGGCGAAGTGCTGTGAATTTTTCACCGTCTGAGATCTTGCCGATAGCAGAATCGACCGGGTTCAAACCGGAGATGGTCGAAAAAGTGCTCCATATGTTGAATCTCCTAAACGCTTTGAGTTCGCATCCTTATCTCAAGGGGAAACTGGTATTGAAAGGCGGCACGGCCGTGAACCTCTTCGTGCTCAACATGCCCAGACTGTCGGTGGATATCGATCTCAATTACGTGGGGGCGCTCAATCGTGAAGAAATGCTGTCGGATCGCCCAAAAATCGAGCAAGCTGCCCAGGCGGTGTTTTCCAGAGAAGGATTTATTGTTAAAAGAGTGCCGGACGATCACGCCGGCGGGAAATGGCGGCTGAGCTACCGAAGCTTCACCGATCAATCGAGCAACCTCGAAGTCGATTTGAATTTCATGTTCCGACTGCCGCTCTGGGATATTCGGTATGCGGACTCGCATCCCCTTGGAAACTTCCAGGCCAGGAAAATTCCCGTTCTCGACCTCCACGAACTGGCCGCAGGCAAACTCTCGGCCCTTTTGTCCCGTTGACAGGCAAGGGATCTGTTCGATTGTCATCAGATTCTTCGTTTGGACAGGCTTGACCGGGAACGGCTCCGCACCACTTTCGTGGTCTTCGGTGCAATGAACCGCAAGGATTGGAGGACCGTTGTGGTTGAGAACGTGGCTTTTGAGCGTGAGGAATTGGCGAGACAACTGTTCCCAACCCTTCACTTCCATGGGATACAGGAGCAAAGCGCTTTCGTTGATTATGGCACACGACTCGTAAATGAGTGCAGGGAGGCATTGTCCCTGGTCTTGCCCTTTACGAACGCCGAGCGGGAATTTCTGTGTCGTTTGTTGGACAAGGGGGAAATAGTCCCGGAGTTGCTGACGACAGATCCGGCACTCAAGGACCGCATCCGAAAGCAACCTCTTCTGGAATGGAAAGCTCTCAATGTGAGACAACACAAAGGACTAACATGATGGTGGGAACAACGCTGCTCATATCGAGGTTCAAATGTGAACAAAGAGGCCGAGGTGAAAGCGGCTGCTCCCCTCACGGCACTGGAGGAGCCGCCCGTTGTTTTTGAGAAGTTACCCATTGATAAGGTAACTACCACTAGCATCATGATATTTTTTCAACAGGAGGGTGAAAGGTCCAAATTACATCCATAAACTGGCCTGTCATGATATCAGGTAGTTACACGGCAGGAGAAATAAATAAACCACGCCTTGTTAGAAAAACACTTTTTTTTTAAATATTTCTTCAAAACGCAAGATCCAGGTTAAATGCTAACATTTATGCGTGCAATCTTGCGGTGTTTTGTATTGTGAAGTTTCGAAAGTCCTTGAAACGGTTAAGGATTTATTACAGGCAGGCTCTTTTTCTATGCGTTCGCAACGCGGGGGTCGTGGGTTCAAATCCCATCATCTCCACCAAGAAACAATTGATGAATCAACAAGTTAAGGCTTCGAGGCATATCGGAGCCCTTCTTTATTAGGCACTTTTTTGTACACGTCTTGTACACGCGGATTTTTTTTCAACACAAATCTCAGTTTGCCCGTGGTCAAATGAAAGTCTGTCAATTTCCTCTACGAGTTCCTGGTTTGAAACAACGCCGTATCGATCTCTTACTCCAAACTCTTTAGAGCTGTGTCCAAGGATCCTCTCTCGAATCTCCGCATCAATCTTGCTCCTCCGGCAGTTTGTTTTGAAGGTATGGCGTAGGTCATGAAAACTCGGCTTAGTATCAAAACCTAGACTTTGCACCGCCCTATCTCATGCTCTTTTCGTCGAATCCTTGCCAAGAGGTCTGCCATCAATAGTGAACACATCGTGATTGCCGATGCCTCTAACTTTTAAGCCCCGAAGAATAGACATAAGATTCAAATGAATCGGCACTTTTTTCTTAGCTCGTTCTTTAGTTTGCTGCACACCGAGAAACATGATTCGCTGTTTCAGGTCAATTCAGTCCCATGTCAGTCCTAGGATTTCACCTTTTCTCATGCCGCTGTAATAGCTCGTCCAGATTATTGGACCAAACCAATCGGGAGCCTCCTCCACTATTCGGGAAACGTCTTGCCACGAAAGATAAACATGCCGCTGCGATTCTTTAGTTGATAGTTTCTTCAGCAGTCGAATAGGGTTCTGTTGGACAAGCCGATGTTGTTCCAAAATCGTAAACATCTTACTCAATGTCGTCATTTGCCAATTCACGGTGCCGTTACTCAAGCCTTCTCAGGCAATTCTACCTCGTGGGCGAAGAGGTCAATCGGTCAATGGAATGGCTCATCAAGCGTCTGGTCAAGGTGGGAGCGAGAATCTCCTGCCACCCAAGGAGGTGGCATGTTCATGAGGCGTCGGCATTACCGTGCTGTGTTCGGGTGGCGAGCATGGATGTGAAAAATGGTTGACAGAGTGACGGAGGGGGCGGTACGCTTAGAAAAAGGAAAAGGCGGCTTTTTCATCAACAGGACGACCGTATCGCCGTCCTCTAACCTCCTGAGAGACCATCCGGGGTCTTTGCAGGTGGCAGGGGCTCTCTGGCAAGACAAAATTCAGGGGCAAAGACCTCAGAATTGGCAAGACCGCGGCGTAATTCCATATACACGCTTCTACGTGCGCAACCGGTTGAGGGACCTGTGTTGGGATGAAGAGTGAAGAACCAGACTTGGCCCTTCCAATCTTACAAGGCATGCTGCCCATCAAGAGCTCGGAGATGCCTGCCAATATTATTGCAGGCGCCAGCTTAGCTGCCATGGCCATTCCAGTGGTCATGGGTTACGCCGTCATCGCTGGCACGCCCATCATCACTGGTCTTTACACTATACTGATACCAATGTTTTTGTATGCGATTTTTGGGTCGTCCCGACACTTGGTTGTTGGGGCCGACTCGGCAACAGCGGCAATGTTGGCATCGGGTCTCGTTGGTCTGGCGGTTCCTGGATCTGCCGAGTATCTCGCTCTGACCGGGGTATTGGCATTTGTGGCAGCGGCGTTCCTTCTCATCGCCCGTGTGGTTGGCCTGGGACTCCTGGCCGATTTCTTGTCGCGTACCGTGCTCGTCGGCTTTCTTACAGGCGTAGGTGTCCAAGTATCACTAGGCGAAATCCCTAGATTTCTCGGTATTCCGAGTGTTGGGAACAACCTCGCTACGCGGCTTTTGCACAGTGTTCAGCACATTGGCGATGCGAACGGCATATCTATGTCGATTGGGCTCATGGTGATAGCAATCATTGTTGCGCTGAAGAGGCTCTCCAAAAAGACACCTGGAGCCTTGATCGCGATAATCGGCGCAGTAATCGCCACTTGGTCCTTCGATCTTCAGTCCCACGGCGTTTCCGCTGTGGGGGCCGTCCCGGGTGGTCTACCGAGGCTCGGTCTGCCAGACGTGCATTTGACCTGGGACCTTGTCGGGAAGTTACTTCCACTGGCGTTCTCAATCTTCGTGGTCATTTTAACCCAAAGCGCAGCGACTTCCAGGGCTTTCGCCGCTCGCCACAACGAGCGTTTCAGTGAGAATCTGGACATCATCGGTCTCGGTTTTGCCAACCTTGGCGCAGGACTCTCCGGAACGTTCGTCGTCAACGGGAGCCCGACGAAGACCCAGATGCTTGACAGCGCCGGTGGAAGCAGCCAGATCGCTCAAATCTTCACAACCCTTATCGTGCTGCTTGTGCTGCTGTTCGTGACAAGTCCACTGCAATACTTGCCCAAGGTCGCTCTGTCTGCCGTCGTGATTCTCATTGGCGTGGAGCTGATTGATTTGAAAGGAATGAGAGATATCCACGATCAAGCCCCTGTCGAGTTCTGGGTGGCGCTGCTCACAGCGTTTGTCGTAATCTTTGTGGGTGTCGACCGGGGCATAGTCTTCGCCATGGCCCTTTCACTTATAGCTCACACCCGCCACGGTTATAGGCCGAAGAATGGGTTGCTTGTACCCGACACTCTTAACGGCTGGCGGACGGTTTCGGTTACCAGCTCTGCTCAGGCGGCCCCTGGGCTTCTTGTGTACCGTTTCACTCATAGTATGTATTACGCCAACACCGACTGGTTCTTCAAACAAGTCCTTGACCTGGTAAAAGGCGCACAGCCTCATCTTTCCTGGTTCTGCATCGAGGCGTCAGGAGTGGACGATGTGGACTTCTCGGCGGCTGCGACTCTGCGTTCCACGCATGAGATGTTGAAAGGTCAGGGGATACGGCTTGTGTTCGCGGAGTTCTCGGAAGAAGTCAAAGCCAAGTTGGACCGATACAAAATTACAGACTTGGTCGGAAAGGATGCTTTCTTCGGTACCGTAGAAGAGCTCATCAACACCTACAGTAAGTATGGGCCGGGACAGCGCAAAAAAAAGACAATGGACTAAGAATGGCCTCATCTTCATTTTTTTTACAGCGATTCTCGAAAATAATCGCGAAAGGAACGCGAGTTTTTTATCGAGATGTGGTTATCTGTCGGTATGTGTCGTCAACGAAACATGCCTAACCCGGAAAACTGGGCCTTAGCTGAATTAGAGACCGCAGCGAAGGCCTCGTCGGTCCAGCGGTCGTATGTTCGTCTGATGGCTATCAAGGCCTTGATAATGGGGCTGCCCCATAAGCAGGTGGCTGCCTTGTTCGGTGTAAACGAGGACTCGGTTTCCCGTTGGGTGAGACGTTTTAATCAACGGGGTATCGATGGGCTTACAGAAGATCCCCGCTCTGGGCGTCCTCCCAAAATCAGCGGGGAGCAGGCCTGTGAATATTCCAAGTTGGTCTTACATCCAGAACTGGTCAATGAGACCCACTGGACCGGACGTAAGTTTCACGGATATCTCACCAGGCATTGCCAGATGGAGGCAGGCTACAGCACACTTACAGAATTAATCATTATAGGCCTAACACTGTTATGCTTGACGTAACGCATAATTTTAACTAAAGCAAGATTATGATCGCGAGCTATCGAGACAAGCGAACACGCGAGTTTGCTAAGGGAACCCGATGCAATTCTTTCGCCGGTTTTGAGCGCAAAGCGGAAATGAAATTGACCAACTTGACGCTGCAACATCGCTACTCGATCTGAATTTGCCAGGCAATCGCCTCGAAGCGCTCAAAGGCGACCGTAAGGGCCAATATAGCATCCGCATTAATGATCAATGGAGGATTTGCTTCGAATGGCCGAAGGGATCGCCGAGGCCGGTTAATGTTGAGATCGTTGACTAGCATTGAGGTGTAGAATGGGAAGAAGTCTTATACATCCTGGCGAGCATCTCGCCGAACAGATTGAACAGCTTGGCATAAGCGCTGCGGAACTAGCCCGTCAGCTCCGAGTACCAACGAATCGCGTGACCGAAATCCTGAAAGGTCGTCGCTCCATAACCGGTGACACGGCCTTGCGTCTTGGGCATTTCTTTGGAACGAGCCCGGAATTCTGGATGAATTTGCAAAAGATCTATGATTTGCGCTTGGCCGAGAGCAAATCCGGAGAGACAATCAAAGGCTTGCCGACAATTGTAAAAATGGGGAATAACCGACCGCAGATATTGAATTTGGGAATGTAAAGTTTTCTGTGTTTGTGAACAACTTTATCGCTCATGCCATCGCATTCAATGTAATTTCACGATGAAGAGGCATCAGCCAACCTCCCAGGTAAGAGGAGGCGTGTCTAAGGGCTGAATATCCCGGCCATGACATAGGGTGAAAGAACTTTTCAAGTTATTCTGTTTTGTCATGCTTCCGTCCTTGATTAAGCCACACATCAGGCGTATATTAGAGGCATACTTCCAGGAGGAGCGAATCGCTATGCCGAAAAGAAAGATTAATATTACTATGGATCAAGACCTTATCGAATATGCGAAGATTTACGCTACAAGACAAAGAACAACAGTCTCGGAAATCTTTACACAATTCATACTCAATCTGAAACGGATCAATGAAGACGATCCAATGAAAATCTTCCTCGACGATCCCGGATTCAGAGATAGCCTCATGTCGACCATGGTGAAGATTCAATCCGGCGCAACGAAGTGGTCCAGTTACGATGAGGTTTTCTGATGGTCGCCTTGTTCAGTGACGACTTTGTTGAATCGCTGAAAAAACATGCGTCCGTAAAGAATGCAGTCCGGAAGAAAGTGGACATGATTCTCGCTAATCCCATCGCAGTCGGCGAACCTTTGAAGGCACATTTTCGTGGCTATTATAGCGCTCCAGTGAAGAAAAACTTTCTCATCATTTACCTCTACTGTCTGATTTGTAGGCGAAAAGGGGATGACAAAATCGTCCTTTGTCATGATTGTTCAAGTTGCGGCGACGAAACGGTCAAGTTCGTGCTGCTTGGTCCGCATGATCACGTCTACGAAAAACGACAGGTCGCGATTGAAACAGACCTGCTGCTCTTGCTTTCGAAGTTGCGAGAACAACTCGAACTCTGGAGTTAGCTGGTGGGCTGTCTTCCAGCATAGCCTTCAGACTCTGAGCACGTCCAGAGGACGTGGATTTCTAAGGCTAATTAAATGTGATTGGATATAATTACATATTTTCTGAAAATCGGATCTAAACCGGGTCTGAAATTCTCACCATATTCACTAGAATACCCAGAGCCATGGGGGCTTTATTTTTTATCTGAAGAGAAAACCGATGGCTTAAATATGGGTGGGTAGGATACAAAATCTTCACAATCAGTCAAAAATGTGGTTACTGTGTTAAACCTAAAGGCTGCGAGATTTATCTGTTAAGAGGAGATCTGTGAAAAAGCGTAGTCGACCCATTAGCAATCCTGGCGACAAGAGGACATCGAAGAATCCTTTAGGTAATATTTTGCGTCTTCCAATGACTAGCGAACTCTTGCAAAGGGACTGTTCGGTTAGAATAAGATTGACCGTATCAGGAAATAACTCCACCAAGAAAAAGATAGAAGGTTACCTTAAAAAACATTTGAGGTCCCTTAAAGCAGTCACTCTACAGATTCCAACGCTCATTACTGGATTAATGTAATAGGCGTTGTCGTCAGCCTCATTGGTTATAACATTTCATATTTCATCGCTGGACTGTTCCCGTCGCTTAGAGAAAATCTGTCTGAGGCATTGTATGAGAGTGAAGCTGAAATGATGTCAGACCTCCTGGATGGATTGTGCTCGGTCTTTGAGCATCGAATGAAGATGCGGCCACCGGATATGCTCAAGGATGCCTGCGAACAAATTATAAAAGACTTTGATGAAAATTTCTTACAACAATTTCTAAGTGTGCAGGAAATGGTCTCGAACAGTTTAGACTGAATACATATCGGTTTGTTAACTTACTGATTTGATAAAGGCTATGACATTCAGATTTGAAAACATTTTAGGCAGGCGTTGTTGAATAGGCTTCTTGTAGAGACAATTAATTGTCTTCAAGACGACCCGGTTCAATTTAAAACCTGATGTCAGGGGCATTACAGACCGTTAATGTTTTCAGCTCATGTACCAGCCTCCATTCACATTGATCGTCTGACCAGTGATGTAGCTATTGCGGGCCAGCATCACTGCTACCTCGGCCACCTCATCGGCTGTCCCAAAGCGACCAACTGGAATGAGCGCCGGTCTGGCCTTTGGATTGCTGGTGACCATGTCCGTGTTGATAAGCGCAGGAGCAATTGCGTTGACGGTAATTCCTTCCTTGGCCAACAGGGCGGCGTAGTAGTGGGTCAACCCGAGAATGCCAGCCTTTGACGCGGCGTAATGTGGGCCTACCACCCCACCAAGTTGGGCTGCAACCGATGAGAGGTTGATAATGCGTCCCCACCGCTGAATTCGCATGTTGGGCAAGGCTGCCTGAATTAAAAGAAATTGCGACTTCAGATTGCATGCGAGCACTTCTTCCCAACTTTGCTCGGTGATGTGCTCAACGAGTTCAGGTCTGGCAATGCCGGCGTTATTGACCAAGACGCCTATTGGCCCCAATTGCTTTTGAACAACATCCACCATGTTTGAGACTTCAGCGCCTAGCGAAACATCGGCTCCGACAGTTATGCTACGTTGCCCCAATCCCTCGATCTGTGACCGAACCTCGTCAGCTTCAGCCTGCCGTGACAGAAAATTCACCGCGACATTCGCCCCGTTCGCTGCCAGGGCAAGGGCGATCGCTCGTCCAATTCCACGACCAGCGCCAGTTACAAGGGCAACTTTTCCGATCAACTTGCTACTCATACTTACGACTCCTGCCGCTGTTCCTTGAGCATCCTCTCGGTCTTGCACGTAATGCCCAAGCCGTTCAGACCTGTCTCGAAACAGCCATAACATGATATGCATTTTGGCCTTGGCAGTGTTTCCATTTTTCCGTTAGTTGATTAAATTGGGCTCTGGGATCAAAGGCCGAGCCAGAGAAATGTGGTTAGATTTCCCGTCCTTCAGGACTCCCTCGGCGTTTGAGAAAGATCGTATTCCCCCAACAGCGATTATTGGCGCCTTCACCGAATCTTTTAGGTAATGTGAGAAATCGAGCAGATAGCCTTCGTCGTTCTTTTCCAGAATCTCAGTCTTAAGACAGTGTTTATCTTTTTCGGAAATCGGGGAACAAGCGCTAACCTGGATGGCCGCAATCCCACTATCTTGTAAACGTTGCGCGATTTTCAACACCTCGGGCGGTTCAATCCCACCACTGACAAAATCTTGGGCCCTGATCTTGAATAATATGGGGAAATCCTCCTTTGGATCGTCTGCAATCGCTTCCATAAACTCTCCGACAACATGATACCGATTTTCTAGGCTCCCGCCGCCGTATGAATCTCCACGCCTGTTCCATACTGGTGATAAAAACTGATTAAGACCGTACCCTTAGGCTCCATGAAGCATGACTCCGTCAAACCCACACTTTTGAGCTCGATCGGCCGCTGTGGTTAATGCGTCCACCAATCGCGCAATTTCGTTTCGCGTCATCTCTTTGGGAACCGTGGAGTCAGGAGATTACGGCACGGCCGTCGCCCTCATGGTCTGTCACCTTCCTCCAAAAAAAGTTCCGGGTTGGCTCGATCAGGCGAACCTGTCGGCGTCATTTGTTGGCAATGGCAATTCACATGCCTTGGACACAGACACTAGCGGAATTGACTGGCAATACTCTTATAGTATCGGTGTTGGAATTTGGGACTTCTTCCGGATCGTCTCTTGCCAGACTCTTGCATCTTCTCTGTTTTTGTTCGAGTCCTATGTTATTGGGTACAGTCTTGGAAACCATCGTTCAACTGCGTCAATGGGGAACGATAGGACAAGCGGACTGCGGGTGGTATTGGATTTCAGGTATCCCTTTTTAAGGAGGTCAGAGACGACGTTTCGCGCCATGCGCTCACCGTAGCCGGTGATCTCTCCGGCGCGGCCACGCGGCACCTCCCCTGCCAGCAGGGCTTCGCGTAGTATCGGAAATGAACCTTTGTGCAGGTTCCCCTTCTGCACTTCCTCTTCGATATGAAGGCGCATTCGCCGCAGAAGCTCGCTCGGCTCAAGCAATGAGGCCATAAAATCAATCTGGTCGATACAGATGGTCAGGAAAAATTCACAAAACTTTATCAAAGCCTGAGTGGATAGAGTTCCCCGTCCGTCGAGATCTCCGCGTCGTGGCTCATCGGCGTCCATGAGAAGGGCTTTATACTCTTTGACATTCCGGGCCAGTCCTCTTGCCACCGACCAAAGGCTACTCCCTACCCCGCACCTTTGAAGAGAAGCGTGGGACATAAGGCGCGTAACCCGTCCATTGCCATCATAAAAGGGATGTATCCAAAGCAAGCGATGATGCGCCGCGCCAAGAGCTACGATCTGGCGGACTTTCGACAATCTTTCTCTATCATAAGCAGCGGCAAACCGATTCATGAAACGGGGCAGCGATTCGGCCTCTGGCGGAACATGTCTGCCAACTTGCACCGTTCCTGTTCGCAGTTCACCAGGTATCATGCGTAGGCGTTCGCCAGTGTCTGGATTTTGAACCCAAAGCAATTCTTCTGGCAGGCGTTGGCAAAACTCCCCGTGCAGCCAGAGAAGGTAATCAACGCTGGTTGTCTCAACCTGTAAATCTTCTTGATGATCGATGAGCCGCTGAACTTCTATATGGGCAACGGCTTCGCGTTGAAGCCCTCTCTTGTGCGCATCAGTTGAATAGTCGTCATAAGACAGAGCGCGGTCAATATCGCGGGGATGCGTATCATGTCCTTCTATGAGGTTGGAGTAATAACAGTTCATTGACCGGACAAGGTCGCCCATGCCCTGTCGCACAGCCGGGGGCAATTGGCTTGCTAATCCACTGGCCTTTGTTGCCACATCAATGGCGAGGTCTTCGAGTCTGCTTTCATCATCCGGCGGCAGCATCGGTTCCATCAATGTTGTGCTGTCCGTGGCTTTCATACGCTATTTTTCCCTATATTGCCGAATCCTTAACGTACTTTGTTTATTATAAACCAATAAGTTATTAACGCAAGAAACACAATTATTGCCGGTTCTATTGCCGGCTCGGCTAAAAGGCGTTTTGACCCCTCTATCTGACGGTCGTGACATCGGGACTTTCGGCGTGATCAAGAGAAGACTCTATATTCTGTATCTTGTTTGGCTTTCATCGTTGTGTTGCCCCGAGCATCGATATCGTCGCAAAAGGACTTGATCACCAAAACCATCGAGAAATGGTGTCACAAAACCATAACTCCAAATCCGATGACCGTCGCAACGAGGACACATATCCCGTCTCGGCTATGGAAAATCTCGTCCCTGCGATACAATCTCCTTTATAGAAACGGGCACAAAGACTATCATCAATGAACCTTTTATAGGGTCCGACAAGACCCTTACATGATTCGGGCGGTGGCTCCGTTAAGTCACCGCCCTCTTTTTACAGTCTAATCTGATATTTATACCTGCAAGATCAATCCATTCTGAAAAAATCACCCCTTTTTCCAGGAAGCCGTTCTTAAATTTTCACCTTTTTCTCCTCCAATATCCTTTGATGTAGTTCTGGGAAAGTTAAGGCGGATTTTACCCCTATATTGTCCTCTCTAAACCTCAAGATCACGTTCTCTCATTAACGACCGATGGACATCCCTTGTGTGTTTTCAGGTCTCTTGTTCAACGTTTACGGATTGTTTGCTTCTAACAAAAGGGAAATTCATTAGAGAGCGGAGCATGCAAGTCCTCAGGAACTATTTTTGAGCTATGAGTCCTATTTGAGAATCGAATAGCGGAATTTTGTTTATGAGTATGTCCCAGATTATCTCCAGGTCTATTCCAAAATATTGGTGGATAATGATGTCGCGAAGCCCTGAAATTCTTACCCAATCAATGTCTGGGTACAGCCTTCGCGCCTCTTCAGGAATATTTTTGACTGCTTCGCCAATGATCTCTAAATTCCTGAGAATGGCCTCCTGCTTCGTCAGATTTTCCGTGAACTCTTCAAAATCCAGGCCGAGTGTAAGTATCCGGATTCTATCCAGGCAATATTTAATGTCTTCTAGTGAAACCCTATAGTCCCTGGGCATAAATGGTTTCCTCAAGAATCGGTCTGCGAAGGCGTGGTTTTACAACGTCGGCTATGACCAAATCAACTTTACGACCCAAAAGTCGCTCTAGGAAAATTTTAAGGTCCATATAATTATCAAATGTCTTTTTTTCAAACTCAACCAGAAAATCTATGTCACTGGCTTCCTTTTCATTGCCCCTCGCATAGGACCCAAACAGACCCAATTTACGAACGCCAAAGCCTTTTATAGTGTCGCTATTCTCATTTAATGACTGCAGAATTTCTTCTTTGTTCATATCTCAGGACCTTCCAGGCCTTTGGTGGAAGCATTCCCCCAGCTAGGGTCGTCCCCTTCCTACAGGCTTCTTCATGCGGATGAGAGGACTACTAATCGCACCAATCATAATTATAAGGGTTGCTTGCCCAAAAGTCATGCACATAGTGATTTGTCGTCGGCAGATGCGAGATCGAGGCCATCGTAATTCAATATTGCCTTATGAATAGCCATAGTGGATAGCTTGATTTCCGTCGCCGGCAGTTAGGAACTTGAGTGGACGACTTGAGAAAGAATGGAACATGGTGGTTACCAGGAGATACTTAACCGGCGCCGCGACGAGATCCGTTGAAATTCTCCAGGGAACCCCAATTTTCGCCGGGCGAGCTAACTCTATGATCCTGGAGGCGCTGTTTCCCTAGCCGCCGATGGTTCGGATATAAGAACTTCAGCCGGTATGCCAAGGTTTTTGTGAAGTTTTCTAATCATATCGAGGTTCAGTGGGAGTTTGCGGGTGAGTATTTTGGTAACACTGCCTCGACCGCCCATATATTTTTCTAGGTCTTTGTCAGTCAAACCCATCTGCTCCATGGGGAATTTAATAGCTTCTACCGGGTCTGGCGGATCAATAGGATGGTGCTTGGTTTCATAAGCTTCCACTAGGGTAACAAGTATGTCGAGCCTGCCAGATTCCGGCGTGTCTGCTCCAGACTCCCAGAGTTTTTCGATTTCAGCGAGTGTGGCCTCATAATCTGCGTCAGTTTTAATTGGTTTAATTTCCATGTCTAGTGTCGCGTTCTCGAAATCAGCTGATATTTGACTAGCAATAATCCTATGTAATATTAATAGGATGCATTACGTTGAATATAAAGCCAACTTAAGGAACGCAACACTAGATCTCCCCGGCGTCAATCCGGTCATATTGAGCGTGAGTGCCCACGAATCGGATGAAGACGATTTCTTTTTCGTATCTGATCGAGACTACAAGTCGGTATTTGTTGTGACCCATGTTAAACGAAGCTGCTGAAATGATGTTTGCCCCCGAACGTTATAAGACATCAATTCATTTTGTTTTTTTGTTCTTATGGCGAGGTCAACATGGTAAGGTTCGTTTCCGATTGCTGAGTTGGTTCAGAAGAACGGGCAAGAGAAGGGTTGAGCCTACTCGCCCACAGTTTCTTGAGCCTGTCGTTCAAGCGCCTTTTTCATCCATGCGTTGAGGCTCAAACCTGACAGCGCTGCTGCGGTAGCCACCTCCCTATGAAGTTCCGGTCCTAGGCGGAGCTTAATTTCACCAGAATAAGGCTTATCAGGTTTCTTCCCTGTCTCCTTACATAGTTTTAGATAGACGTCCACAGAGTCTTTAAGCGCCTGCTCCAATTCCGTCACGGACTGGCCTTGGAATGTCACCACATCCCGGATGCCGACTACGTCACCATGAAACAGCTTGGCTTCAGGGTCAAAATCGAAAACTGCAACATACCCCTTGTACCTAAGTATATTCATCTGGACTCACTCCCGCGTTGATCAAGAAACGTCTTACACTTTTCACGGCCCCCTTGTCAGTTGTTGGTCGAGGGTGGGGCCTGTGAAATACGGCGTACACTTCGTTGAGTGTAACAGTTATTCTTGAGCCTTCCGCCTCTTTTATGGTAGCGCCTACAGCTATCAGCAGGTTCTCGATATCCTCCCATCGGATTCCTGAGCGGACAGGGTGAAAGAAAACATCCTCCAGTGTTTGACGCTGTTTGCTATTCATGCTTTATGGTGTCACTTAAGAACACCATTGTCAAGTATCCTGAACATGAATTTAATTCTCCCAATTGATGGCTGTGGGTTCGCCCTTCTTGTATGAAAACACATTGTGGGACGCTGATAATGGTTGAAAAGAAGGCATTCAGCTCTCCCCAGTTTTTGAAAACAAACATCGGAGAACAAGGAAAGTCATGTTGAACAGAGAAATACCATTTCCACAAAGGATTGACGACATCAAGTACGCGCGGCGCCCCTCTTTCCAAGGAAGGGATCGCCTTACTGAACGGTGTTAATAGCCAAATGCAATTTAAAAACTAGGCGATAGGATTTCGAAGCAGTCTAAGATGGCTATTATGCGACCAAACTAATTCGCCGTTTCAGGAGGGATGGAGGCGGCCGCAGGCCAGAGCCGTCACAGGAGGGTGGGCGTGGATATGGCTGGAATCTGTGCAGAAACAGCCATTAATGAATAATCCATAGAACCAAAGCTTATAGACTGAGCAAAGTGATTACATAGTGTCTGTTTCTGTTTCCGGGTGAGCGGCGCCAACGGAACCCGGCAGGGTCGGAAAAAGCCATTTTGTATAAGACCGCCCACTTGGAACCGGCCATGTAGCTGATACACAACGACAAGCAAGAATAATCCAATGGGAAACAGGTTGTTGAGACCGCCCGAGATGTCCGAGGAAACACGACAAAAGCTACTTCGGGCACGCCTGTTGCCCGGCAAGGAACATGAGTTACAGAATGTCGGATTGCATGGCCCGTGACGGAGGTTGAGCAATAGGCGTGATATAGGCCATAACCCAAGGAGCGAAGCAGCAATATGGAACGGGGAAAGAGGTAAAAGGTGTCTGGCGGCGCGACGCTTGTCCTGGCCAGGAACATGCGGGACCAAAACGGGAATTTAAAAAGAGTAATTGCATGTTGCGGGCCAGGAAGGAGCAAGCGGCGAGATTGGGCAAGTATTCGGGCCGGAAGATGTCCCCACATCCAAAACATAAAGACAATCGTAATTCGTTGATTCTTTGGCCTTCTTTGTTAGCTCACCTTCTCGACTATATTTCTAAGCTTCTTCAGAAACATGGAACTGTAACCGCTCCTTGGAACCTAATTGGGCTGGGGCGGCTTAACGCTCGTGTCCTATTTTTTCGAACCGTTGATCTTTTTCATTTCACGTGCTGAGTTCAGAGGTACAATGTGGACATCGGCTTGCCTTTACTGGAATTTTCGAAAAACAATACGGACATTCTCTAATCGAAGGCGCTGGTTGGCTCTTAAACCGATTGATTTGCCGTACCAGTATAAAAATTGCAAATGCTACAATAATGAAGTCGATGATATTGTTTATAAACAGCCCGTAATTGATGGTGGGGGCCCCAGCGGCTTTGGCGCTGGCGAGGGAGTCGTAGGATTTGCCCGATAAGTTCAAAAAGAAGTTTGAGAAGTCCACGCTGCCAAGCAAGACACCAACAGGAGGCATCAGAATGTCATTAACAAACGAACTGACTATCTTTCCGAAGGCAACTCCGATGATGATGCCCACGGCCAAGTCTATCACGTTACCCTTCATGGCAAAGTCCCTAAATTCCTTGAACATGTGTCATTCCTTCTTTGAATAGAACCGCTTACAGTTTTACAATAGAATTGTCATTGACCACTCAGAAATCTATTTTTAGGCAACTCAATTTTAGGGTAGACTCAATGCCAACCTTTAATATAGACAGAAATCATAACAAATTGTTTTCACAATTCAAGTATCGAATTGATACTTTAAAAAGCCGTTGGTAGAATTTGATAGTTGGAAGGTCACCCATGGAATCTGATTCGCTTGAGGATGTTGACGACGCGACTTTCAAAGCTAAGTACTGCTTTTCGAAATTTCAGTTACGTTTTCTCTGTTTTTTAAGAGCTTCAGGCTGCTAGACAAAGCGGTTGGGACGTTGCCGCGCGCTCAGCCATCCGCTCGAGAGTTTTCTTCAGGTCATCCTTGGTATATTTCCACTTGAAGGGTTTGGCGATCTTTTCGTAGAAGGCCTGAAAATCGAGTATAGCCCTTTGTAGTGTTTGAAGGTCCGGGAAGTCGTTTGGCGTGAGGACCTTCCGTTGCAGTATGGAGAAGAATATCTCGATCTGGTTCAGCCAACTGGCGTGTATCGGAGTGTGGATCTGTATGGCATTCGGGTACCACTGAGAAAGCCGCTCCACTGAACAATCGCCGCGATGAGAGGAGCCATTGTCAGTAATCCAGAAGACTCGATGTGCCGACCGATAAGGTTCTTGTTGCATTACCAGATCCACCAATTTGTGGTGAGTTTCTATGTCGGTCGTTCTCTCGCAGATCCCGAAGAGCTTGGCTCGGTGAACATCCCAAGCGGCAACATAGGCCAAGGCCCCTTTTCTTTCGTATTCGAACTCCACGCGTCTTGGGTGATGCGGCATGGGGCCAGCAGTGATAGCCTTTCTGTGGCGAGCTTGGATACTGGTCTTTTCGTCGGCGCTGATCACGTAGTCATCTGGCCCCAACGGAACACCATCGAAGAATCGATAATACAGGTCCAGAACACGAGCAGCTTTTTCCCCGAAAAGAGGGTCGCGAGGGAAAAGCCAGCTATGATGGGTCCACGGCTTTATGGCGTCACCGTCAAGCCAACGCCAGACCGTAGTAATGCTAACGGATAACACAATGCCTCGCACTCCCGCCTCTCTGGCGATATCGGAGGTACTGAGACGGGAAAAGGGAAGCCCGAGTGTTCTGGGAAATTCACAGGCCAGAGCCTTAATCTCTACAATGCTCTGAGGGGGAAAAAGAGTGCGGTCTGCCGCACCTAGGCTGGTCCTCCAGACCGCCCAGTCGTTGATAATAGAAACGCTTGCGCCACTTTGTGACGATCTGGCGAGGCAAGTCCAGGAGTTCGGCGATTCGGTCATTACCCAGTCCGGCAGCCGCAAAGATCACAATCTTGGCTCGTACCACCTTGGCATAGCTGGCAGTGTACTTCCGTGAATTCTCAACCAGAATTCGTTCCTCCGTCGAAGAAAGTGTGATAATAAACGGGCTTGTGCGTGGCATCTTCCGTCCCCCTTTCGAGGGGAATCAGATATCGCGTCTCAGCAATGATTTCAATAAAAAATACGACATCTTATTTAGGAAACCTAGTACTAAGTCCAAACGTCTACAGATTCGAGCCGCTCAAGTAAAGCAGCTATATTCACAAGGACGCTCAGGGTTCATAGGCGACTTACTGGGAGCCATAGTGTTGACTGTCGCGCTTTGGGGAGTGGCTCCCCAATTCCGTTTGATCTTGTGGCTAGCAGTTTATGTCCTGGCAAGCTTGCCTAGACAAATTCTCATTATTTCCTATCAGAGATCCAGTCCTCCTTCAGAACATGTGATTTGGTGGGAAAAGTGGTTTGTTGTTTTGACTTTTACTGCGGCACTGTTTTGGGGACTAGCCGGCGTCTTGTTGTTTCCGGTAATTCCATGCCGCACCAGTTCCTGTTGGCCATATTTTTAATAGGCATAAGCTGCGGAGCCGCTCTGATTTACTGGCCTAATACTTTCTGTTATCTGCCTGCCATTCTTGTTGAACTCTTACCGCTTTCCGGGAGGTTTATTTACGAGGGAGACCAGGTCCACGTCGTCCTAGGGATGATCATAGCTTTTTTGCTGTGATCCTTATAGTAATGGCGAGCCATGTGCACTCTATGAACTCAGAGATCCTAGAGTCAGAATTTGAAATAAGCAGTCTCGCTGATTCATTGCGGAAGGGCCAGGAGGAACTCGAATTCAAAGTTGATGAACGCACAGCGGAACTTACTAGTTTGAATAAAGGCTCCTTGGCGAGATCACTGTACGGAAGCGACATGAGGAAGCTCAGAAACGTTTAGCCACTGCCATCGAACAATCCATCGAGTCTGTGATAATCACAGATCGGAATGGGAAAATCCAATACGTCAATCCAGCCTTTGAGCGGATCTCTGGTTATCGAGAGGAAGAAGTTATTGGTATGGATACCAGATTCTTGAAAAGCGACAGACTCGATAGTTCCTACTACAAGGACCAGATGACAGCTATCAGGAGCGGTAAACCCTGGAAAGGTAGGCTTCTGAGTCAAAGAAAGGATGGCCAGATATTCTACGAGGACGTTGCAATCTCACCTGTTCGTGATTCCTCAGGCGAGATCGTGAACTTTGTCGATGTGGGCCACGATGTGACCGAGAATGTGGAATTACAGATGCAGCTCCTTCAGGCCCAAAAGATGGAAGCGATCGGGACCTTGGCTGGAGGTATAGCCCACTATTTCAACAACCTTCTACAAGTGGTGTTGGGATATTCCGAGGTCATGCTCCTGCGCAAAAAAGAAGGCCAACCTGACTACTCTGATCTGCATAAAATATATCAGGCTGGAAAGCGGGGAGCTGATCTGGTCAAAATCCTACTTACCATCAGTCGAAAGGTTGAGACAAAGTATGTTCCCTTAGACTTGAATCAGGAAATAGCCTCTGTTCGAAATCTCCTGTCTCGCACAATTCCAAAGACCGTAAGAATCGATTTACATCTCAGCGGTAACCTGGAATCCATCCAAGGAGATTCGTCTCAAATAGGCCAAATATTAATGAATCTCGGGGTGAACGCAAGGGAAGCAATGCCAGATGGCGGAACATTGAGTATTGAAACGGGAATGGTTGAATTGGATAGGGATTATTGCCAGGCACATCTTGAGACCAAACCTGGAAGTTACGACTTATTGGCTGATTCAGACTCCGGGCATAGGATCGATAAGGAAACACTGTATCACATATTCGAGCCGTTCTTCACCACTAAGGAGACTGGAAAAGGGACGGGATTAGGACTTGCGACTGTCTATGGCATCGTCAAGCAGCATGGCGGTCGTATCACTTGTTGTAGCGAGCCTGGTCTCGGGACTACATTCAAGATTTATTTTCCTGCCATCGAGAAAGAAGTGGATTCAGAAACCTCAACAGTTGAGAGGCCAATTCCAGGTGGGGCGGAGACGATTCTCCTGGTAGATGATGAAGAGGCTCTTAGGGATCTTGGCGAATCACTTCTTAACCGGTTCGGATATAAAGGCATCACGGCTAATGACGGTAAAGACGCCTCGGAGATCTACCAAAGGGACGGTGACAGTATATCACTGATCATTCTGGACCTGATCATGCCCGTAATGGACGGCAAGCAATGTCTGGCAGAAATTCTCCGGATCAATCCCAACGCCAAGGTTGTTCTGGCCAGCGGTTATTCTGAGGGTGGACGGGCTATTGGCGCCACGACTGCCGGAGCAACGGAATTCGTCCAAAAGCCCTATGACATGAGACAACTTTTGACTACAGCTCGTGAGGTTCTGGACAAGAATTGATACAAGAAGCTCACATGCAAGACCAAGGCAGAAGCTGCGATCATAGGTACAAACCCCGTCATCTTCACCATAGAATTAATAGATTCGCATACTGGATAGAAACTTGACTCTCAATTTCTAGTCCCGGTTAGTCATTGTTGTTTTATCTTTAGCTATCAACCGATTTCCCCAAAAAGACCTCATTGTAAGGTTTACTCGTGAGCCCTACTTCTTTTCTGTGTCTGGAAGAATCTTCACCACCACGCTTTTCTTAAGGTCAAGATATTTTCGTGCAACTCTTAAAACATCCTCGGGCTTAACTTCCGATATTTTTTTAACGTATTCGGCCTCATAATTCCATCCGAGGCCATACAAAGTGTTCAACGCGTTATTTTCGGCGCGGGCCCAGGTGCTTTGCAGCCTTATCTGATGGTTACCGATAAGATTGCTGATTGAGTCCTTAACGTCTTTTTCAGAAATCGGCTCTGATTTCACTTTTTCGATTTGACCTACTAATCCTGGCAATGCTTTTTGAAGTTTTGAGACGTCGCAAGCCATATAAAACCCAAAGGCTCCAGGATCCAAACTGGGTCGCAAGAAAGACGTAACCGTATAAGCCAATGATTCTTTGTCTCTTAGCTGTAAGAACAGGCGTCCCCCTTGACCTGAAAGCAAATTGTTCAAGACTTCCAGGGGATACCTGTCTGGGTCAGCGATGGATACGGCCCTAAAACCTATGACTATATGAGCCTTGGCTCTAGGGATACGAATGGTTTCTTCCCTTGGTCGATCAATTGGGGCTTCGACTGGTACACTAGGCGGCTTAAATGAAGACGCTGCGACATTTCCGAAAAGATTTTCCAACATTTGCAGAGTCTTATCCGGATCAATCGCTCCCACTATTGTAATTACGGTGTTGGTTGGACTCGAATACTTGTGATAACAATCGATCAGATCTTGCCTGGTAAAACCACCCACCGTAGACAGCGTTCCCTCCTTTTCAAAACCATATGGGTGATTTTGAAAAAGAACTTTGTTCAAGCAGTTCATGGCGTACTGAATTGGCCTGTCTGGTTCAGTTTTGATCAGATTTATAATCAGCTGTCGTTCCCTGTCTATCTTTTCCTGAGGAAACGTTGGGTCCTTGTAAATTGTTGAAACCAATTTGAGACCGTCTTCAAGGTTTCGACTAAAAACGCTTGCAGATAGCCCAAATGAATCATAACCTGAAAATCCCGATAGTCGTCCGCCCATGTTTTCAATCTTTTTAGAAATGTCAAACTCTGACAGGTCTCCTGCTCCCTTGGGCAGCATTTGGGCTACAAAGTTCATTATGCCTTCAGTTTTTTTTGTCTCGTATCTTTTTCCCCCCAGATGAGCGATTTTGAAAGACACTAAAGAATTCGAATCATCTGGCGTGAGAACTACTGTCATTCCATTGGAAAGTTTTGTCAAAACTGTCTTGGGTTGAACTTCTTGAGTCTCAGATATTGTTTTCGAGACTGACCCAAAAGATTTTATTACTTGAGCTAGTTTGTCCACCCCGAAATCTTTTGCGCCTGTGTCGGGCGCCAGGACAGATATCGTCGCGTTTAAAGGCCTGATGTACCTTTTAGCGACTTCAGAGATTTCATCCGGGGTGACTGCCCTGTTAAGAATCAGATATTTCTCTTCATAATTGGGGTCACCGACATCCGCCCTGAAGCTACCTATGCTTCTAGCCATTCCCTGGACCGTTTCAAGTGAATACACATGATCAGATTCCAAATTAATTTTAGCCCGTTGGAGTTCTTCTTGTGACGGGGGTTCTTTACAGAGTCGAGTTATTTCTTCCATTATGGAGCGGGTCACAGTCTCAATGTTGGCAAAATCGAGCGTAGCTGAAACCACAAGGAGTCCAGGGTCCTTGGGTGTTAAAGAATACGCCGAAATTGAATGGACGATACCCTTTTCTTTCTTCAGAGACCTAACTAGCCTAGAGCTTTCACGTCCACCGAGGATGTCTCCGATCAGATCTAGGGCATTAACGTCGAAAGATTCCGCCGACGGAATGTGGAACGCCATGTTCAGCCTGGTTTCACGAGAATTCTTGTCTAAAACTAATGCTGTCCTGACATCATTTTGAACAGGTTCTACAGGTCTGGGAGGCCGGAAAAATCCTCTCGGTTTTATATCAGCCGTTAGTTTCTGAACTTCTTTCACGATAGCGGAAGTGTCTACGTCGCCAACCACCAAAAGGAACATGTTTTCGGGCACATACCATTTCTTGCGAAAAGCGAGCACGTCGTCTCTGGTAAATTTCTCAACTACATCTTTGTAACCAATCACAGGGTATTTATAGGGGCTTACGGTGTAGGCTGTGTCGAAGAGAAGTTGTGACGATTTCCGTTCAGGTCTCTCCGATGTTTCCAGTATTTCTTCCAATACTACCTGCAACTCTTTTTGAAGTTCTCCAGCGTCGATTGATGGATGGAGCACAGCGTCGGTCAAGATATCTAGAGATTGTCCTATTGCGCTTGATGGCGCAGTAATGTGGAAAACAGTTTGATCCCAACTTGTATAGGCGTTGATGTCTCCGCCCAAGGCCTCGACCTCCGAAGCGATCTGTCCGACTCCTCTTCTGGCCGTCCCTTTGAAAGCCATGTGTTCAATGAGGTGACTAATTCCTCCTTCTGAGCGTTCCTCGTCCACGCTACCCACCATGACCCACAATTGAACAGTAGCTACTTTTCTGGCATGGTCTTCTTTAATTAAAACTTCCAACCCATTGGGCAAAGTGTGACGTGTTAACTTTTCTGTACTCGCGTAAGCGCTTCTATCAAGAAATATAATGGGAAAGAGTAATGTTAATGTTAAGATTGAGATTGAGAAAAAAAACTTTAAACTGGGACGCATAGAAATCTCCTCTTGTGTGATGACAACTTCGGGTCAACTCGTAATAGACCTATATGGACCCAATTGTCCATGCAAGTTATATTATCACATGCATGCATGTGAATCCCATTATCATCTTATAATGTTTCAGATATAGATCGTCATTTCCACTGCTGAGACCACCTCATTAGTGGCCGCTTTCGTCGATCAGTCCCTAGGAATTAGTTCATTTATCTGGGTTATAAGTTGGGGCCGTCTTCGGAGATTTCCCTTTCAGGTGGGTGTGGTAATAAGCATAAGTGAGAGGTTCACCGGTCCGTAAGACTTCAGCGGTTACAACGTCTCCGACAAAGAGGGTATGAGTTCCAACATCGACCTCGTCGATGACCCTCGCCTCAAGCACACTGAGACAGTGTTGCGTAACCAACGGGACCCCTGTGCTGCCTTTAATGAATTGGGCTTTGGAAAGCTTGTTTTCGTTTCTTCCAGATTTGAATCCGAACAGGCCAATGAAGGTCATTGGAGTGGAAGTGTCGAGAACGGAGGCTCCAAACACCCTGCTTTTGTAGATGAATTCGTGGGTGAGGTTACTCTTGTTTATGATGACGGCCACACGTGGAGGTTCTGATGTAACTTGAAGAACGGTATTCACGATTTGACCGTTTAACTGTTCTCCGAGATTGGATGTCACGATGTAGAGACCATAACTGATCTGCATAAAAACCCGTCGATTCAGTCCCAATATCATAAAGTCCTCCTTGATTTTACATACAATTTCGACCTAGGCGCCGAATTCACAAGTTATTCTAGCCAGGCCCTTACTCGGCGCATGATTATTGCGTCCTGAATTTGAAGGTGGGCTCGCAATGTGCCTCTGTCAAGTAAATGTTCGTTGAACTATGATGTTCATGATTTCTATGTTTGCATAGGGAAATATCAGGGATGTCATTTTACGATCCCTATA
Organism: uncultured delta proteobacterium; assembly: GCA_963798475.1. GTDB lineage: Bacteria > Desulfobacterota > Desulfomonilia > Desulfomonilales > Desulfomonilaceae > CAJBEZ01. The sequence goes on from CAWCTI010000034.1 coordinate 28,211, forward strand.
AATTGCTGATAGATTAGATTGAAGCGGGTAAGGCATTGTATCTCCGTCATACATGATTTAGGATTAGTTTGTTCATCTTGGCTCGGAACTATAGGAGCGTTTGTAATGTCAACACAGGGACAGGATTTTAGCAAAATAATCAAAGGATTTCTCACACTGTTTTCAATAGTCATGATACTCACTTCAGCGAGCTTCTCCTGTGCTCAAGAAGGAAACGAAGCTCTAATAATCGCATCTACAGACGGAGATCTCAAAAAGGTAGAAGCTCTTGTCGGCTCGGGAGCGAATGTAAACAGCCGGGACAATAGGGGTTTTACATCTCTTATGCGAGCAGCTACCAGAGGCTATCCCGATGTTGTAAAGTTTCTGTTGACGAAAGGCGCAGACATCGACGCAAAAGACAATAACGGAGCAACAGCTCTACTCTTGGCCAGCGGTGGAGGAGGCATTGAAGTCATCAAAATTCTTGTAGATCATCGAGCTGACGTCAATGTTCAGGATAAGAACGGCAGATCATCCCTGATGGTCCCAGCCTGGACTGGCCAGATAGACATTTTGAGGTTGCTCCTGGACAATGGGGCCGAAGTCAACGCAAAGGACAAGCATGGAAAGACAGCCCTCATGTTGGCCTCCGAACAAGGGCAAACCCAGGCGGCAGATCTGTTAAAGACATATGGGGCAAAAGATTGAGGTAATTTTCCCATCCCGTCAGACGGTCTTTCTTTCTAACTTATTGTTAGAATCATACTGTGTTGACTGAATATTTGAAGAAGGGTCAGAACTTTTTCGCCGCTTCTTTGAGCAGTTCCTGCGCTTCAGCGCTGAACCAACAGTTCAGAAACTCGGCATTTTTGACCTTGCAGTTTTTCTCGTATCTCGCGCGAATTATCTCAACACGATTGGCTTTGGCCGCCGCAAAAGATTTGGGAGGGAGTTTGGAGAGATTAGCAACCCTATCGAGAGCTTTGGCCTCGACTTCCGTTTTCGGAAATACATCGTGAATGAGTCCCTTTTCCCACGCATCCGAGGATTCAACAAACTCCCCAAGATACAGCATATCCGAAGCTATCTGATCCCCCGCGACTTGGCGTAGAATTAAATCTGGTAGATATGGTATTGGGACCCCCAATTTAATCCCATTAAGGCCGATTAATACCCTCCCGGAAGCGGCAAAACGATAATCACAAGTCAGCATCATAATTGCGCCTCCAGCTACCGCGTGGGCCTTGGCCGCAGCAGCGGTGGGTAGACGCAAGGTGAGGATGTCTAAAACCACCTGATTGAATTGATGGAAAAACTCACCCATGCTTGGTTTATCAAGCTTCAACAATGTTGGAATATCAAAACCGATAGAAAAGAATTTCTCCCCTCCTGCCAGAACCATGCCTCTGAAATCCTTTTTGACCCTGGTTACGGCTTCAGACAGGTCGTTGACTAAATCAAAACTCAAGGCGTTGGTTACGCCATTTGCCAGTCGCAAAATCGCAAAATCATCACGGCTTTCCAGATTTATAAGTGACAAGGATATTCTCTCTTTTAGGAACTATCTCACGCTTCTTTTAGAAGAACTCAGATCAGGATTTTACACTTGCGCCAGATAAGTTGAGATCAGGTGATCAAGAGTCATATGAACATCTTCAACCGGCCCATATTCTCCTCTTTCTGACTTAACATGAATGACATGGTGGGCTTTTTTTTTCATGACTCCGCCGTAGAAACCCACTATTGCAACCGAAGTAGCGCCGTGTTCATTTGCGTATTCCAGGGCTTTTACGGCATTTGGAGAATTCCCGCTCGCGGATATACCGACCACGATGTCGCCGGGACGCATGAGATTTCTTAACTGCCCGACGAATATGTTTTCATAGCCAAAGTCATTGCCAAGACATGTCACGTACGCCATGTTCGACGCGATACTGATAGCCCTGAAAGGCTTTTTACCTTCCACAGATGCGCAAACTCCCATATCATTGGCAAAATGGGAAGCAGTAGCGGCGCTCCCCCCATTGCCCAAGAAAAATATTGTCGCGCCACGATCTCTAGCATCGATTAACAACTCAACAACCCTATCGATTTCTGCGTAATCCAAACTATTTAGCAGATCGGTTAATCGTTTCACGTAATCCTTTGCATAGTCTACTGCGGACTGGCACTTGCAAACGGGACTTTTCACGGCCATCTCCTTTGCCTTCATAATATGACCTTATTTTGTAGATTATTTTCAAACGGCTTACAACGAATTCCACCTTCCAAATTCGATTCGTCTATGAAAACTTTCGGGCCGTGACATAATCAGGACAACCAAAAATCATTTTTCCGTAATGTCATATTCTAGTAAGATTTGTATCATTAAAATTCCATATTAAAATAAGAGTTGTATACTATTCGCTGAAGAGTGAGTTTCCATAATCTAAGGCAGACCAATGCGAAAAATTAATCCGGAATATGTTTCTATAGTTAGCAAAGCCACTAGTTCCTCTCCATATTTCAAACTCTTGAATATGAGTCTAATCGATTTTGACATAGGAACTTGCAGAATTGAAATCGTCATTGACCCTAAAAAGCATTTTCAGCCCTTCGGCAATGTCCATGGAGGAGTTTATTCTTCGATTATAGACGCCGCGGCATTCTGGGCTGTGTATGGGCAGGTCGATGAGAATGTCGGCATGACATCTGTAGATCTGAAGCTAAATTATCTTTCGGCCACCAGTGGATCAAAGCTCGTTGCTCACGGTAAAAGAATCAAGCTTGGCCGCACGCTCGGATATGGTCAAACTCAAGTTACGGATGAGAGCGGAAAAATGCTGGCCCACGGTACATCTACGTTGATGATAATCCCGGACCTTAATTTCAAATTTGATGAACCATTACCTCCAAAGTTTTTGTAGGCTGTCGGCGGATCGAGTCCTAGTATTTCAAAGCTGGTATACCAGGACCAACACATGTGAGGACTAGGCTTGACGAAATGGGATAGATTCTGCTATCTTAAGGCAGTGTGGCCTTTTGGCAATTATTGGAATGGCCATGCGTCATAAGCTACCGGCGCTGGTCCCCTGGTGAGGGCGACCTGGAGTTACTGAACCCGTCAGGTCTGGAAGGAAGCAGCGGAAGTAATCTCGGGGGTCGGCCCTCTCCAGGTGGTCGGCGCTTTTCATTTGATCTTCATAATGGACCATTTTTGAACTATGTCGGCATACCTAGTACTTGCGCGTAAATACCGACCGACGACTTTTTCCGAGGTCGTTGGGCAAGAGCATGTAATCACAACTTTGAAAAATGCCGTATTGTCGGGAAGAGTGGCGCATGCTTTTCTTTTCTGTGGGGTTAGAGGCGTAGGAAAAACCACAGTGGCGAGGATCCTCGCCAAATCATTGAACTGTACTGGCAGATCACATGACAATGCGGATCCCTGCTGTGCCTGTCCATCCTGCAAGGAGATATCGGGAGGATATTCGGTAGACGTTCAGGAAATCGATGGGGCTTCTCATACCTCAGTGGATAACATAAGGGAAATTAACGAAAATATTAAATACCCACCAGTTTCTTCAAATTACAAAATTATTATCATTGATGAAGTTCACATGATTTCCATGAATGCGTTCAATGCGTTGCTCAAAACCCTTGAAGAACCGCCGGCCCACGCAAAATTCATCTTTGCTACAACCGAATCTCACAAAGTCCCGGCAACAATTAACTCGAGATGTCAAAGGTTCAATTTTCGCACGATCCCGGTCAAGGACATTTCCGCGGGTATGGCCAATATATTGTCCAAAGAGGGCGTAGAAGCGACATCAGACTCTCTGGATATGATAGCGAGAGAAGCTCAGGGATCATTTCGCGACGCATTGAGCTTGCTCGATCAAATTGTCGCTTTCTGCGACGGCAGAATTGAGGTTGCCAGTGTCCAGAGCATTCTTGGTATCGGCTCACGAGACCGCTTCTTTAAACTTGTCGAAGCAATAATAGAGCACAATCCTCCTGCAGCTTTAGAAATCCTCCACAGGGTCTTCGATGAAGGTTACGACACCGAACAGTTCACCCTTGATTTGATTCGTTTCTTTAGAAACCTGATACTCGTTGCTCACTGTAAAGATTGGTCATCCGCAATTGAGATGGTTGACACTGGAACAGCCGAACTTGAGTCATTGAAAAATATAGCGAAAAAATCTACCTACGAGGAATTAGGTAATCTTTTTTTTATTCTTCTTAAGAGCGAAGCCGAAATCAAACGCTCCGGAATTCCACTGATAGCCCTAGAAATGACAGTTGTTAAAATGTGCATGGCCCCAAAACTGGTAGATTTGTCCAGCCTCCTAAAGAAAATCGACTCTCTCCCGTCAAGCTCCAGCGCTTTGGCGCCTGTCGGATCAGGCAAAGCCGGTCAGGCAAAGGTTAGATCCGCTCCAGTGGAACCAGTCAGGTCAAGTTCCCCGATTGATGACAAAATGCCTTCATATCCGTCAATCAGCGAGTCAGGCATTCCCAAGGCGCAGAAACATGATTTTAGAATCACAGACATTACGCCGCTGGCAGTCGGGTCTCCCGATGAAGTTTGGGACAACTTCAAGAAAACCGTTAAAACGCGTGGTTTCGACGGTCTCGTGCTTTCCATGTTAGATCATGGCGCCCTCATTTCTTACGGACCCAAAGAAGTTGAAATCGGGTTCACTAAAAGCTTTTACAAAGAGCAATTCGAAACTTATCTTAAAACAAAACCCGAACTGACGACTGTGATAGAGGACCTTTTCGGTCCTGTCGAAACCAGAGTGCTTGTGCTCTCAAAAAGAACCTCTCTTTTATCGGAAAAACCGTACTCTGAGACACTCGATGGGCAATCAGATATGCACAGGGCTATGCGTAAGGAAGCCATGGAAAATTCAATTGTTCGCGCAACATTAGAAGCGTTTGAAAACAGTTCGGTAGAGGAAATTCGCATAATCTCTCATAATCCCTAAACCATGTTTTGGCATTTAGTTTAGCTTTAAGTCCGCTTGTTTATTTGTCCATATCGTGCAAGGCTAGAGTTATTGGATATTTCGAGAAATTATTGATAAAAGAATACTAATTCAAGACCGAGGAGTCTTTCATGTCAGGATGTAAAAGTTGTACAGGTTGTCGAACGGAGCCCAGTTTCAAGAGCCTCCATAAACTAGAAAAATTGGAGAAAGATTCCCGTTCAGGGAACCCTCGCTATCCTCATATTGTCCCAGGTTGCCAGGCTATATTAACAGATGAGACCAAACAGGTTATAGTCGAAGTGCTCTCCGATAATTGCGATGAAAAAAATGACCGTTTCAGCCTAAAGATTGAGAGGGTGCTTCGTGACACAGATGGTGACACTTCCCGGATTTTAACGTTAGAAGTTGACCAGGCGGCCGGCGATTCCTGTTGGAAATTGCAAGCCCTAATCTGAGAACCATCACTGTTTGCTGTGAATTAATCTGAGATTGGGAACTGGATAGCCGCTTCCCAATGTTTACTGATTCAATCGCTAATATGACTGAAAAGTCACTTGAGGCTTCCGGCCACGAGATCCCCTGTAAGTGGATTTAGACTTGGCTTGGCTATGTGTTCGGTATTCGGAACATGAAAAACTTCTCAATTAAGGAAATACGGTCGTCTGACGGTAAAAATGGCGCCCCAGCCCTTGTAGTTGTCCAGGAAAAGGTCTACGACGTCTCCAATAGTCCAAAATGGAAAGACGGGTCTCACATGAGACGTCACCAGGCGGGCCAAGACCTCACTATTGATATAAAATCTGCGCCTCATGGCACGGTTGTGTTGGAAAGAGCGCAGTTGGTGGGGTCGTACGAGGCTGAGCCCAAGAGCTATGAACAAGGCGCCAGGGCCAGAGTAGAAGTGTTTCTAGAAAAACACCCCTTTTCCAGAAGGCATCCACATCCCGCTGTTGTTCATTTTCCTCTGGCTCTGCTGATGGTGTCTGCTCTCCTTGAAATCTTGGCTGTTTTAACTTTATCGACAAAGACTGAATGGGCTGCGTATCTCGTTCTGACCGTAGGATTGATTAGTTTACCGGTAGCCATTGCTACCGGATATTTCACGTGGTGGATCAATTACGGCGCCATAGATGGGCCCATATTGAAACAAAAGAAGAGATTGGCCTGGCTAGCCGCGATTTGGTGCGGGTTGGCGTTTATGATTCGGACTTTCTTCTTGTCCAATCCTCTAAACCTTGCTGACCCAATGATGTTAACGTATCTGTCACTTGTTGTGTCGTTGTCGGCGATAGTCGGTACCATTGGTTTTTTGGGAGGAAAGCTGACTTTTCCATATGAATAGTTTCAAACTCTCTATTGCTTGCGTCAGCAAGATCGGATCAGCATGAGTATTGTCCATCAAACAGGCTGTGGGGAGTTTACAAAGTTCTTTTCCAGCTTGAAGTTGTTTTTGGGCCTTTCCCGTACGCCTCATGGGCTACTGGATGTGGCCACACCGGCTATGGCGGCGATGCTGCAACTTGGTCATTTTCCACCCGTGTCGACAATAGTTGTAGGTTTGATCGCCGCATTTTCAGGCTATACAGCCGTCTATGCGATGAATGACCTTGTCGACGTGACGGTGGATAGAGAACGTCTTGCATTAAAAACGAAATCGGACGCTGTATTCCACGTTGATGAGATGCTGGTCGAACACCCCGTGGCTCAGGGTCTTATCCCCTTTAAGCGAGGTCTCGCGTGGGTCATCTTCTGGGCTTGCCTCGCGTTGATCTGCGCTGCGACGCTTAATCCCCTCTGCGCCTTGATATTCATAATATCCGCCGGTTGTGAAGTTATTTATTGTAAACTTCTCAAGGTCACCCATTGGAAAATAATACCATCAGCAATCGTGAAAGCGACAGGTGGTTTGGCCGGAATATACGCTGTCAACGCGGAGCCAAACCCAGCCTTCGTAGTGTTCATGTTTCTGTGGTTGGCATGCTGGGAAGTCGGCGGTCAAAACATAGCTAATGATATTATGGACATGGAGGATGATAGCCGGGTCGGAGCCCGGACTATGCTAACAGTCTTAGGCGTTCGCGAATCGGTCTTCATCCTTCTGGCGGCGGCCTCTATGGCGACATTCGCAGGAGTTACGATTTTTTTACTGGCCGGCTCCGGTGTGGGCGGGATTTACCCTGTGGGAGCGGCGGTTCTAGGCTATTTTTTGGTTCTCAAGCCTGCGAAGCTTGTATGTGAGTCACCATGCCCTGAGATCGCGGCGTCTCTATTTAACAGGGCCAGTTACATGCCATTGAGCTTTCTGTCCCTTACCGTAGTATCTGTCTGGATTAGGATTTGATATCTCCAACGAATCAGCAAATGCTTATGAATTGGCCGGAAAGAGTCTGGATTTATAGCCCTATTCGGGTACTGTTCCAGAAACGGGAAATACGCAAATTCATGAAACTCGGAAAGCCGCAAGTCTCCGAGACTGCATTGGAAATAGGTTGCGGCCTGGGACGTGGAGCGCGACTCATTCATGAAAGCATGGGATTCAAGAATGTTGTTGCTTTTGACCTGGAGAGCATTCTTGTTCGACGGTCCCGATCAGGACTGAAACGCGATTCGAAAGACCACATACATTTACTAGTTTCCGACGCTCAGTTTCTACCATTTCCAGACTGCTCGTTTGACGCTGTTTTCAATTTCGGGATGATTCATCACGTGCTGGATTGGCGGCAGTGTCTCAGCGAAATCAAAAGGGTTATGAGATCCAAGGCCATTTTTTATTTTGAAGAGATTTATCCGCCGCTATACGCTAACTGGCTCTTTAAAAGGATGTTGAGGCATCCGACTGAAAATCGTTTCTATGAAGACGATTTTTTAGGTGAGCTTGAGAAGCTCGAGTTATGTCTTCTCGAGGGTGTTAGAGTTGGGTCAAGATTTGGCGTCATCGGCGCGGCGCAAAAACTGTAAAAAATGCAAAAAATCTGTGGAAATGCGCTTATTGTTGCGATAAAGTGACATTGTCCATTTAATTCTGGTTCAAATAAGGGACATTATTTTGGATTACATTTATATTGCTTTAGGATCTGCCGTACTAATTTACATTATGTTTTTCTGGTTCTTGCGAATGCATGAAATCGCTGACAACGCGAAGTGGGTCCCTGTTTTTGATCCAAACAAAATAACATTTCTACCGAAATCTCCTCCCCTTGTTTCAGTTGTGGTCCCTGCTTACAATGAACAGGATTTGATAGCAACCTGTCTCCAATCGATACTTGAACAGGATTATCCAAACCTGGAGATAATTTGCGTTGATGACAGGTCAGCGGATCGGACTCCGGAAATAGTAACAAACCTCTTTCGCGGTAGATCAAATTGCAAATTGGTAACTATAAAGGAGCGGCTCACTGGATGGACAGGCAAATGCCACGCCCTTCACGAAGGTGTCAAACATTCTTCGGGTCAATGGTTCGCCTTTCTGGATGCTGATAGTTCCCTTCAGAAGACGGCTCTACGACAATGCTTAAATGAAGCTTTGCGAAGGAACATCAATCTTGTGACACTGTCTCCACAGTTCGTATTGAAAACATTTTGGGAAAAGGCCCTTGTTCCCACTTTCGCCGCAATGGCCGCCATTCTTTTTCCTTTATCCAAGGTCAATGATCCTCGAAGTTCAGTTGCCACAGCGAATGGTATGTTCCTTGTTATCAGTCGTGTAGCATATGAGAAAATTGGAGGACACAGCAACGTAAAGGACTTGGCTGTAGAAGATATCGGAATCGGTAAAAGGGTTAAGGCCGAAGGTTTGGGCATATTGTTCGCCAATGGACAGAAACTGCTACGGACCAGAATGTATTCCGGATTCCAGCAAATATTAGACGGTTGGACTCGAATTTTGTGCGCGGCTATGAATTACAGGCTTTCAGCGGTCCTCAAGTATTTATCAATGCATGTTCTTGTAAGTCTGCCCGTATTTATCTTAGCCACTCTCCTGTATAGCCGGTCAGCCATCGAATTGTTCCCTACCCTGTGGTTTCTGCTGCCTTTGGCCTGTCTGATTCAGATGACAGTTACCTCAAACCTCTTTTTTGATCAACTCGGTTTACCGAGGAGATTTTCAGTTTATGTAGCGCTCGGAAATTTGATGTTGATCTGGATTTCTGCAGTAATGGTAAAAAAGATCATCTTTAGGGACGCTTTGCAGTGGCGGGGAACTACATATAAGTGCACTCGTTACCAACCCAAATATTTGGATCCTTCAAATTTTGAGCAGCATCAATCTTGTGTGAACCCAACGTCATTCAGAACTGTCAATGAGCCGGAAACTTCTGAGAGACCATTAACTTCTTGACAAGAAGGTCTATAAACAGTTCTGTTTCCTGCCTGGTGAAAAGACTGGCTGAACATGTGAGGACCAGATTTAGCCTGTTTCTGAAGGTATACACGAGAAGAAGCGCTTGGGTCTTGGATAACATTCGATGCGCAACACCAAAAACTTCTACTGCCTCCAAATCTCCAACTCTTGTAAAAACTGACTCCCTAGTAGGTCGTCCTTCATTCATCTTTGGCCAGAATATGCCGAGAACAGTTATGGCAATGGAAAACTGATGCCGATTTATAAGAAAGCTGATTATTTTCTTTCTGAGACGAAAAGGGAAAAGGCGAAATGAATCAGTCATCATTTTTATATTTTTGGATAGCTTGAGGTCTGTTTGATTTCGAAAGTGTCTAATTCTCGTTAGGGCTACTTTCCTTGCGAAGACTCTCGTATCTTTTCGCTCTGAGGATCCGGATTTAAAAAAGATCAAAGAACTCGAGTTCATGGAGTCAACATCTGAGAAACGGCCTCTCATATTTACTGTCATCGAGGTAGTAAGCAGCCCAGGAGACAAACCTCGCTGAAGATTCCATTCGTCGATTACATTGTTTGCGCACACTACAAAACGATCTACCAATGAAACCCCATGGTTGGTGGTTGTTTTGTACAAAAGGTCTGTTTCTTCTTCTGTAAGAATTCTTTTGACATGATGTTGGGACCTGTCTTGTTCGATCCCCGATCCAACTGGTAGACAAGGCCTTTTGAATAGATTCTGAAAAGTCTGGCGCACATCCTCCAGATAATTTCGTACAGTGAGTTTCTTAGGGCTCACTCGTCTCTTTTTTGAGCCGGATATTGAATAGTATTCTCCTGCCCAATCGGGTTTTCTCCCGCGAATAATTTCATGGTAATTAGCGAGGGATTCCTGGCCGACATCTGTTCCGGTAGCTGCGTCTCCGGCGACGTGGTGCATGAGCCACCCGGCTATATGACGTTCAGGTGAAATGGTAATCAGATGAAACTCGGCCGGGGTTTCGAGAAAAAGGTTCCTGTCTCTGTTAAGCCTAGGATTCAGGATCTTTATGATTAAGTCAAGGGTCGTCTCAGAAGGACCAAGTCCGGGGGCCTTATGAAAGAAAATTGGGACTTCTAGTGTCTGATCCGAATCCCAAACGAGATAATAACGGCCCCTGAATCGTATTTCCTTGATTCGCCTCGTCAATTGAGGGAACCTTTTCGCCGCTAATCTTGCGGCTTCCAACATTGCCTCTACATTGATTGGCCCATTCAGTTCTATGAGACAAATCAGAATGTTTTTCGTATCACCTGTTGTTGACAGCGCCAACATCTCCGACGTAGGGTCTAATCTGTCAGAGATTCCTATCACGCATTTTCCTCCTTGACCAAACAAGTCCCAAGAATGATGGGTGGTTCGTAAATCCAGAACGACAAATTACCCACCTATCTGAAAAGCCTTATCGATGACACTCAGCGCTATAGCCGGCAACTTGAAATCTCCAAGATGGTCCTTTTCCGCCCAGCAGGCCTCGGAAGCGTCACTCCCCGCGCCCAACGTTCCACTAACTATTGAACACCTGTAATCGGCTATCACGTAATGATATCGGACCCGTCCATTGTTGTCATGAATTATGTGTTCAACTAACTCAACAAGAGCGCTTGTTTTTACGGTCAGCCCCGTTTCTTCCAAGGCTTCTCGAATGGTGGCCTGCTTCAAAGTTTCCCCAACGTGGACCAAGCCACCGGGAATATTCCATTCTCCTTGAGAAGGTGGCTTGGATCGACGAACTAAAACAAGCTTTGAACCCTGGATGATTAGAGCGCCTACGCCAACTAAGGGTCTCACAGGGTATTCTCGTGAGATTGTATCCATTTAACTATCGTTTTCCGGGAATCTTCAGGAGAACGGGAGATAGTCCTGGAGAGTGGCCTTCTTCCTCGGTCTACTTTTTTTCAATAATGGGCGTTCCTTTTCGTCCTGGGCCGGTAGGCTTGTTTCCAGTTCACCGGAATCAGATGACATCTTCTCCTCTGGGATAGTGTCGGCAATAACACGACCCCCGACATCGGCAGTCCCCTGAACCAACGACTCGCTCCCAGTTTTTACAGAAGAGGATATACTATCTGGTTCCAATTCTGAGGCATCCCCGCTTGAGTTTGAATCTGCCTCAGACGCCATCTTTGCCGACATTGGTTCTTCGGAGCCTACCGTCAATTCTTGGACATTTTCAGACGGTTTGGTCTTTTTTCTAGGCCTTCGTCTGCGTCTTGGAGTTTTGGCTTCCTTCTCTGGTTCGGAAACAAACTGTAATTCCTCGATGGGCGATTCCTCCTTGACCGGCTCAATAGCCCGATGCGCCGGTTCAATCAATTCAATCATCGGGATTACTGCGGTCTGCTGGGATTCGTCCTCTTTGAAATATTCAAGCGTAATTCCGCTGTCAGGAAGATTATTCTTTCCTAGAATGACTATTCTGGCCCCGTATTGAGATTCGAGTGTGTGAAGTTCAGCCCTCATGAAGTTCAATATGTAGTCAGCCACTTGGGACGGAATTGTCGCCCTGACTTCACGAATATCGCCTTTAACAAGGATCGCCTTGATTCTTCTAAAAACATATAGAGAGTTTGTTTCCGGGGCACGAAGACGCCCGCTACCCTCGCACAGAGGGCAGTCGTGGTATTCACCCTCTCCCAGCGAGGACCTCAAGCGTTGGCGGGAAAGTTCCAACAAGCCCAATGAAGACATCCTCAAAACTTTTGTTTTGGCGCGATCACGTCTCATGGCGGATTTTAAGACCTTTTCGACTTCCTGAATGTGTTTTTTGTTCATCATGTCGATGAAATCAATCACTATGATCCCGCCAAGGTCTCGTAACCTCAGTTGCCGAGCGATCTCAGGCGCAGCTTCCATGTTGACCACAAATGCCGTGTCTTCAACCTCTTTTTCTCTAGTGGCTTTACCGGAATTGACATCTATGGTTACCATGGCCTCTGTCGACTCGATAATTATATATCCCCCTGATTTTAATTTTATTTTTCGGCTGTAAACTCGTTCAATTTGTTCTTCCAACTGGTACTTATTAAACAGTGGCCGCTTTTCTTGATAGGGTTTTACGAGTTTCTCAAACTTCGGCATTACCTGTCTGAAAAAGTCACGCGTTTTGTTGAAAACCTCTTTGTCGTCAACAAGTATTTCTGTTATATCAGCTGAAAAATGTTCTCTTATCGCACGGACAACAAGATCATGTTCCTTGTGCAGAAGACACGGGGCCGGTTCTGAAGCCATGTTTTTCTCGATGGTCTTCCAGAGTCGCAATAAATAGTTGAGGTCTCTCGAAAGTTCGGTTTTTGTTCGACCAAGCCCCGCTGTCCTTACAATAAACCCCATATTGTCGGGTGGGCAAAGTTGTTTTATAATTTCCTTGAGTTGTTTTCTTTCGGCTTCCTCTTCAATTTTTCTTGAAACACCACATAACTCGGCCCCCGGCATTAACACCAGGTATCGACCAGCCAGGGATACGTTGGTTGTCAGAGCCGCCCCTTTGTTGCCTCTCTCCTCTTTCACAACCTGCACAACCACATGGTCGTCTTTCTTGAAAATCTCCTGAATTCTCGGGCGCCGTCTCGAGTCATGAAACGATTCCGGGAAATATGAAGGATGAATGTCATTAACCGATAAAAACCCGTTTTTTAAACTGCCATAGTTGACAAACACGGCCTGGAGAGACGGTTCAATCCGCGTGATCACCCCTTTGTAAATATTCCCCACAGTAGCCTCTTTAGGGCCGGTCTTGATGTCTAGTTCATCAAGCTCTCCGTCAACTACAACCGCCACCCGGCATTCTTCAGGATGGCTTGAATTGATAAGCATTTTCTTGGTCATGATTTCTTCTTTATGAATTCTTCCTCTATCATTGTGCGGTTTAGCCCGCTACTCATCTAAATTAATTGGGAAATTCCCTTTGTTGTAAGGTTGGGAGCGCCATTTGTCCGAAAGTTCGATAATATGACTCCACAACTCTTTGCGACCCAAGCCGGTTACTGAAGAAAAAAATTCAGCCCGCGTTTCTGGACCAAATCTTTCAGAAGTGACTTTCATTAAAGTCGTTCGCTCCGAATGGCCAATCTTGTCGGCCTTAGAAAGAGCAACAACAAAAGGAAACCCCCGAAATTGAAGAAATTTGATAAGGTTTTCGTCCAGCTCGGTTGGTTCTCGTCTTGAGTCAACTATAACAACAACACCCGCTAATTGCTTTCTTTCGGTCAAATAAGTGTTGACCATTGGCGCCCATGATCGTCGAACACTCATAGGTACAGAAGCATAACCGTAACCTGGCAAATCTACAAAGATAAAATTCCTGTTTATTAAAAAAAAATTTATTTTTCGTGTAAGTCCAGGCGTCTTGGAAGTGCGAACCAGGTTCTTCCTTGATAGCAATGAATTAATCATTGATGACTTACCAACGTTCGATCTGCCAGCGAAAGCAATTTCGGGCACGTGAGTAGGCGGATAATCTTTCCTGGATTCGGCGCCACGTATAAATTCAGCGCTAAATATCTTCATGAGGCGCCCTTAGTAAAGAGAACAGGATCGGCTCTCACCGTTTCGTTCGGAGTCATTCTAAGTTTGTGGGGGGATTTCAGAGTCTGGAGACAAGCGCACAAATCGTTAGAAAGGACCTGCCAAAATCGAATTGGCGGAGGCGCATGGGAATCGAACCCACCCAGAACGTTATTAGCGCCCTGCTTACGGTTTTGAAGACCGCGGAGCCCACCAGAACTCTACCGCCTCCCGAGTTTCGGATAATTTCCGATGCTTTTTCTATTATATTACACATTTGTGTTATTCTAGCAACCGCTCTTTTCCCGCTGATCACGTGAACACTCCTCCAGCCTGTATTGTTTTAGTGAATTTACTTTTAGGAATTTCCTGGATTAGTCCCTTGAAGCGAATTATCATTTATACGGGAATAGTTTTTAACCTATCTCGTTTTCAACTTAAGGAGAATCATGGGTCCAGAAGTATCCACGGGCCATTACTACAACAAGGTAGTTGGCTGGCTGAAAATCGTTACAACGGACGTGGGAGTGAGCGAGATCTCATTTGTGAAATCGCCAGGAGAGAGAGTGGAATCAGTGTCCCATCCTTTTCTGAAAAGTATCTTCACTGAATTGGACAACTATTTTCGAGGGACCAGTAGTAACTTTATTACTCCCATACATTTGACCAAAGGAACTGAATTTCAGCAAAGGGTATGGAAAGAACTGTTGAAAATTCCAGCTGGACAAACTAAATCATATGGGCAGATCGCCGCTGCCATAGGTAAGCCTAAGGCCACCCGCGCAGTTGGAAACGCGAACGGTAAGAATCCCATACCTATTGTGGTTCCCTGTCACCGGGTCGTTAATTCCGATGGGTCCTTGGGTGGATACAGTTCCGGCACAAATATCAAGAAATCTCTCCTGGCTCTCGAAAAAATCTTTTGGGGAGATTTTCCAATGGAAACGGAAGCAAAACTTGTGATCGTTTCCAATAACCCATCCGAGATTATCCTTTATTTGAAAACCCTGGACTTGATCGCCGAGTTTCCTCTTGGTCCATGCAACGAGCAATGTTTCCAAGATATTTATTTTGATTTGCCAGCACGACCTCTTTCCCAAAAAAAATGGGCGCTACGTCTTAGGAAAAGCGGGGACACAGGCAGAATCGCTCTGAAAGGGCCTGCTTCAGAACTGACTGATGGCCTGCTAAGGAGACCTGAAATAGAAATGCGATCCAACCATGAGGCGATAAAAAGTGTTATGGCGCTTCTGAAAGATCTTGGTATAAATATCATTTCCACTTCTCCGAAACAAAATGCCAAAGCGGAAGATTCACTAAAGTTACTGGGGTTTGACGTAATTCAGAAACGAGACATACGAAGGGTTATAAGAAAGATGTTTCTTCCAGGGACATCCAAACCCATTGCTGAATTGGATATTGACAAAGTCTCATTTATCGTAGGAGACAAAGAGCTTGAGCATTATGAGATTGAGATTGAATCGTGGACGACGCCCGATTGCCCTGTGATTGAAAACTCATTGGAGTTCCTCAAAGCTGAATTTGGGAATTCTGTGGTGACTTGGAAACTTGATAAATTAAGCACAGTGAAGCTCATTTGCGATCTGTTTCAGGAAGGACGCGCTCCCGAAGACTTTTCTGGAAAACTGTTAACAGTCCCGATTTATGAAATGGTCATTGAGCAGTCTGTAAGGAGAGAGCAATGTGCGGCAGATTCATTCTAGTCAGTTCTCAAAAGGAACTGACTGAAAAGTGTGGATTGACTTAGAAACTGGAGCTCCACCCCCGTTATAATATTGCCCCCTTATCAGGAAGTTGCGTCAATCTATTTCATTATCAATTGTTGAAGATCCTTGCCCTGAACTCATCGACGACAAACTGAAGATGTTCATGCATGGAGGCCTGGGCCCGTTCAGGGTCACGGTCCCGAATAGCTTCATAGACCTTGCGGTGGTGTTCAAGGATCTTTATTTGGTCTGTACGGCTCACAAACATCTGTTCCCTGTGGAACTTTATTGATTCACGGATCAAATCAAAGAAACTGCCGAGCAAATGGGTAAGGATAGTGTTGTGAGTGGCTCCTGCAATTTCCTTGTGGAATTTCGTGTCAAGCTCGTAATGGATTGATCCACTTTCAAAATCCTTCTCCATTGCCTCTATCAGGGAAAGAATCTGTTGGAGTTCGTCCTCAGTCCGGTTGGACGCGGCGCGTTTGCGCTCCACACTTCCAGTAGGGCCCTGACATCGGTGAGTTCCAGGATTTTTCTTTATCAGCGTCCAGCAGAGCTGCAATAGGTGTCTGAATTTCTTGGGCAGCAAGATTTCGAACAATTGTGCCACCACCCTGAACTGTTTCTATCATCCCCTGCAATTCCAGCAACTTGACAGCTTCCCTTATTGAGGGTCTGCTGACTCCCATCAGTTCCGCCAGATCAGGCTAGACGGCAGTTTTTCTCCAACTTTGAACCTTCCTTCGCTGATAGCCTTTATTAGCTGTTCACCGACTTTTTCAGACAAGCGTTCAGACCAATTTTTCTGAAGACAGGCTCTGGCGGGATTAGTTTTTAGAGCTATTTCAGCCATAATTGAACATTACTACAAGCCAACATGACAGTCAACAAGTAATAAGTTTGTATAATTAATTTCTTGACAAGTTGTCAGACAATGTTATTGTTTGTTATGTAGATTTTGTCCGTCCATATATCCTTCCAAATAGGAAATCGCACTTAATGAACAGATCTTTCACCGCCAGGCTCGAAGAATTGCTTGGACCCAAGAAGGTCCTTTCGTCAGAATCCAAACTCCTCTGCTATTCCTATGACCCTATGCCCCTTACTTCCTTCAAACCCGACGTCATCGTCCGCTGATACGAAGAAGAATACAAAAAGCCCTGGAATTCGCCACCCAGGAAAACATTCTGACCGCACGTGGTAGCGGCACAGGTCTCAGCGGTGGTTCTGTTCCTGTTAATGGCGGTATGTTCTAGTTACTACCGCTATGAACAAAATTATTGAAATTGACTCGGAACATGTTCTGTAACTGTTGAACCTGGAGTGATAACCGCCAACTTGCATTCTGCCGTTGAGGCATTGGACCTTTTTTATCCTCCTGACCCCGGAACCATGAAGATTTCAACTATCGGGGGCAACGTAGCGGAAAACGCTGGAGGTTGACGAGGCCTGAATATGCGGTTACCGGCGATTACGCTCATGAGTTTGACACTTTCCTGTCGACGGTTCCAAAGTCAAATA
>CAWCTI010000035.1:0-89621 GCA_963798475.1 uncultured delta proteobacterium
CGCCGTGGGTCATAGGATCTTTTGAACCCATTCCCCTTTGGGCCGCTCCTGCGGTCCAACACATACGGAAACGGCCGTGTGTAGAGACTTCTTCTGTTGCTGCAGTGCTACCATCTCGGCTATGAAGTTGGACGTTACATCAGTCTCGAACGAATAATTGAGCAAAACAAGGATCGATATTACGAAACCCTTGAACAAAGTTCAATTGGATGGCATGACTGCACACATAACCCGTGGCCCTATGTCAACTATGTCCTGTTCATTCTCAAAACCGCGTATCGAGAATTCGAGGAACGCTTAGGACGTATTGGCACCCCTCGTGGCGCAAAAACAGAGATGATTGAAGCGGCTATAAACTCTACATTAGGCTCCTTCACGCTGAGCCGGTTGGAGGCCGCCTGCCCAGGCGCTAGTAGGGACATGATCCGGAAGGTCCTTCGCAATCTTCAGAAAACCGGCCGTGTAAAGTGCCTCGGGCGCGGACCCGGCGCTATCTGGGAAAAAGGTAATACCCTTAAAAGAGGGCAATAAAGAGGGTAATGTGTCCGGGAACCCTTCTTGTTCGTGGGTGTGAGGCCAGTCCCTGGGGTACTTGCAGTCGTTGTCATCTTGAGGGAGCCTTACGACGAGAAATCTTTCCAGGCCGCTGTTACCTGCACGGGCGGCAATATTCATAACTGGCGATAAAATAGATTTCTCTCTTCGTTCGAAATGACACATAGCGGCGTCGGGCACACAACACTTTCAAGATGCCTTTTCAAGTCGCTCCGCTATCCAAAGCTTTATAATTGATTGTCGTGCCACACCCAAACGCCTTGCTTCCTTATCCAGTAGCTGAATCATCCACAAAGGGAAATCTACATTTACCCTTTTTTGTTTCTGTTCCGGCCTCTTCGCTCTGGAGATATCAATATATTGGGAAATATCTCCGCCTTCATCAAATTTCTTGTCAAACTCACGAGCTTTCATATATTGCTACCTCCTCTTTTCTGGATCGTCGCACTGAAATAATTCTTATCTTTTCAGATCGATAGGTAATAACGCCTGACCAGTGCTTTCCCAAGATATTTCCGATCACCAAAAATCTCGGTTCATCCGTTGTTTTGACTGGAATCTCAATCAAATCAGGATCATTCCGCAGGACTTGGGCTTCGTAAAAGTCGATCCCGTGTTTTTCTTTATTGCTATCGCTTTTGATGGGATCAAACTCATACTCCATGGTATATTTAATATACCTAAAATATATAGGTTGTCAACAATTTCTCTAAATTGCCCCCAAAGGTCGAACTGACAGAGAAGACCCATACACAAAACAATCAGATCGCACACACGGGTACGCCCCGACACACCAACGGATCTGTGGCGACGGGCACCCTGCCCGTATATCCTCCCGGTAAAACCATGACCTCTATTGTATTGCACCGATCTGTCCTTCGACCAAAAGATAATATCGCTGAGACCATAATTTGTTGTAACATCGGCAATCCTCAGCACACCTGAACGAAAAGCAAAACAAGGCAATACCGTCAAAAATGGTGAATAAGGAGGGTAATATCTCGGGGAACCCGTGTTGTGCGTGACTGCAAGACAGTTGTTCTTTTCTTGGATTACCAAACGGCATGACGTTATTTCGACCCCTGGGACCAATGATGGAGCCATGGGCTCACGAATTTCTTGACTCGCCATGCCGCAATAGAGTATGTTCATGATGTGAACATCTCGATTGAGATACGATCAAGACAGGATCTACTCTACATGAACTCGTTCCGGGAAGCCAAAGAACAGGCCGAACAAAAAAGGTTGCTCGAATTGATGAGCAGAATTGAGAGCAATCCTGCAATCTCTCAACGAGCCCTGGCCTCAGAGTTGGGTATAGCGTTGGGTCTCATGAACGCTTACCTGAAGCGCTGCGTCAAAAAGGGATGGATTAAGGTGGGACATGCATCCGCGAGCCGACTGGCATACTCACTTACCCCTCAAGGATTCGTGGAAAAGAGTAAAACAGTAGGGAAATATCTTTCTAAGTCTTTTACCCTGTTCAGGGACGCCAAAACCCAATGTGAGTCTATTTTTGACTTGTGCGAACGAATAGGCTGGCGGAAAATAGCGTTAGTCGGTGAAGGTGACTTAACAGATATCGCCCTGTTGCTTGGGCGGGCCTCAGGGCTAGTTATTGACAAAACCGGCATTGAAGCAGACTTAACGAGCTATGACGCAGTTTTGATTACAGACATAGAGGACCCGCAGAGTGTTTATAATGATCTTAGAAACCACAGTCGAAGAGAACCGACTTCTAGTTTTGGATTTACTTCAAATTTCGAAACGGGATGTCAGTTAAGATTCTGAAAGGTTTATCATCTGGCAGAATGTGTTTTAAACTATTTCGTAGTATTTTAAGATAGTTATGTTATTAACTATAGGACGAAGTTTTGGAAAGATGTTGCACCCACGATGTTTAGCCCCCAAAGCAAGCGCTAGGAAATTTATGCCCGATAGCCAGCCTACAACCTCATCTGAACCACAACCAAGCCTTTCCAGTCTCATGATAAGGCTATGGCGGCATTTGACAAAGCGTCGTCAGCGGCAACTGATGCTTCTATTCGCGCTGATGCTGGCCAGCGCTTTTTCGGAAGTTATAAGCTTGGGAGCCGTACTGCCTCTTATAGCCGCGTTGACTAACCCAGATAGAGTTTTTGACCAGCCGCTTGTGAGAAAAGCCGCTGAAATCATCGGAATTGGTTCAGCAAATCAACTTGTGCTACCCTTAGCGATCTTGTTTACCCTGACTGCTTTTGGGGCCGGGGGAATAAGATTAGGCATGCTTTGGGTAAGCACGCGACTTGCCACGTCAATTGGATCAGATATCAGCATGGATATTTTCAATCGGACACTTTACCAACCTTATTTGATTCATGTCTCTCGTAATAGCAGTGAAGTGATAAGCGGTATCAGCTCCAAATCGTGGTATGCGATGACTAGCCTAAACGCTCTACTGAATCTCGTCAGCTCCATTCTCATATTCTTGGCTCTTGTTTTAGCGCTTGTGTCAATTGACCCATTTGTTGTATCGATTGCCGGTATTGTGTTCGGGATATGTTACGGTTCAATTACTTGGCTATCACGGCGACGGTTGTATGTAAACAGTCAGCGAATCGCTACAGAAAGTACCTCAAGCCATCAAGGTCTTACAGGAAGGATTAGGGGGAATCAGGGACGTCTTGCTAAATGGTTCGCAACCTATGTACTGCCAAGCCTATCGGGAAGCCGATTTGCCATACCGTAGGTCCTTCGGAAATACCTTGTTTATTGGGAGCAGCCCAAGATTCATTATGGAGGCGATTGGCATGGCACTAATTGGAGGACTAGCTTATGCTCTTAGCTCTCAGCCGGGTGGAGTTCAATCCGCGTTGCCGGTTTTAGGCGCCCTTGCCCTCGGAGCGCAACGTCTGCTACCAGCCTTACAGCAGATATATTTGTCCTGGGTTACCATTGCCGGTAATCAGGCTCCGGTTGTAGACACTATCAATCTTCTGGATCAGCCTCTTCCTGATTCAGCCAACAAACCTGCTCCAGAGCCACTCATTTTCAGTGAGGCTATAAGGTTTGAATCAGTTCGTTTTCGTTATCAAAATGATGGCCCCTGGGTTCTGGATGGGGTCAACCTCATTATCCTTAGAGGCGCAAGAGTAGGATTTGTTGGGACGACTGGTAGCGGGAAGAGCACTACCCTAGACTTGCTGATGGGTCTTCTTGAACCCACGGAAGGCCAGATAATTGTAGATGGCGCTCCTCTTCATGGCGAATGGCTCCGTTCATGGCAGCAGACGATTGCCCATGTCCCTCAAAGCATATTCCTGACGGACTCCACGATAGCTGAGAACATTGCGTTTGGAGTTCCCAAAAACAAGATAAACATGGAACGGGTTCAGGAAGCCGCCTTGCAGGCCCAGATAGCTCAATTCATAGAGGGCCAAAAAGATGGCTACCAAGAATTAGTCGGTGAGAGGGGGATTCGATTATCCGGTGGTCAGCGTCAGCGAATCGCTATTGCCAGAGCGCTCTACAGAAAGGTTGCCGTGTTGGCTTTTGATGAGGCTACGAGTTCACTCGACAATCAGACTGAACAAGATGTCATGAGTGCCATCCAAAGTCTACGAAGGGACTTAACCATAATTATAATCGCCCACAGACTCACTACGGTTCAGAGCTGTGATCAAATCATGGAACTCGCTAATGGAAAAGTTGTAGCGCAAGGATCATACGATCAACTGCTGGAATACAGCCCGAGTTTTCGAAGGATGGCGAAGAGGCGTAAAGTGATCTCCCTAATGGGAAACGTGTAGGCCCATGAAAGTCGTAATCCTCGCGGGTGGTATGGGCACTCGGCTCGCCGAAGAAACCGATAATCGGCCAAAACCAATGGTTGAAATCGGCGGCAAACCGATCCTATGGCACATCATGAAGATCTATTCCGCTTATGGTCTGAATGATTTCATTATCTGCTGCGGATACAAAGGCTTCATGATCAAGGAGTATTTCGCTCACTATTTCCTGCACATGTCCGACGTCACCTTCGACATGCAAAACAACTGTATGGAAGTGCATGAGAAAAAGGTCGAACCCTGGAAAGTTACTCTCGTTGACACTGGGCTAAACACTCAGACTGGTGGGCGTCTAAAAAGAGTGGCCCAATATTTGGATGACGAAGAATTCTGTTTCACCTACGGCGACGGCGTGTCAGATGTCGATGTCCAAGAAGTGATCAATTTTCATCGCTCAGAAAAAGCGCTGGCAACATTAACCGCTGTCATGCCGCCGGGTAGGTTCGGCGCTATGACACTCGAAAAAACAAAGGTCACCTGCTTTCAGGAAAAACCAAAGGGAGATGGCGCCTGGATTAACGGCGGCTTCTATGTCCTGTCGCCAAAAGTCATTGATTATATCGAGGCTGATCACACGCTTTGGGAAAGGAAACCAATGGAAAGGCTTGCGTGTGAAGGCCACGTGGCCGCCTATATGCATTCCGGATTTTGGCAATGCATGGACACCTTACGTGACCGCTATAAACTCGAGGAATTGTGGGCATCCGGTAATGCACCATGGAAGGTGTGGGAGTGAATACATCATTCTGGATTGATCGCCCGGTTTTTGTTACCGGCGCAACAGGATTGCTTGGCTCTTGCCTGGTCAGTCGGTTGATTGAAGCCGGGGCCAATGTCGTATGCCTGATCAGAGATATTGTGCCCAGGTCGGAATTGGTAAGAACTGGATTGATTAACAAAGTAACTGTTGTTCGTGGGGATGTCCGGAGTCAGACCCTTTTGGAAAGAGCACTAGGGGAATACGAGATTGACACTGTTTTTCATCTCGCGGCTCAAACCATAGTTGGCATAGCCAATCGTAATCCCATATCAACGCTAGACACGAACATACGAGGGTCCTGGACCATCCTCGAAGCGTGTAGACACAGCCCCGCAGTGAAACAGATTATACTCGCTTCATCCGACAAAGCTTATGGTAGCCATGAAAAACTGCCTTATGGAGAAGACGCCCCTTTAGTGGGTAAACATCCATACGATGTTAGCAAGTCCTGCGCAGACATGATTGCTCAAGCTTATGCGACCACGTACGGATCACCCGTTGCAATCACTAGATGCGGCAACTTTTATGGAGGCGGTGATTTAAACTGGAACCGCATCGTTCCTGGAACGATTAGATCGATTGTTAGAGGCGCTCGTCCCGTGATTCGTTCAGATGGTGATTTTGTGAGAGATTATTTCTATATTGAGGATGGCGCAGCAGCATACTGTATACTTGCGGAGCAGTTGGCTCATAATCGCAGCCTAGTTGGGGAGGGGTTCAACTTTTCAAATGAGATACAACTTACTGTGACTGAGCTGGTCCAGAAGATACTCACTCTAATGGATTCCGACCTTAAACCGGAAATTCTCAACGAGGCCTCCAATGAGATCAGATACCAATATTTAAGCGCTGAAAAAGCTCGTACTATCCTCAATTGGAAACCCTCATTTAGCCTAGAAGGTGGTTTGTCGGCCACGATACAATGGTATAAGAGGTTTTTTGAAGGTTGTGGGAACTAGATATGTTGTCATCTCGACGATATGAAGCATCGATTGTCATTTCGAGCGAGCGCAGCGACGAGAAATCTTACCAAGTTTCGTGTGGCAATATGGCTGGCCATGTACGTGTTCCGGGCCGGAATAGATTTCTCTCTTCGTTCGAAATGATATACCGCCTTCTCCAGAAATGACATGGGTAGTTCCTACACATGAGCGCACGCTTTAACTTCGCCGATACAAAGATTGCTGGACTATTTGTCGAGCAACGCAAGCCAATCGAAGATCCTCGTGGCTTTTTCGCACGCTTCTTTTGCGCGAAAGAATTTCGTGAATTCGGGCTGACCAAGCCCATCGTGCAGATTAATCATACCCTCACTCATAAGAAAGGCGCAGTGCGTGGAATGCATTTCCAGTACCCACCCCATGCTGAAACAAAAATCGTCAACTGCCTGAAGGGTAACATCTTTGATGTCGCAATAGACATAAGGAATGGCTCGCCTACATTCCTGCAATGGTACGGCGTTGAGCTTTCTGCTGAAAACCTCAAATCGCTTTACATCCCAGAAGGGTTTGCCCACGGTTTTCAGACCCTCACAGCAGACTGTGAATTGCTCTACCTCCATACCGCCCCTTATGTCCCGGAGGCTGAAGGAGCGCTCCACGTCAATGACCCGCGTCTGAATATCAAGTGGCCGCTGCCGATTGCCGAGATATCTGAGAGGGATAACGCTCATAGCTTCATTGGTAAAGATTTTGCGGGAGTTCGGTTATGAAATGTCGCCACTGCGGAACTGAACTTTCCTTAAGGCTTATTGATCTCGGCAGCGCTCCGCCATCAAACGCTTATCTCACGGAAGAGAGGCTGCACGCTCCAGAAAAGTGGTTCCCCCTGCGTGTGTTGGTATGTGAACAATGTTGGCTCGCTCAGACCGAAGACTTTGCTGACGCGCATGAGCTTTTTGCCTCAGATTACGCCTATTTTAGCTCATTCTCAACATCATGGCTGGACCATGCCCAGCGATATGTTTCCAGCATGGTCAAGCGTTTCGGTTTGGACTCCAGGTCGCATGTGGTGGAAATTGCAGCGAATGATGGATATCTGTTGCAGTATGTTAAGGAGCGCGGCATCCCCTGCCGCGGCATAGAACCCACAGCAAGCACAGCCGCCGCTGCTCGTGAAAGGGGCATCCGCGTAGTTGAAAGATTTTTCGGTGTTGAGCTTGCGCTAGAGCTGGTCGCTAATGGCGATAAGGCTGATCTCATGGTGGCGAATAACGTGCTGGCCCATGTTCCGGATATTAATGATTTTGCCCGTGGTTTTGCTATATTATTGAAACCGGGTGGCTTCGCCACTTTCGAATTTCAACACGTGCTCAGGTTGATCGAGGAAAACCAGTTTGACACCATTTACCATGAGCATTTCTCTTATCTGTCGTTAACGGCGGTAATGCACATTTTTGCCGAAAATGGTCTTACGGTGTTTGATGTCGAAAAACTCCCCACCCACGGCGGAAGCCTGCGAGTGTTTGCGCAGCGTTCGGAAACAGGTGTCCAGCCTGTCGCGGGCAATGTAGCGGCGATGCTGGCACAGGAAGACATAGCCGGGATCACAGGAGCGGCCCTTTACACGAACTTTCAGGCCAGGGCCGAAAAGGTCAAGGATGATTTTGTAGCTTACTTGATCGAAGCCAAAAGGAAAGGGCTCAAAGTTGGTGCGTATGGCGCTGCGGCCAAGGGAAACACCCTGTTGAACTTCGGTGGAGTTCGGCCTGATCTGCTACCATACGTGGTGGATCTTAATCCAAGTAAACAGGGCAAGTATCTTCCGGGCAGCCGTATACCAATCGTGAGTGAGGACTATTTGCGCGATCATCGACCTGATATTGTTGCTATTTTACCCTGGAACCTGAAGGACGAATTGATGCGCCAGTTATCCTACATCCTTGATTGGGGCGGGCAGTTTGTAACTGCCGTACCAGCGCTTCAGGAGCTTTGAAGAAACGTCAATGACTATTGAGATACACCTTGAGGCAAATGTTTCAGCTTTGGCCGACTTAGAGGATTCTAAACGTGGAAGCCTGATTCGTGTTGGCGCTGGCTCAATGATCGACAGTTTTGTGAAGGTCAAACCGGTTGGTGGTAATGGTGACCTAATAATCGGAGAGCGGGTATTTATCAACTCGGGCTGTATGCTCTACACCGGGAATGGCATTATTATTGGCAACAATGTTTCGATAGCCGCCAATTGCGTTTTCGCCCCGGTCAATCATGAGTTCAGCGCTCGCGATAGACTGATCCAAGCACAAGGATTTCAGCCTAGCAGAGGGGGGATCATTGTGGAAGATGACGTATGGATCGGAGCTGGCTGCGTAATACTAGACGGTGCGATACTGAGAAAAGGCTGTGTCATCGGTGCAGCATCAGTGGTGAGATTTGAGGTGCCATCTTATACAATACAGGGTGGCAATCCACTGCGCCTACTGGGAAGGCGTAAATGAAATTCACCGTTTTGGGAGCCTCGGGATTTATTGGCAGTCATTTGCAGGCCTATTTGCAATCAATTGGATATGACGTTTTTGGACCAGAGCGCGGCAGTACCGAAGTGTTCAATAGATCACTCGGACACGTAGTATATGCAATTGGCCTTACGGGCGATTTCCGACAACGGCCGTTAGACACTGTGGACGCTAATGTTTTAAATTTGATGAAGGTTTTCAGAGACGCTCAATTCGACTCTTTCCTCTATTTGTCATCAACTCGAGTATATGGCGGACTGGCCGGAGAGCAACTGGCCCAGGAGGAGACAGATTTGTCGTTACGGCCAAGCGCTGATGGCCTTTACGATCTGAGTAAACTTCTCGGTGAGGCATTGTGTTTGACCAATCCAAACGAGAGAGTGAGGGTGGCTCGCCTGTCCAACGTATTTGGGGTGGGACAGAGTAGACATACGTTCCTAGCCCAATTATTGGATCAGTTGGCCATTGAGGATACTCTGATTATTGGTGAGGCGCCAAAGTCTGGCAAAGACTATATCTCCATAGTGGACGTGGTAAGACGCCTTGCAGACATCGCTTTATCCGGTCGATACCGCCTCTACAATGTCGCCAGTGGACGGATTGTGACGCACGAATCCTTGGCAGAGCAATTACGACAGCTCAGTGGGCACAAAGTAATCTTTCGCTCGGATGCGCCTTGTCGGCGCTTCCCGCCGATCGACACCAGCCGTCTCCAAGATGAATTTCCATTCACCCCTATTTGCCTGGAGGAAGAATTGCCACGGCTAATGGCCGCAGCACACGTTGCCATTGGAAGGAATTTTGATGCCCAGTAAACACATTGATCCCGTCCATGTCTTTGAAAAAGAGAAAAATACCCGTATAGCCAATTACCACGAAGAAAACCAATGGCATGTCATTTCTCACAATTGGATAAAAAAGGCTTTTCAAAATAAATACATGTATAACTTTTCCTGGCTTGGACGACCTATTATTCAAATACCAATCGACATTATGGCGATGCAGGAAATAATTTTTGAGGTTAAGCCGGACCTCATAATTGAAACTGGAATAGCACACGGTGGTTCATTGATTTTCTATGCTTCAATGCTGGAGCTGGTTGCGGCATGCGGCGGACCCCAGAGCGAGGTTTTGGGAATAGACATCGATATACGAGCGCATAACCGAAAAGCGATTGAAGAACACCCTATGTTCAAACGCATTACTATGATCGAGGGATCAAGCATCTCGCCGGAGATCATCACACAGGTACACGAAAAGGCTAAAGACAAGAAAAGAATTATGGTTCTCCTCGACTCAAATCACACTCACGACCACGTATTGGCGGAACTCAATACCTACGCGCCGCTCACGAGCATGGGCAGTTATTGCGTTGTGTTCGACACCATTGTTGAAGATTTGCCGGTGGAGTTATTCCCGGATCGACCCTGGGGACCAGGCAACAACCCGAAAACAGCCGTCCGAGAATACTTAAAAAACCATCCGGAGTTTGAAATCGACAAGAATATTGAGCAAAAGTTGCTCATAACCGTCGCTCCAGATGGGTATCTGAAAAGGGTAAGTTAAAGAATCCCTAAAAATCTTAATGGCACCTCTTGATTGATTTTTCAGCCCATAGTCTTCGCGGCTTGTTTAGTTTGTGTTATAGGGAAAGTATATCAAGCAGGGAAGACAATCAAATGCCAATTCGCTTTCAACCTGGTTTTTTCGACATCCATGAGCGTACGGCCAAGTTGACCGAGATGGGTGATCCGTTGGTTGCGTTGAAAGGACTCATTGATTGGGAGGCGTTTCGACCCTGTTTGAATCTTGTTTATGAGAAACCAAGAAAGAATAATGCGGGAGCCAAGCCGATTGATGTGGTTCTGATGTTCAAGATTTTAGTGCTTCAGCAGTTGCATAATCTCTCTGACGACCGGATTGAATACCAGATCAGGGATAGACTTTCGTTCATGCGGTTTTTGGGGCTACAACTTGAGAGCAGGGTACCGGACGCCAAGACTACATGGCTGTTCCGTGAACGACTGAAGGATCTCAATCTTGTTGAAGAGCTTTTTGAGAAGTTTCATGAGCAGTTGGCGGCGCAGGGATATGTGCCTAAGGCTGGGCAAATGATAGACGCTACGTTTGTTGAAGCGCCGCGTCAGCGCAACAACCGAGAAGAGAACGCAACAATCAAATCGGGTAAAATACCTCAAGAATGGTATCAGAACCCTAACAAGCTTCGTCAAAAAGATACTGACGCACGTTGGGTGAAGAAGAATAACGAGCATTACTACGGCTACAAGAACCATATCAATGCCGACCAAACCAACAAGTTGGTTCAGAGCTTCGCTGTGAGCAATGCGGCTGTTCATGACAGCCAGGTATTTGAAGAACTCCTTGATCCGACAACCGACCCTGAAGGTAAAAAGCGCCCGATATATGCAGACAGCGCATATCGTTCCAAAGAATGCGAAGAGACTCTTATTGCTGATGGGTTTGAAAGTCAGATCCATGAAAAAGGTTCTCGCTGCCATCCTCTTACCGACGAACAACAAGCCTCAAATCGTATCAAGTCAAAGACTCGGGCTCGGGTGCAACACGTATTTGGGGCGCAGCACGTAATGGGAGGCCACATTGTCCGCACTATTGGCATAGCTCGCGCAAGGGCCAAGATTGGTATGATGAACCTTATTTATGACATGAGGCGTATGATTCAATTGATCAAGCGGGATGCGAAAGCCGCAAACCTGGGAATAGATTACATTAGGATAGGTGCGTCCGCAGTAGCGTAACCAGGCAAGATTAGGCCGAAAAAATGATTTATGTGTGACAATGAAAATTCTAATCACATTATGCTGAATTGTGAAAATTTAGGGGATCCAAAGAGTGAAAAAGTGATTTTTAGCTCCCTTAAATTGTTTTCAAATATGAGGCTAAATTCGGCAAGAGGCATCGAATGAAAGAAAGTCCACTCGAAAGTTGGGCAATATCCGAATTATCGAAGAAGAAATTGCAAGACGTTTCGTATTCAGATAAGCTTGCCAAACTGACCATTGTGATTCCATCATATCAAAGGCAGCCATTCTTGATCAGGCAGTCTGTATATTGGGGATATAGTAATGCTAATATAATTATGGTAGACGGATCCCCCAAACCAGTAAGCCCAAGCATCGAGGAATTAATATTAAAACTTCCAAATGTCTCATACCACCATTTACATGGGACTTTTTCTACAAGAATGAAGCTAGCGTTTAAGTATGTAAACACTCCTTACGCTATGATGCACGGAGACGATGAGTTCTACCTAAAAAAAGGTCTGATAAAAGCTATAGAAGCACTTGAAACAAATCAACAACTTGTAGCCTGTATCGGACAGTCTCTAAGTTTTGACGTTTCACACACCAATTCAGAAATCTATTATAGCGTGGGTTACGATCACCAAAACTTTCGTGTCATTCAAGATGACATTAAAGATAGACTTCTATTCGCCAAGGAAAATTTAAATTGTGCCACACCGTACGCAGTGCTGCGACAGCATGTTATGAAAAGATGGGTTGACATGCTGGAAGATTGGGATTGTCTTTATACGACTGAAGTGCTGCAAGCCATGTTGACTTACATTCACGGCAAACTAGCCTCGGTGAATGAAGTATATTGGCTCAGATCTAACGAGAATCACCCGGTGACTAATATTCCCTACTCGAATAGGGACTTATGGTTTAACGACTGGTATGCTTTAAATCAGTACTCTTTGGAACGCAAAAGATTTGTGGATGACCTGTCTTCAGAATTGGCACGACATTACGGTGCTGGCATTGAAGAAGCGAGAGCAATTATTCTAGAATACATTGAGGCTTACTTAAAGTTTTGTCTGAAAAAAGGTTATTGCTCCCGGAAGACTTCCATCAGAAGCGTGGCAAGATCCCTCATAAAAGGAATCGTGCAAAGAATCTTACCTTCTGAGGCCTTTCTTAAAGTCCAAACCACGTACCGTAAAATGATATCTAACGAGGTTAAAAAAAGTAGGGATCCAAATCAGGCTAGCACTAATGTCCTTGATATAGAAACAATTGAAGAATTAAACCACATAGAGTCTTTTGTGTTAGACTTTTACAAAGTCATGCAAATGGAAAAAGAAAGTAGTAGAATAAAGGATGTTGGATCTAAGTGAATAAAACTCTTGTTACCGGCGCTGATGGTTTCATAGGTTCGCACCTTACAGAGGAATTGATTCGTCAGGGCCATAATGTCCGAGCCTTTGTATTTTATAACTCATTTAACTCTTGGGGTTGGTTGGACCACGTGTCGTCCGAAATCCGAGACCAGTTAGATGTGTTTGCTGGGGATATTCGTGATCCGCATGGAGTGCGAGAGGCCATGCGCGATTGTGACGTTGTCCTTCACTTGGCGGCCTTGATAGCAATTCCCTACTCTTACCATTCACCAGATACTTATGTTGATACCAATGTGAAGGGCACGTTGAACGTGCTGCAGGCTGCGCGCGATCTTGAAATTTCAAGGGTAGTTCACACTAGTACTAGCGAAGTCTATGGAACCGCTCGGTTTGTTCCGATCACGGAAGACCACCCCTTACAGGGACAATCCCCGTATTCTGCGACCAAAATTGCAGCGGATCAGCTTGCTTATTCTTTTTATGCGTCTTTCGGTCTGCCAGTAAGTATCATTAGGCCTTTTAACACCTATGGTCCGCGCCAATCAGCCAGAGCAGTATTGCCAACAATTATCACACAAATTGCCAATGGTGTTCGTAAACTGCAATTGGGATCTACTCACCCGACCCGTGATTTCAATTACATCAAGGACACCGTAAGAGGATTTATTTCAGTGGCTTCTTCAGAGCCAGCGATCGGACAAGTAATTAATATTGGAAGCAATTATGAAATCTCCATTGGTGAATCAGCGCAGCTTATTGGCGATATAATGGGTGTCGAGATCAAAATCGAAACAGACGACAAGCGATTGCGTCCATCCAAAAGTGAGGTGGAGCGCCTCTGGGCTGATAACAGAAAGGCCCATGAACTCTGCGGTTGGGAACCAGAATATGCCGGAATTGAAGGGTTTAGGCGCGGGCTTGCAGAAACTATTGAATGGTTTACAAATGTCGAAAATATTTCAAATTATAAGTGGAAACAATATAACATTTAATTAGGTAATGCAGTGAGATGGAGAAATGTTAAATAGAGCAGTAATACTTGCGGGCGGTCGCGGGACGCGACTACGACCGTACACTGTAGCAATTCCCAAACCTCTAGTCCCAGTTGGGAACTACCCGATCTTGGAGATAATCATTCGCCAACTATCCAGAGATGGTTTCCGCCACATTACGCTTGCAGTTAATCATCAGGCTGAAATTATACGAGCTTTTTTTGGTGATGGAAGCAAATGGAATGTCGAAATAGACTACTCTTTGGAAGATAAACCTTTGAGCACGATGGGGCCTCTGAGACTTATCCCAGACTTGCCTGAGAACTTCTTGGTCATGAACGGCGATATTTTGACAGACCTGAGCTTCCGTAACCTTGCCTCGTATCACATTTCGGAAGGCAACATGTTTACAATATCTTCACATCGTCGAGATGAGCGGGTAGACTATGGAGTACTGGATGTCGACGAAGATGGACGACTTTCTGGGTTCAGGGAAAAGCCCCTTAATTGTTACCAAGTTAGTATGGGAATATACATGATAAACCGTAATGTTTTAGACTTAATTCCTCGTGACGTGTTTTACGGATTTGATGATCTAATGCGGGATCTACTAGCTGCCAACACTCCACCAAGTGTTTGTATACATGACGGCACTTGGCTGGACATTGGCAGACCCGACGATTATGCGATTGCAGTGGAACAGTTCGAAAACCTAGAAAGCATCTTTCTTGAATGAGCAAATTTCTGGTTACAGGCGCCACTGGTTTCCTTGGAAAGGCTCTTGTGAAGAGACTTGAAGCCTTATCTCATAAAGTGATGGGGCTCTCCTCGCGATCTGGGGATATTACGGACCCAAAGACATTCGAGAATATCCCTCCAATAAAATTCGATCGAGTTTTTCATTTGGCGGGCAAAACCTTTGTGCCTGACAGTTGGGCAAACCCCGGAGAATTCATCCGTATAAACTGTGAGGGAACCAGAAATGTTTTGGAGTTCTGCGCAAAGGCATCATTCCCTATAACTTTTCCAAGCGCATACGTATACGGAATTCCAAAACGCCTTCCAATTGATGAGAATGTTCTGCCTCAGCCCAATAATCCGTATGCGCTATCCAAGTACATGGGGGAGGTATTATGCGATTACTTTGCTCGCATACACCAAGTGTCCGTTACGATGCTTAGATTTTTCAATGTTTACGGGGAAGGTCAGGATTCACGTTTCTTGATTCCTCACATTATAAATCGGGCAGTAAGCAATCAAACTGTATTATTGAAAGATTTGGAGCCAAAAAGAGATTACGTCTACATCGATGACGCAGTTGATGCTTTAATAGCGACTATCGTTTGGAATGATCCAGGCTCTCGTTGTTATAACATAGGGTCAGGAAAAGCATACAGTGTCATAGAAGTCGTAGAAATGATACGTTCAATTCTGAATGTTGATTTTGAAATTAGGTGTTTGAACGAAAAAAGACGGAACGAGTTAAACGAAGTTCGTGCAAATTCTGAGAAAGCCCTTGTGGAGTTGGGGTGGAGTTGTTCACATTCTCTTGAGCAGGGATTGTCTAAAATGATTGAAAAGGAGAGGTGCCTGTGAGAGACATCGTTCCAATAAATAAAGGAAATTATTCTATGGATACGCCGGAGCGGGAAGCTCGATTTGAGTCTTTTCGCGGAGAAGGTTGGGCTGACAAATATGCCGAGTATCGGAGGAATTGGAGGCTATTTCCGATCCGTCAGTTTGTGGCCGAATATCCCTTGCTAGTGGATATAGAACTATCTTCCATATGTAATCTTCGCTGTCCAATGTGTTACACCATCACTGATCAATTCAAGAAGAAAGTCAACACAACACTGATGGATTGGGGATTGTATGCGAAAATCATAGACGAAATTGGGGGAAAAGTTCCAGCTATACGGCTTAGCCTACGTGGTGAGGCAACACTTCATAAAAGGTTCGTGGACTGCATCCGATATGCCAAAGAAAAAGGTATCAAAGAAGTTTCAACATTGACCAACGGTGGCACTCTGAACTTGGATTTCTTTAAGAAGATGGTCGAAGCAGGGATGGACTGGATAACGATTTCTATCGACGGCACCGGCAAAACATATGAGCGAATTAGAAGACCTCTGAGATTTCAAGACCTGCTAAGCAAAATTAGAGAAATCAGACGGTTCAAAGATGAAAATGGAATACATAGACCTGTTATCAAGGTCCAAAGTATTTGGCCTGCAATAGAGGAAGACCCTAAAGCCTACTACGACACCTTTGCCAGTTACGTAGACTTAGTGGCGTTTAATCCGCTGATCGATTATTTGAGCAAGGACGATCAGATTGAATATGTTGATGAGTTCATTTGTCCACAACAATATCAGCGTCTTGTCATAGGCGCTGATGGGCTTGTCATGAAATGCTCTAACGATGAGGAAAACATAGAAGTTGTGGGTAACATGAATTACGAAACCATTCATTCAGTTTGGCATGGGCAAAAAATGAAAGCAATTCGAGAGCTTCAAAAACAGCCCCAAGGTTTTCTTCTCAGTGATGTATGCCGAAAATGTTATCTCCCCAGAGAAACCCGAGACGAAACATATAATATCGGCAATATTACCTTCTTAGTAAAGAATTATACAAATCGTTCACAGGTTGTTGGCCATTAATATGACAGAAATGATTGACTTGGATAGCGCTTCATACCGCAACAGGGAGGGTCTAATTCAGAAAGTAGTTTCTTATTACAAAGCGAGGAAGTACCTTTCAAAATTTGGTAAAGGTATAGTAATTAAGTATAACACATCATTTTGGATAACTGACAATGCTGTCTTGGAAATCGATGACAACTGTACTATTCAGAATTATGCTTTTTTTCAGTTGACCAAACCGCATCCTAAAGTTTTCGTAGGTAAAAATACTGTAATTGGTCGGAATTCTATAGTTACGGCAAAAAATCTGATTAAAATTGGTAAAAATGTACTCGTAGGATCCTACGTTCAAATAATTGACCATAACCACGGGACAAAACTAGGGCAGACAATGCGTGAACAACTTGCGGAAATCGGAGAGGTCATTATAGGCAACGATGTATGGATTGGCGCTGGAGTTAAGATTCTTATGAATTCTTATATCGGTGATGGCACCATAATCGGGGCTAATGCTGTAGTGTCGGGAGAAATTCCGCCAAATGCTGTAGCTGTCGGTGTTCCAGCGAGAATTGTCAAGTTAAGGAGTTAGATGTGCTGAAAAACAGTCGGTCTGATTCCTGTTACATCATCGCCGAGATCGGTGGCAATTTCATTACTTTTGAACAAGCTCGCCTATTGATAGACGCTGCCATCAGTTGTGGAGTTGATGCAGTCAAGCTCCAAACGTATCGGGCAGATACAATTGCCAGCCGGCTGGCCATGTTCGACATGGAAAATACAGGAACTGTGTCACAGTTTGAACTATTCAAAAAATACGAGATTTCGGAAGAATTGCACAGGAGTGTTTTTCAATATGCTGAGTCAAAAGGAATAGACTGGTTCTCCACTCCTTCTCATGAATCCGACGTGGATCTTTTAGAAAAACTCAACGTTGCCGTATATAAAATAGGATCTGACGACGCCGTAAATTTACCTTTCTTGAGCTATGTCGCAAGAAAAGGAAAGCCAATCATATTGTCTACAGGCATGTGTACTCTGGGAGAGGTGCATAAATCTGTAAATACTATCCTCCAAGAAGGAAACGACAAGATCAGCCTTTTGCATGCTGTAACAACTTATCCTACACATCCCGAAGATGTCAATCTAAGGGCTATTCAAACTATGATGAATGCCTTTCCATATTTCGATGTCGGCTATTCTGACCATACTATAGGAACGACTGCCTGTATTTGTGCCGCCGTAATGGGAGCTAAAATTGTCGAAAAGCATTTTACAATCGACAAGACAGCGGACGGACCCGATCATAGACTGTCTGCCGATCAATTGGAAATGGGTTATATCGTTAAAACTATTCGTGAATATGAAATAATGAGAGGCAACGGTACCAAGAGACCTGCGGATAGTGAGAGAGTCACCCGAGTGAACAATCGGAAAAGTATTGTACTAGCTTGCGATGTCAACTCCGATGAGATATTAACCTTCAATCATTTAGCTATTAAACGTCCAGGCGATGGCATAGCGCCTGAATATCTTGACCAGATTACCGGGAGGCGAGCTGCTCACAACATGTCTGCGGATAATGTTCTGCATTGGTCGGACCTGCTTTGAACCTTGGTATCATTATTCAGGCTCGTATGGGGTCAAAACGACTGCCCGGAAAGATCCTTAGAGTGATTCACGACCGGCCTCTTTTGGATCACATACTGGATCGATTGAAGATGCTGGAGCATGACGCCGTGCATGTCATCGCTACAACAACTACCCGTGCCGATGATGCCGTGGAGAATTTTTGCACAGAGCGTGGAGTGTGCTGTTTTAGGGGTAACGAGTTAAATGTGCTCAAGCGATACTACGACTGCGCAAAGAAGATGGGGTTCAGTCAGATTGTCCGACTTACTGGTGACAACCCGTTTACTGATATTGAAGAGCTGGATAGATTGATTGATCTTCATTATTCTTCTTGTGTTGATTTCTCTCATTCTTTTGGCGCGCTTCCGATTGGGGTGGGCGCAGAAATCTTTTCATTGTCATCACTCGAAACCTCTATGCTTAAAGCAACTGAACCTCATCATCTTGAACACGTAGATGAGTATATGCTCGAACATCCGGAGTCATTCAAAACGTCTGTATTGGACATTCCGGCGTCCAAACGGAAGCCTGGTCTCCGTTTGACTGTCGACACCAAGGATGATCTAGAGCGCGCATCCATGATTGTTAGAAATTCAAGATTGAATTTGGTTACAACTGAAGAGGCAATCCGTCTGTGTTCGCTCTTTGTTTAGAATCGTCACACGCACGTGGAATGGGACACCTTTTTAGAGTTGTCCATCTTAGCTCTAGAATTAAAGAACTGGGATGGCCTTTCATAATTGTTGTCAATCATCATGAACCGGCTTCTTCCATTCTCGAAAAATACAATTTGCCATATGAGGTGGTGGATTTCGAAGAAAGTGCAGAATGGGAACTAGATATCATAAAACGCTATGAGGTTAAGGTTTGGGTAAACGACCGTCTTGACACTTCAGCAATCCATGCCCGACGAGTTAAAGAGGCGGATGTAAAACTTGCCACCTTTGATGATCGAGGTCCTGGAGCCAATTATGTTGACGTTAATTTTGCCTCGATGTGTTTCGACAACTCGGAAGTATTGCACGGCTCAAAGGTGTTACGAGGCGTTAAGTATTTGATCCTTAATCAGAACATCAGGAAATATAAACGGGTAAGAGAACGCCTTGACAGGATTGTTGTAACTCTTGGAGGTAGCGATACA
Source organism: uncultured delta proteobacterium (assembly GCA_963798475.1). Classification (GTDB taxonomy): domain Bacteria; phylum Desulfobacterota; class Desulfomonilia; order Desulfomonilales; family Desulfomonilaceae; genus CAJBEZ01. Next base: position 19,160 of record CAWCTI010000035.1, read on the forward strand.
TATGGAGTTACTGCTAGCATAGTGGCGCTCCTTGCTGAAAGACAAGAAAGCGCTGCGGTAATCGTGGGACCAGGTTTTGAACACATAGACGAGTTGCAATCCGGATTACCCAAAAACTTTGTGCTTAAAATAGGAGTTCCTTGTTTGGCTAAAGAGTTTTCCAAACATGATCTAGCTATCACCGGTGGTGGAATCACTCCTTTTGAGGCCAATGCCGCAGGGTTACCTTGTATAATTGTCGCCAATGAATTGTTTGAGATTCCAGTTGGGCTCTTCTTGCAGAAATTGGGAGGCGCTGTCTTCGCAGGGCACCATACTAAAATCAACGAGTCTGTTTTTGATTGTCACCTTAACATTCGTGCCATGAGTCAAGCAGGGATGCACTCGATCGGCCTGGAGGGGACAACCAATGTCTGTTATGAATTGGAACAATTATGGGGCGCATAGCCGTCATTCATCAGCCGGATTTCTTGCCGTACCTCGGTTTTTTTCACCGTTTGCTTCAAGCTGATGTCTTTGTAATTCTAGATCATGTTCAGTTTGTATCGCATACTAGCCGAAGCTGGACTCACAGGGACAAAATTAAAACACCAAACGGGGAGCGATGGCTCTCTGTCGCAGTTGAGAAGTGTCATCACGGGATTCCAATCAACGAGGTTCGTTTGTCCAAATCAATCGATTGGAGACAAGCCAATCTCAATCTTCTGAGACAAAACTACTGCGCGGCGTCATATTTCAAAGAGATCATGCCAAAAATCGAAAGATTGTACAGTTTCCAAGGTGAAAAACTGGTTGATTTTAATATAAGATCTATTAAGTTTTTGATGAAGCTGTTCGATATAAAGATTGATATTTTTTTGTCGAGTGAGCTTTTACCATCTGGCAAGAAAAACGAATTACTGGTAGAATTGTTAACAAAAGTAAAAGCCACTACTTACTTGTCTGGCGTTGGAGCACGTTCCTACCTTGACCCGATCCCATTCACAGAAGCAGGCATTAAAGTATTATGGCAGGAATTCAATCACCCAACCTACCCTCAGTTGTACGGAGATTTTCTGACATATATGAGCAGTATAGACCTGCTATTTAACTGTGGAGAGGGACATAGTCGCGTGATCTTAAGGAATTGTAAATGAATGTGTTGGCCATTGGGGCTCATTTTGATGATGTCGAGTTAGGGTGCGGCGGCGCTCTTGCCAAGCATGTTTCAAGAGGAGACACTGTATATGTTTACGTGGCTACTGTTTCTGGATATTCCAATCAGTATAAACAAATAGTGCGGGGCGACGAGATAGCGCTGGCAGAGGCTCAAGCAGCTATGCGAATACTCGGGGTTAAGGAGTTAATCTGCGGAGGCTTTTCGACACTTCAAGTCGAGTTTGTTGAAACTCTCAACGTAAACATTGTGCGGATAGTTGAAGAGAAATCGATCGATTTTGTCTATTCTCACTGGGTTGGAGACATTCATCACGACCATCAGGCTGTGGGTAAGGCTTCTCTTCATAGTTGTAGACATGTTCCACGCCTATTGATGTACCGAAGTAACTGGTATCATTCTATACTTGATTTCAAAGGAAACTTCTATATAGACATAACGCAACACTGGGAAACCAAAGAGAAGGCAATCAGCGCTCATGTTTCCGAGATGGAAAGAACAGGCAATTGTTGGATTTCCTTTTTTCAAAATGAGGCTGAGAATGCAGGGCAACGCATCGGCGTAAAATATGCGGAAGTCTTTGAAGTTGTTAAGTATTTGGAAAAATAGAGCAGATTTTTGCGGCAACTTTCAAAGCTTCACAGGGCCATTAATTTGATTAATAAAATCGTTGATGGAGCTACCCTTGCCTACCTCGAAAAAAACAGACACCGGGCATCCTTGCCCAGGTTGATGTTAGGCGAGGGAAAGCCAAGGTCTTTTCCTGGAAGGTCAGCTATTCACCTTCTGTGGTTGAAAATTTTTTCTCTTAGAGCACTTCTTGGTGGAATAGCAAAAGGTTTTTTCAATTGTTCCAAATTGTCTCGATTAACAAGCATAAAAAAAACCGGATCTGGTAAATCAGCCTTAGTTTTAGGAAATGGACCTTCTCAGGGGTACTTAGATCCCCACAAGCTGCTACATTTTGTCAAACAAAACAACCATCTTTTTGTGGTTAATTTTTACAACAACAACAAAACCCTTTGTTCCATTTGTCCCAGTTATCATGTAATCAGTGATCCCAATACTCTTAATCCTAGCGCTCCTAGTATGCTGACCGATAGCAACAGTGCCTTGCGTCAATACTTTCTAGATAATAAAGAGATCACTATTTGTGTGCCGATGGATTTCGATCTGGATCATGAATTTGAAGATCGAACAATCTATTTCAACGACATCGAGGCATGTTGGTGGTCAAAGAACATAAACCCTATGTTTCCTCGGGGATATCTTTCGTCGACTCTCTATAAGGCATTGGCAATGGCCTGTTTTATCGGTTATGATAATATTTATGTGTTGGGAATGGACAATACATACCCCCATGACATTTTTGTTGATAATGAAAACAATATTTGGAACGTTGAAAGGCATGCTGGCGGACTCGATCATTTGATAGACCAAAGTCCTTTTTATAAAAGAATTGAGGATGTTTTGTGGGATTTATGTTTCCTTTTCTCCGACCTGCAACTTTTTAAAGACAAACCAGTCGTTAATCTTGATCCTTATTCCTTGACGAGCACATTTCCAAAAGCAGATCCTGATACTGCCATGAATTTTTTGTTTGACGAAATTGTATTAACATTGCGAGAATAAAAAATCTAAATCCAATATGTAAATTATTCAGTTCGGTCTAAGAGGGTAGGACTATGATTTGTCGTATGTGCAAGGATACAAAATTGGTGAAGTTTCTTGATCTTGGTTTTACACCACCAGCGGACCGATTTCTAAGAAAGGATCAATTGAGGGAACCGGAAACCTACTATCCGCTTGAAGTAATGTTGTGCATGAACTGCGGGTTGGCGCAGTTGAGCTATGTTGTATCTCCGGAAATACTTTATCGTCATGACTATCCTTATGAATCTTCGTTAACTGCTACGGGCAGGCAGCACTGGGCCGAGTTTGCCCGTACCGTTACCAATAGGCTTGAATTGGGTTCGGATGATCTGGTCGTAGACATTGGAAGTAATGTTGGAACTTTGCTGGAGTCCTTTCGATCAAACGGAACAAGGGTGCTTGGAGTTGAGCCTGCGAGTAACATTGTTAGGATTGCGGACAAAAAAGGCATCGAGACTTTAAATGAGTTCTTTTCTCCTGAAGTCGCCGAATCTGTTTTCAAGCAGAAAGGTCGAGTTTCAGTAATAACAGCAACTAACGTTTTTGCCCATGTGGATGATCTCGATTCTCTTATGGAGGGCGTGAAAATATTAACAGGCGCTTCAGGAGTCTTAGTTGTAGAAGCTCCATATTTCTGTAATTTAGTAAAGGATCTGGAATACGACACAATTTACCATGAGCATCTGTCTTATCTATCCATATTACCTATGCTATCTTTCTTTGAACGCTTCGGAATGGAGATTTTTGATATTGAGGAACGCGATATACATGGCGGTTCCATAAGAGTTTATGTTAGTTTCCAGGGAAAGATGCCCGTGTCTCCTGCTGTTGAGGAGTTCGTCAAGGGGGAAAAAGATATGGGCATCCACACTCTTGATGTCTTGAAAGAGTTCGCCCAAAAAGTGGAAGTTAATCGTCAAGAATTGACTTGGCTGCTTCGGAAGCTGAAACGTGAAGGGAAAAAAATCGCTGGAGTGAGCGCTCCCGCTAAAGGCATGACCTTATTGAACTATAGCAGGATTGGAAAAGACACCATAGATTTTATTACAGAAAAATCTACCCTCAAGATTGGCCGATTCACACCAGGCACACATATTCCGGTTTTTCCGGATCAAAAACTAATGGATGAAATGCCAGATTATGCTCTGTTACTCGCGTGGAACTTCTCACATGAAATCATGCGAAATTTGGGTGATTACGTTTCAAGGGGCGGTAAGTTTATTATTCCTATACCCAATCCACGAATTATTTGACAGCCATAGAACAACTTATAGTTTTTGTTTAAGAAAGGAGATCGGATGAAGGTCACTACACCTCAAGCTTGTTTCAAGGATGACAGGGGAGAAATTATCGATATTTTGACACAGGAATCTGTTCAATATGTAACCTTGATCAGGTCTGCAAAAGGCGCAACCCGCGGCAATCACTACCACAATAAAACAGTGCAGTACGTCTACGTTCTGGAAGGAAAGATCAAGCTCCTCAGCCAGATGCCGGAAGGGCCAGTTGTCCCTGTAGTGTTGGAACCCGGAAACCTGGCTGTAAATGTTCCTACGGAACGCCATTCAATGATTGCTCTAGAGGATACTGTCTTTCTGGTATTTACTCGGGGAATACGTGGCGGGACAGATTATGAGAAGGACACTTACCGTCTCGAAGAGCCCCTCGCAGAATGATCTCATGCCTATAACCAACATCGGAACAAAAATTAATACACCTCGAAAGGGATCGCCAAGATGAGTTTGTTTGATGCGTATTCCCGTTATTATGATCTCTTGTACCAAGACAAAGATTATGAGTCAGAGTCAGATTATATTCAGAGGCTAATCCAGCAGAATATTCCAGGGGCGAAGAACATATTAGAATTGGGCTGTGGCACCGGGGCTCATGCCACGATACTGGGTAGGCACGGGTTCAATGTTCTGGGAATTGACTCGAGTGAGTCCATGTTAAGACAGGCTGAAATCAAATTCGACCAACAACCAGATAAAATCAAAAATAGCCTCCATTTTTCATACGGGGATGTACGTACCTATAGAGTGAAAAAACACTTTGATGCGGTTTTGGCACTTTTTCATGTATTGTGCTATCAGATTAATAATGAAGACGTTATATCAACGTTTGAGACTGCCGCTATTCACTTACGGCCTGGTGGTTTGTTTCTCTTTGATTTTTGGTACGGGCCAGCAGTATTGATCCAGAAGCCTGAAGTAAGAATCAAACGCCTCTCGGATGCAAATACTTTTGTAATGAGGCTCTCTGAACCAGAATTGAAGGTAAATGAAAATCGTGTTGATGTTAGATTCGAGGTGATAGTTGAGGACATTGCATCGGGTAACCGTAGCGTAATTATAGAAAACCACCCTGTTAGATATTTTTTCCTACCCGAGATTGACCTGGTTTGCAAAAAATCCGGTTTCGAAAATGTGCATTTCGAAGCATGGATGGGTGGTGAAGTTAACGATCAGTCTTGGGGAGTAACTTGTTACGCTTTCAGAAGATGAGAATGAAGAATTGAAAATTGCCGCATATCTCGATCAAGAACTACATTTAGGGGGTGGATTCCAACATAGCTTGAATGCGATGATACAAATGGAAAGGGTTTGCGCTGGGTTATATGATTTCGCTATCTACACACCTGTAAAGGCTAACGTTGAAATTCTTAAAAGTCTAAACCTGAAAGCAGTCTATTATTCATGGACCATTTCTGACAAAGCTTTCTCTTACATTTCGTGGTCAGGCATTTCAGGGATTGTTCAAAAAAAAATCCAGTTTTTATCCAGTCTTGAGAAAAGGCTGATAAGAGATGGCGTTGACCTCGTTTATTTCGTGTCCCCATCGTCCGCAGCATTATCTCTGCAACTATTGAATTACATATGGACACTATGGGATGTTTGTCACCGGGATTTCCCAGAGTTCCCGGAAGTACGTTCATTCGGTGAGCTTGATCGAAGAGAGCATCTATACGAAACTACGCTAAAAAGAGCCTTTTCTGTCATTACCAATTGTGAAGAACTTAAGAACAAAATCATCAAAAACTATTCAGTTGACGGTGAGAGAATCGTTGTAGTTCCACTTGAACCCAGCATTCAGTGCAAAATAGACCAAGAAAAAACTTTTGATTATAAGACACTTCAACATTATGACCTTCAGCCGGGTTACCTGTTTTATCCAAGCCAGTTCTGGAGTCACAAGAACCATCCGCGCCTTTTGACGTCTCTCGTAATGTTTAGAGAACGACACGGATATTGCCCGCTGTGTGTTTTTTCAGGATCCCAAAAAGGCAATTTGGAAGTTGTCACTTCTTTGGTACGACAGTTTCACTTGGAAGATGTAGTCAGATTCTTGGGGTTTGTGCCCAGCGAGCACATGCCCGCTCTTTATCGATCATCCGGCGCGTTGGTCATGACTTCGTACTTTGGTCCCGTCAACATGCCTCCGTTAGAAGCAATGTCGTTGGGGATTCCGATTATTTATCCGATACACCTGAAAGAGCAGTGTGGTGACGCTGCGATATATTTCGACGCTGATGACGAGGTATCACTGTGTAACGCAATAGAAAAGGTACTTTTGGGTGATGAGAGGAACAAGCTACTAGATGCCGGTAAAAAGAAAATCTCTGAACTTAAAGATGACGTAATGAGATCCGATACAGAGCTAAGAAATCTACTTGGCTGTTTCCAGAAACGATTGGAATGTTGGGGGGGTAATAAACGTTAGCGTCAAACCCAATCCGGAAACTTCCTGGCAAATCTGGGGCGAGCAAATTTAACTAATTTTTTCAAGAAGCCGACCTTTTTCAATCTATTTTTAGTAGTCGCATTTTTCTCAACCAGCCTTATGACCCACGATAAACATTGGTTCGTAAGGCTGGTTTCTTTTTGTGACCTGTAAATCAGATTATTAGGCCCGGTTATTGGTTCCGAGACTCCTTCTACAGCGGTTACGTTTGATCTTTTTGGGATGCTGGCGATTTCTTCGTAGACTCCAAAAAATTTTTCCGTAAATTCTTCCGCTTTATCCTCGAAATAAGCGTTTAAATTAAGCGCCCTTATCCTGTTGCCGGGAAATTCAGGGTATCTCTCTAGAAATTTTTCCCTTTCACACTCTGTGTCAACTAATACCATGTCGGCAAACGAGACTACTTGGTTAGTGATTCCGCAACAACGCTCAGACTCCGAATTGGAATAGTTGTCCGGGTCGTCAATAAACATCTGATCGGTAACCCAAAAAACTATCTTCACGTTTGGGAGATTGATCAATCTTATATTGTCAGTATGTAAAATGTCAGGAAAACCAAGACTTGCAGCGAGGTTGCCAGTTTTAGGACGACTATAATTAACGCTATGGAAATCAACATCTAAAACCGGAACATGGTGAACGTTTGCTAATCCATTTTCGGAAAAGTTTTCTTCAATGCCCTTTTCAGCAATATCGGGAGGCAACCAATCATAGATCAGGAATTGACGCTTCGGGTTCCTGCGGGCCATCAAATTGGTGATCATGTTTCCCAACTTCTTTGAAGTAAAGGTACCTCTGACAAAGATGCCTGAGGCCAAGGCCAATTCTGAGATCATTTAAACCTTCTAGGCTCCGTTTTACCTTCCAACTGGAGGTGTTTGGTTCACTGAGAAAGGTATCCATGTAATCAAGTTCATCTTGGGGAATGAAGCCCCACCATTTCAGGAAAGCGTCCTGGGCGATCTCTCTAACAAGATCCAAATTGCCTTTTGGAGAGCCATCATTCTTGTCAATGTCTTGTGCTAACATTCGAGCAAACGTATATATCCATCTCTTGTGAACATATCCAAATTTTGTTTTGAACATATCGTTGATTTCATTATGAACCGCAACCACTTGCCCCAGTGTCTTCGTACTGCCGTACAGCCTGGACCCAGCAACTGTTTCCTGGAGATAGCAAAAATCCGTGAACCCACCGTATCGGAGCCAGAGTTCGTAATCCATGCAAAATAGCAAGTCGGGATCAAGCGGTCCAAGCTCATTGACAAGCTCTCTTCGAAAAAAGACACCGGGCTGGCACAGGTAACATGTTTCGAACAATCTGTCGTAGTCCCAAGGCTCGGTAGGATATGGACCGATGACACGATCGTTTTCATCAATGTGATCACATTAATCCATAGACAGCGAGAGCTGATGGGTTGTTGTGAAAAAAGGTCGCGACAGTGGAAAAGGCGTTAGGATAATAGATGTCGTCTGAATTGATCCATGCAATGATTTCACCCGAGGTAGCGTAAATCCCCTTGTTGACGGCGTCAGCCTGCCCGTGATCCTTCTCGGAAACCCACCCAAATTTCACACCTTGGCATCTTACCGGATAATCCCCTTCTCTAACTCGAAACTCATAATCTTTGATTATTTGAATTGTATCGTCAGTTGATCCGCCATCAGCTATGAAATACTCAATGGAAAAATCACCGGATTGGTCCAAAACAGACCTTATCGTTCTTTCGATGAAGATGCCCTGATTGTAAGAAGGCGTTACAACTGAAATAATCATTTCGGCCCGACTGTTTAATTAGCATAAACGTGATATAACAATTATACACGTTATTACGCCTGAATAGTATAAGTGAGCAGATATTTGCCACAACGACAGCTTTTGGACCCCGCAAATGTTTGCCGCAAGTGCCTAAGAGGGAATATATTCAGGGGAGACATGTCATTTCGGACGTCGGCCTGCCAGGGCTATGAAGGCTCAAGATCTCTCGTCGCTGCGCTGGCTCGAGATGACAATCAGTCAGCGACTGTTTTAATGGTCAAGCGTTAAATGCACAAAAGTGCTGTTTCTTTTTCAACATAGCGTTGAGAATTACTATCAGCTTGCGAATACAAGCCACGATTGCCACTTTCGTCTTTTTCCCCGAGTTGCGGAGTCTTGAATAGAATTCCCTGATTATTTTGTTGTGCCGAGAAGCAACCAAAGCGGCCATGTATAATAGATTACGAACACTTGTGCGGCCCCCGAATACCATTCGTCTTCCTCTCATTTTTCCGCTGTCTCGGTTAAAGGGCGCAACTCCTACCAGACTTGCTATTTGCTTGCCACTGAGTTTTCCCAACTCAGGCAGAGCGGCCAAGAGCATTCGAGAGGTATTAGGCCCGATCCCTGGAACACTTTGGAGCAGTTGGTCCTTTTCATGCAAAACAGGGTTACCCTTAATTTCATCATCCAACTGGTCTTCAATTTCTTGAATCTGTTGATTAACAGTTTCGATGATGAGTTGGATGCTCTTTTTGACTTGCTGAGAAACAGCCTTATAAAGACGGTTTTTCTCTGCCGTACGAACATCGATTAACTGCAGACGTCTGCTGACAAGCTCTTTGATAAATCGTTCTTTTTCGTTAGGTAGAGAACGGATCTCGGGTTTCATCTCCTGAGCGAAACGAGCTAGGACATGGGCGTCAATCGAATCGGTTTTTGCTAACCTGCCCATTGCGCGGGCAAAGTCTCTTACACGCTTGGGATTTACAATCGCCGCAGGCAAGCCCTTTGACAAGAGTGCGGCGGCTATTGGCACATCATAGCCTCCAGTGGCTTCCATGACGATTACCGGAGAAACCTCGGCACTTAGACGCTCTGTTAATTGATCTAGCCCATTAGCGTCATTGGCGAAGGTCAGGCACTGGTCTCCGGGCATAAGACACACATCTAGATGGTCTTTAGAAATGTCAATTCCGATAAAAACTTGTGGTATAATCTCTTTAGACATGTGCAGTTCCCTCTCTTGCGGATGCGGGCTCATATTCAGGCCCTGACGACTGTTCGGGTTATCTACAGCATGGCAACCGGCGATCAAGCTAACTGACGGTTTCCTCGAACCGAGACTTCTTACGGTCTACCGGCTGCCCCGATCTGGGCTGCGCATCAATCCAGATCGGTATCCAAATGATTTACTTGTCCAGCGCCTGTTGACGCTCGTGCCAATTATAAGGATTACTCATTTCTAATATACAAGACTCCTTGTTGCTGACCGGTTTAGATTTTATCCGAATTTGTTTTGTCGCCGGCGGAAGATAGTTCTCAGATGTTATAACACTTTTTCCCTGTTTCTTCCGCCAACTCCAAACGGGCTTTTTTAGCTATCTTTCCGCCTTTCTTCCCTGCATCTGCATTTTCAACCATTCCGTAGGCCCCACACTTTCGGCAATCTGCCTGGTGGAGAGTTCCGCTAGCGCAGTAAAAATCAGTTCCGCTTCGTTCATGTGGTCGCGCAGATTCTGCGTTTTGAGGCCTTTTATGTCTTTATGCCTTTTTACTGAAACACCGCTCCATTCCTGGTGGATGATGTTGGTGAGAATGGCGTATTCTTCTTCTTTGGATATTTCGTGGTCCTTCCAATAATCAGTGAGTTTATTGAGGGTTTCCTGACCAAGCATCCGCTGTTGGATCCACTTTTCACTTCTGCCGTGCCCACGCCAGTATTCACGGGCACGATCGAGTGAGCGAGCGGGATCGCTCATATCCTGCAATCGTTCGTATCATACTTTTGCCAGCCACAATTTTATCGGTTCTGCCTTGGGGCTGGGCACGGATTGAATAAGCCGTAACAATGTCGCGGGATCAGCGACATCGGTCAGGTATTTCTTTCCGTCTGCAGCTTCCAGTTTAAGTCGGTTACATTTTGTAACCGACTCGCTGCTTTCCTTTTTTAAACGGTTTTTCAAAACTTTCCAGTAGTTTCGAGCCGCCTGATAATTCGATTGCTGTATCAGAACCTGTAAAATATCAACCACAGAGAAATACCAGACTTCTATATATTCGTCGTAATGACGACGGATTTTATAATTTTCAAAAACGGCCAATTTATTGTCAGTCATTAATCCGTAGCCCTACTGTCCAGTCTTCCAGTAGATTCCAGCAACCCCCTGGGTGTGTAGGAAATGCCCAAAAACCTGGGTAGACATACAGGTCTACCCCTATCGTAGGGGCCACACCTGTGTGTGCGCCTCCGGAGCGATCAACACACCTATGAATGGCAGCACTGCCCCGAGGCTAACCACCTCTGAAAAGGCGCTGGCCGGCATCAGACCAAACAATAGGCCAAGTTGATTCCTGACCGGAGATTGGCCTATGAAAATAGTAATATACACGGGTAATTACAATTATTCAACGTGCCGGAATCCACCTTCGGCACATTCCAAAATTCACCTCGCAATTTCAACGTTGAGTGTTGTGCGGCTTTTCCATAACCGTTGGATGACTAGACCAGGTTTTTAGGAAAAAGGGTTCATGGCCATAAACCCCTATGTGGATGTTTGACGCAGGGGCCTAAGGGGGAATATATTCTGGGGAGAGACATGTCATTGCGAACGCCGGTCGTCCCATAGCGTTGCTATGGGCTATTATGACGCCGCCCTGCCAGGGCTATGAAGGCTCAAGATCTCTCGTCGCTGCGCTCGCTCGAGATGACAATTTTTACAATTGGTAAGAGAAATACAGAGCGATATTCTTGCCCTGAATGTAACGTCTGACATCGGGGGAAGTTTGATACGTCACTAGAAGAAGGACAATTTGCTTGTTAATAATAGGTTCCAGAATTTCCAAGGCCTCAAGAAATTTGTCAACATCCCTTTTCTTGAGCTGGCTTTTTGCCTCACCTACTATTTCGACCGCCTTGCCATCCTTGACGCCGTGCCCCCAAATGTTGAGTTCCATATTTTTCTTAGGCCCAATTTCGATGTAGTCTCTGATGAGCGGTCCTTGTGTGTCAACTGAAAGGTCTCTTTTCAACAGAGACGGCAGAGATTTCATGGCTTCGTCTTCAAGTCTGTAGTCAACTGTGTGGGACACTCCCGATTTCTGGTTTCATATCCTGCGCGGTGACTTTCATGCGTTTCATCTCTCCCACCAGGTCTTCAACCTTACGTTCGAGACGGGAGACATTTACCGCTAGTTCTCTGATGACTTCCTTGAGTTCATTGAATTCAGTCTTGGTTACTGAATTTCTAAGCTCCTCGTAAACAGAACCGATCACTTCGACTATTTTTTCAGCAGCCGAGGGTTCCATGGTCTGTTTAAGGTCATTGTAGATTTTGAAGGTATTGATCATTATATGGCTCTATCACAATAACGTAGACCTATCTAAATAATTACATAACCAGTTTAGCCTTTCCATGCAAGAAACGTCATGCCTGTCATTTCGAACGAAGAGAGAAATCCATTCTATTGCTAGTTATGAACGTTGCCGACCATTCAGGTAAATAGCGACTGGGAAAGATCTTGTCGCTGCCGCTCTGTCAAAATGACAGTCATCAATCATTCTACATCCCAACATGGTCGTTAATCTGATCCAGCGTAATTTGCCGCAAGGAACTCTCGTTACAACCGTAATAGAACTGTTTGTACCATTGTACTGTTTTTTGTAGCGCTTCCTCAACCACAAATTGCGGGGGTGTTTAGGAACAGATTTCTTCTAAGCTGTCCTGAAAAAATTGTTCTTAACATGTCGTGCAATTGCAGGCGCCGAAGTAAATCCAGGGCTGTCTATTCCAATAAGATGGATTATATTTGGACATTTTCGGTCTCGTGCTGTGTAGAAATCAGAATAACCGTCAAGCCGTGCTTGAACGCCCCCGAAATTCGGCGTTAGATCATCGGCACGTAATTGTGGAAAAAAGTTTGTATGCTCGATAAAAGCTTCAGGCTCTGGCATTGGCGTCTGAAAATCGTTCGCTCTGCTTACCGGTATTAACTTGGGGCCAACCATCACTGTGTCGCCAATGATGAAATGCCCGTCTATACAATCGAACATCGGTGTAATGTGTACTCCAACGGTGTGTTGTGGACCGAACGGAGTGTTCACAGTCCTGGGGGTAGGATAGATATTGACGCCTCTCATATATAGTTCAGGTCGGGCTTTTCGATAGAATTTCATTGAATCGCCCCTGATTAATGCTGCTTTTAGGGGAAATTCCTTGTCAATCATGTTGGCTATTTCGATCGCATGGACGCCAGCGGCGTTAATCACCTTTCTGGCGCCCATCCAATCCGTCTTACCATCCCTGTAACGGATTTTTATGGCTGGCCGATCATGTTCGGATTCCATATCAACGATTTCAGTCGCTGTCATGAATTGGACACCTTGACTGGCGGCTAGGAAATATACCTGACGAAGCAGCGAGGTCGGTTCGAAAATACCGGAACTTGGGATGAAAAGCGCTGACCTGGCCGTAACATTTGGCTCAAATTCACGAGCCTGTTGACCGGAAATTTTACGGACTTCAGGGACCCCGTTTTCTACAGATCTTCTATAATATATATCCAGCTCATGTTCTTCCGACTCAGTCAGGGCCACCATAAGTTTTCCAACTTTCAGAAACGGTAGCCCATATTTGCTACAAAATTCCTGCCAAAGCTTGTTACCCTTTACACAGAGTTTCGCTTTAAGTGGCCTGGTTTGCAAATCATAATTGAGTCCGGCATGATTAACGCCTGAATTGCGTGAAGATTGATTTTCTCCCTGAATTATTCCCACGTTTTTTTCAAACAGAAATATGTCACTTTCTTTTTTCGACAGTTCCAGGGCCAGCCAACATCCCACTATGCCGCCGCCTATTATTGCTATATTTATACTCTCAGACAATTAAACCGACCCTTGTTTCGGTAAGATGATAGCGTTGGCCAGTTTGAGCCCAAAGAATTTCACCACAATTTTCACAAATCTCGGCGGGCACCCCTTGATAATTGCCGTCGTAGGGCCTTCTTGCAGAGTCACAATTACCATTCCAGGTTTTTGGGCTCATGAGGTCTTCCTTATCTTGAAACCATTTTCCCAAAGGTTCGGGGGCAGGATCATAAGCTGTAATAATGTAACATGAATTGGACTTTGTTTCTACTGCCACAACTGCTATCACATCTGTCAGCATACCTTGTATGGAATTTCTTCTCGCACGCCGAAATAATGAATCCCATGTATTATTTCAGAGTGTTTTAGATACCCTATTTACAACGGGGAACTTCTGAGCTTAGGCATAATTGCGATGAGCATGGTGTTGGCGGTTGTGACGCTGATCATCGACTACAAGGTGTTTACTAAAGCTGAAGATGATTTTGTTTATTATGTGTAGAGATCTCTATCGGGCCGCGATAAGAGCTGCAATTCCTTGACGCGCCATATAAAATGATTCAAAATAATAGCGTTAAATCAAGGGGGCAAAGAGGTAGTTTATGAACATCCCACTATTGGAACCAAGAGTCAGAAGCCTGGAAGAGATGATGGCCGACCTGATAGCCACAGTCGCGCAAACATCATTAGAGATGCGGGAATTTAAAGAAGAAATGAAGGACTTCAAAGATGAGATGCGTGGCATTTAGGGATGAAATGAGTGGTTTTAAGGACGGTGTCGAGAGTTTTAAGGATGAAATGAGCGGTTTTAAGGACGGGATCGAAAGTTTTAAGGATGAAATGCGCCGAGAGCATCGGCAACTGAACAAACAGCTTGGAGAGATTGCCAACAAACAAGGTCGCATGACTGAGGACCTGGTTGCTCCTAGCATTTGCCGCATACTTCAGGAAGTGGTTGACTGCCCACCGTCTTATGGTTGCGGTCTCGTGGTACGAATACGCCGAGTTCATCCCCACGATAGAAGTCGTACCAGGGAGTTTGACGCCATAGCCGAATGCGGGGACTATGTGCTGGTAAACGAAACAAAAAGTAAACTTGCTCCGGCGGATATCGCCGAACTAATGGATACAATTAGAGATGTCAGGGAATACTTCCCGGAATATAAAGATCGAAAATTTATTGGTTCCTTGGCTACTTTATACGTTGACGACAGTCTTGTTAAACATGCTTCCCGGAAAGGAATTATTGTCCTCGCTGTGGGCGATGAATTGATGGATGTAATGAATGAACCGGGTTTTAGACCGGCTGAATTTTAAAGTGTCTTTACGGCAAGCAGGAACCCCGCCACAATTCGTTGTCATCTCGACAGAGCGTAGCGACGAGAAATCTTTCCCCGCCTGGGATAGATTTCTCTCTCCGTTCGAAATGACAAACGGTAGCGACGCCTGAATTTGTGGGTGCATTAAAATCCGCTGATATTACACATTAATGTGTGTAATTTAAAGTGTAGAGGTGACATATGGCGCTAATCTTGCAATTCATGACAAACTGATCATTGAAGCTCCAGCGATCGGTGGGGCCCGAACCAAGAAGGCGGTCGTCACGGAAGCGCTTAAAGAGTACATCCAGAAAAGGAAACAGGTCCAAATTGCTTCTCTTTTCGGAACAATGGATTACGATCCAGATTACGACTATAAGAAAACCAGATCACGCTAATGAAAGTACTCGTTGACACTTCCATCTGGTCGTTAGCGTTGAGAAGATCAGGCGCAACTTCCAAGGAAGATCAATCTCTCATTTACGAACTGAATGAACTGATTAGTGAGGTTCGTGTAACACTGATTGGACCGATTAGACAGGAGTTGCTATCCGGTGTTTCCAGTCAGGCCCAATTTGAAACGCTGAAAGAAAAGCTCCGGGCCTTTGAAGATCTACCCCTTAAACAGCAGGATTATGAACTAGCTGCAGAGTTTTACAAAATTTGTCGGAAATCCGGGATCTAGGGATCACAGGTCGATTTTTTGATCTGCGCTGTGACCGCAGGGAGGGAGATACCGATTTTCACTTCCGATAAGAATTTCTTCCTTTATACGAAACATTTGAATATAACTATTTACAATCTACGCTGATCCAATCATGGATTTTATGAACATGCACGCAATGGAGGTTTCATACCAAGTTGCACTCTATACGGTAATATCTAGATAAGGAAAAAGAGTCATCGAACGTAATGCATCTGGATCAGCCTAGATTCTTCTTAGACCGTTGCACAATGCATGTTCGACCTGATTCAACGAACCGAAAGCTTCGTTGTGGAATTCGTTTTCACGTAAATCCTCCCACAAGTGTTCAGCTGGATTGAGTTCAGGACTATGTGAAGGCTGCTCAATTAATCTTATGTTCTCAGGGACCTTAAGTTACATAGATTTGTGCCAACTGGCCTGGTCTACAAGCATCAGCACGAAATAGTTGTTGAAGTCATCAGATACCTGCTTCAGGAAAATGTTCATCATCTCTGTGTTTGCGTATGGAAGGATCAGAGATGTCATTTTTCCCAATGCTGGGCACACAGCGGCGTAAGCGTACAAATATTCTCTGATGACCTGTCTGGGAGCTATTGGGCGAATGCCGGGCGCAGCCCAACAGCGACGAGGATCACTGATTCGACCGAATCTGCCCTCGTCCTGGGCCAAGATGACCGCTGGTCTTGAGTCCTCTGGATCTCTGGATTCCAAATGTTTACTGGCTATTTCAGGGAATTTTTTTTGAATTCCTCTTGGCGTTCCATTCTTGCCTCCGCATGGACCGGCCGAGGAGCTATTTTGCGCCATCTGTGTCGGTTCAGCAGTCGATAGACGCTGGTGATATGAGCCGAACATCCCAAGCGCTTCTCAAGGGCCTTGTGAATCTCCCTTGCTGTCGCGATACGCCCAGTAGAGGCTCGTTCGAAGAATGGCTTGAGAAACTCGGCTTCTTTTTCCAGACTTAAATAAGCTCTCCCACGGTTGCCTTTGCCTGGGCCCTCAAGAGCCTGTGGTCCCAATCTATTATATGAAGAAATCAGGTTATGGATCGTCTGTTCAGCAAGACCAGTGCGCCGAGCAATCTCCTGGGCCGGACATGGATCTACGGTCGCAATCAAAATAGCAAGCCACTTTTGGACCCTCCAAAATCCTACTGTCCGCTTTATCCGTTTCAAAATCTCTTCTTCGGAGTGATGGGGCTCTGCTTTGGTAACCTTGGCCATGAAATCCTCCCTCAAAAAATTGGGAGACACATATAATATTACCTATGACATTGCAACTTAGTATTAAGCGCTTCATCCAGTCGGACTAGCACTGCTTGACGCAATTTCTCGCGCTCTTGTTCTTTGCGGGCAAGATTGCGTTCCCAAATAGAAATATCAAATTTTTCTTGGTTCATTTCTATGGTATCAATAATTTCCACTCAACTAAGCGTGTTTAAATTAGCCCCACCTAAACGGTTCATCTTCTGAGAAATCGGGGATACCAAGATCCTGCGATTGGAAATCCTGGATGAAGACATTCTCGAACCCAAGTTCCCAGCATACATCAACAACTCTGTCATATTCGTCCCGGTTGATCCGCCTGTTCAGTTCATCAAACTTTGGGGCTTCATACTGTGGCGAATATTGAGCCATTAGAGAAATAGTCACATCCGTGGATAGATTTGCTTTGATCCAATGCAATGTGTCGATAGATCCTGAAATATCGTTAGGCAACACGAGATGCCGGATCATTAAACCTCTGACAGCGTTACCATCCGAATCAATCTCCAGGTTTCCAACCTGGGAATACATTTCCACTATAGAGGCCCGAGCAAATTCAACATAATCAGGACAATCCGAATATTTAGCCGCCGCATTGTTGTCCGCATATTTCAAGTCAGGCAAATAAATATCAACAATGCCATCGAGCAATTTGACGACATCCAAGGACTCATAACCGCCGCAATTGTACACTATTGGTAAATCCAGCCCATTCCCTCTAGCTAATCCCAAAGCTTCGATAAAAGCATGAACCTGATGCGTGGGTGACACCGGCTCAATGTTCAATGCGCGTTCAGACTGAAGACGAACCATCTCAAAAGCCAACCGTTGTATAGAGTATTCCTCTCCGATAATACCTCGACTAATCTGGTGATTCTGACAGAACACACACCGAAGGTTGCAATATGAGAAAAAAATAGTCCCTGCTCCATGCTCCCCGACTAGAGGGGGCTCTTCTCCGAAGTGCTTAACAATGCTACTGACCGAAGGTAGCAAACCAGCCCCACAATAGCCGCGTTCGTCGTTCGTGCGGTTCACTCCACACTTTCGTGGACAAAGACGACATGAACTGGCGATTTCCATTAGTTTTTCAGCAATTTCTAGAATTTCGTCCGATGAACGACGCATGTGGCTCCAGTTCCTCTGATCCATACTATAATAAAAAAATTGTTTGATTAAGTCCTGGCTAGATAATTCAGATTTCTCAACCCGTTACAAGTCCATATCTGATCCGCCGCCGTTGCCTATTTCAGGCCGTTCTGCTAAAACTTCCCAGATTATAGGGATTCGAAGTAAATTTTCCCTCACTTCAATCAATCTGAAATTATCAATCACGGGAATTTTTCATGAAACTATCTAAACTACTGGTTCCAACGCTAAAAGAAGACCCTGCCGACGCTGAAGTAATAAGCCACAAGCTTATGGTACGGGCGGGTATGATACGCAAATTGACCGCCGGTATATATTCATATTTGCCTCTCGGCTATCGTTCTTTGCGAAAAGTTGAACAGATCGTTCGAGAGGAGATGGATGCGGCCTGCGCGCAAGAAGTGTTCCTGCCGGTTGTTCAACCATCAGAACTCTGGAAAGAATCAGGACGCTGGGATATCTATGGGAAAGAATTGCTAAGATTCAAGGACCGACATGACAGGGAATGTTGCCTTGGCCCTACCCACGAGGAAGTTATTACGGATCTTGTTAGACGAGAAGTTCGTTCATACAGGGACTTACCCATAAATCTATATCAGATACAGACCAAGTTTCGTGATGAAATCAGGCCGCGTTTCGGATTGATGCGTGGACGTGAGTTTATTATGAAAGACGCTTATTCCTTTGACGCGACAGAAGAAGGAGCTGAACAATCTTACGTTCAAATGCGGGACGCTTATGAAAAGATTTTCCGACGATGTGGCTTGGAGTTTAGGGCGGTAGAAGCTGATTCTGGTCCTATCGGAGGGAGCTTTTCCCATGAATTTATGGTATTGGCCGATACCGGTGAAGATACAATAGTCTCCTGCGATTCCTGTGATTACGCTGCGAACCTGGAAAAGGCCGAAATAAGAAATGAACCTGTGTCGTTTCCCGCTCTGTCCGGGACTCCTGAAAAAGTAAATACTCCTGGCATAAAAACCGTTGAAGAAGTCGCCAAATTCCTAAAATTAAGTCCTCCGAGCATTATTAAAACACTAATATTACGAACTGAAAAAGGCCCGGTTGTAGTCCTGTTGAGGGGCGACCACGAACTCAATGAAGTAAAAGTTAAAAATTTCTTGAACGTGGCAGAGTTAGAGATGGCTGACGCCAACCTCATCCAGGAGGTTACCGGTGGTCCGCTTGGATTTTCAGGTCCTATCGGATTACAAAGCATCCCTGTCCTGGCCGACCATGCCATCACATCGATTCAATCAGCTGTAGTTGGGGCTAACGAGGCTGATACTCACCTCATAAATGTTGACCCCAGAAATCATTTTCGGGTTGACAGTTACGTGGATTTTAGAGCCGCTACAGAGGGTGACCTTTGTCCGCGCTGTTCGGGAACGTTGCGTTTGAATAAGGGGATTGAGGTTGGACACATTTTCAAACTTGGAGTCAAATATTCCAAAGCAATGAACGCGTCATTCCTGGACCCTGAAGGTAAGGAGACCTTAATGATAATGGGATGTTATGGTATCGGGGTCAGCAGAGTTCTCGCCGCAGCGATAGAACAAAATCATGATGACGATGGGATTATTTTCCCGCCTCCACTGGCCCCTTTTACTGTTATCATCACCACTCTGGGAGCTAAGTCCGATGCAATCAACGACACTGCCCAAAAGGTATATAAAAACCTGTGGAGCGCCAATATAGACACTCTTTGGGATGATAGAAACGAACGTCCCGGAGTTAAATTCAAGGATGCTGACTTACTCGGTATACCGTTCAGGGTGACAATCGGACAAAAAGCCCTGGCTGAAGGGAACGTTGAGTTAAGAGATCGCAAGACCAGAGAAACCAGGCTTGTCAGACCTGAGGATCTAGTTTCCACTATAATGGCGCAAATTGACTCATGGACCGCTGGTCAGTAGGCTTCGAGCGGGCCTTCAGTAACCGTAATAGGGATTACCGGAATACTGTCCGCCATATTGTTGAGAAGGCGCGCCGTAGCCATAAGAGTATCCCGGATTTTGCCCGTACCCTCCGTACCCGTATGCGCCGTAAGGATAATAACCATAGCCATACTGGTTGTATTGTGGAGGAGCCGGAGTTGGTGCCCATTGCTCGGGGTAATTATTCATTGGCGCCGACCATTTGATGGGATCTTGGGCCATACAGGAACCACAAACCAACGCAATGAAAAATAGCGAAAAACATATCACCAATAGTCTCTTATCCATCTCATGCCCTTTCTCGACAGGTTGCCAAATTTTTTCAATAGCCGTAGCATAATGATCGAATATGTTCGATCTTCAGCTCCTTTATATTTTAAATGTAACAGGCCTGAAGGTCAAATTTATGACGAAAATATTGTGTTCTGAGAGTGACTTTCAGAAACATTTTATGAGAGTTCATAATGCGTTCGAAGCCTAAAAATATTAAGAATTCCAAAAAGAACAGACAAAAATCGACAAGCCTTGATTTGATAGCCCAATTGGAGAAAAACCATCAGGGTTCAAAAGGTCACCGCTTTTTGGCCTGGCTAAGAAATCTGGCTATAGGCATATGCGTGGCATTCCTGGCGCTTGCGATAATTGAGGGAGCGCTTCGACTGGTTTGGTCTCCCCCAGTTAGCACAGAAGACCCTTTTGTGGGATTCTCGGCCATACACCCTCTGTTCACCGTTAAAGATGGTGAAGCGACAACATCGACTGTGAGACAGAAATATTTCAACAAGGAATCGTTCCCAGTTGAAAAGGGAAAAAACACATTTCGCGTCTTTTCATTTGGCGAATCTACCACATACGGTCATCCATTTGATGGTCGAACAGCATATTCCAGATGGCTACAGGACCTATTGAAGACGTCGTGTCCTAAGAAGAATGTCGAGGTTATAAACGCTGGTGGAATATCTTATGCGTCTTACCGGATTGTCCATTTGGTAGAAGAAAGCCTTAAATACCGTCCTGATCTTGTAATAATCTACGTTGGACACAACGAGTTTCTGGAACGGCGCAGTTACTCAGGCCTCTTCAAACAGGGGCAAACATTAATCTCACTAAGGTCTTACTTAGAAAGCCTCAGGATCTATAAAGCCCTGGACGCCGTTATCTCCCCAATAATCGCTGAGTCAAAATCAGCAAAAATAAAATCCGGAAAAGCCATCAAACCAAATTCGAAAAATTCCGACAGGACACTTTTGAACGATGAGACTACCGCCATACTCGACAAAAGCGCCGGACTTGATTTGTATTACCGGGATGAGGATTTTGAGAAGGGCGTTGTTAAGCATTTCGAATACAATCTAAAAAAGATGGTGTCGCTTTGTCGAGCGTCCGCAGTCCCCGTGATTTTGGTCGAGACTCCTTGCAATCTCAAAGATTTCTCACCTTTCAAGTCAGAACATGACTCCAAACTTAGTAAATCGAGACAAGATCATATAGATCAGGAATTAGAACATGCGAAATCATTAATCGACGGTGGTAATTATAAAGAGGCTATCGAAGAAATAAACAAAATGGAAGGCGAAGACCCATTATATGCTCTCACTTATTTCCTGAAGGGGAAGGCTTTAGAAAAAGAAGGGCTTTACGATCAGGCTCGCACGAATTTTGTAAAAGCCAAAGACCTTGATGTTTGTCCATTGAGAGCCACCACGCCCATAATAGAAACAATTGACCGGATCGCAAAGGACCAAAAAACTAGCCTTATAAATTTCTCTGGCTTTGTTGACTCTTATGCCAAGAGACACGGTAATGTTTCAGGAATCCCTGGAACCGAAAGTTTCCTGGACCATGTTCACCCTACGATAGAACTGCACCAGGCTTTGGCGGAGCTTTTATTTAAGAAAATAGAAAAGATGGGACTTACCAATAGCTGTAAGCCTTTGAATCAAGAAGAAATGCAGTCGATTATGGATCAAGGTCTAAAATCCCTGGACCCTTCGATCTATACCCTCCGTGACTTGAACCTCGCAAAAACTCTACGGTGGGCGGGAAAAAAAGAGGAGGCCAGGCAGGACCTTTTGCGAATCGCCAAAAGAGAAACAGATAATGCGGAAGTTCATAAGATGCTAGGGTCTTATGCTCTTGAAGATCAGCAATTCGATGAGGCTATTGAACAATACAGGGAAGCTGTAAGACTCTCGGGTGGTGACCCGCAACTCAAATTGTCGCTAGGTATAGCCCAATACAAAGCGGGAAACAGGAAGGAAGCTCAGGCGACGTACGAGGACATCCTGCATTCTGGACAGGACTTTCCTGAAGTTTACGCGAACCTCTCCATGCTTTGGTTGGAAAATGGGCACGTAGATGAAGCCAATCGTCTGCTTAAAGCTGGAATTGAAAAGTATCCGGATTCCACGGCTCTTTTTTCCCCATACTCCCTGGCGCTGGCAATGTCCGGAAATTTCAGCCAAGCCATAAGGTGGATGGGAAAGGCCGTTAATTCTGAACCAGGTGATCCCTCTCATTACTATAACCTGGCTGGAATGTATGCCCTTAACCATCAAGACACTCTAGCGTTCCAAACCTTGAACACTGCAATAGATAGAGGTTATCGAAATCTGAACAAAATTTTGACTGACCCGGTTTTCACAGGATTACGTCATAAAGCAGAATTCGAAAAGATAAAGGAGCGACTTGAATGACATATGTTTGCAATAGATCCCTTGGCCACTCTAAGCGCATTCATGATAGCGAACTCATGAATTGACGATTGAAACCTTATTGAGCTGATTATTCTTCACATTATGATTCTAAACGTTTACTCCCACAATTGATGTGATTTCAGCTCGATAAACTTGTTGCCCCTAACAGTTTTGTTGTGATACAAATTTTTAGAGTAACTCTGCTTTCGACACAACATACCAGCCGAGCGAGTTTTCCTGAAAAAATTTCTGCAGATAGAAGTCTGAGGAGGACCATTTCATGTTTGAAATTCTTGAAAAAGAACGTTTAGGCCCAGGAGTAAACCGCGCCGTAATTTCAGCGCCTGACATCGCCAGGGCCCACAAGCCGGGTCAGTTTATTATATTACGCACCCATCAGGATGGAGAGAGAATCCCACTTACAGTCGCTGACAAAGATACGGACAAGGGCACAATCACCCTGGTTTGGCAGGAAGTGGGAGCAACAACATATTACATGGGCACAATGTCAGTAGGTGAGAAATTTCAGGACATCTGCGGACCATTGGGAAAACCGACTCACCTTGAAAAATTCGGGACGGTCGTGGGTGTAGGCGGCGGTATCGGTGTTGCGCCGTTGTACCCTATCACCAAGGGCATGCATGACGCCGGAAACCATGTGATCAGCATCATAGGCGCACGAACCGAAGGTTTGCTCATTATGACCGAAGACATCAAAAAGGTTAGCGATGAGCTTATCATTTCAACTGACGACGGATCATTCGGGGTTCATGGGTTTGTGACCCAAGTGCTGCAGGGACTTATTGATAAGGGTACAAAGATAGATCTGGTTGTCGCCATTGGCCCCGTCCCGATGATGAAGGCCGTCTGCGGTGTGACCAAGAAGGCGAATCTACCTACTGTCGTGAGCTTGAATCCCATCATGGTTGACGGGACGGGCATGTGTGGGGCATGTAGAGTGGAAGTCGCCGGAAAAACTATGTTCGGGTGCGTTGATGGCCCGGAATTCGATGGGCTTCAGGTAGATTTCGACCTTCTGATGAAGCGGTTGGCAATGTATAAAGGGCCGGAGCTAATTGCTCTCAATAATTTCCGTGAAACTCCTCGCGGCTGTAAATGCAGTTTCCCCGGAGGCGCATAATGAGTGATCAACAGACAAAACCAGCAAAGAAACCGAAAACTCCTCGGCAGAAAATGCCCGAGCAAAATCCTATCGAACGGGCCCACAATTTTTACGAAGTCGCCTTAGGCTACGACAACGATTTAGCTTTGTTGGAAGCAAGCCGGTGCCTGCAGTGCAAGAAACCATCCTGCATGAAGGGATGCCCCGTTGAGGTCGACATTCCGGATTTCATAAGTTTGGTAAAATCCGGTGATTTTATGGGGGCCGCCTGGAAGATCAAAGAAAAAAACAGTTTACCCAGGATAGCTGGACGGGTATGTCCACAGGAAAGCCAGTGCGAAGCCAAGTGTGTCGTTGGCGCTAAAGGAAAAGGTGAACCCTGCGCAATCGGAAGACTCGAAAGATATGTGGCTGATTATGCAGCGCTTCATGACGACGGCAAAAGACCGGAACTCCCGAAACCTACCGGCCTAAAGGTCGGTGTTGTCGGCTCAGGACCTGCAGGCCTGACTCTCGCAGGCGCCTTGATTAAAAAAGGTGTCGCCGTCACTGTTTTCGAAGCCTTACACGAACTCGGTGGAGTGCTCGTTTATGGTATCCCGGAGTTTAGGCTTCCTAAAGCTATTGTCCGGGCCGAGGTCGATGAGCTCATAAGGATGGGCGTAGAGTTCAAAACCAACTGGGTCGTAGGAAGAATCGAAACAGTTGATGACATGCTTGAAAAACGTAAGTTTGATGGAGTGTTCATCGGTTCCGGAGCCGGGGCGCCTTTGTTTTTAAAAATTCCAGGCGAAAATTTGAATGGCGTTTACTCGGCAAATGAGTTCCTGACCCGTGCAAACCTTATGAAGGCCTACAAATTCCCGGTAACCGATACTCCTGTAGCAAAAGGCCGCAGAGTGGTCGTTTTCGGTGGAGGCAACGTGGCCATGGACGCGGCCAGGACTGCTTTGAGGCTTGGGGCCGAACAGTCAACCATCGTATATCGACGGACTATGGAAGAGTTACCGGCTCGAACCGAAGAAGTTCATCACGCTGTCGAAGAAGGTGTAAAATTCCAACTTTTGAACTCCCCCACTGAGATAGTTGGTAATGAAACAGGTTGGGCGATTGGTGTAAACGTTCAGAAAATGAAGCTTGGCGAGGCCGACGCGTCTGGACGTCGTCGTCCTGTGGCGATTCCCGGCGAAACAGCGCAAATAGAATGTGACACAGTCATTGTCGCAATCGGCAATGCGGCTAATCCTCTGGTTCCCACGAGCACAAAGAACCTGGAAACCAACAAATGGGGAAACATTGTCGCAGACCTTGAAACCGGCAGGACATCCCGCGACCGCGTTTGGGCGGGTGGGGACATTGTCACCGGCGCAGCGACAGTTATTCTGGCTATGGGAGCGGGCAGAAAGGCCGCTTTGTCAATGCTGAACACTTTTGGGATCAGTTAACATTTGATCTCAAATCACCAACATGATCAGTTCTTGGAGCGGTTTTGGCATATCTTTCCGTGATATGCGCCGCTTCAAGGACTTTGACACGCCAGCGAGCAGATGGAATATAATCTTTTAATCAAAGCGGGATTCATGGGTTTCGCAGCGTCTACCGGAGCTATTTGTGTGGTTTTCTTGATTGCGGGAAATCTTTTCAAGATCAACAGACGCAAATTTAACAGTGTTTATTTGCTGGCTGGGGTCGTCTCGTTTCTCACAATATACTTGCTACTTTATGTCAAGATCATGGCGCCTGGAATTCAGGCACCCCAAGTTTTTCTGACTGGGGTTATCGGAGGGTGGCTTGCAAGTATATTGTTTGGAATCACTCAGTTCAAAAGGTTTTTGATAAGCTTCTTAAATTCGTGATCAATTTCGTGGATTCCAAGCGTTGACCTCCATCCTTGCGCGCGGTTAAATACTTATGGCAAGCTGCTTCATAATAACTTCTCAATCTTCCAACACATAGAGTCCTTGGAGATTGCGAAAATCTTCTCCGCGATCAAGGCCGTAGCCGACGATGAATCCATCTTCCACCTTGAATCCGCAATAGTCTAGTTCGACAAACTTTTCTCTTCTAGACGTCTTATCTATTAACGCCGCTGTCTTCAGCGAATTCGGGTTACGGGTCTTCAGATATTCACTGTAGTTATGAAGTGTTAAACCCGTATCAACTATGTCGTCCACAAGGATTACATCCCTACCCTCGACAGGAAGGCTGACGTCCATTTTTATTTTCAGATCGCCACTACTTATAGTACTACTCCCGTATGATGATATTCTCGCAAAATCTACATGGCAGGGGCATGTTATGTTTCTGGCGAGGTCTGCCATAAAGACAAAGGCTCCTTTGAGTATTCCGACCAATAGAATCGGCTTATCCCCGTAATCCTGGGATATTTGTTCACCAAGCGCTTTAACTCGTTCAGCGATTATCTCTTCGCTGAACAGTTCTCTCCTTGTCATGACTTTCATGGGGATTAGCTCCTTGATTGCATTTCTTAATACAGAAGCCAAAGGCGCGTTACTTTGATATTTGTCCTTACCAACGGCTCTTCGCTCCAAAGTCCAGGGAATCAACAACCCCCTCCTGATGCAGGAAGTGACCCCTTGCCGCTATCATAGCTCCGTTATCTGAGCAAAGAGAAACCGCGGGTAAAATGATGTCTATCCCCCTGTCACGACCCTCCGATACTACCCTGTCCCGCAAGGCCCCGTTGGCGGCCACACCTCCACAGACAACAACACGAGTGGCTTTTCTTATTTCAACAGCCATAAACAGCTTTTTTACCAAAGTATCTATAACCGCTTCCTGAAAAGCAGCGGCGATCTTTCTAACATGCAGGTAGTCATCGTCTGATGGCTCCAAAGGAGTAATCTGATGGAAGCTCCCAGGAATTTTCTTTTCATGGCGATTGCCAAAAATCTTTTCAGAGTATCTTAATACGGCGGTCTTTAATCCTGAAAATGAAAAATCCAGGTTCCCAGGTTCTATCAGGGAGCGAGGGAAACGAAGTCCGTTAGTGGAAATTCCCTCGGCGAGTTTTTCAATAATGGCGCCTCCAGGATAACCCAGCCCGAGTAGCTTTGAAACTTTGTCGTAGGCTTCGCCCGCCGCGTCATCCCTCGTCTTGCCTATGATCTCAATATCCAGAGGCGTCCGAACTTCGAATATACTGGTGTGCCCTCCAGAAACAACCAGGCCTAAAAATGGAAATTCCATTTGATCCTTATCAAGACACGAGGCGAAAAGGTGGCCATGTAGGTGGTTGACTCCACAAATAGGTTTATTCAGGGCATACGACAGGCCTTTTGCAGCGCCTATTCCAACAAGTAAAGACCCGATCAAACCCGGTCCCCTTGTAACAGCGATTGCTTCGACATCGCGAAAATCCACACATGCGTCTTTAAGGGCTTTTGAAATAACCATCGAAATAGATTCGACGTGCTTTCTTGAAGCCAGTTCCGGAACCACCCCTCCGAATTCCCGGTGAATCTCGATCTGAGACACTACAACATTTGAGAGCGCCTTGGTCCCGTCGACCACTACCGCAGCGGCTGTTTCATCACAAGACGTTTCTATTCCCAATACAAGCATTTACAAACTTCTCTACTTTAGCCGTTATTTTCTACCAACCATCTGTCAATTTCGGTCCAACCGTTGAATCGCTCTGTAACAGGCGCTTTGCAAGATCGGTTCCAAGGTTGAATCATCAACCCAACCCCAATACCTTCAGTAAGATAATCCCCAAGGTGCAATTCATCGTCCTCGATAATAAACTCTGCGCCCGTTTCTCTCAAGTAAACGCGTTTGTCACGAGATCCGCCTGTTACAATCATTTCAGGCGGCTTTCCGTTCCACGGTAGTGATTCAAGTTGGCGCCTTGCGCTCCCAAGATCAGAGCGGCCTGTAATAAATAACAATGGGGCCTTTGTTATTTCCCTTACCCTTTCAAGGGTATCTACAGCTCCATCGTATGGCGCAATTGACGCCATTGAATACATGTAATTTACCGCGTCCTTCAAGAGTTCGGGATGTAGGCCCAGAGGTTCCAGATCCCATGTCAATAAACTTTCGGACGGAATTCCCTTTCCTGTAAAATTGTTTATGTGTTCCAATATGATGTCTATCGATTGCAGAACTACTCCATCGACGTCAAAAGCTATCCTCATCTAATTGACCTCACTTCGTAGCAAATATATTTGCCAAAATAATTTTCGTTTGTTGAATAAAATGTAAAACCCTTATAGTAAATAATTAATCCTGAATCACAGTTTTACAAGGTTGAAACTTTTTGTGAAGGAGTTTCAGAAAAGATACCTGTGAATCCGAATATTCTTTTGCGATCAATTGTAGGCCTCGTCTCAGTAATTATCTTAGGGACTTTGGGCTACATGTTTATTGAGCATTGGTCGTTCCTAGATGGGTTGTATATGACAGTAATCACTATATCATCCATAGGGTACGGGGAAGTTCACAAACTCAGCGATGCCGGACGCATTTTCACGATGTTTCTCATCTTTTTTGGGTTCGGCGTGGTAGGCTACGTCTTAGTTGCCGCCAGCAGATTGATAATTGAAGGCGAAGTCCAGAAGATATTTACCAGGCGACGTTTCATGAAAGCAATTGAAAAGATAAAGGATCATTTTGTAGTATGTGGATTCGGTCGTATGGGCGAGTTTGTGTGTCAGCAGTTTCATGCCCGCGGAATCCCATTTGTGGTTGTGGAAAACGATCAGGAAACTCAATTCAAGATCATGGAAGCTGGCTATTTTCTTTCTCCCGGGGACGCGACTCAAGAGAAAGTTTTGTTAGGGGCTAACATATCAAGCGCTCGAGGTTTGGTGTCAGTGTTGAACTCAGACGCGGCCAATGTTTACGTCGTGCTTACTGCAAGAGAACTAAACGCTAATCTTGAAATTATCGCCAGGGCTGGTGAAGAAGGCGCCAACAAAAAACTTGTGCGCGCTGGTGCCAATAGGGTGATCAGCCCTTATCAAGTCGGTGGAATGCGCATGGTGATGGCAATTTTAAAACCCGAAGTTATGAATTTTCTTGAAGTCGCAATGGATCATCGGGACTTGAACATTGAAATTGAAGAGATCAAGGTGATGGATGGGTCGGCCTATGCAGGGAAGAGTCTTATAGACACGGATATAAGAAAAGATTTGAACCTTATAATTATCGCAGTAAAAAAACCTAATGGGAAAATGGTTTTCAATCCGGGACCGACAACTGTTATCGAAGAAAACGACACACTAATAGCCATGGGAGAAAGGAAGAGCCTAGAAACTTTTCAGAAGAAATCCCACTTATCAACTTCGTGGGAATTGTGATATAATGGCGATATGAATCTAACATCATTTACAAAAGCATTATCGTATTTTGGGATTGGAACTTTGCTGATTCTACTCTCCTGCGCAAATTCTATGGCGTACGACATTAGAGGGGTATGGGTAGGCAACGCAAAGGGGTCAATCTTCGGGGCTAAAGGTTCAGTTAACATAACATCCCAACAGGGAGAAGAAATTGCTGGAATTATCGAAGGCGGTAATATTTTCGGCACAGCCAAATTCGAAATACGTGGAAAAATTCGTGGCAATTTTATTTCTGGGTCTCGAGATGGTAATTCGTTTGAAGGATATCTTTATCCCGACTGGAGCATCAGAGGGGTTTTCAAGGGTATAGACGGAGACACGTATCAAGTCTTTCTGCAAAGACCCTTCAATTATTGGGGAATGCCCCAGCAGGGTTGGCCATATAATTAAGCCGGCTCCAGTAGCCTAGTTCTATGGTTCCAACAAAGAGTAGACACCTTGCGCGGATTGCTGATTGATATTGAACGTAAACCACCTGACGCGTCTCGTTACGACGAACTGAAGAATGGTATAATTCAAGCCGCTTGCCAAATCCGGAATTCGTGCCTTTCGATACCTGTTTCTCTGAATTACATCCATTTTACTAATTTCAAAGATCTACGGCCGAATTTTCCTGAATATGATTTTTTTATATTGAGCCCACAGGGTTGCCCGTGGAGTTCTTATAGGGGGCGTGATATACCACATTTGAATCTTGTCGCTGGAATCATTAGGGAATTTTGTTTTCACAAGCAATTGGCATTGCTGGGAATTTGTGGAGGCCTTCAATTCCTGACCATGGCGTTTGGGGGAGAAATCGGACTTATGGACAACAATTATGGAGGAGTCGTAAATTCGAGGTATCCCGAGCAGTGTGTGGCGGAACGCGGTCTTACCGTCATAAGAACATTGAAGGAAGACCCTATTTTTGACGGGCTAACCGTTCATCCCGGAAAATTCCTCGTAATCCAGAACCATGTAGAGGAAGTGAAGATAGTTCCCCCATCGTTCATAAATCTGGCTTCCAGTGAATTGTCGGCGTCACAACTAATTCGGCTGCCCGGAAAAATTGTCTACGGAACAGCTTTTCATCCCGAAAGAGGTTGGAGTCATGACAAAAGTTTCCAGAACGCTTCGGCGCCAAGCGGTAAAATCATTCTGGCAAACTTTTTGAAAATGGCTTACGCTGCCAGGAATTCTAATGATTTGAATTGATAAACATATTTTATTCTCATGACCGAGGTTCATGTCGCTATTTTAAAATGAGAGGTTGTAATATGGACGAGCTGGAGAAAATCGCTATGAGGCTTAAACACTGGATTGGGCACAACCTGGAACACATTAAGGCTTACGAGGATGTGGCCCAGAAACTCCTCGATTCGGATCTGACGGACGCATCGAACGACATTCGTCAAGCAGTCGAATTGAACGCGAAAGCCAACGAGAAATTTGAGTCGGCCCTCAGTTACGTTGAATCCAAAGTGGGGAAACATGTAGAGTGTTCGGGGAACCACGAAAATAGTCATTGTGGGTCATCGCGCCACGGACAACTTGCCCATGAACACAACGAGACGCATCACAGACACTCTTGATATCCGATTGAGGGAGCATTTCTATGTTTGAATTTTGTGTTAAGAAGTTCTTTTGTATGCGCAGGTTATAGGTTGAGGGACTCAGGAGGGATTTATGGAAGCAAGAACTTTTGAAATGGAATTTGCCAAATTTATTGAAAGGTTTCGTCAAGACATCAGGGACGCTTTTATCGAAGACACCTTCCATAAACGGGAAATACTTTCTCATTACCAGCTTGGCAGGGAAATGCTTGAGGAACTGGCTGACGCGGTCCTTTCAGAATTTACCACGAACATAGACAAAAAGACTACAGTGGAAACCATCGCGGACAGATATGTGCAACTGGGGATCCGTTGTTGCGAGGATGGACTAAGTTATTCCGAGATGGTGCGGGTTTTCATATTGTTGAAGCGCCACATTTGGCTGTTCTTTCAAGAGAGCAACTTTGCTGGACAGCCTTTTGACGTAAGATCAATAGTGGCGCTGAATAATCGAACAGCCCTGTTTTTTGACAGGGCCATGTACTACTTCCTTGTGGGATTCGAACAAACACAGTCTGAAATCGAGTCAGAAGTTGATGACATGTACAAGGCTTTCGTAGATAGGCTCTATCTTGATCTTAAAGCTCGTTTGAAATCCGACTCACTTAAGGTATAATGCTAATTTTCAAAACGACGGCGCATGAAAAAAGGGCAGCTTTCGCTACCCTTTTTTCGCCTGGGCCTGTTAAGAGGAGAACCCTACGGGAAGAGATAAGAGCCTTTCTACTGTACTACCTGCACGGTGTATCCAAATTTGTCGCCATTTTCTACCCGATAGTCAACTTTAACCTTCTCACCAACCGCCGGTCTCCTAAAGGGTATGAATTTAGTTTTCAATCCTACTCTTATGTTGACAACCTCTGCGGACTCGCCAGCCTCGGCGCTTCTTAGCGAAAGGCTTTTCGGAGATGAGGCAACTACCTCACCGACAAGGGTTTTCACAGTCTTCTCTTCTTTAGCGGGCGCCTCCTTGACTTCTTCCTTGGCTTCGGGCTTGACCTTCTCAGGGGGAGAGGTTTTTGTGATAATCTTCTTCTGCGCAGATGGCTGCTTCCCCGAAGGTTTTTTCGACGGGACAGTCCCTGAGGGTTCAGCTCTGGAAGTTTTGGGCGGAGCTGTAGTTGTTGTTGTTGAAGAGGGCTTGGGAGCTACTTCTTTCTTTCCCGGAGACCAAGAGCGCTCCGTAACGTGAGCAGGAGGTCTGGTCGAACATATGGGTTTCGGAGGTGCGCATGAATCCGGACCCGGACCGGTATCCTCTCCGACAGTTCGGCAAACAGAGCCGCTAGGAGGCGCTGGTGGATAACATTGGTTCACAGCTGGAGACGGTGTCAAACTCACAACTTTTGTGGCTTTCATATAACCGTCCTCAAGGATGAAATCCACGGCAACAACTTCACCAATGCACGGGCGCCGGTTAGGCACATATTTTGTGCGCCACCCAACATTAACTTCTGCGCATTGACCGTTGGATTTTACTGTCATGGTTCTCCATCCATTGTCCATAACAGTGCCTTTGAAGGTGCAAATGCGATATGCGTCGGCAGAGATCGCGCCTAAAACAATGATGGCCATAGTCAAAGATAGAATGGCCGTACAACTAACAACAGATGTCTTCCCGGACATTGGGAACCTCCTCACTCGGGGGCGTAAGGATTTTCGCTCTAGATTTTCTGGGTGGCCGCTTAACAGCTGCCTCCAGCATCCATAGGCTGAAAGTAGCCAAACTAATAGTCGGTTATTGATAAAATGTCAAGTTATTTAAAGCTAATTAAGTTAACAATTCTAAATAACATCATTTTTAATTACATTGTAAGCGATGATCA
The DNA here is from genome assembly GCA_963798475.1 of uncultured delta proteobacterium. Taxonomy (GTDB): domain Bacteria; phylum Desulfobacterota; class Desulfomonilia; order Desulfomonilales; family Desulfomonilaceae; genus CAJBEZ01. The sequence continues at coordinate 51,534 of CAWCTI010000035.1, forward strand.
GCAGCGTTGTCTTTGCTTTCCCAGTATGCTATATATGAGTAATGTGCTCTGGAGGTCTATAAATGGGTGTCTGCCGTGACATCTCCGAGTGTGAAATAGATTTTGTAAAAGAGATGGCCGAAGGACTCGGATGTACTGGTCTTCTGCTCGACAGCCTCCTAGATAAAGCAAACCTCCTAAAGTCAAAAATAGTCAAAATGCTCCAACAATATCAGGCCGAGTCTTCTGCCGCGTCCTCCACCTTTATCAACAACTTGAACACGCATATCATGGAGTATAACTGTTTAGTTGACAAAGCTGAAGATGCGCTGCGCTGGTTATTAATCCAGCGTGAAGCTTGTGGCTTCAGAATCCACAAAAACGTTAACGCACACTACCCTATCCCACCGAAACTCAAACCTGTCAAGAAATGAGTCCGCAGAAATATTTTAACACATCTATAGTCTTAATGAATTGCTTCATTTTGTGCTTCGTCCTGCTCGGTTCTCCAGAAACTCAGACCTTTGCCGAAAACTCTTCAGATCCCGCACATGCTATTGTGGTAACTGTCTTTACTTCTTCTGAATGCCCATACTGTGAAAATGTTAAAGAACTGTTGGATGATCTGAAAACACAAGTTCCTATAAAAACCGAGATTTTTGATATCAACAAACCTGACGACTATGATCTTTATCTCAAAATTGAGGCAACCCACAAAAATGCCAGGTTTGCGGTTCCCTTGGTAATAGTCGGCAACAAGATACTTATTGGACAGTCCGAGATTTTTGGTCAATTGGAAACTACGGTAAAAGCCTTAAAAGCTTCACCAGACACAAATCCACTCTCCGTAATGCCTGATTCACTCGAAAATTCCAAAAAAGTTCAAATGAAAAATCATCACAAAGTTGCTGGAGCATCTAAGAAGGAAAATGAAACTCCCCCTCCTGGCCAACATCAGACCAAATTACAAAAAATCAGGATCATAAATGACGATCATGACTAGCCCAATACAAGTTCTTCAAATAAATCCCGCCGATCTGAACCAAAACAAGAACACTTGACCATATAGAATTATATGAATATATTATTGGCAGATTAATCGTGAAGGGGTGTAACATGTTTTCTATAGATGAAGAATCAAAAAAATTCCTGCTTGAAAAGATTGAACCAAACCAATCTTTACGCGTGTTTTTCGGCGGCTATGGTTGAGGTGGCCCCAGTATGGGGTTGGCTCTGGATGAGCCTAAAGACGGTGACGAACATTATATTGTGAGCGACCTGCCAATCATCGTTGATCCTTTCGCGATGAAAATTATTAAGGAGTCCGGTGGATTGAAAATTCGCACAAGCATGTTCGGGCCCACAGCAGAATTAGCGGGAGCGGAATGCGGATCAGGCTGCAGTTGCAGTTAGAGAGGAGATTAAAATGCCTATTTTCGAATTTGTTTGTGAAGATTGTGGAAAACAGTTCGAAAGGATATTTTTTATTTCCGAGTGTGATGATTCCGTTAAATGTCCTTCGTGTAAAAGTGAGCGTACAAAAAAGAGATTTTCAGTCTTTTCTCGTACAGGAATTGAAAAGAGTTTAAGCGACTCTTGTGGATCTTCCGGTTCCAAAGGATTTTCCTGAGGTTAACAACTGACGCCGTGAGCGTTTATAATAAAAAAGAAAGGCTCCTGTATGAGAGCCTTTCTTTTTGCAACTCGTGACCGCCTAGTCCCACTTGCGCCTATCTTCTATAATCTTGTGTTCATCTATCAAAGTTCCAGGCTCTAGAATACATACGACACCTTTGAGTTTCATAGAATCTCGGATTGTCTCTTCCACTTTTGAAACAAAACCTTCAGCCACGGCACCCCTCAGTTCAATTTCCAACTTCATCAGGTCCTGATCACCCGGCCTCTCTACCACCAGACGCGCTCTGGATATCTCGGGATGGGCATCGAGGATCTTTTGCACTTGAGATGGATGAACAAACATTCCCTTCACTTTGGTGACCTGATCCACCCTGCCCATTATGCGAGTCAACCTCGGGTTCATCCTGCCACATGGGCACTCAGCGAAGGTAACACTGGAGATGTCACCTGTTCCAAACCTTACTAATGGATAAGTTTTATTGTTACAGGTAACGACCACTTCGCCGGGTTGACCTTCTGGCACGATCTGACCGGAATCAGGATCAACGATTTCAACTATAACATCATGGTGAATATGCATGCCATTGGTTTCAGGACACTCGTAAGAAATACAACCAACATCCGCTGTTCCGTAGGCTTGGCGGGCCACAATTCCATATTCATCTAGAAATCGCTTACGCATCGACTCAGGAAGCATTTCAGCCGCCAGGAAAGCAACTTCGAGTTTGATATCGATCTTGGGCCTGAATCCCATGTCTTCGGCCTTCTTTAAGATTGCCATTAGAAAACTCGGGGTCCCAATAAAACCAGTCACTCCCAGGCTCTTTATTATTTCAACTTGAGTTTCCGTATTACCAACTCCAGTGGGAACAATCACGCCTCCCAACCCTAATATGCCTTCTTCAAACATGTGACCCGCAGGAGTAAGATGGTAGGCGAATGTGTTGACCACTAAGTCTCCAGGACGAAATCCAACAGAATATAGGGCCGTTGTCCAGCGCCAGTAGTCAAGATCACGGCCGACAGGATCATAGATGGGACCGGGCGATTGATGAATTCTTGCTAGATCCCTTAAAGGCACGGTCAGAAATCCCCCAAAGGGAGGATTTGATTTCTGCGCATCTGAAAGGTCCTTTTTGTGTGTTATTGAAAGTTTTTGAAGGTTTTCTATCGAAACAACATCTGCAGGACTCAGCCCTAAATTAGCCATATTTTTCTTCAGCGGCGTTCCTGACTTATATGCATGTTGAATAAGTTCTTTTAAGAAACTTTCTTGATACGTTTTCCTCTCTTCATCGGAAAATGTTTCATGATTGCTTAATATACCAGCGTTTCGGTCCTCTGAACCCATTCCTACCTCCAACCCCTTGCTCTTTGGATGATCACTTTGTTCATCATGCTGAATGATAGCATCTTAGATCGCACATCCCAGTGGAAAGACTTAAACTCCCTTGCTATTTGAATTTCTGAAAGTCGTCTATTGAATATAGTAATAAGGTCTTAGTGGATACGGCAATCCTTGGACGAAGAAGATACCGGTATAATCGCGCTCTAAAGAATTTCCTTGGATCGCGGTACCCTCGGATGCGGAAATACATTGGTATTGACACGGATTACGGGACCGCCTATGATGTCAGCATATCGAGTCATTTATAATTAATCTGAACAAACCATTTATGTCAAGTTCAATGGCATGGTCTTCGCGACTTCTATCTCTTGTCTTAAAGTCAAAAACTCCATGTCGGCACAATTAATTCACTTGAGTGAACTCTTGGATTTAACACGTCACTTGGCTATAAATCTACTTAGATTGGAGATTCAGCTTATCGATAATAAGCTTAATCGATATTCAACTAGCTGAGTTTCTGATTTCTGATATCGATTTGCACCGCAGTTCATGTCTTGAGGAGGATTTGATGACCGTTAGCAAGTGGATTCACATGGGAACTGTTCTGAGCCGGCAGGCGGAGCAATATCCTGACAAACTGGGTTGCCAGGACAAAAACAAAGATCTCACATTCCAACAGTGGAATGACCGAAGTTGCCGGCTAGCCAACGCCTTAAACGCCATGGGTTGCGGACATGGAGACAGATTTGCCGTTATAGCGTACAACAGAGTCGAATGGATGGAAATTTACGCAGGATGCGCAAAAGGTGGTCAGATCTGCGTGCCAATCATGTTCAGACTTGCCGGCCCCGAAATCGAATACATTACCAATGACGCAAGATGCAAAGCATTCATAGTGGAGAAACCATTTGTAGAGACGATAAATTCCATCAGAGAAAGAATGTCTCCGCCAAAGACAAATTTTGTATACCTTGGAGAGCCCGGGGACTCCGTTCCGGATGGATATGTCGGATACGAAGAATGGTTGGCCGGCTGCGCCCCGGCTGAACCAGATCTGATTGTAGATTCAGCAGATCCGTGGACCTTTATGTACACATCTGGAACCACCGGAAAACCTAAGGGAGTAGTGCGGACACATGAGAGTTACCTCGCAATGTACTATCTTGACGTGGCGAACATGGGGGTAAGACCTACCGACAAGACACTTATGGTCATGCCGATGTGCCATGTAAACTCCATCTATTATAGCTTCCCGTATACGTTGATTTCCGCCCCCGTCTTTGTCTACAATGAATCAAGTTTCAATCCTCAGGATTTCCTGGCGACCGTCCAAAAATACCGCATCACGTTCACGTCTCTGGTTCCAACCCATTATATAATGATCCTCTCTTTACCTGACGAGATCAAGAAACAATATGACGTTTCAAGCATGAGGCAACTTCTTATTTCGTCGGCTCCAGCAAGAAAGGAAACTAAGGTCGCAATACTGGATTTTTTCAAGAACGCAGAATTGTGGGAAGCCTACGGCTCGACGGAAGCTGGACTGGTAACGCTCTGCCGGCCTGAAGACCAGTTGAGAAAACTTGGCACGATAGGGAGAGAAATTTTTGGTATAGACCGAATCAAAGTCCTTGATGAAGAAGGCAATGAGGTCCCTGACGGACAGGTCGGAGAACTTTACGCTCGCACACCGATGCTGTTTAAGGAATATTGGAACCTCCCTGAAAAAACCAGAGAAGTGTTTAATGGAAACTGGTTCACAGCCGGTGATATGTGTTTCAGAGATCCCGAAGGTTTTTATGTGCTGGTGGATCGAAAAGCCAATATGATTATTACCGGTGGAGAAAACGTCTTTCCGTCAGAAGTCGAAAATGCTCTGGCGTCGCATTCGGCTGTCAAGGATGTGGCTGTTATAGGTGTCCCTCATGAGAAATGGGGTGAGTCCGTCCACGCCTTTGTGATTCTAAAGTCAGGTATAGAACCTTCGTCAGGACTGAAGGACGAGATCAGGCGACTTGCGAAAACAAAGATCGCCGGATACAAGGCGCCAAAGTCCATAGACTTTATTTCGGATGAAGATATGCCACGCACAGGGACCGGTAAAATCTTGCATAGAGTTTTGAGAGAGCAGTACGGGACATGGAGCGACAACAAATAGCACAGACTGCGAATCAAAACCTGATATTTTGTTAGACCTTCTAGAGCAACATGCCAAAGAAGACCGAAGGGAAGGAAATCTCAAGCGGCGTTCAAACATCACGTGAAGTAGACGCGGAACTGAGCGCCCTACTTCACTTCGAGAGGTTGCTGTCTGATCTTTCGGCAGCATTCGTTAATCTTCCTTCTGAACAGGTGGACCAGGAAATTGAACACTGGATGGGCCGTATAGGAAGGTTCCTGGATATGAAAGTCGGCACACTGGCCCAACACTCTGAAGACCAGGAAAGAGCTCGCTTCACCCACACTTGGGCCATTGACGGGATCGAAAAACTTCCAGCTCGGCCATCCGCCACAAGTTACCCTTGGACTTTTAATCAAATTAGGAACGGGAATATTGTCCAGTTCACCAATGTGGAAGAGTTGCCGGAAGAAGCAGAACTGGACAAACAGCGTTTCAGGGAAGTGGGATCTATTTCCAACATTTCAATACCTTTGTCAGTAGGGGGGACGGTCGTAGGGGCGCTAAGTTTTAGTTCAAGGTTTCCAAGTGAAGCTTGGCCTGAATCTTACGTGGAGCGCTACAAGCTACTAGGAGATGTTTTCGCCAACGCTCTTATGAGAAAACGTTCCGATAAGGCCCTTCAAAAGGCGTTTAATGAGATACGGCTCCTCAAAGAACAACTAGAAGCGGAAAATGTTTACCTGCGACAGCAAGTGAGATTATTTCGAAACTACGAAGACATAATCGGTAAGAGTCAGGCCATTCAGAATGTTTTGAGACAGGTAGAACAGGTTGCTCAAACCGACGCTACAGTTTTGATCCAGGGAGAGACCGGCACAGGCAAGGAATTGATCGCTAACGCTATCCATAGACTGAGCAAACGACGGGAACGTGTGATGGTGAAAGTCAACTGCGCCGCCATCCCACAGTCTCTCGTAGAAAGTGAGCTTTTCGGCCGCGAAAAGGGGGCTTTTACAGGGGCGTCGTCCAGGGAAATCGGGCGTTTTGAAACTGCTCACCGGGGGACAATACTTCTGGATGAAGTGGCTGATCTTCCTTTTGAACTCCAAAGTAAACTTCTCAGGGTACTTCAAGACAGGACTTTTGAAAGGCTTGGCAGCTCCAAAACAATTACTGTCGATGTTAGAGTAATTACAAGTACAAATACGGACCTCGAAAATGCGGTTCAGGAACGAAGCTTCCGCCCTGATCTTTACTATCGTCTAAATGTGTTTAGAATTACGGTCCCTCCTCTTCGGGACCGAAGGGAGGACATTCCAGCTCTCATCTGGTGGTTTGTCAATAAATATGCCAAGAAGATGGATAAGAAGATTGAAACCATTCCAAAGCAGGCAATGGCCGTGTACCAGGATTACCGCTGGCCTGGAAATATCCGTGAACTCATGAACGTGATTGAACGGTCTGTGATCCTAACTCAGGGAACTGTGCTCAACGCCTGTGTGCCTGCTGATTCCACTCTAACTTCCAGCAGAGTCCTTCCGCTCGAAGAAATGGAGCGAAAACATATTTCCGAAGTGCTTGAGATGACCCACTGGCGTATTCGGGGACCAGCAGGAGCTGCGGAATTGTTGAGAATAAAACCAACCACTCTGGAATCCCGCATGACAAAATTGGGAATTCGCAGACCAAAGTAGACTCCGATATATAGTAGCCATAAAATCCGATATTTCGGATAACCATCTCCAATACATTAACAAAAAATCTTCGTATGATATAAAAACTGCCCGGAATCAATTAGTTGTCTAACATTTCATAGCATTATATGCACTGGCACAAAATTTGCTGTCTATTCAAGATAATCCGCCTCAACAGAACGGATATTGTAAATCTTTTCAGACAAGTCGTTTGAATAGCATTCTAGAAATGAGATTGAAGTGTTAAGAATAGTCAAATATCCGGTAAACAAAATGCTATCAGGCGTTCAGGCGGAAATAAATTGGATGAAATACGGACCCAAAAGGCGGCAGCCTGGAAATGCTATAAACACTACGGGGAAATAATTGCGCGAGCTATTGAGAGTCCAAGATTCCTAAAAGCAGGAGTAAATAGAAATGAAGTCTGATTTTAAAAACGTAAAAGTAGAAACCTCTGAGGGTGTGGCGGTAATCTACATGAACAATCCGCCGGTAAACCAACTCTCAAAACACTTTGTTATGGAGTTGGTAGACGCCATTTCCTCCAGCTTCCAGGACCCGGAAATAAAGGCAATTGTGCTCACGGGCACGGGCAAAAACTTCATAGCAGGCGCAGATCTCACCGAGGTTTATCGGGCGACGGAAAAAGACACTTTGTTACAAAAGGTAATGGGAACGTCTGCATTTTTAAACCAGATTGAAATGGGCCCCAAGCCGGTTATCGCCGCTATAAACGGAAATGCCCTCGGGGGCGGGCTCGAGATTGCCATGGCCTGTCATTACAGGGTCGCGTCGAAAGGCGTCCAAATCGGACAACCCGAGGTTAAAGTCGGACTTATCCCAGGAGCGGGCGGGACACAGCGCCTTCCCAGGCTTATCGGTCTGTCCAATGCTTTGGAAATGATGACGATCGGAAATCCGATTAGGGCCGAAAAAGGTTTGACCAGGGGCCTTATCGACGAAATTGCTGAACCTCAAGATTTAATAAACGTGGCCATTGGAGCGGCTCGTAAGTTTGTAACCGGATCGATGTCGCTTAATAGCAGGCGGACTCGCAACCGATACAACCGGCTCCCAAGCGCTGGCGAACTCCAGGCCATCGCCAATGGAGCTAAATTCATGGCTATGGCCAAAGCCAAAGGCTACATTGCGCCGTTCAAAGTCATTGAAGCTTTGGAAAAAGGGCTCTCATTCGATATTGAAACTGATATTCGTCGTGAGAATGAGCTTTTTGTTGAATGCGCAGTATCTGATGTAGCGAAAAACCTCATCGGAATATTCCTCAATACCAGATCAGCGGGCCGCCTACCCCGCATTGCAGGCGTTGAACCCCGTTTGATCAAAAAGGTTACAATGCTTGGTGGTGGGGTAATGGGCTCCGGGATTGTCCATTTACTTCTGAAAGCCGGGCATGAAACGGTTTTGTGGGACATTAACGAGGATGCTCTAGCTCGGGGCATACGGTTGTTACACAAGAGCTTCGAATATCACATTAAAAAGAAAAAAATGACCCAGACTGATCTCGATTTACTTTTGAAGAACCAATTGAAGACTACAACCTCACTCGATGACGCCAGAGATTCAGACCTCATAATTGAAGCCGTCCTGGAAAATATGAAGGTCAAACAGGACATATGGAAGAAGCTCGAAGCGACTTGTAAACCAGAAACCATATTTGCCACAAACACTTCAGCGCTACCCATTACTGAGATGGCTACAGTGCTGAAAAACCCCGGACGAATGATAGGCTTACACTTTTTCAATCCCGCCCACCGCATGCCACTCCTTGAGATCATTTGCGCCAAGGAGACATCGGACCATGCTCTGGCCACTTCGGTGGCTTTCGGTCGAAAGATCAACAAAACCCCCATTGTTGTAAATGACGCTCCCGGATTTTACGTTTCACGTCAACTTGGAGGCCTCTTTGGTGGATCGGTATACCTGGTCGCAGACGGGGTGGACGGGAACCAGATAGAAAAAGCGATGAAGGAATTCGGCATGCCTATGGGACCCGCGGAGCTTGCTGATCTTACCGGCATAGACATCAACTATCATGTCAACAAAACGTTCGAGCGAGAGTTGGGCGAAAGATATAAAATTCATCCTCTTACGGAATTAGTTTATCAAACCGGGTGCTATGGACGAAAGTCCGGGGCCGGATATATGGACTACAGTGGTGCCAAACCTGTCCCCAACAAAAAAGTTGAAGACGTAATTCGAGGCTATCTCAATAAAAACGGTGTCTCACCCAAGAAAGTTTCCGATCAGGATATTGTTGACACCATGCTGGCGCTCGCAATCAATGAAGCGGCGCTCATGATTGAAGAAGGAGTTTGCGATCGACCTCAGGATATGGACTTGGCCATGATTTACGGCACAGGGTTCCCTCCATATCGTGGAGGAATTCTAAGATACTCTGATAAATGGGGAATAGCCAACGTTTACAATAAATTAGTTGAGCTGGAACGGCAATACGGGACACGTTTCAAACCGGCTCAGCTCCTCGAAAAAATGTCCCGTTCAGGTAAAACTTTTTACGAAGCGTAAGGGAGATTTTCATGTCAGAAAAATTCGCCAGTAGACGTAATCTCGATTTCCTGCTTTACGAAGTACATGATGTTGAGCGCCTTTCGAGTCTACCCTATTATGAGGACCATACACGAGAAACGTACAAACTGGTGTTAAATACCGCTTTAAAGATGTCGCGTGATTTGATGTATCCATACCTCAAAGAAATGGATCAAAACGCGCCAGTGCTGGAAAATGGCACCGTAAAAGTCCACCCAATGGTCCGAACCATGATGAAGGAATGGGGAGAAGGTGGGTGGATCGGCGCTTCTATGCCGTATGAGGTGGGTGGACAGCAATTACCGACTACTGTTGCCGCGGCCTGCAACTATGTATTTGCGGCGGCCAATTTCTCTTCTACCGGCTTTCCGCTTTTAACGGCCGGGGCCGCTCACCTTGTGCTCTCATTTGGCTCAAAAGAAATGAAAGAAACTTATGTCCCACGCATGCTTGCTGGAGAATGGCAGGGCACCATGGCGCTCACTGAACCACAGGCTGGTAGTTCTTTATCTGACATTGTCACGCAAGCCGAGCCCACAGACGAGGGATACTATCGCATCAGAGGGCAGAAGATCTTTATTTCGGCGGGAGACCACGACGGCGCTGACAATGTCATACACATGATGATTGCCAGAATCAAGGGCGCGCCTCCCGGTGTTAAAGGGATTTCCCTGTTTTTGGTTCCCAAACATAGAATCACAAGTGATGGCGCCCTGGAACCTAACGATGTTACCGTGGCCACGGTCTATCACAAATTAGGCTATCGGGGATGTCCGATTACGCAGCTCAGTATCGGAGAGAATAATGACTGCCGAGCGTATCTGGTCGGGGAGCCCAACAAAGGGTTGTCGTACATGTTTCAGATGATGAACGAGGCCCGCCTCGGGGTGGGCATGCAAGCTGCGGCGATCGCGACGGCGGCTTACTATGCTGGCCTTGAATATGCCAAGGAAAGGCCGCAAGGCAGGAAACCGTCCGGCAAAGACGCGACACTCCCACAGATTCCAATAATCGAACATTCAGATGTGAGGAGAATGTTACTGTTCCAGCGGGCCGTGGTCGAAGGGGCCCTCTCGCTAATTCTTCAGTGCTGCCTGTATGCGGACCTTGCGCACACACAAGGAAGCGAGCAAGGACAGCGACACGCGCTGCTTCTAGACATCTTAACACCTGTGGCAAAGACCTATCCATCTGAAATGGGCATACTCTCCGTAAGTCAGGGGCTCCAGATACTCGGTGGTTACGGATACTGCCAGGAGTTCCCGATGGAACAATACTACAGAGACATTAGAATACACACCATTCATGAGGGAACTACAGGGATTCAGGCTATGGACCTGCTGGGCCGCAAGGTGATGTCTAAGGATGGGCTGGCATTGAGACTATACCTGGAGGAACTTCAGGCTACCATAAAGGCCGCGGAGCAATATAAGGAACTGAAGCTTTACTCAGATAGACTTTCAGACGCCATGGATGCGCTAAAAAAGGTCACTATGCGGCGAGTTGAAATTGCAATGAAGGGAAAGGTGGAAGCATTCCTGGCCGATGCAACCCTCTTTCTTGAACTTTTCGGGATCATCACCATCGCATGGCAATGGTTGGCTCAGGGCGTAGTCGCTCAAAAGGCCTTGGAGAGTAGTTGCTCTGAGAATGACGGAGAATTCTATCATGGTAAGATTCATACTATGAAATATTTCTTCCATTATGAATTGCCCAAAATTCAGGGATTAGTCACAAGATTGATGGAGGATGAATTTTTAACACTTCACATGACCAGCTCAGTATTCAATGACTGATATCCTTATCTGACTTTTGAGATTCCACATATCAAGAGGAGACGTTCGATGAGAGAAGTAGTTGTCGCTGGATATCTTAGGACCGCCCAGTCGCGTTCACGACCCACCAATCCTTCCAGAGACGTGTTTTGCAAGTTGAGAGCAGATGAGTTGTTGGCTGAATTGCTCCCAGAACTTATCAAGAGGACAGGAATCGAGCCTGAAAAAATCGATGACTTTGTTGTGGGCTGCGCTACTGCGGTTGGTGAACAATGGGCCTATGGAGGCCGTTTTCCCATCTTTTTGGCAAACCTTCCATACACTATCCCCGCAAAATTTGTCGACCAGCAGTGCGGCTCTTCTATGGCGGCCATACACATGGGTTTTCTGGAAATTGCCACCAATAATGCGGACATAGTGTTGGTAGGGGGCATGGAGAATATGACCAGGGTCCCTATGGGAGGACCGACGACAGAGGCGGGGCTTGTGGCTCCAAACCTTAAATTGTTCGCGGCCCCTGAATATCTGCACTGGGACATGATGACATCCACTAACATGGGCCTCACCGCTCAAAAACTACTTTCCCAGACCACTTTTACCAGGGAAGACATGGATAAATGGGCAGTCAGGTCTCATCAACTCGCTGCGAAAGCTCAAGAAAGTGGCTTCTTTGACGGGGAAATTTTGCCGATCGAAGCCCCACAGGCTGACGGACAGACTATTGCCGTTAAAAAAGACCAGGCTGTGCGCGGCGATACCACTATAGAAGATCTTTCAAAACTTCGCCCAGCTTTTAGAGAAGGCCACCAGATTACCGCTGGTAATTCGTCACCTTTAAATGCAAGCGCCAGTGCCATGGTCTTGATGTCCAAAGAAGCTGCTATCGCTAAGGGCATAAAACCGATGGCCGTCATACGGTCTATCGGTTTTGCAGGCGTAGATCCTACCATAATGGGATCAGGACCGGTGCCCGCCAGTAAAAAGGCGCTTAAGGCTGCGGGCCTAGAAGCGGGAGACGTGGACTACTGGGAAATTAACGAGGCTTTCGCCATTGTAGCTCTGAACTGCATAAAAGAACTCGGAATAGATCCCGACAAGGTCAACGTCATGGGCGGAGGGATCGCCATTGGACACGCCCTTGGAGCGACCGGGGTCCGACTTGTCGGAACTTTAGCCCGCATACTTGACGCAAAACATGGGCGCTATGGACTTGCCAACGCGTGCGTGGGTGGCGGGCAAGGTGTGGCCACAATCATAGAACGAACATCTGACTGATAAAGGCCGTCTATCGTCCGAAGGCAGTTTAGGAGGTTTAGGGCAATGGGACTCAAAGAAGCCTCTCAGGAGCTAAAGCTAAGAAAGGCCAAAGCCATTGAAATGGGAGGGGCTGAAAAGGTCGCTCGGAAGCATAGTGAAGGACATGGAACAGCCAGGAATCGTATAGAAAAGTTACTGGATCCGGGTAGTTTTTTCGAGATCGGATCGCTTAACCATTCAGACATATCTGGCATGGAAGACAAAACGCCGGCTGACGGTAAAGTGTGCGGATTCGGGACAATCCAGGGAAGGACAGTGGCAGTCACGGCGGATGACGCTACTGTCCTGGCCGGCAGTGGAGGTCGGGTAGGTGTTGAAAAGGAGCATCGTCTAAACCGCTGGGCAGCCGAGAAAGGTTATCCTGTGATTAATCTGGGCGAAAGTGGTGGCGCTCGCATACCAGACATCATGGGTTCCGAGGGATTAAGTTCAATGACCATGAGAAAAGACGCCGCCTCAAGATGCCGCAAGGCCCCCTTTGTCGCAACCATCATGGGTGAGTGTTTCGGCGCTCCGTCCTGGTTGGCGGCTCTAGCGGATTTTGTTGTCCAGGTAAAGGGATCATGTATGGCCGTTTCCGGCCCTCGTGTCCTTGAACTGGCCACAAGCGAGAAAGTCGAAAACGAAGACCTAGGTGGATGGAAGCTCCATTCTGAAATAACAGGTCAGGTAGATCGAGTGGCTGAAGACGAGAATGAATGTTTCAGTATTATTAGAGAGTTTCTTTCGTACATGCCATCTAACGCTCAGGAGTTACCTCCAGAGGTTCCATCACTAGACAGTGACCAAGATTCCAGACAGGAAAAGCTGCTGACAATCGTCCCGGATGAATCTCGACGTGGATACGACATGAACCGGGTTATCAACACAATTGTTGATGACGAAAAAATATTTCCGATCAAGCCTGATTTCGACCGAAGCGTCATTACGTGTTTGGCCCGTCTCGACGGACACACAGTTGGCATCATAGCTAACCAGCCGATGTATAACACCGGGGCAATGGGCCCGGACGGATGTGACAAATGCTGTAGTTTCATATGTCTTTGTGACTCCTACAACATTCCGCTCATTTTCCTCCATGACACCCCCGGATTCCTGGTCGGTAGAGCAGCGGAACTGAAGAGGATGCCTGGCAAGATCATTAACTTTATCGAAGCTGTAGCGCTTGCGACAGTTCCAAAAGTGTCTCTTGTGATTCGTAAATCCTATGGTATGGCGTATTCCAATATGTGTGGAACCGGCATGGGGGCCGACTTCGTAATGGCCTGGCCAAACGCCGAAATGAGCTTCATGGCCCCAGAAGTCGCGGCCAATGTCGTGTATCGAAGGAAAATAGATGAATCGAATGACGTCAAGGCAGCCCGAGACAATGCTGAAAACCAAATTAGGGCTGCGGGCGCTCCGTGGAAGGCGGCTGGGCTACATTTGTTGGACGATGTGATTGACCCTATAGATACCAGAAAGGTACTCATAAAGACTTTGAAATTGGCCAAAGGTTTTAATGGAAACCATAGAAGTGAAAGACTCCTGTCAAATTGGCCAACCACTTTCTAAAGTTGGGGGATTTTAAAAGACAAAACGGACTGTTACAAACGCCCTCGCGACATTCGTTTCATAGAGGCGTTACCAATCAATCCCACAGGCAAGGTTGACAAAAAGATCCTAAGGTCCTCGCAGCAGGCCACAGTTTAGGACTATTTACTGTTTAGTTATTATTCGGCCCATAACGACGAATACCAGGTTTGGGCCAGAAGATTTCCTAGTGACCCTAAATTAGGAAGGAAGGATTTTTACGCCCAAAAAAGCAATGCCAGAGTATTCTCTAGCTTGAAAAAGATATCAGGACCAAATCATCAATTACGATTGGAGAACAAATATGCGGACTAAACAACAATACATAGACGGACTAAACAAATTGAATCGGAATCTGTACTTCAAAGGAGAGAAAATTGGACGAGACCATGAAGAATTAATCCCTTCTGTCGACGTCATCGGGACAACCTTCGAAGCGACACAGGACCCAGAAATAGAAAATTTATGCACGGCCGTCTCTCACCTCAATGGAGCAAAAATCAACAGATTCTGTCATGTGCATCAGAGTACCGATGACCTACACAGGAAGCAGGACATGACAAGGGCTTTGTGCCGGAGAACCGGCTATTGTGTCGGAAGGTGCATGGGGGTAGATGCCCTGAATTCAATCAATGCTGTTTCATATGAGGCGGACCGGGGCAACAAAGGACAAACAGAGTACCACAAGAATTTCCTTAAATGGTTGGAATATTTCCAAACTAACGACCTGGTCGGCTCTTGCGCACAGACTGACGTAAAAGGTGAGCGGATGAAACGGCCTTCCAAACAGCTAGATCCAGACGCCTACCTTCGTGTTGTGGAAAGGAAGAGCGACGGGATAGTCGTCAGGGGTTGTAAGGTTCATATTTCGTTTGCGGCTGTGGCTGATGAAATTCTAGTTCTCCCTACCCGGTCCCTAACTCCTGAAGAAGGTGATTACGCGGTATCTTTCGCTATTCCCGGTGATTATGAAGGCGTTAAGCAGGCAGTTCATCCTCACAATTTTCGCAAGCGGATTCATGTAGAACGCGGCTTTAATTGGGGAGGAGCGGATTCTTACGTGATTTTTGACGATGTTTTTGTTCCCTGGGACAGGGTGTTTCTCTGCGGCGAATATCAGCACGGCGGTATCTGCGCTCTGTTATTTGCCCTCTTTCATCGACACAGCTACTCCGGCTGCAAGCCGGCGGTCGGCGACATCTTGCTCGGTCTGGCCTCTCTGGCGTCTGAAGTAAATGGAATTGAGAAGGCCGACCATGTTCGAGAACACCTGGCTGAACTTATAACTATTTCGGAATTGGGTTACGCAGCCGGTTACACGGCGTCATCGCTCGGGAAACCGGAACTGTTTATCCCCGGCATGGGTGTGCGCCCGTATGGTCCTGGTTCATATATCCCTAATTCGATATACGCTAATGTCGGCCGTTGTCTTACGGGAGATTCGGTCTATCATGAACAGGAAATACTGTGCAAACTGGCCGGTGGTATGCCCGCGACATTTCCATTCGAACAGGATTTATTCAACGATGAAATCAGGGGACTTTTGGAAAAGTACATCAAGCGAAACCCTGAAATTCCTGTCGAAGAACAAATAAAGTTCTGGTTGTTCTTTGCCGATTTTACTTGCTCGGCTGCGGGAGCGTCTATTAACTACGCTGGGGTCCACGGTGGTGGCTCACCAATAATGGAACAGATCGCCATCACTTCCCAATTTGATATGAAGTTAAGAAAAAATATTGTGAAGAGATTGGCTGGGATGAAAATGGATTAGATCCGGCCTTGGGCTTTCACAGTTGATTTGTAAATAACCATTCAATCATTCCAGTCTCCTGCGAAACAGCCATGCAGCCGCTGTCAGAGTGAAGACAGAAATCACTGCCATCGGCCACGTTTCTTGCCAGACAGCCAAAGCCGTCAAGTTTTTCATGAAGACGCCTTTGCTCACAATCAGGAAGTAACGGAGGGGCATGGCCATACTTACCGGTTGGAGCCAATTTGGTATATTCTCAACAGGTGTCGCAAATCCGGAAAGCAGGTTCGCTGGTACCATAAAGACAAACGATCCGAGAATCGCCTGCTGCTGCGTCATGGATAGAGATGAAATAAATAGTCCCACACCACTGACAGCGAGAAGAAAGACGGTCATGCTTGCGTAGAGCAGTAGCAGCGAGCCTGTGAGAGGGATACGGAACAGGAACAAAGCCGCGCAGGTAATTAGGGTGCCCTCGAACAAACCAAGGGTCACAGCTGGAATGGTTTTACCTATCAGAATTTCTATCGGCTGCAGAGGTGACACAAGCAATTGGTCAAAAGTGCCCAGTTCGCGTTCGTGTGCGACCGACAATGATGTGAGCAGTAGGGCGATAAGCATCGGCAAGATGGCCCCCAGACAGGGGATGGTGAACCACTGATATTCAAGATTAGGGTTATATGCGTTTCGGACAATAAGCTCAGCGGACGGTGCTACTCTGCCTGTTTTTTTCGCCAAATCACCGCTGAATTGATTCACTATCTGAGAAGCATATTCCTGGATGATTT
Source organism: uncultured delta proteobacterium (assembly GCA_963798475.1). Taxonomy (GTDB): domain Bacteria; phylum Desulfobacterota; class Desulfomonilia; order Desulfomonilales; family Desulfomonilaceae; genus CAJBEZ01. Next base: position 68,085 of record CAWCTI010000035.1, read on the forward strand.
GGGCGGAATTTGATCGCCGACCATCGAGGATGAATTGCAGCTGAGCAGGCTTGCCGGCCTCCACAAGACGGGAAAAATCCTCCGGGATTTGGATTACGAACTGCACTTCTTGACTGTCGAGAGCCGGGCTAATTTCCTCAAACCCTCTCAGATAATGTATCCTTGTGAATGTTTGCGATCCTTTGAACCGTTGGACAAGTTCATGAGCGGCCCCACCACCATCTTTGTTCAAAACACCGATCGAGACATTTTTCACTTCTAGAGTCACAGCGTAGGAAAAGACTATCAGTTGGATAAGTAGCGGCCCGATTAGTACAAACCTGCTTTTCTTGTCGCTCCAAATCTGAACCAGTTCTTTGACAATCAAGAAGTATATGCGTCGGGACATATTTTAATCCAGTCTCTTTACGCTCTTCCGCCAAGTGACTGCAAAGTAAATCAGGCCAATGCCGATCATAGCTAGGAGATTCGGCCCGATGACCGACCAAATGTCGCCGGCCAGAAACAGTGTTTGCAGACAAGACACAAAATACCGAGCTGGAAGGGCATAGGTCAGGATCCGGATTGGTAGTGGCATACTGCTGATGTCGAAAATGAAGCCGGACAAGATGAAAGCCGGGAGAAAAGATGCGATCAAAGCAGCTTGGGAGGCGACAAACTGGGTCTTAGCAACGGTTGAGATCAAAAGGCCAAGCCCGAGCGCATCGAGGAGGAATGCGGCCGTTACGAGCCCGAGCAGGAGCAGGGAACCGCGAAAAGGAACGCCAAAAGCGAGGATCGCTATGAAAACGCACACAGCCATTGAACCCATGCCCAATACGAAATATGGCACAAACTTTCCGATCAACAATTCGAATATCTCTACCGGTGTGGCCATGAGCGCCTCCATCGTCCCCCGTTCCCACTCGCGGGCAATGACCAGCGCTGTCAAAAGAGTTCCAATGATAGCCATGATAATGGCCATTGACCCAGGAACGAGAAAATTACGGCTTTCCAGTTCAGGGTTGAACCAAACGCGGGGTTGGATTTCGATCAGCGGCCGAAAGGTTGTCCCTTTATCCAACGATTGGTCGTTGGCCCAAGCCGTAAAGACACCTTGCACATAACCTCCCACAAGGTTCGCTGTATTAGGCTCACTTCCGTCTGTGATAACCTGTATGGGAGCCGACGTGCCTTTACGGGCAGTCTTCCTGGAGAAATCAGACGGGACATCGACTATGGCGCGAACACGTCCAAGGGCCAGATCAGACTCGAAACTGCGCCGGTCTCGCTCAATGCGTGCATCGAAGTAACGCGAGTTTGTAAAGGACACAACGAAACTATGAATGTCGGGAGTGGAATCCTCTGTAACCAGACCTACCTTAATGTGCATCAGGTCTAGTGACACCCCGTAGCCATAGAGAAATAACAAGATGGCAGGAAGGACGAACGCTATAATGATACTGCTCGGATCGCGCACAACTTGGCGGAACTCCTTTCCGAAAAGCGCTTTCAAGCGACGAAGCCGCAATCTTCCGGCTGTGGAAACGCCCTCATTCATGCCGCTTTTCCTCTATCCCGGTCGTACCGCTTAATAAGGGAGATGAATGCGTCCTCCATTGATGGCTCATGGTGGTCCTCTTTACGAACCGATCCCTTCAAGTCATCGGGCGATCCATCCGCGATCATTTGTCCTCTATAAATCAGACCAATGCGGTCACGGTCCTCAGCTTCATCCATGAAATGTGTTGTCACCAAGACAGTCACGCCCTTTTCAATCAGCCCGTTTATATGTGTCCAGAACTCCCTTCGAGTGATTGGATCTACACCAGAAGTTGGTTCGTCAAGAAACAAAACCGGTGGGCAGTGCATAACCGCTGCTCCTAGGGCTAAGCGTTGTTTGAAGCCGAGAGGCAGTTCTCCCGCGGGTCTGTCCAAATAGGGCCCCAAAGCAAAGACTTCGATGACGGTGCTAATTGCATCCACACGCAGGTCACCTGACAGTCCGTAAACTCCGGAGAAAAAGTCCAAGTTCCGGCGCACGGTGAGGTTCCCGTAAAGCGAAAATTTCTGGGCCATGTAACCGAGGTGCGCCCTAGCTTTGCTGGAAGCCGCCTGTAGATCGAGCCCGGTTACACGAGCCGTTCCGCTCGACGGTTTCAACAACCCACATAGCATTTTGAATGTGGTCGACTTGCCTGCTCCGTTGGGTCCAAGCATGCCGAAAATCTCGCCGCGCTTGACGGAGAAGTTAATGTTGTCGACTGCCGTGAACGACCCAAATTTTTTGGTCAGGCCCTTTGCCTCTACCACTGCTTCGGTCCTCTGCTCAGTTATGCTCGTGCGCCTTGCGAGTTCCGATCGACCACCGGGACCACCGCCAAGGATGTCTATAAACGCATCCTCGAACCGTGGAGTAACCGGAACAAACGTCGCGTTTTTCCCGAAACTCGAAAGCGCCGAGCTTGGGTGTTCTTTACCTTGGGCCAGAACTAGCCTCAGATTCCTGCCTTGGATCACACCGTCGATAACATCCTCCGTGTTAAGCGCTTGGGTCAGAAATCGGCGCCGGTTCCCCTCGAAGCCCCGGACCTGAAAGGTTCGTCCTGATACCCGATCAGTCAGTTCCTTTGGGGGGCCTTCGAAGAGTAATTTGCCTTCGTGGAGCAACAGGACATGTCCACATCTCTCGGCCTCATCAAGGTAAGCGGTGCTCCAAATGACACCTATCCCTTCGTCCACTAGACCCTGGACCATTTGCCAGAGTTCACGGCGGGAAATCGGGTCAACGCCGACGCTTGGCTCATCTAAAAGGAGTAGCTCCGGTTTCTGGACTAGAGCGCAAGCAAGCCCAAGCTTCTGTTTCATCCCTCCCGAGAGTGCGCCTGCCAGGCGGTCGGTGAAGTCTGACAGATCGGTAAACCGGAGCAACCGTTCGAAAGTGCTTTGTCTTTGCGGACCCACAACTCCCCTCAGATCAGCGTACAGCCGCAGATTCTCAATCACGGTGAGATCTTCGTACAGACCGAATTTCTGAGGCATGTACCCGATTAAAGGGTGAATCCGATCTGCCTCCCGAGCACTATCGAACTGTAGCGCCGTCACTGATCCGGAAGTCGGCAATAACAGACCCGCTATCAGTCGTATCAGGGTGGTTTTCCCAGCCCCATCCGCTCCCACAAGCCCTGTAACCTCGCCAGGATAGACGAACGCTGTCAGATCGTCCACAGCAGCGGGTCGGCGATCATGCCAGAAAGTGTAGGTCAAGTGATCGATTGAGACGATGGCGTCGGTCATTGTGCGGTCTTTGTAGGCGCAGGCCCATCTGGCCTTAGGTTCAATTTCACTGTCACCGGCATTCCCTGCCGAAGTCCATTATCAGGATCATTCACGATCACCCTCAGACGATAGACCAACTCCGTGCGCAATTCTGTCGTCTCAACATTTTTCGGTGTAAACTCCGCCACAGGCGAGATAAAACCGATTTGTCCGTGATAGGGTTTTGCCGGTTGACTGTCGGTATAGACATCAGCGGGCATTCCTTGATAAATCCGCCCGAGGTCTCTCTCAGAAACGTAGGTGCGAATCCAGAAAGGGGATAGGAGCTGTAAGGTATAAACAGTCTGCCCTGCTGCGACAATTGCTCCCGGCTCTTGGACACGAGTGAGAATTATTCCATCGGCCGGTGAGTGAATCTCCGTGTCTTGGAGGTTGATCTCAGCTTGGGTAAGCCGAGCCTTTGCCGCCGCTAGATTGGCTCGCGCCTCCTGAATTTCCTCTACCCGAAAACCTGCGACAGCGAGGGCCAGGTCGGCCTTCGATAGCTGCTCCTGAGCTTCCGCAGCGTCCTTGTCGGCTAAAGTGTCGTCATACTGTTGCTTGGAGATTGCTTCGCTCTCCATGAGCGAGAGCCGTCGCTCATATAGGCGCTGAGCGTTTTTAAAACGAACCTCTTTTTCATTGGCAGCGGCTCGCGCTCGGTCAATTTCTTCGGGACGACTTCCTGTTTCCATCTTGGTAAGATTGGCCTCTTGAGCTTCCATTTGACTTGTGGCAGTGAGAAGATCAGCTTTGAATGTGTCCTTGTCGAGGACGGCCAGAATCTGGTCTTGCTTGACCGTATCGCCTTCTTCAAATCTCATTTCTTGGATGCGGCCTGTGACTCGAAATCCCAGATCGACCTGGCGAATATCCACATTTCCATAAATAACCAGCTCATCGCTCTCTACACTATGCAAACTCCGGTATAGGCCCCATATTATAGCTACAATCATGAGGACCCCGACTAGAAAAGCTATCAAGCGCTTTTTCGTCATGACACCTTCCATTCAATGCCGTCGGGACTAGAGGTGTCGTGCATGCCGAGAATGGCGCTCGCATGTTTTACGACCATGCTCTGGATTGCTTGAAGTTCTATCCGAGAGTATCCTTTCCACTGGAGATTACGAACTACCGCTTCTCGTGACGTTCGAAAGATGAGCACTTGCCCGACAATGGCAATCACCCGTAGCATTGCCTCCGGATCATCGGGGCACCGGTGGAGGATGCGAGCCACCAAAGCCAAACAGCACTGTAGGACCGGCTGCATCAACCCTTCGTAGATGATATCAAAAGCGCATGTTGGCTCCATTTGCTCGCGCATTATGATCCCAGCCCAACTCTTGGCTTCCGGTGTGCCGAGGATTGTTAATACCATGGTGTTGAGAAGTTTGGAGAACATAGCAAAACACTCCGAATCGGAACATTCTGGCTTTTCTAGAGACTCATTAATTTCAGTTATGGTCGAACGATACACCGCTGTTGCTTGCTCGACAATGTGACGAACCACGGCGCGGTAAAGACCCTCTTTGTTTTTGAAATGATAGGGGATAGCCGCAAGATTCACCACCGCGTGGTCGGCCAGCATGCGTGTGGTCGTTGCTTCAAAGTTGTAACGACCGAAGATCTCCACTCCCGCTTCAATAAGTTTCTGACGCGTCCGTTCTCCCGGCATGTGGTCCCGCACTGGGCGTCCGTTTGTTGTTGACATAACTCAAACTCCTTTGCATCCGAAGCAGATAAAATGTAAGTCAATCGTATGATTAAGTCAATTGATAGTTTTTATGTAATCTCTTAGTTGCGTGCGGCGACCTAGCATAAATCCTCAATGATTCCAACAAAGGGACCTCAAAATGCCGCTATTAACTGAGGAGTTACGTTTTTATTTTTGACCTGCATCTTTGTGTGTTCTTCTTTACTTCGGTTATGGTGAGATTAAAGATGTTACCCGGTTCCGCAAGGCCCGTCCGCAATCCCTGATAGATATGGTATGATTCAACAAAACGGAATGTCACTGGTCGTTCCGCTGCAAGCCCGAAAAGCCTCACTCGCGGGACCTGTAATTGAAAGGAGACTGGATTCATGAACCGGTCTTCGACTATTATCGTAGCCAGCCTGATAGCGGGAACCTTGCTTTCAGCGAAGATTGTCGCAGCGGAAAACACCATAAAATACTGATGAGAGACACATGTGTCGGTCCTCTAAGATGAAACATCCATAACCTGGCTTGATTCAACACACGGATCGAGGAAGCCAGCATTATCCTCATGATTATAGGAAGCTACTCAATCAATTTAAGATTCGGACATCAATGATGTCGTAACGCAAACTGTTACGACAATGCCCCTACGGAAAGCCCTTGGGGAATATTAAAGAGTAAACTGGATTTTGATCGTCAATATAGAACCCTGAAGGAGGCGATTGCAGACCTCACTGAATACATAGAAGTTTTTTACAATCGACAGAGAAAATAGCAAAAACTCGGGTTTCTCTCCGGTGGCGTTCGAACAACGATTCCACAAAAAACAAAAAGCGGCTTAGTATATTGGTGTCCATTATTGACGATCTATATCAAACTAACCGCAGTTGAATGAATAAGTAAATCCCAAATACCATATGAACCAATCATGATTCTTTAAAGTTTGGACAAATCCTTCATTTTTCCGAACCATCAGAAATAGGTTCTCGAAGACGGCGCAGTTCCGTTATAGAATCTGCAATCTCAGATATCTGCGAATCCAACGTAGCTCTCTGTTTAACCAAATCTTCGATTTGGCTCATCAGAGGCTCGATTTGCTGGTCCATGGCTCCGGAACTCAAGTGTCTAGCCTTTTTTATCGCGATTTCAACAATCTGAGCTTTTTGCACTAGCGCAGCGATTCGAGATGACAGGTCCTCAGCAAAAACACCGGACCCAAAACTAATTGGCAGAAATGAGGTGGCAAGCAATAATATTGTCGCTTTTTTCATGAGGCAAATCCTCAAAAGATGTGGAGGTCTGAACAACAACTATAGCATGAATATCCATTAATATCAATGTATAATATTGATTATATGAGGTTGAATAAGTTGTTAGTATATAATTGTTTGGTTATTGCAATTGATACTATCACTTTGAATAAGCATTGCGGTCGGGCGATCTGTGGAGCGGGTTGGCAGCACGATGGCTCGGCCCCGAAATTGTCCAAACAGAGGGGCTATGGTATCTGTTTTGTCATCATCGGCCTGGCGATTCGTTTTCCCGGAATTAGCGACCGTATATTCTGTCTGCCTTTCGCCGCCCGACTCTGGTGGCCACCGAAGGCCAAGATTAAACCCCAGGGTTTTCCCTACAAGAAAAAGCCTCAACTGGCTTTGGATCTTATAGAACAGACTACTAGTGTGCCAATGTTTAGTTAAGTAGTCCAATTGGTTATCGCTTTCAATGTTTTGATTTTTGTAATCGGGTTGTGCAAGCAGTTGAAAAAGCACGGGTCTCTTGAAGGCAGAGACGATGAGCACCTGTAAAATTGTGTAGAGACTGGCCCGAATATTTAGCTGTTTTTTCATGATGGCCACAAGCACATAGACCGACACAGCAATCCATATCTGAGTCTTGACGGCATTCTCCGATGTGCCGTAAAAGGTCTTTATTCGGAGATTTTGTTTGATCCATTTGAAAAATAGCTCTACCTGCCAACGACACCGGTATAGCATACAGATGGTCAAAGACGGTAAAGTGAAGTTGTTCGTTAGAAAGACCGGGGTCTTTTTGGTATCTGAGTCGTAGTATTTCACCCGACGCAGCTTGCCTGGATAGTCCACGGAGGACTTTGGAACAGTGAGCAGGACTGATTGATCGCATATCAAACCAGTGTTCCGATCCACTGGATGAGAATAAACACGTCGGCATTTGAGGTTGGACTTGGCCTTGGCCCCAAAAAAGGCCGCAGCCTTTGAAAGACAATAGAGCCTGACGTAGTTCAGGTAGCCTCTGTCCATTATGTAGAAAGCACCTATCTCGATGGGAATGATATCCAGAGCGTTGACCTAGTGGAGTTTTCCATCTGATATGTGGATGAAGGACGGGATATTGCGAGAAAACGGCCCCGGATTACCATATGGTAGAGCTTTCCCTGCTGTGCCTGAAGGCACGCTTCTATATCCCTCAGGCTCTCCCGATAGGTGATTTGGGCAAAGGCCATGGAGTAATACTGTCGAGACAGGTGAACTCCTTGACTTTGTAGTTCCCGTTGTGGCGATCCACACACTGGCGAAAGATATGGAGAGGAAGAAACTTCATCACTTGAGAGAAGACCACTTTTCTGGAATACACTACTAAGCCTCCAAGGAATTTTTATCCAAGGATGGCTTTTGGACCGCGAAGATTTCAAGTCGATAAATGACATAATGTCCTTTTTATTATATCTAATAAATATGTTAACCAAATATCTTGATTTAACGTTGGGATCCAAGTGATTCAAACCGCTAAAAAGCGGCAAGTCTGAAACGTCAAAATTTGATTTCGGGTTTAATGGTGGTCCAGTTGAAAAGGATTTCGGTCAACCATGAAATTTATCGTTTAAAAGTTGCGCGGGAATAAACGATCATGAAGGTAATAAAATAAAGCCTTTCGTTTAAAAAGGCCTAGATCTAAAGGCTTAACCGGAGAAATGGCCAGCCCCGCTAAAAAGTGCCGGGGACTTCGTAACGTTTGTTTGGCTTGACGGTAAAGACACTCAATCTGGAATCTGATGAATATAGCCGAGTCGTCAGTTCGATATCCTATAACCGTCATAGTTCGAGTCTTTTGGTTATTGTATTTGGCTACGTCTGTCTGACCTTTCTGACAGTTGAACTGAAACCGGATACTGAAGAGCCTATCTTGCTGGTCACCACCCTTTGGACCGGCGCAGCGCCTGAAGAGGTGGAAGGAGAAATCACCACTCAATTTGAACAAGCCATCAGTGGCGTGTCAAACATGTTGTACACTCAAAGCCTGTCGTTGTACGGTCAGTCGCAGATCACAATATTTTATACACCAGGTACAAACCTTGATTTAGCGGCGTCCGAACTCCAACGCAACCTCAGCAGAGTCACCACTCTACCCAAAACAGTTCAGACTCCCCAGATTTTCAAAGCCAGCAGCCAGGTCGCCCTCCCCGTCTATCAGTTTGCCCTTACTGGAAGCATGGATTTGGTTTCCGCCTCCACATGGGCAGACAAGGATATTGCGCCAAGAATATTGCGATTGCCCGGGGTAGGTGACTGTGAATATTACGGTAATCTGACCCGCCAGATGAATATCACATTCGATCCTAAGCGTCTGATGGCTAGACGATTAACTGTCAGACGATATCAAGAGTTTTATCGACAAAACAAACTTCAATCAAAGTGGTGGATACTTTGTCCAGGGGACTAGGGAATGGACTACTCGGACTGTCGGGGAACTTCTCGACGCCTCAGCTTTCGGCAAGGTCGTAATTTCCAAACCCGGTGATCCAGTCGTATATCTCTCAGACATAGGTGATATTAGTGATTCCTATAACCGGCCGGACTCCTACTGTCGCATAAATGGAAAAAGAGGAATCATATTTTACGTTCTGAATCAGGTAGGAGCGAACATCCTTAACACAATTAGCCTTATCAATCATGAGATGGAGCTTCTTCAACGGGATTATGGTAATAGAGGGGCCAAGTTTGAAAAAATCTTTGATACGAGCAACTATATAAAAGATGCGGTGAATGTTGTCAAAGAATCTTTGGTAGAGGCCATTATACTGGTACTCTTGGTGTTGTTTCTATTTCTAAAGAATTGGCGCAGCATTTTTATAGTGGCGACATCTATACCCGTTTCAATCATTGGCACGTTCATCGGAATGTATTTGGGTGGCTATTCGATCAATGTTTTGTCGCTAGCAGGGTTGGCTTTATCGGTAGGAATGATCGTTGATGACGCTATAGTGGTTTTGGAGAATATATACAGGCATCGTTATGAAGAGGGGAAAACTGTAGTTGCAGCCTGTGTTGATGGCACTAAAGAGGTTGGCACAGCGGTTTTTATGAGCACACTTACCACTGCGGCCGTTTTTATGCCAGTTTTGATGCTAAAAGGAGAAGTTGGGACATTATTCGGGCCGGTGGCGTTCATAATCTCGGTCGCAATCTTCTTGTCCTTGTTCGATGCCTTTACGGTTGTTCCCATGTTAGCTTCGCGATGGATGAAGGAGGAAACCGAACCAAAAGGATTTCTCAAAAAGCTTATGAGCCCGCTTTTCCTGCTAGATAAAATCGGGGGCGTCGTCTCAGATAACTTGATAAGATCTCTGAAATTCTTTCTCGCTCACCAGAAGAGCAAAATTGCTCTGATTATTTCTGTTCTAATCCTGTTCGCTGTATCCTGCTGGATGTTACCTGGTATGGGATACTTGCCGACCGGTGGGACAAATCTTATCAAGGTTCAGATAGCCTCCGCCGATGGAACTAGTCTCGATGAAAACAGTCGATTGATGAAAATCCTGGAAGATCGTTGGCGGAGGAATTAAAGGCGTCCAAAGCATTGTGGCAGTGCCAAACAGGGATATTACCCAGAATGTAATTTTTCTCATTTGCGAACGAGAAGAGGACAGCGGGGTCCCGATTGAACGAATAGCCAAGGAAGCCCACGATACGTCCCGAGATTTACCTTTCAAGTACCTCAATCCCATTCAGTTCCCACTTTTTGGAAACATAGACACAAGATCGAACATAGTGGACCTTCGGGTTGTTGGCGATAGTTACAAGGTTGTTGAACCCCTGGTAAAAAGCATTATGGACGTCGCAAAAGGCGTCGACGGCATCGTGTTCCGTTACACAGACCTAGCCTTAAAGAAACCAGAGGTGCAGGTGCGACCCGATCCCGAGCGAACGGCAAAATTTGGGTTCCAGCCACAAGATGTCGCTGACGCTGTTGAGGCGGCTGGCGGTGGTCAGCAAACGACCACACAATATGATGTAAACGGAAGGTATTTTTACATCAATGTCATGGGACAAGAGAGTAGTCTGAAAACGGTAGAAGACGCTAAACGGATAATACTGACATCTCCCAAGAACTCGAGCATTCAGGTTCCACTCACCAGCGTGGCGTCAGTAGAAACCACATTCGGACCGCTTGTAATTGACCACTACAATTCCAATCGAGCCGCAACGGTCCAATTCACTATACAAGGCAGGTCCTTGTCTGAAGTGTATCATGAATTGAGCGATAAGATCAGATCTGCTGTGGCCCTACCAATAGGCTATAGCATTGTCCCGTTCGGCGCAGTAAATCAACTCAGTGCTCTTGAAAAGGCGATCGCCTTTGTTTTTCCCCTATCCGTAATCGTTGTTTATCTTCTCTTGGTCATGCAATTTCAATCATTTATTCGACCCCTGTCTATAATGCTCAGTGTTCCGCTTTCTATTATAGGAGCGAACATTTTGGTGAATCTAAGCGGCGTGCATTTTGATTCATTCACTATGCTTGGTTACATCATGATGGTTGGATTAGTGGTGAAAAATGCTATTATATTGATAACATACGCAGTTCAATTAATAGAGAGGGGCATAGAACGTGACGAAGCTTTAACGCTTGCCAGCCAGAGGCGGCTGCGTCCCATATTCATGACGGCAATTTCAATGGTATTGGGAATGCTTCCTTTGGCGCTCAAACATGGAGCCGGCGCCGAGATCTACAATGGTCTCGCTATGGCAGTTGTTGGCGGGCTTTCGGTAGCTACGCTTTTCACTCTGATATTTATTCCAGTAGTTTACACAATACTTGACGATATCAAAAATCGTTTTTGGACGATAAAGCCGATCAGTTTGGAAGATAACGGAGAGAATGCGCATGGTAAGGCCGTATGAGTGAATTTCAACATCAGTTGTTTGCTATACTTTTAGATTATTAGTCGGTGTTGCAGGCTTGGAATGAACATAGTCGAATCTTCAGTAAAATTTCCGATTACGGTAATAGTCCGAGTTCTTCTTGTGCTTGTTTTCGGCTATGTTTGCATGACCTTCCTGACTGTAGAGCTCAAACCTAATACTGACCAGCCCGTACTGGTTGTGTCGACAGTATTTACTGGCTCTGCGCCTGAGGAGGTGGAGGGGGAAATAACCACCCCCTTCGAAGACGCCATAAGCGGCGTTTCAAACATGCAATACACTCAAAGTTTTTCAGCATACGGGCAATCGTTTGTAGTTATTTTTTATAATCCGGGAACTAATCTGGATCTCGCCGCTGCGGAAGTCCAACGCAATCTCGCAAAAGTCAACACCCTTCCCAGTCAAGTGCAAAAACCGCAAATAATAAAGGCTTCCGATCGGGTCAGTCTACCGATCTATCAGTTCTCGCTGACCGGGGACGTGGACTTGGTGACCACTTCGACATGGGCAAACTTTGAAATTATACCGAGGATACTTCGGTTGCCGGGCGTTGGGGATTGTCAATACGATGGCTACCTGACTCGTCAAATGAGAATTACATTTGATCCGCAAAGATTAAAGGCAAGGAAATTAACAGTCAACGACGTCAAGAACTACATCGATCGCGCCAACTTCAATCAAAGTGGCGGGTATTTTGTCCAAGGAACCAGGGAATGGACACTTCGGACTGTGAACGAATTTCAAAACGCCGCGGGTTTTAGCAAACTGGTCGTCTCGACACCCGGAGACCCGGTTGTGTATCTCACTGATGTGGCGAATGTTCAGGATTCCTATGACAGACCGGATTCTTACTGTCGCATAGATGGGAAACGAGGAATCATATTCAATGTTCTCAGCCAAGCCGGCGCCAACATCCTTGACACAATCGGTTTTGTTGACCGCGAAGTGAAGCTTCTCCAGCAGCGATATGGCCCCAGGGGGGCTACGTTTGAGAAAATATATGATTCCAGCGGATATGTCCGGGACGCAATTAACGTGGTCAAAGAATCTCTGATAGAGGCCGTTATACTGGTGCTCCTCGTGCTGTTTGTATTTCTAAAGAATTGGCGCAGCGTTTTTATAGTGGCGACATCGATACCTGTTTCGATAATCGGCACATTTATAGCCATGTATTTGGGGCATTACTCCATCAATGTTCTTTCGCTTGCAGGACTGGCCTTATCGGTAGGAATGATCGTAGATGACGCTATCGTGGTTTTGGAGAACATTTACAGGCACCGTTATGAGGAGGGAAAAAGCGTAATAAAGGCCTGTGTGGATGGTACCAGAGAGGTAGGCGCCGCTGTTTTCATGAGCACGCTTACTACAGCGGCTGTGTTTTTGCCAGTGTTGATGTTGAAGGGAGAAATTGGGACACTATTTGGACCGGTGGCCTTCATAATTTCGGCCGCGATTTTTTTGTCGTTATTCGACGCATTCACAGTTGTTCCGATGTTGGCTTCTCGATGGATGAAGGAGGATACCGAACCAAAAGGATTGGTCAAAAAACTTATGACCCCACTCTTCCTTCTCGATAAAATTGGGACAGCGGCATCACATGGTCTTATTCATTCTTTACGTTTTTTCCTCGGAGCGCAATGGCGTAAAGCGGCCTTGCTAGCATTGGTAATCGGATTATTCGGATTGTCGTGCAAGATTTTACCGGGAATGGGTTATCTCCCTACCGGTGGGACTAACCTTATAAAAACCCAGGTGGTGACTGCCGAGGGCACAAGCCTGGATGAAAACAGCAGGCTGATGAAAGTTCTCGAAGACCGGTGGCGGGAAATCAAAGGTGTGCGCCATATTGTCGCAGTTCCAAATCGCCAGGATGCAAGAAATGTGATTTTCATCGATTGTGACAGGGAGGAAGATAGCGGAGTGTCAGTTGAGAAGATCTCCCGCGAGGCTTACAAGAGTTCTCTTGACCTTCCCTTTAAGTTCATAAATCCAATACAATTTCCCTTATTTGGCGATATTTACTCTAGGTCGAGCATAGTTGATGTGAGAATCGTAGGGGTGGGTTATTCAATCATCGAGCGTTTAGTAAACCAAATTCTTGATGTAGGCAAGGATATACCTGGAATAGTGTTTCGTTACACCGATCTCGCTCTGCGTAAACCTGAGGTGCAAGTCCGGGTGAACCTGGAAAGGGCTAGCCAATTTGGGTTCCAACCCCAAGATGTCGCTGACGCTGTTGAGGCGGCTGGAGGTGGCCAGCAAACCATCACACAATATGATGTAAATGGCAGATATTTCTATGTTAATGTTACTGGTCCACCCGATGAACAGAAAACAGTTGAAGACATAAAGAGAGTCGTTTTGACCTCTCCAAAAAACTCAAGTGTTCAGGTGCCTCTCACCACTGTGGCCTCAGTTGACACTGAGTTCGGGCCTTTACAAATCAATCACTATAACGGTAAGCGATGCGCACGGGTCCAGTTTACAATTCAGGGTCGGCCCTTGTATGATGTCTTTAATGAGGTTATGGCTAAGATTAAGTCCTCAGTGCCTTTGCCTGTGGGATATCGAGTCGTGCCAGTTGGCGCTATAAACCGACTTCGTCTATTGATTACGGCAATTTCTTTCGTTTTTCCGCTATCAGTGGTGGTTGTCTATCTTTTACTGGTGCTGCAATTTCAATCATTTATTCGGCCGTTATCTATCATGTTGAGTGTTCCTCTTTCTATTGTAGGAGCAAACTTTTTAGTATACCTGAGCGGGGTCCAATTTGATTCGTTTACCGTGCTGGGTTACATAATGATGGTTGGTCTTGTAGTTAAAAATGCCATTATATTAATTACATACGCTGTGCAATTGATAGAGAGTGGTATTGAGCGAGATGAGGCGCTAACTTTAGCGAGCAAAAGGAGAATGCGACCAATATTCATGACGGCGATCTCTATGGTATTGGGAATGCTGCCCCTAGCGTTGAAACACGGCGCTGGAGCGGAAATATACAATGGGCTTGCGATGGCCGTGGTAGGAGGTCTTTCGGTCGCGACACTTTTTACTCTCATCTTAATTCCCGTGGTTTACACGATTTTAGACGACATAAAAAATCGTTTTTGGAGAATAAAGCCAATCAGTTTAGACGGCAATGGCGCCAATGCGCCCCAGACGGCAGAGTGAAAAAGCCTGTGGCGGACTTGACCGTGAAATTCAAGATTGCGGACCAGATGCTGGATCCAAATCCGTTTTGAATTAGATTTTGTCTCCTGGTTCGAACTTCAGGAAAGCAGAAAATTTATGACATCGCGACTATTTATAATCTTGCTGTTAACTTGCGTGCTGATGTTCGCTTGCGGTAGAAAGCAAGAGACTAAACCTCCCCCACCAATAAAAGTAGGCGCCGCTACGGTTGAAACAGGCGCCATTGAACAGAACCTTTATATGTCTGGCAACTTACGCTTTATTGCAGACACGACTGTATCGTCCCAGGTTTCAGCCCAAATAACATCGATAGAGGTTAGGGATGGCCAGCCCGTTTCCAAAGGGCAAAAACTACTCTTATTCGATGATTCTATAATAAGGGCGACTGCTGATCAGGCACGTGGAACGCTACAGAAAGACTTGGCCACTGAGCAACTTGCCAAGATAGACATGGACAAGAATGCTCCGTTAGCTAAAACTGGGGCAATAAGCGAACTTACATTCGACCAAAAGGTGTCAGCATATCAAACCGCCCATGGCCAGGTTACAGCTGACAAAGGAGCGTTAGCTAAAGCCGAGGAGGATCTGAAAAACACTGTGGTGGTCGCTCCAATTACGGGGATTCTTTCAAATCGTTTTGTAGAGGTGGGAGATTGGGCTGCAACAGGCGGAAAACTCTTTCAGATTAGTGATTATACCACTGTATATCTCGAAACCTATCTTAGCGACAAGGACGTCGCCGCACTCGACTTCAGCAAAGTGATTCAACAAGGATATGGAGGAGACGCCGAAATAACTGTAGATTCGTTGCCCGGACAAAAATTTGAAGGCAAAATTGGTTACGTTCAGGCAGTAGTTAATCAAAATCAACTTTTTCAGGTGAGGTTATACATTAAGAACCCGGACTTGAAACTTCTTGAAGGGATGTACGCTCGAGGCCGTGTATTGGTCAACAGTATACCCAATGTTGTCCGAGCGCCGTTAGACGCTCTGTTAAACCAGATTAGGCATAATGAGGGAAATTCTGTAGTTAAAATTTCTAAGGACAATCGCGCAGAGATAACGCAGATAAAGATTGGAGCTACTGACGACAATTATGCCCAAATATTAGATGGCCTTGCCCCTGGAGACCGAGTTGTCACTGATGGAAGAGAGATTCTTAGCACTGGGCAACCCATCGAAATAGTCAACTCTACGGACCTTCAAAAGAAATGATTTTTTAAAGCTATTTCTTCTCTAAGCCTTATCTTGACAGGTTTATTATGATCTATCTTTGATTGTTTTGACGGGGGCACGGGTTTCAAACTGTTGCGGGAGATATACTTGTATGGTATTGCTTCCCATGCGTCGTGTCCTTTGCAGTCAATTAAAAATTGTTGGAGACAAATAGAAATTGAAGATGGCGCCTATTTTATTGATACTTGGTCTGATGCTTTTGGTTTCAGACTCAAGAGTCGCCGCCCAAACCGCTTCAAATCCCCAAAAAGGCGACAACAAGCAGTGGCTTAGCCACCAAATGTTTCAGCCCCTGCCTCGCAATTCGGAACAAATGACTAATTCTGATAAGGTGATTGAAGAAATAAAAAAGCTCTACATTGAGGCTGAAAAAGAAACAGAAACGAAAAATCCCTCCAATGTAAAGGATCAAAGACCTCAATAAGCTTCAAATAGTGTTACATTAATCTTGCTTGGTCGCGGTAATCAGGTTCCATCTGAATGACAACCTGTCACAGGACAAATGTGAGAACAATGTATTCAGCATTTTGAGTCGGTCTTCGTAAACCAGAGATGGATATAAACCGGCAGACATTGCCGGAATCGAAAAGAAAGCCCTCAACATCTCGATATCGCACATAACATCTTTAGTCTGCAGACTAACCTTTGAAAAAATATCTTTTATGAACAGCGCGAGGCTAGCAAATTCAACAGGTTTCTTCTGACTGACATTGGTTCGAGCTTGATTGTCGGCGCATACAAAAGCGTTCTCGCCGCTATTTTCAAAAACGCCCACCATATATGTTAGTCCCAATTTTCCTCCAGGCTCCAAAAGGCCCCAGGCCTGGTTCAAGCTTGCCTTGTAATCGGGAATCAGGAAAATTGACGCGCTATAAATAACAACATCCATTCTTTCTTTTACAAAACTTACTAAATCGCCCGCGTCTCCTTCTATAAATTTCAGCCTTGAAGGGTTGGGATTGTTATTTCTCGCAATCTCCAACATTGCCGGAGAATTGTCCAATCCCCAAACGCTTGATTCCGGGATTGACTCCAATATTTGTATTGAACTTGCGCCTGTGCCACATCCAATATCAAGGACTTTAAGATTTCCATGCGCATCTAGCGTATCAATGAGCGCCTCGTTCAGAGTCGAGAAGAAATCGTATTTTCTTTCAAACGTTTCATATTGGGTCGGACTCTGCTCGAAATTATTTTTTATCGCCTCTTTAATCTTCAGGATCTTTTTCTCGTCCATTTTCTTCTTTCGCGATTGCGGATTTTGACGTAGCGGTCTCAGGCGCTTGCTGGAAAACATTTGGCACAATCACGATCCGCTCTAAGCTTCGCCTGTAACTCGATTCACTATGATCATCTCCATGCTTCCAGGTTCGAAGCAGGTCCTTGGCCTGCTTCTTATCAATACCCATGGCTGCTCTAAGCTGCCCCATCGTCACACATTCCTTTTCATATGCGTATCTGGCAATAATTTCCAGAGGATATTCCCTAAGTTTCTCTATCGGGACCCTGATCCCGGCCCCGGCTAGATATCCTTGTAACTCGGAGTACGGTTCCTTTTCTGAAATCTCTTGCGTATTTTCCGACTCGTTTTTTTTATCAATGGAAGTTTTCTTTGGTTCAGCGAAATAGCTGGCAGTCCCATCGATAAAATCCTGCCTTATGGGTGAGAACAAATCGATAGCTTCACAACCTTCAGGCCCAGACGAAGCGGAATGGGGAACCATAGAAGGAATGAGCAACATTTCGTTGGGCCCAAGAGTGATGTCCGCCTGTTCTTCAAAATGGAGAGTTATCCACCCGTTTTGAACCATTGTTAGTTGTTCCGACTCATGTTCATGTGCCGGTATAAATGAATTCGGCGAAAGTTCGAACCTCACCGCCATTAAATTCTTGCCCCAGATCATTTGCCGATTTATTTCCTCGGATAATTTCTCTTTCCTGATCTGGTTCCATGATCGTTTTTCCATTAGTCTGCCTCGTAATTCCAATTACTGTTCCAAGTTAAACCATTTTCGCAACCAAGGGGGAAAAAGCTCAGTTTATTATCGGCTCAAAGCTTGACACAAAATAAACCCTGCGGAAACAAACGACTACAAATCTGAATTAGCCTGGTCATTTTCAGCCAGAACAGACTTTAGCCTATCTATTATATTGCTCACTTGTTTCTCCGTCTCGTTAAGTGAACCACCATTGTCAATTATTATGTCGGCAAGCGTCTTCTTGGATTCTATATCCATTTGTGCCATAAGCCTTGCTGACGCTTGTTCGGGTGATATTTTATCTCGTTGTAGCAATCGTTTCTTTTGTAATTTTCTAGGTGCGTAAACGAGAATCACAAGATCAAAAGCGGCTTCCCATCCAGCTTCGAATAAGAGTGGCACATCAACTAATACAATGTTGGCCCCCTGCCGCATATACTCTTTTGCCAAACGCTCCTTTTCACGCGAAACCCTGGGATGGATTATCGACTCAAGGATTTTGCGTTTGGCAGGATCGGAAAAAACGATTCTCGCCAGTTCAGGTCTATTTAACTCCCCATCGGTGTTAATGACCGAATCTCCGAAGACCTCTTTTATTTCTTTAAGACCGTTTGAGCCTGGCTTAACAACCTCGCGGGCGAGTTCATCCGCACAAATTACTGGAATACCTTGATCCCGAAAGATTTTGCTTACGGCGCTTTTACCGCTGGCAATCCCCCCGGTAAGTCCGACCGTCAGGGAACATTTACCGCTCTTCACTCTGGTCCTCTTTATTTCTGCAATCATAATATATATCCTGCCCTTCCACAAAAAGTTCAAAGGGCGTTTAATCCTTTTTTTTCATCTCGTTCCAAGCGGTGTTCAGAGCGCGGTCCAGTTTCTTGCCGGTTTTACGGGCCGTTTCAAACAAGGAGCCTAAACGGGTTTTCAAGACCTCGGCTATTTCATCCGATTGTTCCTGCGCCTGCTTGACGCGATCCTCCCCTATCCTACCAAAAGCCGTCCACTTTTTATCAAGAAGTTCTTTTGCCTGATTAAGACATAACCCGAAGGTTTCCTTGCTAAGCTCGCCTAGCTTTTTCAGCCTTTGTTTAAAATCAGATATGAAGTTGTCCCAATCCAAGTCTCTTTCTCGATCTAGGGTATCCCAAGCGTCTTTGATTTTGGCGGACGCTATTTCTATGTCACCAACAGCCATCCTTCCTGAACGTTTTAAGTTGGTGGCCGCTTTGTCGACCGCCGCTAGAAACTCTTCCTTTGACGCGCCCCAACTATTTTTCAATAAAACTCTGATTTCTCCTAGCATGAAAACGCCGACTGTTCCGACATTACCGATCAGCTCAGTTATGTAATCTCTTACATCAGGTGGTTTCTTTTCCATAAAAGCCTCCACAAATGTTCGCAAGTATCCTCAACAATATGGACAACGCTCATAAGCAATTCGATTCATTCGATTTGCAATGTCCTAAAAATGCGAATTTTAGCAGTACTACGAGAGGGGCCGTAGCGCAACAATTTTGATTTTTTAGCGGTCACAAGGAAGCTCCTTATTTTCTAGAAATGCAACTCGAATATAAACCGTGACTTTTTTCAAGAATTTATTATAATTTATTAAATTAATGACTCGATTCTAGTTTCCTTAATCGAAACATGATCATTCTCATGTACAGGTGGTTGAAAAGTTATGGGTTTAGATTCTGAGATCAAACTATTGGAAGACATAAAAGGCGTGCCTATTTTTGAACAGGTCGAATCGAAAGACCTGTCGGAAATCCATTTACTGGATGAAGTCATTATTATTAGCGAGCAGACTCCTAATCCAAAGGCAGCGTTCAGTGAGGTCGCTTTATCTTGCGAGCGACAAAGCTGTCCGAAACCGCCTGACCGGGAAATTGGAAACGCTGGGCTAGTTCGTAAGCGCTCAACATACACGGCCGATTTTGGAAGAATTATCCAGGCGTCCCAGATTTTCCCAACCCCCATGATTCCTATGGGCCTCGCCATAATAGTCCTGATTGTATTGGCCACCTTTGGACACGCCTAATCGTCGACTTCACTGAAGCTGACCGTCTTTGGACTTTTACCGGTTCTTGACATGTCCCGATGTTATTGGTAGAAAAAAGCGGAGCGTTGTGACTGACTCATCGATCCTTATCATTAAATTGAAGATTCGTGCTTACGGTACGTCAAATTCAGCATACGGGAATCCTAATTTGTGGAGAGTCCGCATGCGCGAGAATGGACGTCTGATCTTTAGACTGTCGTTTAGTATTATGACTGCCTTTAGATATCTTATAACAAGGGAGGAATGTCCTCGTGAAAGTTCTTGTATCGGACAATTTATCTGAATTGGGTGTTCAAATTTTTAGGGATGCGCCCGGAATCGAAGTCGATGTAAAGGTGGGTTTGAGCCCTGAAGAACTTATCGCGACTATCCCGGAATACCAGGGTTTGGTAGTTCGTGGAGCCACCAAGGTAACCGCCCAAGTAATCGCGGCTGCCGATAACCTTAAGGTAGTGGGTCGCGCGGGGACAGGCCTTGATAACGTAGATATCCGTGCGGCATCTAAACGCGGCATTGTTGTCATGAATACTCCCGGTGGAAACAGTGTAACCACAGCAGAGCACACTGTCTCGATGATGATGTCTCTGGTCCGAAACATACCCCAAGCTAACGCGTCTATGAAGCAGGGGAAATGGGAAAAAAAGAAATTTTCTGGATCTGAGATTTTCAATAAGGTCCTCGGGGTTGTTGGGCTCGGGAAAATCGGGGCCATTGTGGCGGACAGGGCCATGGGACTAGGCATGAAGGTAATAGCCTACGATCCATTTCTGTCTGTTGATCAGGCTAAACAAATGGGTGTTAAACTTGGCTCGGTAGATGAAGTGTTCAAGGAATCGGACTTTATTACTTTCCATGTTCCACTCACTGATGAAACACGTGGTTTGGTAAACGCCAAAAATATTGCAAAGATGAAGGACGGTGTCAGAATCGTGAACTGTTCACGAGGCCCTGTCGTAAACGAAGAAGATCTTGCGGACGCAATTGAGTCCGGTAAGGTCGCAGGAGCGGCCCTCGATGTATACATGCAGGAACCTCCCGGTCTGACTCGGCTGATTCAACTTGATCGAGTCATATGTACCCCACACTTAGGGGCTTCAACCAGGGAAGCGCAGGACAATGTCGCTATCGCCGTCGCGAATCAGATCAGGGACTATCTTCTGGACGGCACTATCCAGAACGCTGTTAACGCGCCTGCTGTCTCCGGCGAAGCTCTTGAAAATCTCAAACCTTACCTGGAACTGGGACAACGATTAGGCCTGTTTTTGGGCTCATTGGTTCAGACCGGAATTAAGACTGTTGAAGCGCAGTATTCCGGCGCTGTGCTGGACATGGAGCTTAAACCAATTACGACTTGTTTCCTGACTGGTCTACTGAAGCCTATAATGATGGATGACGTTAATCAGGTTAACGCTCCTATGGTTGCAGAAGAAAGAGGCATACTGGTCTCAGAGACCAAGGTAAGTAGATCCGAGAATTTCATTTCGTTGCTGCGATTTAAAGTGGTTACCCAGAATCGGGAACACGTTGTGGAAGGCACGCTTTTCGGCAAGTCCGAGCCACGAATGGTCAGATATGGACATTTCCGTGGTGAATTTGACGTGTCGGGAGAGTTGCTACTAATCCACGGAATGGACAAGCCTGGACTTATCGGTCAAGTTGGATCCACATTGGGGAATCACGGCATCAATATTTCCCATTTCCAATTCGCGCGTTATGCGCCAGGAGGAGAAGCGCTGCTCTTTCTGACAACCGACACTAAAGCCGGTGATGACGTTCTCAATGACCTTCAAGCTGTAAGCCATGTAGTGTCGGTTCGACGTATTACAATTTAACTTGGTGAACTGGCGATTGGCCCGTTCGGCTTTGGTTCCGGGAACTAGGACA
>CAWCTI010000036.1:0-170318 GCA_963798475.1 uncultured delta proteobacterium
GAGTTTTCCAAATGGGTGTGTTTCTCACCTGCAACTAGTTGAGAACACAAGGCAATCACGTCACGTTAGTGTTGTAACATTTGTTCGATTTCGTTTAATCTAAAGAGGCTCCATAACTTCTCCTGCACTTTGCTTCGTTCGGTGATCTTCCTGCGGGCCTCCGCCTGATTATAAACCATGATAACATCTTGAATGTCGGATAGTTCATCTTTGAGAAACTGAGGGCTCATTGTGTATCCTGCCACGTGGGCCTTCCATTGCATGACACGCATCAGCATCAGCGCCATTACACAGCAGAAGGCGTGAGCCCTGATTTTTGTGTCGGTCCAGTGTCTTATGGGACGAAACCTGATGATAGTCTCGTCTTTGAGCAACTGGAAATCGCTCTCAATCATTGTTCTCTGGGTGTAGGTATCAATCAAGTACCCGGTTTCCGCAGCAACCATATCTGAGAAAATGAGATTTTTTCCGAATCTCATTCGTCTTGATTCGATTTCCTCATAATTTTCATCAAGATGGATGTGCCCGTTACTGACGGAGACTTTGAGGCAATGCCCATAGTCGCTCTTATCCTGGATCCTGGTGATGCCTCGAGTAAGCCCTTTGGGCGGTTTCTTGTACCAGTTCCATCTATCAAGTATTTCTTTCTTGAGCTTTTCGATCCCCCTCTGAAGTGAATGTTCCTTCTTGCGGGCCGTGGCGCTGTTGAAAGTCATCACAACCGCGCATTGTACGCCCATAATATTCTTTTGAGTACGGTAATAACGCAGATCGTTCCACGATCCATGATACAGGGAAAGGTCCAGTTCGATGAGTTCCTTGTGATGTGAAGGCACAAGCGATCCTACCCAGGATATCATACCGTGCATGCCTTTGAAGTTTTCCTTGCTGTTATTGCCTTTATCGAGAACAATAACCACATCGGATTGGCTGCCGCACATCTTCTTGAGCGCCACGACCAAGTCAGCAAGGATGTAAGAGAAGATCCTGCTATCGTGCCGGTTGGCTTCGTAAACTTGGCTGAGCAAAGGAATACCTGAATTCTTATCCACAGCCATCAAAAGTCCGATATGTTTCAAATGGTGTTTAGAATCCTTACTGTGGCATGTGTTGGCTAATTCTGAGCGCTTTGGTTCCTGGAAATAGGTGTAGAAATTGGTGGTGTCGTAACAGACCACTCCAGGAGAGAGTCCGATCAAATCGTCAATCTTTGAAAAGAGTTCCATCTCGATCTTAGTAAAGATATCCTCACGTAAAGACAGAAACAGGTGAGAGTTCTCAGTAGCGATGTTTCTGCTTTGTACAAATTGCTTCTGGGGCAGAATATCATCAGCGGCATACCAAAAATTTTTGCCCGTGAATTTGCGTGGATTCAGACCAAGCACGTCCGGCAGAATGGTCTTGGAAAGCCATTGACGCATCTTGTTCTTGCTGGTGGCCTGGTCCAGGCGATTGATAATCGATATGAGGAAGTATACCCAGCACGGAATACCTCCTTGTTCGCCAGTCAGGTATCTGCTCAAAATTTCCGGCAGCCCGATCTCAACTGCAGTCTGATAAGCTGCTGCTATGAGTCCAAACTCCCGTATGGATACGCCAACGGGTTCCCTTTTTTCCTGAAGGGCGTTGAGTATTTTCTCAGCGGTTCCAAGATAGGTAACCTTTGTGCGCACTGTGCTCTTGCCGGAACCCTTAGTCTTTCCGTCGCGCAGAGGATCTACCTTAACTCGACGGGCCTCCTGGTAGACATAATAAGTTGTTCCGTTCCTTTTTCTAGCGTAAATAGCGCCCATTATGACCTCACGGATGCTGTTTTACAACACTATCCCGCGATGTCAAGTCTTATTGCGCGCTTTTATTACTATTAATGTGTTACAACACTATTGGCTCAACAAAACAACGCGAATTCAATACATTACACGATACAGACAACCGGCTTGGGAAAACTCCGGTCAATGGAAAGCATATCATCCACATTGGCTAAAACCGTAACGGGGCCACGCCTTGTCTCAGTTACCAGGGTGATATAGCTTGATGGGATCAAGTCGGGCTGCAAGATGTTCCAAATGCTCCCTTCTCTCTGTCAACACTACTGGAGAACGACCATCTTTAATGGCATCTAGACCGGAGTTGAAAAAGCGGAAGTGCGTAATGGTCTGATTTGTCTCGACTAAATTGTCGAGAGTAAAATAACTCGTGGCTACAGTCTGGTTGACAGGCCCAGTAATTTGAAAGCCTGTTTCTGCGACGGAGTCGGGGTGGCGTAGAGATCAAAGATCGCGCCGGTGTTTTTAATATGGACTCGATTCTTGGTCAATGTTCCCAGATCTGCTAGTAGACTACGGAAGCTGTGGACAGGCAATCCCTCAGATGTTTTTCCAGTGCGGATTTTGCGCATAGCGCTCATGGAACGCTTCGCGGGGGCTACCACTGACTCTCTTAACTCTTTCGCCGCTACCCGGTCGTCATCTTCAAAGAGCATCGGAGCAAGAGCTTGTTTCATATGCCACTCAACGTAATACGCAAGCATGCATAACAGGACATGACTCTTGATCCTGTTCGAAGTCCAATGGAAAATGGGTCTTATCTTCAAATCAATGTTTTTTAAAGTTCTGAACGCCCTTTCAGCCTTTGAAAGATTCTTGTATGAACGTACCGCGTTAACCGCAGACATATCCTCTTGCGACAAAGATGTGCGGATTACATAGATTCCGTCCAGAGAAGACTCCGCAGAAATAGTTTTATGGTTGCGGCTGTAACTAAACGAGTCGTCCTGGATTTCAACAGAAAAATGCTTGGCCATCTTGTATCTATTCAGAATATTTCCCACACGTAAAGCTATCTTTTCCTTGCCCTTTAGCCGGCGCATTTGCCGCATGGTAGCTTCAACCACTTTGTTGAGCCTTTTCTCAGTGGACTGGAGTAGTTCCTCTCTTTTGCGGGCCCTTTCATATGCAAGAAAAGGATTCTTGCATACAACAAGTCGCTCGCCAGGGTAATCAGGGTCAGAGATCTCAGCAAGGTCCTTTTCGTCAAATAACCTAACATCGTAACCCACTGAAATCTTTGACAGTCCTAACCGGTTTCGAACCGGTGTCTCCGCCGTGAGGGGGCAACTCAGTTAGTTCTATACGGCCATTTCCTGTTTGAAAAAAGCTTTCCTTACTATAGCATTATGATGTGATTCACTACTGGCACAAATCATTGGGTCGCAACCGATTTTGTATAGTTTTAAGATCCAGTTTTTACATATGCGAATATTACGGATCATGTTGTTGTAACAGGAGTAAGCGTTTTGTGTTAGAGACCAGGTCATCAACTCTGGCCATTTCTACCTTCACCGCTGCCGCACTGATTGACAGGTCGGTCACGGTGTCCGAGCCAGGTTAACGTTTGAATACAAGAAGGATCTGCAACTTCTTATACAGACGGAGACCTTTTTTCCGTGAAACGACGTAAGTTGTTTTAGCTTTTTGAAGGTTAAGAGACTGTTATCGAGGCTCAATTCAGTCTTGTTTTCGACCCGTGTACCTAAAAAGAGTAAAGAAAGGAAAAAGAAGAAGAAAAAGCTAAATCAACGCATAACTGAACCAAACAATCGTAGATTACTGAATCTTTGACTATCTCCTCTCCAAAATCCCTACAAGAATCCTGTTCAATCAAAAGACCCGTACGAATATAAGTTACGCCTTCACTTCAAACATTTTCATCTATGTGGATTTTTATCGGAGATGAGGTCTTTGAGATACTTGGCTGAGACTAACTGTCTCGCATCGGTATCGCTTAAGCGTGACGCCACAAAGACTATTGCTCAACTAGACCCCACTAAGACAGTTGCGTCCTTAGCCGAGTAAACGGGTAAGATTAGGCCGAAAAAGATGATTTATAATCTTGTGATCATGAAAAATCTAAATCACATTATGCTGAATTGTAATTTTAGGCAATCCAAAGACTGAAAAAGTGTTTTTTAGCTCCATTAAGAAACTTTATCAGCCCGACCCCCAAAAGAAGGCAAATGATATTATTTCGTCGTTTCCAGTTGCCGAGCCACATCCAGAACCAGAGCCAGCAGCCGATATTATTACAGGACATTACAATCCTCACGGTGAACGATTACACCTTATTTTTAGCCGTTTCAGGCCTTATAACTTTAACGCTGAAGTAGATAACGATTATCCCCAAAAGCGTTAGCAACGCCAGTGCATAAAGTCCGCCCGAAAAACTACCTGTAGCCTGTTTTCCCCACCCGACCATGTACGGGCCGAAGAAACCACCAAGACTACTAACTGAGTTGATCAGCGCAATTCCTGTAGCGGCCCCGGCCCCACTTAAATAAGCGGATGGCAACGGCCAGAACGGTCCTTGTGAGCCCATAATGCCTATGACACCGACACAGATCATCATAATCCCAGCGAAGGTGTTCCCGAGCCAGCCAGCCATTCCCAATCCAAAGGTAATCAGGAAAAGACATCCGATCAAATGCCATTTCCGTTCCTTAAAGTAATCGGAAGAAGATCCTATACCAAGCATCCCGACAATGCCAAATAGATAAGGTAGCGCTGAAATATAACCGATCTGCATGGTCGAGAATCCCTGTTGTTTGACCATCTGGGGCAGGAACATCGATACGCCTAAGTTTGCGCCAGTAACAGCAAAATAGACAAAACCGAATAACCAGATTACTGGATTGGAGAAAGCCTTCCAGATGCCAGGATGTGGCTCAGCAGCTATTCTTTCACGGTCGGTCACAAGTTCATTCTCGAGCCAGATTTTTTCGGCATCATTAAGCCATGTTGCCTTGGCTGGATTGTCCGGCAGGAGCGTCAAGACAAGAAACGTCGACAGGACCGCGGGCATCCCTTCGATCACGTAAAGCCACTGCCACCCGTTATAACCGAGTAATCCCTGGAATGTTTGCATAATCCAGGTCGAAACAGGAGCGCCTATGGCAAGTGAAATCGGGATGGCCAGCATGAATCTTGAGATGATGCGTGCCCGGTAGCTCGCAGGAAACCAGTATGTAAGATAAAGAATGACTCCCGGGAAATACCCTGCCTCTGCGGCACCCAGAAGAAACCGCACGACCATAAAACTTTTCGGTCCCTGAACCATCGCCATCGCGCAGGCAAGAAGGCCCCACAACAAAAGGATTCGAGCGATCCACCAGCGGGCGCCGACACGGACAAGTACCAAATTGCTCGGAATTTCGAACAGGCAATAGCCTAGAAAAAAAATGCCTGCTCCCAACCCGTAGTGGTAAGGGTCCAGCCCGATGTCCTCATTCATCGTCAATGCAGCGAAACTGAGATTTACCCGGTCAAGATATGCTATGACATACAAGAAGATCAGCAAGGGTACGAGTCTTAAATTAAGCCTTCGCATAAGTTGCTTTTCCACAAATCGTTCCACGTGCTTCCTCCCTTCATTTTCTTGACACGCTGATCGCGTTCAAGCAGTGAAGGATCAGTCAGATCCGACACGGACCTGAACGATCTCGGGTCCATAGCACCCGACTCCCAAGCCAATTTGCAAAGTGACAAAATCATCGTTTAATTAGCCTTAGAAATCCACGTCCTGTGGACGTGGTCAGAGTCTGAAGGCTATGCCGGAAGACGGCCCACCTGCTAACCCCAGAATTCGAGTTGTTCCCGCAACTTCGAAAACAGGAGAAGCAGATGAGCAGGTTTCGTAAGCTATCACATGCGATATGCCATTGCCAATATCACGTGGTTTGGGTACCTAAGTATCGATTTCGTATATTGGATGGGATGGTAAAATAAGAAGTCCACAACCGCATCCAATTTCTTTGTGGACGTATGGGATGTGAGGTGGTGGAACTGAACATTCAGCCGGATAGCAGTAGATTCTCATGCCCAATTACTATATCTCGTGGTCGGTTGGGTCAAGCAGAGTCAAGCAGATATCGCTGTAGAAGTATTCTAGCAAGGACGTCGGATAACAATTATTAAACTGTACCCAAGGTTGTAGAGCGCATAGAAGATTCCCTTCTGCTACTGTGTTGACTTTATCCGAGGACAGTTTGGTTATGTATGCTGTAGTGATGATGAACTATTTTCACGGCTTCGAACCACAGAATACTCGTTATGCCAGCGGCCATGCATACTACTAGATCGTTTAAGTGAGGTTGGCAGAAATGAAAAAGGTCCTGTAACAGAGGCACATATACCGCCGCTCCCAGGAAAATTAATGCGCCTCCAAAGACCCACCATAGTGCGCTATTCGGTGTCCCCAAAGTCTGGATGATAGTTTTGGACCAGGAACGGTTGGCAAAAATTAGTCCAAGGTTTGCTACCACAAGTGTTGTAAATGTCAGAGCCCTAGCGTCAGGCTCACTATGACCTCGATACAGGGCACTCGCATAGATGAGAAAAACTATCGCCAGCACGCCTAAGCCTTGGAGAAGACTCAAAACGATAATTCTGGGGCCGAATAATTTTTCATCGCTTTTTCTGGGCGGGCGTTTCATCACATTGTCTTCCCCTGGTTCCGCCTCAAAGACCAGAGAGCACGCCGGATCAATTATTAGTTCCAGGAACGCGACGTGTACCGGATACAGCACAAGAGGCCACCCCAGCAAAACCGGAATGAGCGAAATACCGGCGATGGGGACATGAACGGCGAATATATACGCCATAGCTTTCCTGAGATTGTCATAAATTCTGCGTCCTATTTTGACCGTCTCAACAATGGATAAAAAATCATCATTAAGTAGGACAAGCGCCGATGATTCTCTAGCCACATCAGTGCCTCTTCCTCCCATGGCTATACCGATCTGAGCAGATTTGAGAGCTGGAGCGTCATTGACTCCATCACCGGTCATGGCCACAGTCTCTCCGTTAGCTTTCAGGGCATCAACTATTCTCAGCTTTTGTTCAGGGACCACTCTTGCGAATACATTCACGGTCTTGAGGCGTTCCTGCAATTCCGAATCGTCGATTTTGTCCATTTCTGAGCCCGTGACGCATTTGTCCCACGATTTGAGACCGATCTTTCTCGCGATACTTCGGGCAGTGTCCGGATAAT
Source organism: uncultured delta proteobacterium (assembly GCA_963798475.1). Classification (GTDB taxonomy): domain Bacteria; phylum Desulfobacterota; class Desulfomonilia; order Desulfomonilales; family Desulfomonilaceae; genus CAJBEZ01. Next base: position 7,045 of record CAWCTI010000036.1, read on the forward strand.
CCCCTGTAATCATGATCACACGTATCCCTGCGTCATAGCATTCATTGAGCGCCTGGGGAACACTTTGACGAACAGGGTCGGCGAACCCGAGTAGGCCTATGAACTGAAAACTAAAACCATGCTGTCCATCAGGGAGGAGAGAATTCTTATAGGATGTATTTGCGACACCAAGGACGCGGAGACCCTCTGACGCCATGGAGCGGGTTACTTTAAATACTTCCGCTGATTGCATTTCATTCATATGGCAAAGGTCTGCGATGGCCTCAGGGGCACCCTTTGCGGCCACGACGAACTCGCCATCTTTACTCGATCTCCAGACATGTGAAATCGAGAGCAACTCTCGGGACAGTGGATATTGGTGGATGAGTTCCCACTGGTCATGTAGGTGTTCGCTGCCTAAGAGAAACGTCTCGCCTAACTCTTTAAGGGCCTTTTCCATCGGATCGAATGGGACCCGGTTACCTGCAAGGATGCCGAACTCAACCACCTCATGGAACTTTTCTGGTAGGGACGCATTCTTATTGTGGTCAATAGAAAGGAATTCTCCATTAGCGAATAGCCTGTTCACAGACATCCGGTTCAGTGTCAAAGTCCCTGTCTTATCCACACAAACCACTGTAGCGGAGCCAAGAGTTTCAATTGCAGTCACCCTGCGTGTCAGAACATGTTTTTTCGAAATACGCCATGCGCCTAAAACAAGGAATGTTGTTAGGACAACTGGGAATTCTTCAGGTACCATTGCCATGGCAAGCGTGATTCCTGCTAGGACCGCATTCAGCCAAGTCCCGCGGGTCAGGCCAAAAACTACAACTACGAAAACGCAAAGAGTTAACCCAAAAATTGCGAGGTTACGTACAAGGCGACCAGTTTCTTTTTGTATTGATGTTTCCTCTGGTTCAATTTTTTGAAGGGCCTTACCTATCTTGCCCATTTCAGTGTGAATGCCGGTCGCGCGAACGTGGGCAATCCCCCTGCCCTGCACTATCAACGTTCCGGAATATACGCACGGCAGATCCTCTCCCCCTGGCCGTTTCATTTCGCAAGCGCCATCTTCGGAAATCTTTCGGACAGGCGCTGATTCGCCGGTAAGTGTGGATTCATCAACACTGAGATTTAGACTATACAACAGGGTGCCGTCTGCAGGCACTCTATCACCTTCAGAGAGAACCGCCAGATCATCACAAACGACCTCCCGACCTGGTATAAGCTTGGTTTGGTTGTCTCGGATAACGAGGGAGCGAGGACTCGAAAGATCTCGAAGAGCATCTAGCGCCCGTTCCGCCTTCCTCTCCTGATGTAAAGTTATTGCCAAAACAACTATTACGAACCCGAGCAGAATGAAAGCTTCTTTGGGATTTCCCAGCAGGAGGTAAATTGTCCCACACGCGACCAAAAGCAGGAACATGGGTTCACGAATCATATTTAAGCCAATCTCCCAAAAAGAGCGTTTCTTGGAGGAAGGCAGTTCGTTGTAACCCTGTTCCTGCAAACGTATGGCTGCTTCTACCTCTGAAAGGTGAGGCATAGTATTGATATCTATCCCGTGGATCATGAATTTGAGTTCCTTGCGGTTTATCTGTTGAAGCCTCGTAGAACTAATTGTAACAGGAAAAAATCATAATCTCAGCAATTCCGTAATTGCACTAAGCCAACCTGAGACACTGATCTATTTATCAACCCGGTCCCGATCTTGATTTCAGTAGATTTCCAAGAACTATTTTTTCTTATCATAGCGATATTAAAAGCTCCGAGCGGCGCAATTTCCAAACAAATCTCCATTGAAGAATCGATAGCGTTACTGTTCAGGGATGTCGAGACTAGTTACAGGAATCTGGTGGAGATGGCCAATGATGGCATCATAACTTTTGACCAAACAGGAAGGATTATCGACTGGAACCCGGCAGCCCAGAGAATGTTCGATAAATCAAAAAACGAGACTATTGGGTCCAGTTTCTTTGATCTTATTATCCCAGACAAATACACTGATATTCTAAAAACTCAGATCGAGTCTCTCAGGAAGCCGTCGTCGAAAGTAATTGCTGCAAACGTAATGGAAATTGAAACCAGGCGTAAAGATGGCGCAGCATTTCCAGTTGAATTGTTCCTGTCGCTGAGGGAGATACCTGGTGACTGGCTATGTATGTGTGTAGTCAGAGATATATCCGAGCGTAAGCGCATGGAGGAAGAGAAACAGAAACTAATTATAGAACTTCAAAAAAGCTCTGTCTGAAGTCAAAAAACTGAGTGGACTAATTCCCATTTGCTCTTCCTGCAAGAATATACGTGACGACAGGGGTTACTGGAACGAAGTGGAGAGATACATAGGTGAACATTCGGAAGCCCAGTTCAGCCATGGAATCTGTCCTGACTGTATAAGAAAATTGTATCCAGAATATGCTGATGAAGTTCTCGGCGGTTTGGAGAATGACGAAAAGAAATTGCTAGTGGTGAATAAGCAGGGTTACGACATTTGAGCCTTTTAGAAATAGTTTCTGCTCAACAATCCAAGGGCCAATTGAAAAAGATCTGTGTCTCGCATAGTGGGTTCCTCCTGGGTAATTGCTTTACCCCATGAGGGAGTGTCCCCGCAAGCCATCGCTGACTCTTACTCACAGGAAATAGCGAAGAGCTGGTTTACTTTTATTGCTCCTCATTTGCGGATGAATCATCATATTCATTTTCAAAATTGAATTCTGCCTTCGGGAACTGTCGCCTAAGCTCATTCTGATCTTTAAGCTTCAAGCTGTTATTTCCCATATATATTTTGAGGCCTCTAATTTTTGCAAGCGATGCGGGCAATTTCACACCACCATTTGATCGTATCGAAAGTTGCTGAAGATTTTTTAATTCCCCAATGAATGAAGGAATCTCATGTATATCATCATAGTCCAGAACAAGAACTTTTAATTTATGCAGTGAGGCAATTTCAGGAGGGATAATTTTTAAACGATTTCTCCCCAAATCTAATTCTTCCAAATTTTCCAGTTTTGCTATTGTCTTAGGCAATCTTTTTGCTTTGGTAAGTGACACATCACTTGGATGATCTCTTTTTAATAGAAAAGGGTCCATTGCCCCCCACAATTTTAAGACCCTCAGATTCTTCAAATTCCCAACAGATGAAGGAATTGTTATATTCATTTGGCATCCATTGCCATTATCAATAATTAACTTTTCTAGTTTACTTAGACTTCCGATTTTTTCTGGGAGATCTTGAAGATCTTCCATACATGCGATTTCTAATTCCTTTAAATTTGTTAATTCCCCTATAAGGGAGGGTAAATGCTTCATCTCACGGTCATGTCCTGTAATTGAAAGTCTCGTAACCTTCTCTGGATGCAATAGAGCTTTTTCGAAGCTGTCGAATGATTGTGCGTTGGCAGTAATAACTGCGATAAGAAAAATGAAAATGATTAAAAGATTATTCACGCATTGACCTACCTTGTAACAATGATTAGATGTATCCGCATGACATGCCGGATTCTTTGTTTCTGTCCGCATAAGACGCCTATGGAAATCCTTCGCCCGGCATCACAAGTCTCTGTATATTAACGGGCAGTCGCAGCTTTGGCCATTTTGCTCGCCGTGTTATGCGGATTGGCATAATGCTCCCTTTCTCACACACCAATCACTGGGCTTCTTACTCCTCATGGCCCGTTAGAGGTCATGGTTGCAAATCACCGAGTTTTTGACATCGGCATGACCCCGAGTCACGCTGGCAAAGTTGAAGAATCGACCGGATCGCCACCTCACTTCAACCTATACTTGAATTCGCCGTCGTAAGTCTCTTTAGCGCCGGGAGGAGCAAAATCAGTCCAAATTCGCCCCGACTTCTTGTCAATGCGCAAACCGAACAATCTTGGCTCAACCATAGGATCGCCACCGCATTTATCGTTATGGATTTCGCGAACGGTGAGTTCCAAGTACTTTGCGTTCTCTTTATCGACGATCATCCTGTAACAGCCGGGCTTCAATTCCGTAAGCTTATTACGGCTTACGGCCGCGAAGGCCTTCGCAAACCAGTCCTGTTCCTTGGCAACCGCACCATCGCTCGCGAGGACAAAAAGGACGAATGCAAAAATCCAGATGCAACGCTTGATCACGATTTCCTCCTAATGGGAAACTGATGGAACTGGCGCTGAAGTTTCAATCCTTGTTTTAATGGAATCCTCTCTCAGAGGTTTTGAGTCGTGCCAAACAATCGTAACGAATTGATATTATCATACAATCGTTAGTTACACGTCAAAATTTGTAACAGGGCTCAGACAAAATGAACCGCAAATGGGCTATCTGTGGAGTCTGCGAGGCAGCCAGTCTCTCGTCATCTATAGGGAAGACAGTGTCTACTGATCCGCAATCCGTGGGATGATCCCTGCTCCACAGAATGGACATCCCTCCACAGAGTCACCTATGTCAAGCTTGCGGAAATCCGTGCGATTTCCACTGTGAATTCAGTCTGCTTGGTCTAGGTGATAGCTGTTTTGCTAGCACAGCGTATCCGTCGACTGGCCAAGAGCGCATTTAATTGTAAGCGATGAATGATGTAAATTCGATCGCCACCAAGTCAATCATTTTAGGCGGTACCATCACAACTGTGACGCTTTTGCGAAAATTTAGGCGGGGAAATTCTTTTGAGGTTTTTCAAAAAACCGGGTCTAAACCGGGTCGCGTTTCAGAAAATAAAATTACCTAAAACCGTAACCCACTGAAATCTTTGGCAGTCCCAACCGGTTTCGAACCGGTGTCTCCGCCGTGAGAGGGCGGTGTCCTAGGCCTCTAGACGATGGGACCACGTATCCAGCCTTTGTACAGATTATTGGCGCCTTTTGTCAAGAAATTTGACAGAAAGTCATTTCACAAGGGTAGAGTGAACAAATTAATGGCGTTGCTGGCCGCCAATGATCCTAGAACACTAACATCCACACCCCTGACTTCGGCCACCTTCCGTGCAGTATGAATTATATTGGCCGGTTCATTGTCCTTTCCACGCATGGGCTCAGGGGATAGAAAAGGACAATCCGTCTCCAAAAGGATTCTGTCATCAGGAATAGTCGCTACAATTCTCCTGAGCTTATCGTTTTTCCTGTAAGTGACAGTGCCTGGAATGGATATATGGAATCCCAGATCCAGTGCCCGCCGGGCGTCGGATTCATCTCCTGAGAAACAGTGAATAACTCCACCTGCTGGATAAGGGCCATGCTTTTCAAGGACTTTAAGACCGTCCTCATAAGCGTCCCGCAGGTGAATTATGATTGGCTTGTTAATTTTTTTCGCCAGCTCTATTTGATTCTCAAAAACTTCCAACTGCATGTCATGAGGAGACCGGTTTCTGAAAAAATCAAGCCCAATTTCTCCATAGCCAACAACTTTCGAGTTTTCACAGAGTTTCTCCATTTGCAAAAGGCTATCGTCTCCAACATCCTTCGCGTTGTGAGGATGAAACCCAACCGCGGCAAACACCATATCGAATTGTTCAGCTATACCAAGAGCGACTTTAGCGTCCTGAAGGTCTATCCCCACGGTAATAATTCCTATTAAACCTGCTGCCACAGCCCTGGCGACTACCGCCTGCGTTTGTTCCACAAGAGGCTCGAGTTCCAGATGAGCATGGGAATCAATCAACGTGACTTTATTTTTGTTTTTGTCGCTTTCATCAAAGCAGGTTTTGGACTCCATAAAGTTACTTTCTCCAGGGTTGTTTAATAATTTGTTAAGCTAGACATCTCCTGCTGATGAGACTGCTTGATCAGCTTTGACGCAAATTCGCAACTCCCTTATTTCTTCTTTTCGAAAAAAAACTGTTCAGGATGAATTGGTCCGGGATTAGGGTAAATCCAACTCTGGAAGTCTCTTGGAGGTATGTTTTTCATTCGTGGGGAAACCACGTAATAGTCAGGTGGCTGGTAAACCAATCCTATGACGTACAGATTCTCCTCATTTGCAGCCAGAATCCGATAAAAAAGCTCCTTTTGCTTCTCCTTGTCAACGGTTTGGACTATTTGGTCGAAGTCTTTCATCATTTTCTGGATTTCAGCAGGAGGCTTATCACCCTGTTTGCCCCTACTTTGATACCACTGAGCATATAAAGGGGCTTGCAGGCTTTCAGAACTACATGGGAAATACCACCTCGGATCGAGGAGACACTCCAGCCCGCCGTCACCCGGCCACAAAGCTATGTCGTGAGCACAAGTCTGCGTTCTTTGTCTAAAAAGCTCTCTGGTCTCAGATTTAACAGCTGTATCAATCTTAATTTTCTTAAAATCAGAAGCGACTATTTCGGCGGCATCTACCCAGGATTGAATGGAAGCCACTACATCTAGGGAAAGCTGCAATCGTTTTCCGTCGGGCCGATTACGCCAACCGTCAGGACCAACCTTAAGGCCGATATCATCAAGCATCTTGTTGGCACGATCAGAATCATGTTCCAGGTAGCACTTTTCATATGATTCACTATAAAATCCGGAGTCTTTGAGGGGCGCAGCCTGTCGCGGCGTTCCATGTCCCCTGTATAGTATGTCATTAATCTCTGTACGCCTGATGGCATAAGACATAGCGATGCGGAATCTCTTGTCCTCGAGTATTTTCTTGATTACCGGATCCTGGTGGTTAAGATTTGGCGCCAGTAGCAGACCTACGGACGCAGTCGAAATTTTGGGGATAAGCCTGAAATTACCGGTCCCAAGTTGAGCAAGTAGAAGAATGGTGTTGGACATACCGCCCAAATGGTTTGCCTGCATGTCTATTTCGCCGGCTACGGCTTTCAGCAGGACCATGTTTGCTTCAGTCAACAGTTCCGTAGCCAGTCTGTCAATGTAAGGAAGTTGGTTTCCCTTGTTGTCGACTTTCCAATAATAGGGATTTCGTTCCATGATGAAACGCATACCAGGAGCGGGAACTTTGGTGGTCCATGCCAAAATTGAAGGCAACTCGGCACTGACAAAGAGTCCCTGCTGGATGCTGATAAGTTCGCTAAAAAGTTTGTTCCATGAAGAGGATTTCCTAGTTTTCAATAATGCTTCAAGCTCATCAGGCTTCGCATATTTCTTGTGAAATTTCGACAGATAATGTTTTGGTCTCGTAACCAATGCCATTCCATTGGGACAGGCCAGATTCTCTAGAAAAAGACCATAAGGTTCTTTGAACTCGAAACGAATAGTAAAATCATCAATCTTACTGACTTTGGGTCTGTCTCCACCTGGAGCAATCCACCCAGGTGCCGACGGAGACACGTCCCTATCAAGGAGAGTGTCATTAACAGCGAAAATAACATCATCCACCGTAAAAGGCGCCCCATCGGACCATTTCACACCTTGAACCAGTTTTAAAACATACACTCGACCCTGGTCCTGGATTTCCCAACTCTCACACAAATTGGGGACAATCTTGAACTCTGGACTCCATCTAACCAAAGGATCGTACAGAATTTTTCTTGTTTCATTGAGATCAGATATTCCTGTGTAAGCCCGTCTCCATGTCCCGCCATAGACGCCGGTAGTTTCAAATGGTTTTACTACAACCGGTCTGGATGGCAGACGTTCTTCAACAGAAGGCAGCTTCCCGTTCTTGACAGCTTGGGAAAGCATGGGAGCTTCCTGGAACGACCACGCTGATGTTAACGAGACTTCCTGGGTCCCTAAAGAAAACACAAGAACAAACAAGAAAATGAAACAAGAGTTGATCAATCCCTTCATGGTCCTTCCTTTTGCCTCTTGTATTTGGAATGACTGACAATACCTTCAAAAGAAATCATCGTCAATGACTAATGGTCCCAGAATACCCCATTTGAAAATAATCCATACAGCCAAAGCTATCACAACGGTAGCGAGAGCGAGAAAGTTGATCCACCTTTCTTTGTCATCCGCCATTGCAGGTCCTCCCTTCATGATCTACCTTTAATGCTATCCCCGATTACCTATTTGGATGTGTCCTTATACTAAGTTGCAATGTCATAAGTAATATGATATGTGCCTCCCAATTTTTTGAGGGAGGATTTCATGGCCAAGGTTCCCAAAGCAGAGCCCCATCTCTCCGAAGAAGAGATTTTGAAACGGATAAAGCGGACAGTGAGGTTCTGGAGGGTTCAGAAGTGGATTGCTGTTTTAATTGCTACTGTCGATCCTTGTCCAGCCCGCCAGATTGCCCGGCACACGGGTCTTGCTGAACAGACGATCCATAATCTGATTTCCTCGTATAACCGATTGGGACCAGAATTTTTGAGGGTCCAGGCAAAGGCAATCGTGGGAGGGCTTATTTAAGTCTGGAACAAGAAGCCGAGTTTCTCAAGCCATTCTTCGAACGAGCCGCCACTGGGCGTATAGCGACAGCAAGTGAGATTCACAAGGCCCTTGAGAAGCGCTTGGGCTGTTCGACTCATATCACCAGCGTCTATCGGCTGCTTAAGCGGCACAGATGGCGAAAAGTGGTTCCTCGGCCCATCCATGCCGAGGCGAGAATGGAACAGCAAGAGGAATTCAAAAAAAATTCCCTGAAATAGCCAGTAAACATTTGGAAACCAGAGCTCCAGAGACTATCACAACGGTAGATGAGAGTCGGTAGAATCAGTGATCCGCATCGCTGTTGTGCTCCGCCATTGCAGTTCCTCCCTTCAGATCAACGTTCAATGCTTTTCCCTTATCATTACCATAGAATGCAATGGTATTAGATGACTCTAGTATATCGATCACTTCCTTGTTGTCTTTCAATTTTGCTATTGAGAGGGCAGTCTTACCGGACTTTTCGCTGACGTTCGGGTCGGCTCCATTTTCGAGGAGCATTTTAACAACATCTATCCTGCCTCTATAAGAGGCTATCATGAGCGCAGTGCCCCCTGCGTTGTCTCGTGCATTCACATCCGCGCCACTTTTTACAAGCAATTCCGGCACAGGCGCTGATCCTTGAACTATCCCGTGCATTAGAGGGGTAAAGCCATCATTGTCTTTAGCATTAACGTTAGCTCCGTTTTCAAGGAGTGTCTTGATAGCCTCAATCTTCCCGTAGCGACACGCCAACATCAGCTCGCTGAGTCCTTCAGGACCCTTTTCGTTCAACCTTGCCCCATGACTCAGGAGGAGTTTAACAGATCGAACATTTCCTACTACGGCAGCTTCCTTCAAAGGTGTCATTCCAGATTTATCATGGACGTTTGGGTCCGCATTAGCGGCGAGCAAAATTTGGGCTATCTCTGGGTGATCCAGCGAAACCGAGTCTATCAAAGCCGTAACTCCCTTATCGCACTTGTCGTTCACATCTGCGCCATATTTCAGGAGCAGTCTTACAATGGCGATATAGCCCTTGCTGGAGGCTGCCATAAGCGCAGTTGTTCCGTTATTAGACTTTATGTTAACATCGCATCCCTGTTCAAGGAGGCGCTTGGCCTCTGTGACGTTTCCATCCAGAACCACTTTTATGAGCGCTCTGTCTTTATACATATAATTTGAGAGCATAGCGCTGCCGGCTAAAGCCATAAAACCTGTTAGCCCCAATATCCACATTCTTTTTGACACAGACAGACCCCACACATATTGTTGAAGTTCAAGGCAGTGGTCATGCGTTCGCCTCACACATAACTCTAGCACAACCGGATACTCAGGTCCAAAAATGTCGTACATCGCCGCAAGAAGTCATGATTTTTCGTTGCAAGAGGTTTGATGCCGGTAAAGTTTTGCTCTTGGCGATTTTTAATTTGATAGAGACAATTTTTCATGCCGAGTATCCATTCAGTTAAGCGGGGCGAGAACAAATAAGATTTCCTGTTCATAATTTTATTGTCGCGATTTTCTCAGAGATGTTTTAGAGATGGGGGAGGACGAAGCAAGTCCAACGACACTCCTCTGAGGTCGACGTTGATGGGTATAGGGAGCTAAAAATCATTTTTTCAGTCTTCGGGTTTCCTAAAATTCCACAATTCAGCATAATGTGATCAAAATTTTCATCATTACGAGTTTATAAATCATCTTTTTCGGTCTAATCTTAGCCGTTTACGCTGCTAAGGACATAACTGTCCGAGTGGAGTCTGGTTGCGGAATAACCTTTATGGCGTCACGCTTAACCAACTGGACCAGACGCTTCATGTTGTAGACCAGGTTCATCATACCGATCTTGACTCTTGCTCGAGCCAGACCTATCGTTCGAACAATATGGCCACCCATTTCGTGCTGCGCCCCAAATACGTGTTCCACCCGAGCCCGAGTCTTTGACTTTATACGATTTGAGGCCTTTTGTTCATCGGTCAGAGGATGACAGCGAGTCTCTCTCTCATGGATCTGGCTCTCAAATCCATCAGCGGCAAGCTTATTTTCCTGATCTTCGGAACGATATGCGCTGTCCGCGATATGGGGCGCTTCCTGCCATCGGCGTCCGATGTTTGGTCAAGGAGTTCGTCAAATACCTGACTGTCATGGACAGCAGCATGGCTTACGGCAAAGCTCTGTATTAACTTGTTGCTCTGATCTGCGTTTATGTGATTCTTGTAACCGTAGTAATTCTGGTTATTCTTCTTGGTCCAGCGTGCGTCAACATCCTTTTGACGCAGTTTGGCAGGCTGATTGATCCATTCCTCGGGCTAATAACCCGATTTGATGGTAGCGTTCTCTTCCCGATTGTTGCGCTGGCGAGGGACTTCAACAAAAGTGGCGTCTATCATCTGCCAGACTTAGCCACATATCCCTTAACCGCCAACTGCTCACGGAACTCCGTAAACAACTTGTCAACGAGATTCAACTCTTTGAGCCGCTCTCGGAAAAGCCATATAGTCTTGGCGTCTGGCACCCTACCTTCAATCTGTAAACCAAGAAATCGCATGAATGACAGTCTGTCTCTAATCTGATATTCAATCCGGTCATCAGAAAGGTTATGCAATTGCTGAAGGACCAGAATCTTAAACATCAGGACCACATCAATCGGTTTGGCTCCAGCATTGCTCTTGCGAGGCTTTTCATACACAACATTCAACAAGGATCTAAAAGCCTCCCAATCAATGAGCTTGTTCAAGGCCACCAATGGATCACCCATCTCAGTCAGCTTAGCCGCACGTTCATTGATATCGAAAAACCCCGGTTGAATACGAATAGGCATTTTGATTTCACTCCCTGCTTGAAATAAAATCCCTATAGCACACACTGAACAAGACGCGAAGACTATCGGCTCAGAAATCAATCAAATTTTAGAGACGCCTATAAACAATTGCTCTTTGTGTTTGGATAAGCAGCGGAAAATTGATCAACTGGAAGACGAGGTTGATCGACTCAAGCGAGTGTTAGGGAAACGAAGACAAAACGAAAAAGGTGGATTTTTCGGATCTTCGACTCCTTCATCCAAACTACCTGTTAAAGCAAACATTCAGGAGAAAGAGAAAAAGCCTAAGGGTGGACGCGTAGGCCACAACGGATCAGGTCGCAAGAGCCATGAAGCGCCCCAAGTCGATCGGGTTGTGGAAATAGAGGCAAAGTCGGAGTTGTGTCCTGAGTGCGGCAATCGACTCGAGAAAAAGGGAGTAGAAGAGAGAAGCGTTCTTGACACACCTTCCGCAAAACCTGAAAGGGTTTTGTTTCGATTAGCCAAGCGGTATTGCCCTCATTGTCGCAAGAACTTCACTCCTCAGGTCCCTGGGGTCCTTCCAAAAAGTCTCTATGGGAATCAACTGATCGCCAATGCGATAACGATGTATTATCTGTTTGGTCTTCCGATGGGACGAATCTCCGAACATACGGGTGTAGGAGCCGGGAGCCTGATGGATATTTTTCATCGGTGTAGCCGGATTTTTGAGGATGTCCCGAACAGGCTGATACGGGAAGACAGGTCTGCGCCTGTAAAACATGCTGACGAAACGAGTTGGCGCACTGACGGCAAGAATGGCTATGTTTGGCTTTTCGCTACTCCAGAGTTGAGTGTTTTTCAGTTCGGTAAGAACCGTTCTTCCAAGGTTCCTCACGCAGTGTTTGGAAATGATCCTTTGCCTGGGGTGCTTGTTGTGGATAGATATGGAGGTTACAACAAAGCTCCGTGCCGGATTCAATACTGTTACGCTCATCTGCTCCGCACAGTTCAGGATTTGGAGAAAGAGTTTCCGGAGGAAAAGGAGATCTCAACGTTTGTTTCTGTTGTAGCTCCAATGCTTGCTCTGGCCATGGGACTGCGAGGCCAACCGATAGAGGACGAAGAGTTTTATCGTGAGGCCTCGAAGCTTAAGTCTGAAATCAAATCCGCAATGGAGCGACCCGCTAGGCATTTAGGCATTCGTCGAATTCAGGAGATATTCAGGGAAAACGAATCCAGACTATATCACTGGGTAGAGAACAGGGCGGTTCCAGCGGACAACAACTTAGCAGAAAGAGACCTCAGGCCCTCGGTTGTAGCGCGGAAGGTCAGCTTTGGATCTATAACAGATAACGGGGCCAGGACGAGAAGTATCCTGACCAGCGTGGTGACCACGCTGAGAAAACGCAAGACCAATGTAGCCGATCAAATAAAAAAAGCCCTAGATCACTTATCCCAAAATATGGATCAAGATCCATACAAGCTACTGTTCTCAATCCCAGACTCTTAAAGAACCCCAACCCGGATAACCATATAGGAGGCTGTGTTCATCTCTTTGAACGGCCAATTCGAGAGTAATCGATACCTTCGGTCAGGCAAGAAGAATGCCGACGATAAAAATCTAGACAAGGCACCGTCTGACAGCTAAGAATTGTTTAGTAAACTCAATGTCGTCAGTGAAATCTCGTCTGTTCCAACCTTCAACAACAGGAAACCAGCAAGCCTTTTCCGGAAATGTCTGAAACATTACATTTCAAAGAAGAAATCTTAAATTGTGAATTCAAGAGGATAGAGAAATGGCATACGATACGGTTTTAGTTGAGAAGTCAGATGATCATGTTGGAACGATCATCTTAAATCGGCCGGACCATCTTAACACTTTCAGTAGCGTCATGGCATTTGAGTTAGACCAGGCTTTGCTGGAATTGGACAATGTTCCAAACCTCCGGGTAATCATAATTAAGGGGGCTGGTCGCGGATTCAGCGCGGGTATCGATGTTAATGAGATGTTCGGTAAGTCTACCATGGAACACCGTGAATGGGTCCACAACATGGAAAAACCACTTATCACAGTTACAGAGCTCAAAAAGCCCGTGATAGCTCAGGTACATGGACCGGCTGTAGCAAATGGCTCCGGATTGGTTGCAGCCTCAGATCTGGCTATAGCTTCTGAGGACGCTCGTTTTGGGCTAACTGCGATTAAGGTGGGACTTTCATGCTTGGGGCCAGTAATCCCTGTGTCTCGATTGATTGGACACAAACGCGCCTTGGAAATGTTGCTTAGCGGGGACCTGATTGGGGCCGAAGAAGCCCTCAGAATCGGACTTATCAACAAAGTTGTCCCTAGAACGGACCTCGAAAAAGAGTGCCAAACTCTCGCCGAGAAACTTGCAAGCAAAAGCCCAGTCGCCATTCAACTCAGTAAACAGGCTTTTTACTCCGTATCCGACTTAGATTATCGTCAGGCGTTTGAATACATGAACGAAGCTTTCGCCCGGCTTTGTTCTACTGAGGATGCTCAAAACGGAGTAAGAGCGTTCCTCGAAAAACGTGAGCCATCCTGGAAAGGGCGTTGAGTTCTATAATCAAACTCCACGAGAGTCTTGGATGTTTTAAATTGTAATGTCCTTTTATTTGGGCGTTATTTAACTATGCGTTTAACTCTTTCAGTCAGTTCTCATAGCATTTTGACCTGAGTAAATATGACACCCTTACTTATATTCTTAAATGTCCAGACTTTCTTAACAAATTCCTTTATACTAATTAGTAGGCTAGATTGATTCACTTCTCCTATCAATATGGCCTCAGTTGTTGATGGTTCACCGGTTTTCCAAAGGACATCCACTATATTTGTTCGTGGATTATGTTTTTCTCGAATCCACTCTAAGAAAATATTCTTGGCCCCACCTGGTCCGGTAATCGTTATTCTACCATGATGGGCTACATACAAATTATTTTCATTCTCTTGATCTCTGAGAAAAATTCCCTCGACTGAATTCATACGTCCTTCAAACGGTACATTGATCTCGCAAACAATTTCCATACCTTTGTGTTTCAGAGGCCTCTCGATTCCAAAAATATTCCCGTGCGTGTCGCATCCAAACTTGTATCCATAAAAGAATTTTAATTCCCTGTTCCAATACAAATCGGTAGGTTCATTCCCACCTTGGTAGCCTACCATGCACCCTAAATGGGGCTCGCTATTTTCTTTTAGGATAGAAGCGAAAAGCTGTTGCGCTTTATCAATCTCTTCCTTAGCGATAATTGCTTCATACATCATTGGTTTATTTCTTTCTCGACAGGCGTCCGCTTTTCAAGAGACACATTCTACACTGTTTGAGTTAATTCATCCATCTCTACTACCTCGATTTATTCGGTTCAGGTTTTTGTAGTAGAAGTGTGTCCCTTTTTAGCAATATACTGCGCCTTGGATTTGACTTAACTCTAGTTCAAACGTTTTGCTTCAGCGGTCTCACATTGTCTCTTGAGGGTCCCATTTTATGGTTTCAAACATTCAAGGCCAAATAGAGCGGATCACTTTCCACAACGAGGAGAACGGTTTTACCATTCTTCGTCTGAAGGTTCCAGGATATAGGGAGCTAGTTACGTTGGTGGGCAATCTTATGGCCCCACTACCAGGCCAGGTTATAAATGCGACTGGAGAATGGATTACACATCCTCAATTCGGTGAGCAGTTCAAGGTTATTCAGTACAAGACGATGACCCCAGCAACCCTGACTGGAATAGAAAGATATCTAGGTTCCGGTCTCGTCAAGGGAATTGGGCCAATCATGGCAAAGAGGATAGTAAAGCTGTTTGGTGAAGAAACTCTGGTGATCATTGATCAGGAGACGGAACGTCTATGCGAAGTTGAAGGTATTGGCGAGAAACGTTTAGGCACGATTCGTGAAGCTTGGGAAGATCAGAAACACATTCGCGAAGTAATGGTCTTCTTGTAAGGGCACGGCGTCAGCGCAGGATATGCAGCGAAGATTTACAAACAATACGGAAACCAGTCTATCGAACTGGTCAGGGAGAACCCCTATCGCCTGGCAATGGACCTCTTCGGGATAGGTTTTATAACTGCCGACAAAATTGCAGAAAACCTTGGATTCCAAAAGGATTAACCTGTTCGGGTTCAGGCCGGCGTCATTTATGTCCTGAGCCAGATGGCTGATGAGGGGCATGTCTATTACCCGTATGGGGCTCTTATAGAAAAGTGCATTGAAGTTCTCAAT
The DNA here is from genome assembly GCA_963798475.1 of uncultured delta proteobacterium. Lineage (GTDB taxonomy): Bacteria > Desulfobacterota > Desulfomonilia > Desulfomonilales > Desulfomonilaceae > CAJBEZ01. Next base: position 22,314 of record CAWCTI010000036.1, read on the forward strand.
GTTGCTCAGGAGTCAATTGCAAAGGCGCTTGATATCCTGTTTTCGGAAAAGAGGATTGTGATCGATAATCTATCAGAGACAGATGTGAGATCAGCTTCAGAAACATCGGCTGTTTACCTGTCGACATTTTACACATGCGAAACAGGCATCGCTTCCAAGGTGAAAACTCTTCTCAGTTCACCGCATTCAAGAAGGAAAGTAGATATAGACAAGGCGGTTGAATGGGTGCAACAGACGATTTCCATGTCCCTGGCTCGAAATCAGGTCGAAGCCGTCAAGACAGCCATTGATAGCAAGATCATGATCATTACAGGCGGCCCAGGAACAGGAAAGACCACTATTATCACGGCTATCCTGGCTATTTTTGAACGACTCAGAATTGAGATACTCCTGGCTGCGCCAACCGGAAGGGCAGCAAGAGGATGAGTGAGGCAACCGGCCATGAGGCGAAGACCACCCATCGAATGCTTGAATTCAGCCCTCACAAAGGATGGTTCCAAAGAAATGAAAAACATCCATTGATGTGTGATCTCCTGATAGTTGATGAAGCCTCCATGATTGACACCGTGCTGATGTATCACCTTCTCAGGGCTGTTCCTTTGCATTCGACATTGATCTTAATAGGAGATGTTAATCAACTGCCATCGGTCGGTCCTGGGAACGTATTGCAGGACATTATAGAATCCAATGCAGTCCCGGTCGTGCGACTTACTGAAATTTTTCGTCATACTCAAGAAAGCTATATAATTGTCAATGCGCATCTAATAAACAGCGGAGTTATGCCCAAACTGGATTCCTCCACGGAAGGCAGGAATGACTTCTATTTCATAGAAAAGAAGGAACCTGAAGAAGCTCTCGAAACTGTGCTAAAGCTTGTTTGCGGCAGGATTAGCAATGCCTTTGGATTCGATCCGCTGGATGATGTTCAAATTCTTGCCCCAATGAATCGGGGAACAGTTGGCGCTTTCAACCTCAATATAGAGTTTCAGAAGGCCCTCAATCCTAGAGAAGACGGTATAATCCGGGGTGGTCGGAGTTTTAGAATCAATGATAAAGTCATGCAGATCAGGAACAACTATGACAAGGATGTATTTAACGGCGACATCGGTCGAATATCAAAGATAGACATGGAGAACCACGAGGTCACAATACTTTTCGATGGGAGAGCTGTAACCTATGATTACCCGGATCTGGATGAAATAGTCCTGGCTTATGCTGTTTCGGTTCATAAGTCTCAGGGTTCGGAGTATCCGTGCGTAGTGATACCTCTATTAACCCAGCATTATGTCTTGTTGCAACGAAATCTTTTGTATACTGCCGTTACGAGAGGTAAAAAGCTGGTTATCGTGGTAGGGAGCAAAAAAGCGATGGCAATTGCGGTAAAGAATGATAGGCAGCAAAATCGTTATACCTTTTTGAGAGAGAGGTTAAGCGAACATAATGCGCAATAATATGGCGCATCGTAATGAATTCAGACCAAAATCCAGGGAATTCTACAAGGACCATGGCACATAACATTCACAACTGAGGCGCAAGACCAAAATCCACCGCGCGATTTTGGTACGCCAAACCTATTGAAATGTTAGGGTGCCAGAGTTATATGTACATGAAAAAATGGATAAAGAGAGATAGCAAATGAATGGCAAGGAAATCATCACGGAGAAAGTTAATAGAGTTGCAATATTGAGATTTAATAGACCACTAGTCCACAACGCTCTAAACGCCGCTATGTTTAAACAACTCGAAAAGGCTCTAAATGAGGTTGAGACCGATTCAGGAATAAGAGTTGTAATTTTTACAGGTTCCGGGGACAAGTCGTTCATTGCTGGATCAGATATAAAGGAACTTAGACAGCGGAATCCATTAACAGGAATAGAAGCTTCTATTGAGAGACAGAGCATTCTCAACAGGATCGAAGGATTTCAAATCCCATCAATTGCTGCGATTAACGGTTATGCCTTCGGGTTTGGATTTGAACTGACCCTATCGTGCACACTAAGACTGGCGTCAGAAAAAGCTTCTCTCGGACAGCTAGATATAAACCTTGGGATAATTCCTGGAGCAGGCGCCACACAGAGACTTCCCAGATTGATAGGAAAAGCGAAAGCCTCCGAGCTAATACTTATGGGGCGAATCGTTCCAGCGGAAGATGCGTTTCGAATAGGGCTAGTTAACAAGGTCGTTCCTCACGAGATCTTGGTGGAGGAGAGCCTTCGGTGGGCGGAAGAGCTAGCGGAGAAGAGCCCTGTGGCTATGAAATACGCATTAACAGCTATAAACCAAGGGATGGGGGCAGATTTAGCAACAGGTTTGAAAATTGAAAGCCAATGTCTCGGCGCTTGCTACGCTTCCCCCGACAGTCAGGAAGGGCTGAAAGCTTTTTTGGAAAAGAGAAAACCCAAATTCGGAGAGGATTAAAATTAAGGAAGTAGATTCAAGAATCTGTCCTCAAATCAGAAACTAACAACTTCTCCCTTTGGGCATTTCTGAAACAGTACAAGATGAAATGTGCACAAAATGTGTACAAAATTCACGCGGGACGCACGAACTTAAATTGACTCTTTTCTAACTAATTGATTTAGTGGAAATTTTGTGGCGGGAGCGACGGGACTCGAACCCGCGACCTCCGGCGTGACAGGCAGACTAAAACAGCAATCTATTCAGTGCGTTAGATGTTGAGACCCTTTATTCTCAGCTACTTGCGAACAGTTAAATACTCGATGTGGTTACACAACCTCGTAAAAAATGTTAACAAAAAATTTATGTGTAATGTACCCTCGGGCTAGCCATATCAGCGGCGCTTTCATTCAACTACCCTACCCCACCATCAGACCGCAGGGTCGTCCAGAGTCTAAGATTAAGAAAAATGTTTTTGCGCTAGGGCAAGCTATCATCGCTTAATTTGCGCCTCTCACGCTATTTTCGCGCGGATGTGGTTCAAGTAGGGGGGAATATTAGAAGCAAAATCAAAGACGCTTGGTTTTCAATTGGGACAACAAAATCGTGATTGACTATACGAAGTGCCAGTTAAGACAAGCATCCGTATATAAAATAAATTATCAATTTGTTGCTTAATTCTAAGTTGTTGGCCTGAGGCCGATCTCGCCCTCATCGACAGTTTAAAGGGATCATTTTCGCACGTCAATCCCGAGTTTTTGTATCCTGCGCCGTAACGTATAACGGGACACCCCTAAATAGGACGCGGCCAATTCCTTTCTACCCCTTGCACGCGTAAGGGCTTCCTCGATCATTGCTCGACTCAGATTCTGCATCGAATCAGCTAATGTGGAAGTATCGCCGATATTTGTGACTCTAGACTGTGATGAAACAGCGTCACAGGGTCCAGATCCTTCAATATCCAGTTTTATCGCTCCACCGCCTGAAAGGATTATCGCACGTTCCAGAACGTTTTTAAGTTCTCTGACGTTCCCCGGCCATTGATAATTGTATAGCTTGGCCATTTCTCCGGCCGCCAATTCCTGTGGAAAGCCCATCTGGAGGTCTTTGGCCAGGGTTGGTAGCAATTGTGCGACAAGGATCGGCAGATCTTCGGTTCGTTCCCTGAGAGGTGGAACTCTTATTGAGAACACATTTAGTCGGTAATAGAGATCAGCGCGAAAACGGCCAGTCGATATCTCATTTTGGAGGTCTCTATTGGTGGCCGCAAGAATGCGGGTATTTACCCTGATTTCTTGTTGTCCGCCAACCCGGGTGAATGTCCTGGTATCAAGAAAGGTAAGAAGCTTTGCTTGAAGAGCAGGGGAAAGCTCTCCGACTTCATTCAATAAAAGAGTTCCCCCCTCAGCCAGTTCTAAAAGACCCCGCTTTCGTCTACCGGCTCCGGTAAACGCTCCGGCCTCATGGCCGAAGAGTTCGGATTCCGCGAGTTCTGATGGAATCGAGGCGCAGTTGATGGAGAAATACGGTCCCGAAGAATAATTAGATCGCTCATGTATATATTTGGCAATGTAATCTTTACCTGCTCCACTCTCGCCCAAGAGGAGTATGATACTTTTCCCGGCCGCTGCAAATGAGGCCTGTTCAAAAACAGCTCTCATTGCCTGTGAGCTGTATTCCTGCGAGTCAAGTTTTGGGATAACCGTTGCCTTGTGAAAGTCTGTTATGTCCCGACATATTACAAAAATCCCTGTGATCTCCCCCGAACCGTTATACATGGGCATTCTGACTTCATGGAGAGTCATTTGGACGCCCCTTATTTTTCTGGTGACTACGTCTTCGACCGATTCTCCCCTTAAAGCGCGAGTGTCAAGTTCCCTAATAGTTTGGGCCTCTTGCTTTGGAAGCAAGTCCTCAGAGGTTTTCCCCAACATTTCAGACTCTGGGATGCCCCAAAGTTTTAACGTAACGGGATTGATGTGTGTGTATCTAAAGGAGAGGTCCTTAATGAAAATAAAGTCGTTAGATCCTTCAAAGATGGCCTTGAAGCGCTCTTCGCTGTTTTTTAGTTCTTCTTCAGCCAGTTTCCGTTCAGTAACATCCCTGCAAATAGTTTGAAAAAGGTTTTTTCCCACACGTCGGGCGGTAAGTTCCACAAAGATGAGCTCACCACTTTTTGTGAACATCGGCTGTTCAAGACGAATTGTCTCACCGACAAGCATCATCTCGAAAATAGATGATTTTGTTTCTGAACTTTGTAGATCTATCAAATCTGAAACTTTTTTGCTTCTGAGTTCTGTCAAAGAGTATCCGAATATTTCGATGGCCTTATTGTTGGCGTCCAATATGGCCGTGCTCTCATCCATTAACAGCACGCCGTCACAGGAGTCTTCGTACAGCGCTTTGTATCGTTGTTCACTTTGTAATAAAATTTTCTGGTTCCGCTCTTGCTCCGTAATGTCAAAAACAGTAGACCGGCTCATAATATATTCGCCAAACGGTCCCTTGATAGCGGTAGCGTTCAATAAAACAGGAAATACTGTCCCATCTTTTCTTACCAATTCGAACTTAAGGTCCTTTATCGACCCCCGTTGTTTGAAAGCTGGAAAATTTTTCTCAAAGGTTTTAAGTGAACCACTAGTAAGGATGTCGGTAAATTTCATACCCCCAAGCATTTCATCAATCGTGTATCCGAGCCACATTGATTCTGTCTGGTTTACCCTGACAAATTTACCGTCCGAATCGAGGGAGTGATATCCACACGGTGCGTTATGGTACAAGTCCTGGATTTCAATTAGACTTGCTAATCGTTCCTCTTCTGCCTGTCTACGCTCCGTTATGTCATTTACAACCATAAGGACTTCGTGGGCTTCACCATTTGTCTCCTGCCGTCCAGAAGGCGTTTCTATACGGATGCTTTCAATATGGGCATAAAAAGTTGAACCATCATTTTTTTTAATCTTTACATCACAACCTTGCTTCTCCTGTTGTTTACCGACGCTAATGATATGCTGGTACCACTGGTTTTCATACTCAGGGGTGACAAACCTTGCAAAACGTCTGTGAATCAATTTTGAACGATGTGTCCCTAGTAGTGATGCGCCTGCCCGGTTTACCTCTGTGATGATTCCTTTATGGGACAGGGTAAAGTATGCAACAGGAGCGAAATCATAAAGGTCTTGGTACTTAGTCTTGGATGCTTCTGATTCTAGCTGGAGTCTTTTCAGTTCCTCATTCTGCATCTCCAGTTCGATCTGGTGGACCTGTAGTTCGTGCATGATCTCTTCACGGATCTGTTCTTTGAGTTCATTGATCGTCCGGGGAGACACGCCAAGTAGATTCTCGGCCATAGCACTCAAGGGGCTTTGAGTCTTAGCATTCTCGTCCAGGTCGGTTTTGTCGCTCATTAATTTGTTTCCTTAAAATCGGCTTAGCCAGTAGTTCCCAATAAACGGTCAAGTTTACCCTTCAAGTCTTCTATTTTGTAGGGCTTGTACAAGACCGCAGCGGCATGTTGGCCCGTAAAGCTCCGCAGTACAGTATCCTCCGTATACCCGCTGCAAAGTATGACCTTGACATCCGGCTTGATCCGTATCAGTTCCTCGAAAGCCTCTAATCCATCCATTCTCGGCATTGCGAAGTCGAGTATGACTAGATCAATTTCATTCAGGCGCTCTCGGAAAATCCGGACCCCTTGCGTTCCATCCGCAGCGGTGATTGTGTCATATCCCAAGACATTCAGACGCTGGACAGTAAGATCACGAACACCTTCCTCGTCGTCAACCAACAGAATAGTTTTACGTCGGTTAGGGACTCCTCCGAGCGCTGACGATTTAGTTTCCACAGATTCCCTGTCAGTAAGAGATGAGGCCTGACTCTCTTTCGACACAGGGAACAGAACCTGTATGGTGGTTCCTTTACCCAACTGACTGACCACAAACAAGGCTCCACGATGCGCTTTTGCTATCCCCATCACCTCTGACATGCCAAGTCCACGATTGTTGGATTTAGTCGTAAAGAAGGGGTCAAACAGCTTGAACAAAGTTTCAGCGTCCATCCCGCAACCAGTGTCTGTAATTTCCAGAAAGACGAACCGACCTGGTTCGGGCCTCATTTCAAGACGGTTATGGCGCAGATACGCCTCATCGCAATCCATGACTCCTGTAGAAAGCCGAACGGCGCCTTCCTTATTCCCAATCGCCTCCAAGGCGTTATCCAGAATGTTCGTAACCAAACGTTGTATTTGATCGGCATCTCCCTTAATGGGTGGAAGTGCATCTCCGATTTCCAATTTGAGATCGACATGTTTGGGAACGCTTGATTTAAGTAGGTCGGAGGTTCGGTTCAACAACTCATTCACATGGATGTCCTGGGGGAGATAGAAAGCGCTTCCTGAGTAGATCAACATTTGGAGAGAGAGTCCCACTGAACGATCAGCTGCCTCGATGGCGTTCATAATGCTTTCTTTGGCCACAGAATCGGGGGACAGATCCGTAAGGGCCAGTTCCAGGTTACCCAGGACGACCGCAAGCTGGTTGTTGAAATCGTGGGAAATTCTTCCCGCCATTACGCTGAGGCTCTCAAGTTTCTGGGCATGTAGAAGCGTCCGTTCCATCTCCGAGCGTTCCGCCTCCAATCGCTTACGCTCGGTAATTTCTATGAGCGTCCCGCGAGCCCCCACGAAGATATTGTTCTTAATGATAGGTTTTGTGAATGTCCGGACATATCGGACCTCGCCTGATTTCCCCACGATGCGATATTCTAATGGATACTCAACCCCTTTAGCGAGTTCAGAAAATCTTTTCATCAGGAGATTACTGTCTTCAGGATGAACAAATCCCAGAAAGGGCTTTCCGATCAGGTCTTCCGCCTCGTATCCAACCACATTCCGGACAACCGGACTGATATAGGTTACTTCTCCTCGTGCGTCGATCTCAAAGACCACGTCACAAATGTTTTCCACAAGATTTCGATACTTCTCCTCACTGGCCCGCAGCGCATCTTCATCCTCTTTGCGTCTGGAGACATCCCTGGTCACACCCTGAAATCCTGTGAATTGTCCAGCGTTGTTGAACGTCGGGTTTGAGACGACTTCAGTCCAAACAGTTGTGCCGTCTTTCCTGATCTGTTCTGCTACGTATACTTCACTTTCGAATTCCTTGTGTTCGGCCAATTGCGTCATGATGTCTGAATACCGGGATCGAACAAGTTCCTGCGCCGCTGGAGTTAAGAAATTGCACAGGTGACCTCCTACAAACTCCTCAGGCTCATATCCCAAAAGTTTCTTGACGGAAGAGGTGACGTAAGTGATGACCAATTCTGGGGTAGTCTGCCATATAACGTCCGTCATGTTTTCGGTTATCAGGTGGAATTTATCTTCGCACATCCGCAGCTTTTCCTCAGTTGTCTCGCGCGGGAGGTCCTCTTCAGTTGTTCTCAGACTTGTCATTGGCTACATTCCGTGTTCCGGTTTTATCAATTGGACAAAAAGTAATTTAGCAAACAACTCCAAACAAAGATGGTTGAGTTTTAAGTGTGGTTGAAATGTGGACATCTATTCCGCTTCGAGGTTCATATCTGGAACCTCGTCCGATAGGGGATTTCTTAGATCGAACTGTGTAGGAAAGTTATAGGCTGAGCTGAGCTGAGCTGAGCTGAGCTGAGCTGAGCTGAGCTGAGCTGATTTTAAATTATAAGGTATAGGTTATCAAGGTTATAATTGAGGCCTACTGTGTTGACACAGTAACCTTGGGCCCAAAAATGATTACCCCAGTAAGGTTTCTTCTTCATATACGGAAATTTTGAATCCTCGTATTGCAGTTCGTCACGTGCTCTAATAAGGTCTGTCGCCATTCGTCTGCGTTCTATGGCGTAACGTATGGATCTAACCAACTGGTCTCTATCTGGAATTCCTACACATAAATGAAAATGCTTGTTGAATTAACCGAGTTTTTGCTTGACAACTCCTCCCATAAAACCTAATCGAACAGAACATCCTAAGAATTCCAGGATTGTTTGTATGAACGATTTTGATGTGTTATCAAAACTTGAAGATCTTGCGAACCGCCTAGGAGTCAAGCTTAGATATGAAAACCTGGCTAAAGGTCCAATTCGCGCAAACGGGGGCTATTGTAGGCTACAAAATGATCATCTGATACTCATAGATAGAAACGACTCGAAAAAGAGAAAAATAAAATTGCTCGCCCGTTCGTTAAGTCGGTTTGATCTGGAAACGGTGTTTGTTTCTCCAGCTTTACGTCGTATAATATGTTCATCGGATAAATGAAAATTACGTGAGCAAATATTGATCAAGGATTAAAATCAGTTCTAAATAGGGGATTCGGCGCGTAAACGGATATAATAAAGAAAACAGTGATTGTGTAAGCAGGTTTTATGATTTGACCGTTGTTCTAGGTCAACCGGATCTTGGATTAGATCCTAGGGTAAGAAATTATCTTGCGCTCAAGAAGCAGATAATTGATACTGTGAGATTATGGCATGCCATTGAGTGGAGAAACCGCCTGGGTCTGGATTTTCCAATCTTGATTTGTATTCTGGGGGGAACCGGCGTGGGGAAAAGTGTCCTGTTCAACTCACTGATCGCTGCAAAGGTTAGCAAAGTTGGGCTGAGAAGGCCTTGTACTACAGGGGCTATGATTTCTTGTCCTCTCCCCTTCGTAAACAGTTTGAAAGCCTTTCTGAATGAGTGGGGCATGGGGAGTGAATCGCAAATTTTTCCACATTATTCGAAACCTTTAAAAAATGTAATTCTCGTTGATACGCCGGACTATGACAGTATCGAAAAGTTTAATCAGGTTATCTCGGACCACTTTTTTATATTGTCGGATCTGATTTTTTTCGTCGCTTCCCAGGAAAAATACGCTGATATGGCAGGGCGAAATGTCATACGCAATGCCTTCAAATGGGGCAAAGATATTAAGGTAGTTCTTAACAAAGCGGTTTCTGAGGACGCTTTCGCGGATTTCCAGCAAAGTCTCCGCAACGAATTTCCGGAAATCGAGCTTAGCCGGATAGATCGGATCGAGGGAACACCCGACATTTTAACCACCGACAAAGGAATCGCACCTTTCCTAAATATGTTGGAAAAATTTGAGTCAATCGATGAAGTCTCCAGGCTCAGAAATGCTGAGCATACTCGATTGCGATCGGTAACTTTAGAGAACCTTGAAACGACAATTGACTCAATTAATGACCTAGAGCTTAGAGTTCGAAAAGTTATCCATAGTGTTGATACTATCGCCAGTAAGATTATAGAAGAGGTGGAGAACCAGCTCGATTTATCCGGATCTAAAGACGTGGAGGAAAGAATTCAGGTTCGCCTCGAAAATTTACTCCGTAAATATGACATTCTGTATGTGCCTAGATCAGCGGTGCGGATGGCATTGGGGAAGGTTTATGCTACAATACGTAGCACAATCCCTTCAAATTGGGTCGCCAGGGACGAAGCTGGAATTGACGAAAAGGTTTCGATAAAAACGTTTTTGCAAAATGATTACGGTTATTCTCTGGCAATGATTGAAGCTTCGATTGCGAGATTCAACCTCAGCGTCGCGGAGTTTTTGTCATCCGAAGAGGATCTTTCCGATTTCAGATCGATTGCCTTTGAATCTTGCCCAAGACTTACATCCGAACAGATTCGCACGTTTTATGAACAGGTTTTTCCTAACGTCGAACAATTACTGGAAGTTGAATTTGAAAAATTCAAAGAGGGATTGTCCACAGCGGATGAACTCAAGCTATACGGTTCCTGCACTCTCTGGGCGGTGTTCCTGGTTACAGCCGAGGTCGCAATAGGCGGTGGCATAACACTTCTGGACATGGTCTTGAATACAGCCATAGCGCCTTTTATTCCAAAGTGGTTACTAAAACTTAAGATCATAGACATACTGAGGGATATTGCTACAAGAGTTGACAGTTATCGTCGTGATGCGTTTAGGGAAATCCTACAAAATCAGGCTAAGGTCTATATCGATGTATTCTTGACGCTAGCCCCTGATAAAATGCCGGTCAAAAATTTGTTAACTATGAGAGACAGTTTAAGAAATACCCAATAGCAATTTAATGTTGTTTGCGCCAAGGAGGGAAATTGACACGTCACACGTTAAAGAATGGCCTTGAGGTCCTGATTCAGGAGGACCATGCGCGGAGAATAGCCGCCGCTCAGTTGTGGGTTATGGTAGGGAGCGCAGATGAGGAATGTTCTGAACGAGGAATCAGCCACCTTATTGAACATATGGCCTTTAAAGGAACAGCCAGGCGAAGAGTAGGTGAAATAGCTACCGAAATTGAAGCATTAGGAGGCGAAATTAATGCTTATACAAGTTGGGATGAGACCGTGTTTCACGTTGCGGCGCCTTCCACAGAGATCGCTCATATCCTGGATATACTGATTGACGCGGTATTTCACCCTGCGCTTGACGCTGAAGAGCTGAATAGAGAAAAACAAGTTATCCTCGAAGAAATCCTGGAGGCAGAAGAAAGACCTGAGCGAAAGTCTGTGCAACTTGTTTTCTCTACGGCATTTGTAACCAGCCCTTACAAATATCCCGTGATCGGCGCTAAGGAAATAGTTGAGAAATTCTCCAGGAAGGACGTCCTTGCGTTCCGTGAAAAATGGTATGTGCCTGACAATATGTTCCTTGTTGTGACTGGAGATGTGAATACTTCTGAAGTGCTCCAGGAAGTTGAGAGGTTGACTGCTGATCTGAAACCGGCAGGGTTGTTCAGACCACCGAGGGCAATTGAGCCTGCTCAAAGGGATGTCAGGTCATCATTGGTCACAGACAAGAATGCCCGGGAGACCAGATTAAATATCGCGTTCCATGTCCCCCAGGCGAGTTCGATAGACTCCAGCCCGTTAGATCTGGCGGCAGATATTCTCGGAGGCCGCGAAAGCTCTCGCCTCATAAAGTCCCTGAAAATGGAAAAGAGACTCGTTCATTCCGTCTCCGTTCTTTGCATCACACCAAAAGAGCCGGGCCTGATGCTAATCTCAGCTACACTGGACTCTTCAAATCTGGAAGCGGCGACTCACGGAATAATGGAAGAAATTTCCCGTCTAGCAGATGAACCTCCATCAGTCGGAGAGCTTGAACGCGCCAAAGTACATATTGAGTCTCAACATGTTTATTCTTACGAGACGGTCCAGGGTATAGCTACAGGCATTGGCACATCAAAAGCTGATGCTGGTGACCCGAACTATGAAGATAAATATCTGGTGCTCAACAGGGCTGTGACTCCCGACGAAGTGTCTGAAGTCGTAAGTATGTATATGGGGGCGCTCAGCAGCACTATTACAGTTTTGGCGCCGGAGAATAATGCAAAAGATTGTAAGATCGATAATCTCTCTCAAATCATCAAGTCTTTTGCGCCAGTTTCGAAAGTCGCCAAAGAGCGCCATGTGAAGAAGCCGGAAACTACTGTTACGAAACTTCCGAACGGAATACGAGTTATCCTGACTCCTGACAATTCAAATCCGGCGGTTTCCATCAAAATTGTCCACTTGGGTGGAAAAAGATTTGAAACTAAAGAGACCGAAGGCATAATGAACTTTGTAGCTGATATGTCAACCAAGGGAGCCGGAAACATCTCGGAGGTTGCGATTTCGCGGAGAGTTGAAGATATGGGTGGTCGATTGGCCGGCTTTTCCGGTTACGATTCGTTTGGCGTCTCTCTAACCATTTTTAGTCGCCATCTGGAAAAGGGTCTCAATCTGATGTCCACTATTTACAAAGATCCTAAATTTCCCGAGAAGGAAATGGAAAGGGAACGACAACTTATAATTAACAGGATCAAAACGGAACCGGACAGGCCAGTTCAATTCGCCCTGAACCGTTTCAATCAAGCGCTATACAAAACCCATCCATATGGTTTTAACGCAGAGGGCACGCCTGCTACCATGGCAAAATTTTCCCGTAAGGACCTGATTGATTGGCATCGTAAGTATTCGGCGCCGGAAAACACGGTAATTGCAATAGTAGGGGAATTTGATATGGTAAAGGCTCTTAAAATCCTTGAGACCATCTTTGGAGATGTTCCTGCATTATCTTTTGAACCCCCAAAAGTTCCAACGGAATCCCCTGTTAATTCCCCCAGGGAAGAAATCGTTCGTATCCCCAGAGCCAAAGCGCACATTGCAATGGGCTTTCAAGCAGTTAGAATGTCTGAAGAAGACAGATATCCTCTTGAGGTCTTGAACAATTTGCTCGCGGGCCAGGGCGGACGTCTCTTTTTTGAACTCAGGGATAAACAATCATTAGCTTATTCAGTCTCATCTTTCATGAGACCCAACCTGGATATCGGCGCATTCGGCTTTTACATTGCGTGCGAGGCGTCGAAAGTTGATAGAGCGCTTTCCGGCCTGTTAGATGAGATTGAAAAAGTTAGATCAAACGCCACTTCCGACAAAGAAGTCAAAAATGCGCTGAGCAACCTGATTGGCAACCATGAAATCAGGTTGCAAAGCACATGGTCCCGCGCTGAGAACATGTCCCTCAACACGCTATATGGTCTCGGCTGGAACTTTGAAACGGAGTACGTTAAAAAAATCTCGGAGGTCAAACCGGAAGACATTCTGAGGGTGGCCAAGAAATACCTTGATCCACAAAAACTCGTGGTCGTCAAAATTATTCCGGACTACGACGTAAAATAGACTAAGGAAGATACGCTTTCGCTGCTGATCCTAGGACTGTGCCGTAAACAAGCAAATAAACCGAATCGGAAGTCGGGCTTGTGAACTACGTCCGGCTTTCCGCCCACAAAAACATCACCCATTTTCTTGAACTCATTAGGTCAGGAGGATTTTATTGAGTTTTGTTTCTGGCTCGACTTTGGGCCTAAAACATTCGCAAATATTGCGGATAGAAAAATTTGTAACAAGACGTGTTCCGGCGAATGTCGTAATAACCCATGAACTGGCGCGGAGTCTTACTCAACTGGCATTTGAGATCAACCGCCAACTCGGCCTGCTCATAGATCGTAGAGGAAGACTCCAGAGGATAATTGTAGGAGACGCTCGGTCAATTTTTATACCTCGGTTGACAGGCTGGCGTGTCGGGGCTGGTCGTCTCAGGGGACTAAGGCTGGTACACACGCACTTGAAGAACGAGCGCTTATCACACGAAGATCTTACTGATCTAGCCTTGCTGAGGCTTGACCTCGTCGCGTCGGTCGGCGTTGACAATGCCGGATTACCTACCTTCATAGAGATTGCCCATCTTTTACCGCCAAACCCTAAAGGAGAACCGTGGCACCTCATGGACCCAACCTTTCCTTCTCAACTTGATTTCGATTTCCTTGCCTTCATAAAATCCCTAGAGGGTGAAATCTACAGGTTGGTAAGCTCCAGTACGATCGGTTCCCAAAACGAAATGGCCTTTCTAGTGGGAAAAATTGATGGAAGCTCATGGGAAATAGAAGAATCTATACAGGAACTCAAAGAACTAGCCGCTTCTAGTGGTTTGGACGTAGTTGGCTTTTCGGTCCAACATAGGGTTTCGGTAGACCCTCACTACGTTGTCGGTAAAGGTAAACTTAAAGAAATTGTTATCGACGCTCTACAAAAAGGAGCTGATGTCCTGATCTTTGACTCCGAACTAACCGCTCCTCAAGTTAAAGCGATTTCCGAATTCACAGAGCTCAAAGTCCTGGATCGATCTCAGCTTATTCTCGATATATTTGCCCAAAGGGCCAAATCCAGTGAAGGAAAACTTCAAGTTGAACTTGCTCAACTCAAATATGCTTTGCCCAAGCTCAGTGAAAAAGACGACGCTTTATCGCGACTTACTGGAGGAATTGGAGGACGTGGTCCTGGTGAAACCCGACTGGAAATTGACCGTCGAAGAATCCACAGCAGAATTGGGTTTCTCGAACGACGGATCAATCAGGTCGCCAAGGCAAGATCCCTAAGACGGAGCCTGCGTTCCAGGAGGAGCATTCCTATCATCTCCATTGTCGGATACACCAACGCCGGTAAGTCTACCCTATTGAACAATTTGACCAAATCCCGTGTCCTTGTAGCAGATAAACTTTTTGCCACTCTAGACCCTGCTAGCAGAAGATTGAGGTTTCCGCGTGAAACCGAAGTCATTATCACCGACACAGTCGGATTCATTAAAGATCTTCCGGAAACACTGCTAAAAGCTTTTGCAGCCACTCTGGATGAATTGGCCGACGCTGACCTACTGCTTCACATAATAGATTCGTCAAATCCTCAAGTTGAAAAACAGCTTGAGGCTGTAGAGAATTTGCTTGATAGATTAGAACTCTCAGAAAAGCCAATAATTCGTGTGTTCAACAAAATCGATTTGACCGATTCGGAAGTTGTCGGTAATTTGTGTACCAGATACAATGGGGTGGCTGTCTCGGCGTTAAGGCCCGAGACTTTCAACGGGTTGATTGAACAAATGGAAGACAAAATTCTTCAAGATATAAGGCAGAGGCAATTTGAATACCATGACAACAGCGCTACCGGCGCAGGCTTTTCCCATGAAAAAGGTTAGTATTGATGACGCCGTGAGGTTGAGGCTGGCCGTGGCCTGTTTAGTTCTTTTGGTGGGAGCATGCGTCTATCTCTGGCTATCGGGGCTTTTGGGTCCTGTGCTGACCGAGTTGTTCGCCATTTTTGAAAATAGGGACACTCTTCGGCTTTATGTGGAAAACTGGGATAACGCAGCGCCAATAGTTTTTATATTTATTCAAGCGTTACAGGTCGTCATAGCGCCAATCCCTGGGGAACTCACCGGCGCAGTTGGAGGCTTCATATTCGGAGCCCTGCCCAACAATATCTACTCGACTATCGGATCATCTATTGGATCAATGGGGGCCTTTCTTGCGGCAAGAGTTATCGGCATGCCGTTGGTAAAATATTTTGTAAGCGGGAAATCTCTCGAAAGATTTCATTTTCTTACTTAGAAGCGTGGAGCGACCATGTCGCTAATCCTGTTCGCCATCCCTGGTTTTCCAAAGGATATCCTTTCCTATATATTGGGATTGAGCCCAATCGGGATTATCACATTTTTTTGGGTCAGCACTATTGGACGAATTCCTGGAACCATTATGCTAAGCTTGAGTGGTTCCGCAGTGTTCGAAGAAGACTGGACTTCGCTCATAACGCTTACAATCATTTGCGCGTTGGCATTCGTTTTGGTTTTCTTTCAGCGTGACCGAATCGAAAAATGGCTCCGTCGTCACAACGGTTAGGAGTAATAAATTAGCCAGCATTTGCGTTGTCGTGATATATTTGTCAAGGGCTGTTCTAATTACTCGGAGGATTCATGGAAGAAGAAACCGAATCATGGGTCTCAGAAAAGACTCATGAAATGGTTTTCAAGGACTTCATTCAACAGTTCTCGTTGATAAACAACGACAAGGATCTTTTTCCTAAAAAATGCCGAACTTGCGGTAAAGAATACGAGAGTCTGTATCATTATATTTACGACACAGAAGCTAAGGCGCAGTCTATGGAGGATGCCGGCGAGATAATGGGCAGGTCATCTACAATGATTTACAGGAATTGCTCATGCGGAAATACCTTGGTTGTTACCGTCACAGATGAAATCCTCACTTCAATCAAAGACTTCTGGAAGGCAGTTCGTCGCCTGGCCGAAAAATCCAATCAACCAGTAAAAGATGTTGTGAAGTCCTTTGTTGAGGAATGGGAGAACCAGATCCAAAATTACTTTAATTGCATCCAGAGACGCACGAGATTTTAGAGCTGCGATAGTCTTGTAAGTATCCAATCCTCTATCCGGGTTACCTCACATGGTTGTTAAAGATGTCATCTTCGATCTCGGTAATGTTCTGGTTCCTTTTGATTGGCGTATTGCCGTAATCAGGTTGCTAAAATATCTTCCTCATGATCTCGCTGACAAATCAGAAAATGACCCCAAATCGTTTGCCCTATTAGTAAGTGATCTAATTGAGGCACTGGAGATCGGATCGATCAGATTCCACGAATTTCACAGACAAGTTGTGTCGAGGACTGGTCTCAGCGTTGATCTGGCAGAATTTCGGCGAATTTGGTGTGACATCTTTAGACTTGACCATCAAATGGTAAACCTCGGCCATGAACTGTCCCTGCGATATGGAGTGTGGCTGGCGTCAAATACCGATGAAGCCCATTATAAATATATTATTGGTAAATTTCCTGAACTACTTTTTTATAAAAAGGCGGCTTTATCCTACAAAATGGGAACTAAGAAGCCACAACGACAGTATTTCGTAAAAGCATTGGAAATGTTCCAGATCAAAGCGGAAAACACAATATTCATTGACGATATTCCGGAAAACATCGAGGCTGCCCGCGAATTGGGGATTGTAGGTATACAATTCACTACTTTTCCGTCCCTTTCTGAGCTACTGAGAGAATATGGGGTGGTAGTAGGTAATGTTCCGAGGAGAGAGCGCATTGAGCATAGATAGATTTCAAATCGAAGGATTTAGATTTTCAGCGGTAGCCGCAGGCATAAAACATGCCGACTCCAATCGACTCGACCTGGCTCTGATAGCCTCAGAGCGTCCGGCAGTGACTGTTGGGGTCACAACGACCAACCTAGTTTGCGCCGCGCCCGTTACAATAACAAGAGAGTGTCTCAAAAGAGGATTTTCTCAGGCGCTATTAATCAATTCTGGAAACGCAAACGCGTATACAGGAGACTCTGGTTTGGCCGACGCTTTGTTCCTAACCAAATCCGTAGCGGAGAGATTAGGGATTGCACATCAACTGGTAGCGCCAATGTCAACAGGAGTCATTGGTCAACGTCTTCCGATAGATCGAATGAACGCAAAACTGCCAGAACTGGTCAGATCTATCAGCTCGTCGGCCTTTCTTGACGCTGCGTCCGCCATTCTTACTACCGACACTGTCCCCAAAACCGCGATAATCGAAGAGCGACTCAGCAACGGTGCGTTAAAGATTGTAGGCATGGCCAAGGGGGCAGGCATGATGGCTCCTAACATGGCTACAATGCTTGCTGTTATCCTGGTAAACATGCGCGTTGAAGCGTCATACCTTCGAAATGTTTTTGTGCAAGCTAACAGCATTACGTTTAACAGAATAACCGTTGATGGGGACACTAGCACTAATGACACCGCCATAATAATGTCCGGTGGATCAGATCAGTCTAAAGAACTCCAGAACAACAGCACCGATCGAAACCTGTTTTCACAGTCTGTGCTGAACGTTTGCGCGAATTTAGCAAGACAGATTGTTAAGGACGGAGAAGGGGCTACCAAAGTTGTCGAAGTGAAAGTATTGGGAGCTCCCGATGAATTCTCTGCGGCAAGGAGCGCCAGGCGGATAGCCGAATCACCTTTAGTTAAAACCGCTTTTCACGGAGAAGACCCCAATTGGGGTAGAATCATTTGCGCAGCCGGATCGGCTGGCGTTGAATTCGAACCATCAATGATTGATCTTTGGATTGGCTCAGTTCAGATTATTAAATCCGGAGCATTGGCAGCCAGCGACTGGGAAGAGAGGGCAAAGCAGGAAATGAGCTATCCAGAATTCTCGGTATCAATAGACTTGAAAGCCGGAACAGCCCAGGCTACGATCCTTACATGCGATCTCTCAGAAGAGTATATTAAAATAAACGCTGACTATCGTTCATGAACGGGTAAAAATCACCATTCATGAATTTAGGATTTCTTTGCTGAAGTTCTCGGTTTCGGTTTGTTTTTCGGCGTAATCCCATTTGTCTTGGACGCCACCTTCTTTTTCACAGGGATCTTGGGGACCGTAATCTTAACCCCTCTCTTGAGCCTGCGGGACAAATTGACGTCGGGATTGAGCTGAACCAACATCTCCTTTGGCACCCCATATTTTCTTATGATCCCCTTGACAGTGTCTCCTTTCTTAACAACATGGACTATCTGGCTCCGAGTCTTATCTTCAGGAATGTTTCGGAGCCCAGCCAGCAGAATGTCCTTTTTCCCAGGAGGAACTCTCACGGAGTAAGGTGATCCGTCAGCCGGTGTTACCCCGCGCACAAGCGCCGGGTTAAGTTCCAGCAAATCGGCATACGACATGCCCAAGATATGGGCCAGCCCGTCCAAAGAATAGCTTCCTTGTATCGGAGCAAGTTCAAACTTTTCGTCAGATTCATTTGAAGCTATTCTCGGAAATCCGTATTTTTCGGGATTCTTTGCAATTATGGTTATGGCCTGGAAACGGGGCAGGAACTCCTTGGTTTCGCGTTTAAGCATACGGCTGGAACAAATGTCCTCGTATTCATTTGCGTCTTCCTTGCATAGCACTCTGTTTAGCTTATTCTCTCCGGAGTTATAAGCGCTGAGCGCAAGTCTCCAGCAACCAAACATGCCGTACAGATCCTTCAAATAAAGCAAAGCGGCGTTGGTCGATTTTGCTGGATCAAGACGCTCATCCACGAAACTGTCGACACGTAGTCCGTAAGTGCGTGCAGTTGCCGGCATAAATTGCCACATGCCCAACGTGTTTGCACGAGACCTGGCTTCGGGGTTAGCGCCTGATTCAAGTAAAAACAGATAGGCGAGTTCCTGGGGTAAGTGATGCTTTTGTGTCTGTTCCTTAACCATGGGCAGAAATTTCTGAGATTGACCCAGGTAATTTCGAGTTGTATTTCTGTGCTCGTACGCATATTCCCTAAGAAATCTTCTTACTCGTGGTTCGTTAGCTTCGAGAGGGATGGGAGGATAAACCCCGGGCCTGCTTGACACTTGGGAAGATTTTCCCGACCTAAAGGTAAATGCTCTTGCAATTGCGCTGGATAAGGAAGATGTGTGGAGATCATCTCTTTTTACAAGATTCAGAGAAGCGCCACAACCAGCTAGATTGATTAGCAACCCCCCCAAGATAACAAACTTGAGGAAGTCTGTGAGAGTGGATCGCCTCCAGTTTTCGGGATTAATGGAAGGGGTCCTACCGCAGCGCAATTATTTCTCCACCGTGTTTATTTGCATATTCCAAATGCTTCGCACAGGGTTTGGGACGCAGCATGATATCCCTCATGCCCAAACTTTTTGCAATCTTATCACAATTAGCGGCGCGGGAGAAGAATTGTCAGCCTAAACAGTGGGGTTTTGTGTCTTTTGATTCAAAAATCAGGGAGATGTGCTCATCATCCATCTCCAATGCGCCTCCCAACTGGCCTATGATCTTTTTAGAAGCGATCAAGCCGATCATGGAGCGAGGTGGGATAAATTCATTCATGTCCTTTTGCAGAAGTGTTCCACGATTCCACTTTATGACAATTGAATTGGCGCAGGGAGAACAAACTAGTTGGGTCTCAATCCTTTTATCGTAATGTACGGTGTTCTCTTTGTGCCGTGATTCCAGGAACTCTACCTGGTTTCTGGCAAAAACGATACACTGAGCGATAACAAGCTCAAGAACAATAGCGTCAATTCGACTTGGCGCCATAACTCCGTCACGATTTTGAACGGTGAATTCGATCCCCTTTGAAATAAATTGCTGTCGAAGAAGATTACAAACTCTGAGAAATGAAGTTTCTATATCACATGTCGAAGCATTCAAAGACCGGGAGGCGTAGCGTCGAATCCCGTTAATTGTGTCCGTAGCTTTAACTACTTGGTTCTTCATGCTGGCCAACTTGTTTTCAAAAAAATTAAGATCGGTTTCGTTTAAAGCGAGTCGTCCAACCTTAATGCGAATAACCTCACAGGCTAATGATATAGCGTTTAACGGCTGAGCGACGTCATGGGAAAGTCCACCGACAAGCTCTGGGAACACTACAAGCGCCAGCAATTCTTCTTCCGCTAGTTCAGTTGTGTCCTCAGTGCGCACGTGTTTTCCGATGACTACCTGGCGTATTCTACAGCTCGACTTTCTCTAATAACGACAATCTTAATTTGACCGGGATAGGATAAGTCCTTTTCGATTTTCTTGCGAATGTCCCTGGCAAGTAAAGTGAGGTGTTCATCACGTATATTTGAGTTCTCGACAATGATCCTGATTTCCCTACCCGCCTGAATGGCAAACGACTTACTTACTCCCTTGAAGGAATCAGCTATTCTCTCGAGGTCCTCTAGCCTTTTGACGTAGTTTTCAAGCATTTCGCGTCGTGCGCCTGGCCTGGCCGCCGAGAGAGTGTCAGCTGCCTGAACTAGAACAGCTATGGCGCTAGTAGGGTCTTCATCCCCATGATGGGAAGCAATCGCATTCACGATCAGAGGAGATTCACCATATCTCCTGGCAATGTCCGAACCGATAATGGCATGGGCCCCTTCCACCTCATGGTCTATCGCCTTGCCAACATCGTGCAACAATCCCGCTCTCTTGGCCTTTTTCTGGTTTAGGCCCAATTCAGCGGCCATAATGCCACAAAGAAAGGCAACCTCTATGGAATGTTGGTAGACATTTTGGGCGAAAGAGGTCCTATATTTAAGTTTTCCAAGCAATTTGATCAACTCGGGGTTGATACCATGGACCCCAACATCGAAACTCGCCTGCTCCCCAGCTTCAACTATGGCGTCTTCCATCTCTTGAGTAACCTTCTTTACGATTTCCTCAATTCTAGCAGGATGAATTCGACCATCGTTAACAAGTCTTTCGAGTGCAATTCTGGCTATTTCGCGACGGATGGAATTGTAACCGGAGAGAATTACGGCTTCCGGCGTATCGTCGATGATGAGATCGACCCCAGTGGCGGCCTCGATAGCCCGTATATTTCTACCTTCCCGGCCTATGATTCGGCCTTTCATTTCTTCGTTTGGCAGATTCACAACCGACACAGTTCTTTCCGCAATAAAATCAGCAGCATATCGGCCTATGGCGGTAGATACTATTTCCTTGGCCTTCTTGTCAGATTGGGCAAGAGTTTCTTCTTCTATTTGCCTAATTATCCTAGCGCTTTCGATACGGGTTTCGTCTTCAACCCTCTTGAGAAGCATGTCACGGGCTTCCGCAGTGGAAAGGCCAGCAAGAGCTTCCAATTTTTCCTGCTGTCTTTTTACAAGATTATCCGCCTCGCGCTCTTTATCTTTTGTCCTTTTTTGCGCGGCTTCAATTTCTCGTTCGTGTTTGACGAGTTGGGCGTCCTTCTGTTCGAGTTGGCTCGATTTTCTCTCAAGATTTTCGTCTTTTTTGAGAAGTCGAGCCTCTCTTGCAGAGAGTTCGGATCTTCTTTCTCGTATTTCATTCTCAAGTTCCGCTCTAGCCTGAAACAACTGGTCCTTGGTCTGGAGCAGAGCTTCCTTCTTAATTGTTTCCGCTTCTTTTTGGGCGTCCTTGACGATTTGGTCAGCGCTGGATTTAGCTGATTCAAAACGCCTTTTGTCCAGGAATCTAGTAACGCCGTAGCCAACGGCAAGCCCTATAACTATTGCGACAAGGGCATAGATCAAAAAGGGAATCGATCCCACAGCCCCCTCCGTATCATTTTATTTAGCGGGATGTTTCAAGCGTAGAAACCATTTCGGATGAGGGACTATGACTGTAAGTGTCCAAAGGGTTATGATAACAAACACTTAAAAAACTTAATCTATATATGGAACCCTGAACTGCCATCCAGAGGCTTCGTCGCACATCCCGGTTGTAGGGTGTAAAGCAAAGTGCAATCTAATTTGTTTTTATCCCCCGCAGTCGGCCGTGGTAATAGAACTTTTGAACCTAGTTTCCTAGGTGGGATCCTAGCGGTTGTTTCAGGCTTCCTACTTCAATGGTAGGCTTGCACACCACAACCGGGTACAGTTCCCAATTTTCGAGTGTTGGCTCAAAAATTCTCTATCCCTCACGAACCGCGCAGGGGAATTTTTAAATTAGTCTCTCCCAAATCACCGGGTTTTAAGAGACCGCAGTCTTCTTCCTCCATTTTCTCGATTTGTTCTGTAATCGACTGCCTACATTCAAAAAGCTCATCCGTGATGTTGAGCAACGTGAGAATCACAAGATCGACTGTGGTCACAACTCCTGATTTTCGCCTGATCTCTTCGGATCGGGAATTGATAAACTCTACAAGCTTCTCAATATAATCTCCGGACCCACGGCCACGAACACTATATTCTCGCCCGAAAAGAGTCACCTTAACCGATCTATAATCCTGACCACTTTCCGGCTTCAGGGTTTTTGAACCTAAACTTTGACCATCTTTCAGGTTAAAGCCTCCAAAATTACGACCATCCTGTCCAATTTCCCATTTACCGCCCTATTGTCCTATTAAGCCTCATCCAGGGTTTGATGTAATTCGGCTATTTCCTGATCTTTCTGACCGAATTCCAGAGTTAGTGTTTAAACGAACGTTCTCTCCAAATCGGTCTACTCGATCAGTCATAAAACCTTCTCTTAGAACTCAACCATGTCGTGGAAATCCTTCAGGCTCTTCTGGGGACTTCGGATGCCGTGTTAATTATATTTTATTGGACGTTAGTGTCAAGCGATATCTAGCGGAGCAGAAGTTAAGCAACCATACCTTGACCAGATAAAAGTTCACTATCTAAACACTGAAAGCGACCTGTCAAAACGCGAACCACCAATTTTTGTCATTCACCTCAAAGCGCGAACATTAGACGGATGAAACACGATTCTTTACAAAAACATAGCGCATCAGCCTGGCTTCGGGCGTTGTATTCACGAACCAGGATCTGAATCTAACAAATCACAAGACTCTTGAAGTTTAAGAATTTTTCTGTGAAATGTATTTCTACTTAGTCCAAGACTGCGCGCGGCACGGAGCTTGTTACCACGATTTCTTTCGAGTACTTTTATTATAAGCCTTTTTTCAACTTCCCCCATGATCAGCGGATGAATGCCCTCAACATTGTTGTCCACAAGATATTCAACAAGAGAATCCAATGAATCTCCAATGTTCGACACCCAAGGGGTCCTCCCAGAGTCTTTGTTTTCACGGGAAGTCTCCGATGCGGCAGGACTTGATTCTATAGGCCTTTGGCCAGATTTCATGGAATCATTACCTCTCCAAAAAAATTGTCGATAAAATCCAGGACCCTCTCAGGGTTTTCTTCCGTAAATACTCGAGAGCGGAATTCGGCGGCGCCATCAATTCCTTTTGAGTACCAACCGAGGTGCTTTCGCATCCTATGCAAGCCCTGCATCGTACCGCACCATCTCAGTTCATCCTCGTAATGCCGTCTCACAACAACACCGAGCGATTTATTCGATCGGTATGGTGTCACCACCCAACCAAAAAGTGTTTCGAGTATCTTCCTTGGGAACCAGGGACGCCCTAACGCCCCCTTGCCAATCATAACTCCATCACAGCCGGTTTCCATTAACATGTTCAAAGCGTCTTCGACCGCTAGCACTCCACCGTTGCCTATTACAGGAATTGATACCGTGGACTTGACCAGCTTCAAAAGATCCAGGGAAACCGGGCCACAATGGCCGGCGCATCTGCTCCTGGCGTGTAAAACAATAGCGTCAGCCCCTTCCCTCTCTGCTATCGAAGCCAACTCAGGCGCATTGACACTTTTTTCGTCCCAGCCGGTTCTCATTTTTACCGTTAGAGGTATTGTTATTGCTTTCCTTACTGAGCCGATGATCCGGCTGGCCAGCTCCAGGTCACGCATAAGAGCCACTCCGCCACCAGAACCTGTCACCTGTCTCGCAGGGCAGCCCATATTTATATCTACAGCTGCTGCGCCATGATCCTCGACGATCATTGCGCATTCAGCCATGACTTCAGGATCTTTGCCAATGATCTGGAAAATCACGGGAACAGTATGCTCGCTGGTGTCCATGGTAGCCAGAATTTTTCGTGCATGGACAACAGCGTTACAGCTTATCATTTCTGTCCATAGACACGAAATGCCAAAACTCAGCACAGCACGTCTAAACGGGGGATCAGTCAGCCCCGCCATAGGTGCCATGACCACAGCGCCGTCCAGCTCAACATTACCGATCTTCATTCTTTGGAGCCAAGCCTTGACCTAAACGAAGAGGAAACGTTTTCTGTTTTGACCTGGAAACAGCAAGGGAGTTCGGGGGCACATCCTTGGTTATCGTGCTTCCCGCTCCGATCACACTGCCGGATCCAATTCTAACTGGGGCAACAAATTGAACATCCGATCCTACAAAACATCCATTTTCAATAATGGTGCGATGTTTCTTTCTCCCGTCATAGTTACATGTAATCGTCCCACATCCAATATTAACGTCGTCTCCTATCTGACTATCGCCGAGATATGTCAGGTGCGCAGCCTTGGTTTTATTTCCGACGGTTGTGTTCTTGACCTCAACGAAATTCCCTATTCGGGCGTTCTTTCCGATCTTTGCCTTGGGCCTTAAGTGGGCCATGGGGCCTATTGAAACATCCGCCGAGATTTCAACGTCGTCCAGCTTCGATCCTAAAAGAATTCGCACTCTGTCGCCGATTCTGGAATCTTTTACGAAGCAGCCAGGCTCAATTACACAATCTCTTCCAATAGATGAATTCCCGGAAATCATGACGTTCGGATAGATTACAGTATCAGGTCCGACTGTAATTCCAAAATCCCCGTAAAACGACGACGGGTCAAGAAGAGTCGTCCCTTCCGACATCAATTGTTGCCTAATACGATCCCAGACAACACCATTTGCAATGGCAACATCGGACCTACTATTTACACCCATGACCACACACGAATCTCCGGTACGACAACCATGAACCGTTACACCTTCACGATTAGCCTCTGCAACAACATCTGTCAGGTAATATTCCTTCTGAGCATTATCAGCCTTAAGCCCATCGAGTAATCGAAACAAAAGGATTGATTCAACAATATAAATCCCGGTGTTGATTTCCGTGATAGCTCTTTCTGAAGCACAGGCGTCCTTTTCTTCAACAATTTTCGCCACGTTGCCTACGCAATCTCTTAGAATTCGACCATAACCAAAAGGATTGTCCAAATTAGTGGTCAGCACACTAATCAGACTGGCATTTTCGTCGTGATACCTGACAAAGTCCGCAAGTGTCTGCGGTTTAATCAGCGGGGTATCTCCACACATTATCAAAACGTGTCCATCAAATCCTTGAAACAGTTCGTAACACTGCTTAACAGCATGCCCCGTCCCCAGTTGTGGATCCTGCTTCACAAAACTCAAATCCCCATCATTGAAACACCTCATGACCTCGTCAGCCTGATGGCCTATCACTACGCCTAACCTGTCCAGACTCAACGTCCGTGCCGCATCTAGGACATAGGCCAGCATAGGTCGGCCGGCAACGTGATGCAGTACTTTGCAGTAATTCGACTTCATACGCGTTCCCTTGCCAGCCGCAAGGATTACAGCGCCATAACGTTTCATGTTTGACCATATCCAATCTATAAAGCGATCAGTTTAAAAAACTATATTTTCAGACGTGAAGTGTCAAGATTTATCATGGTAAACATGTTTGGTTAGGCCACTATTCTCATAACTTAAGGATTTCAGGATAAAGGGAATTTTATCGTCAGGCTCGTGGCGTGGCAGATTTCATGTTCAACTCGACAGCTAATGGTTCCTTATGCTTTTGTAAAGATGTCTTTAGTTCTGGATTTTCTGAGGTTTCCCGGTATCATGGTCAGATATTTGGGACATGGAGGTTAATTATTTGTTTACTCATCGACTCAAAATCGCGGTTCTGGGCTCAGCCCGTGAACCTGATAATTCCGAAATATCAAAAAGAGCCATGAAATTGGGGCAGGAGATAGGACAACAGAAAGGGATTGTCCTAACCGGCGGCTGTCCCGGGGCACCACATATGGCATCTCTTGGGGCACAAACTGTTGGCGGATTGACCCTGGCAATATCACCCGCTCTGAACAGAGCAGAACACATAGAGCGTTACTGCTATCCGGATGATAGTGATATAATTGTATTTACGGGCATGGGTAATAAAGGGCGAAATGTGATTCTGATCCGCAGCGCGGACGTAGCGATTTTTCTGGGCGGCGGCATAGGAACTTTGAATGAATTTACGATAGCCTTTGATGAGTTTACCTCTGAAAATGTAATAGGGATCCTTTCCGGAAGTGGGCTCTTATCCGACTCCTTTGACCAAATTATTGCTAAATCAGGAAGGACCCCGGGAATGGCGCTCTTTGTCGAAGAGGATCCTATATTGCTTGTACAAACGGCAATTCAGGAATTTAGCCAAAAAATCAATCGAAAAATGAAATGAAAGACCCTATCCTAAACGATTCCGAATTCAATAGAGATATTATTCTTTCCGTTTCAACACTGATCACCCCATGGGACATCGCTAATGCTAAAGATCTTGAGCTTAGAGAGAACAAGATTCTAATAAATGGCAGAAATAGCTTCTCCTTTTCAGTTGAATTCAAATTTCCCAATCTTTCAGAGTTCAATTCGCTGTCATTGACTCTTAGAAGTCTCACCGAATTTCCCATTTTGGTGGGGATCACGCTGAAACATGGAGGTGCTGAAGGTGACAAAATTCAAAAACCCACTTCATTCTCAGGTGGTAGAGAGATAGTCGGCCCTGGCACAGTTACGACATTGCAGTTTCCCATAGAGAGTTTCGGCGTTTACGGAACTCCCGTTGGATGGACAAATGTAACAGGAGCAGAAATTACCTTTTCTACCGAGAGATTTCATAAAGATTCTAAAGAAATTAAAATCGAGTTCCACGGAATTCAAGGAGAAACACGTCTAATTCCTCAAGGCCCGCGCTTAACAAGTAACGGTCTAAAAGGGCTGATGACAGACGAAGCCTCTTATGACCAAAATTTCAGGAATCACCATCCAAAGTCAAATCTCATAACATCCTGTAAAGATGTTAACGCTCAAAATGTCCTTGAGGCTTTCTCTGCCCAAGACCCAGGGCTATTTGTTCCACCACCTCATAATTATCCTCAGGAGACATGGTCCGATGTCATGAATGGTAGAATAATGGGTCAGGTATTCCCAGACGAAATCACATGGGACGCCAATCCTCTCGGAGAACTCGAATGGACCCATTTCCTTAATCGTCACCACTTCCTGCGATCAATGGTCCAGGAATTCGTAAAGTCCGGAAACAAACAGGCGGTTGAGAGATTGACCGAAGTCATGGCGAATTGGATTCGTAAATGTCCAGTTCCCGTAGGATCTAATGGTGGAGCAGGACCAACTTGGGAGACCCTCACGGCCGCTTGGAGGCTGAGAGAATGGTTTTGGATTGTTGGGATCATGTGGCCTAGCAATTCTTTTCCCGAAGAGATCAAGGAATTAATGCTGAGATCGATATGGGAACACGCTCAAAGTCTTATGGACCATCAGGGACATTCCAACAATTGGATTATTGTAGAATCTGCAGCCCTAACTTTAGCCGGGCTTCTCTTCCCTCTATTCCGGGACGCTTCAAGATGGTTTGAAACAGGATTGAACAGGTTGGTCAGTGAGCATAACCGGCAGTTTTTCCCCGATGGAACCCATTTCGAACTCTCCCCTCTTTACCACTCGATTTGTATAAACGCCCTCCTTGAAGTCAGACACGTTGCTGAAACATCCGGGACCTTGCTCCCTCCGATTTTCTACGCACCTCTGGAAAAAAGCTTTGAATACTTGATGACCTTAGCCCGACCTGATTTTACGTGGCCATCTATAAACGATTCAGGTAGCGTTGACAGAAACTATTGCCAGCTTTTCGCAAAAGCTGCCCATGTTTTCCAAAGGCCCGATTTTGAATGGGCAGCGTCTAAAGGGAAATCGGGTAAACCACCAGAACGAAATTCAGGATCGTTTCCTGACTCGGGGATATTTGTTATTAACGACTTCGAAGAAAACCATCCAAGGTGGGCATTGTTCAGAGCCGGACCAGCCGGAGCGTTTCACGTTCATAATGATTTCTTATCCCTGGAAATTTTCGACGATGGAGCGTCGTGGCTCGTAGACCCTGGTATAACTAGGTATGCTCCTAACATTTTGACATCAAACTATCGATCCGCTTTAGCCCATAACGTTGTTCTTGTCGATGGGATTGAGCCACAGAGAATGGGCCTGCCTATCCTTGAACGGATCAAACCATCTCAAGAATCGGCCAGGTTTCACGAAAGGGCTGGTTTTGTGGTCGTTTCAGGGGGATTCGACGAATTGAAGGACCTCGCAGGGAACCCCTGTAATTTGAAAAGAACTCTGATCTTCTCAAAGAATGGAATCTGGATTGTCCTGGAACATATTTTGGGTTCAGGTTTCCATGAAATCATTCACAACTGGCAATTTTCAACTTATGTCCGGAAAGTGAAGCTTGAAAAACGGAACAAAATCGTAGCATACGGCAAATCGGGTGGATTCGTTATCAGGATGATGTCGCCGACTCTCCAATCAAAGATTGATCAGGCCTATGGAGCTACAAACCCTCCACGAGGATGGGTTTCGACCGCAGGAACCGACCAACCGGCTCACTGTGTCCGTTTCCGAACCAAAACTCCGCTGCCTTCACTCTTCTGTTGGCTCATGTATGGGCTGAATAATGAAGGGGCTGCGCCATTGGGAATCGAGATCACAAAATGTTTTAGCGGTCAGCCTTCAATTATCATTCGCCAGGTGTCAAATGTATCTGAAACGCTGAATATCCCGACATAGCTTTGGTGTTAATTTGTCCCCGTACGCTAAGCCAACCTAGAAAAGTTTCCCGATAATCATAATGATGGCCACCGTCAAAAAAATCACTGTTACAATCATCGGTAAAAGGATAGCGATTATCGCTCGGCCTGTTCCTATGCCCAATCCCTCCCTTAGGCCAATCACAAGGACTACAAACTCCCAGACGCCAGCGAGCAGGGAGCCAAACAATGGCACAACGTTAAAAATTCCCGGTCCCATCGAATAACAACTTATTCTAAAAACGCTTTCCAATTTTGCGTTTCCAATCCCTAGAGCCAGCAGGCATATTAACAGGACAACTGGTTTAATAAAAATTTCCAGAACCACTATAAACAAAACATAAACAAGAGTCCCGAGACGAGGGCCCATCAATATCATGCCATGACTAATTGACATGGCCCTCGAATCCAGAATTGAGGAAGCCATATATGCTGCTAGAATAGAAATAGATGAAACAACCAGCGCATAAAGGAATGGGAACTTGTATCCTCCCTGAAGCGGCAAACGTCTGAAGAATCTAGTGGGCTCAAATATTGATTGTCTAAGGGTCTTTAGTAGCCCTTGAACGAAACCGATTCCAGCTTCGTCCTCCCAAGGACAATATCCACCTGATCCACCAGAATTGAAATCCGGACGAAACGACGAAGTGTCACTGAAGGTTTCCCTTTGATCAGACCTGTCGGAAGACATGAAACAATTGGGGCACAACTCCGTGGCCCTAGGCGACGGGGCAAATTCCTTGCCGCATTTGGGACAGATCACCTTCTTCTCCTTGAGAAACCAATCGTAAATTGTGAGGTTTTTACAAGCTCCTCTAACATAAACTATCAGAACACATCAGCGGAAAATATGTAGATCTCGGTATTCGGATCCTTCCATGCGTCCCGATTTAGCCCTGCCTTTCGACAAGTCTCCTCGATGAAGGTAGTTCTGTCCCAATCGCGTTCCGTAGCTACCTGAGGCAACAGCAAGCCGGATCGTAAACCGTTCCGTATTAAAATACCGTGAGTCCCTACCTGAATTTCGTCAACATCCTTAATTCGGTGAAAGGGTGTCAGGACTGAGATTTCATAATCCAGAAATTCCAGTTCATCCTCGCATATGGGCCTGAAACGTGGATCTCTAAAAGCAGCGGATTCGGCCATTTCCATGACAGTCTCACAAAGAGGCTTATTAGCATTTAACCATCCGATACAACCCCTGAGCATACCATTCTTGTTTATTGTGACAAAAGCGCCGCATTTTTCTTTGAGTTTGTCTGAAGTAGGTTTGAAGACCGGTGGATTGAGCCCCTTGCACTTACATTCTACGGCGGTCTTGCACAGCTTTAGAAGCTCAGCTTTGTCTTCTTTCGTTAACCCCAAGTCAACTCCGACTTCTTTTTTCCTCGAACTCATGGTTCTCACCCTACCCTGTTAATCAGATTAGTGGTAGTCAATAATCAAGGAAACAACGGTAGTCCCTTCAACGCAGTATTCTCTTCCAAACCAAACATGATGT
This sequence comes from uncultured delta proteobacterium, assembly GCA_963798475.1. Taxonomy (GTDB): domain Bacteria; phylum Desulfobacterota; class Desulfomonilia; order Desulfomonilales; family Desulfomonilaceae; genus CAJBEZ01. Next base: position 52,753 of record CAWCTI010000036.1, read on the forward strand.
TCATATTCTGAACAGCCGCGCCCGACGCTCCTTTTACAAGATTGTCAATTGCTATCACGATTATAGCGTAATGGGTCCGCTGATCAATCTCAACCGATATGTGGACCTGGTTCGAACCTCTAACTTTGGCGGTGTCCGGAAATATGCCGTTGGGAAGAACCCGCACAAACTGTTCATTCTCATAAAACTTTTCAAACGCGACTCTCACAGTTTTAGCATCCATGTTAGGATCGGTCCTCAAGTATATGGTGCTGACCATGCCCCGACTCACTGGAATAAGGTGCGGAGTGAACCTAACGGTTATTTTTCTCCCCGCCAACAGAGAGAGTTCCTGTTCCATCTCGGGAATGTGTCTGTGGCCAATAACTCCGTATGGCTTGAATCCCTCGCCAGCCTCGCTGAAGCTGGTGTTGAGCTTCGGGCCCCGCCCAGCTCCAGATATGCCTGACTTTGAATCGACAACAGGAAACGAAGTGTCCACTCCATCCATGTTAACGACTGGAGCTATTCCGAGGATCACCGTTGTGGGATAACAACCCGGATTGGCTACAAGTTCGGCTGTTCGTATTTCATACCTGTGAATTTCCGCGAGCCCATAAACACCACTGTTAAGCAAATCAGGGTCCTTGTGTAAACCATACCAAGATTCATAGGTCCCAAGGTCTTTCAAACGAAAATCAGCGGACAAATCAATAACTTTGACACCGGATTCCAAAAGACGACGAGCGGCGATGGCGGAATCCCCGTGTGGAAGGGCAAGAAATGCAACGTCCGCTTGGGGTTTATCGAGGAGTCGTTCAAGTTCAACAAGGGGGAAGTCTTTGTCATCGGAAATATATGCGAAGACTTCGCTCGCTTTCTTGTTGGCCCATGTTCTAGAACTACCAGCGACAACTGAAACTTCAGGATGAGAGGAGAGAATTCGGATAAGCTCTATACCAGTATATCCCGTCGTTCCAAAAATTAGTGTTCGCAACATATTAAAACTCTAAACTTCTGTTAGATTCACGTCTGTAGTTGGGGGCCTCTTTGGTGATTACAACATCGTGAACATGAGACTCTTTCAGACCGGCTGCAGTGACCTTGATAAACTTGGCCCTTGATCGAAGATCCTCAAGAGTTTTAGCGCCTAGATAACCCATGCCGGCTTTGAGTCCACCGATAAGTTGTGTGATTGAATCGGAAACGGGGCCCTTTGCCGGCACCATGCCCACAATACCTTCAGGAACGAGTTTATGTTCTGCAACCCCCTCGTGTTGGCCATAACGGTCACGTGATCCATCTTTCATTGCCTCGATTGAACCCATGCCGCGGTATGATTTGTAAGATCTGCCTTGATAGAGAACCATCTCTCCAGGGCTCTCGTTTGTGCCTGCAAGCAGTCCACCGATCATCACGGTGTTAGCGCCTGCGGCAAGGGCTTTGGTAACATCGCCCGAGTATTTGACCCCTCCGTCGGCTACTATTGGCACACCAAGTTCCGCGGCCACCTTGGAACACTCAAGGATGGCGGAAACCTGCGGTACTCCAACCCCGGCCACAATTCTGGTAGTACAGATTGATCCCGGACCAACCCCCAGTTTGACTCCATCAGCGCCAGCGCTGACAAGATCACGAACAGCTTCGGGCGTTGCGACGTTGCCTCCTATAACCTGGCAATTGCTGTAATTGGCTTTTATATCTCTAATGGTGTCCATCACGTTTTTAGAATGTCCGTGTGAAGTGTCGACGACAATCACATCAGCTCCACGCCTTAAAAGCGCTTCAACCCTCTCCTCCCTGTCTGGACCAACGCCAACAGCAGCTCCAACTCGTAAACGACCGAACTCATCTTTTGCCGAATTTGGGTACATGATGGCCTTTTGAATATCCTTAATAGTGATTAACCCTTTGACCCTGTTTTCACGGTCAACTACGACCAATTTTTCTATCCGGTGTTTATGAAGCAGGGCCTTAGATTCTTCTATACCTATTTTCTCATCAACCGTAATCAGGTTATCTTTGGTCATGACTTCCTCAACCTTGAGGTCTAGGTCTTCGATAAAACGAAGGTCACGGTTAGTGAGAATACCCTTCAAGTATCCGTTGACAGTAACCGGCACTCCTGAAATATGGTATTTCTTCATAATTTGAAGGGCATCTGAGATTTTTTGTTCAGGATGTATCGTTATCGGGTCCACTATCATTCCGGACTCCGACCTTTTAACGCGGTCAACTTCCCGAACCTGCTCCGGTATGCCGAGATTACGATGAATGATTCCTATCCCACCCTGACGGGCCAAGCTTATAGCCATCTCGGATTCAGTGACCGTATCCATGGCAGAGCTAACAAGAGGAATATTCAAAGCGATGGCTGCGGTCAGCTTGGTTTGAACATCAACTGCTGATGGCAGCAATTCTGAATAGCAAGGAACTAAAAAAACATCATCAAAGGTAAGGGATTCTTGCACAACCATCAATAATTCTCCGTCTCTGTTCCTGTATCGTTTACATTTATCAAGGATAAGGACCCTTGTTAGAAATCTCTAAGAGCAAAATGTTACATTACTTTGCAAAAGACAACATTTGGAGGCCCCAACATTATCCAAAACTCGTTCCTATCTGGGGATTGGAGCGACGGATCGCGCGGATTCAGCGTATTCTAACCCCTTGACTATACTTTTTGAAGTTGAATCTAGGAAGAGGTCAAGATAACTATTCCACTTTTTCTTCGGATACTCAATTTCCGGTTCACCCTTTATTCCGGACAGATTCGCAGCGACCTTAATCGCATCATAAAAATTACCCATAGAATCGACCAAACCCAAATCTTTTGCCGTCTGGCCAGTGAAGAATCGGCCGTCAGCTATGCTGCGCAGCTTGTCTTCTTCGATCTTTCCCTTTCTTCCTTTAACCACATCCGAAATAAACTGTTCGTGGATCTCTGTCGCGAAGCTTTGTAGTATGTCGCGCTCTTTGTCATCCAGAGGTTTTACTCCTGACCCAATGTCTTTGAAGGCTCCAGCCTTGATAACATTAACATTAACGCCAATCTTTTCGATTACCTTGTGGATGTCCGGCAGCATCATTATAACGCCAATGCTTCCAGTGATTGAACCCTTTGAGCAAACTATCCGATCAGTGCTGGAAGCAATGTAATAAGCAGCCGATGCGCCTACTGTTTCAATTGAAGTTACTACCGGTTTTTTCTTGCTTATTTTCTCAATCTCCCGGTAGATTTCCTGAGCAGGAGCAACTGTACCTCCTGGAGAATTAATTCTTAGCACAATTGCCCGAATAGACGACCTTTTCTTGAATTTTCTCAAGTTCTTGAGAGTTTCATCAGCCGTCATAATTGTTCCTTCAATAGGTATTATTCCGATCTTGTTACCATAGTCCAGTATGCCCGAGAATCCGGACGGTCTCTCCTCATCCTCAACAAAACGTGATAGAGTGAGGACCAACGTAACAAAAACGACCATTAGAACAATTACGAAAATTAACGAAACAGCAAGCCTAGACTTCTTCATTCTCATTATACCCGCCCAACTCGAGTTTGTTACTCGCATTCAGGAAGACATACAAACATTGTAAGCTAAAAAAGTTATCAGAAAAGATAAGTGTTCGCAAGCCACCAGCCCGACCTATTGTATCGAATCACCATGTTCCCGATTCTGTTCCAGCCCCTTTTGTCTGTCCAACATGAGGAATGCTTTCAAGAGCGAAGAGATAGCCATTGTGCTGTCACCAGTCCATCCTGGCTTTCAGTACATCAAGGAGCGCATGATTCGAATCCAGAACTCGATCTGCTTCTTTATGTGACATTCCTGCGCCCACGAGGACTAATTCAGTTTTTTGGTCGGTCATCAGATTGTCAGGCTCATGAGTATCCGTGTTGAGGACCATTTGAGCCCCGGTCTCCGAGGCCATCCGGAAAACGTGTCCGTTAGTAAGGCTGTGACCGAATCGGGACGTTATTTCAAGGAAAACATTTTTCTCTTTGGCCAAGGCAGCGTCTTCTTTAGAAATTAAACCCGGATGGGCCAGGATGTCGGTCTCCGCAAGAATAGCCGCGTGGTTCGTGCCTGGAGCGACCGGCTCAACCGGTGATTCGCCGTGAGTAACGATTAGCGCCACTCCTATTTTTCGCGCCTCTGATATCAATTCACCTATTTCCGAGGGAGGCGCGTGCGTAATCTCAATCCCGGGAATTACCAGGACCTTCTGGCGACGGTTCAATTCCTGCGCAACTTTGATGATTCGAGGAGCCACAAAATCGAGGTTGGACGCGTCCACATGGTCGGTCAACCCTATGGCGCTGTATCCTATAACTTCGGCTCTCCGCACCAACTCACTCGGTATTAGAACACCGTCACTAAATATTGTGTGTGTGTGAAAATCGATCAATTTGGTTTCCTTTCTTGGACTTTAGCCAGACTCATTTCTCTATCATTTTGAATTTTAATACTAGAGACACTACGCTAGTAATGTTAAATTATGCAACTTGACCGACAGAATAGCGGCCATCAGCTTTAGTCAATTGGCCAGGGAAGTTGTTATCATGTTGTTAATGATTTCCCAAACCTTCGATTGGCACCTGATGTAATCGAGGATTCCGGTCAGCATCTCATACTTAAATTAATATTTCTTGCGAGGTAAACAACGTGTGTGGAATAGCCGGCTTTCTCAGCAATGAAGCATGGAAAAGTGATTCAAACCTAGGTTGGGTCCAAAAAATTACTGAATCACTCGATAAAATTTATCGCGAGTCATCTGACATGGGTAAACTTAGAAATTCTGTCAATTACCTTATCGAAAAATTCGATGAATTGATGACTTTTCCCTTTCATTTTGAACTGGCTTGCAAATCCGACTTTTATTCTCAAATTGAGGGTCTGGCTAATCTTTTGGAAAAGATCCTCGCCCACCTCGCAGGGGAAACACCAACGGAGGACGTTGAATCGCTCCAACAGGATATAGGTGACCTAATATGGCAGATCAGGGCAGAGGTCCTACAAAATGTCTCCAGAACAAATCAACTGATGAATCCTAGGCTACTCGCGAAATCACCAAACCGCTCACAACGGTTCGTCGCATGGTCGATTGAGAAGGTGCTCGAAAATATAGACAGACTAGAGGTCAGGGGTCGAGATTCCGCAGGTATTGCGGTTCAATGCCTGATAGACCAAAACACGCGTTTGCCGCAAGTCCCGGAACTGGGCAAGGAAAGGCTTCTTGGCAAGCGCTCAAGGATCGTAGACGGCGTTAAAATTGGGTTTAACGGGAACCAGCTCGATTCGAAGGGATTTGTCCTCACATTTATTTATAAGGTCGCGAATTTGGTAGGACGCTTGGGGGATAACACCAGCCACCTCAGGAAAGCCGTCCGGAATGACGAAGAACTTTGGCGGATCGCCGCATTCATAGAGAAGGTTAGTATTATGGCCCATACTCGATGGGCTTCCAACGGGATAATCAGTCTGGCTAACTGCCATCCTGTCGATGGCGAGCTTTTTGAAAAGGAAAATTCCGAATCCATAAATGATAGAGATGCGCTATTTGTCTTAAATGGAGATGTAGACAACTATCACTCCCTCGTTGAAGAAGTGGTCCGTTCCCGTGGATATCAAATCGAACCTACTATAACGACAGACGCAAAGATCCTTCCTGTGTTTTACCGCTTGGGAACCAGCGTTTCCGAACCCTATTTTAAGAGGTTTGCGGAACTGATGAATAGTTGCGAGGGATCCCTGGCTATAGTGATGCAACATCCATTGTTTCCTGACGAGCTTGTGTTGAGCCAAAAAGGTAGTGGTCAGAGCCTATTCATAGGCCAACCGCTGGATGGATTCATATTCGCTTCAGAAGTTTATGGGCTTGCGGCATGGACAAGAAACTGCATGCCACTGTCCGGTCTTGAAAAGGGCGGAACAGAAGTTATCATATCTACCCGGTCAAAACATGACGTTGAATCTTACTTTCTCGAAGATTTATCGCAATTTGGGATAAGGACGGAACCAATTTATATTCATTCACGGGACATTTTTCGCGGCGCTTTCGCCTACTATTTTGAAAAAGAGATCCACGAGGCTCCCTCGAGCATACGTAAAACCATCAAAGGTAAGTATACCAAAAAGGGGAGAACCGTTGAATTCTTGGACGTCGGACCCGAGACCTTTGGAGCTCTAGTTGGTAGACTCCGTGACACAAGTCAACCACGTATTCGAAAAATTATAGCTATTGGTCAGGGAACGGCTTCCATAGCCGCAAAGGGGGTTGCATACCTGATCGAGAAGGCTCTGGATGGACTCGGCGTTACGGTCACGTCATGTAAAGCTTCCGAATTGTCCGGTTTCATGCCCGATAATTCTCTGACCGACACATTGCTGATAGCAATATCGCAAAGCGGAACAACTACCGACACCAACAGGACCGTAGACGTGGCAAGCACCCACGGGGCCTGGGTACACGCCATAGTGAACAGGCGCAACTCACCACTGGTCGCAAAATCTAACTCCCATTTTTATACGAGTGATGGCCGCGATGTTGAGATGGCCGTTGCGTCAACCAAGGCTTTTTATTCTCAAGTTACCGCCGGAAAACTAACTGCGATCCTGTTGGCTAAGGAATTCAATGCCTTATCAGATGATCAGATATATCAGGAAATTTCCTATCTTGAAGAATTGCCGAGACTGGTAGAATTAGTACTCAAAAGAGGGGATGTCATAAAAAATCTAGCAGAGATTTATGGTCCCAGTAGCCGAAACTGGGCGGTAGTAGGCAATGGTCCAAATAAAATAGCGGCTGACGAAATTAGAATAAAATTGAGCGAACTCTGTTATAAGTCTATACCCTGCGATTTCACTGAGGACAAGAAACATATCGATCTTTCTACTGAACCTCTAACATTAGTTATTGCAAATGACCTCCCAGACCAGATTGTTCAAGATACAGCCAAAGAGGTCGCAATATTCAAAGCTCATTCCGGAAAACCTCTCGTGTTTTGCGCCGAAGGAGAGAAGCGATTTCTTGACCACGCGGAAAGTGTCGTGGAATTGCCGGTAACAGGCGGAGGATTGGGGTTTGTGCTTGCAACCGTAGCCGGACATTTGTGGGGGTTCCATACAGCTAAGGCCATCGATATGCAGTCTAACAGGTTGAGGAACATTAGGTCCCTCCTCACTCAGTTTCTGGAGAATCCGGAGACATGGGACCGTATTGAACTCCAAAATAAATTTGACGGCGCTATGAAACTAATCTCCGACGGGCAAATGAACGCTTCTCTGCCTGCTTCCACTGCCGCGTCGATGGCTGTGTACTCCGGTAAATTGGCCACGTTCGATGAAACGCCAGAGGACGTCGAGCTTCTGATAAACGAGGGCATTGTCACGCTCAGCAAAGCAATAGAAGAGATGACAAGACCTGTCGATTCGATTCGGCACCAGGCCAAAACTGTGACAGTCGGAATTTCTCGTCCTCAAGACACCTTGCCTTCATTGTTGCTAAAAGCGCTGGAAAGGCTGGGCGCGCAAGCCGCATGGGTTAAGGAACAAGATAAGCGAGTCCTTAAAGCGCTGTCCCAAGTCATTGAAAACGTCAAAGGTGGGATGCTTTACAAGGTTGGGGACCCTTTGAAACCTGACGAACTGACCAGAGAATTTGCGCCCATCCAGGTTGTGGCTCGATTCGGATACTCCGAAGGCAAAGCGTCCAGATATGACATCCCGAATCCTGCAGGCGGGAGCAAAAGAACCGCTTTAAGACTGCGCAGGGCTGTTTGGAGTTCAGGCAAGGGAGGCCAGGAAAGTCTACTTGTGGTTCCACTTTTTAGCGATGGATCCGGAGAGTGCAAAGATCTTGCGCTTCTACATGTCGAATTTGTCGGCCAAGCATCCATTTCCCAGAAAATGAACATGTTAAAGGCGCTCGGCGGAAGGTTCCATGATGTTGTTGAAAAGCTTGAAGAACAAGCCAGTTCATGTTCCATTGAAGACTTTGTCCAGAGAGTCACACCAAGAGACTTGGTGTTGACCCCAATAGAATCACTGGTTCTGTCGGTATCCTGCTAATTTGAGAAGCCCGATTGAGGCTATTGAGGAAACCTCTTAACTTGACATAAGCACATAATAATTATAAAGTATGAGGTGTTACACGATATTATTAATATTTTAGTATCATAAATTATAGTAACCACTATTTATAGCAGCTAAAGTTTGTATTTAAGCATTTTTAGTGCAATTCTGAACGAAGTGGCGCCGTGAATCTAGTGTGCTTCAAAATTCGTAACTGGGTTTATAGAAATCTCGATGTGTCGCCTTTGAAACGTAATCCATCGCAGATATTCGCTCAAAAGTTATTTATCCGTGTAGTGCTTAATTTATGCTGCATTTCCGCAATCTGGCCCTCCCAAATATGTTTCGCCGGGAATAACCACCCGGACCAAGATACTTCTTTGTTGAGCGTGGTGGCAGGTCCGGCGTCGCCATCCGTTAAAGGTGCTAATAGACACACGCAGGAAATATTCGATGGCGTGATTGAATCGGTGAACGCTTCAAACCATCAGGGGTCAACCAGCGGAAGAATCAACGAGAAAGGCGCAGCAATGAATCAGTTCTGGGGGAAAATTGTTGATTCACCATCAGGCCGTAGTGCGCGTTACTATGAGAAAGACCTTGTGTACATACGTTGCCTTGACTCTAAAAGGAGCCTGATTCGTGAGGGAGACCGTTTCACCATATTCTCCGATTTTTCGTCAACCACTATACCAACCACGACAAACAAATCCTCGGATTTGGGAAACGTGGCTCTAGGCCAAATTGAAATCACGAGCTCAGGTTCTGATTTGATAACGGGCATAATTTTGGAATGTAGGTCATTCATACGTAACGGTAGCCAAGTATCGCCTCTTTCAGAGACAACTATCGAACCGCCCTGCATTCCAACGAACGAGATTATCTCGTCTATGGACGGTCGTAAAAGTTGAAGACCCTATTTAGCTGTCCGGTTTTTATCTATCCACGTCTGGACACATAGCTCTTAATTTCATCATATCAATCAAATTATGGGGGAAACTTTAGAAATGGTTCAAATCGAGCTTGAGTGTGAACAGGACGTTTATAGCGATTCTCGAAAATAATCGCGAAAAGAACGCGACTTTTTTATCGAGATGTGGTTATCTGTCGGTATGTGTCGTCAACGAAACATGCCTAACCCGGAAAACTGCGCTTTAGCTGAATTAGAGACCGCAGCGAAGGCCTCGTCGGTCCAGCGGTCGTATGTTCGTCTGATGGCTATCAAGGCCTTGATAATGGGGCTGCCCCATAAGCAGGTGGCTGCCTTGTTCGGTGTAAATGAGGACTCGGTTTCCCGTTGGGTGAGACGTTTTAATCAACGGGGTATCGATGGGCTTACAGAAGGTCCCCGCTCTGGGCGTCCTCCCAAAATCAGCGGGGAGCAGGCCTATGAATATTCCAAGTTGGTCTTACATCCAGAACTGGTCAATGAGACCCACTGGACCGGACGTAAGTTTCACGGATATCTCACCAGGCATTGCCAGATGGAGGCAGGCTACAGCACACTTATGCGGTGGCTTCACGATGAGGATTTTCGGCTGAAGGTCCCTCGCCCCTGGCCGGATGGCCAGGATGAAGAAAAGAGAAAGGCCTTCATTGAACTGATCAGGAAGTTTCTTGGTGATCAATGCGTGGATCTTTGGTTTCTTGACGAGTGTGGTGTCGAAGGAGATCCTCGTCCGAAAAGGCGTTTTGCTAAAAAAGGAGACAAAATCCGTCAAGCATACGGCGGGGCGCATCTCCGAATGAATGTCACGGGCATGGTCTTGCCAAGAAAAGGTGAATTCTATGCGCTAGAATTTAGCCATTCCGATACGGAGATCTTCCAGATCTTCCTGAATCACGCCAATCGGGACATCAAGTTCGAGCGTCCTCGCAATCTACTCATCCTGGACAATGCGTCTTGGCACAAGAGTAAATCACTGGACTGGGGGGAATTTGAGCCGATTTTTCTTCCACCTTATTCTCCAGATCTTAACCCCATTGAACGCCTCTGGCTCGTTATGAAGGGCGAATGGTTTTCTGGATTCTACGCTAAAACCAAAGATCAACTAATCGAGAGACTCACCGACGCTCTCAGATGGCTTATGACCAGACAAGATGAAAACACTAAAACTTGCGCCATTCCGACAGAACTTTAGAGAAGCGCTATAGATCGGTTAGCTCTTGAAAGGGTTCCACTAGTCGGTCCCCTGATAATGGACAACTGGTTGAATCCTTCGGGAGGCCAAGTGAGATTTTACAGGCCTCGGCTGCGGATATTCAGCGTCGCACCGGATTATCCCAACGTCTCTCCAACTCGATAGCTATCGACAAACCGCAGCCTGAAGAAATTCGAAAGGACATGGACCTTCTGAAACGCCTAGGGGCCAAAGTGATCACCAGATGTGGAATCAACTATCCGTTCAATCTAAAAGATATTTACGATCCCCCAGCCATCCTCTTTGTGAGAGGCTCACTGTTGCCTGAAGACTCAAAGTCCATAGCGATGGTAGGGACCAGAAACCCCACCAGATATGGTGTAGAGTTTGCCAAATCGATATCAATGGACCTCGTCCGATCTTCCTTTACAGTTGTGAGTGGGCTGGCAAGGGGAATCGACACTGTGTGTCACCAGGCAGCTCTGAAGGAAGGTGGAAGATCCATAGCGGTAATTGGTTGCGGCCTCGACGTAGTTTATCCAACAGAGAACGAGGCTCTCATAGAGCAATTGGCCCAACAGGGCGCTGTAATCAGTGAGTTCAGGCCTGGGATCTCTCCATTGAAAACCAATTTTTTCCGTAGGAACAGATAGTCTCCGGGCTTTCTAAGGCTGTCGTCGTCGTTCAGGCGGCCAAGAGAAGTGGTTCCTTGATAACCGCCTTTCACGCCCTGGATCAAAATAGAGATGTCTTCGCAGTTCCCGGAGATATTACAAACGAACGATCTAGGGGACCTCATTTCCTGATAAAACAGGGAGATGGGCTCGTAGAGTCTGTTGAAGACATCTTGTCATCCATTTCAACATGTGAAGTTGAAAAAAACAGAAACGAATTAATCGCAAACTCGATTCCCAATGATAGATTGGAAATATCTGAAGCTGCGCGAAATATTCTCGACTTTCTGGATTTGGACCCAACACCAATCTACATAATCTGCAAAAGCCTGAAAATTGACCCTGGAAGGCTATCCGGCTCCCTTCTTGAACTTGAACTGTTAGGGCTCGTGCGCCAGAGTCCAGGTAAACTATTTTCCAGAGTGACGCGTTGACTTGACTTCGGCGAATTAGGCTCCAGATTAAAGTCTCAAGGGAAAGACTTATAAGTCCAGTGATTTACATTACTGTTTCATAGAGATAAGTTTGTTGATTCTCTGAATTTAGTTGACACTTTGTATGTTTAAACCTAAAGCTTTTGGCTTTGAGGAAACATTAAACTTGCAATTGTCGATTGTGCGTGTTCCACGGTAAGAAAATTTCAGATCAATAGCAACGTTTCAAGAAATGTTATTTTAGGCGATAGGATGAAAGATTCAGAAGGAAAAACCCTGGTTGTGGTGGAGTCTCCCGCCAAAGCCAAAACTATTAAAAAATATCTTGGCCCCAATTTCGAGGTCAAAGCGTCCGTGGGCCACGTAAAGGACCTCCCTCAGACTACTCAGAAGGCCAAAGGCAAATCTAACAAACGGATCAAGTGGTCCGGACCAGTTCTTGGGGTTGATGTAGATTCAGGATTTAAGCCTCATTACGAGATAATTCCAGGAAAAGAGAAGGTTATTTCCGAATTAAGGAGCCTCGCCCGCAAATCATCACGCGTGTTGCTGGCTACAGACCCTGACAGAGAAGGCGAAGCCATTGCGTGGCATTTGAGCGAAGAGCTAGGCAAACCCTCGGGTTCAGTATTCAGAGTCCGTTTCAATGAGTTGACCGAGAAGACTATCAGAGAGGCGGTAGCCCATCCTTCTAAACTCGATTTAAACAGATACAACGCTCAACAAACCAGACGAATTCTGGACAGGATCGTGGGTTATCAGATCAGTCCGTTACTATGGGATAAGGTCCAGTATGGCCTTAGCGCCGGCCGTGTGCAATCCGTTGCGTTGAGATTAATTGTGGACAGACGTCTGGAAATTGAAACATACGTTCCATCTGAATACTGGAATATTTCGGCTAGTCTTATGAAGAACGGATCAACGCCGTTCGAGGCAAAACTTGTCGAAGACAAAGGGGCCAAGTCCGAGATTCAGGATGTTGGTAAGGCTTCGGAAATCACTAGGTACGCCAACTCACAGACATTCAGGGTGAGTCAAGTAAAACGTAAAGAGAGGGTTCGAAGGCCGTTGCCTCCTTTTATCACCTCTACGCTTCAACAGGAGGCCTCGAGAAAGCTCCGGATGTCGCCGCACAGGACTATGCGCATAGCACAGCAGCTTTACGAAGGGATTGAGCTGGGAAAGGAAGGTTCCATTGGGCTGATAACTTACATGAGAACTGACGCTCCCCGCATTGCGCCCGAAGCTATCACTGCGTCGCGTGATTTTCTGAAAAAGAATTTTGGTCCGGAATATGTCCCCCAGGAGCCCAACTTTTACAAAAGCAAAAAGGGGGCACAGGATGCGCACGAAGCTATCCGACCAACGACGCTAGATTTCCCTCCTGAAAAGCTGACCAGTTTCCTGGACAAACAGCAGAAGGACCTATACTCGCTGATATGGAACAGATTTCTTGCGAGTCAGGCGGCCCCTGCAGTCTTTTACATGACTACGGCAAACATTGAAGCCGGCGATCTCCTTTTCCGAGTTACCGGGTCAATCTTGAAATTCGATGGCTTTACCAGGATCTACTCTATTTCATTGGAGGAAGATGGGAGCCTTCAGAACGATGACAAAGAAAATACCAACATACCACTCCCTGATTTAAATGAGGGAGATATCCTTGAACTGGATCGCCTCGTCCCACGGCAGCGCTTCACCCAACCACCTCCGGCGTTCAATGAGGCCTCACTGATAAAGGAATTGGAGGAACGTGGTATCGGCCGTCCTTCAACCTATGCCGAAATAGTCACCACAATTCAGAAGCGGAAGTACGTTGAAATAATTGACAAAAAGTTCGAGCCAACCGTTTTGGGACGAATCATAGCATCGTTATTGGTTGACAGTTTTCCAGACCTGGTTAGTCCCCATTTTACCGCTGAAATGGAATCCTCCCTGGACTTGATTGAAGACGGGGCAGAAACCATGACCCAGATTCTTGAGCAGTTTTACGCGCCTTTTAACTCGGCTTTTGTTGAAGCCAAGAAAAATATGAAAAACATAAAAAGAGAAGGCGTTCCGACCAAAGAAAGCTGTCCAGAATGTGGCAATCCCCTGTTGATAAGGGCCGGGCGATATGGTCTGTTTTTAGGCTGCCCTTCATATCCTGATTGCTCCTATACCAAAAAGATCGTCTCAGTAACCTCTGCAGAAACAGCCCCTGTTCCCACTGACAAAGTCTGTTCATGTGGAGCGCCCATGGTCATGAGACAGGGCCGATCGGGGCCGTTTCTCGCATGTTCAAGGTACCCTGAATGTAAGGGCGCAAGTCCGGTTTCGACTGGAGCGCGGTGCCCCAAATGCGGTGAAGGAAACCTTGTCCACAAAAGAACAAAAAGAGGTCGGGCCTTTTACGGATGTGACAAATACCCCAGCTGCGACTTTTCGATGTGGAATAAACCAGTATCAATGAAGTGCCCGAATCCGGAGTGTGATTCGACTGTCATGGAAGAAAAGGTCTCAAAAAAAGAGGGACGCTATTTTCACTGTCCGAAATGTGATTCCAAAAGAAGTTTGGACGAATAAATCTTAGTTAACGCTTTACAGTCTTTTATCTGTTTGGCGCGCTTTTAGCCTGAACCGGTGGCGCTGGCGGGATTTCCCGACGATTTATAGCATCGAAAGGGCTGGATGCGACTCCTGGAGTCGATGCCGCAGCAGGGACCAACTGAGGCTTTTCCACAGAATACAATTTCTTTGAAACATATGATTCGATTTTGTCGATAGGATAGCTGATTATCTTGCCAAAAAGCCAAAACACGTACAACTGGTCGCGAGGGGTCGGATCAGGGTATTGACCGTCAAGTCCGGGGCTCGGTTCAGTATTCTGCGGCTGTTGCGAAGTTTGATTTGCAGCGGGCCTTACCGCGATAAGTTTCGGGTTTCTATTTTCGGCCGCCGAATAAATGGCGAACAGGCATACCAAAGATATAGTCGAAAAAATAAGAATGGCCTTTTTCATTAAGGTCTCCCAGTTTGAGGTTTTGGTCTCCTCTATCATATTTTGTTCTAAAATCCACTCTTTTTTCCACTAGCGTCTAGCATTAACAATGAGACATCGATTGATTCCAATCCCCCAGTTCTAGGCGCCTGAAAGGAAACGCCAGTTCAGATCTCAAGTCCACTGCCGTTTCTTCTTCTTGTTATCACGATCGTTCTGCGGGTTTTGATCGTGCTCATTGCGCTTAAACGGTCCGCGCAAGACAGTATCAGTTATGGAAATACCAAGGGAGCCCGGTGGAACATGCAGGGAATATTCATAGCCGTCTCTAACGAATTTGAGAACCGACCGTCGCTTTTCCTTTTTTGTGCGAGCTGTGAGCACTATCAGTTTGTCTGAATCAAGATCAGTTACTCCGTCGTATTCAACTATGACGTCCCCTTTTACCATGCCAGCCTTTCTAGCGTCGGATTTTGGCGTGAACTCCAGTATCAGTACACCGCGAGTTACCAAATTCTCAGACTGGTCAGTCTTGGAGGCGATATCCGTAGACGAGCGTTTTAGGCTTCGCTCCTTTTCTTTGGCTACAGCTTGCGCCACTTCACGTTGTTCGGGGTTGGGCACCCATTGTTGCGTCAGAAAATTCTCACTGAAATGAAAAGGCCTCTGGCGTGAGTCTGTGTCAACTATGACTCGAAATCCACCGTTATAGAGGGCCAGGTCCGGCCGAGCCCAACCCCTGAAAGCGCATCGCAGGCTAACAGGGCTGGAAGTCCAGTCGCCACCCTTCATGACCCTGTTTTCCCCCTGTCCCGGCCCATCAGGGTCTATCTCGGGGGCGTATCGGTAGTAGTCCTCCTGATAGAAGTCCCTAACCCACTGCAGAGCGTTTCCCGCCATGTCATAAAGGCCAAAACCGTTAGGCTCATAGCTACCTACTGGAGCTACGTTCTTGTACCCGTCGTCAACATCTCTGTCCCGCCATTCGAAATCAGTGTTCTTGTCCGCATAATTGGCCCTTCGGCCGTCGGGTAGTTGATCACCCCATGGGAACGGAGCCATGGGTAGCCCTCCTCTTGCCGCGTATTCCCATTGGGCTTCTGTGGGTAATTTGTAGGGAGCGCGTTCTTTTGCAGAGAGCCATTCACAGAAAGCCACGGCGTCATTGTAGGTTACCATTGTCACAGGTTGATTTGGCTCGATCCGCCAGCCGGGATCTCGCCAGGAACTGCCCACCTTTTGTGTAAAGCGGTTATTCTTGATGTCAAAAACCTCACCGCCGTTGTCTTCCTCCGCGTCGGTAATGTATCCCGTGTCATCGACAAAAGCCTTGAATTGTTCAACAGTTACTGGAGTGGCATCCATAAAGAACGGCTTCGAGATCCTTACCTTATGGAAAGGATATTCATTTTCCAGTGAAAGCGGTTGCCCTCTGGCCAGCACCGTCATGGCCCAGGCGATGTCGGCCTCGGAACTCCCCATGACAAAAGACCCTTCTGGAATTCTCATCATGCGCATGCCTAACGAATTCGTAAATGACTCGACAGATTTGTTGGGGGTATCATCGATTAACGCCCTCAAGACATTCTTCACGAACCCGGAAGTGTCTTCGATACAGCCTTTGGAGACACCCTGGACTTCCGGTATCCTATCCACGAGGTTTGAAGCCTTTAAGCGCTTACCGGAATGGACCAGCTCCCTCACCTGCTGAAATATGGCGTTGACCTGTTCATCAGTCATGGGCGCAACCAAATTAAAGTCGGGATTTACCGTAACAAGGTCCTTGTCTCTCGAATCGGGAGTTGTCACCACCCTAAAGCCCGTCATGTCTGCGCAAAGCTTTGGATCTATACCAAAACGGAACGCGTTACGGGCTTCGCATGCGTCAAATGCCCAGCTACCTCCTCTAACCACTCTTGTCTTCGCTGTCCTGGGACCAGATGGGTCTACAGAAACAGTTCCCGCCTTCTTTTTATACTCTTTGGAATCGAAATAATCCGAGCATAGCTGCCAAACATTTCCAACCATGTCATAGAGTCTGAATCCATTTGGTTCGTAAGCCCCAACCGGAGATGTAAAGCTGTATTCGTCATCAATCGAACGGTCAGCCCAAGGCGCTACGCAGCTTCTGTCAGCTAGATTCAGCTTCTTCCCATCCGGGTAGTCATTCCCCCACGGGAAACGTTCATCATTCCTACCCCCTCTGGCGGAATATTCCCACTGCGCCTCTGTAGGAATGCTGTACCGTCGACCGTCGCTAGAACTAAGCCAGTTACAAAACGCTTCTGCGTCAACATGGCAGACCATGGTTACAGGATAGTCATCGTAGACCTGAAACCCTGGGTTTCTCCAGGACAACCCATTCTTTTTTGTCCAATGCCTTTTTGAATTATCATATCCCCAACCCCAGCCTTGAGTTTCAGCTACAGTCTTATAACCTGTCTCTGAGACAAACTGTTTAAATTGCCCTACCGTAATATCATACTTTCCAATCAGAAAAGGCTTGGATATCTCCACAGCATGATCCGGGGTCTCTGGGTCGACGAGAATTTCCGGCACGTTCCATTCTGCCTGAACTCGCCTAATTTCTGACGGTGAACTTCCCATCCTGAAACTTCCCGCCGGTACAAGTACCATTCTTATCCCTGCAGTGTTAGTCGTATCAGTCCGTGGCATCAGCTTTGATCCCTGTGGTTCCGGCCGATTGTTCGTCATTTCTGCGATTCTCTCACTTAGGGCCTGAATGGTCTCCCGGTCAACATCAGCAGCCATCTTGAAGGCCCTCTGCAAGGGTTGAGACGCTAGTTCATACTCCCCTCTCTGAATACGATGACGCGCCAGGCTCAGTTCAGCATTGACGACGCTGGATTTATCGGGATGCTTGGCAACTATTTTATTCTGGTCCCGGTTCTGTTCCTGATTCTTGGTATTAGATACGCTGGTGGATTTGTGGGCGCGCCGATGAAGACCTTCGAAGTAACCTGAAACAGATTCGTATAACTTTTCAGGACTCATCGGCGGGTCCTTCGGCGCCTGTTTCTCGGTCTTTACACCAGTTTCCAGGCTCGCAGCCCAACAATGAGTGTCACTAGCCATGGCAGAGGCAAAAAAGATGAAGCAGATTGGCAACCGTATGACAGTCGACCTGAAAAGCCCCACTTCCTTGATTCTCGAACAAATTCGCACAAGGATCAAATCCCGTAACGTCAGAAAAGATTTTATAAACATTTTTTGGCGCCGCTTCTCACATTAGAACGTGGTGCGCCCCAACACCTGGGATGCTAAAAAGAGTTGGGGTTCCCCAATATTGAGGTGTTATGAATCGAGTTGCTCGTATTAGACTAGTTGTTAAAGAAATTTACAACCTTTTCCCGCTAACTTTTTACTTTATTACCACGGGGATTTTCTTCTTAAGCTCTTCAGTAACTTTTTTGTGAAGCTCAGCGTTTCTCTCGTTTTCGAGTCTGATCTTGATCAAGTTGCGTACCTGCACAAAATTCGGAGGCTCCGGTTGCCTACGATCATCAACCTTGAGTATGTGCCAACCGAACTGAGACTTTACCGGCCCTCCAATTTCACCCTTTGGTATCTTGAATAGAACATTCTCGAAGGATTTCTCAAAAGATCCTCGTGGCAGCCAGTCCTTACCATCCATGAGTTCCAGTTTACCACCTTTTTGCGCAGCGGGATCTATAGACTTCTTCTTTGCGAGTTCCGCAAAATCCGCGCCTTTCTTCAATTCTGCGAGAATCTTGTTAGCCTCTGCCTCTGTCTTCACCAGGATATGGCGTGCCTGAATTTCCTCAGGCGGGGTAAACTCGTTTATATGGGTCTTGTAATAATTTTTAAGATCCTCTTCAGAAATAGGGGCCTGCTTTGCCTGTGCCCGTCTGAAATACTCCCGGGCCAAATATTGGGCCTGTTCATACTTTAACCTGGTCTCGATCGCCGGCTCTTTATCAATCCCATCATCTTTTGCGGCTTGAGCGAACAGTTCGAAATTGACCACTTCATCCAAAATCTTCTTGCGCCCATCGGGAGTAAGGAACGGGACCCTATTTTCCTCTGGAATTGTAGCAATTATGTTGTCCAGCATTTCGCGGGTAATTTTCTGATTTCCTACAGTCGCCAATACATCTCCGCCCTTTTCATCCATCACTGGTTGAGCTATAGCGACCCCTTGAGTCAAGCTGATTAATATTGTTACAGCCAAAAAAAACTTACGCATGATCAAACCTCGCGGACATAGAACCAAAATTTAAGCGGCATGGTCACAGCACTGTTATAAGTGATCAAACCGCTTAATCTCTACTTTCATACTAGAAGAAGCAGGAAATAAAATCAAGGTAGACTCCGAAGTTCAAAACGAGTCTCGCCGAGACTCGTACTGGTTATCAGCCGAATTTAACTGACCTTTCGCTATCGCCTGAGCACGTCTCGCAAGTATCACACGAATCACAACTGTCACAGGCATAGCGAGCCAACATGCCAGGGTCTGCATGAAATGCGTCTCCCAATTCTCTTATTGTGTATGAATCACATACGGGGCACCTCTTGGGTGCGTCATTCGGGTCAAAAAATATTTTCGCGAATTCTTTTCCACAGCTTTCACAAGAATAATTTATAATTGGCATTTCTCCCTCCGCATCAATTTTGACTACTTATCAACCATTAGCTTAAACAACTAATTAGGCGTAATACGCTCAGTATACTTCTCCATTCTTTATCTGCTCCACAATTTCGATCTCGTGCCTCGCCGCCAGTTTCAATCTCTTCTTCCATTTTGGATCCAATTCGTCCACCTCAAAGACCGCGGCGAAATTCGCAAGTTCCTCTCGGGACGGCTGCCCCATTTTTTCCCAAAGAGCGACATTTATATACTCCCAAACCTTTAACCCGGCTTTGGCCGCCTTTTCCTCGGCGAGCACAAGCAAGTACGGGTTCATAGTAAGTTTTACGGAAACGATGCCTTCAGGCCACTTCCTGGATTCCTCGGTCTGGGTCAAATTGCAAGTCGACATTTCCTACTCCACTTCTTTAATATTCTACCCATTGCCCTGAAGTATTAGATTCCCATGATTCGGTTTTGATTCACACGCAAAAGTCTTTTCCGCATGATATAAATTCAACAGACAAATTTAAAGTTGATTGGAGATCGTTCCAAATACACGTCTACGCGAAACTTGACAGGCGCAAGCTCTTTGCGTAACCTGGTTCTGCGATTTCCAGGGCTATCCTGGTAAGTTCCAAAGGGGTGTGCAGATGAACATTCTGGTTCTGGGATCACTGGCTTACGACCGGATTATGGATTTCCCTGACAAATTCTCGAACCATATCTTACCAGACAAGATTCATATTCTGAATGTATGTTTCATGGTCAACGGGCTAAGAGAACTTTTTGGCGGTACCGCCGGCAATATTGCTTACAATCTTGCCCTGTTGGGCGAGAGTCCCATAATCCTGGCATGCGCCGGAAAAGATTTTGATTCTTACGAAAGGTGGCTTAGCGGTTTTTCTTTGCCTCTTCATGCAGTGCGTCGGGTGGAAAATGAATTTACCGCCGGGGCATATATCACTACAGATCTTTCGGACAATCAGATCACAGGATTTAATCCAGGAGCCATGAAGGAACCATGTCTGCAGGACATAAATCAATACGATCCGAACGACACCTTGGCGATAGTTGCGCCTGGCAATATAGATGACATGACGACTTACCCGGAATTGTTTCGTCAGAAGAAGATTCCTTTCATTTTCGATCCTGGTCAGTCAATTCCAGCTCTTGGCCCCGAAAAGATAGTACAAGGTCTGACAGGTTCAAAAATCTTCATCTCAAATGACTATGAGCTTGAAATGGTAATGAGGTCAACGGGTCTTTCCAAACGGGACATGCTAGAGAGAACTGAGGCGATAATAACTACTTTTGGAGAAAATGGTTCGTTGGTGACCAACGCGCACGATGAGATTAAGATTACTCCAGCGACCCCGTCAAGGGTTAGTGATCCAACAGGAGCGGGTGACGCTTTCCGTGCTGGGTTGATCAAAGGACTAGTAATGGATAGATCTATTGTGGACGCCGCTCGAATGGGTTCGGTATCCGCCAGTTTCGGGGTTGAGTGTCAGGGCACTCAGTGCCATAGATTCACCTTGGATGATTTCTGGAGAAGGTTTGATTCTACCTTTGCGAACTGATCAGCAAATTGAAACTCAGGACACGAGCGAACTATGACTCCTTCTGAAACCCTGAATAAAATTAGACGAAGATTCGAAGGGATGGGGCTCGACCGACACGACGTGACAGTGGTAGTTGGAGAGATATCTTACCGCATAGCGTTCGATTCAGACAGTTTCGTAGTTTACCGCATCAATCATTGCAGGGGCCACAAACACCACGTTCCTGGCTGGCCCGTGTGTTTAGTGACAAGGGACGCTATTTTTGAGGAATGTTCTGACGCAGGTCTGGGAAATGACCATTGTAATTGTAATCTCACCATAGATCAGTGGCTGGAGATCGCTGGGAATGGTTATGAAAGTCAATAAACCCTTTTGTTAAATATTTTCGAGTCCTACACATTCTGATCCTAATTCCGATCAACATCTCCTTCTCCGCCATCAATTGATCGGCCAAACGGAACCAACATGTCGTCTTGGTAATCCACAGGATTTTTATTCCGGGGAATGGCAATGGGTCTTCTGATGGGACGCTGTAATGGGACGACATTCTATTTGAGCAAAGAGCAAAATGGTCATTGACTTGTTTGATCCAATAGATTTATTATTTTAGGTGTTTGCGCTACGTGTGATCGATGGTGTCCAGGACCAGGATGATTGTCCGGATATGACGTCGGAAAATAAAATAAAACTTGTAGGGTATCTGGGGCGCTTCAATCTTGAATTTTGATAAAGTTACATTTTTTGGATTTAGAAGTAATCGCCTCGTAACCCGCTACGATATCAAGAAGTTCTTCTGTTATCGATAGTTGGCGACACTGATTGTACTTTAAATTTAGTTCCTCGATACGTTCCTGAATATTCTTTTCAGCTCTTTCCATCGAAGCAAGACGTCCTGAGTTCTCGCTGGCCATGGATTCAGCAACGGCCCGGTAAATTGATACAAATAAATGTTGTCGTATTAAAGCTGAGAAAACCCGGCCCCATTCCATTGTGAAAGTGGGAATTGTACGATATGGCCACTCCCTTTCTTTAAGCCTGTTAAGCCATTCAAGATCGACAGGGAACAATTGTTCTTGAGATGGGGTAAACCTGGTGTTCGAAACCTGCTTGTTGTAAAAAATCATGACTTGATCCGAATCGAGTAGCGACCTTACTTCTTCTATTTTTATGAGCAAATCCTGAACCAGTGCGATTATACCAGTCACGCCATTTGGGACAGGGAACATTTCACGGACAGTCATACCCATATCCGAAAGCAATCCTCCGATACGACCGCCAACTACCAGTATTTCATGGTGGACCTTTGATCCATTCCGCTTTTCCATACTTTTACGAGCATATTCACCTATGAGTTCATTGAATTGACCACACATTCCCTGGTCAGATCCCAGAACCACTGCAATTAACCGATTTCGAGGGGCTGGTCTAGCCTTCACTGCCCACTCGGGATTTCCGCGAAGCGCTATCTGGAGACCTGTTTCAATGGTGTGGTTGTACTCCGCAAGAGCTTCGACAGCCTTCTGATATTGATGGATACTCACGGCCGCCAAAGCTTTCATGGTCCGCACAACAGATCCAAGTTCTCCTGCTGTAACGATCTTTCGTCGCAGCGATTCAATGCTTTCCATGTTGGGTCATCCCCTCGTTGACTGGATAGCGCTCGCCGCCAACTCGAGAATCAGATCTCTATCGGCGGAACTTAGAGGCTGATCCTGACAAATTCTATCACAGAGGTGCGGCGCCTCTTCGCTTACTTTTTCCCTGATAGCCTTTTCTGCGGCGGCAACAGCCTTCACAGGTATCTCATCGAATATACCCGCGTTGACCGCCAGCAATACAGAAAGTTGCTCTGGGGCAGATATAGGTTCAGATTGTCCCTGTTTAAGGACTTCTCTGACGCGGCGCCCACGTTCAAGTGTTTTGCGGGTCTGCTCATCAAGCCTGGTCCCGAACCTGGAAAACGCCTCAAGTTCCTCAAACTGCGAATATGAGAGTCTTAAATCACCCGCTACCGATCGATAGGCGGTCAACTGACTCTTGCCACCGACACGAGAAACTGATTTGCCTACATCTATCGCAGGTAATACCCCTTTTTGAAAGAGGTGAGGAGACAGGTAAATTTGGCCATCGGTTATGGAAATCAGATTTGTAGGAATGTAACCAGCTATGTTTTGCGCTTCGGTCTCCGCTATAGGGAGAGCAGTAAGGGACCCGCCGCCCAACTCTTTCCTGAGATGTGTTGAACGCTCCAGAAGTCGGGAATGTATGTAAAAAATATCCCCGGGATACGCCTCACGGCCTGGAGGACGACGCAAAAGCAATGAAATCTCACGATACGCTCGCGCATGGCCGGTGAGGTCATCAAATACAACCAACACATCCCTGCCCTGTTCCATAAAATACTCACCCATGGTTGTTGCGGCATATGGGGCCACATACTGTAGGCCTGGGGTCTCTTCAGCAGTCGTTACCATGACGATGGTGTAGTCCATCGCAGAGTAGTTGCGCAGATCGTTAACAATTTTTGCAACAGAAGCGGATTGCTTACCTATTGCGCAATAAATGCAAATAACGTCTTTGCCTCTTTGGTTAATGATTGTATCTATCGCAATGGCTGTTTTACCTGTTTGACGGTCACCGAGTATCAACTCTCTTTGTCCACGTCCAACCGGAATCAAAGCGTCTACGACTTTAATACCCGTTTGAAGGGGGGCTACCACGGGATCGCGGTCCATAATGCTTGGAGCGTCTCGCTCAACCGGCCATAGGACTGAAGCGTTGATGTTCCCCTGCTGGTCCAATGGACGCCCCATAGCGTCAATTATTCTACCGATCAGATCATCTCCGACAGGGACCTCAAGGACCCGCCCAGTATGATTTACTTCGGAACCGGCATGAAGGCTTTGATCGTCATCCAGCAAGACAACTCCAGCCTCTCGGGCGTCCGCGTTGAAAACCACTCCCAATTTGTCCCCAGGAAACATGGCTAATTCATCCGCTTTGACTCGAGTCAAACCTGAAATTTTGGCCACACCCTGTCCAACAGAGACTATGGAGCCCACTTCCTGCAAATCAATGGCCGGTTTGCTATTTTCAATACCCGCGGTTAAAGCGGCTATTGTGCTTTCCAGGATTAGATCAAGACCCGAATTGTCTCTTTCTTTATTAATATTCATTTTAGACTCAACTCATGAATCAGGAATGCGGGTTGTTTTGCCCAACCGACGGCTCAGTCATTATCTCAAGAGCGCAGAAACAGTTTTCTCAAAACGGTCGAGGTATGATTCAACACTCCAACCGATTTTATAACCCGGGAACCTCAATTCTATACCGCAAACATTGTTGGCGCAACGTTCAAAAGCGACTGAAACATTTCCTCCAATGCGCCCCTTCAGCAAGCTTACGATAAAGTTTCTCTGGTCGTTATTAAGGTTAAACGCTGTGGTCACTTTTATCTCGTTAGCCGCCGTTTGGGAAATCTTCCTTATCTGCATCGCCTTTTCTTCGGGCATGTTAAGGAATTTCTCAGCGAACACATCAACAATTCGTTGCTCTAGGCCGGTGTTTGAGAGGTCCGACAAAACAGTTCGAACCAATGAGAGCGTCTCTTTACCTATACGACCACGCAGTTCAAGAAGAAACGACTTTTCCCCCCGCTGTAATGACTTATGCCATTCGGCCTTGACATCCTCCACTTCAGCGCGTGCTGCTTCAATCAAGCTCTTTCGAACAGACAAAGCTTCGTCTTTAGCCTCAGCCAGAATTCGGTTGCGTTCATTCTCCAGCGCTTGATTCATTTGACGATATCGCTCAGCCTCTTCGGCGGCGACTCTCTTTGTGCTATTGGCGTCATCTAGGGTAGAAGAGATCTTTTTCTCCCGCTCGTCCATCGCGCCGGTTATCTTGTCGAACAGAAAGCGCTTTAAAAGAAAAACGAGAATGAGGAAGTTGATGATCTGGGCTATGACGGTGAACCAGTCTATGAGCATCGATCATCCTCCGGTTTTGGACACCACATAGTTCCAGAAAGGATTCGCGAAAAGAAGAATCATGGAAACAACGAAGCAATAGATCGCCATGGATTCGATCATAGCTAAACCTACAAAAAGAGTTCGGGATATAGCGCCGGCCTCGTCAGGTTGCTGCGCTATGGAAGTTAATGCGCTGGAAATCGCCCTGGCTTCTCCAAGCGATGGAGCAATCGAGCCTATAGCCATTGATGCGCCTGCGGTAATAATCGAAACTAGTCCTATTATTGTCAAACTATCCATTTTGGATCTCTCCTTTCTCAATCCCCATCTTCCTGCCGGCTTTGACCTGATGAACTCCGCCCTTTTCCCGCTGAAGCAATGTATACCATAGCCAATATAGCGAATATGTAGGCTTGGATCAGGCCTATTAGCAGCCCCAGCGCATTCATCAATATGGGAAAGAAAAGTGGAGCAACCGCCAGTAATATAGCCGCTATCTTCGCTCCACTCATCATGTTTCCAAAAAGCCTCACAGCCAGGGCCAGAGTACGGGACAGTTCCCCCAATATATGAAACGGCAACATCAGTATAGAAGGCTGAATATAATGTTTGATGTAAGAGAAAAGACCTTGTTCGGCAATTCCAAAAATTGGGACAGCGAACAGCACGCTTACAGCTAAAGCGGAAGTCGTCGAAA
Organism: uncultured delta proteobacterium; assembly: GCA_963798475.1. Lineage (GTDB taxonomy): Bacteria > Desulfobacterota > Desulfomonilia > Desulfomonilales > Desulfomonilaceae > CAJBEZ01. The sequence goes on from CAWCTI010000036.1 coordinate 77,875, forward strand.
GAGAAGCGGTAGGCGCATGGTAACCAGGAACCGTCTCTAAGATATTCGACACAGCAACAAATAGAAAGAGAGTTCCAATATATGGCAGATAGCGCCGTGGCGACTGATTCGTGATTTCCCGAATCTGGTCCTGGACAAAAACGACTATTATTTCAAGCAGATTTTGCCACCTGGAAAACTTGGTGTCAGTGGATAAACGTCGTGTAATCAGCCATGATCCAACAGTAAGCAAAACCATCACTCCCCACGTATAGCAAATGGTGGAGTTCAAGACGACAAAACCCCACCGCCAAAAAACTACTTGATCAGGTGTTATAGTTTCACTTACCATCGTTAATATCTTGGTTCCTACACTATGACTTGCGCATTTTGGCCTGAACAGGGATTATCAGCCTGACAAGGAAAAAGCGGATGATCAGGAAGCCTGTCATGGCCGCTAAAAGTCTTGCCAATCGACCTTCCATAACGTAGTAAAAACCTGTGACTACAACCGCTGTCCTGACAAAGAAGCTGGCTAAACTTAGCAACGCTGGTTGAGAAGATTGGCTAAGTCGTTTGACCGTCAGCCATAAACCACCGAAGTAGAACAGCCCTAGACCTGTTCCCATGAACAGAGCGACCGTTATTCCAGATAAGTCTACAGACATTACAACATCATGAAAGAATATTTTATCTGTGTCGAGATCGATCACGGATCAGCCATTTTTCCCCGCCCGGTTGATCCAATACCAGGCGTTGATTGAACCAAAAAGCACGCCCGCGAACAGTAGCATTAGTGTCCACGAAAAACGGCATGGATAGCGCGAGTCAATCCAAACCCCAATGGCGGTTCCAACCAGGGTAGGAACAGCTACAGACCACCCAACAATTCCGAACATACCTAGCCCGAACCAAATACTCCTGTTCCCGTCTCTTCGGGCTTCCATTTTTCGAGCCTCCTTGGCACCCACAATTTTCGCGAATTTTCTGGTATATGAGCGTTGGCGATTCTGTGACACAGGCCCGTCGTTATCCATGGCGCTCCAATTCGAGGAACCTTCTCACCAGATTAGCTTCAAGTTTTGCTACGGCTGATTGCGCTTTTTTCCGACGTTCATCCAACCGATTGAATTTCTTTTCAATTGCCATCTTCAGCAAGCCAAGGTCAGCGCCTTCCAATGCCTGACCTGTGGAAACAACAACATCCGGGCCACACTTTACCAGTATCCCTTTGTCAACAGCTACAAACTCTTCCTGCCCTCCAGGACAAACATATGAAAGCAACCCGGGAACCAAAACCGAAACGAAACCTATGTGACGTGGCAACAGACAAAATGAACCATTCTCGGCTTCAGCAATTACTTTAATTACCTCTTTATCAATCACGATATCAGTCGGGAGGACCACTTTAAGCCTCATAACTTTTTGGCCTCGTCGACTTTCCCGATCATGTACAGGGCATTTTCAGGAAATCCGGAAAACTCGTCGTTCAGAATTCTCTCGCAACCATTGAGGGCGTCTTCGAGAACCACGGAGCGACTAGCCAGCCCGGTAAATCTTTCGGTAACAAATAAAGGCTGAGTAAAAAACCTCTCCAGCCTCCGGGCCCGGTAAACTGCTTGACGATCAGCCTGTGATAGCTCTTCTATTCCCAACATTGCGATAATGTCTTTCAGCTCTTCATAAGTCGCCAAGGTCGCTCTTATTTCCTGGGCCAATTCATAGTGCCGTTTTCCAACTACCTGCGGGACTAGCATCTTGGAGCTGGACTGTCGAGGATCTACCGCCGGATAAAGTCCTTCGGATGATCGTTTTCGAGATAATACGATTGACGCGGACAAATGCCCGAAAACATGGACCGCTGCAGGGTCAGTGAAATCATCGGCAGGCACATAAACAGCCTGAACCGATGTTATGGAGCCAGAAGTAGTGTTACATATCCGTTCTTCCAGTTGAGCAAGTTCCGTGGCAAGCGTTGGTTGGTATCCGAGACGCGACGGTATCTGCCCGAGAAGACCGGAAACTTCCATCCCAGCCTGGATAAATCTGAATATGTTATCAATGAGTACAAAAACGTCCTGTTTCGCGTCATCACGAAAGTACTCCGCCATCGTTAGAGCGGTGTGCCCAACCCTAAACCTTGCCCCAGGCGGCTCGTTCATTTGTCCAAAGACAAGGACCGTGTTGCCCAGTATTCCGGCCTGTTCCATTTCACGGTAGAGTTCTTCTCCCTCACGGCATCTCTCGCCTATACCGCAAAATAGGCTGACACCACCGTATCTGGCCACAACATTGTGAATCAACTCCATGATGAGGACGGTTTTGCCCACACCCGCCCCACCAAATAGACCAGCCTTTCCGCCTCGTTCGAGGGGAGCAAGAACATCAATTATCTTGATTCCGGTTTCGAAGACCTCTGATGAGGTATCCTGACGATTCAAGGGAACATAGTCGCGATGAATGGAGCGCCAGGCGCATCCATCGATATCCCCTTTCCCATCAATGGTTTGTCCGAAAACATTAAATACCCTGCCTCTAATCTTGTCGCCCACCGGGGCCTTGAGGGGCGCTCCGGTGTCAACCACGTTGGATCCCACCGCAAGGCCTCTTGTCGAGGTTAAGGCAATCCCCCGTAATGTCCGTGAATCGAGATGATTCACTACCTCTATTACGATATCCGAATTGTCCCCTGTGTGGAGCACTGAATATAGCGCTGGGAGTCGTCGTCGAAAAGACACATCGACAACACTGCCCCTGATGGAGATTACTTCACCCACGTCTGTCGATTGGTTCATAAAAAACTTGTCAACAACCACAAGACGAACCTGATTGATTATCCATATTGTAGTCTTTCGTCTCAACACTACAACAGCAGGAAGAACTCTTTCGGCCCAAGGCGGCGTTTATAACCGCCCTGACGCATCCAACCCCCGCTTTTACCGAAATAGCGGCGAAAGGACAATTCAGAGCACAGGCCCCACACTCAATGCAGGCGTCTCTGTCCAGTATTTCTACATGGCCACTTTCTCTACCCAGCACATTCCTTGGACAAACATCAAGGCAAACTCCACAAGATGTGCATTTGTCTTTGTTAAGGCTAAGCGTTACTACATCCTTCAAATATGTTAATTTTTGCATGATCTAAACCTCCTAAGAGATGAAGCTCGAACCGACCCAAGCGCCGAGACTCAGTGTCGCCACTACGAATTGCAGCGGCACCGCCACTCTCATCTCCTTTTTGACCCCAGACAACGAAGTATATGTGGAAGATCCAGTGAAATTCGCGCCAACAAACGACGAACCGGAACAAATAAAAAGCAAACAGGCTATCAGTTGAAGAAAGTTCAATTGATGTCCCCAAATAATAGACCAACCAGCGATTTGCCCCACAAAAATCAGGACCCCGCTGATCAGACCTTTCATGGAAAAAGACCTTCCCGGAAGCCAGGGCAGTAATAACGGCGTCATTATAGCCCCGCCCACAACGGCGCCTATGCCGGCGAGAAAACCAAACTCAGCGCCTGAAATGCCGAAGTTCCAAAAGTCAGCCATGTGCGCTACACCATTTACAAGAAAAGATATTGCGGCGACCAGTAAAACGTACTTCATAGACTGAATGACCTCAACCGGTATTAACACCATTCTTTCCGTGGTAGGAAAATTCTTTCGTCTCATCTCAGGCGTGGAGCGCAATCCATTGTCGAGAAACGCAGGAATATCGACTGCTTCTACCGGTCCGTATATTACTCTAAACCCAGTAAACTGTTTAACAAGGTATCCGGCTATTCCGGGACCGGACAACTGAGGCAGGATGATTTTCTTGTGACCTACAATTTTGGGCAGTTCAACTGAATTGATTCTTTCTACCAGCTCATTAGTGCCGAATGTTCCCTTGCCGGCGGCGCACCAGACATTCACCCCTTTAGTGTCAAGAACCAATAACCATGCGTCGCGTCCATGGAGCGCTCGCCGGACATGGTCAAAACTCATTTTATAATTCCCGGTGACAAGCACAGGCGAGTCCTTGTCTGGATGACCTACAGCATAAGGCCCCGGGTCCACCGTGTATTTCATTCGACTGATGGAAAATCTGACTTTTAGCGAGCCCAGATAATCTGTCAATTCCAGTTGAGTAGAAACAGCGGGAACGTCACCTGTCGCTGAAGCGACAAGGCCAATCACAAAAGGCTGATCAAAACTCGGTCGGTCCAACTGGACCTTCCTAGGGGATGGCCCTCAACAAGCGCCACCAGATGAGACAATTTTAGGTTGATAAGCGCCGCTACATTGACGCTCAACTGAGGGGGGCTCCAAATTACTCGGCTCCTCAGCCTCTTGAAAAAACGAAGGATTTTTCATTTTCTTCTATGACCACGTCTGGATTAGCTTCGTTAAAAGTGTTAGATATTTAACTGTTTTTTTAACAGGACCCAACACGCAACAATTTCTATAGTAAGGTAACAGGATGGCGAAGGTAGAGATTTCGTACGGCATGTAGACGAAGAGTTTAGTGAGGATGCCGTAAAGTTGGTGATGGAAGGAGGCTTGCCGCCTGCGGAGAGCCTCACAACGAAGCCCGGAGTCATCTCACAACTCATTATTTTTTCTCATATTTTTTTAAAAGGTCTATAACGTCATTACGACGTCTGGAGACAGCCCAAACCATGGCTGTCCAACCGTTTCTATCCTGTGCGTGGGCTTCAGCGCCTGCGTCGAGCAATTCCTTGACGATATCCAAGTGGCCGCGATAGGCTGCAATAATCAAGGCTGTCGCTCCATACTCATCTTTGGCTTCCAAGTCTACCGGGTGTTCCAAAAGAACTTTCACAACATCTAAATAGCCCGCTCGCACCGCCCGCATCAGGCTTGTAAAAGCATAATCATCCTTTGCGTTGAAGTCTGCCCCGTTTTCAAGCAACTCTTCCACTACCTCGGCAAATCCACGACGACATGCCTTCATCAAGGCGGTAGCCCCATTCCTGTCTCTTGCGTTGAGATCAGCTCCGCTTTCTAGCAGTATCCTGACGACGCTGGAGAAGCCCATGGCCGCTGCCCACATCAGGGGTGTCCACCCCATATCGTCGCTACCTTCTAAGCCCGCTCCGACAGTTAATAGTCCCCTGAGTTCCGCTAGATTACCTTCCTTTGCAGCTTCCAATAATTTATTTTCCATTGAGTCATCAACCTCCTATAGCTGTGTCTCTATGATAGCATGACATTAACTTGCAAGAAAAGAGATGACACAGGCATAAGCGTATAATCCGCTCTAAACCAATCAAAGTTTAGGAAGAGGCGAAAACGACTAAGTGAAACAGAAGAATTGCTTGCCCCTTTGCGTTGGGACTCCCCGCAAAGACACATCTGGAGCGAGATTCATAAAAACTAAACCCACCGTTTACTTGGGGGGATTTTTTATAATGGCATAGCGATGGGTTTATAAACAAACTATCGTTTTGGAGCTGGTCCGTTAAGAATTACAAATCTCCCCCAATCTGTCGACCGGAAACAACTTTTTGGGTCGTGAAATGTCTAAAATGGTACATGGCAAACTTCGTTTTCTGTCCAACCAGAAAGACATCCTGACCTGTCATAAACCCTGTGAATCCTGCGAAGTTTACCAATGGCACATGGCGCTGCTTAAAAGAAAGACTGATGATGCGGCGCTCCCACCGGCTAAGGGAGTGTGGCCTTTGAATCGCTAACCGATTGCGATATGTCAAGTATCGTATCTATTTAAGGTTGGATATAAAGAAGTTGCTCGACAACTTCAAAAGGAGGATATCGAAAATGCGTAGTCTAATTCCTTGGAGAAGAAAAGAGGGTGAAATCGCTCCTGGCAATCCGCTCACCGAATTCAAGAGTGAGGTTGATGACCTGTTCAACCGATTCTTTGGCAGCTCTAGCTGGTTACCTGGAACATATTTTGGTAAAGGCTTTACGCCGGCATTTGATGTTTCTGAAACCGATGAAGATATAATTGTAAAAGCCGAATTGCCTGGGGTGGACCCGAAGGAAATTGAGGTCAACCTTGTGGGTTCAACCCTTACAGTCAAGGGTGAGAAAAAGGAAGAGCATGAAGAAAAAACCGAGAATATGCACTGTGTCGAAAGATCTTTTGGCTCGTTCTCACGTTCCGTAACCCTACCATGTGAAGTCAAAGAAGACAAAATCGAGGCGACCTTTAAAGATGGCGTGCTGAACTTGAAATTGCCCAAGAGCGAACCCGCCAAGAAAAGTTCAATAAAAATTGATGTGAAATAGATGTACAAAGGGGGCGCGGACTATGCTCTCGCCTCCTTTTTTAATTGGTTCACAACAATTCTAAAGAGGAAGTGAGCTTTATCTGAGCGTCTTGATCTTATGATGTCTTAAAAAAGGAAACTTCGTCATGTAACCATTCAGTTATGTTGAAGCCAATTAGGGAACCATATACACTTCTTCGATTGAAAAACTGAAATGTGAAGAAGTCTCCATGAAGACCGATTAAACCTATGATGATAAAAAGGAGACGCTTAAAGCCGTTTTTGAGTTCTCCAATTTGTATCGCTCCCATCGAGGCCTTGACGCCAGAATCCCACATAAGGTTTATTGAAGTACCTACCAAACAAACGCTAGCGCTATCAACAGCTAGCTTGCGCTTAAAAGTCACAAACAGATATCCCAAACCATCAGGCCATTGCTTTCTTTCAGATTTAAAAAAATGCCCTGTGATCGTCCCAAGATAAACTGAACACGACTTTGCAAGCTAAAGTCCGCAAGAAAGCCCCAGTCACAGAGGTTATTTGGGAAAGAAATAATATTATCATTTCCTGTTGAACAAAAGTTGTGGCCTTTTACAAACAATAGATTTCTGGCCGTGGCCGATAATGATGTTTTTCAGCAAGCCATGTTTCGAAGCGGATCTTTACGAGATTGAGACTGACCTAGCCTCCAGGCGTTAGAAACATTTCAAGACACGGTCTTCACGGCAAACCGCGGGATTCAGTCTGTTCCTCTGTATAGTAAAAAATAGTAAGATGTGAATATTCATCAAGGCGATGGACAAAATACAGGAAGGAGCCTCAGGTGATCACAAAACAGCTGTCAGGTAGAATCAATTTCGGACTTCTCAAGAAAATCGCCGCCCGTGGCGGCATCATCGCCTTTTTCATCATGGCTTTTGAAGTCATGATAATGATTAGTCCTTTTGCATTCTTTTTCTACTCGGTATTCAACCCTATCTTTGCCTGGCTGGACCAATATACCGCCACAAGATGGCTAACCTCCTTTTTTTTGCCCCACATGATCTTGCCCCCTACGCTTCCACTGAAAGCAATTCGCATTGTTGGCTCCATTCTTTTTTTGATTGGTTTGGTTGGTTTCTTATCGTGCGCCTTGCAAGTCTATCTTGGAAAAATCTTCAAAAGGGGGATCGCCGCCAAGGGAGTGTACGCCTATATCCGCCATCCACAGTACCTATTCCTAGGCGTATGGGGCGCAGGTCTGGTCATCTTATGGCCGAGGTTCATTGTTTTGGCTACCCTGTCGCTCATGTTCATCCTCTATTATTTTCTGGCAAAAGACGAAGAGAGAAGGATGTTAGGGCAGTATGGAGACTCCTACCGACAATACATGGAGCGTACGGGTATGTTCTTCCCGTTTGCCGTGGCCAGCCGACTCAGGTTTGTGACCGAATGGATACCCAATCCTGGTCTGAAAAATTTTCTTATTCCTGTATCCATCGTAGCAATGGTCCTGGGAACGGGTTTCCTGTGCCGGACTCTCACGATCTATTCACTTCCCTTCGCGACTGAGAAGAATTTGACGCTCTTGCCTATTTTACCTGAAGATGAGAGGTATTGCGCCAAAGTGCTTGACGGGATTATTCACAACCCGGATTCTCACAAAATGACTTTTTTGCGGGACGAGCGGAGCTATCTTGGGTACCTTATGCCTCCAGACTATGTGATGCAAGGCATGATTGCCGACACAGGATCCCGATTTCATTTGTTCAAGCAGCATCACACGGTGTTGATGATAACGGATTGGGTCCTGCACCCCTTCGAGCACTTGAGACGCCCACCGTCAGCTCACATGGCGAAGATGCGCCACGTCGACCCTGGCATAGCCAGGAGACATCATTGCCCTCTTGGCGTTGATGACGCAAGCCTAAACTGTGCGACCTGTCCTTACCGGAGGGTTATTATCGTTGAAATCCAAGATAACCAACGAGGCCCCATTTCCGGCAAGGACGTTCTTGGGATCAACATGAACAGAACCCCTGTCGGTTTTATGGACGTCAATACTCAAACCGGAGACATCATCAACGCCCAGGAGGTTAACAAATCGACAGCGTGGAAGGATGTTCCCACTCCGGCAATTTGAGAATTGTCAGAAACAGGCCCGTTAGTAAGATTTTCGGCCGATCATCGGAATTGTAAGAGGATAATTAACATGGCTATCTTAAAAGCGTTCCGTGAAACCCACCTGAAAGAGATAAGCCGAGGAGAATCAATCTATATTGAAATGGCTAAAGACGCTGGTATTGAGCCCCTAAAAGCCCTAAATTCGCTCACCGGTAAATTGGGTTCTCCGTGGGACGAACCAGAGTATTTCCTGGCTGATCTTGGTAAGGATGATATCTTGGCTATAATAGAGGCTCGTAAACACTTTCATTTACCACCACTGGAATAAATCATATCGCAATACTACATCCGTACCGTTCGGCACGGAGTCTTCCGGAAATTCAAACACTTAAAAAATGTCATGGAATTGTGGCAGTGCCAGATTAGCAACATTTCGGTGAATGCTACGTCCGGGATTGCCATTAAGTGAATCCGCCCCTCTAGCTACGATGACGTTCTTACATACAGCGGGCTGTTTCGCCCGTACAGCATGATCCTTGTCAACGGATACGGAACGGGAAACAACTCAGTTTCAGCTATAACCAGTAGTGGTTATCTGACCGACGCCAAGCCTAGGGAATCAGACTGGACTATGCGGCGGCTGCGAACCTGAATATATTCGCTACAGTATTCTGCGCCTAGAGACTCTCTCATGGCTAGGGATGGGGCTTTATCGAACCTGCTATTCCTCACCCGACTCCTCCGACTCAAACCACCGGAATAACATCGGCTCCGTGGAATACATCAGGCAAGGGACTATCGATAATCCGGCGCCGGCAATCCCTGATTCCAATCTCGGTTATGCATTTGATGTGGGGTTCGGTTGGAAACTCCTGGAAGGCTACACACTTAGCGGGACCTTTGGCTTTTTTCAGCTCGGGAATTGGTTTAAGTTCGCGTGTGTCGATCGCTCCAACCCGGGATGGAAAGCTCCAGCGCCCGAAAACATGTTCGGGCGCAATCCGGATCAGGGCATCGACCCGATCTTCGTTATGGACGTGACGCTTAGCGCGGAATTCTGATACCCCTTATATCCGGTCTGATTTCAACCAAGTCCATCGGAATAATTGAAGAACACTCCGTCAGGATCATATTTCTTTCGCAACTCCCCGAGGCGTTTCCACTTGGTTTCCGTATACGATTCCTGAACGATGTACGGATACGTGACTGTATCCGATTCCCCGATGTAATAACCGGCGACAAATGGTTTCAGCAGTTCGAGGCATTTCTTGTGCCATTGAGTGTTGGCGTGGTCATCCTCCGCTTTTGTCCACATCGTCCATGGTCCACCGTAATATCGGGCGCTCATTGAGAATGCGGCATCGGGTAGTGGAGCCGGAATCTTGGGTCCAGTAAAAATTGCAAACATGATGAGACTGGTAGGTGACGGCACCTTTAAGAACTGGCCCTCCACCGCGTTGAACATATCTGCCAGCTTGGCGTTGGAGAACACTGCTTCAACCTGGTTGCGATGATCGGCAGGCCACAGAGCGTCGGACGTATCAAACAAAGCTTCAAAATTGTAAGGCTTTGCGACTGTCTTCGAGAGGCATTTTTCAATGATCGGGCAGCCATCCAAAGGTTTGAGAGAGGACTTAGCCTCCTCCATGGAATCAGCAAAAATCGTCGCGGCTACCATGCAGACCTTACCAGCATCTGCCTTGGATTGTTCTATTAGCTCAGAGGGGGCGCTCAGCATGAACAGACTCAATTCGATGTTAGCCGGTAAATTGCTTGCTATAGATTCAAGCCACTGTGCAACAGTGTCAACCTCGCCGATTGGATAATAATAAGAACTGCATGCTATCGCTTTTGGCAAATCATAGAGCTTGAGGTGGTAGCGAATTGCGACCCCGAAGAAACCGGGTCCGGCCCCACGAGCGGCCCAATAGTAATCGGTGTTTTGATCTTTGTCGGCAGTAATCATGTCTCCATTGGGAGTGACTAACTCAACTGCTTCGACGCTGCCAATGCCAGTTCCCCAGACACCCTGATTCCATGACATTCCTCCACAGAGGAGATAACCGCTCAGCTTGACCGGCGGGCAATGTCCGCTGGGATACGATAAGCCATGAGCGTTTAGGCTCCGTTGAATCTCCCGATTGGAGATGATTGGTTGGACCACGGCCTTTCGAGCCTTTGGATCAATGGAAATTACCTTATTGAGATTGGTCAGATCAATCAACATACCGCCATTACGTAGTGAAGGGTTGCACCAGTTGTGACCGCCGCCGCGTACTACGACCTTCAGTTTGCTGGCTTTTGCGAACTTGACCGCCTCAACCACGTCCTGTTCGTTGGCCACACGAACAATCAATTGAGGCCTGCGTTTACTGGTTCCATACTGGTTCCAAACATCGAGAGCAGCCTTCTCGAAGTCCGCGTCCGATCTGGTCAAAACTTGACCCTTGACGCTTTTCCGCAAAGCGCTCGCATCCAAATTTGTAGTCATGCCTGAAACCCTTCACCATTTTTCTTGACAATACGTCACATCATTTTTCTTGACAATACCCTATAAAGTTATTAGCGTTTATATATCAAACAAAACAGTTTGTTATAATGAAAAGCTTATCTCAAAAATATATTACTATTATAACATGCTACATTTACATAGCGATGGCCATGGGGCCTAGTTTCGCTTCCGCGGCGTCATCGGGTCACTTAAACAAGATCCAATTCCCATCCTCAATCGAACCTCCCGCTATAGCTGAACAGTTCAAACAGAAAAGTGGGATAGAAAAGCCTGACCACAGCGAACGCTATCTCCCATACAGTATAAATTACGGCTTACGTATGGCTTTGCCAGTCCCACTAAGAAACAATTTTGACTTTTCCGCAAGTTTTGACAAATGGACGCGCTTGCCTACGGTGAAAACTGAGTGCTTCATACCGGTCAAAGCATGGCCTGATAAAACCATATTTTTTACTCCGCGCATAAATCTGACTGGTCGCAACGAGAGTTACTCATTAGGGACCGGTGTACGCCAACTGATCACATCCGAGATGATGATAGGTTTCCATACCTTTTACGACTGGAACCGTCACAGGCGCTCCGACGGTGATTATCTTCGTGAGGCCGGCGTAGGAGTTGAATTTTCAGCCCTACCTGGTCATTTTTCCGACCTGACCGTGTCTGCTAACGCCTATTTCCCCATTAACACCCGTGAAGAAATTCGAAATAATGGGGTCTCTACGGTAAAGGAAAGCCTTCCTGGTGGTGGAGACGCGAGAATCAGCCTGCTGTTGCCGCCCATAATATCGTGGCTTGATCTTAGATTGGACGCGTCAGCCCATCGGTACGCCGGACGGAACTCCAACATTTCTGGTTATCGCACAGCGCTTTGCGTCAATTCCCGCGACGGTATGTTTAATATGACTCTAGATCAGGGTTCAGATAGTCGTTTTGGACACAACTACGGTGTAACAGCGGGCATCCGTATGGCCTTCGACTGGAATGCGCTTATTAACGCCAAGAATCCATTTTCAGCCCCTTATCATTACTCGGAAACTCGTTACAACCGCAAAATTCGAAACAGCCTGTTCTCGAAAGTTAACCGGAAATATGACTTACCTGAGGACCGGGTTGAGCGACGTAGCACATTGATGGCCTCGGTTATGGGAGACACCGTTACGCTTACAGGAGGCTTCCCCAACCTTCCGTATTCCACTCTAACGGTTCAGGTTTCACAAAGTCCATGGCAGGATTATTCCGAGGTCACCACTGATGACAATGGCTCCTACTATGGGGCCATATCGCTACCACCCGGTGTGTGCAGACTTCGCGTATTGCATAAGCCTTCCGGTCGGGTCACCGAACCTAAGACAGTGGTCGTTACCGAACCTGGGATCCAGTGAGTCCAGCCCTAGGGAAAGCCTTGATGACCAGTGATCTCTCCCTCAGCCTGTAACGGCATTTAGTCTAATTGAAAGTAACATAGGACAGGGGTTTCCTGTAAAAGATTCTACGTCTATGCGTCGCTTGTAGTGAAGGAGACCCTGTTCTCATGCGTTGCGGACCGATTGCTCGTTGAAACATGAATCGGCATGGGGCCACGATCCCTACATGTTTCTTCGATATTGACCACCTGCCTTGTACAGGGTCTGGGTGATCTGGCCCAGTGAACAATATTTCACGGTTTCCATGAGTTCTTCGAAAACATTGCCGTTGGACTGGGCGACTCTATGGAGTCTTTCCATAGCGACTGGCGCTGAATCCCTGTTGCGATCCCTGAATTCAGCCAGTCTTGTTAGTTGTGACCTTTTTTCTTCTTCCGTTCCTCTGGCCAGTTCTATGCCGCATTGTTCAACATAGCCAGTGTCGGGATTAAGAAATGTGTTTACACCAATAATGGGATATTCCCCTGTAGACTTCATTGTTTCGTAATAGAGCGATTCATCCTGGATCTTCGTCCTCTGGTACCCTGTTTCCATAGCGCCCAGGACCCCACCCCGCTGTGATAGGCGGTCGAATTCCGCCAGCACCGCTTCTTCAACAAGGTCGGTAAGTTCCTCGAGGATGAAAGACCCCTGGTTTATGTTGTCCACCCTGGAGATGCCCCATTCCTTGTTTATTATCATTTGGATCGCAAGCGCGCGACGAACCGATTCCTCACTGGGTGTCGTTATGGCCTCGTCATAGGAATTCGTGTGAAGCGAGTTACAATTGTCATAAATTGCTATTAGGGCCTGAAGGGTCGTCCGGATGTCGTTAAACTGAATCTCCTGGGCGTGGAGTGACCTGCCGCTTGTCTGAATATGGTATTTCAGTTTTTGCGAACGTTCATTCCCCAAGTACTTGTCCCGTATTGCAATCGCCCATATCCTGCGCGCTACCCGCCCAATTACACTGTATTCGGGTTCCAGGCCATTCGAGAAAAAGAAGCTCAGATTGGGCGCAAAATCATCTATATTCATCCCTCGTGATAGGTAATATTCTACATAAGTGAAACCGTTGGCCAGAGTAAACGCCAGTTGAGTTATGGGATTGGCTCCGGCTTCCGCAATGTGATAACCGGAAATTGAGACTGAATAAAAGTTTCTAACGTGATTCCGTATGAAATAATCCTGAATGTCCCCCATCAGCCTCAATGAAAAGTCTGTGGAAAAGATACAACTGTTCTGACCCTGGTCCTCCTTGAGGATATCAGCCTGTACCGTGCCTCTGACGTTGCTGAGGACCTCCGCCTTCACCCTGGAAACAACCTCCCGGGTTGGATCGGAGGTGGTTTCTTCCTTTATCTGGTTGAGCTTTTGATCGATCGCCGCATTAAGAAACATGGCCAGCATAATAGGCGCCGGACCGTTTATTGTCATCGAAACGGATGTGTTAGGGGCGCTAAGGTCAAAACCCGAATAAAGGACCTTAACATCGTCAAGTGTGCATATCGAAACTCCTGATGTCCCTATCTTGCCATAAATGTCCGGACGCTCGTCAGGGTCTTGGCCGTAGAGAGTAACCGAATCAAACGCTGTCGAAAGTCTTTTGGCGGCGCTATTGGCCGAAAGATACTTGAACCTCCTGTTTGTCCTGAAAGGATCACCTTCTCCAGCGAACATTCGTGTAGGATCTTCGTCCTGGCGTTTAAAAGGAAATACGCCGGCTGTAAACGGGAACATGCCAGGCAGGTTTTCTTTCAGCCGCCATTTCAGCAACTGTCCGGGATCCTCATATTTGGGAAGAGCTATTCGAGGCAGCATGGTCCCGCTCAACGTGCGGCTCTTGAGTTTGACAGGCAACTTCCGGTTTCTGACCGTGAAGACGTAATCATCTCCTGAATAAGCTTCTTTTATGTCTTCCCACTCTCCAACAAGTTTCAACGCGCGAGGGTCGAGCTTTTTCTCGATTTCCTCCTGAAGCTCCTTAATCTTGGAGAGCCCTTCTGATTCGTCCTTCAACTTCCCAATCCGGAATTCTTTCTCAACACCGTCCAACTGCCATAGTCGCCTTATCAAATCTTCCTGTTCGGCACCCCAAGCGAAATATCTTCTAACTGTATTTGCTATCTCGGAAAGGTACCCGGATCTCTCGGCAGGGATAATGATCGTCCTTGATGAAGGCTTTTTGTCAGCCCGACATGTCATGGAAGTTTTCCATCCCACCCCTGTCTTTTTGTTAATGCGGTCAATGATCCCGACATATAGCGACGTCACCCCGTCGTCATTGAACCGTGAAGCAATGGTCCCGTACACAGGTAAATCATCCAGAGGTGTATCAAACCGGAGCCGATTGCGTTGAACTTGCTTCCTGACGTCATGCAACGCGTCTTCTGATCCCTGCCTGTCAAACTTGTTAATGGCCATGATGTCCGCAAAATCGAGCATGTCAATTTTTTCGAGTTGACTTTGCGCGCCGAATTCCGACGTCATGACGTATAGAGACACATCCACGAGGGGTACGATAGCGGCGTCACCCTGCCCTATGCCTGCGGTTTCCACAATGATAAGATCAAACCCTGCCGCCTTTAAAACTTCGATGGATTCTTCCATGTGTGACGGAACTTCCATCCCTTGGCTCCTTGTGGCCATGGATCGGTAATAAACTCTGTCAGTGTGGATGGAGTTCATCCGTATTCGGTCACCCAATAAAGCTCCACCGGTTTTTCTGCGAGTCGGGTCAACGGATATTATTCCGACCGTTTTGTCTGGTTGGTCATGCAGGAAGCGAAGTGTTATTTCGTCTGTCAAAGACGACTTTCCAGCGCCACCGGTTCCGGTTATTCCCAAGACCGGGATTTTGCGGTCAACGAATTCTTCCCAGAGTCGGGACCTCAAGACCGACAACTCACCATTTCCAGCTTCTTTTGCCACCTCAACTGTGGAAATCAGTTTTGCTATCGCCTTCCAGTCAGTTGGATTCAATAGAGACAGGTCACCATCCATGTCGCTATCGGCCACTGCAAAATCGGATTGTTCCACAAACTGGTTCATCATACCCTGAAGTCCGAATTTACGGCCGTCTTCGGGACTGAAGATCTTTGTTACTCCGTAAGATTCGAGTTCAGCGATTTCTTCCGGGACTATTACTCCGCCCCCTCCACCGAATACCTTAATAGCCGAGCAGTCAAATTCTCGCAGAAGATCCACGATATACTTGAAAAATTCCATGTGCCCGCCCTGATACGAGCTGACACCGATAGCCTGGACATCCTCCTGAACCGCCGCAGTTACAATCTCCGACACCGATCGATTGTGTCCAAGGTGGATTACTTCAGCGCCGGACGCCTGAAGAATGCGGCGCATGATATTGATCGAGGCGTCATGGCCATCGAAAAGCGAAGCCGCTGTGACTACTCTAATATGATTCCTGGGCTGGTAAGGCGCAGAAGAAGGATTCATGCTGAACTCCGGCCGTAAGATATAGTTATAGGACTACTGTCCGTTTTATTCCCAGTTGTTTTCCCATATAAATTTTCCGCTGGATTTGCTGGTCGCGTCCATTGGACGCTTACTGGAGCCACCCCAACCTCCAATTCGCATTTTGTCGGTAACTAAGGGAAGCCTCATTGAACCTTAACACATGATATTCGATAGGACAGCCAAATTCAACTATTATAGAGCTATTGAAGTATCCAGTTACCCGGGGCCAAAGCAAATAAAAAGCCAGGCCCATCGACAACGAACCTCATGGAATTGAAGTCAGTGCTTTAACAATGAAAATGAGTTTGGACCCTTTTGTCCAAAACACATTGACAAGACAGATCTGAGAAACTGGGTTCATTCCATTCATTAACCTGCTACGCTCTTACTCTAAGGCCCCATCTATAATATCATCGTTTTCTTAATAAGTTAAGTCGTCTTGACTACTAACCAGTTGATATCTAAGATACATTTACTTATTGACATACGTCTAACACAATGATAATGTTAGTTATTAATTATATCTTTTTGGTGGTACTAACAATTTATCCTAGCGTAGCCCGCACAGGGCTATTAGTGGGTTTCGTATGAAATTCAATCGTCTTGTCGTTGTTTCGCTGATCCTATTTATCCTGACCTTGTCCAGCATGCCGGAAAACAGTTCCGCATATTACGCACGAGTTCTCATCCCCGTTGAAAAAGACAAGACACTGCCTGGTTACGTTTTCCTACCGCAACACAAGGTCGAACATCAGCTACCCCTTGTGGTGGCAGGGGCGGGTGTTGGAGCGACAAAAATTTTCCAATACCAGGACCATTTTCAAAATCTTGCCAATCGTGATTTTGCCGTAATCTTTATCGACCCTTCAGACTACCCTGAATCGCTTGCGCCTGGACCATGGAACTGGGACCACGGCCTAGGCTAT
Organism: uncultured delta proteobacterium; assembly: GCA_963798475.1. GTDB lineage: Bacteria > Desulfobacterota > Desulfomonilia > Desulfomonilales > Desulfomonilaceae > CAJBEZ01. The sequence goes on from CAWCTI010000036.1 coordinate 94,520, forward strand.
ATGCTAGGGAGTTTCAATCAGGGCTATGTTGGCGCAAAGCTTGCCATAGGCAAGGAATTCTATCTGAGGTCTTTCACCGCCGCGATCAATTACATGAGCTGTTGGCCCATCGTTGACAGGGAAAGAATCGCATTAAGCGGCTTCTCTCAGGCCGCCAACGCTGTTCTGACAGTTGCGTGCCGCGACCCACGCGTCAAGGCCGTCATCTGGAACTACGGCGGTTGGCCCTGGATTATGCAGTATGAGCCCTACAGATTGCCACCTGTCGAAATTTTTCACGGGGATTTGGACGATGTTTATAATGTGAAATATGCGAAAGAGTTGGCGATGGAACTAAAGACGAACATGAGGCCGTTTGAATTGAATATCTATACGGGTGAAGGCCATATGTTCAACATATTGTACGATTTGCGCACCGAAAACAGATATATGAAACCAGCTCTCCTTGACGCGTTTGAACGCATGGTGTGTTTCCTGAAAAGCACTCTCAATGTTCAGGACACCAAATACCGCAGACATGGGCGACAAGCCGCAAGGAAACGACAGATATCACTCCCTTCAGGTAAGGTATTTACTCAGTAACCCAGGATCTCGTCGCCTTTAATTTCGACCCAGTCATTTACCAATGCGTCGTACGCCTTGGCGTTGTCATCGACGGCTAGCGCTAGAAGAGATCTTTGCAGGACAGCGTAAGCGCCCTGAAGATAATACATGTTTTCGAGATTGACACCCGCGACTTTAAGAGGTTTCAGGATAGCGTTCAATGCCCCCGGATGCTGGGGGAGCGTAGCCACAAGTCTGTCACTAACAGATGTCGGTAATCCTGATGATTCGAATATATTTTGCGTTCGGGAAGGGTCACTGGTAATTAGACTCAAATCCCCATGATCACCGAATACCTCTAAGCTGAACCCCAGGACGTAAATCGCGTTTGATCCAAGTATTTCGAGGATGTTTGATAGCGCCCCAGGCTTATTGGGAATCTGAACAGTGACCTCTTTGACCGTTTTCATAAAGACCTCCAACGAGTATAAGCCGTCGAATCTTCTCGTAATCTTAATTATTTTGAACCTCGAATGAAATCAACGCCGACATTTACAGCCTTCTGATTTATGTCCACGAGTTTCTGTTTCTTTCCTTGAAGGACCGTTTCAATTGCCACGGAAATTGACTTTCCGGAGACAATGTCCGTCGTTTCCCTTACTGCGCCCAGCATGATCATGTTCAATGAACGGTCGGAACCCATTTCGTGGGCTAGGGTATTAGCCGGGACCTTGACCACGTTTATGTCTTCACGAGCCGGGACTTCAGTTATGAGGTCCGAGTTCAGAAACATTGTCCCACCGGATTTGACCATATTTTGATACTTGATCATAGAAGGATAGTTCATTGCGACCACGAACTCGGGAGAAGAAGCTATCGGTGAAGCGATTTCCTCATCTGAAACCACTACCGTACAGTTCGCTGTTCCACCTCGAACTTCGGCGCCATAAGCCGGGAGAAAAGTGACATGCTTGTCTTCTTTCATTCCTGCCACGGCAAGGACATATCCCATCATAAGCACGCCCTGCCCGCCAAATCCTGAAAAAACTATCTTAAGCGACATCTTTGATTACCTTAAGCGGGAATATTTTTGTCATGGTTTCATCCACCCAGCGAGCTGCGTCCTTGGGGCTCATCTTCCAGTTTGTGGGGCAAGGTGACAGAATTTCAACCAGAGCAAAACCCCTGTCTTCGAGTTGGGTCTCAAAAGCCTTTTTTATCGCCTTTTTTGTTCTCATGATGCCTTTTGGATTGGAAACCGTCGTCCTCTCGATGTAAGCGCTACCTGCGGCCAAGCCCAGCATCGCGCTTAGATCGAGCGGGTATCCGTCACGAACCGGTAACCTTCCGCCAGGGGAAGTGGTGCTTTCCTGCCCGATCAGGGTAGTAGGCGCCATCTGGCCACCGGTCATCCCGTAAACAGCGTTGTTTACGAAGATAGCGGTAATCCTTTCCCCACGATTAGCAGCATGAATTGTTTCCGCAGTACCAATAGCGGCAATATCGCCGTCACCCTGATAAGTGAAAACCACGCGGTCCTTGAGGATGCGTTTTAGGCCTGTAGCCACGGCCGCAGCGCGTCCATGAGGCGCCTCACACATGTCCACATCAAAGTAGTTGTAGGCCAGGACAGCGCAACCTGCCGGCGGCACGCCTATGGTCCTGTCCTTTATTCCCAACTCGTCAATCACTTCCGCGACCAACCTGTGGATGATGCTATGCCCACAGCCCGGACAGTAGTGGAAAGGATTGTCCTTTAAAGATTCTGGTCTTGAAAATATTTTCTTCACTTTGCCCGCTCCCTTTCAGGGTCTTGGCTGGAAATACAATCAGCCCTAAATCAAATCCACCAGGGGATAGCGTTGGATCAACTCGTCTTACCGTTATACGCGCTGGACAATATTGCGGCCACCTCTTCCGGTGTGGATACAACACCTCCCGGTCTGCCATAGAACGACACTTTCCTTTGTCCCTCTACAGCAAGCCGGACATCTTCGACCATCTGCCCCATGCTCATTTCAAAAACGAGGAATTCACGAACATGGTCGCAAAGACCTTTCAGCGCCTTTGATGGATAAGGCCACAGGGTCTTCGGACGATACAGACCGACCTTCATGCCAGATTCCCTGACCCTGTGAACAGCGCCCTTGGCTATTCGCGCCGCAGTGCCGTAAGCGACAATGACCAGCTCGGCGTCATCAGTCAGGTACATCTCCTGATCCGCGATATTCTCGGAAATCATCTCATATTTGCGAGCAAGCCGCCAATTTAGCTCCTCCTCCTTTGGAGGATCAAGCCACAGAGAAAGTATTACACGGCTGGCCCGTCCCTTGGACCCGTTCACGATCCATTCTTTCCTGGGTAATTCCGCAAGATCTACAGGCTCAGGAAATTCTACCGGTTCCATCATCTGGCCCATCATGCCGTCCCCAAGAATCATGACCGGGGTCTTGTAATGGTCAGCCAGATCAAACGCCCGTCGTCCCATGTCGGCAATTTCCTGACCATACGCAGGCGCAAGCGTAATTACACGATAATCGCCGTGTCCACCGCCTCGCGTCGCCTGGAAATAGTCTCCCTGGGCAGGCGCTATGTTGCCAAGACCCGGCCCTCCACGCATCATGTTGACTATAACAGCGGGGAGTTCCATTGCGGCAAGGTACGATATCCCTTCCTGTTTCAGACTGATTCCCGGGCTGGAAGAGGATGTCATGGCCCGCGCTCCGGCAGCGGAAGCGCCGATGACCATATTTATAGAGGCGATCTCACTCTCCGCCTGAACAAAAACAGCGTCATCCATATTGGCGAACTTCGAAGCCATATACTCCGGCAATTCGTTTTGCGGTGTAATAGGATAACCGAAGTACGCTCTACAACCAGCTCTTATCGCCGCTTCCCCGAGCACATGGGTGCCGCGCATGAGAGTTTTACCGGACATTCTTAGTTCCTCTTAGTCAGTTTCATCTTTCGATGTCTTCTTTTCCTCACGATAAACCTCGATAGCTACGTCGGGGCAGGTAATTGCGCACATCGAGCACCCGGTGCATTCAATTTTTTCAATGTCATCGACATCTTCTTCGAGGAAAGTCGCAGGATAGTAGCCTTTGGTATTCAACTTTGGAGAAATTTCGATTTTCTTTTTAGGGCACACGGTGATACAAAGCCCGCAACCCTTGCAGCGTTCCCGATCAATTCGAATACGGCCTTTCACGCTAGTTACTCCGGTTGAGAAAAGTAAAAAAGTAGTCTAAATATCTAAGATCACCTTGTCAATAAAAAAGCGGCTAACATATGACAGGTGAAAGGACATGACAGCAGGACATGACCGCCATTAGCCAACGAGCTCTACAACGCAGGCGCCCCTTCAATCATTCCGGTCATCGTGACCAATCGATGCTTCGCTTTACAGCAGGGTCGAGTGTTTTTATCCAATATTCAAGGTCGGTCTTGAAAATTGGGTCACTCGTCAGACTGATGGACATCCTGAACAAGTCTATCGCTGAGGATTTTAGTCCAAAATCCAGGAACATGGCCCCGGCCATTACCACTGAAGCGGCCCTTTCCGGGACCAACTCGATGGACGCCACATATTTTATCTGTTTGCGGTTTGGTGTCACCGACCTTATGACATTATCGGAGTAAAAGGCGTAGGCGAACAAAGGCGCGAGCTCATTAGCGCGATGCCAATCAGATATCGCGTGATAAACATGGCCGCTCCTTACAAACGCTGTCCCGCGGTTCACAAGAGCTTCATAGGCTCCCGGCTTCCTGACAAGATAGGAACTGAAAAACTTTACCGCCAGATCATCCTGACCGCTATCAATCGCCTGAATCCCTCGGGTGAAATCATCGGCGTTTACGGCCGGCTGCCAGGCGGTAATTACGAAACCGGCCAGGATCACGATATGAATAGATTTTCTCAAGAAGTTGGTCATAATTACATTTAATCCGGCCATGATTATCTGGATCCAGTCTATTCGATTCATTGTGGATTGACAACGCCTGCGTGACTCTTGCGTCCAGAGCTTCAAGTAATCCCAAAGTCTTATCAGCGGCAATTTTCGTTGACATATTGATAAGTAAAATGGTATGGTAAGTAACCCTTAGATAAAAAGGGCTGATGCAAGGTCGAAAGCCCGGCTAAAACTCATCTCAGATTTGGCGCCGGGCTTTCGTTTGTACGGAATTTCCCGAGGAGGTTTACAATATGCCGGTGTCAGGAAAGATCGCCGAATTCATGGAACGTTCTTCATGGATCAGAAAAATGTTTGAACAGGGGGCGCATTTAAAAGGCCAGCATGGGCCTGAGAATGTTTTTGACTTCAGCCTCGGGAACCCTAACCTGGAACCTTCGGCGTCAGTCAAGAAGGCCATACTGAACGCCGCTTCAGACAAATCCCCCGGCCTCCACGCGTATATGCCGAACGCCGGTTTGCCCGCGACCAGGGCGGCCGTGGCTCGCAAGATCGTTAAAGAAGAAGGCTTTCAGATCGATGAAAAGACGATAGTGATGACAGTCGGCGCAGGTGGGGCTATTAACGTGGCGCTGAAGGCCATCCTGAATCCTGGCGACGAAGTCATCGTCCCAAAGCCTTTTTTTGTAGAATATGTCTTCTACGTTGACAACCACGGAGGCAAGGCCGTCCTTGTTCCTACAAAGGCTGACTTCTCGCTGGATATGGTTGCTATTGAAGCCGCTATAACATCTTCCACCGCGGCAGTCGTAATAAACTCGCCCAACAACCCTACAGGGAAAGTATATTCCCAGGCCGAAATCGATGAATTAGCAGCCCTCCTCAGCAAGAAAAGCGCTGAGATCGGACGTACGATCACTCTTATCTCGGATGAGCCATACAGGGGGATTATTTACGACGGAGTGGCAGTCCCCAGCATCCTCAAGTCCTACGCAAACACTATGGTCGTCACGTCTTTCTCGAAAGACCTGTCATTGCCCGGTGAGAGGCTCGGCTATATTGCCATGAACCCGGCTATGGAAAACGCTGCGCAAACTTATGACGGCCTTGTGCTCTGTAACCGCATCCTTGGTTTTGTCAACGCGCCGGCGCTTATTCAAAGAGCGCTCCAGACGTGCCTGGAAGACATCATCGATGTCGGGGTCTACAAACGCAGACGGGATCGACTCTATGATGCCCTTACGAGCTTCGGCTACGATCTCGTAAAGCCGGAAGGCGCATTCTATCTTTTCCCCAAATCTCCAATCGACGATGATGTGGCCTTTGTGAATGTCCTTCAGAAAAAGCTAATCCTGACAGTGCCCGGAACGGGCTTTGGCGGACCTGGATATTTCAGGATCGCCTACTGTGTTTCCGACGCGACAATCGAGGGATCATTAAAAGGATTTGAGGAGGCCATCAAGGAGGTTAAGAGCTGATCCAATACCACGACACAATTCGGCCGCAAAAAAAGCGGGAAAATTCCCGCTTTTTTTATAACCTGTTCATGCCCTAACGCCGCTTTTCCAGTTCATGGAGTTTTGTTCCAATCTCAAGCAGGGCCGCCTTCTGGGCAGCGACAACATCCTCAAGGTCCCTGGTCTTGGCCATGAGGGCGCTCATTTCCCTGGAAACGTCCGCTGGGATGGCCTGGGCCTTTGTGGTAAGGTTCTTTTTTTCCGATTCGACGCCGCTCTTGAGCGTGGCCAGTGACTCTTCCAGCGGCTGGAACTTGTCTTTTAGTTCAGCCACCACAGCGTCTTTGACTTTGGGTAGTGTTTTCTTGACCGCATTGATAAGCTTGGAATTGTTGTCCTGAACATCTTTACGAACTTCCCCGAGCCCTTTGGTCAATTCATCCACTCGTTTGCCCATTGCGTCGATTTGCTTTTTTTCTGCTACGTTTTCTCTGGTAGCGGCGGTGATTTCCTTGTTTCTGGAGTCGTATCTTTTCTTGAGATCGTTAATACTTGCATCCAGGCCCTTGATTTTGTCTTTCACGCTTTCCCTTTCTTTTTGCGCTTCCTGGGCCCACTCTCTGAATTCATCGAGTTTACTGTTTAACGGGTCGACCTTAGTCTTAATTGTTTGAGAAATTCGATCATTCTGATCTTCCAGTCGCTGGATATCAGCGCTAAAATCCTTCGCAGGAGCGAATTTGGTAGAGAATTCCCTCAGATCCTGGCTTTGTTTCTGTATTTTTTTTTCCAGTTCAGCTATCCTGGTTTTTAATTCCGCGGTGTCGTCGGTACATGCGGAGAACAGAAGTGTAGCTGGAATCATTAATGTTATCAAGATGTTGGCGAGGATTCTCACTGGAACCTCCATGACCGGGATTATTGAGTATTATCATATCAAATTCTATATAAAACGCAATGATGAATCGGTTATCTCGCGTGGTTTATTAATTCTAGTTTCTTATTTCAATGGGCGGCCCACGGTCCGCAAGGCTAAAGGCATGATGGGAAGACACATTCTTTCAATCCGATCTGTATTACTAGCCCGCTTTCCCCAACACATCCAGAGGGCATCCCGAACACTTGGGTTTTCGCCCGCAGTAATTTGATCCCACAGCTACGAATTGCGCGTGATAATCATTGAAGAGCGCCACATCAGTTTCGAGGCTGCTTTCAAACAGCTCTCGAATGTCATCATAATCAGCTTTTTCAGTAATCAGGCCGTGGCGTTCCAGCGTCCGTCTGGTATAGACATCGACGACGAAGATGGGCTTGTTCGCCGCATAAAGTATCATACTGTCCGCCGTCTCCCTACCTACCCCGTTGATAGAAAGTAACTCGGTTCTAAGGTCCTCTATCGACGCCTCAAACATTTTGCTCAGCGATCCTCCATGACGTTCGACCAAATGTGAAATGAAATTCTTCAACCGCTTCGACTTAACATTGAAATAGCCAGCGGGCCTTATAATCGTCGCAATTTCATTCATGGGCGTCTCATACAATCTCAAGGCGTCGAGACGGTCACTGCCTTTGAGGTTGCTGATCGCCTTCTCGACGTTCTTCCACGATGTGTTCTGGGTTAAGATAGCGCCCACACACACTTCAAACGGGCTCTCCGCAGGCCACCAGTTTCGATGCCCGAATCGTTCGTAAAGCAACTCGTATAAATGTCTCAATTTACTCTCAATCACGTCAGCCTCTCCCGATAACCTAAACCTTGTATAGAAATGCGGTTGCCTAGTGGTCTCAACTTGTATTATGCTGATTCGGCGTTTTCTCCAAGAGCTTTGGTCACTACAAAAATTATTTACAGGCCTTGCGAAGAGAGGTCTTTCCCTAAACGGGCATGGTATTCTCCGTGCGGTCGAAATGACAAACTCGTGCGGTTAGTCATAACTCAAATCATTCGGAGCCGATAATTTGCTGGACCTACAGGTATTAATAATCACGCTGATGCCTCTTTTTTCCGGGGTCACACCACAGGAAATGACAGGACCAACGCCTGCGGTAAACCTTGTGGGAGTATCTGAACCTGTCAGCGCCGATTTCATGATCGGTCGATGGAAGTGGCTCGACCAGTTTTCAAAATGGGGCATCACGGATAAGGAGAAATCCCGAATAATCTTAACCGACAGAACAAAAGCAGTGATGGATATCAACGCGGATGGCACTTTCATCATGAGGCATTTGTTTAGACCATCCAAAGGCCGTTGGGAACTATCCCAGAAGGGGCTTCTGATTTATGACCCATCGGCGACTGAGCGCGCGCCGCAGCTAATTCCAGTTCGGAAAAGAGATGAGAACAGGATTTGGCTGTTGCTTCCGTTTGCCCAAGGGGCTATCGGTATTGGCATGGTACGGGATGATCCTCCCGATAAGACTGGGACTGATTCGGAATAGAAAGCAGATTTTTCCAGTTCCCCACCGCCAAAATTCTCCTGTGATCAAGGTCGGTTTGCTTTATGGAGGGCGTCTTTATGAATTAGGCGCTCGATTACACGACGAACCTCTGAATCTTTTATTGCCTCAATATTCTGGGTCGAGATCTTCAGCGCCGTCTGATCGGGTGGATGGTCCGTTGAGGGTTTTGGCACCGCCGAAGCCTTCCTCGTAATATTTTCCCGCCGCCAGGAGATTTGTCTAAATTTTATATCTTTAATCCTTGGGACATCTCTTTCCAGATTCGAATTCAACTTTTCGAGTAAAACCATCTTGATAGCTGAAAGTTCATTCATCCAGACAGAAGAATCGACAACAACGTACAGTGTGTCGCCCATAAGTCTTTCCGCTCTGGCGTGCTTGGATACCACGGAATCAACAATATGGGGCCAGCGTGGCACGATCGATTGACGCAGAATGGTGGAACTCAAGCCCATCTGTCGAAGGGTGTCAAACAGCACCGAACCTGCCGGTTTCGGGTATGACCGATCCCTTTGTTTCATAGCAGACGCTTTTACATCCTTGTCATACCTGAGCACAATCCGAGGGGTCTCCCTGGATTTTTGAGACAGCGTGTTCAAGAGCGGCGGCTACGGCGTCGAGATTTTCAAGGGCCGCCTTGGGGCTCCCAGGAAGATTTATAATAAGGGACCGAGAACGTACTCCGGCAAGACCTCGAGATAGCATTGCATGAGGTGTCTTCAATAGACTAGCGGACCGCATGGCTTCGGGTATTCCCGGGATAAGCCGTGTCACTACAGCTTGTGTAGCTTCAGGCGTGACATCCCTGGGGGCCAAACCTGTCCCCCCGGTGGTCAGGATGAGGTCCGCCACACCATTATCAGACCACTTGATGAGTTGTTCCCTTATGCTACCCTCTTCATCCGGGCAAATAGCGCTCTCGACCACTTCCCACGTGAGAGCGTTCACCCTTTTGATCAGGGCCGGACCGGAAGCGTCGGGTCTTATACCGTCCGACGACCGGTCACTGACAGTTAGCACCGCCACACGAAGCATGTTCCAAGGCTCCATGACTGGTCACGGCATCGGTAATTTCCCAGGGGATCCCTCTTTGGAAGTCCCTGACCTGCATGTCCACAGCTTCTAGTTCCTGTCTCAGATAAACTGCAGCCTTCCAGGGATCGACCCTGGATCCACAGGTGAAAATATCAATAGCCGCATAACCATATTCCGGCCATGTATGAATGGTTAAATGTGATTCTGCAATAACGACAACCCCTGAAACTCCCTGAGGATTAAAGTTCTGAAAAGCTGTTTTCAGAACCGTGGCGCCCGCGACTTCCGCCGCCTGGGCCATGATCATCTCAAGGTAGCCCATGTCGTCCAACTTCTGCCTATTACAAGAGCAAAGCTCGATCAAGAGATGAATCCCTAAAGCTTTCATAGTCATCCCCCGTACCGAGTGGACCTAATCGCCTCTCGAAAATTCTACGGATACAAAAATACCGCCCCGGCTACACTCATGTTTAATCACGATGAGTGAGCAGGCGCCAACACTTGAGTTCTCGGCCTTTAGCGGTTTAAAAACCGGCGCCGCAGCTCAAAAGCCGATTAAGAGGAACAGATGTTCCTCCAACCCAGTGGGACTAGGACCTCAACCTTACGAGGAGAAGATCTAGGACCTCCCCACTCAGGCCAATTCCTCCGGCGAACGAATTTCTATGCTTTGAAATACAAGAACTGGGACTGACGGCTGCAGATAGGTGAGCGCATTGAGCAACTATCGGAAGATATTCTCTTTTTACGAAAATCATCCAGTTCATTGAGCCGTCCTGTTTTTGTGACGTGTGAACACATCTTAACCTAAGATTTATGCAGTTTCACTGCGTCCTTTGTCAAGCAAAAAGATTGGTCATTCCAAATCTTTTAACCAATGTAGTAATTGGACAAAGAAGGTCAAATCATTCCGAGTCATTCTAGCCCTTCCATATCCACATTTGTCAAGGCTTTAGCCATTTTTGGGTTACGTGAAGCCCTGAGACGCACGTAGCATCTTGGACATCTTGTAGATCGTGGAGAAACCTGATGCCTACATTTCCAACAGAATCTGGGGCTTTCTTCGCCGAGTTCATCGAGTTCAATCCCACATCTAGGGCATCTAGTGACGGATTCCGGAGCAAAAGCCTTACAGTCGGGGCAAATTATCAACAGAGCGTTTCCAAGATCCGGGTAAGGGGATAACTTACGCAAGTTGTTCGCCAATACTACGACTATCGCCAGCATGAGAACAAGAAATGGGACAAGCGTAATCCCGGCCTTATCAGGGGCCAATACGACAAGCATGTTGTAGATACCGTGAAAGAGCATCGAGAGAATGAAACCTCTCACAACCAGCAATATTTCGCCTGAATTAACGAAGCGGGCTACGCCCAGCGAATATCCCCAAAACGCCGAGAACAGAAGGTGCGCGGGAGTAGCGTAAAGCAGCCGTGACCATATTATGGGAGGTCCCAATCGCAGTATGTAGACGGCGTTTTCAACTACGACAAAGCCCAATGCGGAGGTGAAAGCGTACGTCAGTCCATCTATGGGAGACTGGAAATCGGATTGCCTGTACGCGCCGATCCATACCGCCAGCAATTTGAAGAATTCTTCCGCTGGGGCAATCATCAGCATACTGGACGTCAACGACTCCTGAATCGTCGGCTTGATTATAGTAGCGTCCAGAACTTGTTCAAGCAACGATGTTGGGACAGTAAAAGTCGCGGCCCACACGAAAACGCGGAATATACTTTCGAAGGATTGTGTCTCATCCCGATTTGCGATGAAAAAATAGGATAGCCACAGGATCCCCGGCGCTACACCTAGTAGGACGTATAAGAATTCTATCGGCACGGCCCTCGTTTGACTTTCTTTGCGTGACCGTATATCACGGATTTTGGAAGTCGCCAAGGCGCATATCCGAAATGGAGATCTCAGTTGACGTCCTATTCCGAGGAACTTGCACAAACATGTTGTGGTCCTGCCGAACTCGTTCGTCTGGAACACGTTGTCAAAAGCTTTCGCTCCGGCCAGACTTTCTTTAGCGGCAGAACTCTCCTGGTCAGGGCTGTAAATGACGTAGATCTGTCAATCATCAGGGGTGAAACGCTTGGTCTGGTCGGAGAATCCGGATGTGGAAAAACCACCCTGGGAAAACTCGTTCTGAGACTGGAAAAGCTTAATTCCGGGCGTATTTGGTTTGAAGGCAGGGACATAGCCAAAATGACCGGCCGCGAAATGAAGCAGATCAGGCGAAAAATGCAGGTCATTTTCCAAGACCCATATTCTTCCCTCAATCCTCGCCGCACGGTTAAAAGCGCCATAATGGAGCCTTTGACGATTCACCATATTGGATCTCGATTAGACAGGGCAAATCGAGTATCGGAACTCATGGAAGAAGTCGGTCTACGACCTGAATTCGCTGAAAGGTATCCTCATGAGTTTTCGGGAGGCCAGCGTCAAAGGATTGGCATAGCTCGAGCCCTCGCGTTGAACCCAAGCCTTATAGTGGCTGATGAACCCGTTTCCGCTCTGGACGTATCCATCCGTTCCCAAGTACTGAATCTGATGGAAGATCTGCAGGTAAAATACAATCTGACGTATCTCTTCGTATCGCACGACCTTTCAGTAGTTGAGCATATTTCTGATCGTGTGGCTGTTATGTATCTCGGAAAAATCGTTGAGGTAGGCCCTAAAAAAGTGATCTACGAGGATACTCTACATCCTTACACGGAAGCGCTTCTGAGCGCGGCGCCGATTCCTGATCCTGAAATCAAACGCCACAGGATAATCCTCGATGGAGACGTCCCAAGCCCTATCAATCCTCCATCAGGGTGCAGCTTCCATCCTCGCTGTTGGCTCAGAATCAAGATTTGCTCTGAACAAGTTCCTGAATTAAAGGACACAGGGTCAGGACACAGCGCGGCCTGTCACGTGAGAGCGCCTGCCATATAGCCGCAAGCTACTAATAATTCGTAAAGTTTCAGCCTTTCTAAAAAACATATTATCAACAGGTGCTTATAACTATGCGCCTCACAATATAGGGTATTTGGACTACCCCTTACATTACAGTATGTTAAGCTAAGACATTGATACCATTAGCTTTGTTGTGCTGTCCAAACTTGCGCGGATAGCGTCAACTTCTTTTGACTAGCCGAATGCTCGAAGTTATCAACAGGATTACTCACGAGTTATCAACAGGGTCTGTGGACAAGCTACTTCAGGTTAACGGTATTACTTGCAAAACACTCTGAAATGTGGTTTTGATAACTGCCATCGAGCTGTTTGAGTCTTGATCGATATGCAATACTTTATCAACATTTCTTGAGGCATAGATGCTGTTCATAAAGGAATTGATCCTTTCGATAAGTATCATAAACCTTATAGATATAGGTTTGATCGCGTTCCTGTTTTATTTTGTCGCGTTGTGGTTCAAAGGCACAAGGTCCTTCCAGATCCTGGTTACTCTTATAGGAACGGGGATATTTTATTTTCTGGCTACAAAGTTGGGCTTGATACTGACTTCGATCTTGTTTCAGTATGTTTGGGCAGCGATTATAATTGTCCTCGTAATAGTATTTCAGCCGGAAATTCGCCAAATGCTCGACAGGGCATCACCCATAAGGCATTGGAGGAACCGTCACTATCAAAGCTCGGATTCAGGCGTAATCGATGAGATTGTCAACGCCGTAACGGAATTGGCCCGCCAGAGGATTGGGGCGCTGCTTGTTTTTCAGCGTTTCGACGGTTTGGACCACTTAATAGTGAAGGGTAAGGAGTTAGACAGCTCCTTATCCACTGAGTTGTTACAGGCCATATTTCAGAAAAGTTCTCCTCTTCACGATGGGGCGGTTTCAATAAACAGGGATCGCATAAAGGCGGCTGCTTGCATTCTTCCTTTGTCCCGGGACGAAGAACTCAGCGCCAAATATGGGACCAGACACCGCGCAGCTCTAGGGATTTGCGAAAGATCGGACGCTATTTGTGTCGTGGTGTCTGAAGAACGCGGGGAGGTTTCCCTGGTAGAGGGTTCAGAGATCACCCATTTCAAACAACGGAACGAGTTTAGGGCCGCCATTGAAAAGTGTCTCTCAAATCACGGTTCAGGCCATGGCGATGGACGTTCCCACGACTGGACCACTGTGATTTGGTCAAACTGGCGTCTGAAATTGCTCGCTCTCGCGACTTCGATATTCCTATGGTTTTTAATAGTTGGTCCGCAGCGTTCTGAGATTGGTCTTTCTGTTCCGATTCAGTATACTAACCTTCCCGCGTCTATGGAGATTGTCGGGCCCTGGATGGATAGGGTAGATGTTCGGGCCAAAGGATCGGCGTCCGGCTTGGAAAACCTGAATCCCGGTTCGGTTAGGGCGGTCGTGGACCTCGGTAAGGTAGTTCCCGGGCTGAACTTCTTCAGGCTGACTCCCAATAGCCTTCAGGTTCCCCCTGGAATAACGATCTCCCAGATCAGGCCTTCGGACCTTCAACTCAATATAGACGCCGCTTCGGTTAAGGTTTTTAAGGTTGTTCCCACAATAGTGGGAGCATTACCGGACAGGACTAAAATCGTAGTTTCTCCGTCAGAGGTCAAAATTCGGGCTTCTCAGGGAGACATAAAAAAACTTACTTCAGTTACCACGGACCCGATAAATATTTCGGAACTGGGGCTCAAACAGAAAATCAAGATCCCGGTAATAGTGAAGCCAGAAGGCCTAAGGATTGATTCGATCGAACCGATTCAGGTAACAGTAGTTTTTGAGACGGAAAACCCGTGAAAAACAGCGTGACTTCATCCACAAATTTCAGACCTGACCTGGTCCATCCGCTAAATGCGCTGGTTTCAGCAGCGGCCGAGTCATTGGAAGCCTTTACAGTCGCAATCTACCTCAAGTCCTCTGTTGATCGCTCATTCCGATTAATCTCGCATCGAACGTTGAGCAAACACTTTATATTCGATGTTCCATTGTCCTCAGAGCGAAGCAGGATTGCCGCTCTGTCCCGAAAAGGTTCCATCAGCCACGAGACACACGCCTCAGTTCCTCCGCTTGCCCTTGAACTCTATTCAAGACCTGAGCCTGTTCTTGCAATGCTTATAGCCCCCATTGGGGACCGTGCTTTAATGGTGGTAGATACGGCGGAATGTCCCTCGTTTCAACCACCCCAGATACGATTTGTCCAGGGACTAGTTGCAGCAATTGAGGGGATTCTTAGTCTCGCGGTCACGTCCGAAGGAATAGAGACATCGAGGTCCGAATTTTCCACGATGGCGGACATGCTCAATGAGTATCGGCTTGCGGCCAACATCTCAGACACGTTTTTCGACAGTATGGTGTCCTCCCTGGTAAGCAAAGGCCGCTTCGATGGCGCCCTGGTGGCCACAGTATCTACGGCCTCCATGTCATGCCGTATCCGTTCAGTTGCTGGGTTCTCCAAGTCTCTGAACAAAGGGCGCATTATCAAGTTGCGGCCAGGTTGGGCCAAGTGGTCCATTGAGCGGCAACAATCGGTCATAATGGGCAGCCCAAAGGCAGGTGAGGCCCTCATTTCCGTCTTCCACGCCGGTGAAGCCCTAGGTTTTCCCGTTAAGAGCGCTGTCATCGTTCCGTGGACAAGGGAACACGGGATAGATGGTTTCCTGTTATTGGCCGCCCGTAAGGAAGACCATTCTCTTGAAAACGATCGTAAGACTTGGGAATTCCTTGGAGCAATTCTGGCAATAGTCCGTCGCAACGTGGTTAATGAAAAACTGCTTAAAGCTGTGAGACTTTACGACGGTGAATCCGGCCTCATGAACGAAAGCTTTTTCAGGGCCCAAACGGGGATGAAATTTATGCAGGCGCTTTCGGAAAGATCTCCCTGCGTCCTGATATTGGTTGAGATCGAGAATATTGACTCAATTTATCTGCAACATGATATTTCGAGGATCAAGAGATTCCTGACCATTTTTACGGAACGACTCCTAAATCTCCATAAGAGCGGTTCCATTGTAGGAAAATTCCGGACTGGAGGGTTTGGAGTGTTCATCGAGAACGTTCCAATGGAGGATGCGACCAATATGATTCGCAGGGTGATGGGGTTGTTCAGTATCGATATCACCCATGTTGACGGGGTAGAGATAAACCACTCCGTAAGGGTCGGATGGTGTCATTACCCGACTGAATGCTCTACTTTCGAAGACTTTTGGCGGCAGGCGCTCCAGAGGTTGTTCAAGAACAAACCTACTACAAAACATTCGCCCGAATGGTCCAACCTGTAGATGGAGATGGGCTCGGGGCCCGATGTGACCCTGTTATCTCCTGTGGATCAACACGGACTCCTGGCTTGGCGCTTGGTCGCATATGATGCTTGAATCACAACAAGGGCTATAGAGAGGACATTTTGCGATGGTCATTATGGATGATCCATGGAAGGAACTACGTAGCTCCTGCTTCGGGAATGTGGAACCGGAAATCGTTCTTGAGGCCGTGACTGTACCGTTGGAAAACATGAGCACGCGTATGGAGAAAAAGGACCTGTGGGAGACAATAGAAACCATTCCAGCCTGGTCTGCGGCTATCAGTTACGGGAGCAGGGAAAAGATGGCTGATGACCTCGAACGTAAAAGGTCTCTGAATAGGAAGCTTATTGGCTTGGGCCATATGACGCCGCTTGAATCACTCCAGTTCAATTTTCACGTTTCCGGTATTTCCAAGGCATGCGGCGCTCAGATGTCACGCCATAGAATTGGACAGGGACATGTCAGTTCAAGCAGGAGGTTTCAGACCCAAGGGGCGGCCTTCGTCTATCCCCTCCTGAGTTATATAACCAATGAGGCTGATGCAAAAGAAGCCCTGAGGAAGTTGAGTGACGCCAATAAAAAAGCCTTTGAGATATATGAAGACCTCAGGAATTCCAATAAGCTGCACAAGGAGGACGCCAGAAGGGCCATACCCGTCGCTTCGTCACAGGAGAGGATCTGGTGGATTAATGCTCGGGCGCTCCGCGATTTCCTGCGATTAAGACTGCCCAAGGACGCTGAATGGGAAATTCGCAGAATTGCCGCAATGCTTTACAATCTGGTCCTGGAAGCTACCCCTTCCCTTTTTGAGGACATATTTATCAAGTAGTCTTTCACCGCGTTGACAAGTTCCAGTGGTTCGGAGAACGAGCCTGTATCGTCTATCGAAGGTCTCTGGACCACTACTATTTTACATCCCTGATCCAGTGCTGCTTGGATTTTTGCCTCTGTCCCACCTCTGGTTCCGCTGTCTTTGGTAACCAGGGTACTAATGCCAAACTGCTTTATTGCAGTAACGTTGTCATCATACGAAAACGGCCCCTGCCCTATTATCCTATTTTCCTCGGGTATTCCCAGGCCTTCCAGAATTTTTATCGAATCCTTATTGGGGAGGGCCCTCACAACCAATCGGAGGCCGTTCTCATGACACACGGAGACATAGGTCGAAAGGTTTCTGATACCGATAGCCGCCAGGATTGTTCCGCCGAGAGATACAGTTTTACGGGCCGCGTCCTCATGATTTTCAGCGAAGATAATGTTTGGATGTTTTTTAACTACCTTTTTTCTGGTTAATCTGAAGTATCGGATTCCCGTTTTCCCGCAAACCGATAAGGCATTTCGGGTAACCTCTACAGCGTAAGGATGAGTGGCGTCTATTATGACATTTATGTTGTCTTTGGAAATTGATTCTTCCATCCCCTTTTGATCAAGTGGCCCCCGCCTTATTACAAGTAAAGGCGATTCAGGTAGGTCCATTGGAGCCTCCGTCGCCATAGAGAAAATCATGGGAAGACATTCATTTAAAAGAAGCCCAGCCACTTCAATTGAATCCGAGGTCCCGCCGAGGAGTAGTATCATGTCCGGCATCCTGCATAGTTGACGAACCGGACACCCCAAAATGAATCCAATCGACATGAAGCTCCGCTAGTCATTCGAGAAGGCCTTCGCAAATTAACAAGACTACGGTCCTGGAACTTACACGAAGGTCCGGAAGCTGAGTATCGTCGACTTCCCTAACACTTTCGTCGGGCAACGTGAGGTCCTCACATACAAATATGCGTCGTTTGGAGCGAAACCTTTTCAAGAATGAAATCACCCATTTCATAGAATCGGGACGTCCAAGCAATACAGCAATCTTCGATTCTTTAGCCACAGCATCATCCATCGCATGATCCGGGTCCGAAACATGGGCGCTAATAATCTTCGCGTCGGCCCAATCGAGACAGATCCTCGAAAAAGCCACATGGACCGAACTGATGCCCGGAATAATCCTGCAATTTTCTCTACCGAACCGACTTACGACAAGTTTAGCAAGACTAAAGAAACCTGGATCGCCGCTTACGAGAACTGTGACTGGCCCCTTGGGGCGTAATGATTCAATCTTGCACAAACCGGCCTGAATGTCGGATCCAAGGGAGACGCGCTCGCCGCCATACCATGGGAACAGTTCCATTAACCTGTCATAACCCACGATGACAGAAGATCCCTTTACTACAGAAATTGCTTCCTGCGTAAGGTAGTTCGGCGATCCCGGGCCACAGCCTACTATATTGATTTCCGGGACAATAGACATAAGACCCTCTGGTAAAACAACATCCCCGACTTCCAACCAAGCGAAGCGAAATGAACTTCCAAATAGCTTGCTAAATATGTTTCACCAAGAACAACAGAACGGTGAAGGCGATAAATGAGATTACCACTGTAATGTTCATGAGTTTAACGCTTTTTGTAATCAACTGCGCGTAAGGTTCACTAACGGAATCACCTAAAAATGGCTTTTCATGAAGGATTCCGCCATAGTAGCTTGGACCGCCCAGCTTTAACCCAAGGGCTCCGGCGAAAGCAGCCTCGGTATGCCCGGAATTCGGACTTGCGTGCTTCAAACGATCCCTTTTAAGGACCCTAAAAGAGTCATGAGCATACATGCCTGTTATCCATGCGGCGACTGGGACCAAAAGAGATGTTAGCCGGCTCGGGACAAACGCTGCGACATCGTCCAACTTGGCAGAGGTCCAACCGAAACGGCGGTAGCGCTCGTTTTTGTAACCAAAAGTGGAGTCCAACGTGCTGATTGCCTTGTAGACCATGACCCCGACAGGACCCGCAAGTAACCCGAAGAACAAAGGGGCCGTAACCCCGTCAACAGAGTTTTCAGCCACGCTTTCGATGGTTGCCCTGATAACAGATTGCTCGTCCAGGGCGCCTGTGTCCCGTCCGCAGATCATGCCCACCCTTTTCCTCGCCAATTCTATATCGTGCTCATCCAGCGCTTCCTGGACTGATCGGGCGTGCTTGGCCAAGTCGTGCGCCGCTAACCCGGTGTAAATTATAAAAATTGAGATCGCGTCCTCGAGCAATGGGTGAAAAATACGCCCAATTCCAACGAGGCAGAAGGTAACTCCCCATGTAGCCCCGATGACTGCAAAAGCTGTAAATGCTCCGGCGATTAGCTCGTTCTTGAAAAGCGGTCTCAATTTTCCTTCGAGACTCAGAGCGAACACGCCTATAAAACGAACTGGGTGTGGCCACCATCTCGGATCGCCGATTAACGCGTCCAGCGACATTGCCACTATTAGTTGCAGCGGTATAGAGATCACGGTTTCGATACCTTGAATGTCCCCCTAAAACAGACTTTCCGAAGCCATTTCAATTTATTATAGAATATTATTGAATTCCAGACTTATTATTACTCGACTCGCGGCTCTTTTAGCAATATTATTGCGCTCTCGTGACGAACGGGTTTCTTCGGATGAGGCGTTTCGCCTTCAAATTCATAATATAGTTTAGTGGAGTTTTTCATCCTGGAGACAATTAACAGTCAAGCCAGATTACAACGATGGTCCGAGAAGCTGAATGTCCACTTCGACAGACTTGGAAGGGCCATTGGGGCCTTCCGGGACCGCGTCGGCATCGAATTGGCCGTTGATCTCGGGACAACCAATACCAGAATGTACTTGCGTGGTAGGGGAATATTTGTGGATGAGCCTTCCTTTCTCGCCACTGACTCTGTAGATGGCAAGCCTCTCGCAGCGGGATCTATTGCGAGGAATATGGTGGGACGTTGTCCCGATTACGTATCTCTTCACAAGCCTTTATGCAACGGTGTAATAGCAGACGCTGGACACGCCGCTTTAATGCTTCGTCATTTACTCCACAGCGCCAAAAATGGCAATTCCCTGAGATGGTATAAAATGGCTGTCACGTCTCCCAGTTGCGGGACAAGGCTTGAACGAAGGGCTATCATCGAAGCCGCTACGAAATCAGGCGCCGGCAGAGTTTATCTTGTTCCGGCCCTAATCGCAGCAACAATTGGGGTGGGCTATAAAATCGACTCTCCCAGGGCACGGATGCTTGTATCACTCGGTGGCGGCATTTGCGAAGTCGGGATCATAGGCTTGGGGCACATTATCTATTCGGATGCGACGCGTGTCGGCGGAGAAACCATGGATTGCGCCATATATGAATATCTTCTTCATCGTTACAACATCCAGGTTACTATGGAAATGGCTCAGAAAATCAAAGAAAAACTGGCCTGTGCTGAGAACTCATCCACTTCCAATGAAACCATGCGAGTTACGGGCAGAGAGGCCGGGAAAGGCGGCCTAAAGAGCGTTGAGATGGAATCATTGGAAATTTCAAACGCAGTTGAGAGACCAATAAACGCTATAGTCGATTTGATTCAGGAGACGCTTGACAATTGCTCACCGGCTGTCCTGGCGGACCTTGAAAGCCACCCAATCGTGCTCGCGGGTGGCCTATCCCTACTCCATGGATTGCCTGAACTTATAGCAAAAATGACCGGGTTCAAAGTCGAAGTGGCGGCAAATCCGTCATATACGGCGCTCAAGGGCTGTTCAGCGATTGTTGATGATCCGAAACAGCACATCTATTGTCTCACTCAGGCTTGAAATTGTTGTTCCTTATTTCTATGATTCCTGATGACATTAATTCTTAACGGTTATGTTAAAGGCGAGCATGACAAAAGAAAATCTTCATACGCTGATTGACGAGACTGATCGGGCTTTATTGAATGAGGTCCAATCCGATTTCCCTGTCCAATCGCATCCGTATAAGGCGCTTGGAGCAAGAATCGGGGTATCAGAGGAGGAAGCGCTTGCCAGGATCGCAAAATTGAGAGAAGCTGGCATAATAAGGCGTATAGGGGCCTCCATAAATTCAAGAAAATTGGGATTTGTAAGCACTTTGGTCACAGCCCGTGTTCCGGCAGAGCAATTGGATAATTTCGTCGCGGTAGTGAATTCGTTCCCTGGAGTAACTCATAACTACCTCAGGAAGCATGATTTTAACGTCTGGTTCACTTTGATAGCTAAATCCGAAGAGGAAAAATCGCGGATTATCAATGAAATGTGCGAAAAAACCGGCATTAAGCTTTGTGAATTCCCTGCGAAAAGAATATTTAAAATCCGGGTTGATTTCAAATTCTAGATAAAAAGGACTGTGGCCGTTCATTGACGGTAAATAATCCCCAGGCGAACGAAATACTGGATGTCATCGATATGGACGATAAAGTTATCGGTCAGGCCACGCGCGGGGAAATTCATGAAAAAGGCTTGTTCCATCGGGCGGTCCATATTTTCCTGTTTAATTCAATGGGCGCTATGTATATCCAGAGGCGATCCAAGCGAAAAGACCGCTATCCACTGAAACTGGATTCGTCCGCTGCCGGGCATGTAGATAGCGGGGAGACTTACGGCGAAGCCGCTAGACGTGAGCTTCAGGAGGAATTGAGTATTATGGCGGATCTTGCAAGAATACTTAAAGTTCAGCCCTGCCCTGAAACGGAAAATGAGAGTGTAGTCCTGTTCGAAGCCCATTCTGATACCCCCCCGATCCTCGATCCCGAGGAAATTTGTAACGGCGAATTCATTAGTCTCGAAGAGTTGTCTGAACGGCTGAAAAAAGACTGCGACGACTTTGTTCCCGCGTTTATTCTTTTGTGGGGTCTATATGTGAAGACAAGGTCCTCATGAAAGCAGTGGTCCAGAGAGTCATAAGTTCCTGCGTCATGGTAGATGGCAAACCTGTAGCCACCATCGGGCAAGGCATGCTGATTCTACTGGGAGCGGCAAAAGACGACACCCAAACCGGGGTAAATTGGTTAGCTGACAAAGTGGCTGGTCTTAGAATTTTCTCTGACCCCTCCGGTAAAATGAATCTCGACATTTCCCAGATCAACGGCGAAATGCTTGTTGTATCGCAATTTACTCTTTATGCGGACTGCCGTAAGGGGAAAAGACCGTCCTACTCGCTCGCCGCCTCAGCAGAAATCGCTGAAAAACATTACTGGGAATTCATATCAAAACTCCGAAGTTCAGGGATACCGGTCCAACATGGAGTTTTCAGGGCAATGATGCAGGTGGAACTCATAAATGACGGTCCTGTGACATTGATAGTCGAAACCCCGCAAATCGACCAGTCTCAAATCGGGTAGCCCTAAAATATAAAAGGAGTTTGTCGTCACCGGCTCCGGCTCAAGATCGCCGGATCAGTGAGTGGGGTCTAATCTGACAGGCCAGGATTTACCATTTAGTACTAGTGAAAAAGACTGGGTTTCCTCGTCGAATACGATCCTTTGCGCAAGTTCATAATACGCGGGACGGCTAAAACGGGCTGGAAATTCGCCATTCCTTACCATCGAATAAGGAATGTTATGATCGTTAATCCAAAACGTCTCAGGGTCGAAAACTTCACTGGCCCCATCTTTTAGTTGAAGACTGAGGTTCCCATCTACGCTATCAACAATTCCTAAGACTACATAGGGGGCGTCCTCAACTTTAACTTGACAGATTTCTCTATCTAGTCGGATACGGTAACCACCGACGGGGCTTATCTCGAGGGCTTCCATGAATTGTCGCCGAATACCCGGATGGATGATTTCAGCTCCATTTTGATACCATCTGCCATCTTTATCGATGAACAGCCTCAGGTGTGGTGTGACGTCAAAGTAGGGGGTATCATTTTGATTCAATAGTTTTGACTTCCTTATGCTTTCATCTCAAAAAAACCTGCAAAGGCGATTGGCTTTTACCAGTATCCAGCAAGGTCTTTTCGAGCGTAAATTCTTGAGTAGGCCGCAAGATTGGTCAATACTTTCTTAACGTAAAGACGTGTTTCAGAATATGGAATGTTTTCTATAAATTCATCTTGTTTCATGCGACCAGTTCTGACGATCCACTGACGGACCTTGTTGATATCGGCGTTGTAGGCTGCTATAGCAGGCACAACATTTCCCTTGAACTGACGAAGGTTATCAGCCAGGACTCGAATCCCTACTGAAAGGTTCTTCTTGGGATCCAACAGTTCCTGAACTACTCGAGTATTGGAACTTGCCGACCTTTTTGTGAAGGCTGACGCGGTCCTCGGTGTAACCTGCATCAGACCGAGGGCGCCTGCGGGTGATACGGCATACGCGTCATATCTGCTTTCCTGGCGAACAACCGCCCATACTAGGAATGGATCCACACCGCCTCTAGTAGCGTGTTCCGAGGTTTCAGCCATATGCACGCGAGGATAAGCCAGTTCAACGAATTCCCTGGGCGCGTTATCTGGAGGATTGTCAACAAAACCAGAGAACCCCGATACCACTATCTCATGAGCCAACCCGTAGTAGCCCGCCTGTTGGGCCGCTTTTGCCATGAGAAAAACAATCGGGTAGGTGGAATGAATACTTTTCGGCAGCGCCTGAAGATTAAGTAGCGCAAATTCAGGCAGTTCCATTTTGATCAGTTTCAAGGCGTTCAAAACAAGAGCGTTTGATCGAAGCGCAGGTGTTATGCGCAGATCAGGAAATACCCCTCTTTGCGCTTGAACATTCGGGGTAATTGGCTGTTTTGCCGAAATAAGTATTTTTTGAGCCCTGGAACCATAATAATCGTAGCGATAGTTTTCAGCCAGGTCCGTGTAAAGAGGGAGCGCCTTCTCAAATTTACCGGTTAGTGTCGTGGCCCTAGCCTCCCAATATTTTGACGCCCTGGTCATCTGTGGGTCCTTTGAAATCTCCCTGACTTCCCTGAAATTAATGGCAGCTTCGTTGTACTGGCGTGACCGGTATTTTATCCATGCCATTCGCCACTTGATCTTTGCTTTTATAGACGGATCAGAAGACTCTGAGAGAAGTCGTTTATAATAAGTATCCGCACGGGACAGCCGACCTTTTTCGAAATTGAACGCAGCCAAGTTTACGAGCGCCCTGGTTTTGAAGTTCGGGGCACCCTTTTCCAGAAGTTTTGCGCAGCAGGATTCGAACTCCGGGTCCTTGTCAATTCGCCAGTAAACCAGGCTCATTATGTAAATGGCCTCTGAGCGGGTCTCTGGGGAGATTGGTTTGGTAAGAAGTTCAGAAAGAGCTTTGATCGCTTCATTGTTCTTGCGATCTTTGTACAGGCAACGGGCGTATTTAAGCGCAAGCAAGTAATCCGTAGGTTTTTTGTTCAAAAGATTGCGGTAAATCTCAGAGGCAATATCATGTCGACCGGATGCGGACAATCCAGCCGCTCGCGATAACAACTCAGGTTCCGTGAAGTCTGGTTTCCGTATCTTTCCATTAGACACAAGTTGTCTCATACGCTCTCGAGCTTGAAGGCCTGCAGCTCCGGCAGGGTAGTTCAGGTAAAGTCTCCGATAGAAAACCAGCGCCTTGTTGAAATTGCCTGATCGAGTTTCTGTATCTCCCAAACGCAGGAGAATGGTCTGTTTCCGTGATTCAGAAGCATTTGGAATGGACTCCAGCAGTAACTTTGTCGCTCCAGGTTTCCCCTGTAGATAGACGTAATCGGTCAAGTCCTCAAGCGAAGCTTCACGGTAAGGGCTTCCCGGATACAGTTTCAGGAAATCCCTTATCAGGAACTCACTCTTTGAAAATGATCTCTCACGGGCGTATCCTCTGGCCAACAGCAAATATGAAACTGGGCCATAGAGACTATCGCCCAGAATTGGTTTCCATGACTGCTCAGCTTTGGCCGCATTTCCTTCGTCCAGCGCCCTTTTCCCCAACAGGAACGCATGTTGAGCCACCTGTTCAGAATCGGCCGCCAACACTGGACGAATCCCAAGGACCATTGATGTTAAGAAAAGGACCGTAAAAAAGAATAACACGGGATATATAAAAAAGGCCGTTAGAGAACTCATCAGTCGCTTTGTAATGGTTCGACGTATTATACGACTGTCTTTCCTAAACATAATCAGCCGCTCTCTTAAATGTTACGAGGTAACACTTAGCCTATTTTCATATTCAATCAGAAAACAGGGGATAAAAGGGGTCCTGAATTTCGAGGTAATTGGGTTACATTTATAACATTATATCATCATTATACTTTTCTGGCAATTGGTTTCACGGCTCCGCGGATATTCTCATATTATTCCAACTAAAATGGCTTAGTTTAATATTGACATTTTTTTCAACAATTCAACCGTGAGGATCCTAAGTCTGGCCTACGATAAGAAAAAGTTCAGAACAATTTTGACAAATGAAGTTATTCAACCTACAATTTTGTAGGCTTGAACTCTGTATTTTGGAATAAGGATTATTTGTATGGAAGTCAGGCGTAAGGCCCCGGTTGTAAAAAGAGAAGTCCAGGAACTCCTTTTGCTTTTTGAAATCAGCCAAATCTTGGACCAGAGCATAGAATTGGCGGATGTAGTTGGTCCGGTCCTGGAGGCTATAGCCACACGGATGGGGATGATGCGCGGGACCATAACCCTATTGAACCGGCAATCCGGCGAAATCATGATCGAGACAGCCCATGGGCTATCGGAAGTTCAGAAGGAACGGGGCAGATACAGGCCTGGGGAAGGCATAACCGGCCAAGTGGTTAAAACTGGTAGACCGGCAATTGTGCCGCACATATCCGACGAGCCTCTTTTTTTGGATCGAACCGGAGCGCGCAAGCGGTTGAAGAAAAATGACGTTTCTTTTATTTGCGTGCCCATCAAGATTGGCAATGAGGTTATAGGAGCGTTGAGCGCTGACCGGGTTTTTGAAGAAGGGGTTTCTTTTCAGGAGGACGTCCGGTTGCTTGCCATCATCGCCTCGATGATCGCGCAGGCTGTTCGTTTGAGACAGGAGGCTCAGGAGGAGCGTCAGCGTCTCATGGAAGAGAACACACGCTTGCAGAGCGAGTTAAAGGAAAGGTTCAGGCCTTCCAATATTGTGGGCAACTCAAAGGTAATGCGCGCTGTTTACGATCTAATATCCCAGGTTTCACCCAGCGAGGCTACCGTTTTGGTAAGGGGCGAAAGTGGCACCGGCAAGGAACTGGTCGCTCATGCCATCCATTATAACAGTCCACGCGCTGACAAGCCTTTCGTGAAGGTCAATTGTGGGGCGCTTCCCGAGAGTGTTGTTGAAAGTGAGTTGTTTGGCCACGAACGTGGAGCGTTTACTGGCGCAATAGCCACGCGGAAAGGCCGTTTCGAGCTGGCTCATAGCGGAACGATCTTTCTTGATGAAATTGGGGACTTATCGCCAACTACTCAGATCAAACTGCTTAGAGTATTGCAGGAGAAAGAATTTGAGCGCGTGGGAGGCTCCGCGACTCAAAAGACCGACGTTAGAATTATAACAGCGACTAACCGGGATCTTGAGCGTCTCATAACGGAAGGCGTGTTCAGGCACGACCTGTACTATAGATTGAATGTTTTCCCCATTCACATTCCACCTCTTAGGGAGAGAAAGACGGACATACCTCTACTCGTTGACTATTTCATTGAAAAGTACAGCAGGGCCAATGACAAACCGGTCCTCAGGATTTCCACTCCAGCGATTGACATGCTGATGAGCTATCATTGGCCAGGAAATGTCAGAGAGCTGGAAAATTGCATCGAACGGGCGGTCCTGCTCAGTTCCGACCAGGTCATTCATTCACACAACCTTCCACCAACGTTACAGACAGCAGAAGCTAGCGGCACGGCCCACGCGGGGACTCTGGACTCCACGCTCAACACAGTGGAGCGGGATTTGATTATGGACGCTCTAAAAGCGGCCAGGGGCAACAAGGCCAGAGCCGCGCGGGCATTGGGATTAACGGAGCGCATTATGGGCCTGCGGGTAATGAAGCATGGAATAGACCCGAAGCGGTTTCGTACCACAATGTAACAGCAATGGAAATAAATCATACCTTTTTGTAGTTTTATTACACTTTGTAATTATCGGGTTCTCTATTGACGTTATCATTAACGTAACGATCCCAGCATGTTAACTATTACATCAGGAATGTTGTGAGTTTGGCGCCACGCTTGCTTAAATGGCAATCAAACTTAGTTTTGAGCGCTCGACAGTGATGACAGAAGCGTAGGCTTTAGACGAAACGAAAGATAACGGAGATAGTTGAAAGATGAATCAAGCGGACAATGCGTGGGTCCTGGCGTCTTCAGCGCTGGTTTTACTTATGACACCGGGTTTGGCGATGTTCTACGGCGGTATGACCAGATCGAAGAACGTTCTATCAACCATGATGCACAGCTTCTTTCTAATGGCGATGGCATCAATAATCTGGATGTTTTATGGATTCAGTCTGGCCTTTGCCCCTGACGCTGTCAGTGGGTGGTTGGGTGGCTCGCAGTACTTTTTTCTAAACAATATTGGCGCAGAACTGTTTCCGGACCTGGTGGATCCCTCAAAGACCATGACGATCCCAGGTACCACTTTTATGATTTTTCAGTGTATGTTTGCGGTAATAACTCCGGCTTTGATTTCCGGCGCTTTTGCGGAACGGATGAAATTCAGCGCATTCATATTATTCATGTTGTTGTGGATCACTTTTGTATATTGCCCCATAGCCCACTGGGTATGGGGTCCAGGCGGATGGCTGTCGGGTATGGGAGCGCTTGATTTTGCAGGCGGAACGGTAGTTCACATAAACGCTGCGGCAGCGGCTCTGGCTTGCGCCCTTGTCATTGGGAAACGAAAAGGTTACGGCCACACGGCCATGATCCCGCATAACCTCACATTGACACTGCTCGGGGCCGGGCTGTTGTGGGTAGGTTGGTTCGGCTTCAACGCAGGTAGCGCGCTCGCCGCAAGTGAAGGGGCCGCAATGGCTTTTGTAGTGACGCATATGGCAACTGCGGCGGCGGCTATGTCATGGATGTTTGCGGAATGGATCATCAAGGGCAAACCTACTACTCTCGGATTGGCTTCCGGCGCTGTAGCCGGCCTGGTAGCAATCACTCCAGCATCCGGGTTCGTTGGGCCTGTATCTGCGGTAATACTTGGCGCGGTAGCCGGTGTCCTCTGTTACCTGGCAGTGCTTGCCAAGAGTTCCCTTGGTTATGACGACGCCTTGGACGTAGTTGGCGTACACGGTGTCGGTGGTGTCTGGGGCGCTCTCGCCACCGGCCTTTTCGCTTCTAAGCTCATAAACCCAACTGGGAATGACGGCCTATTTTTCGGTAATCCCGGCCAGCTTTGGATCCAGTTTGTGGCGGTGCTTGCGACCATCGTATACTGTCTCGTGATAACCACTATTATCCTTTACATAGTTAAAGCTGTAGTCGGCCTCAAAGTTAGCGACGAAGACGAGGTTGTCGGCTGCGACACATCCGAACATGGTGAAACGGCCTATAATATTTAGATGTTGCATCTCGTCGGAGCTGCTGGATGGATGAAACGGTTCAGCGGTCCAAAACCTAGATCCGCTTAACTATCTCACTGAAAGGTGACGTGCATGAAAAAAGTTGAAGTGATTATAAAGCCATTTAAGCTGGACGACGTAAAAGAAGCCCTCCATTCCATAGGTGTCCAGGGAATGACAGTAACAGAAGTCAAGGGATTCGGCAGGCAAAAAGGACACAAAGAGATTTATCGAGGGGCTGAATATTTGGTGGACTTTCTTCCCAAGATCAAGATTGAAATGGTGGTGCAGGCCTCTATCGTAGACCAGGTCATAGAAAAGGTTATTGCCGCCGCCAGGACGGGAACCATCGGCGATGGAAAGATTTTCGTTTTCCCTGTCGAAGCCGTGGTCAGAATAAGGACAGGCGAGCGGAATGTGGACGCGATTTAGCATAACTCGGAGAGAAAGTCACCCCATGAACCGGCTTTCTCTCTCAACTCATTCTGGAATACAGTTACCTACATAATTGTAACACAAAAGGGGTCATTGTTACTGTTTTGTAGGTTTGTCATGTTTTCTCCAAGGTTCTAAATTTAGTTCAATCTTTAATGTTCCTTGATATCAGGTTGTTATATAATACTTGCTTAATGCGTGATGTGTTGGCACGCCACTTGCGTAAATGCCAAAATTGTAAATTCGGTTTGCCATTCCGGATTAACAATCAGGCCTTTCAAGTGGGTCGGAACACTGGCCGCCGGACCTCCTCTTTAGAGGCTTGAGAAATTTTGGGAGGAGGGTTTTTTATGAACGCTGCCGACACGGCTTTTGTCATGATTAGCGCTGCTTTGGTTTTACTTATGACGCCTGGTCTGGCCATATTTTATGGTGGTTTGACCAGGCCCAAAAATGTGCTTTCAACAATGATGCACAGCTTCTTGCTAATGGGCTTGGGCTCTCTAATCTGGTTGATATATGGTTATAGCCTGTCTTTTGGGCCGGATGTCGGAGGATTCATAGGAAATCTAGCCCATTTTATGGGGCACGGAGTTGGTTCAGAAGTCAAAGAAGGGCTTACAATTCCCCATTCGGTGTTCTTCGCTTTTCAGGGAATGTTTGTGATCATCACCCCTGCCTTAATTTCCGGGGCATTTGCTGAGAGAATGAAATTTGCTCCGTTTGTAGTTTTTACGGTTTTATGGATGACATTTGTTTACTCTCCGATCTGTCACTGGATCTGGGGTGGTGGCTGGCTTTCAAAGTTGGGAATTCTCGATTTTGCTGGCGGTTTGGTGGTTCACCTCAATTGCGGGGTCGCAGCGCTGGTAGCGGCCTTGGTGGTCGGCAAAAGAAAAGGATACGGGACAAGGACGTTTATCCCACATAACCTGACTCTCACTTTATTGGGTGTAGGCTTGCTGTGGTTCGGATGGTTCGGCTTTAACGCTGGTAGCCGTCTAGCCGCTGACGGCGTGGCTGGAAATGCTTTTATCGTCACTCATATGGCTGCGGCGACAGGTTCGATGACATGGGTAATCGCCGAATGGATCTTAAAAGGCAAACCCACTACATTGGGGTTAGCTTCAGGAGCAATAGCCGGTCTAGGGTCGATTACCCCCGCATGCGGGTATGTCGGCCTTGACGCGGCCCTAATTATTGGAGGGGTCGCTGGAATAATCTGTTACCTGGCGGTGCTTGCGAAAGACAAGCTGGGTTACGATGATTCACTCGATGTGGTAGGCATTCATGGTGTGGGCGGTATCTGGGGGACTTTTTGCACCGGTATTTTTGCGTCAAAGCTTATTAACCCGCAAGGTGGAAATGGTTTATTATTCGGAGACTCCCATCAGTTACTGGTTCAACTCATCGGGATCGCCGCCGTATTCCTATACAGCGCCGTAATTACTGCCGTCCTGCTTTATGCTATCAAGGCGGTCATGGGTTTGCGAGTAACAGAAGAAGAAGAGGAACTTGGCGTAGACACTAGCGCTCATGGAGAAGTCGGATATAATCTGTAATACAATCGGATAACCGACGGCGTGACGAGTTCTCACAGTGGAATTGGTTTGAAAGGGGAAGCCTGGAAAAATGAATAAAGTTGAAGCGATTATAAAACCGTTCAAGCTCGACGATGTCAAGGAAGCATTACATTCCCTCGGCGTGCAGGGGATGACAGTTACAGAAGTTAAGGGTTTTGGGCGTCAGAAGGGTCACAAAGAGATATACCGCGGCGCGGAATATTTAGTGGATTTCCTTCCCAAAATCAAAGTAGAGGTTGTAGTACGGACGTCTCTTGTTAATCAGGTTATTGAGAAAATTATCGCGGCTGCGCGCACAGGCAGCATTGGCGATGGAAAAATCTTTGTGACCCCCGTGGAGACTGTCGTTAGGATCAGAACCGGAGAACGTGACGAGGACGCTCTTTAGTACTGGTTTTCACATCGCGTGTCTCACGTGCTGATGATATTGATTTGCCGCTCTTATTAGAGATTGGCGCAGGTTTAGCAGCCATGATGGCCACCGGATTTAGGCTATGGCGGACTACCCCGTCACAGCCATCGCAGCTTTAGATCAACTGATAAACTCGGTCAGATGTTGGCCGTTTGTTTAGTGTACAGAACAAAAAAAGGAGTAACGAATGGAACCAAAAAAGGTCTTGGAATTCGCCAAAGAAAACAATGCAGTAATGGTGGATTTAAAATTTATGGATTTCCCCGGAATGTGGCAGCATTTTAGTGTGCCCATGCACGAGCTTGAGGAAGATTCATTTGAAGATGGTTTCGGATTTGATGGATCGTCTATCCGCGGTTGGCAGCCCATCAACGCGTCCGACATGCTCGTCATCCCTGACGCCTCGACAGCGGTCATGGACCCGTTCATGGAGCATCCCACACTATCTTTGATCTGTGACATTGTGGACCCGGTAACCAAGGAGAGATATACAAGAGACCCAAGAAACATAGCGCATAAGGCCGAAGCCTATCTGAAGTACACCAAAATTGGAGACACTTGCTTCATTGGACCTGAAGCAGAGTTTTTCATTTTCGATGATGTTCGTTACAGCTACGGTTCCAACCATGGCTTCCATCAGGTTGACTCCATTGAAGGTGTCTGGAACACGGGTCGTGAAGAAGAACCCAACCTTGGTTACAAACCCCGTCACAAAGAAGGCTATTTCCCGGTGTCCCCGACAGATTCACAGCAGGACCTCAGGACTGAAATGGTCCTCACGCTTGAGAGCCTTGGCATCACAATCGAGGCCCAGCATCATGAAGTCGCTACAGCAGGGCAAGCCGAGATCGACATGAAGTTCAAGCCACTACTCCAGATGGGCGATCAACTGATGTGGTTCAAGTATGTCCTCAAAAACGTAGCGAAACGTTACGACAAGACCGTCACCTTCATGCCCAAACCGCTGTTTGAAGACAACGGTTCCGGCATGCACACCCATATCAGCATCTGGAAGGGGGGAAAGCCTCTATTCGCGGGTGACAAGTACGCAGGCATGTCCCAGATGGGGCTATGGGCCATTGGAGGGATACTAAAGCACGCGCCGGCGCTGTGCGGTCTTTGCAACCCTACCACCAACTCCTACAAGCGGCTCGTCCCCGGATTTGAAGCCCCTGTTAACCTGGCGTATTCGTCCAGAAACAGGTCCGCATGTTGTCGTATACCGATGTACAGTTCTTCTCCGAAGGCCAAGAGAATTGAATACCGCACCCCAGATCCTTCCTGCAACGGATACCTTGCGTTCAGCGCATTGTTGATGGCGGTTATAGACGGAATCGAAAACAAACTGGATCCTGGTCAGCCACTGGATAAGGACATTTACTCGCTGTCCCCTGAAGAACTTAAAGGTGTGCCGTCTACTCCTGGTGACCTGGCCGAAGCTTTAAAAGCGCTGGAAGAGGACCATGAATTCCTAATGAAGGGCGATGTGTTCACCCAGGACGTGATTGACAAGTGGATTGAATATAAGACTGACGCTGAACTCAATCCCGTTAGAATGAGACCTCATCCGTATGAGTTCGCTCTGTACTTTGATATTTAAAAACTGACCGGAAGTTGTTTCGGGTTTCCTGAGACTTCACAGGAAGAGACAGGCTGAATGTGGCCGTCAGGATCGTCTTTGGTCTTGGCGGCCACATTCTTTAATGTTTGTGTTTGAACGACCTCCATTCCAAGGTATGATACAATCGACTAAGGGGATTTCCCGGTTGTCTTTAACAATTCCTTGTAAGGGGTTTTGCAGATATGACGAGTTTGAGGATAGCGCAGGCACAGATAAACCCTACAGTTGGGGATATCAACGGAAATTTTGAAAAGATCCGGCGCCGATTGGACGAGTCGATAACTGCAGGAGTGGACCTCGTAACTTTTCCGGAGCTTGCAGTCACTGGTTATCCTCCTGAAGACCTACTTCTTAGAGAACGCTTTGTACTTGAAAATGTCGAAGCCTTGCACGATTTGGCTGAAGGCTGTTTTGGAGTGTCCGCTCTTGTGGGTTTCGCCGATATTGTTGAAAACGGTGTTGCAAACTCCGCTGCGTTGATATCCGAAGGCAAGGTAATTGAGGTCTATCATAAAATAGAACTGCCGAATTATGGTGTTTTTGATGAGAAAAGGCACTTCAAACCTGGTAATCAGTGTCTTGTTTTTGATATATCCGGAGTCCGTTTTGCGGTAACTATTTGTGAGGACATCTGGATACCGGGCTCTATGACCGAGACGTGCGCCGTAAACAACGCCGCAGACATCGTATTGAACATATCTGGTTCCCCTTTTTTCGCCGGCAAATACCAAATAAGAAAAAACATCGCTACTCATTTTGCTGGGACGGTTGGCTGCCTGCTTTTTTTTAACAACATGATTGGGGGTCAGGACGAACTGGTTTTCGATGGAGGCAGTTTCGTGATTGACAGTGCGGGGAGATTGATCTCCTCAGCCGATCGTTTCCGGGAGGACTTGTTGATCACTGACATTGAGATTTCTCCCAAGCCAAAGCCTCAGACGTTTTGGAATGCCGTCTGCCCTTCACTGAATCTCAGTGACTCTCAAGGGAATGGAAGAAATTACATTGAGCCCAGAATAGCTCAAGAATTGGGGGAAGTTGAAGAAATTTTCCAGGCGCTGACACTCGGGGTTGGTGACTATGTCCGAAAAAATGGCTTTCAGACCGTCGTAATCGGTCTGAGTGGCGGTATAGACTCGGCCTTAACGGCTGCTGTCGCGGTGGAGGCTTTAGGGGCCAACAGGGTCGTTGCTGTTACCATGCCTTCCTTATATACGTCAAACGAAACTTTTTCGGACGCAGGAACGCTTGCCGCCAATTTGGGTATTGAGCTTATGACTGTCCCCATTGAGGATATTCTGAACAGTTTTCTGAAAGTTCTTGAGGGTCCGTTCGGGTCCGGCTCCTTGGGACTCGAGAAGGAGAACCTTCAGGCTAGAATCAGGGGCGCAATCCTGATGGCTCTCTCCAACCGATTCGACTGGCTTGTGCTCACTACTGGAAACAAGAGCGAAACCGCTGTTGGATATTGTACCCTGTATGGTGACACGGCCGGAGGATTTGCAGTAATCAAGGACGTTCCCAAAACACTGGTGTACGAACTTTCAGAATTAGTGAATCGGAAAGCCGGAAAACCAGTCATCCCCGATTCGATACTGAAGCGACCGCCCACTGCAGAACTTAGGCCTAATCAGAAAGATGAAGATTCGCTCCCTCCATACAGTGTCCTAGATTCCATCCTCAAGGCATATGTCGAGGAAGACACGGCATGTGACGAAATTACAGGGTACCCCCTGGAACTTGTTCGTGAAGTGGCCCGGATGGTGGATCGCAATGAGTACAAAAGACGTCAGGCCCCGCCTGGAATAAAGATCACCCCCAAAGCATTCGGGCGAGACAGGCGTCTTCCAATAACAAACAGACACACCAAATATATAAAAAGAGGAAGTTGAAATATGAGAGCATTGATACTGACCCATCATCCGTCAGAGGGTCCTGGGAATATTGGCGCATTTTTGTCTTCTAGGGGCGTTTTCTGTGAAACAATCTATCTATGCGACGGAAAGAAAATCCCATCCGAGGCCCTGGAATTTGACGCGATAATATCTATGGGCGGCCCTATGAACGTATATGAAGAGGACAAATATCCGTTTTTGAGAGACGAGACCAGGTTGTTGAAGAGAGCGCTAGCCCTTAAGATACCTATCCTGGGGGTTTGCCTTGGAGCCCAGATGATCGCGAAGGCAGCGGGGGCGCGGGTAGTTAGGTCTCCTGAAAAGGAAGTCGGTTGGTTTGAGATCAAATTGACTGATCTAGGGCGTTCAGATAGGCTTTTTCTCGGGGCGCCCACGGAATTTGAGGTGTTCCAGTGGCACGGAGATATGTTCGAGATTCCCATTGGAGGCGGGCTGCTTGCGTCATCCCAACTGTGCCCTCACCAGGCTTTAAGGATTGGATCAGGCTACGGATTACAGTTCCATGTTGAAGTCACTCGAGATATGCTGGCCGACTGGTTTGCGGCAGCGCCAGAAAAAGAACATGTTCTCGAACGAATAGACCAGATAGAATCCCGCTTTCTTTCGAGCGCAAATGTAATATTCGGAAATTTTTTCAATATCATAAAAAACTCACACCATGGCTGCTGATCATGAGGATAAATTTCAGACAAACGGGTCGGACTCAAGCAATCTATTAAGAGAAGTCAAAATAGTTATTGGTTTTCTGACCCTATTCAGGACCAATGTTTCTCCGGTTCCCAATATGGTTGATGTTGGACGTTCATCGTGGGCGTTTCCCATCGCCGGAGCGATGATTGGCATCATTCTCTATCTGTTTTACGGAGTGTGTAGTGTTTTCTTTCCTCAGACTGTTTGCGCGTTGTTGGCCGTCACGCTTTGGGTAGTTCTCACCGGCGGCTTACATCTGGATGGTTGGACAGATTGTTGGGACGCTTTGGGGGCTTCTGTCTCGATAGAAAGACGCCGGGACATACTCAAGGATTCCAGACTTGGAGCGTTTGGCGCAATTGGCCTGATATTGCTGCTTTTGGCAAAAGTCGTTACAGTAATGTTCATGAAAACTCCTGTCGCAGGCATATTTGTCGCCCCCGTTATCGGGAGGGCAATGATGGTATTGGCCTCACAGGGAGCTTTGACATCCGGCCAAGGCATGGCTAAGGATTTCCTTGACGGGATCCAGCGCGAGTCTTGCGTTTTCTGTTGGGTCTTATCTATATTGGTAGCGTTGATTGCTGGCTTTTCAGGACTATTATCGGTGATTGCAGCATTTGGGGCGTCTTTGTGGTTCAGGCGTTTTGCTGAATCCAGGATTGGTTTTGTCAATGGAGACGTCCTTGGATCAATATGCGAACTGTCTGAAGCAACTGTATTGATAATAATTTGTAGTAAATAGGAACCATTTTTTAATGAGACTAGGAACAACCTCTTATATTTACAGAGCTGGGGTAATTACTAATGTTCGACTCCTGGCCGGGCATACACAAGATATTGAGCTGCTAGTTTTCGAATTGGAAGAGAGCTGGAACAGCTTCCCATCAGAGGAAGACGTAGACGAATTGGGACAGCTCGCTTCAGACTTTGACCTGACATATACGGTTCATTTACCTCTGGATTTGTTTCTTGCTGATGATGACGCTGCGGTGGACAAGGCAATCACTATTATTGAGACTACCCGAAGACTCAAGCCTCATGCTTATATTGTTCATGTTGATTCCAAATATATAGACCCGGACCGCGATTTTAAGAAATGGGAGAGAAATACCCTGTCGTCTTTGGAAGCCCTCATGGAGGTGGCGCGTGATCCCGCCAGAATATGTGTAGAAAATCACGACAAACAATTTCCCGCAGTTCTTGATCATATATTGGATATCGCTCCTGTTTCTTGCTGTCCTGATGTTGGACATTTATGGAGAAACGGGCACAATGCGTTGAAATATCTCGAGCAGTGGCTTCCACGGGCCAGAGTTGTCCACCTGCACGGAGTCAGGGAAACTGATCACCAGAGTCTTGCATTTGTTCCGTCATCTCAACTCGATCCAATTGTAGAGACCCTAAATAGACATTTTCTGGGGGTTGTTACCCTTGAGGTTTTCAATAAAGCCGACTTTCTAGACTCTGTGGAAATTTTCTGGAATTCGCTGGCACGTCTGATGAGACGTACCTCCACCACTGATTCTCCGTTAAGCGAAATGGAATAGATCTTTAATCGACTATCATTTTGGCCAAAATATCAAAAGCCGACTGAAAATATTCAGACAGCTTTTAAAAATATTTGGTGCCGAAGAGGAGACTCGAACTCCTACAGGCTTACGCCCACCAGACCCTGAACCTGGCGCGTCTACCACTTCCGCCACTTCGGCATATCATCATTGTCCCATCTTGGTCGTATACTGTCAAGCCGAAACTCTGCTCCTCCAGCCCCGTCAAGGCAAAACCGGACGCCTATTCAGGTCTACGGATAACTCTCATTAGGACTAAAATCATAACAAATTCGATTATCGAACTATTCCCGGTCCCTTGTGAGCTTGAGGAGGAACAGTCGCCTTACTGGTAGGTTTTGGATCTATGATGGCGTCTACTATTCTAAGCGGGATTTGCAGACAAAGATAAGGGATATACAGGACACTGGCCAAGACGGAATTGTCTTCGTGCGCCAAAGTGGACCAGTATGCGGAACCATCGGTCCCTTGGCACGTTTGGGCCAAACAAGAGGCGCTAGCCCAAGATAGCGCCACCATCAGACAAACACAACAAACAGCCTTTTTCATTGACAAGCTCATTTAATCCGTCCACATTGCCGGCGCGAAACTGTCCTTAATATCCTATTAAATCTTCTTTGCAATTCCGGTGTTTGAGTTATTTTCGCATAAAAGGCGTTAACAGTCAAGAATCGTTTTTGTGCTTGAGGAGAACAACCATTAAATGAAGAATGGTGGGTTAATGAGAACTAACTCTGATGAGCTATTTTGTAGAAGAGACCGTTCGACTCAAAACGTTTTTCGGATTTCAGCTCGGGGCTAGATAGAGTCAATTGGCATCATGCGACAACTTGTTCTTAACTGCGAGCAGCCGTGATTGTTCGATGCTTTTGCTTTTTTACGACATCCTTTAGACCGAACTTCTTCACTCTACAGCCCATTTGTCTCTCAGTTATACCCAGATCCTTTGCCGCGCGAACCAGTATCCATCTGTTCTTAGCTAGGGCTGTTACCACATCACGTTTTTCTCGTTCACGGAGTGAGCCTTTACCTTGCCACAACCTGGTTTCCAGATCCTCTCCTGAACCAGACATGAAAGGCAACAGGTCTCCGATATCAATCGTTTCCCCAGAAAACATTATAGCTAGTCTTTCGATAAGGTTTTCCAGCTCCCGAACATTTCCTGGCCATGAATAGTTTGCTAGAGCGTCCAAGGCGGCGTCAGTGAGATTGAGAGTGCATTTGTACTTACGGTCGATTCTTTGGGCAAAGAAATTGATCAGAGGCGCTATGTCCTCTCTCCTCTCCTGGAGTGGTGGAATTCTGATGGGAAACACATTTAGCCTGTGATAAAGATCTTCACGGAAGGAACCATTAACCACAGCCTTGCCAAGATCTCTGCTGGTGGCTGCGATTATTCTGACATCAACGGTATTTGTCGTTTCGCTTTCCTGTCGCTCGAACTCGCAGTCCTGAAGGAACCTCAGGAGCTTTAATTGGGAATGAATAGGAACCTCACCGATTTCATCGAGAAACATAGTGCCGCCATCTGCCGCCTCAAAGCCCCCGGATCGAGATTCTGCGCCTCCAACTAACGCTCCTCTCTCATAACCAAATAGCTCGGATTCGAGAAGATCATCGGGAAAAGCAGCACAGTTGACCTTTATGAAGGAAAGGCTCGCCCTATTGCTAAGATCATGGATTGTCTTTGCTATAAGGGTCTTGCCTGTGCCGGATTCTCCCAGCAGAAGAACGTTCGCTTTGGTCGGAGCAACCTTTCTGATCAGCTCCTTGACCCAGGACATGCTTCGACTGGAACCAACGTGGAAAAACTGCTTGCTTTGCTCAGAGATTCCGACATCACACGACGAATCGCTCTTTCTGTAATTATCGCCCCTAGATTTTATCGTGCCATTCACAATGAAAAACTGGGCGATAAGGGCTGCCAGAATGGTTAAAAATCTGATGTCTCCCTCAAATGACACATCTTCATCTAAGAACCGTTCTACGCTCAATACTCCCACACAGATACTGTGCAAGATGATGGGAACACCAACGAAAGATATCTGTCCTTTTTCGATCCTCCTCGATCCCGTCCTGTCAGGAAAAAACGGGTCTTTGCTAATGTCAGGCGCCACAAGCGCCTGGGAAGTTCGGAATATGCGCCCAATAGCCCCTTCTTCAAGACCGTAGCCTCTTGTTTTCATGTCCTCCAGTCGCAGTCCGTTCGAGGCTACGATGGATGGAAAGTGTCCCTTTTCATGCTTCAGAGTGATTGCGGCTCTCTTAACAAACAGATGGCCGGAAAGTGTCTCTAGGACGATTTCCAACTTTTTGTCAAGGTTTAGCGATTGACCGATCAGCTGACTTGTCTTACAAAGGATATCCAATTCAACTTGATGTAACCCCGACTCCATCTGGTTAACCATGCCGGTGGCGCCAACTGGAAGTTTCTTCCATTTCTGACGATTCATCCCATCAGATCCTCTCTCAGATGTGTAGCCTAATGGGCTCAATCTCTGCATATGCTCAGTGAAGAAACCCGAACCGTTTTGGCCGGAACTCGAACCCGTTGAACCATCGTGGTTCAGATAGCCTCAGCAAGACTCGACCAACTCCGCCGAAGATAGCGGACAAATAGGCCGCATAATCTGAAGAGCCTCCGCGGCCTATTTCTCAAATCCAATTTCGTGCTTTTACACTGCCATGCGCTCCAACGGAGCCAAATTGTTCCTAAATATCAAAGTACAGGGCGAACTCATACGGATGAGGTCTCATTCTAACGGGATTGAGTTCAGCGTCAGTCTTATATTCAATCCACTTGTCAATCACGTCCTGGGTGAACACATCGCCCTTCATTAGGAATTCATGGTCCTCTTCCAGCGCTTTTAAAGCTTCGGCCAGGTCACCAGGAGTAGACGGCACACCTTTAAGTTCTTCAGGGGACAGCGAGTAAATGTCCTTATCCAGTGGCTGACCAGGATCCAGTTTGTTTTCGATTCCGTCTATAACCGCCATCAACAATGCGCTGAACGCAAGGTATCCGTTGCAGGAAGGATCTGGGGTGCGGTATTCAATTCTCTTGGCCTTCGGAGAAGAACTGTACATCGGTATACGACAACATGCGGACCTGTTTCTGGACGAATACGCCAGGTTAACAGGGGCTTCAAATCCGGGGACGAGCCGCTTGTAGGAGTTGGTGGTAGGGTTGCAAAGACCGCACAGCGCCGGCGCGTGCTTTAGTATCCCTCCAATGGCCCATAGCCCCATCTGGGACATGCCTGCGTACTTGTCACCCGCGAATAGAGGCTTTCCCCCCTTCCAGATGCTGATATGGGTGTGCATGCCGGAACCGTTGTCTTCAAACAGCGGTTTGGGCATGAAGGTGACGGTCTTGTCGTAACGTTTCGCTACGTTTTTGAGGACATACTTGAACCACATCAGTTGATCGCCCATCTGGAGTAGTGGCTTGAACTTCATGTCGATCTCGGCTTGCCCTGCTGTAGCGACTTCATGATGCTGGGCCTCGATTGTGATGCCAAGGCTCTCAAGCGTGAGGACCATTTCAGTCCTGAGGTCCTGCTGTGAATCTGTCGGGGACACCGGGAAATAGCCTTCTTTGTGACGGGGTTTGTAACCAAGGTTGGGTTCTTCTTCACGACCCGTGTTCCAGACACCTTCAATGGAGTCAACCTGATGGAAGCCATGGTTGGAACCGTAGCTGTAACGAACATCATCGAAAATGAAAAACTCTGCTTCAGGTCCAATGAAGCAAGTGTCTCCAATTTTGGTGTACTTCAGATAGGCTTCGGCCTTATGCGCTATGTTTCTTGGGTCTCTTGTATATCTCTCCTTGGTTACCGGGTCCACAATGTCACAGATCAAAGATAGTGTGGGATGCTCCATGAACGGGTCCATGACCGCTGTCGAGGCGTCAGGGATGACGAGCATGTCGGACGCGTTGATGGGCTGCCAACCGCGGATAGACGATCCATCAAATCCGAAACCATCTTCAAATGAATCTTCCTCAAGCTCGTGCATGGGCACACTAAAATGCTGCCACATTCCGGGGAAATCCATAAATTTTAAATCCACCAT
The DNA here is from genome assembly GCA_963798475.1 of uncultured delta proteobacterium. Classification (GTDB taxonomy): domain Bacteria; phylum Desulfobacterota; class Desulfomonilia; order Desulfomonilales; family Desulfomonilaceae; genus CAJBEZ01. The sequence goes on from CAWCTI010000036.1 coordinate 134,807, forward strand.
TACTGCATTGTTTTCTTTGGCGAATTCCAAGACCTTTTTTGGTTCCATTTATTATTCCTTTTACATCGATGTTTTAAACGCTGGTCCCCTCATCCAGGGACCAGTCTTCAATGTCTCGAAACAGTCCGGGAAAATTCCGTGATGTGCGCAGGAGCAGATAGTCTGCCCACGTTGAATCTCCCGGTCTTATAGAGCGTCTTTATCCCGTTCTCCGGTTCTGATGCGCACTACCGCTTCTACCGGAAAGACAAATATCTTGCCGTCCCCTATGGTGCCAGTTCTGGCCGCTGATATGACCTTTTCAATTATCTGGTCCACAATGGATGCTTGAACTACCATCTCGATTTTTATTTTTGGCAGGAAATCTACGAGGTATTCGGCACCTCGATAAATTTCCTTGTGTCCTTTTTGCCTACCGAACCCTTTTACTTCAGTTACCGTCATGCCCTGAACGCCGATAGAGTGAAGGGCGTCTTTGACGTCATCAAGTTTAAATGGCTTAATGATTACTTCTACTTTTTTCATGATTATCCTCCTTCTGGAGTGTCCGGAGATTCATCCCGGATTGTACGGCTCTAGAAAGCCTTGGTTCGCAGAAAATCCCTAGCGATCTAATTTGTTACAAAGCCTATCCGGTGGACGCTACGAATAGTATATGGAACCCCGGATAGCGCTTGAAACTTGAATGCTATTTCCGTTGATCTTCATGTTATGAAAACTCACGTCCTTGTGTCTCGGGGTAGGCAGGCATACCAAACTCCGGAACATCCAGGCCCTCCATCTCCGCCATTTCAGAAACTCGCATTGGGCGTATTGCGTTCACTATTTTGAAGACCACGTAGGTGACGCCAAACGCATACACCACCATCAGTGTCGCCCCACCGAGCTGCGTAAAAAACTGTGTCACGTCACCGTGAAGCAACCCGGTCACTCCTTGCCCCTCCACACCGAGGTATGAACTCGCCCCGACGCCGTTCCAACCTGAACCGTAGGACCCGTCTGCAAAAATGCCGACACAAACAGCGCCGAGCCAGCCACAATATCCGTGTACGGAGATGGCGCCACACGGGTCATCGACCTTTATCACCCGCTCATTGAAGAGAACACCAACACACACCAAGATTCCCGCGAGGATACCAATCATTACAGCGGAGTTTGGGCCAACAAACGCACAAGGCGCAGTGATTGCGACAAGGCCCGCAAGCATACCGTTGCACGCCATTGAGATATCCGGTTTACCAAAAAGGAAATACCATAAGAGCAACGCTGTCGCTGATGCGGAGACTGCGGAGAGATTGGTGTTCACCGCAACGACTGAGATGCGCAGATCAGTCGCTCCGAGGGTCGAGCCAGGGTTAAAACCCATCCAACCAAACAGGAGAATGAATGTGCCAGTTACAACAAAGACGATGTTGTGAGCTGGAAATGGTCGAGGCTTGCCGTCAGGACCATACTTGCCGAGGCGTGGGCCTAAGATCAAGGCAAGCGCCATGGCGCAAAAACCACCGACACCGTGGACAACGGAGGAACCGGCGAAATCAACGTAGCCGTGAGCCAAACCCATTGTGGAGCCGAGTTGGGATAACCATCCACCGCCCCAAGCCCAGCAGCCAAATGTGGGGTATAGGATAGCTCCCATGAAGAGTTCGCATAGGATGAACGCCCAGAAAGTTATGCGCTCACAGATGGCTCCCACGATAATATACCCGGCGGTTTCCATGAACACTACTTGGAACAGCGTGAGACAATTACTCCCGACGTCGTAAGCGGGACCACTTAAGAAAAATCCCGTGCCACCCAAAAATCCCCATTGACCGTTTCCAATCAGGAACTGGTTTAGGGTTGGCGTCCCTCCGAGGTTCGTAGGCGCCGCGTTTATTGCGACCGCGCCAAATTGGAAGGCGTATCCACAAGCATAGTATGCCAGGAAGGCGAAAACGTACGCAGCGAAGTTGAGCATCATGAGATGGGCGGCGTTCTTCCGGCGCACCAACCCGCAAGTAAGGAGGGCGAAACCCGCTTGCATAAAAAGCACCAGGTACCCGGTAATGAGAGTCCATGAAAAGTTTATTCCAATCCGGCTGTGCCCTACGGTGTCGGCTAGTTTGATGGTGAGTGGTTCTTTGGCCGCCAGGGCAGTGAATTCCTCAAACTCCTTTCGCTTTTTCGCATAATCGGGGTCTGATTTGTCGGTCGGCTCGGTAACGATAAAAGAATTACCGGCGCCATCGATGGCGTTTGAAGCGTTACCCGTTGTAATTCCTCCGGGATCGGGCTTCGGCTCCGTAGTTTGGGCGGTTGTAGTTTGAGGGGCTCCACCCTGAGGGGTAGCCTCCTCAGCAAGGACCGGACCCATCATCAGCATCCAGGCAATAATTATTGAAACGGACATTAATACTTGGACTGTTCTTCCTCTAACCATACTCTGCATCTCCTCTCATTGAAGTTGTATCTGCCTCAGGCCAAAGTCTTTTTGCATTGGGGCTCCACAAAGAGCTTCCGACACATTCAAACACCTGCAATAAAAAATACTGGTTCACGTTTTAGCAATTAGTACGCCAGACATTCCAAAAGCACCTCTGAAGCTAATGAGCCGAAATCTCACTCATACAGACCTGATGGATTAACATACCAATTAGTCGGTTAATAGATAGATACATACAGCTATGTATGTTTATATGTTCACGACCGTGTGCATTAGGAAATTCGCGTCGTGTCACTACCTCAATCGAGTTCAATTTGAAGCGCTTTTTCGATGAGTTTTGATCAAGGCTTTAAACTGCTCAGACCAACTCGTGGACTTGGGTCCTCTGGCGCCTAAAATGCAGGAGATATATATTGGGGTAGAAAGATATTAAGTTTTTTAGGTGGACATTGACTAAAAGAGTCATAAAGGACTGGTCTGGTTCAGGTCATTCGAGGTGATCAAATGTTTTTTTCGAACAAAGACGAAGGAAATGAACGCCACGGAACGGTGATAGCGGCATTGGGAATCAACCCGAAAAATCTTACCGAAAAGAACCTAGAATTGTTAGCAAAGGAATTTGGCTGCACATTCGAAAAGGGAGAGCTGCTAATTTGGGTTGAAGCCAACGAAGAGCGGGCTGAACAGATCTTTGAGATTTTACGAAAACGAAATTCTCTTTTTGACTGAGAGAAAGGCGCTTGGGTAATGATGATAAACGCCTGGCTGGATTAAGTCTATCCTGAGATATCTCTGTGAATACCATCGAAAATGCCATCTTGGACGATATCCCCCAATTGTGTGAACTGCTGACACTATTGTTTCAACAGGAAACGGATTTCGAGCCTGACATGAAAAAACAGTATCGAGGGTTGCGATGGATTATAGAGCGTCCTGAGGTAGGCGGCATACTCGTACTCAGGGAGGGACCCACCGTTTTAGGTATGGTTAATGTGCTCTATACGGTTAGTACCGCATGTGGTGGTCGTGTCGCGATTGTCGAGGACATGATTGTTAGGCCTGAATACCGTAACCGTGGCCTAGGTTCCTTAATGATTCGCAAAGCAATCGAATTCGCGCGGGCATCAGGTTGCCTTCGCATCACTTTATTGACCGATAGGACGAATGATTCGGCGATTCGGTTTTATCAACGTCATGGTTTCACGAGTTCGCAAATGTTGCCGTTACGGTTTTTGCTTCAGCAATGATGATTAGCTTTAGACTCAATCAACAATTTTCGTTCTTGCATCCACAAGATTAATTTCCCCATGGGATGGAGTTCAAATATTTGTCGAGTTTGTTCAAATAGGTTCTGGTTCTCAATGTAATGCCGTACTTGATCTGGGAGCTGTCTCCCATGCGTAGGTCACCTATGACAGCGAACGGAGTTGGTCCAAATCGTTGTGTATGCTCCGTGAATATTTTCTTGTGAATATCCGCATATACGTAATGGGGTTCTTTCTCAAGAAGGAATGCGTCAAATATGTCCTTCTTTGGGATGCCTGGAAGCGCTATGGATGCCGCTTTGAGGGTTTTAGATTCTTTGGGCTGCGGGTTTGCCTTATCATCCATACTGCAATAAATCTCCATCGATCTGAAGGTCCATCGCTGAAGACAGGTCTCTTATTCGTATCTGTTCGTTCATGTTTCGACTAAGGATAAGCCAACAGAAAAACCAGACATAGAATAGCTTTACGGAAAGTCGAATGGAAACCACCGTAGCCGATTAGCCTAATTCAGCATTCCGATCCGTATAGATCCGTCTTGACCGGATGTCAACAGTCTACGGTCGGAGTTGGCGTCAATTTATCATTTGCTCATTAATGAAAAAGCCGCCGCCCTTAACAGGGAGCGGCGGCCAGTTTATCAATGCCTTGTTCGAAGCGTCGTAGATTTGTCTCAATAGGCCGGCGCTTCCGTCAAGTTGACGGACAGTTCCTTCTTGAGTTTGCCAAGCGCTCGTTTTTCTACCTGTCTCATACGCTCACGGCTTGTTCCAAAGTGCTCTCCAAGTTTCTGGAGAGTCCATGGCGAGTCGTCCATAAATCTTTTTTCAACTATAAAGCGTTCTCTTTGATCAAGCTTTTTTAGGGCGTTAGCGGCTGCTGCATGCAGTTCTTTATCAGATTCCATAGCCATCATTTGGACTTCCTGATTATCTGATTCGTCTGCAAGCATTTCGATAGCTGTGAAATCCTTGTCGGTGCCAAGAGACTCATTAAGGGACCAGTCCCGCGATTTGACCCTAGCTTCAACTTCAATTACTTCATCGGAATGTACAGTTCAGTTCTTCAGCCAATTTTTCAATACGCTCTGACCGAGATTCCGCATCCTGATGTTCGCCAATGTCCCCGATTCGGAAAAACAGTTTTCGTTGGGCTTGAGTTGTGCCCAGTTTCACCAGGTTCCATGACTTGAGTATAAAATTTTTTATGTACGCTTTTACCCACCATATTGCAAAAGACACCAACCGGTAGCCTTTGAAGGGATCAAAGCGTTTTACGGCTTTCATCAAACCAATCGATCCTTCCTGAATTAGGTCCTGCACCGGCAACATGTAATGTCGATACTGAAACGCGATCTTAACGACAAACGGCAGATGTGATACCACCAATTCGTGGGCCGCTTCGACGTCTCCAGATTCTTTGTACTTAACCGCGAGAGCAAATTCCCGTTCAGCCGATAGAGGCTTTATAGTACGGACTTGAGCCAAGAACTGGTCAATTTGGTTGATCGCTACAGGATAGTTCATTCATAAACTCCGATTCGTTCCCCAGGATAGATACTTGTTAACTTTTTTGTGGTTGACTCTGTTCAAGTTCTTAACAACAAAACATCGAATCAGATATTCACTCTTTCATATTATGTCAACCTTTAGCGTAAAAAGTTCCTTCGCTATCTTTCGAGAATTTGTTATGATAATATAATTTCTCCATAAAACTCCAGCTAATAATTTCTCTTATCACTCGCTACTGACGATTATCCGATGGAACGCCTTTTTTGATTCTTTCAACAAAGTCACAGTCAGAACTCCCTTTTTGTAAGTCGCTGTCACACTATCTTCATCGATTGCTCCAGGTAAAATTAGGCTACGCTGGAAAGAGCCTGAAGCCCTTTCACGCCTAAGATAAATTACTTCGCCGGCTTGCGCGTCGGCGTGTCGCTCCCCCTGTAATGTCAAGGCGTCTTCTTCGATCTTTATGTTAAGATTTTCGATCTTCATTCCAGGGACCTCGCAAGTCACTATGTAGCGGTCACGAGTTTCCCGAACGTTGATCAAGGGTAACAGGCTCGACTTTCGCCACAGAGGAGAGATCCACGGCCTTCTCCCTTGAGATAAGCTTTCAAATAGTTCATCCATTTCCCCTTTCAAGAGAGAAAACATTGGAATCACTCCTTCTTAATTCGCGCAACTCACGCTTCATACCATGTACTTAGATTCAGATCAGCGGATTTGGATTCAAGAAACACCGAATTCGGCAATCAAAAGGGGTTACCGATTAACCTATAACTTTGATAAAGTAATTTATTGATGGAGGTTCTTATGGATAAAAATCAAAACATGCTGATTGAACTCATTGAAGAAATTGAATCCAGGATATTGGGCGGGGGAAAAATCGAGAGACAAGAAGCGGCGTCTTTGTTGGATCTCCCTTTCAATCTGCTGATGAAGCTGGCAGCCGCCGCTGATCGGATAAGGATCAACTTTCTTGGTAACAGGTTTGACTCGTGCTCCCTGATAAACGCCAAATCCGGATTGTGCTCGGAAGATTGCGCATTTTGCGCGCAATCCGCCAAACATAGAGGAACTAGCGAAATTTATGATCTGAAATCTACAGAGGAGATCCTCGTCGCAGCGAAGACGGCAAAGGCCTTTGGCGCAGGGCGCTTCTGCACGGTTACCAGCGGTGGGGCGCTGAGTGAAAAGGACTTCGATAGGTTAATAGAGTCTCTACTTACAGTGAAATCTGAGGTAGATATTGCGCTCGACGCTTCCCTAGGTTTCCTAAACGAGGATAGGGCAGCAAAACTATTTGGCGCGGGAGTAACCAGATACAATCATAATCTGGAATCTTCACGTGATTATTACCCGTTCGTCTGTTCCACTCACAGCTATGAGTCCCGCGTAAAGACTGTAAAACTTGTAAAAAGCAAAGGAGCGTCAGCGTGCTGCGGTGGAATAATAGGTCTTGGCGAGAGTCCATCGCAAAGAATGGATCTAGCATTTACCCTGGCGGACCTAGGGGTCGATTGCGTTCCCATAAATATACTAAACCCAAGACCAGGCACACCTCTCCAAGATGCCGTGCCGCCTGAACCAATGGAGATTATTAAGACTATAGCAGTCTTTAGGCTCGTGCTCCCATCAGCGACCATCAAGATAGCCGGCGGCAGGGAAAGGAACCTAAAGGATTTTCAAGCCATGGCTTTACGGTCCGGAGCCAATGGGATGATAATAGGTGGATACTTGACTACCGGCGGGCGTTCCGTGGAGGATGATTTAAGAATGGTCAGGCAGGCTGGATTTGACATTAGTTATGTGTGATGAACTGCGATGCTGAAACCGATTCACATTTCGACGATAACCGTTCGAGTTATCTGAGGCATAAGTCACTCTTACATTTCGAGGGATGTGGGGACATCGATCCTTCGTATCCTCCCCCGCCCCAACCCAGGCCCCTAAGCATCAAGTCAAACTGCATTAATGCTTTTTATGGGTCACCAATATATTTTCGCGCAAATTCCATTGTTCCGACAATCTTCCGGTTTCACGTTCCCACCAACGTTGAGCGTCGCCTTGACGGAACATGACTTCTTCCGGCCTTGTACCTGAGATCTCCTTGAGATCACTGGATAGGGAACTTCTAATCGAAGGATCTGACGGAATTTCACCCGAAATCAGGATTGGTGTGTCGGCATTCCTTAAATCTTCAGTATTTGAAAGATTCGCACTCCAGATGACGGTGGCGTCCGGAGAGTATCGCTCTAATATTCGGTTCCTAGCGTAAACTGTGGGCGGTAAGGGCGTAATAATAATGAAGTTGGGTGAAATAACCTCTCCTTCCGGGTGCAAAGGGAAGAAAGCCCGATTAACGTAGACTTCTGGATTAGCAGTCGCTTCAAGAACATCTCGCAACAATCTTGACGGAACAGGTTTTTTGAATTCGAACACAAGATGTAAAACAGTGTGAGGGTTATGGTTCACGAAAGTCGAGATACTTTGAATAACCTGTGCCTCGGCCCCAGAGATATCATTCCCTTTTAACCATATCGTGAACGGATCGCTCGCCTGCGCTATGACGAAATCGGAAACCCTGTTCATGTCCCAATTCGGCAAGTTAATTATCCATTTGCTTATGTAACCAGTCCCATGAGCGCCAACACTAACGTTTGATCCTGATTCAACTAGCGATGGCGTTCCTATGTAATCCAGCTCCAATTCGAACGTATCTTCGAACTCATCCAAACAATCCTTCATGGAATCAGATGAAAATGTGTTAGATGACTTCATATAGTATGGGGGGCTCTCGTCGTATTGTAGGCATAGCTTACATGCTCTTTTTCTGAAATCTGAACCTGGCAAAATGGCTAGTGTAAAAGGTTGAATGACGGAGAACGCTTGGGTCTCCTTTAAGCGGTTTAAGGTTTTAGAAAAACCTTCAGGCGTATCACCAGGCAAGCCCAGAATTATTCCGGTAGTTACATCCACTTCCGCTTTCTTCAAGGACGCCGCTTTCGCAAGCGTCTTCTCAGGATCCCCGAAACGTCCAGCCAGTTTTAAAGCGTCTGGATTCACCGTCTGGAGCCCAATTTCGGCCGATACCAATCCTGCATCCTTAAATAGTTGGACATCTCCGTCCTTCAGCAAATCTGCCCTCAATTCAACGTGAACCTTTACGTCATGGTTTCGCCTCCGTGAAGCCATGTTTCTCAATATGTCCCGAAATCCCTCTCGAGCGTTAAACGTGGGATCCATCAAGTAGATTTCGTTCACCATGTTCTCTTGTAAATATGCAAAATCAAGGACTTCCTCGACGAGTGTCATGGGGTATGAACGCACAGAGTTGAATGCCTTGTGATAATAGCAATATTTACATTTAAATGGACACCCTCTGACTGTTTCCAGGAATATCGAACCGTGACTTGAAGCGCCTATTACGCCGTCAACATAGGGATAGCCAGCTCGGCCAAGATCCCAGTCTGTCATAGATTTGCTTTTTGATTTGAAAATGACTCGTCCAGCTTCACATGAGTTCAGGCTTAATGGCCCACGTTTCTCTGAAGAAACAATTTTGTTTAACGCTGAGACAAATTGGGGTTCTCCTTCTCCAAAAACACCAATGTCGATAGCGGGATGTCTTAGCAACCAGAAATTGTCTGGTGTGACCTCTGGACCTCCGACAATGACCCTCAAGTTGGAGAACAGCCTTTTTACTGCTGCCGCGATGAATAGGCTCCTCTGTGAATTCCAAAGATATAGTGTCATGGCAAGTATATCCGGCGAACGCCGTGATATCTCCCGAATTATGCCGGCATCAGCGAGGACATCTACAACGTCGGAACCAAGAATTTCGGTTTCAAACTTCAATGGTTCTTGTAACTTGGTACAGGAGGCCAGAAACCCTGCGGCAAGCGGGATGTTTGCCCCAGAATCTTCAAATATGAACCTGGGCGGCGGTAATTGCACAAAGAGTATTTTCTTCATAGCCCCGTCTAGTGTTATGAGAATTTGCGCTATGCTAGTAGCCTGTTATACAATAAACAAGGTTAGGTATAACCAAGTAGAGAATGACAAAGGTGATGATATATGGCAAGAGAGCGAATTCTGGTCGTCGATGACGAAGAAGATATACTCGAACTGGTGAGTTACAATCTGAAAAAGGAAAATTTCCAGGTTACGTGCGCCATTTCAGGAGAAGAGGCCATTCAGAAACTCAAGAAGGATACCTTCGACATAATACTGCTTGACTTGATGCTGCCCGGAAGAGATGGACTCGACACCTGTCGAGTTCTCAAGAGCAATCCTGAGACATCGCATATACCAGTAGTGATGATAACGGCGAAGGCTGAAGATACGGACGTCGTCCTGGGACTTGAACTGGGCGCGGATGATTACATAACCAAGCCATTCAGTCCCAGGGTTCTTCTGGCCAGAATCAAAGCAATATTGAGGCGTAACCAGACTGACACAGTGGATGATAAATCCGTAATCAAGGCCCACGATCTTGTCATAAATTCTTCCCGTCACGAGGTTCGAGTTAAAGAATCACTTATAAATCTTACAGCTACGGAATTCTCAATACTTCATTTTCTTGCAAAAAGACCTGGCTGGGTATTCAGCCGGGAACAGATAATCGATTCGGTCAAAGGAACTGATTACCCCGTTACAGATCGATCAGTTGACGTGCAAATCGTGGGGTTAAGAAAAAAACTCGGCGACACGGGAGAGGTCATTGAGACGGTAAGAGGTGTCGGATACAGATTCAAGGAATGATTCCCGAAACCATCAACGTTCTGGGTAAGTGGGGAATTGCAGTTAATAGAGGAGGAAATCTTTTCTGATCTTTAAAAAATCGTTTAAGTTCGTCTCACAATTTGCTTCAATAGTAAAGACAGAATCGTTTCGCTCCAGAGACTTTCTTGTTGATCCATCTCCAATGATCACATCTATTGGCGCCTTGTCGAAAACGTACTCGTAAGGTGGGCCCGACCATTTGAATTCGACATTATTCCGAATAATGGAAGACAATATCGCAAGAATCGCCCTGTAGGGTCTGAAAAGGTTTCTGTCCGTGACATGTATCTGAAATCCCAGGCATCGTTTATTCATCCATTTGTTAAAAACCGGCCTGAATTCGACTATTCTGAGCACAGCTCCATCCAGTGCTTTCTTTTCGATACTAGCGGATATCTTTTCAGGATTGAGGAAAGGGGCGCCAAATATCTCAAAAGGCTTAGTCGTTCCACGGCCTTCAGAAAGATTTGTTCCCTCCAAAAGCACCTGCCCAGGATATACGACGGCAGTCTCGATAGTTGGCATATTCGGAGAAGGAAAAGCCCACGGTAGACCCGTCTGATCAAAGTAAGCGTTTCTGTTCCATCCTTCCATACGAATTATTTTGAGATCACATTTGATTCCAAACATCTGGTTGTAGTAACTCATGAGTTCGCCAACGGTCATTCCATGGCGCATTGGCAGAGGATATGGCCCGACGAAGGAAGCAAATTCCGGTTCCAGTACACTCCCCTCAACATCAACTCCGTTGATTGGATTAGGCCGATCAAGTATTATAACAGCCTTACCCAGGCCCGCGCAGACCTCCATCAGAAAGCACACTGTGGTGCAAAAAGTGTAGACACGTGTCCCTACATCCTGAATATCGACAAGGATCGCATCCACGTTTTGAAGCATTTCCGGTGTCGGCCGTCTGGTTGATGAATAAAGGCTGTAAATAGGCAGGTCAAGGTGCCGATGGAGCGTATGACCAGTCTCGATCATGTTGTCCTGCTCTGTGGCGCCTACGCCATGTTGAGGACCAAATAGGGTCGTTAACCTTTTGTGAAAAAATTCTAACAGAACGTCAGGAGACTCCCTAAAGGCTGTGTCTATGGACGCCTGGTTGTAAAGGAGTCCAAGACGCCCATATTCCGAAACAAGCGCAGGATTATGCGCTAGTTTAGCTAGCCCGGTTACTAGCGCCATAGTTCGGCTATCCATACGATAAATTGTAGACGCATCTGCGGTGGAGCAAATATCACGACGTCATTCCCACCGATTTCCTTTGCCTCGACGGAGGTCAACGATGTTCCTGTCCCAACTTGTCATAATGACGGTCCGTTCTCCGCCTCCGCCCGAAATGGCCGAACTGGTAAACCACGAAACAAGGCTCACTATCAGAGACGCAGCGAACGCTGACCAAAACCCGGACACATGGACACCGACATCAAGCCCCGCAACAAACCAGAACAGTAGCGCATTTATGACCAGGATGAAGAACCCCAGGGTCACAATAGTTAACGGTAAGGTGAGAATTATCAGCACCGGCCTTACAAATGCGTTCAAGACCCCAAGTATGGCAGCGAAAACCAGTGCTGATCCCGTGTCATCCACGGTGACCCCACGGAAGAGCTTGGAGATGAGCAGAACCGTTACCGTAATGATGATCCAGCGAACAAGTATCCCCGGCATAGCTATTCCTTTCAGCAAGGGCTTGAGTGACCTCAAGAATCAGCTTTCGTCCTTGTCTTTTAATTTTCTCAAAAATGGCTCAAACAAATCAATCGGTATAGGGAAGACTGTAGTGGAATTCTTCTCAGCCGCCACTTCAACGAGAGTTTGCAGGAACCTTAGCTGTAATGCGATAGGCTCCTTGGCTATTATAACCGCTGCTTCGGAAAGTTTAGTAGAAGCTTGGAATTCACCTTCCGCATTTATGACTTTAGCCCTTCTTTCTCTTTCAGCCTCAGCCTGCCGGGCGATAGCCCGCTGCATCTCCTGAGGCAAATCTATATATTTTAACTCAACCATGCTGACCTTTATGCCCCACGGACCAGTGTGTTTGTCCAGGATCTCCTGAAGTATCATGTTCACTTTTTCCCGAGAGGCCAGTAATTCATCGAGTTCAGACTGCCCGCAAACACTTCTTAGCGTCGTCTGAGCCAACTGGGATGTCGCATAAAGGTAGTTCTCCACGTCGATTACCGCCTTGGTTGGGTCCATGACTCTAAAATAGATTACCGCGTTAACCTTTACCGACACATTGTCTCTTGTGATAACATCCTGAGAAGGAACATCCATGACGACAGTCCGGAGACTTACCCTTACCATTCTGTCAACAACGGGGATCAAGAAGATAATTCCAGGTCCCTTGTGGTCTATTATTCGGCCAAGTCGAAAAATGACCGCTCGTTCGTACTCGTTCAGCACCTTTATAGCCATTGAGAGAATGACTATTCCCAAAATTACGACTATTCCCAAACCATACATGATATCCTCCTAAGAATGGGCGTCCAGACAAAGGGGCCTTATAATAACCTTGAATTGCGACCAAAAGTCTCCTTACAAACCGCCATGCATTGCCACACTGATTTCCAAATTCATCACTTTTGTTACCCTAACATTTTCACCCTTCGGTATCCGGACTTCGGACCTGGCATTCCAATATTCGCCGTGAACCAACACCTTGCCAGTAGGATCTATATCTGTCACAGCGACACCCACTTCGCCTAGCAGTCCCTGCTGGCCTGTACGAGGCTTGTGCATCCAGGCCCTAATCACAAGTCCCAGGACAAATATAAAGAAGGCTGAAATAGCCAGCACAGTGGGAACAATAACCGACCAGGAAACACGCATGGCCGATTCACTGGAATCAAACAGCATGACTGAACCAAGGGTCAAACTAATTATACCGCCTATTGAAAATAAACCGAATGATTGCACTTTGATTTCGAGGATAAAGAGAATTATGGACAGTATTATAAGTAATATACCTACATAGTTTACAGGAAGGACCTGCAATGCGAAAAATGACAGCAACAGACAGATGCCGCCGGCTACCCCAGGGAAAACTAATCCTGGGTTAAATAACTCCATCATTATACCAAGACCGCCAACCATCATCAGGATATAGGCTATATTAGGATTTGCTATAACATCCAGAATCTTAAACCTCAAACCGGGAATCACCCGTTCGATTGTAGCGTCCTGTGTATTTAATACATACTCGTGATTTTCTTTTTCGATCTTGTGGCCATTGAGCTTTTGCAATAGATCAGGGAGAGAGTCAGCCATCAAGTCTATGACTTTCAGATCGAGCGCTTCCTTGGCAGTTATGGAAACACTCTCCCTGATCGCCTTTTCGGGCCATTCAGCGTTGCGCCCCTTGCTCATGACTATTCCGCGAATATATGCCGTCATGTCATTCATGATCTTTTCAGACATGGTCGCGTCAATCTCCTGGCCACCGCCACTTACAGGATGGGCCGCTCCGATGTTTGTTCCCGGGGCCATGGCCGCTATATCGGAGCATACGGTAATCAGGGCGCCTGCTGACGCTGCGCTGGACCCACTGGGGGCGACATAGACAACTATCGGCAGTTTGGCGTTGACCATATCCTTTATTATTGTCTTGGTTGTGCTCAACACACCGCCGGGAGTGTCCATTCTGACGATTACACAAGCGGCCTTTTTCGACTCTGCCTTTTCGATACCCTTGCTGATATAATCGGACAAAGCTGGGTTGATCGTGCCATTAATATCCAATAGAAACACGACCGGTTTTCCTTCTTCATTCCCGGCTTCACCCAAAAGTGGTTGGATCATGAGCGCCAAGCAACAACAAAGCAAACCAAGTATGATCGTACGAATTCGTTCAGTTATCATTTGGAGTCTCCACGTCCGTCAACCGGCAAACCCAATAGATCCATTACCTTTTTAAGGTCCTCCCATGCCTCGGCCTTCCATTTGCGCTCAGGTTCCTTTCTAAGCAGGAAGGATGGATGATATGTTGGCATGACAGGGATTCCGTCTACATAATAGAAGCTTCCCCGAGTTTTTGTCAGAGAAATCTTTCTTCCTAGCAAAGAACCGACGGCTACTCTACCTAGGCCAACTATTACTTGGGGTGATATTGCATTTATCTGAGCCTGCAGGAAAGGCAAACATTTTTGGATTTCAACCGGTTCTGGATCACGATTGCCGGATGGTCGGCATTTCACAACATTGGCTATATACACTTGTGACCTGTCGAGCCCCATGGCTTTGATCATACGATTGAGCAACTGCCCCGCCCTGCCTACGAAAGGCCTCCCTTCCCTGTCTTCGTCCGCCCCTGGCCCTTCGCCCACGAACATCAATCTCGCATCGGACGCGCCTTCTCCAAAAACAATTGTTTTCCGGCCATTACCCAATGGACATCGTAGGCAATCTCCAATTTCTTCCCTGATAGCCGACAAAATTGCGCTTGGTGTCGGTCCCTCTTTGTGGGCATCCCTCGAGACAAAAACTTGGCCCCATCCTATATCCACAAGATAACCGAGATAGTCTCTAAACTCCGAAGCAGGTTCGTTACAAGATACCATTGCAGTCTTTTGCCTCACCTCTCACGGAATCGAACTGCGCAATGTGCTTCTGGTTAGTCATTTTAACAAATCAGTGACTTGCCCTCCCTCGGAGGTCCAACGCACGGTTCAGTATTTGATCAGCGACATCTTCTTTGGACATTAGAGAAAGTTGCTCTTCATCTCCGGAACGAAACAAGAGCCGGACAATGTTAGTTTCACAATCAAATCCTGCGCCAGCTTTGCTGACGTCATTAAGAACCAGCATATCGACGTTTTTGTTCTTTAATTTGATCCTTGCATTTCGAATTGCGTCTGAAGTCTCCGCTGCAAATCCAATCAGGATTTGATCGGGCCACTTCCGGCTTCCAAGCGTTGCAAGGATATCAGGATTGCGCACAAGGTTGATTGAGGTCCCAAATTCATCCTTCTTGATCTTTTCTCCATGGACCGTTTCAGGTCTGAAATCAGCAACAGCCGCAGCTTTTACAACTACATCGGATTCATGAAACCGTTCCAGGACTTTTTCCATCATTTCCGCAGCGGTTCGGACTGGAATATGATTTATTCCATGAGGCGCTGTTACCTTTAGGGGACCGGAGATTAGTGTTACCTCACCGCCTCGGGCCAGTACACGTTTAGCTATCGCCACACCCATCCTGCCTGAAGACCGGTTTGTTAGGAACCTGACAGGATCGAGGGGTTCTTCAGTAGGACCAGCCGTTACCAAAACACGTAGCCCATCAAAATCTCTGGGGCCGAGCCTGCGTTCCACTTCACGGAAAATCGCTTCCGGCTCCGGCATTCGCCCTTCCCCAGTCCAACCGCAAGCCAACTCTCCGGAGTCCGGGACCATCACTTGATAGCCATATGTCAAGAGTCTATCCAGATTCGCTTGCAGAATTGGATTTCGGTACATGTTCACGTTCATGGAGGGGTATAATATCGTAGGTTTATTGTATGCCATGAGCGTAGTAGTAAGCATATCGTCAGCGATACCGTTCGCCAGTTTACCGATAAAATTCGCAGTCGCTGGCGCAACGACAGCGATTCTTGTAGCATCGGCCAGAGAAATGTGCTCGACAGCCGGACGGTCCCGCTCTCCCCACATATCCAGGCTCACCGGATTACCGCTAAGTGTAGCCAGAGTCAAGGGAGTTACAAACTCTGTGGCAGCGCAGGTCATGACGACGTGGACGTTCATACCGGCTTTTACCATTAGACGAACCAATAGGGGAGCCTTATACGCCGCAATGCCACCAGTGATTCCCAACAAAACGGATGCGCCCATACTCGTCCTCTTACCTCACGCGGGCCATCAAAGATTTGGTTTCCTTAAGAGCAACTTCTTTAAAACAAAGTATATCTTCGACCAGATATGTAAACACTTTTTTGAACTGATTATAGATCTTTGATCGACAAGACACTACAATATTTTCACATCGTGATCATGCTTATATTAGATTACGATTTCGCGACTCATCGGCGACCAATTTAAAATTATTGCAGCCATCGGGGACATGACATCGTAAGGAGAAGAAAGTGGAAAATAAAATTGATGGAATGCCGACTGGTTTAATGAAATCCCTTCGAGATTTCCTGACGGTCCTGACTGGATATGAACATTCCATATTCGCACTTAAGGAAAAGACCGTTCTTGAAAACATCATGATGTTAATATGTTTTGGAGATTTGCTTGGGGTCCCCATAATTAAGCCATATTACGCGTTACGCATGTTACCGGCCTTTTATCCGATGTTGGAAGGCTGGAAACGCTCGGTCCTGAGGGAGCGTGACTGGACTGATCAGGCCTTAGATTAAACAAATCGGCGCTATTTCATATTTGCGGAAAAAAGTCATGCGGTGTTTAGGACCGAGTCCACTACGCTGATGATATCCGATGCGAGGACAAATTCTAGTCCACTCCTTACCTGTTCTGGAAGACTTTCGACATCTACCCTGTTGGCCTCCGGGAAAATGACCGATTTTACTCCGGCTCTCTGGGCCGCTAGGGTTTTTTCTCTAATTCCACTTACAGGCAGAATTTTCCCATTTAAGGTTATTTCACCGCTTAGAGCTACACTTCTGCGCGCAGGTCGATTTGTAAGCAAAGATATGAGCGCAAGAGCGATCGTAACACCAGCGGAAGGACCGTCCTTTGGTATGGCTCCCGCCGGTATATGAATGTGCAGGTCTGTTTCAGAAAAGAAGTTCTCATCAACCCCGAACTTTCGAGCGTTACTTCGAATGTAGCTAAGGGCTGTCTGCGCTGATTCTCTTAAAATGTCCCCCAAAGAGCCTGTCAGGATAAGCTGCTGGGAACCTTTCATCCGAGCAGCTTCCACAAAGATAATTTCTCCACCAAATTCCGTCCAGACCAGGCCTGTGGTCACTCCAACCTGATCCGCTGATTCAGCGGCTTCGTGCCGGAAGCGCCTGGGACCGAGGAGTCGAGACACCATTTCCGAGTCAACTTCGGCCGGGAGCTTTTTCTGCCCATTTTGAAGATAAATGAGCGCAAGTTTTCTACAAACGTTGGCAATTTCACGTTCCAAGTTTCGCAGGCCCGATTCCCTTGTGTAGTCCCCAATAATTAATGATACTGCCTCATTAGTGAATCTGACCTCGCTCCCAGCAAGACCGCAATCATTCAGTTGCCTTGGTATCAGGTAGTCTTGAGCTATTCTGGTTTTCTCATGCTCAGTATAACCCGAGAAAATTATCACCTCCAGACGGTCTCGGAGCGCCGCAGGTAGATTCTCGATCGCATTGGCCGTGGCGATGAACATGACCGAAGAAAGATCAAAAGAAACGTCAAGATAATGGTCTCTAAAATTTCGATTTTGTTCCGGGTCCAAAATCTCAAGCAAGACCGAAGCCGGATCGCCTCTAAAATCCTGTCCAATCTTGTCGATCTCGTCCAACATGAAGACTGGATTTTTGAGGCCAAGATTTCTAATTTCACTGATGATCCTTCCAGGCATGGCCCCGACATATGTTCGTCGATGTCCACGCAATTCGGCTTCGTCTCGGAGACCTGCCATGGAAATTCTGGCGAATTTCCTTTCCATCGCCTCTGCTATGGCCTTGCCTATCGAGGTTTTGCCAGTGCCTGGAGGTCCGGCGAAACACAATATTGGGCCCCGGGTGATCTGAGCGTGACGCTTTTTCTTAAGAATTCTTTTAACAGCGGCCCTCAGTTCATCGAGTTTATAAGGTTTTGACAAGAAATACGCGGCACCCTTTGTGAAGGCGTCTACAGCGGAATCAACGGTGGCAAAACCTGTCACCATCATGATTTCTGTGCGGGGCGCAGCCGTTTGAATTTTCTCCGTTAGTTCAATACCGTTCATCCGGTCCATTTTCATGTCTGTAATTATAAGGTCGAACTCCTGGAGCTTTACCTTTTCCAGAGCCTCAACACCGTTTGAAGCTGTTTGAACAATGTGTCCATCTTTGGCAATTATACGCTCTATGTTTTCTCGGGCCATCTGCTCATCGTCAACAACCAGGATTCTAAAACCCTGCTTGTTCCGGAGTGTGCGGACGCCAAGGAATTCCAGAACACGCTCCTTGGCGTGCTTCAACCCGTAATGTTCGCGCTCCAGTATCGCCTGGGCCCGTTTCAAATCGAGATTGTCGTCAGTGTAAGTATTCCACGGCAATGCCAGAAGGCATTCTATATAGTTTAACCCTATTGCATATTCGGCAGCGGATGGATCTGTCTTTTCAAGCCGGTCCAACTCCTTTGATGCGGCGGAAGCTGCGTGGTCCGGCAGAGTTGAGGATTCAATGGTCGTTCTGACTTCAATTAATTCGTGAGGAATGGAGGGGCGCTCTTCTTGATTTTTCTTAAAAAAACCCATGGGTTAATAGTCCTTAATGTTGATTTTTGTTTGCCTCACATCATTATAGACAGAAACTACTGGCGCTGCAATGACGGTTTTTCAAAAGATGTAACTGTGTTTTTTAGACGCGGTTGACATTGATTCCACTGTTGCGTGAGCAAAACGACGTTGCACATCGCAACAACGAGACATGGATCACAATACAGCTCTTCAGGCTAGGAATTTTGCCCCATTCTTAATATCGAGCCACAGAGTTGCGAAACGCAACACATCAGGCAAGTTCCTCAAATTGCACATTGACGTATAACCCGTGTAATATCAAGGTAATACACTATATTTACATAATGGCATAGAACTTGATGGGATTAAGACGAAACGAGATACTAGCCGGACTGAAGGAGAGAAAAATGAGAACATGGCTCCAAAAATTGGAAAGGATGGCCGCTGCGGCAGCGTTCGCAGAGGAAGGCGAATGGCAGATGGCTCGCGACGTGCTCCAGGAGTCTATAAAGCGACCTTCGGCGAGAGATTCCGAGAAACAGAATCAGCGTAAAATCAGAATGAGAGCGCACTCTTTTAGGGCTTAAAGATTGGCTTTGCGGAAGCGACTCCATTTGGAATTTAATAAATGGTAACCAAACCCGAACACGGGTTTCAGACCCATTTTTGCTGGGACAAACAAGCTTGTTGGGAGATACAAATGGCGGCAAAAACTGGAATCAGAAAAAAAAAGATATTGATGCACACGTTGATGTATGGAGCAATAACGACGGCTTTGTACGCCGCTGTTTTCTCATACTCCAGTCCTATCACCGAACTGTTTGCCAAGGGAGGATTCTATGCGGCCCTGCCCATAGCGACAGTTTTTATATTTTCTTTTGCTCATGGCGCATTCTCGAGCAATCTGTGGTCTGTCATGGGCATTGAAGCCGTAACCAAGCAGGTGGCCAAACGCAAGACAGCTCCAGCGCCTCGGCCACTACAGAAACCTCGGGCACGTTTGAGGATGAGCGCCTGACATATTCAGGGTTTGACTGGAAGGAGTTGAAAATGACCGATCACGCCCTGGAGGCTGCTAAATTTATAGATCTCACCTGGATGAATGTTTCATTCTTGTTTATAGTCGGTTTCATCGGTGGCTTAGTAAGTGGATTTATAGGGTCCGGCGGCGCCTTTGTGTTGACTCCGGCCATGATGAGTCTTGGTGTTCCCGCGGCTGTGGCCGTGGCTAGCAATATGTGCCACAAGTTCCCCAAAGCCATGGTTGGAGCTTATAAACGCTACAAATATGGTCAGGTAGACCTAAAACTGGGTATTGTAATGGCCGCCTCGGCCACGGTGGGCGTGCAGGCAGGAATAAAAATTCAGGAATTTATTCTAGGCAAATGGGGCGAGGCGGGTTCAAACCTTTACGTAAGCCTGTCATTTGTGGCTGTTCTGTTGATAGTTGGTAGCTACGTCTTTTACGACGCTTTTAAAACATCTAATTCAGAAGGCGGAGATCCCGTTCCAAAGTTGGCTAAGCGCCTGCAATCCATTAACTTACCACCTATGATTCATTTTAAGACTGCTGATCTCACAATATCTCTTTGGTTTACTATTCCTGTCGGATTCGCGACCGGGTTACTCGCCGCGACTATAGCAGTTGGCGGTTTTGTCGGGGTCCCAGGAATGATCTATGTTGTTGGCGCTTCCGGTCTCATTGCGTCAGCAAGCGAATTGGTCATTGCCTTTCTCATGGGTTTTGGAGGAACCGTGAAGTGGGCTATGCACGGAATGGTCGACATCAGACTCACATTGATAATTCTCGCCGGCTCGCTTGTGGGCGTTCAGCTCGGGGCGATCGGAACAACATATGTAAAAGAAAACATGATTAAAATCGTTATGGGCACCATTATGCTAATCGTCGCAGCTAGCAGGGCGTTGGCTGTGCCGCAGTATTTGAACCAGTTGCAACTTGTGGCTGTCGACAAGTCTATATTGTCCATTCTGAATATGGTCAGTTTTGCGACCATGTGTTTGGCTCTGTCCGTCGGCGCTGTAATCATTATCGGTAGCATGGTTAAGGGCAGAAGGGCAGAATACGCGGCTCAAACCGAAGAAGAATCATATGAGCATGTTTAGACGTATTCTTGTAGCCGTTGACGGCTCGGATTCGAGTTTGCATGCGCTCCGCCAGGCTGTGTCTGTCGCAAGGGAGGAAAAGGGCGTCATCAAAGTAGTATCGGTGGTGCCCCCTATACCGGAGACCTTCCGTTAGTGGGTGTCCATGAAAACGTCAACGATATGATATTGGCACCAAACAAAAGCGCTTGAACAAGCTGTAAGAATTGCCTCGCCAACCGACATCCACGTCCAGTCAATCCTGAAAATTGGAGAACCCGCTGAAAAAATAGTTGAGACGGCAGAGGAGCTTAATTGTGACCTCATAGTCGTCGGCACGCGGGGAGGAAATACTGCTAGAGCTGCTATTATGGGCAGTACTGCGGCCAGAGTGATAGGGTGTTAGTTGTATGTCTTGGCCGTCCCCATGAACTCCAGTATCGATCTTGACCGCATTCTCGTAGCGGTTGATGGGTCCAAGTCCAGTGAAAGAGCGACTGCCGTAGCGTTTCAGTTGCAGCGATCTTACGGATCTGGAATTGTTGTGCTACCATTAGCTGACATTCCGTCACACCTTTGCGGACTTGACGCTAGTGTGGCCAAAAACATGCTCAAAGAGGCCGGGGACGTCCTAGAACCTGTTAGATCCAAAATCGACACGGGATGCTGTTCAAATTGAACCACTGCTCCGTGAAGGTTCCCCTGCGGATATCATAAATCAGACAGCGATCGAAAAAAGAATTGGTTTGATTATAATCGGTTCACATGGCCGTGCAGGACTAAAACGCCTGTTAATGGTAAGCGTAGCGGAAAGCGTTATCTTTCAAGCGCCCTGCCCTGTTCTCATAACACGCTGATTAGCCCACCCCAAAGCAATAAACATCTTTGAGCCAACATCCAGCTATTCCAGTCCAAAACGTTTGATTTTCCGCCAAAGCGAAACCCGGTCTATTCCCAAAGTCTCTGCCGCCAAAGTTTTGTTGCCCCCACTTTCCGCCAGGACTTGCTTTATATATCGGACTTCCTGCTCTTCAAGGGTCGGGAAACCACCATCTTTGCGTCTGTAAGTGGTAATCTGGAAATCCCTGATATCATCCGGAAGGTGCTTTTCTTCAATAACACCCTCGGTAGACATAGCTATGCCTCTTTCGATTATGTTTTCCAATTCTCTCACGTTTCCCGGAAAATCATAACTCTTCAATATCTCGAGTACTTCTTTTGATAGGACTGGTATATCACGACGCATGATTTTTGCGTGTTTTTCTAGAAAGAATTGGGCTAATAACGGAATGTCGTTTTTCCGCGCCGCCAATGGTGGTAAATCAAGCGCTACGACGTTGAGCCGATAGTAAAGGTCTTTCCTGAATTCGCTGGACATCACGGCGTCTTGGATATTTCTATTGGTAGCGGCTACAAAACGCACATCCACATTTATGGTCGAGGTCCCTCCCACCCGCATGAGTTGTCTTTCCTGAATCACCCTTAGCAATTTGGCCTGCATATTGACGGACATTTCGGTTATCTCATCGAGGAAAAGCGTGCCGCCAGTGGCCAGTTCTATGATACCCGGCTTGCCTATGTGAGCGCCTGTAAAAGCGCCTTTCTCATGACCGAAGAGCTCATTGGTAAGCAACTCTTCGTTAAATGTCCCACAATTCACAGCCATCATTGTACAGGAACTTCTCAGGCTGTGCTCATGCACAAAGTGCGCTAGCAACTCCTTGCCTGTTCCTGATTCTCCTGTGATTAGGACATTACAGTCGGTCGGGGCAATCTGTCTGGCTGTTTCCAGGACCCTGAGCATTGACGCGTCCTTGGTTATAATTTTTACCTGTCCTACTTCCTGTAATTTCCTTAGCTCCTGTTTAAGATGAAGATTCTCTTCTCGCAGCCGTATCTTTTCCAGCGCCTCGGTGACTATCTTCCTAACAGCGTCAATACGATACGGTTTGGATACGTAGTGATAGGCTCCTTTTTTCATTGCCTCAATCGCTGAATCAACTGTAGCGTAACCAGTAATCATTATCACTTCCGTAGCACCGTGCTTTTTACGACACTCATCAAGTATCTGCATACCATCAATTTTCTCCATCTTCAGATCGGTGAGCACAACGTCAAAATGGTCCGTTCGGATAGCATTCAACCCTTTAGGGCCTGTGTCTGCTGTAGCAATCTCATAACCCTGCTTTTGAAGAATATGGGCAAGATTTGAAAGCGCTAGTTCTTCATCGTCGATTATCAGTATTTTAGGGGGATTGTGCATTCTTAGGACCCCGCCGCTGGAAGAGATATGAAAAAGACAGTTCCCTTTTCAGGAGCGCTCTCTACTCGAATTGTTCCTTTGTGTCTTAAAATTATGTCATGGGTAATAAATAGTCCCAATCCGGTACCCTTTCCTACATCCTTTGTCGTGAAAAAGGGATCAAATATCCGCGGTAGGTTCTCGCTAGATATTCCCTTGCCCGAATCCCTTATGCGTATTTTTACCCGACCGTCGTTCGAGGAAAAGGCCCTTATTCTTACCTCTCCCTCTCCATCTCCCTCACCCTGAATAGCTTGATAGGCGTTAGAAATCAGGTTCATGAAAGCTTGCTCTATCCTTTGCCGATCAGCCATTATTCTAATTTTTGGATCTACGTTTGTGACCACTCTAACACCCGCCGGTTTCTGTCCTTGGATCAGACCCAACGTCTTATTCAGCACCGTTTCCAAGCTCAGATTTTCAAGCGTAAATTCTTTGCTACGAGAAAACTCAAGCAGGTTTAGAACGATGGATCTAGCCTTTTCCACCTGGTCCAGGACTTTTCTTAGAAGACTTCTTTGGAATTCCAGGTCAGCTTCATCAAGTTCTTCGAGAATGATCTCACATGATGACGATATATTGGATAGAGGATTGTTTATCTCATGAGCCACACCGGCGAGCATTGTTCCAAGAGAAGCAAGCTTTTTGGATTGGACAAGTTGTTCTTCACGTTCCCTTAGTCGCAAGGCCATGGTGTTGAAGGAAGTGAATATTTCGCGAATTTCCTTTTCCCGTGGAAGGTTATCTATAGGTACAAACTCCCCTTTCGCAATGTTCTCAGCGCTCTTTTCCAATAGTTTTAAGGACCTGTGAACTTTGGCAACCAAAAAACTCGCTATAGCCACGAAACCAAATCCTGCCACCGCCAGACCTAGCAACAAAAGTTTTAGTGTCGCGCTCATGGTTTCCCGGATCGACTGGCGTTTTCGCTTTGCCAGATTCTCCGCAATTTTCACGATGGACGACCCAGTTTTCCTCAGTTTGGTCTCGTACTCAAGGCGTGTTTCAGGCACCGCCATGGATTGACCCTTGCCCGGCAAATCAGAACATTCACTCAACAACTGTTCATAGCTGATGAGAGAATCCCTAAATTCCTTGGTTTGCTGAGGTGTTATTAATTCCTCGATCTTTCCTAGATTCTTCTCGAAAAGCGATTGGACTCTACCCAGATGGTAAAGAGTTGTCTTCAGAGACTGGTCATCACCATAAAGAAAATAATTCTTCTCAAATCTTCGTATTTCTAAGGCAGCTTCTTCCACCTTACTTATCTCTTCAAGATAGCCAATTTTCTCTTCTAGCGACTTCATAAAGTAGTAGCTTCCCAAGATCGTGGCGGCCATAAACAAGAAAACGGCGGCGACTCCAAGTATGACTTTTTGTCTCAAGCTGATCACGGCAAAGGACATTGCGTAAACCTTCTCTGGTGTCTAATGAAAAATTGCTGTCTGACACCAATTAGGATTTTGTTGTAGCAATATGCAACAGCACATATAGACAACGATGCGAAGCGCGTAGCGTGAAAAGTGGTTGTTATCCCGATAGCGCGCCACAAATTGTTTAAGACTTCTTAAACGCTTGTATCTTCAGCTTCAAAGGATAAGATTCGCACTAACTCCCCAATCTAACTTAAAATCGACATTGTCTATTGTTGCTTCCTGCAACACGTAATTTACAATTGCAACGATCCTATTATTCCCTGATTCGACGCTCATGTCCACGAATTATTCGACATGATGTTGCAATTCGTTGCAAAGGTATCTGGTTGCCGGTAATACAAGCATTCACCGTCCGCAGGCGCTTGCGAAGAGATTTCCAGGTGTTTGGCACGTATTTTGTATATAGACGGACAGACTAGGAGGGCTACATGAAAAGAGTAAAAAACAAGATCGCTGATATACTGAGCTCTATCAAGTTCTCTGAATCAGATAAGTCTGAGACTGGAACAAACTTTGCTAATTCAGAATTGAAACAGGACCAGCTTTCAAATATTTTCGGCGCTGAAAAGCTCGGTGTTTTCAGACCGGTCAATCCCCAAGTGGGGGGATTGGAAAAAAGCATGAGCGCGGCTGCTTTTGCTGAAGCAGGCGAATTTGATTTCGCTCAGGAAATTCTTAGTCCGGAATCGAAGCTCCGCACGGTCTTGTTGGTCATTGAAAGAGATACACCAAACGCTAACGCTATTGAATATACCGTGAACTTATGCAAGCGAATTGGGGCAATAATGGATGTCCTTATAACAACACCATTCGGATCAAACTCCACGGATTCCATGACCGCTCAAAGCGCTGGACAGTATGCTCAAAAGATTCTGGAACTTACGCGATTACTGAGAGACAGAGGAATTACTTATCACATGTATACGCTGGATGGGGATCTCGTAAAGAACCTGGGAAATTACGTTCGATATCACAAAGATATCACAACTGTAGTATACGATTCACCAAGGATAGATGGGGTTCATTCCAAAGACGATATCTGGCATAAGGTCCTCGATACCATTTGTACCCGGCTTTCGATTCCATTGATTACAGTTTTCGATAAACATAGATCAAAACTCACCACGTAAACCTCCGCACTACAAGGTTGACAACGAAACGATTGATATGTTTGAATGGCGAATAGGCCATTTTGGGGTATTCATCGCATTTAACAAGATGAACGATGTAGTCATGAGCGCCCGTAGCTCAGCTGGATAGAGCAACGGACTTCTAATCCGTAGGTCGCAGGTTCGAATCCTGCCGGGCGTGCCAATCAATTCAATAAGTTAGCTCTCAATTGTTCCTGCGCCTACCACAAGGGATAACTCAAGGATAACCACCATCGGGTTTTTTGTCTCAATTATTTGCCGACTTTACCAACTGAATTATACCACGATTCCTATTGCGTGACGCGAGGCTCTATAATTGTTGCTCTTCTCTGAACATTTCTCGGGTCGTCTGTAAGACAACAATCAGGGCAGCAGGGCGCTGCATGAATCCCAAACGCAACGAGTCAAGTATCATTACAACTACTATAGACCGAGACTGTACAGACGCCAAGAAAATGAGCATTGCTTTACGAGCGATGCAAAGAACCCTAACATTCGGGGCGGGACGCACATCTTATGATCATTTATCTGGTTCAGGCCGCGTCGCTGGACCGCATACTAAGCATTACGTCTTGGATCATATCCCTCGAAAGAGACTTGGGCCATTGCTTATAGATTTTCCCATCTAATAACTTACCACCTTTTGCTCTATCTGGCCCACCGGCTTGTTGGAACCAGAACGGAACATCATATTTGTTACAGGTATCTCTTATCTTCCTTGCCCAGTCTAAATTCATTGGACGACAGTTTGGGCCGGATTCTCCTCCAACTACTACCCAGTCCAAAGATTTAATCTCATCTGAATCAAGGGGACCCAATAGCGGTTCACAGCTAATCCACTTCACAGTGGCGTTGGTATCCATCAAATATTCTATTCTATTAAGGCATTTAGGCTTCTCTACTGTCACTCCCAACCAGACATTTGGTGGATAATCCTTGATGATTGACAATCTATTGGCTCTTTTAGCCAAAACTTGAAAAATATGATGGGGATGTCTGCGGATAAAATCAAATATCCCATAAAGAAATGACAGGGAGACATTCTCATGAAACGTGTTAGCCATACTATTCATGAAAATAAGCTTATTTTTCCCTCCAATATTCTTCTCTAATTCTTCGGGATGCTCAGTAAGTTTAAAACCATTTCTATATTTATAAGCAATTTTCGGATTGGGATTGGATGCCATTCTAATAGCCATAGGTTTGGCGTAACAATTTATACATCCATCAGAATATTTGGTACAACCCTGTCAGACAATTAAAAGAAATGTGTGTCCACGGAATATTGGCTGACATGAGATGTTCTGTTTATGCTGCCGTGTCGGTAATGCTCATGATGAAACAAATTGATTTCATGTACTAAAATTGTAACATATGCAACATCTGAAACAGGGATAAGATTTTGTCCGTTTACGTCATGCTAGGCATCTTGTTTGGCGCAGTACTCCACGCTACGTGGAATGCTTTTATTCGTTCCGCTCCAAATAAATTCGTGGACACTATTCTCGTACTTCTCGGAATGGGTTTTTGGGCTGGATGTCTATTACCTTTTGTCCCTTTCCCATCTACTGCTTGCTGGCCCTATTTAATCTCGTCCATCCTCATTCACGTACTGTATTTCACGCTCATTGTTCTCTCTTATCGTGACACTGAACTCAGTCTTGCCTATCCAATTATGCGAGGGACGCCGCCTGCTTTGTCGGCAGTTCTAGCCGCGTCTTTATTGAAGGAGTCGCTTTCGGTAATTGGCTGGATAGGCGTCCTTTTGATCTCCAGTGGCGTCGTTGTCCTGTCATTTGATTCGTGGCGTTCAAGTTTGTTTAAACGTGCTTCTCTTTTGATAGCGCTTTCAAATGCTATCGTTATTGTAACCTATACACTGGTTGACGGAGTGGGGGTTCGACTTTCCGGAAACTCATTGAGCTACATTGGATGGGCCTTCTTTTTACTCATTTCGCCCTTGGTTGCCGCCCTGCTAATTCGATGGCGAGGCCCGAGCGCTATCTATGTGAGAAACAATATCAAAAGAGGCATGGTAGGAGGGGCCTTTATTCTAGGATCGTATGGTATCGCCCTTTGGGCTATGACTCATGCACCTATAGCGCTTGTTGCCGCATTAAGAGAAACATCTGTCCTGTTTGCGATGGTTATTGCAATGTTGTTTCTCGGTGAAAAGGTAAACTGTTGGCGGCTTTTATCAATTGTTACGATCAGTGCAGGAGCCGTCGCGATCAAGCTTTCATGACAGCGGTTGTGGTAGAAATTCTGCAGGATTTGCTTTAACGACTCGGTTGAAAACTTGAAATGTTTCTAAGCACAAAAAAACCAAGGTCAATTACAAATTACATATACATCAGCGCACATCTTCTTTCCCTCAGATTTTCCCTATTGGAAGAGTTTACATATCACAATGTCATACACACCCTCCCAAGTAGTTAATAAAAAAGAATAATTGCAACATACATTAAAACACTATTAAAAGAAAAGAAATTTCAGAAAGGAAACATCACGTCTCACGAAGCCAATCCTTGTAATTATTTAGCACAATTAAAGCCTCTAAATTCCCATTACGCCTAGATTTTAAGTGTCGTAAAGTGGGCTGATGCCAATGTAGTGATAAAACTAGTAGTTAGCGCTGTCTTTATATCAATATTGCGCCTTCGTTCTATGTGGGTAAAATGTCCCTGTTGAAAAAGTTACGGGCTTCACAGTGAAGGTTTTTTGTCCTCTGTGAGAGGGATAGCAGGTAAATCAGGGGCTTTACCTATAATATCTTCATATCGCTCTTTGGATATCTCAGAAGCTTCATATAGTTTCTTACAATATCCCATTAGTTGGTCTGTTGAGATAGAAGCCGACTTTATTTGGTCTACGGTGAAAGACTCGTCCATTATGGTTAATGCGATGTTAGCTGGGACTCCGAAATGCTCATTCTTAAACCTATAATAATGCGTCTCCGGCTTATTTTTAGGTTTCCTTAGTTTTTGTAGTATATCTGATAATATTGACATTTTTCCCTAAACCCAATTAACTACAAAGACACTAATTAAAAGTCAGATAGTATAATAATTTTTATTACATAGTGACTCAGAGTTTATATTAGACAGGAAAGTCCTTATAGAAATGGGACCCTTCAAAAACTGGCTATTTACTTTTCGTAATAAGACTTTCTGTATTAAAGTATCTCTCTACTTATAAGGTAAAATACCTCTTCTTTTTTCATGTCAACAAAAAAACATATCTTCCTTTTGAGACGTATTCTTTGGATTTAACTAGAAATCTTTCGGTTGAAGACCAAACTTCTGTTTTCTAATAGAATGGTTATACCCATCTCTATTTATTCTAAACACTGTTACTTCTCTTTAGACAGAGATTTTTAAGACTTTGTACTAATCGATATCTGACTAAGGGTCTGAGACTTATGTTGTTTTGATTTCATTAACTTATTTTCTAATTTCTCTACAGGTAATGTTTTATGACGGTCTTCATGAATTGATCCTGTATTGCTAGGCGTATTAGTTCTGTCTTTAGTTGCTGGAATTATTTACTGTAGATTTCGCTTTCCATTATGAGAAGGACGTAAGGGTTCGAAAGGGTCTCTTGTGTTGTTCTTTTTAAGAGAAGAAAGAAAAATCTTTTAGGATAGATAACTCTTTGAATATGTTGACTGATGACAGTGTCTTATAGGGTTATTTAGAATCTTTTTTGATATAGATATCTGGATGGACAGGAAGATTAAAAGTCCATGAAGAAGAGTTGAGCTTTCACTTTCTTGAATATCGGATAAAAACAACATCCATCCTGTTGGCAATCATCGCCCAGGATGTTGCATGGACACGAGCTACACTTCGCTATCACTCGAATAACGCTTTCATCTAGTGTTTCAGTATATTGTGAAATCTTAATTTTCATTTAGTCGGCCCTCGTCACGAAACGGCGAACTCGTGAATTTCGGCTCCGCAAGCCGAGGGGGTAGTGGGTCCAGGTTGTTCCA
Source organism: uncultured delta proteobacterium (assembly GCA_963798475.1). Lineage (GTDB taxonomy): Bacteria > Desulfobacterota > Desulfomonilia > Desulfomonilales > Desulfomonilaceae > CAJBEZ01. The sequence goes on from CAWCTI010000036.1 coordinate 164,165, forward strand.
TAGGGGAAGATAACCTATGAGCTTCACTAGCCTTTTGCGACAAGCTACGGCCTCCCCTGGTTGAGTTGTGATGATGTGGGTGAATGGGTCATGTCTCGGTTGATGGTTTGCTTTGCCTGTGGTGATACCGTTGTTACTGGATTGCTGTAGTGTTGTGGGCTGTGGTTCAAACTCAATCCTTGTCCTCACTCCCACTCGGTAACAAACACCTATCCATCGCCAAACCGATTGCCTTCTCCATCTCCAGGCATAAGTCGGGTTTGGACGACAAAACCCTCCGCACTTCGGAAAGCAATTTCTCACCCTGATCATTCAATAGGCTGGACCTTTATCTATCCTCGCGGCTGAGTTCGAGTAAGACCTTCCCAACTGAGTTTAATGATTGGCTGATTTTGTAGAGGTCTGTCGAGTTCTCAATTTTAATATCGTCAATATTGACACTGTGAATGGCTGCTCGAAGTTTCCTGAAGGCTTCGCTGGCACCTTCTTGCACCTCTGCGCCCCACTGTTCAATCGGTCTCACGTTCACCTACCTTTCCCGGCTTCTGGTCGATGTGAGCCCGAATATCGTCCACCATCTGTGCCATAATTTTATCAACTACATTGAGTAGCCGCTGACGGTCCTTTTCATCGTTGAGTCGTTGAATTTCCCTCTCAACTCTGTGTGCTTTCGACCTCAAGCTCAACTGGTCGCCACCTGCTCACCACGTAATTTGTCGGTTACGGGCCGCTTTGATAGCCTTAATAGATACGATTCCAGTGCATCTCTGATGAACTTTGACCCACTTTCCCATCAGCTATGCCTAGCGCCATCAATACGCTCCAGCATTTCAGTTGCAACGTGAAATGAACAACATACGGTGTTTCCCTGCATGGTTCCCCCCTAGTAGGTTTATTGGGTGTGTTTTGGACTGATATGTCCTATTGAGAAAAGACAATATCAACATAGCAATGTTCCCATGCACCACTGATGGCATCAATAAAGGCTTTCCTGTGTCGTGTTACTGTTGCTGGTGGGTATATTGGTCGGTACGGCAACGGTTACCTACCAATTCCTGGACCATCGCGCCTGTCACCCCAAACTAGTTTGCCGCGACTCCTCTTGTCTACGTTACCCGGCTAATAAGCGCGTTTAGGGTATTAACAGCAACGATTGAGACAGGATACCCACTATGAATACCGCAGCCATTTACGCAAGAGTATCGACAGAAGAGCAAAAGAAGCACGGTATCAGCCTTGATGCTCAAGTCTCCAGGTGTTCCCAGTATCCTATAGCTCAATGGGTTATGATGTGGTGTCCACGGGCATTGAAGGGCTATCTGGGAAGGATACCGACCGACCCCTACTGCAAGAGATAATTACGATGGTCAACCACAAGCGCGTAGATAACGTGTTTGTGGTAAAACTCGACCGACTCAGCCGTGACGTTGAGGATTCCTGTAAGCTGGGCAAGATGTTCGTTAAGAAGGGCATTACGCTTCATCTAGTGACAGAAGGTGGCACTGTTGACCTGTCAGACCCATACCAGGAAATGATGTATATCATGCGATCAGCAATGGGTCAATTTGAGCGCCGTAGAATCAGCATGAACACACGTTTTGCACTTGCAAGGAAGCGCGACCTGGGTGAGAGAATCAGCCGCAGAGCCCCATATGGGTTCAGATTTGAGAATGGGAAGGTGGTTACGGACGCTGATGAACAACGCGTAATCCAGAAGATTCACCGGCTTAACATGAAGGATTTTCAGAGAGAAAGATTATTGCGCGTCTAACTTCAGATGGGATTTTCAACAGGGAACGTCACGAATTTAGCCGCTCAGCCATTCGTACAGTGCTGCAAAAGGCAGCTTAGGGGAAATATCATGAAAAAACAGAAATACCGCAACATTGAGATAGCCCCACATATCAAATTCTGCTAAGAGACTTGAGGCAGCAGACGCCTTCCCAACTAGAGCGTTTCGCTGAATATCTTAAGGACCACGATTGTGAGGATTGCGATGCAAGAGATAAGCAAGAAGTTATGTCCAAGGACAAAAGGAAAGGGCGCACCACGAGCTAAACTAGCAATCACAATGGACCCGGTGTTGTATGAGAAGTTACAGGTACTATTTGAGCAGGGTTATACCATCAGCCATGTGATAGATAGCGCACTATGGCACTTCCTTGGAAAACCAAAGTTGTCGTTTGAGTTGGAGGAAAAAAAGGAGGGATAGCTATGGTAGAATATTTTCTCACAGGCGCATCACAGGAACTAATTAAACTGCGGCACGATGGCACCAGAATTGGGCGTACTGACGCAATTGGTGAGCTAGTGGTAGCATTGGGTAGGGACACAGAGGTCGTTGCCTGGTTGTTAGAAGGGTATGAGATGAACGAAATTTCGTCTGTTGTGGATGTATTAAGCGTCATATTAGGTGAACCTGTTGTATTCACTGAACGACTAGACGTGTAATCCCCACTGAGGTTTGTCGCTATCGGTTTACACCGATGTATTGATAGGTTCTAGAGAGGATTAGGGTTATGGAATCTGAAATCAGTGCGGTTTCGAGAGACACCTTTGTGAACCAGTTTGGATGGATTGTACAGTGACCGAAGTGATGCGTCTTGATATGAACGCTGATATCGTTGCCCTTACCGCCTATCAGACTGGACTTGGCAAACGGACAGCCGGTGAAGGAACGATGGGTATGGGCAGAGCTTTCCAGTACGCTGGGGCCAAATCAGTATTAATGAGTCTGTGCTCCGTGTCTGAAATTGCTTCGGTAAAGCTTGTAAAGAGTTTCTTTCAGAACATTGAAGGAAGGGAAGAGTAAACCAGAAGCGCTCGCCTCAGCTGATACGACACTATTCGCAGTATTCATCCCGGCCCTCCTAAAACCAGATTTTGAATCATTTTAGTCACATTCAGCGCAATCAAACACAGGCTATAGTAATGTTAAAAGAAAATTTAAAAACCTCGTGAAATGATGGGCTATAAGGTCTAGTGGATTTCCTAAAATCACCTAGCGGCCTGATTATCGTTTAAGATATGCAACGCAAATTTCCTCAGTCTAGAATTCAAGGTTCTCTTACTATATCAGCCAAAGTTCGGTAAAATACCCTCGTGTCAATCGGTTTGAGTAAATATGCGTAACAGCCTGCTTCCTTGGCCTTTGACTCATCATCCTTCATGGCGTAAGCTGTTAGAGCTACTACAGGGACATGAGCCGTGACGGGATTACTCTTTAGGACTTTGGTGGCGGTCAGTCCGTCTATGCCCGGAAGTGAGATGTCCATAAGTATAAGAGAAGGTTTCTCTATTTCAGTTTGTTTTATCGCTGTCTCAGCGGAAAACGCATGTATGGCCTCGTAGCCAGCGTCTTCCAGCAGATCTGTGATAAATTTCATATTGGATTCATTATCTTCGACGATAAGAACTTTGGGACGGGTTTTTTCTTCAAATGAAGGATCAGATGGCGACTGAAACTGAAGTCTTACTGATGCCGGTGCCAACTGAGCCTCTGCATCTTTTTCCTCCCTGATAAAGGGAATGAAGAAACTGAAAGTACTGCCGAGGCCCTCGCCATCGCTTTCGACCAAGAATCGGCCTCCATGAAGCTCTACAAGTTTGCTGACCAACGCCAGTCCAAGACCTGTGCCCTGTTCCTGGCGAGAAAAAGAGCAATCCAATTGCTCGAAGGCCTGAAATATTCGTTTTTGGTCCTCTGGCTTCAGTCCGATGCCTGTATCGGAAACGCTAACTAGAATCTCTTTCCCCCGCCTTTCGGCTTCCAGTCGAATTGTCCCTCCCGAAGGTGTGAACTTTACCGCATTGGATAACAGGTTCATTACGATCTGCTTGAGACGCACATTATCAACCTGAATCTGTCCTTCATAAAACTCTTTAGACACTTCCAGCCTAACGTTCAATCCTCTTTTTATAGCTGCTTCCCGGATCATTCGCAGGCAATGTTCCAGCAATTCACCCAAGTCAACAGGGGAAATTCTAATGTCCATTTTTCCAGATTCGATCTTAGCAAGATCCAATATGTCGTTGATGAGTATCAATAGAATACGTCCCGCTTCCGAAATCTCCTTAACACATTCCAACTGCTTTTCGTTGAGTTTGCCGAACAGCTGGTCTCCAAGAAGATCAGAAAAACCGACTACCGCTGTCAATGGTGTCCGTAATTCATGACTCATGTTCGCGAGAAACTCGCTCTTGGCTTCGCTTGCGACCTCTGCCTGAACACGAAGCTGGGACGCTTCGGCCAGGGTGCGTTCCAGTCGTTGGAGACTAATCTGTAACTCCCGCTCTACTCGCTTGCGCTCAGTTATTTCCAGCTCAAGCTTCTGATTCGCCTTCACCAGTTTATTAGTGCGCTCTTCCACCCTGGTTTCAAATTCATCCCGAGCCCTCCTTAATTCCTCCTCGACAATCTTGCGATCGGTGATGTTATGAGCTATAGACAAAAGCAACGGGCGGTCCTTGGTTTGTATCAATTCACCGTTGAAAATGAGGTGAAGTTTTCTTTTGTCCTTAGTGCGTACTTCCAGATCTATCCCCTTGGCGCTCCCGTGAGCATGCAACTCATCAAATAACCGTTTCCGCTCTTCTTGTGAAATCCAGCCGAAATCGATCGCGGTCTTTCCGATACAATCCGCACGGCTAAAACCCGACACCTCGCAAAATTTGTCATTAACATCAACATACGTCCCGTCATCCAAGTTGCTAAGGGTTATTAGGGCTGGACTGTATTGAAAGACTTTCGACAACTTTTCTTCACTCTGTTGAAGTAACTCCTCCGCAAGTTTACGCTCTGTTATATCCTGGAAGGTTCCAATGACCTGTGGCGCTTCTCCCTCTTCCACTCGCATTAACCCACGCACTTCTGTCCACAGGTGTTTGCCACCAGAGGTCATGACCTCTGCTTCTATTGTGAATTGTTCACCCTGTTCTATGGTTTTGGCTATGGCTTCGTTGAGGATGGGCCTATACGATGGGGTATAAAACTCCAGACCTTCATCCCAACACGGCTGGTAATCCTTTGGAACTCCGACGATGTCATTCACGCCCTGTGTCCAGTGAAGACTTTTAGTGTGTGGATTGGCCCTCCATCCACCTATGCGAGCGATTTTCTCAGATTGGCGCAGAAAACGTTCACTTTCACGAAGAGCGTCTTCTGCCTTTTTGCGTCTGGAGATATCCCAAGTTACACCCTTAAAACCTATGAATTGTCCTGCGCCGCTGAAAGTCGGGTCCATGTCCGATTCAGTCCACACCGTTGTTCCGTCTTTTCGGATCAGTTCTACAATGGGAATCTCACTGTCTAATTCCTCGTGTTCCGCCAGCCGCCGCATAATGTCCGGATACCGGTCAAGAACAAGTTTCTTCGCTGCTGGTGTCAATAAATAAGTCAGGCGCTGCCCGATAAGCTCCTGAGGTTCATATCCAAGAAGTTTTTTAACGGAAGAAGTCACGTAAGTAATGACCAAGTCAGGAGTAGTCTGCCAGATAACATCCTTCATGTTTTCATTTATCAGGCGGTAATTCTCTTCGATCGCCTGCTGCGATTCCTCAGCTGTCTTGCGCAGAAGGCTTGCTTTCGTCTTTTCCCAAACTGTCATGGGCTACATCCTTTTATTATTCATACCAGAGGAGCCTCCTGCAAAAGTCACAATAAATGACAAGTTGGTCTTGTCCGTCGGACCTTCTTGAGGCTATTTGTGAAATGGATGATTCCTTTTGCTCCGCAATTGTAATACAAGCCTCCCTGAAGTCAACTGGGAGGTAACGGGATAATGCAGCAAGAGTCGATGAGCCTTGTTGAGTTTCAGAGGAGATTTGTGAGTGATGAAGCCTGTATGGAGCACCTGTTAAGGCTCCGCTGGCCGGATGGTTACACATGTCCAAGGTGTGGTCATCGGAGATGCTGTTTCCACAGTACGCGCCTGTTGTTTCAGTGCAGTGCGTGTAAGTATCAGGTTTCGGTCACAGCAGGGACGGTTTTCCACAAGACGCGGACTCCTTTGGTAAAATGGTTCTGGATGATTTTCATGATGGCCCGTCAGAAAAGCGGTGTATCGATGCTCAGTCTTCAGCGGATGCTCGGGATCAGGTCTTACAAGACCGTTTGGACTATGGGGCACAAGATCCGCAAGGCCATGGAGGATAG
>CAWCTI010000037.1:0-30721 GCA_963798475.1 uncultured delta proteobacterium
TTAATCAGTCCAGACTGTCAACTTTCGGAGTCGGGCCGATCCCAAAAACAATTTCACATCACTGCAGCATGGCAGCATCGATTTGGAAACCCATAGAGATAATTATATGCGTCCTCTCTCCATCTGATCTTTCTGGACGCACCCAGTCGGATTTATACAAACCAGAATTATCATCGGGTCGCCCAGACCAATTGATTTCCACTATGCTCGGGGCGGGGCGCATCGTTAAAAATCATGGCAATTCTTGTCTGACAGCGATCATAATCCCATTATTACTATTTGGTGGGGGATGTTTTCCCAAGTTGGAATAGTTGCCAATCACGCCGCCTGCATATTCCTGTCCTACAACGTGCAGTTGTTCAGTATTATTACCTTTTTGGGTTCCGCGTGTTGCCAGCCAGGGCAGGCGTCGTGCCGCCATAAGCATTATATTTTTATTTTCACGACCATCTCAAGGCGTAGACCCTTGGTTAAATTGATTCGCATCCAGGTATCCTAGCCCGAGCGGGCACTAGGTTTCTTGCTACAATATTTTGGCTCTAATTAGAGTAAGTTCGAGAGAAAAAGTTGTTGGTTACCCGATGCTCATTATTTACTCGCAGTCTAAGCAAGGCCTACCAAAGACGGGCCAACAAGACTTAGGAGTCCCCGGAACTTTAATCTTCACAAAAAGCCCACCTATTCCTGAGGACTCGACCACCAAAACTTTTTGACCAGCTTCGAGATTAATTGCTTCACCATCTTTTATGAGGCGATTAAAAGCGTCGGGTACAGGTCTTGCTAGGGACATGTCAACCTCAACACCGTAACGGAGAATTCTTGAAGTTCCTTCGCAATATCAACCGTGAAACGCCCAAGGGACTAGACCTCCATTTGATTATAGACAACTACTCCACACATAAACATCCCAATGTTCAAGAATGGCTATCAAAGCACCCACGGTTCCACGTGCATTTCATTCCGACCAGTTGATCATGGCTGAACCTGGTCGAGCGATGGTTCGCGGAACTCACCCGAAAGCGTATCCGTAGAGGGGTTTTTCACAGCGTTCCCGACCTCGTCACCGCAATAAGCGATTTCATCGAAGCAAATAACCAAAACCCTAAACCGTTTATCTGGACCAAGGAGGTCGATCAAATTCTTGAAAAGGTCAACCGTTATAAATCTACTATGGAGACAATACACTTGTATGGTCATAGTGTAGTGGGATTGCAAGATGTTGGTCTGAGATTGTTTGGACTGTTTGCGACAATGTGAGTTCAAAGAAGAGAGTTGGGTGTAAGTTCAATCGTTCCATCGCGAGCCACCCAAACCCAAAGAAACCTTCCACTGGAATGCGCCGAAAAATGTTGAGGCCAGATGAAGCCCCTTCATTCACATATACTTTTCACTGAATGCGGCTCGCTTAGTTCGTCGCATCCTACGTGGACTGAAGGGGCAATCATCCCTCTAGCGCTCTTAACGGAACAGTAGAAACAATCCACTCGGGAAAAAAGGAAACCGATCTCTTCACAATTACGATTAAGCTGGCGCTAGACGATCGCTAGTGTTCTGTAGGATAAAGAAGGGGCGACATCAACCACTGTTACGTAAGTTGAGCCCCCCTAATGATGTATCGTACAGTCACGCTGATTCGGCGTAGATGGCCTCTCTCTCAAATCTTTAACGTCCCTGCCATCCCGGCCAAGGGACCCAAGGCCCCGGTTGTGGAGCCGTTGTCGAAGGCTGCGCCCCTGGATTACGCCCCGCCTGCCACCAAGCCGGCTCTCTACCAATCTGCTCCGCCTGCCAGCCAGCATTTGGGACGGGTACCTGGCCTGCTTGCGGAACGCCCTGGGACGACGACCCGGTAGCAACGGCCAAAGGCACAATAGTGAGCAATAGGACTGCGATCAAGGCAATTACCAATAACACTGGAACGACTCGCCCCAAAAGCTCCCTGCCTTGCGATCTATATGTTTGAGAATGGATCATTGTTTCACTCCTTTAGGAATCTTGTATCTTTTCACGCCATGTCAGAAGCTGACGGTAAGGTTGCTGATCAAGGCAAGAACGGCGTCAATGGATCTGTTAGGATTGACGCCCCAGTTATTCGCCGCAGACGGCGCATCCCAGCCGGGGACCGACCTGCTGACACAAGCGTAGCTGAACCAATTGCCGGGTTGCCAGTACCCTGCTGTGAGGCCAAGGTTCCAATTCTCGAGAAGGTTCCAACTCAGACCAGCGTCGATTTCCCAGCCCAGCCCGTTATCAGGTATTGAGGGGGACGGAGCGGCAAATGTACTGGTGATAGGGTTCGCGAAGCTAACGGCGCCGAATGTAGCAGGTACTGGGCTGAATGTAGCCCCACCCGTATCCATTAGAAACCCGCGTCGCATACAAGAAAGAAGTAAATAGGTTGACGTTGGAAGCCACGCCGTAATCCAGCCGAGCTGCGGCTACCGAGGCGTCTACAAGATAACCGTCCCCGGTACGGCCTATGACATCGCTATCTCCCGCCGGAGCGCTTGTTGCACCGAGGCCCGAGCCGTAGTTACAGACAAATACTATGCTATAAGGCCGGAAAACAGTGTTGTTGCCGTGATCACGGGAAAAGACTATTTCGGAAGTGGCTCCACTGGCGTTGGGTCTGTAAAGGTCCACCAGCGCCGATTGCTTGTCGATCAAGACACCGTGTCTCCTATCCGGACCAGGCACATACGAGTATAGAAGGGAGAGCTTGGCGGGCCCGCACATCGCTCCCAGTTCGACCATAAACCGCCACCACTCGGTGTACCTAGGCCTGAGCAGATTCCCGCTCCCGTCTCCAGGGTTAATGGCGAGAGTCGCTCCGTCCGCTGTGTAAAAAGTGCCTAACGCGGAGTTTGAGAAATGTGAATTTCGATAGTACCAGTCCGTTTCAGCGTTGAAGAAAAAACGGCCGTTGTTGTACTTCATGTATATAGCGCCCTCATTAACATTGGAGTCCAGAGGAGCGACATTTTGTTGTAGAGCTGTGGTGTTGCCGGTTTCTGGTCCCACATGATACTGATACCATAGGGCAGCGATGCCCACATTTAAGGGACCCGCCGCATAATCTACTAACCCATAGAGGTCTGTAGAGTTGATTGCGCTCTTATCGTAAATGTTCCATGGGAGCACCCCCGAGAAATCGGCTGCCTCTGTAAGATCTGGTACTTGTCGCCACGGATAAATTCCCAACCCCATGGTGATGGGCCCATAGTAAGTTACTAGCGCCAGATGTTCCTGAGTCCTGTTGGTGGCATCAAATTGGAGCCCGCAACCAACATAAAAAGGTCTTTTTCCGTATGCCACCAGGCCCAAGGGGGTGTTGGCGGTGACCCACCACTGGAGCCACTCTCCGTAAGCAAACGAAACCGTGGCACCGGGAACGGTGTCGGTATCGGTATTGCCGATCCTGTAAACGCCCTGAAGCGCTAGAGCAGGGTTTACGTTGATCTGAGGGAACAAAAGAGTAATCAGGTTGCTCCTCGACGCATCCGCCCCTGAGACTATGTTATTCACCTGCGGCCCCAACCATGTGTTGGCAGTATGATAGACGCCAAGGGTTGCAGCTCCCAGGTCCACGTTGAAGGGCCCGAAGAAGCCGCTTTTGTTTTGAGAGTAATACTGGTAGGTGTATCCAGACGCTCCGTTGACCCTAAACTCCCAGCCAAAGGCGGAGCCCTGCAGCAACCCCAGTGCCATGAAGACGATTAACAGTAGCAGTCTACACTTGCGCGATTTCATGAATCAACATCCTCCCTCTAGCTCCCAGGCAAAGTCAGCCTGAAGTAAATACATAAGGTCCACGGGGACCCATAAAAAAATATTCTATTAAATCGTTTAATTAAACTTTTCCAGATCTGGGCAAGAATGTCAATAAAAAACGTAGGGTTCTATCGAGAAAGACTGAAAACTAAGACCAGTAATCTCGTTTCCTCAACAAAGAGACGCATCGTTAGGAGGTGTGACGACGGCTTGTCCTTAACTGTTGGCACTAGATGGGCTATGTGGATGGGTTTAAGTTGCGTGTCAGATTTTTCAATTTCGCTGTTTCTCGAATCGGAGAACGGTCCTGACTGGTTCCACTAACTCCGAAAAGTCCCCAGAGGTTGCCCCCAAGTCCGCCCGTGGCGGGCTATCCACACCTTGCTGATAGAAATCCTAATCTCAAACCTCATTCACATGCCCAACCACATGGCTTACGTTCAATTAGCGTCTTTCATGGTCGGGAACTATTGCTGGACCTTAGAAGTGGAATATTCTTAATTGCAGAGAACCCGCTGGGCACAGAGAAGAACCAAATAATTCTCCCTTGTAGATTGTCTGTGGTTGATAGCGGCTACCTATGCCACCATGCGCCCCCTCCTCCACCGCCGCCCCCGGTTTGAGGCATGTCCTCGGAGCTCGGGGCACTCTTACCTTCAGCACTTTCCGATGATCGCCGGGGCACAGGCTTCGGCTGCGCAAGTGTAACAACCATTTTCTTCAATTTCTCCGCAAGGACCCAACCGGAAACGGGTTTTCGTATCATGACCCATTTATTGTCTTTTGAGGTTCCGCTTGTTTCGACATCTCGCCCTGGTTTCAAGCAAGCGACTTTTTTCGAAGTCTCTTCAGGCTCCTTTTTTACAATAGCACAATCCTGTTTGCCTTCAAGAGGGCCTATCATCGTCTTGATCCGCCAGTGGGCGGTGTCTTTGGTATGTGTTCGGAGCATATCGGCAACCTCCGCGTAACCCTGGTACTGCAGCAATTTGAAAAGCTGTGTTTCCCACTCCGTCTCGAATATTTGCATCACATCCCTTGTCCAGAAGAAGTTTCACTACCTCCGCACGATTGTTGTAAGTAGCTATCATGAGCGCCGTCATCCCCTGGTCCGATTTCTCATCGATCTTTGCGCCCTTCTCCAACAGGAGACTCGCTATATTTGCATTCCCCTTGTAAGCCGCTCCCATCAAAAAGGTTATACCACCTTGACCGCGGGAATTGGGATCAGCTCCACCGGAGAGTATTTCAGCCACTTTTACCGCATCTCCGGAAGTTATAGCTGCAATCATATCGGTGTCACTCTCGGCCGAGTATACGCTGTTCACGTGCGCTAGCAAAAGGAACAGTGAACATGTCAGGGTAAGCGTTACTGTTTTTATCATGGATTTTTCCTCAAGTAGCGGATTTTGAAAATAGACATCCCACATTATGATGGGTTGGGGGAAATGCGGATCAGGTCTCCAGAAGCCTTTATGGCTTCATTTCCCAAGAATTATCGACGGACCTGCCATTTAGAGCGTCATGGAGTCCAAAAGATCGCCAGTATCGTTACACGCGTGACCCCGCAAAGTCAAAACTGTCGTGGACTTGCCACGAAAACTGTCTTTTTCTGAAAGTACTCCTACACATACGCCACTGTCAAGTGCTATCCACAGAGTTACGGCTTACCCGAACACTGCGTGGGAACGTCGAGCTAGAGGAAGCGCCGACGACACAACCAGAAGACTTTTTGCGCAGCGCTTATTTCAAGACCTTTCTGAGATTGCCTGGATGCCGAGCAATTGGGTCATATCCTTGACGCCAATTAACGTGGCCAGACCCATGGGAATCTCTGCGGTAACATTATCCAGCAAAGAAAACCCTCGTCTCATCGCCAGGAATACTCCGACTATCTGAAGCACGAGATGTAGGTGTTTGCAAGTAACACATCACGATTCGCCTTGATGAGTTCTTGGCGATGCTCCACCTGAGAACGCCTACTATGAGCGACGAGAGGCTTTACTGGAGCGGGGAAAAACTCACAAAGGAGAAACGATTATGCGACGCAAGGAAGTCAACCGAAATAGCCCCAGTCCTTCTGGGACTGTGAGTCTGCACTAATTTCTTACCTCAAAATTCCCATTTCGTCTGACACTATGTAAGTTATGGATTCCTGATTATTTCCTTGAATCAGACACAACAAACACATATTATAGATATTAAAAATTAATATATTCCCCGACAGGCTCGAGGGAAAGTCCCTCACGTTATACCAACATATTTTACGTCCTGCTATCACGCACGATGATAGGTGTTTCGAAAATGAACAATTCCGATTCGAAACATTTATTTGATTAGTGCATCTAAAATTTACAGAAAGGAGAGCGAGATGATTGGCAACCGACATATGATGGTATTGGGTATTGTAGTGCTTGGTGTTGTTGTCGCACTGACATCCCCTGAATACAGTGGTGGCGCACCCGGTGGCGGAAGCGGCTCTTCAGGAGGGAAAGGGGCCGGCACAATCAACCAATCAGGTCTACCAGCCGGACAGTTCGGAGCGAACCGCCTCACAAATCCCGTAAATTCCCAGGGACAGGGGGGTGGATCCAAATTTACTGGATTCAAGTCACGGTCGCCAGGTGTCCCTGCGGGTGCAAAGCCACAACAATACTCAGGTCAACAATGCCCCTCCGGCTACACAAAACAACTAATTCAAGGCAACACCTATTTTGTACCAATGACCGCCCAACAACTACAGCAGCAGGCCTTGCAGCAAATGCAGCAGCAGCAAATGCAGTTACAAACCCAGTATGGAAACAACCAAGGCAATCAGCAAGGCAATCAGCAAGGCAGTCAGGGCACCTATTATGTTCCCGGGTCAAACCAGAGCTCCACTTACACGAGCACACCTGGAGTAGCTGGATATCCCAGCTATAAGTGACCAGGCAATTGAGGAGCACGACTCAAGCATAATCATTTCAACCCCTCGATAAGTACCCCCCACTAACCAGAGGGGGTAGATGTACCGTGCGGAGTGGAGCATCAGCTTACACCGAAGCAGCACATTTAAAACTCCCTAACATGCCCGCCGTATGATACACTTTCCGAGCCGTTTCCTTGTCGGTATAGGGGCGGCTCTTGCTCAAAAAGCCTGAGAGTTTTGTTTGTGACGTGATTTTCGGGGATCCTCTCAAAATCACTTTTTCACTCTTCGGATTCCCTAAAATGTCACAATTCAGCGTAATGTGATTAGAATTTTCATCATCACACGTTTATAAATCATTTTTTCGGCCTAATCTTGCCTGGTTACGCTACTGCGGACACACCTATCCTAATGTAATCTATTCCTAGGTTTGCGGCTTTCGCATCCTGCTTGATCAATTGAATCATACGCCTCATGTTATAAATAAGGTTAGCGATGGTCCGAAGTGTACTGTTTCAGACATTTCAACAGGAAAAAGTTGTTAGTTTCTGATTATTAAGTAGCCACTCCTGTCTTCTTTTCTCCTTGGCATTCTCGACGTTGCGCCGATAATCTTCCAGAAGCCTGGTCTTGTTTCCGCTGCGGTGAACAATCGCTGGTGGATACCCGAACAGCGACTGGTGCGGCCTGACTTCATTGTAGTAGTTAATCCAGTAGCCGATACTTGCTTTTGCGCTGTCTAAAGAGACGTATCCTTCGTGACAATAGACCTCTTCTTGTTTCAATGTTCGATAAAATCTTTCCTGCCGGGCGTTGTCAGTTGGTCGGGCGACTCGCCCGGGAGAAAATACAACTCCTACTTGCCGAAGAAAAATCCTCACGTCTGCAGCCATGTTGGGAGAGCCAGGATCTGTTCTTAATATGGGTTTGGGGTCGTTTTCACCGATTCTTTCACTCATAATGGCAAGGGCTACCAGGTTCTTGACTTCCCTTTGGGTGACTGTCCTAAAGATCCCCCAAGCCACTAAATATCTGGAAAACAAATCCAGTATAGTCAACACATAGTGACGCAGTCCGTCAATAGCTATACCGGTCCAGTCTTCGCCCCAGATCTGATTCGGTTCAAATGGCTCATAATGAGCTGTTTTCCAGGGAGCTTCTCGTAGAGTCCATTCCCAGACCAAGTCCTGAGATTTTAGCGTCCTGTAACAACTTGATGAGCTTACCCAGACATCTTTATGTCTTAATAATCCACTGATTTGGCGATGACTCAAATGAGGTTGTTTTTCTTTCATGGAAATAACGCTTTTCGTCTCACTTTCCAACAGAGCGCTGGACGAAGTTGGACGAGTTTTGTTAGCGTTGAAACTCTTCCAGAAATAATAGGTAGACCGAGGGATCTTTAATCCCATCAAAGCTCCAGTAGTTAAAAATCCTTCTGATTTGAGCCTTTCCACTGTGTCCAGAATCCTTTGACGCTGCTCCTGAGTGTAGGCTTGACCTGGCTTTCTACCCGTTAAACCAAGTTCATCTTTTTTTTCAAGAGCATCAGTTCCTGAGACAGTAAGGTCACCGTGTCCTTGAGCTTTTGATTCTCCCTTTGCAGTTCCTTGACCTCCGGATTCGGTTTGGGCCGGGTTCCCTTTAGAAACTCCGCAGCTCCCTGTTCCAGTCTCTTCTTCCAACGATACAGGGTCAAGGGATGAATCCCATGGCGTCGCGAAACCTCCACTCCATTTCCTGAGGCATCCCATTCCCTCAGGATCTCCAGCCTCTGATTGGCTGTGAACTTCTTGCGCTGTTTGCCTTCCACCGTTGTCAGTTGGACGCTCATGCATACTCCTCCTCCATGTTCCGGGGTTCATATTATGACCCCCGTCGGGCAACTAACAACTTTTTCTCTCAGTTTTTGTCCAGATTGGGCTGAAACATTATAGAAGGTTTGGGACAGTTGAGCGTGACTTTTAAGTGCAAGCTGCTTGTTCATGCTCGGCGTAATCAGTAGTTACAGCGACTTCCCAATTCTGCTCTTGTCGTCTGCCCAGTAAATATAACGACCTTTCCCCTTGACCTGTTCAAGCGGAACGCATCCAAAGAACCTGCTATCATAGCAGAAATCCCTGTTGTCTCCCATTACGAAAAGGAAGCCATCAGGGACTTTCACGGCCGGCATGTTATCTCTCGGATTAAGGTCCCCCGGCATGATAACATTGCTATTGAATTTGGCTTCAGGAGTTATATATTCCTTACCGTTGATAAAAACTTGTTTATTTTTTATCTCAACCGTATCCCCGCCTATTCCAATGACTCTTTTTATGAAATCTTTCGTCCGATCTTCGGCGGACACAAATACTATTACTTCACCACGTTCAGGCTTTTTGCTATTGTAGCACATGGTGTCCACCATGAACCAATCTCCTTTGTGAAGAATAGGTTCCATGGACCCTGCAGACATTATATTAGTCCTAAACCGTTTATAGTCCTTGCTGAACTCTGTTGATGGAACAACAAAGGTAATTACAAGTATGTATACATACCACCTGTTGTAGACGTGAAGTTTTATCTTTCCTAGCCTCTTTGCTGAGCGAGCGGCATCAACCACGATAAAAAAATACAGCAATACCAACAAAACTGCAAAAACCAAGTTTACGTAAAATGACCCCAGCAATCCAGAGGTCGAGAGCAAAAACGTTAAAGTATACTGGAATGTAGTGCAGAGAAGAAAGAATATTACCGCCTTCATTAGTTGTCCATTGTACAGTTGTCCCAAACCAGGGGTCACTAATGAGAGCAAGGAAGCGACAATAGGCCTCCTGGGAGAATAAACATCTGGTTGATCAGAAAGTCGTGACGGCTCTGTCTTTGACAAATTGGCACCACAATCGCATGTTGCCGCCGTTCCTGGATTTTCTAAACCACAACTTGGGCACTTCATGACCGACCTCGTTTTTAAGAATTACCCGGACCAGTTCCTAGTTACCTTGATTTCCGATTGTAATTATTAATTGTTGCAAGGGCAAACGTTCTTTGTGTGCCCACACATTCTTTGTTCAAGAGGTCCTTAAAATTGCAGTTAGTTTCGGTGCAGAGCGTCATACAAGTATGAGCAAATGAAAGGTTGCCTTTTGTGCAATCCCTTATCGTTCCTTCAGACATAAGTTTGGCGGGATCATCCCCCAGCTAGAACAAAAACATTACGTGTCATTCTAAGGGTTTCGCATTTACCTCGAACTACGTTTTAATGCCTCCAAGAAATTTGGAACTTTCTATTGAGACTTCTCATAGGGTTTTACCGGCTCATATTCCCCAGTTACTGGATTGCGGTTCATCTTAATTACGTGTTTTTCAGCTTCTGCAAGGAAGGCCCAGACAGCCTTAACCATCTTATCTCCGTCTTGGCCTATGTAATGTTCCAGAACTAAATCAGATCGCCGCTGCATGATTCGTTGAGCTTCCTCACTTTCGTAATACGATCCGGGTCGGCCTGGATTAGTTATTGAATCCTTTTCCAATTGCGCCCTGGTCTTACTGATGGTAGCTAAGGCAGCAATGTGCTTATGAAGATCAGAGGAAAGAATCCCAGCTTCCCTTGAATCGTTTAGGGCAATATTTATCAACTCTCTGTAATCGCGTTCAATCTCTTCAAGGCTGGCCAGTTTTTTATGTTGGGGTAAATGATAAATCTCTTTGACTTTGGCCTCTAGCGAGGTTGTAGGGGCTGTCCTGGCGGCTGACCTAAGAAGAGGCTCGATCTTTTTCTTGAGCTTCCCAATAGATTGCTGAATAGAGTTCTCGCTACCGCCTACGTTATATCTCTCACGCAGGAATCGGGCTGTAGATCTATTTCCAGCTCCACTTTGTAATTGATGAAAAATTTGGTAGATGGCATCATCGCTTAGGGCCAAAATGCTCTGGGATTGTCCCCTGGAACTTCTAGCCAGGGCTCTGATCTGATTAACAATAATTTCATGTTCTGCATTCATTTTTACTAATTTCCTTCTCTAATTCATGTCATTGTCAAATAATTAACCCATGTAGCGCTCAAGGCCATACATTTTTGCTATAAAATCATGAGATGTTATCAATTTTGGCCTCAAAGCCTGTCATTTATCATGTCAAAGAGCCGTAATTGCATCATAAACCATGGGGGATAGCTGTCAATCTAAAAAATTGACTCCTATATTGGAAGCAAGTAGCCGGGTGGCTCAAAAACAGAAGTGGCTTATAGAAATAAAATCGACCGGGCCGAGGGGGCTATCAATTCAGGCCGCCGCAGGCATTCTAATTAGGTATGCAGCGTTTTTTCTATACTCCGGAAAGGCAAGATCCCTATAGGTTCTATTTCTGTTGCCTGGAGCCTGAGTCTAATTGAAATGGCTGCGGCCAGACATCATTGCCAATGACGAACACTTTAGCGACATCGAGATTTGAAAAACTATATCCACAGCAAGAGGAAAAACTTGATCTACTCTTTTATTTTTAAATTGCAAGAAGAAGTCCAATTCATACCTACTCTCCCATCTAGAATCCCCTCTAAAATGATTTTGGGGGATCGCCAAAAAAGTCTCCTTTCTCAATTGAGAATGAGTTGGCCTCCTGCGTCTTTTATTTGCAGACTGCTAGAGTGTGTAAAATGATTACCAGCTTTCAGTGTACTAGAGTATGAATTTCGGACCGGGTGTATCGTTCATTACCAGGGCGGCAGTTGATATATCAATTCCAACAAAAAACTTTACCCGGATACAAATAAATCTCATTTTCTTCAGCAAACCTATTTGTATTGCCATTTTTGAAAATGTGTAAGTCTTACAAACCAGTGGAGGGGGCGATTACATAAATCAAAGGCGACCAGCGATCTCATTGAAAGGAATTTATGTAGCGAGGGTGGCTATAGATAAACCAGGGCAATCTTAAGATTTTACCCCTGACCGCGAGGGTGTAAAATCTTTTGTGTAAATGGCCGATTTCGGTTTAAATCCAACTCAAGGGAGCAAAACCATGGCCATAACAGAGGAACTGCTTGACCAACTGATCAAGGATTACAAAAAACCAGAAGATCTAATAGGAGAGAACGGCCTATTAAAACAACTGACAAAGCGATTGCTCGAGCGAGCGATGCAGTCGGAGATGACCGAGCACCTCGGTTATGTCAAGAATGCATCTTCCGGCAACAACTCTGGGAATTCCAGAAACGGCAGCTACAACAAAAAGCTCAAAGGTGATTTTGGTCAGATGGACCTCAGTGTTCCCAGGGATCGCAATTCAACCTTCGATCCGGTCATTATCCCCAAGGGTTTCGACGACAAAATCATCTCTATGTATGCTAAGGGGATGACTACCAGAGACATCCGGTCGCATTTGGAAGAGATGTACGGGGTCGAGGTATCACCCACCCTCATCTCGCAGGTAACTGAGGCGGTGACTGAAGAAGTTCGGCTCTGGCAAAACCGCTCTCTGGATGACATATATCCCATAGTCTACCTGGATGCCGTTAGGATCAAGGTAAAACACAACGGACAGATCGTCTCTAAAGCCGTCTATCTTGCCATAGCCGTCACTATGGAAGGGGTAAAGGATGTGCTCGGCATGTGGACAGCCGAATCCGAGGGAGCGAAGTTCTGGCTGTCCATACTCAACGAACTTAAGAACCGGGGCGTCAAAGATATTCTGATCGCCTGCGTGGATGGTTTGAAGGGTTTTCCCGAAGCCATAGAGGCGGTTTACCCCCAGACTCAGGTACAACTGTGTATCGTGCATTTGGTTCGCCATAGCCTTAATTTTGTCTCCTGGAAACAACATAAGGATATGGCAAAGGATCTCAAAGATATTTACGGCGCTTCTACTGAAGACCAGGCGCGTGCGAACCTTGATTCTTTTAGCGACAAATGGGATGCCACGCATCCCAAGGTGAGTCAATCCTGGCGAAACAATTGGCAGCGGATCATCCCATACTTTGCCTACCCGCCGCAAATCCGGAAAGCTATCTACACAACCAACGCCATAGAATCGTTGAACATGTCACTTAGGAAGGTTACTAAAAACCGTGGATCATTTCCCAATGACGAGGCCATGTTCAAACTTCTCTACTTGGCCTTGACTAACATCTCGAAGAAATGGACTATGCCGATCAAAGACTGGAAATCGGCTCTGAATCAGTTCAGTATCATGTTTGAAGAGAGGTTGCCAAACTTTTGAAACCCTACATCCCATTTACACAAAATTCTTTACAGGTTCCTGACCGCCCCACAATAATTACCAGTTGGGGTTCACTGAATATCTCAATACGTTTTCCACGAAAGATAATTACATCCGGATGTAAATTCATCTCATCTTTTGTGCAAACCAAATCTAGGGTCCACTTGTTAAATTTCTCAACCCTATTAACCAATGCAGGGGCATACCATCACTTGCCAGGTCGGGAATCAGGCGTAGACTTGCCCAAAGACTGTAGAGGGGTATTCAATAGGGGCCCTACTCAGTTTGAGGCTAAAGTTGTGAGTGCTCCAAATGGGAACAATCAAACCTCGTCGCTTTTGCTCCTCGGTTACACATCCTTCCCTCACTTTTTTAGTTTATTTTTATTCTATTTTGCTGTCCACTTTGACCTGTTCCTATTGGTGGATTACAGCTTAGTTTTTCTTCCCTTTCACTGTATTTGTTCCACTTAGTTTACGCTTGATACTAGGGGAGATCGAACCAAAGACCCAAGCCATCATCTGGGTATGTGTTCCGAACCTGGCACGGATCTGTGACGTAAAGAATGTTAGGGAATGGCAATATCTCTACATATTTCTCAATCTCATGACGATTCATGCCTTTCTTGCGCATTATATATAGTTGTCCCTTTGTTGACAGTTGTCTTAAATTCCAAAACCGGGACTGAGGTCGCTCTCTTCCCAGTCTTTTTAAATTCACTTTCTTGAATCTGAGGTTCCGTGTGGCCAGATGTTCCATTTGATCAATTAATTCGTATATCGACCCGATCCGGTTCTGTTTTGAGTAGTCTCGTAGGTAATCTCTAAAAAACCTTAGTTCAAAACGATGAAATGAAAATCCCGGATTAGGGCTCAAATTGACTTGCCTATCGTAAGAAAAAATCTGACGTCTTCCTCCCCTAGACCTATCTTCAGTGGAGCGGTTGTCATCCCATCCTTTCGGACGATGACCGTGATATTCATTGGAGCCATTTGGAGAGGGGCCCACCAACATAACACCTGGCTCAATGAAGTGAAAAAGTGTGTTGTCTCTAGGCGCTCTTTTAAGGCACGCATATTTTCGAAAGAACATACCCATTTTCTCGTCCAGAGTATCAAAAGCAATCTCCAAGACCATTGGTTCGAGTTCAAGGCATGGTTCCAATACTTCCAGCAACGTGTAAAGGTTGTCAGTGTGCGCTTGATAATTCCATTTACGACGATCAGTAAACTGTAATAATGCCAGCCAATTCGCCTTGAAGCCCATCTCGAACAATTCTGGCCAAGACGGAAATCTACGACTACTTAGAACCATCTCTCGTATTTGGTAGGGGGGTTGCAATGTGAGCCGAGAGATTTCACTAGGGAAATTCAACCGGACAACCTTGTGCTCGTTACTATGAGGAGTTCTTTCCACGTCAGAGTTTCCACAAAAACGGGTCGCTATTTCGTTTCTCAATTCTTCAAAATGTTCTGAAAGATATTCAACGTTAGCCCTTGTTGGCGGCACACGAATTACTAGACGATCAACGTGCGCTATTACTGGTCGCTTATTTTCTTGAGACTCTATGGATGGCATTGGGGTCCTCCAAAAAACTGTTTGGTTCTTGGATGACCGCTTTAACATATTAATATAGTTACCATAATTGCTAATCAAGCTTGACTATTCATCTGACATGCTAACTGAAGAACAGGCTTGAAATGACAGGGATCAAATTTGATGATTTGCATGTCGATAGACTTTTTTTGTATGCTTATCTCACGAAAACGGGAGTTTCTCGTGTTTGTGACTGTAGTTCAGGAATTGCTCAAGATTGATACGATCATTTCGCGAGGGAACAATGACTAAGTATCCTCCATTTCGGGAGGAAGTCTTCTGCTGGTGGAAACCGTCACTCTATAAATTCCTTAAGAAAGATTCACCGCTTGCCTGTTGGGTATGGGAATTCGTTCGAAGGGCGGTGCTAAAAGAGAATTTTGGAAGCACGCCTGTGGACGCCATGAATCCGAATCCAGATTTTGACAAAGTTCTCCCAGAGTTGGCTACACCTAAACTTGAAAATGGATGGCGCTTGAGCATAATTGAAGACGAAAAAGTCAACCCAGACAACCCCAAATTGGATCCTTTGAACTGGGCACTTTATTATAACTGGGGGCACCCTGAATGGCGTCATAGAAAACCCTTAGGCATTGCCGCTTTCATTAGTTGTGACGAAGCAAATCTCAGTTCACGATACTTTGGACGCCAATTCAAGGTAACTCAAAAGCTTATAGGTAAAACTTGGGTGGAAAAACGCAGAAAATGGATTGACATGAGAATCGATCCAGACAGATGAGACACGGTTATAAGAAAGGATTTCGAGACTGTCCTTAGAATTCTCCGTCAGAAACACCCTATACCAGAACGTGCTTCAGACACTGGGGAAAATAACACCTGGATAGAGAATCGCATTTTGCAGGTATGGGACTTAAGGGAATTCGGGGTTTCATGGCCAATGATTACCAATCTATTTTTTGAACCTGACCAACAAAGTAAGGCGAGATACGCTCGTAAAGCAGCTGAGAGATACATTGAGTTAGGTGGGTGGGAGAAACTAGCTCTATATGCTGATCTGGAAAAAACTGCTAAATGAACCTTCACCTTGATCTAGCATGATACATAAATCATATCGGTCGATTAGCAATAGTCAGCCTCCTCCGGACGATGTAAAATAACAGCGTGACCTTGAGAAGTTTTTTTGAGGAGCGCTGACATGTTGGAACCGTTACTTACCGCCGATGAGGTAGCTAGAATTCTCGGCATTGCTTCTAAGACGGTTCAAAAGCTAGCGCGTCAGAGGCTACTCCCCTGTGTTCAGGTCACATCTAACAGCAGGCGGTTTGAATCTGACCAGGTTAGACAATATATAGAGTCCCATTCGACTCAAATTATTGACAAAAAAACAAAACGTGAGCTACCGTCTCCTCCTAAAGGAGGTGAGAAATCGAAATCTGTTGGGGCAAGCGGATCGGATCTTCTCAGAGAGGAGATCAAAAGACTATGTCGGTAGAGAAAATTGGTAAGAATTATTACTTACGAATGCAACTCTTTGGAAAACAAATTTTTATGAAGACTCTGGCCTTTTCTAAAACCGAGGCGAAGCAGATAGAGATGGCCGTCCTTACAGCGATACGGTCTAGCGATTACAGGTCGCTTGATCCCAAGGCCAGAGAGGTTTGTGTAAGGATGTTTCAGAAACAGAGCTGGTCCTTGCCTGAGGACATGTATCCTCATGACCCTTTGAAGGGTGAGCTAACCTTGTGGGATGCCGTAGATTCATTCCTGAATTATCCTGAGATAAAAGCAAGCCCGAGCGTATGGCGTCATGAAATTAGCCTCTTTCACATTGTAGAGCATTTCGGAAAACATCAGGAAATGAAATCCCTTTGGGTGCCGGACCTCAAGAGATATCAGCTTGAGCGTCTTAGACAGGGTGCAAAACCTGGAACTATCAACAGGGAAATCTCCACGTTGAGTAGGCTATTCGGTGTCATGATCGAATACAAGCTCGTAGAAGCTAATCCCTGTAGGCTCGTCAAAAGATTGAGTGAAAAGAGTGGTGAACGGCAAGTCTATCTAAGTTTTTTTGACGTTCAGCGAATCGTCCAAAGGATTCCCGAATGGTGTGGTCCCATAGTGTGGACTGCATATTATACTGGCATGAGGCAGGGCGAGATTCTGGGCCTGACAAGGAAGCAAGTGGATCTCGGTAAGCGGATCATAACTCTCGGGCCGGAAGAAACCAAGGAGGGAAAGTGGAAGAAAGTTCCCATCCATCTTGATCTAATACCGGTTCTGGAAGATGCCTCTCGGGTAATCGCTCTCGGCAATGACACGCTGTTTTTAATCCAAGGACGCGCTCCGCATCCTCACTCCATCAAAAATGCGTGGAGAAGGAATGTCCAAAGGCTTGGTTTTTCCTCCATGCCACGATTCCACGATCTGAGACACACGTGGAAAACCAATGCGAGACGTTCCGGTATGGACTCAGAAATCAGGGAACGTATTCTAGGCCACCGCACAAAAGGATTAAGCGTGGCCGAGCGTTATGGCTTGATTTCAGATCAGGAACTTATCAAGGCCGTAGACCTGATGACCTTCGATCATGGAGAAACAGAGATTCTTGTAGCGACCGGCTAGACAGGCCATCTATGAACAGATGTGATAAAGAAGTGATAAAAAGTCTTTCACAAAAAAAATCAGGATGTGGTTTGAAGACGCAACATCCTGACTTTATAAGACTTAATTGGTAGGCGGGAGAGGTTTTGAACCTCCGACCCCTGCCGTGTGAAGGCAGTGCTCTCCCACTGAGCTACCCGCCCGTATTTAATTAGCCTAGCACAATATTAACTGTACAGTCAAACAGAGTTCCGAAAAAATACATCTAGGAGTCTCCCATGGCTTAACGATAATCGTGTGCCGGCTAGATAACTTGACACATCCGCCAAATCTGGAATATATCTTTAGCAGAGGACGCCCGCCCATGCCTGCAAGTATTTTAAAAGGCAAGAGCATACTGGCCGTGGATGACGAGGAAGACATCCTCGAGATTCTAGCGGAAGAACTGGAAGATTATAAAGTAGATTACGATTCCGCATCCTCATACGAAGAAGCGCTCGATAAAATCGCATCCTACACATATGACCTTGTGATACTCGATATCATGGGTGTCAGGGGTTTTGACCTCTTGCAGAGCGCTGTTTCCAGGAAAATGCCGGTGGTAATGCTCACGGCGCACGCCTTGAGCCCGGAAGCTCTGAAGAAATCCATTGAGCTTGGAGCCAGGGCTTATCTTCCAAAAGATCAAATAGTAAAAATGGTTCCTTTCCTTGAAGATCTGCTGATGCTAAGTTACCAGTCCACTTGGAAATCCGCTCTATCGAGATTGGGTGGTGTTTTTGGATCCCAGTTCGGACAAGAGTGGCGCAAAACAGAAAAGGAATTTTGGGAAAAGTTCGAAAAAGACCTTGAAATCAAAGAATCAACGATCATCGAATCATGATTGTTGAAGCTTCACCGTCAATAACGCGAGGGGGTTATTGCGTGAGTATCCAAAACATCAAAACAGCTCACCTGGTTCATGATCTTAAGAATCCAATAAACATCATTGAATCTGGAGCTCAATCATTACTGGAGAAACAGGATCGCTACGGAAACCTTAACCCGAAACAGGAAAAGGTTATTCGACGAATGCTGCGAAACGCGATGAAGCTGCGGAACCTGGCGAACAATATGCTCGAAGTCGACATGGCCTCCCTCGGAGTGCTCCATATTGAGGACTGCAATTTGGCTCAAATATTGCGGATCGCTCTCGTAGAGGTCTTCGACCTTATTGACCCTGTTGTTTCTGATGCCCTTGAACAGGCCACCGCGTTTGACAAATTTGTCAGCATTCTAAAAGCTAACGATGTTTTGTTAGAGGCCGATCCGCTCCATCTTCAAAAGCAGATCTTTATTGATGAGACAAAGATGAGCCTTATAGTAACAAATCTTCTTACCAACGCTTTCAAATATAAGAATAAATCGATTCGTGTTAGGGTTTCGATGGACGATGACACCATCGAACTGGCCATTAGGGATGACGGCCCAGGTATCCCGGAAAGCTATCATCAACAGATTTTCGATAGCTATTTCCAGTGCGAAAAAATAGAAGACTTCCCGGTAAGGGGGCATGGGCTCGGATTAGCCGGAGCCCTAGCCTTGGCAGGCGCGCTGGGTGGGTCACTCAGCATCTGTAAATGCCCTCAAGGCACTGAGTTCGTCGTTCATGTCAAATCATGCCCCAAGCCCTGATACGAACCTCGGAGGCAACTGTCATTATCTTTCACTTCTCAACTTCATCAGAAGACGTAAAATCTCTATGTAAAGCCATACCAGTGTCACCATTAGGCCGAAAGCCCCGTACCATTCCATGTATCTCGGCGCTCCACTTCTGGACAGTTGCTGTATGACATCAAAATCAAGCACAAGATTTAGGGCGGCTATAGCAACTACAACAAGACTAAAACCAATGCCGATCCACGAATTGTCATTTATGAACGGTACCTGAATCCCGAATAGACTTAGAATAATTGAGATGAAATAGAAAATTGCTACTCCGCCTGTTGCAGCAACCACACCAATCCTGAATTTGTCGGTAACCTTTATGATACCCGATGAATAAACTGCAAGCATAACCAAACATACTGCGAAGGTAAGTCCTACCGACTGAATACCTATCCCCGGATACTGGGATTCCGCTACAGCAGAAATACCGCCTAAGAAGAGTCCTTCAAGCGCAGCGTAAACGGGAGCAGTAATAGGGGACCAGGAATCTTTGAATACGGTGACCATTGCAACTACAAAACCCCCTATGGCCCCGATCATCATGAGAGCTGATACATTGGCGACATTAGGCTCAGGGGCGGAAAAAAATGTCTTCCACACGTAGCCTGCGGTAAGCATGGTAATTAGGAGCAGAATCCCCGTCTTGTTTACCGCCCCTTGCATTGTCATCACATCCCCGGAAACTCCCAAACCACGGTACTGGGCAAACCTGCTCTCGGACAGGGTTGGATTGCCTGAGCGAGCCACACTAATGGCCATCTTTTGTCTCCTTAAAGTTTTTCATGAGATTGAACTTATTCACTGTGCTAATCATCATTTGATCGCGGTATGTCATTATTCATTTAATGGCTTTTATTAAGATCCGCAAGAGCAGTTTTTGAATGTCTTAACAATTTTCTGTCAGGTCTTAAAAGTTTACGAAACAATGATCACGAATTATATTTGTATAGAAGCCAAATGGCTGCAAGTGTGATTAAGTAAATTTGTGAGGAAAACAGATGGACAGATTCGAATATGAGCTTACCCGATACCCGGCAGAAACTTTCAGCCGGGTTGTGTATTTTTGCACAGACAAGGGAGACTGTGGGATCAACGAAATTCCAGTTGAAGAACCCCAAGCGTTGGTGGAATTACTTAATGAAAGGGGGACAGACGGCTGGGAGTTGGTTCAACTTCTATTTGGAAACGATGGAGTAATGGCTTGCTGGAAACGTAAGATGACTGACGTCTTATAACGTCTAATCTACTATACCTGCTGCTGAATCCTCGTGTTTTAAGAATCTCTCACACCTATTACATAGGTGAACCATTAGATCTAAGGAGGAAGCATTAAGATGAATTCGGTAATCAAAGTTAAGGGCATGTCATGCCAACATTGTGTAATGGCCGTTAAAAAAGCTTTATCATCCCTGGATGGAGTCAAGGAAGTGGATGTTAACTTGGAAAAGGGTGAGACAACCCTGATTCATGATGAGCCTGTTGACACGAACGAGGCGCGTCAGCGGATCGTGAAGGCCGGGTACGAAATTGGATAAGGCTACGATCAAAATCAGGGGAATGTCCTGCGCCTCGTGTGTTCGACGTGTTGAAACTGGTCTTAGGGCTTTGCCTGGAGTCGAGGAGGCTACAGTAAACTTTGCCACCGAGAGCGCAAATGTAACCTATGACCCTTCGGTAACAAACCGGCCGACGATAGAGGAAGAGATTACTGATCTCGGCTATGAACCGGTTATCATGGATTCGGGCCCCGCTGTAAAAACAATCATATCTGTAGGGGGAATGACTTGCGCCTCGTGCGTTAGAAGAGTCGAAAATGTACTCAAAGCCCAACCTGGCATAGATGACGCGACAGTCAATCTGGCAACTTCAAAGGCAATTCTGTATCATGCTTCGTCAAGCCCGGACTTAAGAATGATAGCAGACGCCCTCGAGGACGCGGGTTATCACTTCTTCGGCGTAATTCGGGACAGCGGTGAGGACCCTGCCGAGAAAGCTGGAATTATTGAAATACGCGATCTAAAAATAAAACTACTTGTCGGCGCCATAATCAGCCTGGTCGTCCACGGATTGGCTATGGGCCATTTGTTTCCGTTTCTGCGTAATTCTGGCTCATCAACCATCAACTTCGTTCAACTTGTCCTTACAACTCCCGTAATCTTTTGGGTCGGGGACCGCTTCCTGATTGGCGCGTGCAAGGCTATTCGACAAAAGACTTCCGACATGAACACGCTAGTGTCCCTTGGAGCCCTATCCGCCTATCTTTATTCGTTAACTGTGACCATATTCCCCGGTTTCTTTTCTCAAGCCGGTCACCCAGCATATGTCTATTTCGACGGTGCCTCCATGATTGTGACATTGATCCTGCTCGGACGTTTTCTTGAGGCCCGGGTCAAAGGTAAAACTTCCGAGGCCATAAAAAAACTTGTCGCTCTCAAGCCCAGTATGGCCAGACTAGTCAAGGGTGATGAAATTGTAGAAATACCTGTGGAACTTCTAAGAGTTGGGGATATTTTCCAGGTGCGTCCAGGAGAAAAGGTCCCAACCGACGGGCAAGTTTTGTCCGGATCATCTTCTATCGAAGAAGCAATGTTGACCGGCGAAAGTATGCCGGTCAGCAAAAGCCCAGGAACCTTGGTTTTCGGGGCTACCATCAATCAAACCGGGGCGCTGAATGTTAGGGCCACCAGAGTCGGCGCTGAGACTGCTCTTGCTCAAATAATAAGGCTGGTCGAAGAAGCTCAGGGTTCCAAAGCTCCAATACAGCGGATAGCCGATAAAGTAGCCGCTGTGTTTACCCCTGTTGTCCTTGGGATTGCGGTGGTTACTTTTTTCTTATGGATTCTCCTTCCCGCTGATCCTTCATTCTCCCGAGCCATGCTCAATTTTGTCTCTGTCCTCATCATAGCCTGCCCTTGCGCTATGGGACTGGCGACTCCGACTGCCATAATGGTTGGCACCGGCGCAGCGGCTGAAAAGGGAATTCTGATCAAGGGCGGAGAAATCCTCGAGAAGGTTTGCAAAGTAAATACAGTTGTATTCGACAAGACAGGAACGTTAACTCAAGGAAAGCCTCAAGTCGTAGATCTGGTTACATTCGGTGAAGTATCCAAAGAAGAACTGCTTCTAGTAGCAGCCTCTCTCGAATCCCTCTCCGCACATCCACTAGCTAAATCGATTTGTGACATGGCGCATGAGCTTGGATTGAAATTGTATCCTGTTGAAACTTTCTATTCTTTGCCCGGTGGGGGTGTACGCGGTAATGTCGACGGGGAGTTCACTCTGGTAGGCAGTTTGAGGTTGTTTCAGACCGAAAATGTGGATGTCTCCGATGTAGCTATAAAATTCCAATCCCTCGAGGACTTGGGAAGAACAGTAGTCACTGTGTCAAGAGCCGGAAAAGTTATCGGCCTTTTAGGCATATCCGACACGTTGCGAAGTTCAGCAGCTCCTGCGGTGCAAAGGCTGAAACAGATGGGTATCAAGGTGGCCATGATCACAGGGGATAATAAACGCGTTGCCGAGGCCACCGGGAAAGCCCTCGAAATAGACCAAGTATTGTCGGAAGTCCTGCCGGCTGATAAATCTGGAGAAATTGGCCGACTGCAACAGGAAGGGCGAATTGTCGCCATGGTCGGCGATGGGATAAACGATGCTCCTGCCCTTAGCGCAGCCGACATCGGGATAGCGGTGGGGGCCGGGTCCGACATAGCTATTGAAGCCGGGTCCATTACGCTAATGACAAGTGATTTAAACCTGGTTCCTACCTCAATATATCTGTCCGCTCAAACTATGAAAATTATCAGACAGAACCTTTTCTGGGCTTTCTTTTACAACAGTCTGGGAATACCCGTGGCAGCAGGCGTGCTTTATCCGTTCTTCGGGATTCTCCTAACACCCGTCATTGCAGCTTTGGCCATGGCGATGAGTTCGGTGTCCGTAGTTTCTAATTCCTTGCGTTTGAGGAATTCTTTGGCCAAAATGTGAGATGACTTTCGGTAACCCATGCGGGACCTACGCCGAATTTTGTCGGAATTTTGTTCTGGAGAGAAAAATGTCATCGTCGCTTCTTGTTTTGGCAAGGAAGAGGCATCGCGATTTTCAGGGATCGTTTTGCACGCGAATATTCGTGGTAGCCACGTTATTGGCCCTAATCTCGTCATTTAGTTCCTGGTCTTTACGCATCTGGGAACACCACGTCTCAACTAGGCCAAGGCTCAAAAGATTTGCAGCTACCGGAACGCAAACAGGTGGTAATCGTGGGAGCCGGAATGGCAGGCCTTACAGCCGCCTATTTCCTTAAAGACAGGGACATGGCTCTTCTTGAAAAGAGTAACCACTACGGTGGAATAGTAGATAGCGGGAGCTTCGGAGGGTTTAACTACCCTAAGGGACCCGCCTATATTGGAACTCCGCAAGGGCCTGTTGAGACCATGATCATTGAGATGGCCCTTGAGCCGCTCGAAATACCAGAGCCATCCCAAGGTTTCTATTATGAGGGCAGGTTTCTATTTTGGGGCCAAAGAAATGGCTAAACTTTTCGTCGAGAAAAGTAGCGCTGACGAATACGGACGTTTTGTAAACACTGTCAAGAAACTCTCCAAGATGTACGAAACTTCCGCTTATTCAGCTCTACCAGATGAATTGCGAGAATTGGAAAAGATTTCAGCTCAGGACTGGTTTGAAAAGGAAAAGTTTCCACCTATATTCAAAGAGATTTATAATTCTCAGGCATGCGCTGTTTTCGGGGCTGGACTTGACCAAATTTCAGCATTGAGTTTTATCCCGGAAATTGGTTTTCAATTTGAATCGCCTGAGTCTGGCAAGGACCGAAATAGAGCGGAATCGAATGAAGAAAGTGCGACTTCAGGAAAAGGATCAGGGGCTTACACTTTTAGTAACGGCCTTTCGGAACTTCCTGAGTCCATCGTTAAAAAACTCGGGGACAAGACGAGGCTCGAGTGCAATGTTACAAACGTGAGTCCTAAGGACAAACTTTTTGAAGTCCGCTATGTTGACAAAGCTGGCAAGGAACACATCATAGAGTCTGAGGCCGTTATAATTGCGACCCCTGCCCCTGTATCGCTAGAAATTGCAAATGATTTGCTTAATGAAGAGCAAAAAGAATTATTGGGGGCTATCAAATATTGCAGCTATATTTCGGTGGCGTTGTTCTGTTCCGCTCCAATATTTGACAGATCATTCGATCTTGGTGTTGGGGATGGATTCGTGTTTTCAGACATTTGTGATGGATCGTGGGTACAGAGAGCATATGACAAAAGCCTCAGCGAGCTCCCGGAAAGGGTTCTTTGCGCCCATATTCCGGTATGTAGCAGCGACAGGAACCAAATTAGGGGACTGTCGAACGATGACTTGATAAAAAAAGTTGTAATTGATTTGGGGAGGATCTTCCCCAACGCCGGTTCAAAGATCGTCGGGCAGGATCTTAAAAGGATTGATCAGGCTTATCCTGTTATGAGGCCAGGAGCCTACGAAACTATTGCCAGACTCAATGATCTCAACCAGGGGAAGGCGCTTCTGGCAGGGCAATACATGAATTACCCCACAATTGAGGCCGCCGCCGAATCCGGTTATCTGGCTGCGATCAAACTCGACGCGACTTTAGGCTCACCTGATCCAACAGGCGCCGAGCCTAAGCCATGATAAGTGGCGAACAATCCTTGTTTTCTTTGAAGACTACCGAGGAATCAGTAAGGTTTCTGGCTCTGTTCCGGGACTACTGTATTTGTAGATGTATTTTTTCCTTAGCCTGTCTATTATTTCAGGATCAGGTTGAAAAGGGTTCTCGACTGGCGCCGGAAGCGGCAATTCATGCTCCGTAACAAAGGGGGTATCTAAAAGTTTCTCGTTGTAAGCCTTTACCATTAAGTATTCAAGGTTTGCAGCATCCAGTATGTTATAAGCCAACAAAGTCTCAAGGGCTTTTACATTCGTTCGCCTATGATATTCATTCCATAGCAGGACTGCAAAGTAGCCATTCACATCGGTGAGTTCCCCCCTGTCCAGCCCCATCATTTTCTCGCAACCTTTTAGTCCGCCCTTGTAACCGAGGCTGCTCAAGATAAATCTCAAATCTATGTGGGCCTGGTTAAATTTAACGCCGAGATGCCTCTCGATAGCTGGAAGATCGAAACATTTCCCATTATATGTAACAAGGAGTTTGTAATTTTGTACATCATCTCTAAATTGATACAAATTGTAATCACGTATGTAATAGTTCACGGACACCCCGTCGAACATGGATATTGTCGTGATAAACTCTTCGGAACCGGCTAAACCATTTGTTTCAATATCCAGATAAGCTACAGAGTCCCGGAATTCGGTAAATATTCTCCACACTTCATTTGAGTGCAAAGATTCCGTAAAGAAATTTGGATTTCCAAGTTCGAGTTGTCCTAGTGACTGACGGATCCCATTCCTGAGAATTTCTAGGTTTCTAACTCCCAAACCATTGCTTCGGACATCTAGGGCGTCATCCCAACTGAGAATACCGAGGTCCCATAGTTTCTTTTCGCTTTTTTCGCCTATGCCGTTGATGTGACAGAATGTGTTTTTTAGCATTTTTTGCCGCAACTGGACGGAAAGGACCCAGGAAAGGAGACCTTTCGCGCCAACACCCCAACAAAGAAGCGGAAAAAGTAATAGATAGAATCTTGCGGTTCGAGATTAACTTCTTTCATCAAGGAGTGCAATTCGCTTCTATAGAATGTTGAGCCAATCCAGGTTCCAATTGATGATTCCGGCAAGAGTTTCTGAAAGCCAAGTGGTCCGTAGACGTTGGGTACTCCGACGAACACGTTTCCGCCGGCTGTTGTTACTCTAGTCATTTCTAAAAGGGCGCGGTTAGGTGTGAGAAGGTGTTCCAATGTGCTACTATTCCAGACCAACCCAATACAGTCACTCCGGAACGGCAAATTTTCCAGGTCGGCTACAACCACATTCAGACACTTATCCCTGAGTCTAGCCTCCTTCAAGGCTTCTATGTCAATGTCAATCGCCACAGCTAGGCCAACGCGTTCATCGCACGATAAAATCGAAGTCGCAAACGCCGGCCCCGACCCCGCTTCCAGAACCACGCAAGCGCTTTCAGGAATTCCCGCTGTGAGCAGGTAACTGACTAGCTTGTGATTGAGACGCCGCCTGAGCAAATCATAAAAGCTGTAAAGAGATCCGCCAGGGTTCCCTAGTTGCCACGCTTTATATCCCAAAATTAGTCCGCCTTCCTGGCCAGGGCAAGAATCGAGCTTCCAAACGGCAAGTCAAATCTTTTCAAGAGACGTCTTTCAACATTCGAAACATTGAACAGCGCCTCGTTTATAATTTTTGGCAAAGGTTTGACATCAGACTTCGGAACGTCCGACACCCTCCGTTTCCAATACGGCTGAAGGACCCTATATGCTGCCACAAGCGGAAACACGGACGCGAACAGATGGGTAATACGGATCAGTTCTACCGGCTTCGTATTCATCAGATCAAGTAATCGTCTCTTTGAATAGCGTCTTTTAGCGCCCACTGCCTTATGGTGTTCCTCGGAGAGCAACCATTCGTAAGCAGGAACGACAAGGGCAATTAGTCCGCCGGGTTTTAATACTCTCCACATCTCGGAATATGCCGCCATCTCATCGACGGCTTCACATTCAAGCACATCAACAGATACGACTGCGTCGAAACACCTTTTCCTGAAAGGGACCTCATTAACAGACGAAACACAGACTCTTTCCAAACAGCGTTGTGGCCAGAACGAAGCTGCATGACTCGATATGTCGAAGCCGTACGTGACGCAGCCACTATGCTCGCTTAGACTAATTAGATTTTGGCCTGTTCCGCAACCGGCGTCCAATATGGATGACCCAGACGTCAGACCGGCGTCCTGCAGAGTTTCGCGCAATATCGCATGCAGCCCTCTGAACCACCAATATGATGTTTCAAATTCAAAGAGAGTCTTGTATTCGTAAGGTTCCAATTCGCCTAGTCTACAATCTATCAAACAGGATAGTGAACAATGTCCGGATCCGCAGGATCAAAGCGTAATGATTTTAGCATCAAAACCTCAGATTCAACCACAAAAGTTATTATATGAGATTCGAAAGGATGGAAGAAAACCCCCTGCCCTCCACGCAGTTCAAATTCGTCTCTCAAGCCGTTGTTAACATTGACGGTCCTTACGTTAGCTGACCCATTAACGAGATAAAAGAACATCACAGTCTTTTTATGATAATGGTTTCCAAGCGTTGCGCCAGGACTCATCTTCGCCCAGTTTATCGCCCTCCATTCACCGGAATTTATTATCTCGCGGAATAAGCCTCTATCATCATTTCTCTCGAAGCCGGGGAGAATAATTTCATGAGCCATTAGTCTGTCTTTCTTAAACGAGCCCTAAAGATACGGACTACATATTGCAATCCTGTTCGTAAAAATTTTACGATGCTCGGAGCGGACTTTGAAATCCCTTTAGCTCTGTCCCTGAACACATATGGGATTTCGTAGACACTGAGTCCCTTCTTTCTGCACGTGTAGAGAAATTCCATGAAGTACGCTCCATAACCTGTTGGAATAATGGATACCTTATCAAATACTGTTCTTTTCAGGATTACAAACCCACTGTCGTAATCCTTGATGTTGAACCCAAGGACCATTGTAGCAAGGCCATTAATGAGTCGGCTCGAGGCCACACGCAGAAAGGCCCTATCATCTATTCCCCCGGGCGCATACCTCGATCCCACTACTATGTCATACTCGTCGAGTTTGGCTATCATCGCTGGGAGCAGGGATGGAGGCATGCACATATCAGCATCCATCCAGCCCACAATTGACCCTCTGGATTCAATGATGCCCCTGTTAAACGCCGACGCAAGTCCTCGGGTATCTACTCTACGAATTAGCTTTACCCTGGGATCGTTCTGATCTTCTACAAGTTTCCACGTCATGTCTGAAGAGTCGTCATCTACGACGATCACTTCCGCTGGGTCCTTAACATGCTCAAAGATACTCGATATTGTGTCGAGAATATTTTCTCGTTCGTTGTAGGTCGCCAATACTATTGAGACCCTAGGATCTCCTTCCACTATTTACCTCCAAAAAAAACGGCGCGGTTTCTACCGGCCGTTAAGAAAGAAACGTGGGCCAGCGAATCTAGTGCTGTTTACATTCCATGACTTTTTCAACTACGGTTTCGATTTGCTGTCTCGTTAGAGGTAGCCCGGAAGGCAGATAGAGTCCACGGTTCCAGAGATCCACAGACACCGGGTAGTCTCCTGATATGTCGGGAAATCTACTATCTGAACCCTTAAATAGAGGCTGTAGAGACATTGGGCAAAAGAAGGCCCTTGTATCAACACCTTTTTCCCGCAACATAGACATTAACAGGTCTTTTGTCAGTCCAAGGCTGTCGTTAATTACAACACCATACATCCAGTACACATTTTTTGCCCAGGTTTCCTCAACCGGCAGTGTCAAATGAGGCCAATCCTTAAGAAGTTCATTGTAAGTCGTCCCGATCCAGCGTTTCTTCTCAACTTTCTGTTCGACCATTTCTGTTTGGGCAAGCCCTATCGCGGCCTGAACATTAGTAAGACGATAATTGTATCCCATCACGCTGTGAACGAACCTCGGCTCCTGGAAACCTTGATTGCAGAATAGCCTCAAACGCTTGGCAATCTCGTCATCGTTGCAGACGACCATACCACCCTCGCCTGTCGTCAATATTTTATTCCCGTAGAAACTGAAGCATGAGACGTCTCCTATTCCACCAACCTTGCGGCCGTGAACTTCGGCCCCATGAGCTTCGGCGCAGTCTTCAATGACATAAAGCTTATGCTTTCGGGCAATTGCCATAATGCTTTCCATGTCACATGGATGCCCGTACATGTGCACTGCCATGATGGCTTTAGTTCTTGGCGTGATTTTAGCTTCAATCAACTTTGGGTCGAGGCACCAGGTCCTCTTGTCTACATCGACGAGAACCGGCCGAGCTCCGGCAAGTATGACCATATTGGCGGAAACTATAAGTGTAAAATCTGGTATTATGACCTCGTCTCCAAAGCCAATTCCTAATGCTGTCATGGCAAGATGAATTGCCGTTGTTCCGCTACTACAAGCTACGCCATGACGCGCCCCGCAGTAGGCTGAGAATTTTTCTTCGAACATGCTGATATATTTTCCAGCCGAAGAAATCCAGTTCGTTTCTAAGCAGTCGTGGACGTATTGTGCTTCACGACCGTTAAGGGCCGGCTCGCAAACAGGTATCATCTTAAAGGGTTCTCCAAGGCGAATACGATTTCGTCGGATATCATTAGGCTGGTTATTTCAAATAAACGCTTTCAGCCTAAACTTATATTGCATAACTTATTGAAAACTCCGGGTCAAGAAAATCTTCTAAATCAGCGTGAGTGTCTGGAATTATCGACCAGGGAAATTCGAATAAGTTTCACGCAGGATGGATATTTTCACGGGTCACTATTTCAATTTCAGCCAGAGGAGTTTGGCTGGGCCAGGACCTGAATTAACCCACTGATTAGGCATCTCGGTGGTAAGATATACGACATCGCCGGCTTTCAGTTTGTGGGCCGCCTTTTCAACGGTCATTTGCAAACGACCGGAGAGTACGTAACCGACCTCTTCCCCCTTGTGAACAAAAAAGTGACATGGAAGCTTCGTATCCGGGGCCAACTCAATCATATACGGCTCCGCCTGTCCTTCGAAATCAATCGGTGTCAGCAGCTTGGCGACTGCAATTCCTTCGGGAATGTCATGAAGTTTGATTTCAAGGGCTTCAGAAGCTGAAAATACGATTCGCCTTGCCAAATCGACGCGATCCTGAAAGAAATAGCTTACGTCGACCGACAGGACTTCGGCCATTTTCATCAGGGCGGGCAACGAAGGGTAAATAAGATTGCTCTCAACCTGAGATATGGTACTCGGAGTAACACCCACAAGTCTTGCCAGTTCAGTCTGGGACAATCCTCTTTTAGTCCGCACGTCTTTCAGCCGAAGCCCTAACTCAATACGGCTGGACGTCCTGCGTTCCTCTTCGAACCTTACATTCAGGTCTTTTGTCCAATACGAATAGGGGCGATGGAGATTTTCGAAACTGCGTTCCTCGGCTTTGAGTATGGTCATTGAAGTAGACCCACGCTTTATCGAAAGTTCTATGGCCACCTGCGCAATCTGGTTGATCTGGGCTCGAAGCTTTGGAGAATGGGCGTTTTTCTCCATGATCCAATAGGCCACCGTATTAAGCTCATAGAGTCTGGGACACGAATGAGTATAAAAATTCAGAATTTTGTCCTCACCACCCCAAAGCTCCTGCATTCCGGTCAAACTTTCAAAAACCAGCCTGACATCGCCTTCTAGGGCCGCATGCATTCCATAAACGGTATCCATGACATGCTGAGGCTGACGGGGCTCATCTACACAAATTATTCGGCATGGCCATTCCGTCTTTCCGTCATAATAAAACCTCAAGAATACATCGGAGCCCGCGCCTTTACCCCAGGTGAAACAGTCAAGGATTGTCAACAGCGGATTCTCTGCGAGTGGTCCCAATTTTTCCAGGAGATTACGGGGAGATCGATCAAAACTCACATATATGATTGCCTTCCCTTGCGATTGAGAAGCCTGGATAGCGTGCAGGCAAATACCGACGCCAGACTGCCGGAGTCGTCATGCCAAATCACGTTATCTCCTATATATAGCCCTCCCATCAGGCGATCCAATTGACTGACACCTGAGGATACTCGTTGCTTCAGGCCAAGGGACATAACATTCACCTATAAAAAAGAATTTCAATCACTTTTCGATGAAACTATTCAAAAGCCCCACCCATGTCAAGCAAAGTCGGCGGAACGCCCGAAAATGGAGTGTGTAATGATCTAGACCGCTTTTCCTGACACACGTCAAAAAGAGAGCCAGCAAAGCTGTTTAATCAGCCCAGCAGCCTGTACGGGGCCGCCCTGTCGGCCCATT
>CAWCTI010000038.1:0-95091 GCA_963798475.1 uncultured delta proteobacterium
ATATTTTCACTACCCCCAATTTTCTAAAGCCATTCTTAACAAATCGCTCTCACATAGAATAGGTTTTTTATAAATTCATGCAAGCGAACCTCGAAATAAATATCTCGACAGCAACATAATTTATGACTTTAATTTTACTACCTTGTGCTTTGTTATTAATTGACAATATTGCCAAGTAATAATATCTTCACCCCGCGTCGTTCCGCCTTTTTTGAGACGCAAGAGGCGGCTCGAAAATTTTAGACAGGTGCGCATGAAGCCTTCCAGAAGAGTGCAAAGAGGGTTCAGGGTCCATCCAGATTGGGCTACCGCTCTTGGAAATATTCGAATTGTCCTGGTGGGAACGACTCATCCCGGGAACATTGGCGCCGTCCGCGTGTCATGAAAAACATGGGATTGAAAAAACTTGAACTTGTTTCTTCAACCGGTTGCGGTCCCGAGACAGACGCCTTCCCTATGGCTTCCGGCGCATATGATATAGTCGCAAACGCGGGGGCTTTTGATCACCTGACGGAGGCTCTCGCCAATTCAGTGATGGCGGTAGCCACTTCCTCCAGACTCGGTGGGAAAAAAACAACTGCGAAAACTCCACCGGAAATAACTGCGGAAATTATGTCAGCAGCAAAGTCAGCAGAAGTTTCAATAGTTTTCGGGCGAGAATCGAGAGGACTAACCAACGAAGAAATCAAATTATGTGATCATCATATGATCATACCCACAGATGCGGATTTCGCTTCTATGAATTTGGCTCAATCCGTGGCGGTAATTTGTTACGAACTTTTCAAAATGGCTTCTCAACCAGTTGGGTTTCAGGCGCTTTCCTTCCACCCTGCTCCAATAGAATCTCGTGAGCTTATGTTTAAGCATATTGAGAAGTCTTTGTCGCGAGTCGGATTCTTACCTCGCAAACCCATTAAGGATGATGCGGGATGTGCGGCGCATTCTAAATAGCGCCTTAATTGATGAACGGGATGTAAGGATAATTCGGGGCGTATTTCGCAAGCTAGATAACGCCATACGAATGGCTGGGGTTAACCGACATAATGAGGCTAGAGAAGGATGAACCCATCAACCCACATGCTCTTTGATCCGGTAATCTTCAGGCTTGGACCATTGGAATTTCGTTGGTACGGTTTGATGTATTTGATCGGATTTGGGATAGCCTACCTCATAATAAAAAGTGAATTGACCAGAAAAAATGGCCCCATACCGCCGGAAGCCGCAGGTGATTTTCTTTTCTATTTGATACTCGGCTTGTTGGTCGGAGCTAGAATAGGCTACGTGATTTTTTACAATTTACCAGTATATATTCAACAACCATGGGAAGTTCTTGCAATCTGGCACGGCGGGATGAGTTTCCATGGCGGGCTTGTTGGCATGATTGTTTTTGGGTTCATTTTCTCACGGAAATATCGAGCTCCTTTTTTTGAACTTGCTGATCTTGGCGCTTTGGCGGCTCCGATGGGCCTCATGTTGGGGCGTATCGGTAATTTCATCAATGGAGAGCTTTTCGGTAGGCCTACAAACCTTCCTTGGGGAATGATTTTCCCGAGCGGAGGGAATATTCCTCGACATCCATCCCAGATCTACGAAGCGCTGCTGGAAGGCCCCATTCTGTTCTCCATTCTATGGGTCCTCAGAACCAGGGTCAAACGGCCTGGCAACATTCTGGTTATTTTCTTGATGACCTATGGTTTGTTTCGATTTATTGCGGAGTTTTTTAGGGAACCTGATCCTCAATTGGGCTTGATATTTCAAGGCCTGACCATGGGACAAATCCTTTGTCTAGCCATGATCAGTTCTGGCGTGGTACTTTTTATATATCTCAGGTTGTCTGACAGGTCATCTGACCAGGCTAATTAGACGTAAATGGAATTGGAGACTGATCTGTCCGACAATCGATAAACCTAGAAATGCAAGCAACACATATTTAAATGGTGCGCTCATGAAAATGAATTTGCGAATTCTCTTTGGTCTATCTCTAATATGCTTAAGCATGTCATTTTACCTTGGGCAGTTCAGCCAGGCTCAAAACAGTGCGCCTTTTAATACTGTTGTTATGCCGGCCAGTAGTGAACCCTGTTCGGAAACTAGACCCAACCTAACAACTGTCCAAGATTTCAACCCACAACATTCGGATCTTCATAGCGGCTGGTATCTTGTTGCAAAAGCCTCCCCAGACAAGAATCATAAATCTGAAAAGAGCGCTAAACCAGAAGCAAAACAGCAAACAGAAAACTCACCTACAAATCCTGCGACGAACTCAGTATCCAGCATTTCATCATCCCCGTCCATGGGTGATTCAAAAACGTTGACTCCACCTTCTGACATAACTGGGTCCGACAAATCCCACGATGCGGCTACTAATCCGAGAGCCGTAACAGAATCCATTTCCAGTCTCCTGAAATCAGCTGAAAACAAGAAATGAAAGGAGACTGGAAAGAGGCCTTGAATACCTACAAATCGGCCATTAATCAATCACGAACAATAAATGAACGCAAGCTTGAAGCCTTAGCATTGAGGGGAGCGTCCAGAGCTGATTTCCAGATAGGACAAATGGAAGAAGCTATGGATTTTGTAGAGAAAGCCATAGAAATTGATCGGTCGTTGAAAAATGCCAGAGGACGCTCGCTTGATCTCATATTGGCTGGACAGATTTCTATCGCCCAGGAAAATTATCCAAAAGCAGTGAGTCAGCTTGAGGAAGCCCAGAAAATCTTGCCTTCGTCCGAATCTGCAGCGCTTCCCGGTTTGATGCAAGATCTAGCCAAAGCCTACATGAAGTCACAGCGGTTTAAGGAAGCGCTCTCAGTATTGAACCGTTTGGGGGCCTTTTATTCAAAAAACAAGGATACTGAACAGTTGGCTCGCATTCGGATCAATGTGAGTGACATCTACTTGTCCAAGGGCGATTATAAAAACGCTGGAACTGAACTAAAAAAGGCTGAGAAAACATTCCGGGAACTTAATCAATCCAAGGAGTTAGGCAAAACACTATTTCGCCTGTCTTACCTGGAACTCATTTCAGGAGACACACAAGGCGCCAAGGACACATTGGATGAAGCGATAAAACAAACTTCCGGGGCCAATGTGAAATGGGCTCACATACTTCAGGCAACGCTCAAAGGAATGGATTCGTACCAAAAAGGTGAATTTGATTCGGCTTTAAGGGATCTTACCCAAGTCCTTACCGAGATTGAACAGACTCAGCATATTCTTCTAAAGAGCCGAGTCCAATTGACCCTAGCTAAAGTCACAATGGAAAAGGCAAATTGGAAATCAGCTCAGGATTTAGCGTCTTCAGCCCTTAAAGGATTTGAAACTTCTTCGACTATGGAAGGAGAGGCTGACGCCGAACTAACCACAGCACAAATACTTTTCCGGCAAAGTTCTCTAAAAGACTCCATGGACCATGCTCAAAAAGCCCTTGAGATTTATAAGAAACTTAAAAACAGGGATAGAATGGTCGAGAGTAGAATCCTGATCGCTGAAATAAGTGAGGCCTTTGGTGACCCGTCAGTTACACTGAAACAACTGAAGGACGCTCTCGAAGACTCAAAAGCGGGGATAAATCGCAAGACGACCAATTATCTGAGGTTGGCTGTAGCCAAGTTTCGAGTCACCCGAGAAAACCCTGAGAAGGCGCTGGAAGCGGCATTGGAAGCCAAGAAGGATTTTGAGGCTATACCGGACCAGCGGGGCATAGCCGACGCCGATTTCGTTCTAGGCCTAGCCTACGAGCTCGGAGGCAACACCAACAAAGGCCGGCAGATGTTGGAACAGGCATTGAGTTTTCACGAGAAACAGGGAGATCCTTTTTCACAGGGCAAGGACCTTACTGCTCTAGGAGTAATTTACAAAAATGCCGGGGCCATTGATAAGGCTCAAGAAACCTTCACAAAGGCCTCAGATTTGAGAAAATCTATAGGCGACTTAAGGGGGTATGCTGCAAATCTCACTAATTTGGCCAACATTTACCGACGTAAATCCCAAAATGCTCAGGCGTCTCAAGACCTTCAAAAGGCTTTATCCATATATAAGCAGGTTTCTGACAAAAAGGGCGAAGCAGACGCCTTAACCAACCTAGGCAACCTGGACGCTATCGAAGGCGCCTACCAGGCGGCTATGGACAAATTTCAGACAGCGCTCCAGTTGCATCGGGATACTTCTGATGTAAGGGGAATTGCGACGGATCTAATAAGCATCGCCTCCCTTCATCTAGTCAGAGGTGAAATAGACAATGGAGCTGCTGCTCTAAAAGAAGCTGAAACTTACAACAAACGAATATTCAACCCATTTGGCCGCCTCGCAATCCTTTCCGAGATGGCTACGGTCGCGAAAACTCGAAGAAATTTCCCCGAGGCGTTAGCCAATCTAAATAAAGCTATGGAACAGGCAAAGAAACTAGAAGATCCCAAAGCAATATCATCCATCAATTTGAAGATGGCGTCCGTATATGGGGAAATGGGAGATTTTCCAAAGGCGCTTCAAATTCTCAATCAAACACGTGATCAACTTACACAAAACCATGATATCAAAGGGCTGGCCTGGGCTCTCGGTGAGACTGGCATTATTCAAGCCAAGATGGAAGATTATGAAAACGCGTTGAAGAACCTCAATGAGGCGAATCAGATCCGTGCCGAACACAACATAACATCACCACAGTCGCAACAAATAGACTTTTATCTTGCTGAGATTTATCAAGGATTCAAAGTGTATGACAGGGCGCTCGACTGCTATCATAGAGCGTTATCCTGCTCCCAGACCCCCGGAGGCGATAGATTTGTCGGTAAAATTTATGATCGAATCGGTACAATTTACTTTGGCATGGAAGAATACCCCAAGGCACGGGACTTCATGGAGGACGCTCTCCGAATAAGCACAGAAACAGGAGACACAAAAACGCAAAAAGTCCAACTCATAAGGTTGGCCGATGTGATGAGTAAACTCAAAGACCCTGAAACCGGCCTAAAATACCTCCAGAAGGCCCTGTCTTTGACCAGGGAAACCAAGGACCCCGTAAATGAGGCAAGGATCCTGACGCGAATGGGGACACTGAACCAAGTTCAAGGACGTCCTAAAACAGCCATTGAAAACTACACGGAGGCTACTGACATAAGAACCGGGATGGGTGATAAAAGAGGAATAAGCGAAAATCTCCTCCAAATTGCTCTTGTGAACTCTACCCTCGGAGATTTCGACCAGTCGGTAACAAACTTGAAACGGGCCCTCGATATTGCACAGGCTTCTGAAGATCGTGGCATGCTTTGGAAAGCTTATTTCATAATGGGTCGCACCCTGGAGGAAAAGAAAAATTTTGGCGAGGCGCTGGAAGCCTATAGAAAGGCCCTTAGTATAGTTGACACCATGGATGTGGACTATTCAGAGGATTCAGAGGAAGATGATTTCATTTTTGGCGGCACATCCGCCCTGTTTGAAACGACACTACGAGTGCTTATGAATCTGGCCAAGAAAGATCCTGACGGGGCATATGACAATCAGGCGTTGAGACTCGTGGAGAGGCTCAAAGCCGCCTCGTTTGAAAAAACATTATCGAGGATCAATGTTCCGAGTTTTTCAAACATTCCAAATGATCTAATAATTAAAGAAAAGAGCTTAAGGTTCAGCCTGAGCAGATTCAACGCCAAATTGATGGAACAGCGGTCAAAAATTCACCCAAATCCTGAGCTCATGAAAAAGTTGCTCCAGGAGAGACATGCTAAAGAGACGAGTTTCGCCAATTTACGAGATCAACTTTCCAGAGAATACCCTGCCTACGTCAATTTAACAAAACCTGAGCCAATATCTATTCACCAGATCCAAAAGAGTTTGGACCCTGAAGAAGTTTTACTGGAATATATGGTGACACGAGGACGGACATACATATTTGCGATAGACAAATATCGCTTTCACACTTTTTCGGCTGATTATCCGTTATCAGAGCTAGAAAAAGACGTCGAACTATTGGTACGTCCACTCCGCAAACATGAGACCCTGGCCAGTTGGGACCCGTCTGTGGCCTATAAGCTCTATTCAAAACTGGTTAAACCTGTTGAATATACTATGTCAGGCAAGAAAACAGTGGTGGTGATCCCCAACGGTCCATTGTGCTGGGTCCCCTTCGAAATTCTTGTAGATTCAAAATCACATGAAACAAAACGGTTTTGGTCAGCAAATGACCGTCCTTCGTATTTGCTGGAAAAATATGCGTTCTCTTATGCCGAATCTACCTACTCGCTATGTTCATATAGAAACAAACGGGTGGAAAAGAAACCAGGATGGAACCTTGTGGCATTTGGTGATCCAGTCTTTGGCGACCCTGACCGGACACTGGAAGAAAATCCCGGCGCTCAAAAAATACTGTCAGGTATTGAAAGCCAACCCAACATGCCAACCCAGGGGAACGGCTTGCTAAAACCTTTACATGAAAGCAGAAAGGAGATCCTGGAGATCGCCAAAATACTTGGTGGCCCAACTCAAACTTATCTTGGCCCACAGGCGACCGAAACTCTTTTCAAGAAGGCGGACTTGAGTCGGTATGTGTATATCCATCTTGGAACTTATGGGATTCTAACAGATGGATTGGGACGATCGCAGCAACAGCCTGCGGTTGTTTTCTCACTTTATGGCGATAAAGAAAGTGATGGTTTTCTCGATCTGGGAGAGGTTTTTGGCCTCAAACTCAAGGCTGACCTAATAGTATTGTCTTCAATTGTGACTCCAGGAAAGGTTTTCAGCTTCGGGTCCAACGGACCCTTTGATCTGGCTCGGGCATTCCTTTTTGCCGGAGCTGATTCCATGGTCATCAGTTCCTGGCAGGTCAACCAGGAACAATCCCAAAGACTGCTTCTAGAGATGTATAAATGCCTAAAGGACGGTTCCAAGGCTGAGGCCCTGAGGAAAGCCAAGCTAGCTCTTTTAAATAGCCAAGGCACTTCGCATCCCTATTACTGGGGATCTTTCATGCTCGTAGGTGACTGGCGTCCCAGATTCGTCGCAACGTCCAATCATTGGGAACCGGAGAGCATTGGATTCAAAGGGGTTTCTACTTGGAGAAAGCTTTTCAACATGTAGGAATTTTCGGGTTCGGCAGGGTTGAATATGAAGATTTTGGTGCTCAATAGTGGCAGTTCTTCTTTAAAATTCGTCCTCTTCAAAATGAGCGGCGAACAGGTTCTCATTTCAGGAACAATCGATAGGATAGGTATTTCCCAATCTACAGTTAGTTTCCAAGAATTTGACAAACAACCCGAGGTCATTCTAGGCAATATTCCCGATCATGGAGCAGCCCTGGACACATTGTTTCAAGTGCTGACGGCTGGGCCAGTTTCGGATCTAATGGACATCCCTTCGATTGCT
Source organism: uncultured delta proteobacterium (assembly GCA_963798475.1). Classification (GTDB taxonomy): domain Bacteria; phylum Desulfobacterota; class Desulfomonilia; order Desulfomonilales; family Desulfomonilaceae; genus CAJBEZ01. Next base: position 7,360 of record CAWCTI010000038.1, read on the forward strand.
CACAGGGTAGCCCATGGAGGAAAATTTAGAGAATCAGTTGTGATTACCCCGGAAGTACTGGACCAGATTCGGTCAATGAACCGCTTTTTCCCGCTTCATCACCCTGCAATGATATTGGAAATTCAGGAATGTTTGGAGAAAATGCCGCACGCCGTACACGTGGCTGTCTTTGACAATTCTTTTCACAGGGATATTCCGGACGAGGCTGCCATTTACGGGCTACCTTACCGATATTTTTCGGAAAAGGGCTACAAACGGACAGGTTATCATGGCAATTCACATGCATTCTCCGCCGCTGAATCGTCAAAATTCTTGAACATTCCTTTAGAAGAGTTGAAAATTATAACATGTCATTTGGGAAACGGTGCTAGTACCTGTGCGATAAGGTATGGAAAATCAATAGATACCAGTCTTGGAATTAGCGCAATTGAAGGTCTGATTATGGGAACCAGGTCCGGAGATGTCGATCCAGGGTTGATACCTGTAATAATGAACGAGGAAGGGTTATCTCCGGATCAGTTGATAGAAATGCTAAGCCGTTCTTCCGGTTTGCTGGGAATTAGCGGACTGAGCCGTGATATGAGAGAAGTCGAGGCTGCGGCTGCCGATGGTCACAAGCAAGCCATTTTAGCTTTGAATGCCTTTTGTTATAAAGTTAAACGTTCGATTGGATCAATGTTGATAGCGCTCGGCGGTTGCGATGTTCTTGTTTTTACAGGAGGAATAGGGATAAATAGCGCTGTAGTTAGGGAAAAATCCCTTGAGGGAACCAGTGCTCTGGGTTTTAAAGTAGAAACTATAAAAAATCACAACCTGATCCCTTTGACTATGACAAGCCCTGTACAGGAGATATCCTCTGAAAATTCTCCAATCAGGATTCTAGTCATAAGAGCTAATGAAGAGCTCATGATTGCCAGAGACTGTTACAGAATTACTCAAAATGTATTAAGAGCAAGGAATTAAATGACTACCAATTTGTAACATCCTTGATTAGTTAATTAGGTGGAGAAGCTATTTTGGACAAACTGGGAGTAGTTGTCGGGAGATTTCAGGTTTTTCACAATGACCATCTCAAATATCTTTTGGCCGGAAGGGCACTTTGCGAGCACCTCATTGTAGGAATTACCAATCCTGATCCCACACATTCGAAAAATGATTCCTCTGATCCTCACCGGCATCTCGGTTTTTCCAATCCACTAACATATTTTGAACGTTACATCATGCTTAGGGCTGTATTAAGCGAATACAGAGTGCCTCTCCGGAATTTTTCCATCGTTCCCTTTCCTATCAATTTTCCCGAGATTTACTGTTATTATGTTCCTCCAGAAGCGGTTTTTTACTTAACCATCTATGACAGCTGGGGTAGAAAAAAGCGTGACCTGCTTAAGACCCATGGCCTCAGGACCCATGTGATGTGGGAAAGGACCCCAGATAAAAAGGGCGTGACCGGATCCGAAGTCCGACGTCGAATCGAATCAGATGAGCCCTGGGACCATCTCGTTCCCCGAAGTGTAGCCGAACTGATTCGAAAATGGGATATAGGAGCAAGGTTGCGTATTCGATCCACTGCAACTTCTCGCTGATCCAAGGCTTTTTCATTGTGGTCAGAGAAAATTTCCCCGCGCTAAAATTAGCGCTTGTCAAGAATCGCGTAAATGTCACCCTGAAGAGTTCTATTAGAAAGAGTTTGGAATAGTTGGAGGAGTTCTGTCGAATTCAGCCAGACTGACGAGCTGAAACAGGGTTGTTCGCCTATAGTATAGTTAAATGAGTATGTTCCAAATTCTGCAAGCCTGCTTAAACAAAATTCCAATTTGGAAAGGCATTCTATGTGGTATTCGAAGGATAGTTTTTCTAGCGGAGACTTCAGCCCCATCAAGACTTCATGTTCATAACCCTCCGCATCTATCTTACAAAACGATGGCCTACCATATTTCTCAATGAGATTCTCCATACATTTCACAGTTACAGTTTCGGAACGCCGCCATTCAAAGCGGCTAAATCGACCACTCTTTTTTACGGCTTCGATCCAGTCTCGAGACATCGAAGAGATTGGCGTCCTGACATCACTCAGATACAATAACCCTTCGCCTTCGTTTTCCCCCAACGCTACAGGTTCTATTGATACTCTATGATCCTTGCCAAATCTGGAGATTAGTGATTTCAGGCAAGCCTCCTGAGGTTCTATAGCCACGACTCTCGCCCCCAGCTTTAGACAGACCATAACGTAATTGCCAACATTAGCGCCTACGTCAAAAACAAGGTCCCCTGGCTGGATAAACTCCGATAGAAACAACAGTAGCCTTGGTGAATTGATCGATCGTCTGACCGCTTTGTAAACGGATCTAAATTTCGAATAGAATTTAAGGACGTCTTGAAGGTCCAATATTTATCTGCTCTCGTGATGGATGTCCCCGTTCATGAGATGATTCTATAAATCAAATTGATAATGAAGCGCTTCGTTTTTACACATGTTGAAGAGTTTGATCATCACGAATATTCCGATATAAACCTCTCTGTCAATTTGAACGCCTCATCATCTGTAAACTGGACAGGAGGTCTCTTCATGAAATACGCCGAAGGGGCCTCCAGAACACCCCCCATTCCCTTGTCCAAGGCTAGCTTACAGCATCTAATAGCGTCTATTCCGACTCCGGCGGAATTGGGGGAATCTTCTACAGCAAGGCGCAACTCCAAATTTACTGGGATATTTCCAAAAATCCTGCCTTCAATTCGAATAAAACATATTTTGTTGTCTTTTAGCCAGGGGACGTAATCACTCGGGCCAACATGAATTTTATCGTCATCCAACCGATCAGCGACAACTGATTGCACGGCCTCGGTTTTTGAAATTTTCTTTGACTTAAGCCGTTCTTGATTGATCATGTTAAGAAAATCAGTATTTCCCCCAACATTGAGCTGATAAGTTCGGTCTATCTTCGCCCCCCTTTTCTCGAAAAGGTCCGATAAAACCCGATGAACAATTGTTGCCCCGATTTGCGATTTAATATCGTCACCAACGATTGGCAGTCCGAGTTTCCTGAATCGGTCCGCCCATGTCTTGTCGCTTGCTATGAAGACTGGGATATTGTTCACGAACCCAAGACCGGCCTTCAGTGCGCATTCAGCGTAAAAAATGGTAGCTGATTGCGAACCGACAGGAAGATAATTAAGCATTATTTCAGCTTCTGATTCCTTGAGGATCGAGATAATATCTTCCTGACACGTTTCCTTTTCTTTAGACAGTTTGAAGGTCTGTGGCGCTGGATATTCGTTCATGTGGGATGAAAAACCGTCAAGAATTGATCCCATTCTGACAATGACGCCACTTCGGGGAACCTTTTTGACGATCTTTATACAACAGTTTGGGTTGGAAAAAACCGCATCTGACACGTCTTTACCAACTTTTCTCGCATCAATGTCAAAAGCGGCTACTACTTCGATGTCAGCAGGTCCGTATTGACCTATCGTGGCATGCATTAGTCCAATTGTTTGCGCATCATTTGAATCATAATAATGAATCCCCTGAATTAAAGCGCTTGCGCAGTTTCCTACGCCTACGATAGCAATCTTGATTTTCTTCATGGGAACCCCTCTTTCGATTTTTTTACGTATAAAAGGTAAAACTGACTCTTGATTAATTGCGCAATACTTTCAGTAGACAGCCATTAAAGTAATTTGATACTTTTAACATAACATAATTATTCTTGAATTCAATTGATCAAATGTCGGAATTACGTCCTTTAGCGAGGAAACAAAAATTGGCGTCAGAATGGAAAACCAAACCGACAGATCGCTTTGTCCTAAAGTGGATCAAAATCAACCTCTCGTCCTGGGTTACGCAAAAGCTCCTCAAATATGGTGTTTTGCGACCTTGGATGATTACATCATTTTCCATGATTACGGGAGTCTTCGCTGGAGTCCTTTTTTCTATTAACTTTGGATTTCTGGCTGGCCTGGTGGCAGCTACGTCTCAGGTTTTTGATGGAGTGGACGGACAATTTGCGAGGTTGACCGATCGTGCTACAAATTCCGGAGCATTTCTTGATTCAATTCTTGATAGATACTCGGATGGATCATTGGTAATCGGTTTGGTCATTTTTAATTTGCGAAATAATTCCGATTGGGGCACTGGCGTTATAATTACACTGGGGGCGCTTGCCCTAATCGGAAGTGGTCTAATTAGTTATTCCAGCGCTCGGGCCGAGAATTTAGGAATTAGCTTTGGAAAACCTACCTTGGCCAGCAAGGGTACCCGGACCGCCATTATTTCGATATGTGGACTTCTAAGCCCAATTAGTTCTTTGGTTCCACTTTTGGCATTGGCTTATCTCGGCGCCCACACAAATATGGTTGTTCTTTTTCGAGTCTATAAGGCGGTTACACAACAAACGTATTGATTTTATGGGGCAAGGGCTTAAATTTTATGAGTTAACCGTCGTGACACTAGCTAGAGTAAAGGTTTTGGTATAATTTGAGCGACATGGCTGTTAGGTTGCTCTACAATATTTATCAACGACACGAATTCAAATCATTTTCGTCCAATTCACGGTTGGCACGCTTTTGTCTCGCTCAACAATTTGTAAGGCCGGTCCAACCAAACATGGAGAAACGTCGTGACGCATACCATTTCCCTGAGATCATTATCATTTGTCGCACTATTGTGTAGCCTGCTGAGCTGCGCTGCTATCGAACCACAGACTAAAGAAAGCGTGGATTCGACTCCTAGAGTTAGAGAAGAAGACATCGGCGATAGCAGGTCTAACGGCCAAACAAATCCGGTGCCCCAAAACGTTGGTCCTCTCAACCCTTACGGGTCCGGTCAACCGGGGAATACTATTGCTCCAATGTCGCCCGAGTCTACAGGAGGTAAAAATCCTCGAAGATTTATTTGGAAGGATAAAAATTGAGGAACTGCAGTTACGGACCTGGATGGCTTTTCGTTTACCTCCAAATTGCAGATTTCTCGATCAGGATTTTTAGGGCCGATTTCGTAATTCGTTATCGGCCCATTGTTATTTTTGACACTGGAGAGATTACAGGAATGAGCTTCAGGAAATGATTCAATTCCTATTTGACCTCATATGACAGAATTCCTCACCGATCGCCGGTTTATGGTACTGGCCGGGTGTAATTTCTTTCTTTTCCTCGTGGTTTCAGCCTGGAGTTTCCTATCCATTTTTGTCTCTGACTTAGGCGCGAATACAGGGGATATTGGTATCTTAATGGCCGCGGCCGGGATAACTTCTCTAGGTTCGCTTCCTTTCCTTGCGCCCCTAATTGATCAATATGGCCGCAAGAATTTTATGGTTTACGGGATCCTTACTGTTGGGGTTTCAAATCTCGGTTTTATATTCTTTGAAAGTTACTCTCAATGGATGTTGATTATCAGACTGTTACAGGGATTGGCCTTTGCGGCGTGTTTCAACGCGTGCTCCACCGCGCTTGTAGATCTGTTGCCTTTCCACAAGAGGGTTCAAGGAATAGGACTATATGGAATTTCCGGCTCTCTTGCCGTCGCTATTGGCCCATATCTGGGCGAGACCGCGCTGATTCATTATGGATTTCCCGCGTATTTTGTCTTGATGGCTATTTTTGGCGTTTTTGGAGCGCGCCTAGGGTTAACATTCACGGAACTTCCACGGACTGGCCGGTCCAGGGAATCCCAAGTGAAGTTTTTCCCAACCGTTTTTGAGGGAAGACATATTGCGATGATGGCCCTCGTTGCAGTATTCGGCTCAGGATTCGCAGCGATGAATACGTTCTTTCCTCTTTTCGCCAGGAGTCTTGGCATAAGGGCGGGGATTTTCTTTACATCCTACGGTATGTTTTTAATCTTTATAAGAGTGTTCCTAGGGTCTTTAGTAGATCGAATGGACCGCGACAAACTAATACTTTTTTGCCTAATTGGTTTTGGGGTCCTTTTAGTAGCCACATCCCAAATACAGGCCCTTTGGCAGACGGTGTTTCTGGGGGCGCTTTTTGGCGTAACACAGGGTATTTCCTATCCAGCTATGATGGCTAGAATGGTGGATCGGTCCACTGAAATCAATCGCGCAATCGTGGTGTCACTTTTCACAGGATCATTCGGCATTGGAATAAACTTATCCGTTTTACTCTTGGGTTTTGTTGCAAAGTTCCAAAGTTTATCATTCATGTTTATTTTTGGGGGCTGTTTAATGCTGTTTGTGGCTTTTCTCCTCGTTCTCATGTTCACTCTAAATGGAAGTGCGTCGCCGACTCAAGAGATCCTTCCTCGCAAGTAAAGTTGGACACAATTTCTTTCGTACAAAGGAAAAGGGCCGGGGAGAACCCGACCCTTTTAAGAGCTTCAAAGCCCTCTTGTTAGCTTACCAGCCTTTAGGCCCAGTATAAATGTGAACCGGTGTGCAAGGAACAGCGGCTGTGACATAAGCGGGACCATCTAAACAAAGCGGGCAGCAGTTGTCGCCAGGAGTAAGCTGACCGGTGAATATAGGAGTAGCGACTAGTCCCAATGCTCTAAAAGGAATACTCAAGGCCGCATGCAACACTCCGGGAATCAAAGGCGGCTCACAAGCGGGAGCGACAGGTCCCCTAAGAGTAACGTCCTCCGGGTTAACCAGGCAAGAACCCCCGGGCAAAAAAGTTGTGTTCGGAATACCCGGAACTGGCCACGAACTAACTGTGTAACTCCAGGACATCCCCACGCCTAACGTTAGCATAGCCAGGATTCCAAGAGCTACAACGGATTTTCTAACCATACCCTCATCCTCCTTTCATTCAAGACGTTCCAGTTAACAAACCGGGCGTCAAGTTATATTTCGTCAAATTTTAGCGCACAATTTACGCTATTTTTACCTTATGTTTAAAGGGTTGTCAAGGATTTTTTGCTTCTCGAGCGGCACCCGCCTATCGGATACTCACATTGAAGAAGCAAACACCAAGTTCAGGAAACGGGACCGGATTCAGTTATTAGGATCCGGCCTCGTGTATAAACGCGTTCTAGCGTCGTTCAAGTCTACCAAAGAGCGCCGAAAAAGGTTGTGTTGCCGCATAGCATGTTAGCGCCCGAACCGAATACCCCAGAAAGACCACCTAGAAATGGGGATCCACAGCCACGACCATGACCGTCGCCGCAACCGCCGCCCAAGCCACAACAACCATATACGCCATCGAACCCACCAAAAATCCCTTCACAAATCGGAAGGCCGATAGAGTTAATGAGGCAACACAACATTCCAGGCGCCGGACAACTGTTGCATGAAGAACCACAACAAGGTGTGGGCGCAGGGCAAGGACCCTCTATCTTGCATTGCCATGTCTTTACGATAGTCTTTGACACGCACGTATCAGGGCAATCAACCGGAACATAAAGCGGTGCGCATGAATTGCAGCAACCTCCACCCATGCTGTAGAAGCCAAAAGAGGTCCCCGCCACCATAAGCGTCAGAGACAAAATACTGAGAACGACTAATGTTCTCTTAACCATACCCTCATCCTCCTTTCATCAATCCTTTCCAAAGGAAGCCTTAATACCAGATTTGGATAGCCTCCAAAAAATATAGCTCTGGATGTGTTTTAACTTTATTACAGAAATCCGCAACGTTGTCAACCATTTTTTTCGTTCCACCAAACCTCGCATTTACAAAATGCCTTAGACATTGGCTGACTCACGTACCTTATCCAGCCTTTCGGTTTATTGTCAAGTCAAAAAATATCCCTCCACGACTTTGAGTCTCTTACCGGAGGGCGCCGCGCTGAGCCAGTGTTCGATTTTAAACAACGTCACGTCCTCTGGAATAAGCTTGTTGACTCTTTAACAAGAACAGTAATAAAGATTTCTCATGAGTTTTTTCAGTTGGGAACAATTTACAACAAGACCATTGCCTGTTTTTCGCAAAATGGTGGATTATGTTTTCTTAAATCTATTTGACACAATGAAGGAGTCCAAATTAATGCCACATGAATCATCGTCGCCCGTTTTTGAAGGCGCAGCCAAGTATGTGCTAGACGAAGAACTGGCGAAAATAGTTAACATTTCAATCGCGTTGGAAATGCCATTGCTCCTAAAAGGCGAGCCAGGCACCGGCAAGACGATGCTCGCTCACGCAATCGCTGAATCTCAAAACATGCCCCTTATCGTGCTAAACGTAAAGTCGAGCCTCAAACTGGTTGATGCCCTATACCAATATGATACTCTCACGCGCCTCAATGACAGCAGGTTCGGAGATTCCAAGCGCGACGTGAGCAACATCGAGGAATATATTCAGATGGGTAAAATAGGCCGAGCTTTTGTAGCGGATAGCCGAGTCGTGCTGTTAATTGACGAAATAGACAAGGCGGACACCGATTTCCAGGACGACATGCTCGATGTCCTGGATCAGATGGAGTTCGACATTATGGAGATCGACAAAACCATTACGGCAAAAAACAGACCCGTTATCATCATAACATCCAATTCAAAAAAGGACCTTTCAGACCCGTTCCTTGGAAGGTGCAATTTTCATCATATCGCATTTCCAGACCCTGACATGATGCGTATGATCATAAACGTTCATTTTCCAGAACTGGACAATGAGTTGCTGGACATATCCGTGAAGACTTTTTACAAGCTGCGCGATTTCCAGGGAATAGAAAAGAAACCAGCCACCAGGGAACTGATAAACTGGGTAAGGGCCTTAAAAAAGGACCCTGATTTCAGGCCAAAGGATTTGATCCAAGGCAAAATACCTTATCTTGGAATTTTATTTAAAAAAAGTTCTGACTATCAGTTATCTGTTCAACAGTCCAGAAGACTTCGCTAATAACAGAAGCGACACGCTGCCAAGGTAAATTATATGTTTGTAGATTTTTTTTATATTCTAAGAGAATCCGGAGTACCCGTGGCGCCAACATCGTTTCTGCGTCTCCACAAAGCATTGGCGTTGGGGCTTGTCAGTGGTCTGAGCGATTTCTATACGGCTGCCAGAACTATTCTTGTCAAGAGTGAACGATATTTCGACATTTATGACAGGGTATTCGCCCATTTTTTTCAGGGAGCTGAATTACCGGATTTCAAAGGTGTCGACCTCGAAGTCGCGGCCAGGGAACTGCTTGAGGAATGGCTGAAACACCCGGAGGACATGGCTAACGCCCTCGGAATTTCCAAAGAAAAAATCCAGTCGATGACGCCTGAAGAGTTGCTCAAATATTTCCTCGACCGATTGAAGGAGCAGACGGAAGCTCATCATGGAGGAAGTCGCTGGATTGGAACGGGTGGCACATCCCCTGTAGGACATTCCGGTTACCATCCCGGCGGGATGAGGGTCGGTGGTCAATCCATGCATAAGAGCGCTATCAAAGTAGCTATGGATAGAAGATACAAAGATTATTCGCTCGAAGCCCCCTTGACCCAGGCTCAAATGGGAGAAGCCTTGAAAAGACTCCGGCGAATGGTCCCGGTTGGGCCTAAAGATCAGATCAACATAGATGACACAATACGGGCTACCACCCGGAACGCCGGCGAGATCGAGATAGTTTTTGACAGAAGCCTGCGGGATAGACTCAAAGTAATACTTCTTATTGACAACGGCGGTTGGTCGATGGATCCATACATAGACCTTGTCCAGACACTATTCAATTACGCTCGCGCTCAGTTCAAGGATATCAAGGTCTATTTTTTTCATAACACAATCTATGATTTCGTATGGGAAGATCCTCCTAGACGTTATAAGCCGCAGAGAGTTCAGGACTTTGCGACATGGGATCGACAAACAAGATTGGTTGTAGTCGGCGACGCGAGTATGGCGCCTTATGAACTGATGGCCACTGACGGCTCTATACATATTGAGGAAAGGAGTGGGTTGCCCAGCATTGACAGGTTAAACCTGCTGGCTCAAACCTTTCAGCGTTGCGTTTGGCTAAATCCCACGGCTTACAGATTGTGGTCCCTGACTCGAACTATAGGAGTCATCTCGTCAATTTTTCCGATGTTTGAACTCACTCTGGATGGTTTAGACCGCGCGGTAACTCACCTCATGTCCAAGAATTGATTTTCGAAACATCAACTTCATGTCGTCAATTCTAAATCCAATGTTATGAGTGACGCTGCAATTCCTTCACGATTTCAAACGTTTTTTCAGATGTTAACGGCGTTGAAATGAGCCCCAGGTCCCAAAAAACAGTTCGATCGTTTCTTAAGAAAGCTCTCATTTATTTCGTGATGTGCCTGTTGATTGCAAGCGCGGTTATCGGTTCGATCATCATCTGGACTTTCGAAGTAAAATTGCAACGCTGGCCTGTGATGATATTCAGCGCCCCGACTACGATCAAAGAAGGAAACAATTTAACGGACCTACAGCTTATTACCCGCTTAACCCGGCTAGGTTACTCAAGAAATGATTTCCGGGATCCTGTTATAGGTGAATGGCGACAATCGGAATCAGAACTCAAAATTTTTCTTAGATATTGTCCGTTTGTAGGAAACAGGCTTGTTGAAGGGCCTGTAACAATATCGTTGGATGACGGCGCCATAAAGTCGATACGACTTATGCGATCATCTCAGGATGTTAAGAGTTTTGAACTTGAGCCTGAGCTATTGGGAATAGTTCCGGCGAAAGGTCGATCGCCTGAGATGTCTATTCCTGTTCGACTTGATCAAGTTCCTTCTCTACTAATAAATTCCATCTTGCTGACAGAGGACAATCGTTTTTATTCCCATAACGGAATTGACCTAATTTCCATATATAGGGCGCTTATATCAAACCTGCACGCTGGTCGGTACGTTCAGGGGGCCAGCACGATAACGCAGCAGCTAATTAAAATGACGCTGCTCAATCCCGAAAAAACGCTCTGGCGCAAGTCTCTGGAGATTGTTCTCTCTCTTGGCGCTGACGCTATTTACAGCAAAAATTCCATTTTGGAAGAATACTTGAATCACGTTTATCTCGGGCAATTTGGGTCAATGCCGATCATTGGAGTTTCAGAGGCCGCCCGGAACTTTTTCGGCAAATCAATCGACCAGATTGACGTCACCGAGTGCGCGTTGATTGCCGCGATAATCAGAGCCCCAAATGTCATAAATCCATTCAAACATCCTTTGCGGACCCAGGCCAGAAGAAATATGATTCTGGGACTACTTTTCAAACATGGCAAAATTTCCCGAGACGCATATGAAGAAGCCATTTCCAAGCCGGTTCAAATGTTCAAGCCCGGCGCGCCTTTACCGCGGGCAGGATCATTTATCGAGATGGTAAAACAACAGATATTGACGGAAAAGACTTTATACAGCCCTTCTCGAACTTGCGTGGCCACATCCATGGATGCGGCGCTGCAGGCCGAGTTGGAACTGAAGTTACGAAAACTGGGAGAAGCTGCTCAACAGGGCTACGCTATTGTGGTTAACCCCAGGTCTGGAGGTATCCTGGCGTATGTGACCCCAGTGTCGGAACGGTGGGATGGCAGTGGCGGCAATATGGAACTGTTCTCTCCAATGGCGCTGGCCCCCGCTTTTACGCCTCAACAGGTTAATGATCCATTATATACGCTTGCCTCGCAAATATCCTCAACTGGCGCCGACAATAGAAGATTGGCGTTTGCAGAAGCTTTCAAGATTGATCGACAGGGGCTTATTCGTAAAATTGTGGAAGTTATAGGAGTAGAAAAGGTTATTAACGCGCTCGGGAAGTTCAAGGTTGAGGCAAAGGTGGTTGATGGCTCGAAGATTCTGATTGCGCCTATGACTCCTCTGGAAGTTGTTCAGAGTTATAGCGCGCTGGCAAATTTAGGCTCCGCTGGAGTCATAAATTGCAGGCGACCGACCGTATTGGACAATACTGACCAAACTAATCGCCCCAAACAGGTTGTCGTCTCTATTCCACCGGCGGTCCTGTTTATAATTAACAGCCTCATTAGGGACCATCAGGGTCTCAAAGACATGAACGACAGCCCACAAAAACTTGTGATCAGGCCTTCTTTTTTGTTTGCACCCGATCATTTTGGACTGTGGTCAATTGCTTACCATAGGACTGCGATAGCTTTGATAAGAATTCCATCATCAAACTTTTCGGCCAAGCTCGCTCGCAAATTTATCCTGGACATTTTACCGGCTCCCAACATCGACCAGGGACGTGATTCCACGATTACGCCCGGGCTTGTTTTCAGAAAACTATGCGTGGAATCAGGTTTAAGGGCTACATCTACGTGTCCGCACGTGGTTTTGCTTCCATTTCTCTCTGGCACACAGCCAGATGAATGGTGCGCTATCAGACACGAATCTGATCATGATTCCAAATCGCTGGGAAAAGGGTCGGTCCGACCGAAATAGTTTTGAAACCCAAAGAGATGGGATTAGTCTTAATCTCAGAACTAAAGACAAAAATAGAATTCAAAGGAGGCAAATTGTGGACGAATTTGTAAGAAATCATCAGAAGATAGTCTTTGAAACCACTCTCAATGCGCTCGAGAAAAATGGTTTTAAAGCAATTTTGGTTAGTTCCAAAGAAGAAGCCGCGGAAAAAATAATGGAAATCGCCAAGGACTGCTCCACCGTAGGGATAGCCGGGACCCATACTGTTCGCGCTCTGGACGTTTTGCCAAAATTGGAACAGGCTGGAAAGGTGATATCTGATCATTGGAAGTTCAAACCAGGGACGCCTGAAGAGCTTGAATGCAGAAAGAATCAAGGGAGGGTTGATCTTTTTCTTATTTCTTCAAACGCGGTAACCATGAATGGAGAGATAGTAAATCGTGATGGGTGCGGTAACCGCGTCAACGCAATGACCTTCGGCCCGCGAAAGGTTGTCATAGTAATTGGCAAAAACAAGATAACGCCGGACCTGGAATCAGCGTTAGCAAGGATTGAAGAAGTAGCGGCACCGATTCGGGCCATGAGTTTGAATCGCAAGACACCGTGTGTCAAAACCGGATATTGTATGGATTGTGATTCACCAGAGCGAATCTGTCGAATAACAAGTATAATTCACAAGCGACCCATGATGACCGACATCACTGTTATCATTATTCCGGAAGACCTGGGTTATTAAGATGCGAGTAGACGTCAGCGCGCCCAATCGGATCGATGTAGCTGGAGGAACCACCGACCTATACCCGCTATATTTACTAATGCACGGCGGATTTACCGTAAACATGGCGATAAACACGCCAAGCAGGGTCACGCTGACAACCAATGACGAACGTTTTTTCAGGCTGGTTTCCGAAGATCTGGGACAGTCTTTCGAGTGCAAGGACCTTGACGATTTACCCATAACTGGACCACTTGGCCTTCCAGGTCTCATATTGAGGCAATTTCCTCCACCCAAAGGTCTGATTATTACAACTAACAACTCCGCCCCACCCGGGTCAGGCCTTGGGGCTTCCAGCGCTTTGACGATAGCATTGATCTCAGGACTCCTAAAAATTCGTGAAGAAGAGTTAAGCTTAACGGAAATAGTCCAGACCGCGGCCGATATCGAGACCAGCCTGATAGGGGTCCCTGCTGGAAAACAGGACCATATTGCGGCTTTGTACGGTGGTGTATCCTTGATTCATTTCGGTTTTAAAGGCTATGAACGCAAAGGTTGCGAGATATCGGCGCTCAATCTTGATAAACTTCACAACATGATGGTTCTGTCCTATACAGGAGCAGGTCGTTTTTCCGGTATGAACAATTGGGAAATCACCAAAAACTTTATTGATGGTGATCAAGCGACAAGGGCGAAACTTCTGGAAATTAGAAGACTAACCATCGAGGTTTGTAAGGTCGTGGAGTCTGCGGACTGGGAGGCGTTGTGTCCGCTGATTAATGATGAGTGGCTTGTTCGCCGTTCATTAGCTCCCGGGGTCAGCAATCCTACGATTGACGCAATGATTTCAGCGGCTAACGCGGCCGGGGCCGTAGCGGCAAAGGTTTGTGGAGCTGGCGGTGGAGGCTGTATGATTACACTAACACCCCCTTCGAAAAGATCCGCGGTAGAAAAAGCCCTATCTGATCAGGGCGCCACTATCATGGATTATGACTTCGACTTTTGCGGGACACAAACGATAGGCCCTTATTAAACTGGTACAAAATTTATTTTAGTTGTTGCAGATTAAAATGTTTCATGCTAGACGCTTTTTACAGTTATTTTGAAAACATGGAGGCTAATAATGAACCGGAGCTTATTAAAGGTGTTTTTGGCGTTTGCAATGCTGCTGGCGTTTACGCTTGTCTCTGTTACGGCGTTCGCGGCGGAGAAAAAGTATTTCGTGGTTAAGGACGCCAAAGGCGTGTGTTCAGTGCGCCATTTAAAGGAAAAATCCGCCAAATCCATAGCGGGGCCTTTTGACAAGAAGGAAGACGCGGAAAAAAGCAAAAAAGAGCTTTGTCCCAAAAAAGACAAAAAGTAAAAGAAACACTAGTTCTTCCAAAAGACGCGCTGAACAGGTTCGTAAGATAGAAAAACCGTTCATCTACACAAGGAGATGAACGGTTTTTCCATGTTTGGGAAGTTTCTTCATTAGTCCCCAAAGGAACTTCCAGAAGGGGCAATTCTCTCTCACGGCTAAAAACGATCAAATATATCCCAAATCCGATAAACGTTTTCTCACAATTTCTTCTTCTTCCGCTGTGAATCCCTTGCCTTGGTTACCAAAATTCACATCAGGCTCGTTTATTTTAGCGACTTCGGAGGAGATTGAGCCTGTCTCGGGAGACGGGCCAATGGTTATGACTCTTCCAGGAATGTTTTCAGGGCATTTGAAACCATATTCATCAAAAATAGTTGGCGTAATGTCACAACATGAAGTGGAACTTACCTTCACATTCATTTTGACACCTTGTCGCAAATTACTAAGCCTTGTACCTATAAAAATCCCCTCATGGTCATGGTTGCAAGCGTCAAGACCGGCCACATTCCCCTCAACCAACAGGCTCTTCATACCAACATTTCCGACCGAACGTTTGTTAAGACAATCAAAATAAACGATTAGGTCAGGAGCGACTCCATTTACAGACCTGTACAATTCTTCAGGCTTTAGTACGACATTTGTCGACCGCTCACCATTCAACTCGGGCATGGCGATGAGTTCGTCACGCAAGTTGTCCCTGAATCTTTTGTAGTCGGTTTTTTTTATGATTCCACGCGGCTCTCTTCCCTGAACATTCATAAAGATTCTGGCGTAATATCCACCCTCACTCCAAACATAAGTTTTGTCCCAGTCTATCATGTCCTCGGTCAACCTGGTTTCCTGAGCTGGCGACTCTTTTAAAACGAGCAGGCCTTTTCTTATAAGCCATTCGTTGACGCAAACTCCTCCCGTAGATTTTTTAGCGCCATGATCGGAAACAATTATGACAGTGGTTTCATCATCAAGGAGAGCAAGGATTCCGCCAATTTTGTCATCAAGGTATTTGTAGAAGTTAGGGATCGCATCTTTCCATCGAGCCTCAACCGCATTTCGGGGACTCTGTCGTTCATAGTCCCCCCAAAACGCATGTTGGAGACGGTCCGGAGCAATCTCGACCATCATGAAGAAATCCCACGGCTCCTTCAACAAGAGTTCCTGCGCTATCCTAAACCTGAGATCTACCATGCCGTATAGTCCTTGAAGCAAGCTATCCTTTGGCATCGTCCGAAAATCCCTGATATCCGACAGGTACGGATCATTCCCCAGACACGAAAGGTTATTTATGAGGCCGTGAGGATAAGTAAGGTCCGGAGAATCTTCGATGGCCGGGAAGCCTGCAATAGTGACTCCGGAATGTGGCTCAGCCGGAAATGTTTGGGGTATTCCTAATAGAATCGATCTCTTGCCATAGGCCTCAAGATGATCCCAGACTCGTGGGAAAGGGACGTGTTTCGAATTTACGGTAACCACGTTATAGTGATCACGGTTCAACCGGTTCCTAAACCCATATAGACCCAACTCTCCGGGATCACGTCCGGTGGTGATTGTAGTCCAGGCCGGCACGGTTATCGGGGGATCGGTCGATTTCAGCGGTCCCCATACCCCATGTCGCATTAACGATTGGATGTTTGAGAGCCCGCTGGATTGATTGAAAATGATACTGGGAGGAGCGCAATCCAGGCCAATTACCGCGACTTTGCGCGAATTATGGTTTCGGCGCAGTTTAGGAACACCCACTCTCCTGTATTCAGGAAACCGTATTTCGAGAAAATCAACGACCTGCTCAACAGACTCTTTCAAGTTAAATCGGTTGGTGTCAATTACAAAATCAGGGTGTTCAGGCGTCTGAAAGGGTGCCGAAATTCCCGTAAATTCAGGAATCAGACCATGTCTCGCCTTAACGTAAAGGCCCTTTGTATCACGAGCCTCACAAACACCCAAAGGACAATTTAGAAATATCTCAATAAAATCTCCTGGCTGAAAAACTGCTCTGACCGCTCTACGAAGGTCCTCCAGAGGGGTAATAAACGCGGCGAGGACCACGTGACCAAGATCGCTCAGAAGTTTGGCTATCTCACCAGCCCTCCTAATGTTCTCGGAACGGTCCAGCGCTGAAAAACCGAGGTCTCTGTTTAACCCTGAGCGTAAAACATCTCCATCCAAAAGGACCGCTGGATGACCTCGTTCATCAAAAACATTTTTTAAAGCGCTGGCCAGGGTTGATTTTCCTGAACCGGAAAGTCCTGTGAACCAAATTGTTTTTCCTGACATTTTACCAACTATTGTAATTTGCTTATATTTTTGTCCGGTGTTCGAAAGCCCTGCCCAAAGTAAGAGGATCAGCATATTCCAGCGATCCCCCAACTGGTATGCCGTAAGCTATTCTGGAAACAACCACTCCTGTTTCTTTTAGCCGATCCCTTATGAAAGAAGCTGTCGCTTCACCTTCTACCGTTGGATTTAAGGCGAGTATTACTTCCCCGATAGGTTCTTCCCTTACTCTGACCAACAACTCGTTCAATCGGATTTCTCCTGGTCCTATTCCGTCCAAAGGCGCCATAACTCCATGAAGGACATGATAAATTCCTTTGAACTGACCGGATTTTTCGACGGCCAGCAGGTCGAGAGGACTTTCAACGACGCAAAGGCGAGATCCGTCACGTCGACTATCTCTGCAAACGTCACACAACTCCTCGTCCGTCAGGTGAAAACATCTGGAACAAAGGCGTAAATCTCTTTTAACAATTTCTATAGCTTTTACCAGTTCATCAATTTCCGACATGTCCGCATTCAAAATAAAAAACGCGTATCGAGTGGCCGTTTTCTCACCGACCCCAGGGAACTTTTTAAGCGAGTTTATCAGTTTTTCCAATGGAGCAGTCAACGAGTCTTCACACCCTCCAAATGGCCTGCAAGTCAATCATGTCAATCCAGGGATTCTTAGCCCGCCGGATATCTTAGCTATTTCTTCAGCGGCCATCTGTCGGGATTTCTCCAGGGCATCATTAACTGCCGCAACGATCAAATCTTCCAACACTTCCTTATCATCAGCGGTAAGCAAGTCCCTTTCTATGGAAATCGAAAGGATCTCCTGGATTCCGTTGGCTTCAACCCTGACCATGTCTCCTCCTGAACTTCCCACTATTGAACGGTCAGCCAATTGTTCCTGGACCTCTCTAATTTTGACCTGCACACCTTGGGCCTGTTCTATTAAATTCTTCAATCCTAACACTGATCAAACCTCCAATCCGAGGACTTTTGTTGAAAAACCGTATTTGATGATTACATTCATGATTAATTTTATTTATAATTTCTGAATGTTGTGATTATGGATCTGTTCGGCAATAACTTTTTAAAATTCCCGAAGTCTGGCGCCCGATTTCTCAAGTCAAGGCTATTCTTAAACCAATAATTTTCAAAAAGGAAGTCTAGAGGCTGGGTTTTGATAAAGCGACCCAAAATTCTGTTAGTGAATCCCTGGATTCATGACTTCGCCGCGTATGACCTTTGGGCAAAACCACTTGGTCTGCTAATGGTGGGGTCGATGTTGCGCTTCCAGGGTTGGGACCCTGTTTTTGTAGACTGCCTGGATCCCCACCATCATTCACTCACAGCCTCACTCACCGCTGGACGGTCGCGCGGTAAATTCCACAAAACCAGGTTACAAAAACCGGAACCACTGGAGTTTGTTCCCAGAACTTTTTCACGATATGGAGTTTCAGTAGATGAAATCAGGAAAGATTTCGACGGTCAGGAACGTCCTAAAGCAATACTCATAACCAGCTTAATGACATACTGGTATTCAGGCGTGGCGGAAACAGCGGCATTGCTCCGCGAAGTCTTTCCCGGCGTTCCTTTGATTCTGGGAGGCATATACGCTTCTCTTATGCCTGAACACGCTCTTAAATCAATAAAGGTCGATGAGGTTCTTGCTGGCCCGGCTGAACCCTGCCTGACCGAGACGCTGTATCGATGGACATCATTCAGTCCAGCGCCGGACCGTTCAAATCCGCCGATACAATTTACGCCCAATCTCGATTTGTTGAGTTACGTGAGTTTTCTTCCCGTATTAACATCCAGAGGTTGCCCTTACCGATGCGTTTACTGCGCCTCGAGGTTAGTACAGCCAAAGTATCAACGTCGTGATCCTTTGGAGGTAGTTCGGGAAATAGAAGCAAACATTTTGAAATATAATGTCGATGAAATTGTTCTATATGACGACGCCTTTCTCTGCCACGCCTCTGACCATGCTCTTCCGATTCTCGACGCATTCTCGTCTACGAAGCCAGGATTGAAGTGGCATACCCCTAACGGCCTTCATGTTTCTGAAATTAGCCCAAGGGTCGCTTCATCGATGAAAAATGCGGGATTCAAAACTATTAGATTAGGTCTTGAAAGCACATCGGACCATTTTCACAAAACATCCGGCGATAAAACCAATTGGAAAGATTTTGTCAGAGCTGTTAAACATTTGAAAAACGCAGGGTTTGATACCAGCGAGATTGGAGTTTACCTTCTTGTCGGGCTCCCGGGCCAAACAACCGATCAAATAGAACAGGATGTTGAAAAGGCCCTTGAAGCCGGAGTTCATCCGAAACTGGCTGAATATTCTCCGATCCCTGGATCGGCGCTTTGGTCCTTATCGATTAACGCCAGTCGTTATCCAATTGATGAGGAACCCCTTTATCAAAATTGTTCCTTATTGCCTGTGGCTACGCCTGGGGTAACCTGGGAATTTTTGTCCCGGCTGAGAAAAATGATTCACGAGAGTATGCAATCACCCGAAATTGGTCAATCCGGCCCCTGTCTGAATAGTTGACAGGCAGGGAGCATGCTGATAAAAAAGATATAATTCTTCATCCAAAAACAAATAACAAAATTGGGAAAGTGAGATAATTATGGCCCAACCGAAGGATGTTGTAGGCGCCGCTCTTGTCGTCGGTGGCGGCATAGCAGGCGTTCAGGCCTCATTAGACCTGGCGGAATCGGGTTATAAGGTTTACCTGGTTGAAAGTCAGACAGGTATTGGCGGGCGGATGGCTCAGCTTGACAAGACCTTCCCCACAAACGATTGCTCCACCTGTATATTTTCTCCCAAATTGGTTACGGTAGGCCAAAACCCCAATATAGAGCTTCTGTCCTACAGCGAGGTTGATGATATCCAGGGCGACGCCGGTCGTTTTAAGGTCCGTATAAGACAGAAATCCCGATACGTTCGAAAAGATCGGTGTAAAGCATGTGGAGATTGCGCCACAGCCTGCCCTGTAAAAGTTCCTAACGCCTTTGATCAGGAATTGAGCAAACGATCCGCGACATATCGACTTTTCCCACAGACCATACCGCAAACTTTCGTCATAGATAAAGCGGACCGTGCCCCATGTGTAATGGCTTGCCCTGCGCACATAAATGTTCAGGGTTATGTGGCCCTTATTGGCAAGGGTAAATATAAGGAAGCTGTTGAATTAATCTACCAGAACCTTCCGTTACCGGGGGTCCTGGGCAGGGTCTGCCCGCATCCTTGCGAAACAGTCTGCCGTCGGACGGAAAAAGACCAGCCGATATCGATATGTAAACTTAAAAGGTTCGCCGCGGACCAGGTGGATTATTCATCACTGACAATCCCGGAAATTATCCCACGCGAGGAAAAGGTAGCCATCATAGGTTCAGGCCCGGCAGGCCTGTCCGCAGCGTATTATCTCGCGCTGAAAGGTTACAAGGCGTCTATATTCGAAGCTTCGTCCGTGTTGGGCGGATGGCTTAGAGTCGGGATTCCGGAATACAGACTACCCAGGGATGTGCTCGAAAAAGAGATTAATCACATTTTGAGCCTCGGAGTCGAAGCCAAAACCAATACTCCTCTGGGCAAGGACTTGAGCATTGATGATCTTAAAAATCAAGGCTACAAGGCTGTATTCCTAGGTGTTGGATGTCAGAACGGCGCAAAACTCGCCATTCCGGGGGAAGCCTCTTCCGGCGTCATACAGGGAGTGGATTTCCTCAAAGACGCAGCCATCGGAAAGAAATTCGAAGGAATCAAGAAAGCGGTCGTCATAGGTGGTGGGAATGTCGCGATTGACGCCGCAAGGACTCTAGTAAGGCTGGGCGCTGATTCCACCATTCTTTACCGACGTTCAAGAGCTGAAATGCCCGCATTTGAAGAAGAAGTCCATGCCGCTCTGGAAGAAGGAGTGAAGATTCAGTTCCTTGCCGCGCCGGTTGAAGTTGTGGCTTCCGGAGGAAAAGTTACCGGTCTTAAAGCTGTACGCATGCAATTGGGCGAGCCTGACGCTAGCGGGCGACGTCGACCTGTGCCGGTCGCCGGTTCTGAATATGTTATTGACACGGACACGATTATACCGGCAATCGGCCAGATTATTGATCCGAGTCTCTGGGATTCCACCGGGGCCCTGGCTCAGACGAGAAGGAACACCATCGAGTGTGACAAAGTCACATTCGCCACTTCAATCGAAGGGGTGTTTGCGGGCGGTGACGCTGTTTCCGGACCCGCAACGGTCGTGGAAGCGGTGGCCGCGGGCAAAGAAGTCGCAGAATCAATCCACAGGTTCATCAATGGAATGGACCTTGCCGAAGGGAGACCTTTTAAATTCCCTGAAAATCCGGAATACCCACCGATCCCCGAAGAGCTTAAAAGCGAGCCTCGGGCAATCACCCCTGAAACACCTACAACGGAACGAAAGGGTTTTAAGGAAGTTGAGCTTGCCCTGGCTGAAGAAGAGGCCCTGCGTGAAGCTAACAGATGTTTGAATTGTGGTGTCTGTTCCGAGTGTATGGAATGCGTCAAGGCATGCCCTGCGCAGGCTATAGACCATACTATGGAAGACTCCTTTCTTGATGTTGAGGTGGGTTCGGTGATCCTGTCCACGGGTTATGAGATGATCGACCCTGAGAAGATCCGTGGTGAATTCTCATACGGCACAGCCCCGAACGTCCTGACAAACATGGAATTCGAAAGGATGCTCAGCGCATCGGGCCCTAACGCCGGTGAAGTAAGAAGACCATCTGACGAAAAACATCCAAAAAAAGTGGCGTGGATTCAGTGCGTTGGTTCACGCGACTCGCAAAAAGGCATGCCTCACTGTAGCTCTATCTGCTGTATGGCGTCCATCAAGGAAGCGGTTATAGCCAAAGAGCATGACACCAACATCGAGCCTACAATTTTCTACATGGATATTCGGGCTTATGGGAAAGACTTTGACGCATATTATGAAAGAGCAAAGAACTCTGGCGCTGTTCGTTTTATAAGGTCAATGGTCAGCCGGGTCGTCGAAGATCCGTTGACACATAACCTTCAAATCACCTATCTCGATGAACAGCAAAAACTTGTGACGGAAACTTTCGACATGGTCGTGCTAGCCGTCGGGCTCAAGACATCCGAACAATCGATAGAACTTGCCGGTAAGCTGGGCATTGGTCTAAACGAATCCAAATTCTGCTCCACAACCTCTTTTGAACCGGTTTCTACAAACCGGCCGGGTGTCTTTGTCGCCGGTATGTTCCAGGGACCCAAGGATATCCCTCAAACCGTTATGGAAGCGTCAGCCGCGGCTGGGGCCTCTTCCAAGCTTCTAACTTCAGCCCGAAACACATTGGCTGTAAAACAGGAATTCCCGCCTCAAAGGGACGTTTCCGGGGAAGAGCCACGAATTGGGGTTTTCATTTGCCGATGCGGTATAAACATCGCCAATGTTGTAGATGTGCCGCGTGTCGTAGAGCACGTCAGGACCCTGCCAAACGTGGTATTCGCTGACGAGAAACTGTTTACGTGTTCACAGGACACTCAGGAACAGTTCCTTGACATCATCAGGGATCATAATCTCAACCGTGTAGTTGTGTCCGCATGTAGTCCAAGGACGCATGAACCCATGTTCCAGTTAACAATGGAAAAGGCGGGCCTGAATCCTTACCTTTTCACGATGACGAATATTAGGGACCAGTGTTCCTGGGTCCACGCGTCACACAAAGAGGCGGCCACGTTGAAGGCCATGGATCTCGCCAGGATGGCTGTCGCGAGAGCCAGGCGTCTGGCCCCCTTGCAGAAATCGAAAATGGATGTCGTCCATGACGCTCTTGTATTGGGTGGCGGGGTCTCAGGCATGACAGCGGCGCTCAACCTGGCTGATCAGGGATTCCATGTTTATATGGTCGAAAAGTCGGATAAACTCGGCGGAAACGCCCTGTATATTGAACGTACTATCCAGGGTGAGCCTATAAAACCGTTTGTCGAAGATCTGGTTAAAAAAGTCGAAAACCATTCCAAGATAGAAGTTTTTAAGAACGCTACTTTTACAAACCTGTCAGGACATGTTGCTCATTTCAAGGGAACAATCCTGAATGGCGACAGCAAGGATATCGAATTCGGCGCCGCAATCATAGCGACCGGGGCCGCGGAATCCAAACCTAAGGAATATTTGTTCGGAGAAAGCAAGGCTGTTGAGACTCAACATTCACTCGAAGAACGAATAATAGCGGGTGATCCAAGTCTTAAGAATATCAAAAACGCAGTATTCATACAGTGTGTAGGATCTCGTGACGAAGAGCGTCCCTACTGTTCCAAGGTCTGCTGTTCAGGATCTGTTCGTCTTGCCGGCCGGTTAAGGGAGATAAATCCAACAGCGAACATTTACATACTTTTTAGAGACCTTAGAACTTATGGATTGCTTGAAAAATTTTACGCCGAAGCCAGAAAGGCGGGAGTCATCTTCGTACGGTTTGACCCGGAAAGCAAACCGGTATGCGAGATGGCTGGCGACAAGGTGAAAGTTACTGTCAAAGATCCCTCCCTGGACCGCGATATGACTATCATGGCGGATCTGGTGACTCTTGCGGCGGCTATAGACCCCGGAGAAACAAACAAACAGATGGGTCAGCTATTCAAGGTTACAGTCAATTCCAACGGATACTTCGTTGAAGCCCACATGAAACTCAGACCGGTTGACTTCACGACAGAAGGAGTGTTTCTGGCTGGATTGGCCCATTATCCCAAACCTATTGATGAGTCTATAGCTCAGGCTACCGCGGCCGCGCAAAGAGCGTCTATCCTCGTAAGCCAGGAACAGATGACGTTCCCTGGCGTCATATCCAAGGTTGATCCTGACAAATGCGCAGCATGCCTGACATGTGTGAGACTATGCCCATACGGCGCTCCTTTCATCAATGAGGACCACAAGGCCGAGATAGTCCCAGCCCTGTGTCAAGGATGCGGGATATGCTCGTCCGTCTGCCCGGGCAACGCCATTGATCTTCAGCATTTCAGGGATGATCAGGTATTTGCCGAGATAGACACGCTGCTCGTCAAAGAGGCTTCATAGTTCTGACGGGAGATTGGAAGGGCCCTCCATTGTTATAGAGAGGTCGAATCGGAATAACGTTTTGGGATTATATAGCTTCTAAACAGGAGAAGAAAATGCTCCAGACCAATATGACCGCTTCATCGCAAAATTCACCCATGTCGGCGGATTTAGTATCAGTAATAAATCAGTGCTATCAGTGTGGTAAATGTTCCGCGGGTTGTCCTGTGGCCCCTGAGATGGACCTTCTGCCTCATCAGCTTGTTCGTCTGGCGGTACTGGGGGATGTGGACAAGATTGTTCAGTCCAAGAGCATATGGCTGTGTCTGACATGTCACACCTGCGGGGCAAGGTGTCCTAACGGGATTGACGTCCCTGGTCTGCTTGACCCGATCAGACATGACATTCTGAGACGCAAGGAAACACTGACCGACCCGAAGGTGGCCATCTTTCACAAGACCTTCATGGACACAGTAAAGCATTTCGGTCGGATTTATGAGTTGTTCCTCGTGGGGATGTATAAATTCAGGACAAAGACTTTTACGGACGACATGGAACTTGGCTGGAACATGTTCCGTAAGGGCAAATTGCATCTGTTGCCTCAAAAGACCGGGAACTTGAGTGAAGTAAAGCAGGTTTTCAAGAAATCGGGAATCAAGTAAAGAGGAAATACAATGGAATTTAGTTATTATCCCGGATGTACGCTTAAAGGCTCTGCGCAGGAACTCGACGAGTCTTTCAGGAATGGAGCTGAGAGGCTTGGAGTAAGGTTAACCGAGATCCCTGACTGGACATGTTGCGGGGCTTCATCAGCGCATATGGTTGACGCGTATCTGGAGACCGCTCTTCCGGCGCGGGACCTTCTTACAGCGGAGCGGATGGGTCATGACGTGGTCGCTCCTTGCGCCGGATGTCATGTGCGTATGCGTGCGGCTTCCAAGCATATTCTTGAAGATAAGGAGTTACTCAGGCAATTTCCTTTCAAGGGAGAGATAGATGTAATCTCCGGAATGGACATGTTCCACAAGAAAGAGCTTCTCAAGACTCTTAAGGAGAAGAAAACCAAGCCATTGGAGGGATTACGCGTGGTACCCTACTATGGTTGTCTGGCTGTACGGCCTGTAGATGTGGTTGAGCCTGAGAACGCGGAAAACCCGACTCAGATGGATGACATCCTGGAAGCGCTCGGGGCCGAGGTGTTGAGCTGGCCGTACAAGACGGACTGCTGCGGTGGTTCATTGGCCCTTACCAAGACCGAGATGGTTGTGAAACTGTCCCGCAAGCTAATAGACATGTCCATGATGGTGGACGCTGACATGATGGTGACAATGTGTCCCATGTGTCAGGCTAACCTTGACACTCGGCAGGCGGATATATCCAAGGCCGCAGGCAAGGTATATCATATGCCTGTGGTGTACCTGACCGAATTGATAGGTGTGGCGTTCAACGATCCCAAGGTCAGGGCATGGTTCGAGAAACACATTGTTTCCCCTGTCCCTGTGCTGGCAAAAAGGGGATTGCTTTAATTTCCCGAACTGGATCCTGCAATAACATTCCGTGGGCCACGACCTGAACCAGGATTGGTTCAGGTCGGTCTGCGGAAGTCTATTTATCTTGACGCGACACCCTTTTCTGTGATTAAATTCAGGTTAGGATTACAATTTTACCCGCTTGAAGGGCCGCATGGGAAAAAGCCCGTTCAAAAAGGCTACGATAATTTTCTGCTTCGTGGTGGCGCTGGTGGCTTCGGGATGGGGACGCGCGGAGGCTCAGGTTCCTGATTTCGGCCTTGGTTCCATCGTTCCTTTTCAGTCCCTTCAGACGTTTTTCGGCCCGCTATTTCCGGCTACCTGTATTGGTGACACCTTCCGGAGTGAATTCGGGATGGGCCTTGCCACCCCATTGTTCGATCAGATAAAACTTTCAGGTCCATCTAATTACGGCTCTTACAATCTCCTGAACAATCAGCCTACCACGCCCCCAGACCCTACAAACACTGCAGGTTGGGACCCGTCAGTTATGACCCAATCGCTGGATGGGGGGCCTGTAATCTACGATTTTTTTGCAAAGCTTAGGGTATGGCGTTTCGCCGGCAAAGTGGATTATTCGATTTTTGAAGCGCGAAGTCGGCGGCTGACGGTAGTGGTTTCTTCTTTGACTCTGTCATCTTGACCGGAGACGTTGATGTCATTCAAGGACCATGGTTAACAGCCGGAGGCAGGTTCCAGTTCTATCTCAACCAGCCATATTTCAAGTTCAATTTTGGTTTGCCATTTCAACAACCAAACCCACCGTACGACCATCACGTCGAATTTTACGCTGACGCTCCATGGACAATTGGGGCGTACATCCGATATGTGCCGCCAGAGATATTGGGTTTGCCAATGCATTTTGACGCCTATGCCGATTTCCCGTTAAAGGGCTCGCCGCTCAAGACTTATGGGGTCGCTTTGGTTTTTCGGCCTCAGATATATCGCTTTCGATCTGTTTACTAAGCTAAAACTGGAACGGACAACCTTTACAATTAGTGGCGATGTTAGCAACTCAACAGACACGCAATCTACAGTTGGGTCGTGGAGCCTTGATATGCTCTGGAACCTTTACGGGGCCGAGTTTGGGATTTACTTTTAACTACTATCACTCTCCCTTCTTTAAGCAGTTGTCATTGATCGGAGGGATTAGGCGCACACCCTTTTATCACCAGGGTTCAATAAATAGTGGTCTCTTTGTGCCGTTGGCCCGCTTCCAGACTAATTCCTTGACACTTTTACCGGATTTGCTATATAGTCAGGCCTAATAGTTTAGGGTTATTATTTTTTTGGTACATCACAAAGAGGTATGGATTGAAGCCGAAACTAAATTTGCCGACGGCGGTTCTACCATTTGCGCTCTTTGTGGTCGTTTGTTTTTCGTTATTCCCTTCCCCTTCATATAGTCAGTCGTTAGCATCCTGGTTTTCAAACGGGACATTCTGGGATTGGTCGGATTACAGGTTCAAGTTCGAGTACCGTTTGTTCGCTCCGCGTTTGGTTTCCGGCTATATACAGCGCCCGGACTACGCCAACCAGAATTCTCAACTTAAGGAATTTGATCTGCTCGCTTCTCCCTCCGACCCAAACTCGAGGGGTGGTGGATACGGATTCAATCAGTATCCTCAGGCGCTTAGATCAGCCGTATTTCAGTTGTATGTTGATAGGCTGGCATTGAGGTTGGTGGTGGATGAGGATGTGATTTTTCGCGGCACCTTGGGCAACACAGTATTTGACGATATCCAGACACCCAGCGGTCAGGGAACGACAAACGATTTTTTCAGAGTGTCAGAACTGGATCTCAGTTCCACCAGATTGGGCATGGGCCTTGATCTTGTTCGCAATCCGTATCTTCGTGCGGGAATAGATTTTGACTTCTATATCAATCAAGTAACTTTTCGCGACATGAAAGACGCTGTAAATTCTGTACACAATCCAAACGCACCGGCAAATAACGGTACTTGGCAATCTTATTATCTTCAAAACATGCGTTATTACCAGAGTGATAACGGACCATGCACAATTGGACTCCACGTATTCGCAATCCCCGGTCGAATCCGTGAAATTCCTATAATTGCCCAAGCCAAAATTAATGTCTCAACGCCATTCTGGAAACAGATCTGGGGCATTCAGAATCTAGCACAGATCTTCGAATGGGAGGTCATGGCCGGAGCGAGACCGGCTGTCTGGGACGCCAGTTTCATAGGACTCTCAACCTTTTCATTCGGGATTGAAGCTGGCTTCAAATCAGTAACCCTCAATTCGGATATGTCCGGTTCAATGGCGGCCGGGAGCAGTTTTCCCGGCTCTGCAACGGTCCATGCTGTATGGCAGGGGCCGTTCTTTCAGGTGGGGTTCTATTACTAACCGTCCTTCCCCGTCGCATTCCCCCAAGAAGCAAGAAACCTGTTACCAGAATAATCCTGCTGGTAATGGTGTTGTGTATTCCGGAAAAGTAGTTTTCCTTCGAGTCATGGAGTTTCTTCCTCTCCATGTCATTTACCAGTAAGTGGAAGTGACTCCAATTATATCCATGCGTTTCCTGTCTTGCCCTCTAATTAGGAACCTCGTAATCGATTCATAAAATTCATGACATTATAGGAGACTCGTGCAGACAATGGAAGTTTACCTGGATAATCACAAACATCGCAAAGTTTCATCTGTCGGTTTTTGTTCTTGAGGTTTTGGCGATAACTTGTGGCGACCGGACCGGAGAAAATTTCGCCAAGAGTTTTTTCCTGGATATTTCCGAAAACCACCTCTCCTTTCCAGTCGCAACAACATAACACAACGTTTCCATTATAATGGACGTACAGTTGATAAAACGGTCGGAAACACCAAGCCTTCATTGGTTCTCGAACCAGATGTATACCCGGAACGTTTCCAGCCCAGTTTTCCTGACCATCCTTCGTCCAGGTTGTCTTGTCCTCTATCGTTATTTCCTGCCGGACGTAATTCGACCGCTCCGGCCTGATCATCCGATGGAAGCCACCTCGGGAATACCTGACCTCGGGCATTTGGTTCGTTATGTCGGTCGCTATGCTGCGCAAACGACCCAGACGGCCCTTTTCGTCGTCATAGCAATTGATGACGAGTTTATGCAAACCAGCCTTGAAGAGGGTAATGCCCTTTTGCAAGGTCAGCATGTCTCCGTTGGTTTGAATAAGCAGTTTAGCCCGAGGGAGGAATTCACGAGCGATGGCGATTAGTTCGGGAAGTCGCTTGTCCAGAAGAGGCTCACACTGGAGAAATGGAGAGAATCTACCCGAAAAATTCAATGCGGCAAGCTCGTCAATTATTCGTTGATAGGTTGTTAAAGACATCAGGCGCGGTTTCCGGTCAAATTTCTTGCTGGGGCAGAACTCGCATGAACGATTGCACCAGCTAATAGTTTGCACCTGGACATGCTGTATATTCCAGTCGTTTACTGTTTTCATGATCCTTACCCCGAATTACGGGTTTGAGCCTATGGAATTAATGCGCTTCACGGGGAGTCCCGCGAAATAGCGTTTTTTGAAAAAGGACGCCTTGTCAGAGGAGTGTCATTGAGGCTTAGAAAAAAAATATCATTGTTGATGGGAACTCGTCAACGAGTTCTTTTCCTAAATTGGAGGATTGCTGGACAGGGCGGAGTTAGTTCGGGATTAACTTCTGAACTACTATCCCTCCCCCCTTCCTGAATCCAATGTTTTTAGCTAGAAAATCAATTCGGCTGAAGCCGCAATAGACAACTGGTCCGACCAGACCCTCGATCCACTGAAGGAAAAGTCTACGTTAAAGAAACTGTTCGTGAGCTGATGCCCGCCATTGGTTATGATACGTTTAAAATCCACATCAATCAGGGCTTTAATATTTTGGCGAAGAAGGAATGAAGCCGTCGCCTCCGCATGCCAGCAATGGCCGCTGGTGTTTTCGTTTGTTATGCGCTCACCTTCCCTGAGCAGGTGAAGGTCCTGGTTCTTGGCTGTAACCAGCGCATAATCCAGCGTAAGGACAAGATCCACGGAGGGAAGGGACTCGAATACCCCTGAGGTATTCACCTGAGTGTTTATTAAACCCCCTATATAGTACTGATAAAATGTTTGGTCGAATTCTATCCCTTCGCCGGGCAGATTGGTGTTATATCCGTCCAGGCCCACCTGATAACCATCGTGTGTGACAAACGAGAAGGTCTGGTAACGTGCCCCCACGACAGGATGAACTATCTTGAAAAAAGAAACATCCGGGTTAAACAGAATCTTGAGGTCGGCCAGCCAAGACCTCTTGAGTTGGCATTTTGACTCGCTGAAGACCGATTTCTGCGAAGGCAGATCCTCCTGGTCCCAATCACTATCCTGCATGTTAGACCGACTCTCCTGGTTTATATTCGCCCAGGCGTCAAGCTGCGCCGTCCAAAGCCTGGAATTATAGATATAATCTCCACCAAAAAACCACTGATCTATGGGGAATTCCAGTCGGCTTAGAGGGTTCTGTTGGGGAGGGAAAGGATTGGGGAACTGATAGGATGTGTAACTGTTGAAGAACTTTTTTACGCCTATTGAATACTGCCAGTTCTCTGCCCTTATACGCGAAACCAGGTCTGAAGCCAAATCCAGAGGATCGGCGTACTGAGCCGTCGCAGTGAACGGTTGAGCGCACGAATAGATAAAAATTAGGGTGGTCGCCATAATGGCGGCCCCTATTCGAGAAATCATACCTATCCTTCATTGCATACGGCAAAGCGACTCAAAGGCCTTGTTAATAGCGACTAAACAAATAGCCTTGTAAAATCAACTTGCCGTGAAAAAAAGCTCAATCGGTTTTAAACAAAGAATAAACCGATTAAAGAAGTATTCAACAATACATATGGAATAGATGCACAATAACATAAGGCCCATGACAAGTCAATGACGATTAGACCTTAACTATTGTAATTGTTATACTTTATATATTTGAAATAACTTATTGCTTTATTAGATGAATATGTTTATCTACTGTGTTCTGCGCGACAGATGCGCCATGAAAAAAATAGGCAAACGCCATTTTACCAAATATATTGTTCCTGATACGAGCCCCAGAGGTAACTCCTAAACGGATTAGAAACCCTGGTCTGGCGGCTGGGACCTTAACAGGGAGCCCAATGGAAAGGATAATTCGGCATGAGGTTCATTTTTTCCACGCACGACAAAACGGAACAGATTCAACGAATTCGTGAAGGCATAGCAAATTATCGGGACAGCGGCCAGGCCGATCCAGCCCATTTCGAGATGAATCCGGTCTATGATGAACTATTGTGTCAGGTTTGCGAGCATTTCCTGGGTTACTGGAAAAACGAGATAGCCCTGATAGGGCTTGGCGGTTATGGACGCCAGGAAATGAGTCCCTATTCAGATATCGATCTATTGTTTCTAAGACCGGAAAATGCCGCTGAAGGTGTCTACCGCGGGATACGGAACATCCTGTACCTGCTTTGGGACGCCAGAATTGAACTCGGTCATTCTGTGAGGACCGTAGAAGAGTGTAAAAGGGAAGCGAACAGGGACCTGGCCGTGTTGACTTCCATGATGGACATACGACGCGTATGGGGATGCCCTGAAATATGGCGCAATCTGGTAGTTCAAAGAAACCGCCTGATCATTGAATCGGATCCTCTTGACCTTTATCTCCGCATCGAAGCGGAAATCAGAAAGTCCCGAGAGAAATTCGGTCATACTATTTACCTTCTTGAGCCGCATCTTAAGGAAGGTCCGGGCTCACTTAGATATATTCAACTTTTGACATGGCTCGCCCGTATGATATTTGGCTGTGCGACACTGGATGATCTGGTGATTGCCGGACTATGTTCCGAAAAGTCAGTCCAGGAAATTAAGGACGGCGTCCGTTTCCTGGCAGAAATCAGGACACGCCTCCATTTTATTGAAGGCCGCCGGGACGACCGTCTTAAATTTGACTGTCAGGCCATGATAGCAAGGGACATGGGGTTTCAGGAGACCCCGGAAAGACCGGCGGTAGAAAATTTTATGAGAGAATATTACAAACACGCGGCCACCATGGATTTTTTCGGGCGGCAGCTTCTCGCTCGAGCCAGGCTATTTCTGAGACCGAAGCTGGTTTCCAACAATAAGAGACTTGACTTGAACTTCTCCTTTTACGTTGGCTCAGGCGGGATAAATTTCCTCAATCCGGACAGTTTTGGTTACGACGTCAAAGAGCTTTTGCACGCTTTCAGACTTATAGCTGAAACAGGCTGTGACCTCGACATCAGGCTCGTTGACCTGATTCGTTCGAAGCTTTCTCAACTTGACGAAGCGACCTTGCACGACGCTGAAGCGAATCAGCTTTTCCTGGAAATCCTCAAGGGTCGGAGAAACGTGGCAAAGGCTTTGAACACGATGATGAAAGTTGGGTTTCTGGAGCGATTCATTCCCGATTTTGCAAGGATCAGATTTTTGCCCCAGTATGACGTCTATCATCAGTATACGGTTGATTTGCATACGATCGCAGTGCTCGAGAACATGGACGAGATGGAAAAGCCTGACGGCCCTGAAGACGAAAAGCTGTTAAGGACGATCTTCTCAAAACTGGAGAAACCTTTAATTTTGCGCCTTGCCGGCCTTTTCCACGACATTGCCAAAGGTAGTGGATCAGGCCACGATTTAAGGGGAGAGAAAATTGCGGCGTCGATCATGGGACGGTTCGCGCTTCCAACCGAAGATGTCGAGGATATCCTGTTTTTGATAAGAAATCATCTCGCAATGACTCACCTTGCTTTCAAAAAAGACATTCACGATGAAGCCCTCATCAACCGTTTCGCTGAAAACGTTATGTTAAAGCGCAGATTGGATTTGCTACTTCTTTTAACTTATTCGGACCTCAAGGCCGTAGGTTCAACAGCCCTAAATTCCTGGAAGAAGATGCTTTTGGAAGAACTCTACTACAGGACTCTGGATGTCATCGAAGGCGAAGGAATAGACGGACAGGACTTGTCCGACTGGGTTAAACAGATAAAGGCTGTTGTTTGGGAGCTGGTCCCCCCTGAACACAGAGGCGCGCGCCTCGAGGAGTTTCTTGCGAGAGCGAACCCCCGTTATTGCCTGGACTTTTATCCTGGCGTAATAGTGGATCATTTCATGGAGATCGAAAGCCGTCTTTCTGAAACACATAAGGACTCTCTTTCCCTAGATGATCTTATCGTAAGGAAAATAGATCATCGCAAGCCGGGATACAGTTCCATAACTTTGATCATACGAGATCAGCCCGGCCTTTTTTACAAAATTGCCGGCACGCTTTCTTCAAACAGGATAAATATCCTGAGTTCATGGACCCACCTGATAGGTCCGACGGCAATTTCTACATTACACGTCAACAACATACCGGAAGGGCCTGTTGACGACCCGGAAAGATGGAAGAGTTTTCAGAATGATTTCAGAAGAGTTGTCACTGGTGAAATCGATATCGACACTCTTGTGGAAACGAGAAGGCAAAACAGGGGATTGTTCTCCAGGCTATCAAATCCGCGTTTTCCCGTCAAAGTTGAAA
Source organism: uncultured delta proteobacterium (assembly GCA_963798475.1). Lineage (GTDB taxonomy): Bacteria > Desulfobacterota > Desulfomonilia > Desulfomonilales > Desulfomonilaceae > CAJBEZ01. The sequence continues at coordinate 40,061 of CAWCTI010000038.1, forward strand.
TTGACAACTCAACATCGGACAACTCCACTATAATCGAAGTTTACGCTCACGACCGGCCCGGACTTCTTTATGACATTACCCGGAGACTGTCGGCCATGGGACTGAATATAGTCCTGGCCAAGATCACGACAGAAGTGGATCAGGCGGCCGACATCTTTTACGCACAAAATCTGAATGGGAATAAAATAATCGACTTTGACGAGCTTGATTCAATCAAAGAGGAGCTTACAAAGCACTTGTCGATGATGGAAAAGACGTCTTTCGAAAAACAGACGCCCACACAGATCTCATTCTGATGTCAGAATCATCTGGGAACTAGGAGCACAAACCAGTGTTGAGACCGGAGACAAACACGGTTACGCGAATTGACGAGATCGACATCATCGTCAATTCCTTCCTGGATTACACTCTCGTAAACCGTGGGCTCGCTAAATTAACCGTAGAATCATATTCTTCGGATTTGAATGACTTCACGATGTTTCTGAAGTCCAGAAGTGTCTGCTCAGCAAATCAAATCAAAAAAGAACATGTCCTGATTTTTCTGGATTTGTTAAATCAACAGGGTCTCTCCGCCAGGACAAGGGCAAGGAGGCTATCGTGCTTGAAAGGGTTTTTCAAATTCCTTGTTGAAACAGGCGCGGTCCTCGAAAATCCCTGTGAATACATTGAAACCCCCAGACTACCCAAACGGGTCCCTCAATATCTTGACCAGCGCGAAGTCGAGTCACTTATAGCCGCAACAGACACCTCTAACCCGCTGGGGATTAGGGATGACGCCATGATTGAATTGCTCTATGCGACAGGACTCAGAGTTTCAGAGTTGGTTAGTCTGGAAACTTACAGGGTAGATTTCGAAATGGGATGTGTCACGGTTATGGGCAAGGGATCCAAAGAGAGAGTTGTTCCAATGGGACTGACTGCGTCCAAAAAATTGCTGGGTTACTACGAGAAGACTCGTCCGTTAATAATCGGGAATCGAAGAAGCGAGTCCATCTTCGTAACCAGCAAGGGATACAGGATGACTCGCCAGGCGTTCTGGAAAATTATAAAAAAGGTGGCTCGCCTCGCAGGAATTTCTAAAGAGATTTCACCTCATACATTGAGACATTCATTCGCTACCCATCTGGTTCAGAATGAAGCGGACCTCAGATCAGTTCAACTCATGCTCGGCCACTCGGACATCTCGACAACAGAGATTTACACCCACGTTGCTGGAACAAGGTTAAAAGCGCTGCATAAAAGGACACATCCGAGGGGATAGGTCAAATTTCTTTAAAAAAGGGCCTACCAATGAAATGCCATCAGCAGGCCCATGTCCTGTTAAACAGATTATGTAATCTCAGCATGACTAGGATGTGAATAACCAATATCCCAGGGAATTAGCCCACATTCACGACCCAACCAAAGGGATCAGGTCTCTTGGCCAACTGGATGCCTGTTATTTCGTCAAACAGCTCTTTTGCCACCTGGCCGGTCTTGCCATCAGCCACAATGTAATCATGGCCCAAATATCTGAAATGGCTCACAGGGGAGATAACAGCCGCTGTTCCTGAGCCAAATACTTCCTGTAGCTTTCCATTGTTGGCCGTAGATACTAATTCACTAATGGTAATAACCCGTTCAGAAACTTTCATACCTTTGGATCTGCAAAGTTGAAGCACTGAGTCACGCGTTACACCGGGCAGGATTGTTCCTCCGAGTTTTGGTGTGATAATTTCGTCATTGATTCGAAAGAATATATTCATAGTGCCAACTTCTTCGATAGCAGATTTGTCCACTGCGTTGAGCCATAGCACCTGGGTAAAACCTTCGGCGTGAGCTTCTTCCGCAGCAAGCAGTGACGCGGCGTAATTAGCCCCTGTTTTAGCTTCGCCTACTCCGCCGGCCGCGGCTCTGGCGTATTTATCGGTAACCATTATCCTGACTGGCTCAAACCCCTCAGGATAATATGCTCCCACAGGTGAAAGAATGATAAAAAAGAGGTATTTCCTCGATGGTCGCACACCAAGGTGAGCATCCGTAGCAATAACGGTAGGCCTGATATACAGGGAAGTTCCTGGAGATCTTGGAATCCAGTCCCTGTCTGTTCGTAATAGTTCCGTCATTTGATCCATAAAGATTTTGGGATCTAATGGTGGAATGCATAAGCGCTCGCAGGATCTGTTAAATCTGGCTATATTCATATCTGGTCTGAACAGCAAGATGTCTGAATCTTTGGGACCAGAGAAAGCTTTCAGACCTTCAAAAACCTGTTGGCCGTAATGAAGAACCATTCCGGCGGGATGCAGAGACAGGTCCTGGACCTTAACGATCTTTCCGGCCCCCCAACCACCATCCTCGGCGGAATATTCAATTGTAAGCATATGATCTGTAAAAATATCACCAAAACCTAGTTTGTCCTCATCGTACTGTTGGGACCCGGCTCTGTTTCTGGGTAATGTTCCCATTGATCCTCCAGGACCACTTAACGTGGCGCAAATGTTACAACAAACAAAAAGCTAGGCGCCTCCCCGGTAATATCTTTCCAGAAGGCTTCACCTAGCCTGGTTCAGCTATAATAGCAAGTATACTATGAATTTATCCAGAGAAATGTGATAGGAGTTGGTTCATCATTACCAATAATCCTCGGAGCCCGTCGCCTGTTCTATAAATCTTGTTCGTGAATAGGCGTCACACTCCGAACATGAAAAATCAGACCAACGACACTTTAGCGCTATGTTTAAACACTCACTATAATGATCACAGTCCACTTTTCGGTAGGGTCTGTCCGAGTCCCGGTTTCCCTTAACAAGTACTGGACAAGGTTCCATAACTGTGCTCCAACCTCCCATCCGATTTCAGAAATGTCCCACGTAAATCGCTTCTTCTTCACGACTCTGAAAATTATGTACAGTCTGAAGCGACAGAGGTTCCCCAAACCTTAACCAGAAAAATGCGTCTGCCTCGATTGATGCGCAACGGTATACTGCTGACACTATTAGATAGCTTATAATGGCCTCCGCTGGGCTGTTGACTTAATGAATCAAGCCTGTCTTTCTCTGGTTACGTTTCCGGGATTAACAAGCCGGGGATGAGAAAATATGTCTCTCTAAACAAGGTTTCATTAAACTCATATATAATTTTTGTCAAGGGACTCGAACCAAGGTCGACTTTACCTACGCCCAGTGAGGCGTCTTGGAATTGACAGACGATTTTCTTTCTGTTGTAGTCCCCTAAAGAGGCCTTAACCATGGTTTCAGTAGAAATTTTTCACGGCAAAGTTTTTGTTGCGCATATCATTTATAGGCCGGGTTTTTATGTGGAAATCAATGTCGAAAAATCGTTTCGGACCCAAAATGTTGTTTTACGAATTCGCGATCGTCAAAACCCGGAATTGGTTGGTAATTGGCATGAAGCTTTAGATGGATATTTTAATGAGTCCACTTTTGAATCGCGGTCCGATCTTCTCCGAAATGAACCAGCGAGGGCCGGCTGCGCGAGAGAGCACAGGAGTCTTTTTCTCGCGGCCGCCAGAGCGTTGGAAAAAGACCTCACTCCCCTGGGATATGAATTTAAAGTGTCTTTCGAATAAATCCCGATGAATAGATATTGAAACTAAGGCTAGGTGAATGTGGATTAAGGGTTGGGGGCCTCAATTGGCTCCCAACCCAACAGTTACGTTTTATTCCATTGTTCCCGCCAGGAAGATCTTCGCTTTGCCGCGCTGGACCTTAAGACGGATAACCTTGTTCTTTTTCGCTTCGGAAACAGCCTTGATAAATGAGTCAACACTGGAAGCAGTCGTGCCGTCTACTTCGAGTATGACATCGCCTGAACGCAATCCCATCCTGGCGCCAACTCCGTCGGAGCTGATGTCCTTGACAAGGATCCCCTGTCCTTCTTTCAGGTCCATTTTCGAGGCGACAGCCTCGGGAACTGGCTCAATCTGTATTCCAAGGTCATTGGAGGTTTCAGCCGTGGAACCGTTGGTCGCCCCACTTGACGCTACAGCTTTTTGGGTCCGTTCAGCGATCTTTACTGGGACCTCCATTGTTTTCTTGTCTCTGAATATTGTCAACGTGGCTGATGATCCAGGCTTTTCCTTCCCGACTATATTCTTTAGATTGGCGGCTCCCTTCACAAGCTCTTTATTGAACTTCAGTATAATGTCCCCAGCCTTAATTCCTGCCTTTTCGGCCGGGCTACCTTCGATAACCTGTGACACAAGAGCGCCTTCCGCGTCATTTCTTCCAAAGGACTTGGCGAGTGATTCTGTCATATCCTGAATATTCACGCCAAGTAGACCTCGTTTAACTTTTCCGTTCGTTATAAGCTCATTCATAATCAATTTTGCGGAACTTGAAGGAATGGCGAAGCCAATTCCCTGATAACCACCGCTCCTGGACGCTATGGCGGTATTAATTCCAATAACGTCTCCATCTATATTTACAAGAGGCCCTCCGGAATTCCCTGGATTGATAGCCGCGTCGGTCTGAATGAAATCCTCATAATCGATTATCCCTACGTTGGTCCTGCCGGTTGCGCTTACTATTCCCTTAGTGACCGTTCTGTTCAAACCAAACGGATTACCGATAGCAAAAACAATTTCACCGACCTGGAGCTTGCTTGAATCACCCAGATTGGCCGTAGGTAGTCCTTTGGCGTCGATCTTGATAACCGCTATATCGCTCTCCGGGTCGATACCTTTGACCTTGGCCTTAAATGTTCTCTTATCCGAGATCGTGACCGTAATTTCATCCGCGTCCTTGACTACGTGCGCATTCGTCAAAATTAGGCCATCCTCAGAAATTATAACTCCCGAACCCATTCCCTGGGGATGAATCTCCCTCCCTTCTCCCGGTCCTTTCTTGAACCGCTTAAAAAAGTCATCTCCAAAAAAATCCTTGAAGGGGTGATTTTTGAAAAAAGGCTCCAGGTCTGGGGATCCTTCGGCCGAAGAAACGGTCTCTTTCTTCATTGAACTGATGTTTACCACAGCCGGTTTTACCTTCTCGGCAACCTGAACGAAGGCTTCGTCTAATTGTTTGAGGACCGCTGGAGCGGATGCTGATGATGTGACTGGAAAAATAAGACTTAATGAGATTATTGCGAATAGTGTTAAAAATGGTAAAGATTTCGCCCTATAAAGGCTTCTAGTCATGACATACTCCTTCTAAGTGGCACATGTAAGCTAACCCTGTACAGGGTTTGCGCTTTAATCACAAAGACATTTGCGAAAGGGCAACGTTCCCAAGAATTTTATTTTTTCTAATTTCTCTATCGGTTTCGGCGCCAAAATTGCTCCATCAGGTTTAAGCGCCAACAGGATCAATCTCGCTTGAAACCGTGCCTCAAAGTTTTTGAAGTGGAAAAGTGGGAGATTTAAACACTCTAAGACTAATTTGGTGTTAATATTAGATACTATTTGTTGTCACCTTCGGCGCGCGTTACCTGAAAATAGCCTGGCGAAGATTCAACATCAGGCTTGGTTCTATCCGGATGAGTGTTAATAACCATCCATCGCCATGTGCCTGCGACATCAGGCGTAAACTCAAATTTTTTTCGCCCCTTGGGCACTTTAAGCAAAACATAGGTCCCAGATGGTCTTATGAACACAATGAAAAATCCTTCTCCGCCAGGTTGTTCATGATTACACGACCAACCAAAAATACCTGCGTTACCCAACTCAATCGCTGAAGAATCAAAAAGTTCAGGTTTGCAAATCTGGTCTTCGCCAAGTCCCTCGCAAAAGGCGAAGGTAACGGGAAACAAGACGCAAAGAGCTAATAAGGTCACGGAAGATCTAGACAATATAGACTTGTTGATCATTCTCAGGTTCATAAGTTACCATCAAGCCTTCTACAAAAACCTAAACTAATGGCCGTTAATTTGCAACAATTATAAGACTTATTTCCATTTTCTATCGTTCAGCTTTTGCGTGGCGCCCGGCTCTTGATTTTGTCAATTTATTACTATACAAGCTTAATTACCTTGGAATACTACATTTCTCATAATGAAAAAACAATTTATCACACAAGATAATGAACTTGCTACATTCTTTGAAAGCTACACGATAAATCTCCGGCGCTATCGCAATCACATTGAATGCGCATTGAATAGGTTTAATAGGAAATAACTCATGGAATTCAACGTCGTACGTGTCATGTTTAATAAATTGATGGAAGCTCTTAGAATGGATAAAACCCCTGAAAGTTTTTCTCACGTGGATCCCGTTGGGTCTCGGGGTATCGAGCCGTTTTCTCTACAATCTGACAGCATCAAATTACGGGGAAGCGTTTTCTTTCCGGTAAACCGGCCTAACATGCAATATCCGGCTATAATCATTTGTCATGGTATTCCAGGCAGTGGAGCGCCCAGGCCGTCTGATGACCCCGGGTATGAGGGACTCGCTCAGGATTTTACCTCCATTGGGTTTGCGGCGGTAATTTTTAACTTCAGAGGTTGTGGGGAGTCGGGCGGAGATTTTGACATGATGGGCTGGTCGAGGGACCTCAGGGCAATCCTGGACAAGATAGTAAACACCCCTTTCATTGATCCCACCAGGATAATTCTCATAGGTTTTAGCGGAGGAGGAGCCGCTGCCATCCATGTCGCGGCTGATAATCCAAATGTTTATGGTCTTGCGGTCGTTGGAACTCCTTCAGATTTTGAAATCTTCAAGAAAGATGTCTCCTCAATTATAAAAGATTTTAAAGAGAGGGGAATTATTAGAGATCCCGATTTTCCGGCCGATCCGGAAAAATGGATCAACAGTTTTTCCGAAATTGAACCAAAGAAGTGGATTGCCTTTTTTAAGGGAAAAACACTATTGATAATGCATGGAGACAACGACGAACTGATACCTTTGGAACAGGCGAAGGAACTTTACAGCCACGCTCCTGCGGGCATTGCCCGACTCGAAATAATACCTGGGGGAAGCCATCGGTTAAGACTTGATAAACGGTGCGTGGAAGCTTTAAAAACCTGGTCTCTGGAATCATTGGGCTGGAAACGGTAACATGCGCTTATAATGGATTCAAACCGGCTAATAAAAGGAAGTCAAGCAAACGAACGATGAATCTCTTTAAAAAAACGATCATAGCGTTTGTAGGCGTTTGTCTGGTTGTCGGGATCAGCTCTTTCCTAATAGCCAGATTTCTGCCTGAAAGTGATTTCTTTAAAGGCGTTATTGAAACCAAGCTCAATGAAGTAACCGGTCAGCAAGTTTCAATAGGGTCGGTTCAGGTTCGATTCGGTTTCCCTTCGTTAATCAATGTAGTTGTACAAGACATTGCCATAAAAGACATAAACAACCGGGAACTTTTTTATTCAGGCGCCATGCGTCTCAATGTTGGGCTTTGGGGCCTCATTACAGGGGACCCATCACTTGACAATCTGAAGATAACATCAGCCGGAGTCAAAATTTACCGTGACGCTTCTGGTAACATCGAGAGTGTATTTTCCGGGAAGACCGGTAGCGTTACCGGTTTCCAGCCGCAATTACAGCCGGAAAAACCTCGTGAGTCTACAAAAGAAGAGCCGCTACCCGGTGTGAATCCTCCGGCGCCTTCACCCTCAAGGGTCGCTGCCGGACATAATGTGTCCTGGCCGATCAGGCATATTGTAATAGAATCTTCACAGATTACGTTCGAAGATTCGTCAGTCGGATTGGGGAAACCTCTCAGAATCTCTTTTGACAACATTAGTGGCAATATCAGCAGACAGGAAAATGTGTTCGATTTCCAGTTGTCCGGGACGCCTAAGCTCCCAGGCGTTGAGAGTTCCGAATTGGCGACGCAAGGTTCAATTAAGGTTGGCCCGGAGTTGTCTTCCGTAGAGTATGCGGACATAAACAGCGCACTGGAAACGGTCAAATTGGTCAATCCCTATTTTTTGCCCTTGCGCGTGATTCCATGGATTAACAAACTTGAGATCAACAAGATTGCGTTGAACGCTCATATCAAAGAAGGATCCCACGCCGAGATCAATTTTTCGGCCGGTGTTTTTCAAACAAAGGATTCACCGGGATTGCGGTTTACGGCTTCAGCAATGTTGACCCCTGACTTCCGTCAGATCGAAGGTGTAAGCCTCAAAGGCGTCTCAGACAGCGTCCATGTTGTCAACATGGCAAAAGTTGTCCCAAAGGAGGTCCTTGATCAGTTCGGGCCTGACGGGTCAATTAGCATTGGTTTCGAAGGGTCCTGGTCGCGTGATTCAGGGTGGTCCATCGCCGGATCAGCCGGACTCCACGATTTCCCCACTCCTGGGAAATACGCTTTCCTCGGCAAACAGTTTTCCACATCCATGGTATTTGGGCTTGCATCCGACTCACTTTCGATTAAGGAGTTCAAGCTTCAAAATGAGGCTTCCGAAAACCTGATGTCCATAAGTGGAATTATAAATGGCCCGTTTACCGGCGATCGATCTCTAGACCTCAATGCAAGAGTCAATTTTCAAGGGGCGTGGCTTCCACATTTGGGAATCAGTTCGTATAAAGACCTTATCCTGCATGGTCCCGTCCCTGTGTATGTTCATTTGGAGGGCCCCCCAAAGAAACTCAAGGTTGATCTCAATGGTGACCTTACCGGTGCCGCTCTATCCTTTAAATCAGTTTTTGAAAAGGAAATTGGCGCAAAGGCCAGGATTGAGGCCCGCTCAGCCGTTTCCCTGGATTCGTCCACACCATTGTCCAATCTTCTGAAGCAGATAGACATTAAATTCAAAACCCAAGACGCTATTATAAAACTGACAGCGGGATTTCAACCTATCGCAAATTGTCCTCTGAATTTGGACGCTGAAATATCAGGTTCAAAAGGTGTGTTTGATCTGAAGGATTTCTCTATGAAGATATCCCTCCCCGGGAACAAACACCCCCTGATTTTTGCAAAGGGCCATATCAACCGGATAAATTCGCAGGCTCCTGACCTTAATATCGAGGGGAATTTGAATCTTAGCCACGAATTGGTAAGTCTTCTGGGTTTATCTTTAAAAACACCGATAGATATGGCAGGCGCCGCTAATCTGAATTTTAGAGTTACAGGTTTCCCAAGTTCTTTAAAATGGTCATTGGGAGCGCCGCTTAAAGGCGCCAGTTTCACAATTGGCGACTGGTTTGTCAAAAAGGCGGGTGTTGACCTTGATGTGACATTATCAGGAACTCGAACCCCTGATGGGGTTCACCTTGGTCAGGCAAGGATCAAGGCGCCAGGATTTCTGGGCGAGGCGTCCGGAGAATTTGGCGGCAAATCCGGCAAATCGACTTCGTTCAAACTGGATGTAACTGAAGCTGAAATACGAACCCTGGTCAGTTTCTTTCCATCACTGGGACAAACCGGTTTTTCCGGACCGATTCGGGGATCTCTGGCATTTAATGGCCTCGGCAAAGAAATCCCGATAAGTGGGCGGATCCAGCTCGTGTCAGTCAATTACAGGCCCCATAAGAGCCCTATAACCTTTGAGAAAATCAACGGGACCGTTAATTTAAAGGGACATTCGATTGATAGTAATGAGATTAAAGGCTACGTCCACGGGACAATAGAAGCCCCTGTGAAGGCGTCATTGAAGCTTGCGGGACTCGAAAACCTTGGGTCTTTGAATGGAAGGATATCTCTTTCGGCTGGACCTGGAAAGCTATCAGTTGATAGATTAAGATCTGTTCTTAATCAGGCCCAGTCTCTTATTGAGCCATTCCTGAATGAGAATGGGGAAAGAAAGAAGTTCAATCCCTTTGAACTTAAGTCAGCTACGGCGGATGTGCTAATAGACGCCGGAACGTTACGAACCGAGGACGTCAAGATCAAGGCGTCCGGACTTTCTATCGGGGCCATAGGCAGCGCAAACCTGAAATCACAACAGATTGACATTCTTAGTTACATGAGGACTTCCTCCGCCCCTCTTTCCGCTATCGGAACAATTCCAATGGTAAAGGATATTATCAAGAAAAATGAAGGGCTGTTAAAGATAACCGGATTGGACAAGGAACTTAAGAAACTCGGTATTGACAATTCTCAAAAACAGCAAACAAATGAACGGGAGCCAACAAAAAAGGAACATGAATTGAATGTTATCGTAAGGATAGTGGGCTTGTGGGCCGAACCAACGCTCACGCCGGTCCTGGAAAACTCTCTTCCACGAAATCAGGTGAATCAATTGAAAGAGTTGATGAACTGAACAGGGGGGTCAGAAACTATTATACCGCATTTTTTCATCATTACACTTGAACAGCCTTTCAGTGTTCTGAAGATCTGAACAAAAACAGACTGAGCTTTTTGTTAGTGTTTTCGGTTCTCATTTTCACTTGACACGATCAGGTGATTTGGGTAATTCTTGAAATTATGTAGCTTTCCTATATGTTCTTTCCAAAATAAAATACCGCCGCATGTCTTGAGGAGGCCCCTGATGTTTAAGAAGTATTGGGACGAAAAGTTCGAAATCATGAACGAAGGAGCGATGAAAAAATTTCAGTTGGAGAAACTGAAAGAGACTGTCAAATGGGTTTATGATCGCGTTCCTTTCTACAAAAAGGCCTTTGACGACAAGGGGGTCAAACCTTCTGATCTTCAAGAACTTTCCGACCTTGCGAAATTTCCGTTCACTATAAAGACCGATTTACGTGATAATTATCCATTTGGGTTGTGCGCAGTCCCCATGAATGACGTTGTCAGAATACACGCCTCATCGGGAACTACCGGAAAACCTATTACTGGACCATATACAGCAGAAGATCTGGAGCAGTGGACTGAATGTATGGCGAGAGGGCTCTGGGCCCAGGAAGTAAGACCGGACAGCATCCTTCAAAACGCATACGGCATGGGACTCTTCACAGGAGGACTTGGATTCCATCAGGGAGCTTTAAGGATTGGCTGCGCCGTAGTTCCTTCCGGGGCCGGTATGACTGAAAGACAGGTCATGTTAATTCAGGATTTCGGTACAACTGCTCTGTGTTGTACCCCATCTTATTGCTTAACCATAATTGAGAAAGCCGAGAAGATGGGAGTAGATATCAAGAAAACAGCTCTAAGGACCGGACATTTCGGGGCCGAACCGTGGAGCGTGGAGATGCGAAACGATATCGAAAGTCGAGGTGGTATTCACGCTTATGAGCATTATGGACTAACTGAATTGGGAGGACCTGGAATGTCATTTACCTGTGAGTACTATCAGATTCATGTAAATGAAGATCACGTATATCCAGAAATTGTTGATCCCGAGACATTGCAACCTGTACCTGAAGGTGAAGAAGGCGAACTGGTATTTACAGCGCTACAAAGAAGGGCCATGCCGATGATTCGGTACAGGACTCGCGACATATGTTCGTTAAAAAGGGAAAAATGCCAATGTGGCAGGACCCTCATCACGATGGACAAAATTCTCGGAAGATCCGACGACATGATGATAATAAGTGGCGTTAACGTCTTCCCGTCACAAATAGAAACAGTCCTTATGGAATTCCCAGAGGTTGAGCCCCAGGACCAGATCAGACTTAGCAAAAAAGGTTACATTGATCATATAACGGTGGAAACAGAACTCAAGAAGCACTTGTACGATGAAGGAAAGGAAAAGATCGACAGTATTTCCAAAGGTATTTCAGCCAGGATACATCAAATTATTGGTATAAACGTTCCTGTAACAGTCGTGCCTCCTGAAACAATTGAACGTAGCATTGGAAAGGCTAAGCGTATCATTGACGAAAGATGATATTTCCTGACAGGCAATAGGAACTGTTTGCCACGGCCCATCGAATTATGGGTCTGGCAAATCTCAAATGAACAAAGGGAACATACGTAAAGATGTTCCCTTTTGTGTTTTGTCCTATCGATTCACAAAAACTCTGGCTCTCCAGGAGTCCTGCCGAGCCTTTTCCTGATCTCCCAACGCGTCGTAGCATTGAGACCTCAACGCATAGACCTCGCCGCTATACGGATTGACATTCACAGCGCGATCGAGGTCATCCAGGGCCTCCGGAAAATCTCTCAGAGTGACATAGAGTTTTGCTCTCTTGATTCTGGCTTCAAAATTCTTGGCGTCTATACTCAAGGCTTGAGAGTAAGCTTCCACAGCCTCGTCATAGTTAAGATCCGACATCTGAATGTCACCAATTGTTATGTAGGCCGTAACATACGACGAGTCCTTTTTCAGGGCCATTTCAGCGTTTTCCAAAGCGCCTTTCCTATCGCCTTTCCTAAACAAAGCCTCAGCCAGAAGTTGGTAAGGGGAAGGATCGTCCGGTGTTTGGCGAATCGCTTTATCAAGGTCCTGTATTGCTCGTTCCAGTTGAGGTTCGCTGTAATACAAACTGCCTCTGAGCAGTAGGGCTTGGTGGTTCTCCGGGTCACTAGCCAGGGCCGTGTCCAGATCAGACATAGCCCTGTCTCCTCTAGCCATAAGCTTGAATATATAGGCTCTTCTAATGAGCAACTGAGGATCATCCCCCTTGAGTTCAATGGCCTTGTTAAGGTCACTTAATGAAGCAAGCAAGTTTCCCGTGTCAAATTGAAGCACCGCCCGGTTTATGAATGGAAGAGGATTTTCCGGATCTAATACTATGGAATGGGTCAGATTTTCCAGGGCCTCACGGTACCGGCCTACTGCCATTAGTACAGTGCCCTGGTTCAGATACAGGATCGGATCATCCGGATCAGCGGCCTCAGCTTGCTCATAATCCGCCAGGGCCTTTTCCGGTAGCCCTAAAACTCTGTTAGTCTCGGCTCTATACCAATATATTTCCTTTAAGTCCGGGTCCAGCTCAAGCGCCATGTCAAAATCAGCCAACGCCTTTTTCGGGTCAGAGGCCTTTAGGTATGCAAAACCACGACGGAACAACGCCTGCGCATTTTTGGGGTGAAAACTCAGCAGGCTATCCAGTTCCTGTATGGCTGCCTGATAATTTTTTTCCTCAATGTCAATGGCTGCTCTCCCAAAGTACGCCCCTTCCTGTTTTTCATCAATTTTCTGGCTTTCATCAAACAGTTTGCGGGCTTTATCGAAATCTTTTGTGAAAAAATATGCAAGCCCCATTGAGGAAATCAGATAGGCGCTCTTATGTCCTCCCTGCGATACCTTGTTGAAGTCTTCCAGGGCCCCTTTATAATCCGCCATTTTTATTTTTAGGCGACCCCGGGCTTCCAGGACATCCAGCAGGTTTGGGTCACCCTTCAACACTTCATTATAATCATCAAGGGCCAAATTGAGGTCGTCGGAACGATCCCTAAGCCGCGCTCTAAACAAGAGAGCATCTTTGTTGTCAGGTTCAAGCTTGAGTCGCTGTTCAAGGATCTTGGACGCCTGATCCAGGTGGCCTTCTTCAAGTAACTTCCCTGCTTCGCTCAGGCTGTAATTGTTCGACCTCGAGCAACCACCTGTGACCAGGGTTAATAATCCTAATAGAACAATAATTGTTTTTGAAGTTGTTACCAAATCCGAAACCCTGTTTGCTTCCGTCATTGTTTAGCCCTTAGAGGAAGACCGCGAAAAAATGAACCTGCAGGCAGTCTAGAAACGCTCCAGAGTTTTGTCAATCCGTCGTAACGTTGACGTGAATGTAATGCACAATGCTAAATTAGTCTAATGGTGATTTATAGGTTACGTTTCAATATGTTATTAACTACATCTATTTTATTAGATCAAATACTATTGATTATATATTAATACTATGTACTAATATCCACAGTCATTCAGTGGACCGTGTTCGGCGCTACCTCATAACGCCGAGCCACAAGATCTACAGGGAGTAGGCGCATGCAACCTGTTTCGGAAACTCTCTCGCAATTGCAAGTATTCTTCCAGTTGAACTTCCTACTCACAGGACTCGAAATGTCCTCAATGTGGGTGTTCATAATACGTTCCCTGGTTTTTCTCACATGCTTGATTGGCTGTGTTTGGGGGCTGTTTAAAATCGCGTTAAAGATGCTGGATGTGGTTCAAACCCTGGTATCGGCTCTGGGACCTCTCCCAAAATCGTTTTTCCTACTATTACTGTTAATCCTTCCTTTATCAGACAACAGTATCGGTGGAAGATGGATAGGTTACATTCTTCTGACGCTATGTACTACAGTGTTGACTATAGCGACCGCGCTCACCGTGACAATGTGGAAGTACGGCGTTGATCAGACATTACGCGTGATCAATTTCTTCCGATCCAAATCGAGAGCTGACGAACAGTCCTGCATAGTGGAACAATGCTTCACGGAAAATGTTAAATCAACCCTCTAAAAATACTTGGGGCGGACCATTTTTAAATAGTCCGCCGAACGCGGATTGTCAGCTAAATTGTTTTAAAACTAGTTCTTCCGGGTGTCGTCAAGCTTTACGAGAAAAGGAATTTCAATTTCAGATTCACTGGGGTGGTCTGTCTTTAAGCGTATCCTGCCAGCGTAAAAAGACCGATTGGGCTCAGCTTTGAGTCTCAAGAGCAGATTTAAATGAGATGTCGACTTGGGCTCCAACGTTACACTTGAAGGGTCCAAAGAGACTTTGGCTTCGCCTTCAACCGCCGTCGCGTCAATAATTTTGTAACTTTTTTCCGCCGTGTCAGTAATGTTCAAAGGAAACACAACAGGTTCCGAAAATGATGAGACCTTCTTGTTTAAAGAAGGCGGCGCAACGTTCAATTCTTTCACCACGTCGGCATATAACGTGAGTTTGGTTACAGGATTCACTAAATCATTTGTCTTTACAAAGATTGTTTTTTGTTTTCTCCCGGCTTTCATACCTATTGTGTCAAAATAGGCCATGATCTTTCCGGTCCCGTGAGGCGGAATTTCCTTATTTCCTTCTACTGCCTTTGTACAGCCACAACTAGCCGTCAAATTCTCAATCTTGAGAGTAGTATCACCTTCGTTCTGAAATTCGAATTCCGCTGAAACAGTTTGGCCAGAAAGAACTTTTCCGTAATCGTGGCTTAGTTTTTCAAATTTTATTTTCGGCCCATCTGCCGGACACAAACTGGAAACCGACAGCGCAAGAAAGATCGATAAAACAAGCTCAACCCAAACTTTCATGGTGACCTCTTTCTTTAACCCAAAATGATCCCATTTGATTGAATCGAGTATTTCTTGGGTCTCGTATTGGTTTTACAAAAAACCAACAGCGCGGATTACTCGCCACTGATTCTTTCAGTAACTTTTTCTAGCCCATACATCAAAAGATGATTTCTTTCAACCAAACTGATTTCCCTTGCCAATCAAATCTCATCCAATTTTGTCAGGACCATTGTAATTATTCTTAATGCGCATTAATATTCGCGTGACGCCTCTGTTGCGGATTCGATTCTGAAACGGACCCAATATGTGTTTTCGATGTCTCAGAATACAACTACCGACTTGGCCCTGCGGCGCTTTTAAGGGCAGTCAATTAATTAATGATCCGTTGAAAATGGAGTTGTTTCGTGTTCGGTATTTCTATGTATGAACTTGGTCTTATAGCTCTGATTGGGTTAATATTTTTAGGCCCCCGTCAATTAACGGAGACAGCGAAAGTTGTCGGCAAGCTGGTTCGTGAACTTCAAAGAATGGCCTCTGATGTGCAAAAATCCATAGATTTCGACCTTGATTCCCCGACCTCAAAATCTTCCTCATCTTCATATAATTATAACGCTGATAAATTCGCCGCCACGCCTCCTCCAGCGCATGATCAGGATAAAGATTTGAAATTGGGCGCCGGCGAGAAATTGGGCCCGGATTTTTATGCTGAGCTATTGGCAAGTTCTGCGGAGCCGGAACCTTTGCCCACAAAAGACCATGTTGAACCGAAACAAGAAGCTAAAGAAGATAAGCCCGAAAGAAAGATTGCTCAGACAGGGTTCCCATCTTAAAGAAGTTTAGCTTCATTCGGCGAACAAATTGTATAACCCCAGCGCGGCGATCATGATCCCGCAAGTTATCTTCCCATCACGAACATATTCCTTGAGCTTGTTCAGAGGCGCCAAAATTGTTTCAAGTTCTTCCGTCTCATCAGGATTGAGTTCTCCGGAGAAAGTTGCGTTCTCCGCCAGGTATACGTAGAACTTGTTGTTAAATATTGCAGGAAACGGATGCATCCATCCAAGTAGTTTGAGAGAAGGCGCTACAAAGCCTGTTTCTTCCGCGAGTTCTTCTGCTGCGCTCTTTAGGGGGGTCTGTCCGTCTTTGACCAGACCGCCGGGAAGTTCCAGGGACAATTCACGTGTCCCATGCCTGAATTGATTAACCAGGACAACTTCCTGTTCCGCGGTTATTGCCACTACCGCAACCCAGTCAGCTGATTTCAGCACCTGAAACTCATGAGAGTTCCCTGTTCGCGGAGATTTGCAAGTGTCTATTTGGACTGAAAACAAATGGTATTGACGATCTTCTCTCGAGTTTAGAAGATCCCAATATAAGTTTTTGTTTGGATAGTTTTTCATTCAATCGGCCCTAAGATTTAAAATTGAGTGGTTGTTCGAACTCTTTTACTTTTCTTTTGCGAGTCTTGCCCCACGGACAAGCTCGAATGCACACCCCGCAGATAGGGTTCTCAATGAATGGCCTGGTTGAGTTCTCAAGAACCCGGGTCAAACACCGATCAAAATGCAGAGCTTCATCCCTGCTGGAATAATGCGAACCGGTGTTAACATTTTTTATTGCGCCAACGGGGCAAGCATCCGAGCAAAAAGAGCATCGCCCGCACCGGTTTTTCTGAGGACGGTCCGGTTTTATGGCCGCGTCTGTCAATATCGTTACGAGCCTTATGCGTGGTCCAAAATCCGGACTAACCACAAGGAGGCTCTTTCCCTGCCAGCCTAATCCGGCGGCTATTGCGACAGCTTTATGAGAAATGTATGAGGTCCAATTCTCCCTATCTAAAAGTTGGGATGCCGGGATAGGAAGGGTCTTGGAGCCTCGCGCCTGGATATAGTTCGCAACCCTGAGCGCGATATCGTCCAACAGAAGATTGGCTTTCAAATAGTGCTGCTGATAAATAGGGGTCGGTCTATCCTCAATTGGATCCAGAACACCGTCGGCTAATCGTACACCAATACTGACAGCGCGACGATAGCCTTTCAATAAATCAGCCGGCTCGGTTTGGATGCCATCGAGCAAAGCCAGGTCTGCAATTCCGACCAAGTCGGCCCCGCATTGACGCGCAAAATCTTTTACCTGATAACTATTCACGACCCCTCCACAAGTTTCGCATGGATTAGAGCAAAGAAACCAAATTATCCAAATATACAAGATCCTTAATCGGCCGATGTCAAGATTCGGAGCAAATCGTCATGAATAAAAGTGTTTGTAGCGACGATACTGGGGCTCCAGAGTTCCATTGAGCCCCCATACCTGTCTGTTACCTTGCCACCCGCTTCCTGAACCAGGAGTGTCCCTGCAATGAAATCCCATGGTTTGAGTTTTAATTCCCAAAAGCCATCCAACCGGCCACAAGCCACCCACGCAAGGTCCAAAGCAGCGGAGCCTGATCTTCTAACTCCCTGGACCCCTAAGGTAACCTGGCAGAATTCCCTAAGATTATTGACCGTAGACTTTGCCTTATCATAAGGAAAACCAGTTCCCACAATACATCTGTACAAATTGTCACACTTAGTCACAATCACCCTGTTTTCATTGAGGTATGTTCCACCATCACGGAAAGCACAAAACATCTCTTGCCTCATTGGATCAAAAACTACACCGGCCTTTATGATGTTGTCCTCCATAAAGCCTATTGAAACTCCAAAATGAGGGTAAGAATGAGAAAAGTTAACGGTCCCATCCAAGGGATCAACAATCCACAAGAACCTCGATCCAGTGATTTTAGTTTGCGTTTCTTCGGTCAAGATGTCGTGAGTCGGAAATGATTTCCGTATATGATCCATGATAAAACGCTCAGAGGCTTTGTCAGCGTCGGTTACTATATCAATCCCGTCTGGAGCGTCATCCTTGGATTGCACCTCAAAGCGGCCCTGAAAATATGAGGCCACTATGGCCCCCGCTCCGGAGGCTAAATCCTTCATGAATTTCATTATCTCTGTAGTATCTGGTGATAAAGTCATGGGTTTGATATTTTCATTTACTAAGGATTTCTCGGTTTATTGGAATTAAATTGGATGTTATGACGCGCGAAACGACTTCACCATCAGAAACAAGGGTCAGAATTTCATCTCCACAAACAACTGCCTTTGATTCCCGCACAACAGATCCATCAACTCTTCTAAAAGTTATGGAATAGCCTCGCGCAAGGACTTTGAACGGGCTTAAAGCGTCAAGTTGAGCGCTCAATCCGGTTAAACTACTCTTGGATTCTTCCAGGGATGTCTTCATTGATCTTTCCAGCCGGCCGGAAAGTCCTTCCCTGGCCTCTATTGACAACATAAGACATCTTTTGAGTATTTCAGGCCTCAATCTCCCCGACATCGTTTCCAGATCTCTCCGCAATGAGGTCATGGTCCTCAGTGAACCCTTTCTCATTCTTTCCAGGAGATCCTCAAATTTGGATTTTTCTTCCTCTATTCTACGCATCGGGTACTGAAAGGCGCGTGTGAGTTCATCAAGGTTTTGCACATTTCGATTAAGGTAGTTGAGCATGACATTTTTTAGCCGTGCAACCATATGAGAGATGGTCTCCCAAGTTTCTTCATCGTCCGGGGCTATAAGTTCCGCCGCTGCAGATGGAGTTGAAGCGCGAAGGTCAGAGGCAAGATCAGAAAGCGTGAAATCGGTTTCGTGGCCTACTGCGCTCACAATCGGGACGGGACAGGAAGCGATAGCCCTAACCACCCTCTCGTCATTGAAAGCCCACAGATCTTCTATTGAGCCACCACCTCTACCGATTATTATGACCTCCGGGACTCCACTAATTGTTAGCTTTCCAAGCGCGGCGACTATTTCATCTGGAGCTTTGTCCCCTTGTACGGAAGTTGGACTAACCAGTATGTTGATTCCTGGAGACCGTCTTTTGATGATTCGAATGATGTCACGAACAGCCGCGCCTGTCGCTGATGTGACAACCCCCACATTGTGGGGTCTCCTGGGTAACGGTCTTTTTCGAGAAACATCGAACAAACCTTCCGCCGAGAGTTTCGCTTTGAGCTGTTCGAGAGCAAGCATCAGACCACCGAGCCCTGCGGGTTCCATGGTTTCTACGATGAGCTGGTACTCGCCTCTGGGGCTGTAGACATTGACTCGCCCCCATGCAAGGATTTTGAGACCATCTTCGAGTTTAAATTTTAGAGATCTATTCTGATTCTTGAACATTACGGATCTCAGTTGAGAGTTTTCATCCTTGAGTGTGAAATAGGCATGTCCCGACGGGGCCCGTTTGAAATTAGAAATTTCACCCTGGACCCACACTGAAGGGAATGTTCCTTCAAGGATCTTTCGGATTTCTTCGGTGAGTTCCGTTACCGAGAGTATCTTACGTTCATTAAATTCCAATTGTGTTTGACCTTAAGAAAAATTGCTCAATGGCGCTGTATTAAGAGGCCCTCTTAGTCCAAAGGTTTTCGATTTCAGTTTTCCAATTTTGGATTGCGTTTACGGACGTCTTCGCGATTTCTTCTTTCCTGGATTTTCTGGGCTTATAAACATCTGATTTTATCATGCCAAAATTTACATTCATCGGTTCATACTTCTTTGTCGGCACATCACGAGTGTGTTTTAGTAAGCCGCCGATCGCTGATTGATCCGGTGGAAGCGGGGGAGTGATTCCTCTCGAAATTAAGGCGCACATTAAACCAACCGCAAGTCCTGAGGCTGTAGACTCCACATAGCCTTCAACTCCGGTAATTTGACCGGCGAAGAAAACGCTTGGCAATGTCTTTGCCCGCGAAAAATCGTCCAACAAGGCAGGGGCGTCAATGTAAGTGTTTCTATGAATGGAGCCTAAACGGGCAAATACCGCTCTTTCCAACCCAGGAATCATGCGAAAGACCCGTTCCTGATCTGGATGAGTCATTTTAGTTTGAAAACCGACGAGGTTATACAACGTTCTCTCAGCATTTTCAGCCCTAAGTTGCACTACAGCATGAGGCCTTCCGCCTGACCGGGGGTCTACCAGACCCACGGGCTTCATTGGACCAAAGGCCAAAGTTTCCATCCCTCTTGCAGCCAACTCTTCTATAGGCAGGCAGCCCTCGAAATGCGGTATTTTCTCGAAAGCATGAGGTTCTACCTTGTTTGCGCCTCTGATCTCGGACACAAATTTCTCATAGAGGTCCTGACTCATGGGAGCGTTCAAATAATCGCCTTCACCTTCCTCATAACGTGAAGCCTTAAACAGAACATCCGTACCAAGACTATCAGCGTAGACAATTGGGGCTATTGCATCGTAAAAATGAAGCCCAGACCCACCAAGCGTTTCGATTATATTCTCAGTTAGACCATCCGATGTGAGTGGTCCTGTAGCAATGATGGCGATTTCATCGCTGCCCTTCGGGATTTCTTGCAATTCCCGTCGCACAACGCATATTTTGGGGCAGCTTTCAATCTTCCCGGTAATGTATTTTGAAAATTTTATTCTATCTACAGCCAGGGCTTTCCCCGCCGGTACGGAAGTGTTGTCAGCGGCCTCCAAAACGAGCGATCCCAGGACTCGAAGCTCCTGCTTGAGTAACCCTACCGCCGATTTAAGACAATCAGACCTCAGGGAATTTGAACAAACGAGTTCTGCAAAGTCCCGGGAACTGTGTGCTGGCGAAAATCGCTCCGGCTTCATTTCGTACAATCGAACCGGTATGTCAAAACGTGCCAAAGTCCATGCGGCTTCGCACCCCGCAAGTCCAGCTCCTACAACAGTAACACTCAAAACAACTCCCAAATCCTCACGAAAATTTAGTCCAGGCAAGTGTATAGCCGCGCCCCCTTTTTTGCAACTCTTACGATCTCAGGTTCCTGTTTAAACAAACATGGCTAGTTTCTTAGGAGGGCGAGGAATCCTTTGTGATTTGCCGCATAATAGGGGTTGGTAGCTGTTGGCGGATGAGAGGGCTTAATACTTCTGCGGATTTTCTTAGCTGAGGCCAGCTTAATTTGAGTCCCTATGACTTCAAGTTTCACAGGCGCTGTCCCGGGGGTTACCATGCCGATGTCACGAGCGGCCGCTAATGACATGTCAATCACTCTGTCTCCAACAAAGGGGCCTCTGTCATTCACTCTGACTACGACATGTCTGTTATTCTTTAAATTGGTCACCTTCAGTAAAGTGTTCAGAGGCAGTTCACTGTGGGCCGCTGTTAATTCATTCATGTCATATACTTCACCTGAGGCTGTCTTACGTCCGTGAAAACCTGGACCATACCAAGACGCTACACCATTTTGTTTGTACCCCACCTTTACACATTTCATCGGATGGTAAGTCTTGCCATATATTTCATATGACCTGGAACGGTCGGTTTTCACAAAATTTGGGCTTGCAGCGCAACCGCATAACGAAACCACAAACAGGATCAGCACTGATACGCGCCAAGACATTGTGTTATTTTCTCTTTAATTATAGAGTAATAAAACCTTTATATTAAACATAATAATACCATTATATTCATAATATGTCCATAACATATGTGTATAATTGATCTATTTAAGTTATATATCGGTGTTTTTCAGCTTAATTGGCGCCTAAAACCTGTTTTGAGAGCATGGAGCAGAGCGTCGAACTGTGGTTGACGTTGTTTGCGCTGTCTGATAAAATTGATCTACAAATCAATTAATTTAACACAGTTAAATCAATCCCAATTAATGTCCGCCGGTTAACAATTTGCCAGAAGGATCAGGAAATAACACAAAACTTAAGATCACTATTGCCATCATCGTAGCGATTTTATTGGTTGTCGGTGGAGGCGTCTATTATTTCTTGACCATGGGAAATGTATCAACTGATGACGCGTATATTGATGGTCACATTTTTTCGGTAACACCAAGGGTGGCGGGTTATGTAATCTCCGTTGATGTGGACGACAATCAGGAAGTCAAAGAAGGGGACCCTTTACTTTCACTCGACCCTACTGAATATCAAGTAGCCTTAGCTGAAGCTCGGGCAAACCTGGCGGAGTCGGAGTCTACTCTGACATCTCTGGAGTTGGGGGTGCCTCTTGAACTTTCCCAAACTGAGCAAAAGGTCCGAGGGGCTGAATCCGAACTAAATACACTCACAAAGAACCTTGAGACAAAAAATAAGGATGAAGACGCAGCGATGCAGGACTTGCTTCGCGCTCAGGCCGAGCACGACAAAGCTCTCATTGATTTCAGACGAATGAATGAGTTGTTAAAAGGTCAGGCTATCTCACAATCCACAATGGACGAGGTTGAAACCAGGGTCCAGACCACTTTGGCTCAGGTGAATGCAGCGCGGGCTAGAGCGGAAGCAATAAAACAACAGAAAGTCGCCTTACTTTCTGACAAAGACCGATTGGAAGCCAATATACGGCTAGCATCTACCGGTGAAGATCAAGCTAAAATCAGATCTAGACAGGTTGAAGCTCAACAAGCACGGGTTGAATTGGCCAAGGCAAGACTTCATCAGGCCCAGCTAAATCTTGGTTACACAAATATTAAATCCCCCACACATGGATTTGTTACCAAAAAAAAGGTTGAACCAGGGCAAATGGTTTCTCGAGGTCAACCTCTTATGGCAATCGTTCCTTTGAATCCGAAGCTTATTTGGGTAACCGCGAACTTTAAGGAAACCGAATTAAAGGGAGTTAAGCCAGGGCAGCCGGTCAGTATTGAAGTGGATACTTATCCGGGAATTAAATTCAAGGGCAAAGTTGATTCGATCATGTCCGGCACGGGCGCGGCATTTTCGCTTTTTCCTCCTGAGAACGCCACAGGGAATTATGTAAAAATAGTTCAACGTATACCTGTAAAGATAGTATTCGAAACCAAAGAACCCGACCCCTTCCCTGCTCTTAGAATCGGAATGAGTGTAATCCCAACGATTTATACTGATTGACCACATAAACATGTCACAATCGCAACCACACAAGTTGCTGATAACATTAGCGGTAATGATCCCGACTCTTATCGAGATTCTTGACACCAGTGTTGCAAACGTTTCATTAAAGCACATTCAGGGGAGCCTGGCGGCAGGACAGGAAGAAGTAACCTGGGTATTAACCTCGTACCTGGTCGCTAATGCGATAGTAATCCCCATGAGCGGTTGGCTGGCCCGTGTAATGGGACGGAAACGTTACTTACTTCTTTCGCTGGTAGTGTTCACAATCAGTTCCGCTCTCTGTGGCGCAGCCACGAGTCTCAATGAGATAATCTTATTTAGAATTGTTCAAGGAATGGGCGGTGGGGCATTGCAACCCATGTCTCAAGCCATACTTCTCGAAACATATCCGCCTAATCAACGAGGCCTGGCAATGGGCATCTTCGGAATGGGGATAGTTGTAGGTCCGATCTTGGGGCCTCTTGTTGGCGGTTATTTGACCGATAATTATTCCTGGCGCTGGATTTTTTATATCAATGTGCCGTTCTGCGCCCTGGCTCTTTATATGATAACTAGTTTTGTGTTCGACCCGCACTTTCAGGAGCGGCGTGAAAAGGGAGAGAAAGTCGATTACATTGGACTGATGTTGCTGGCAATCGGTCTGGGAAGTCTTCAGATCGTCCTGGATAAAGGTGAACTCAAGGATTGGTTCAGCTCTAATCAAATTGTCATTTTGACCGCTGTAGCCATCGTCGCTTTGACGGCTCTGGTTATTTGGGAACTTTACTGCGAGCGCCCAATAGTTGATTTGAGGATTTTCAATGACCGGAGTTTTGCCACTGCTAATGCCGTGATGTTTCTGGCTTTTTTCGCTTTTTTTGGGTCCATTGTATTACTGCCGTTGTTTTTACAGACACTTATGGGATACACAGCCTATCTCGCTGGGTGGGTATTGGGGCCCGGTGGCGCTATCGCATTTGTTATGCTCCCGTTCGTGGGAAAGATGACTGAACGGATCGACGCTAGAATTTTACTTGCAGTGGGCCTCTTGATAAACGCTTATAGCCTCCATTACATGTCAGGATTTAATCTTCAGATCAATATCGAAACAGCTACGATTTCAAGGGTAATGCAAGGGATAGGTATGCCTTTCATTTTCGTCCCGTGCTCGTTTCTAGCCATGGCCTACGTGCCAAAGGAGAAGTTAAACAACGCTTCGGCTATTTTCAATCTTCTCAGAAACCTGGGCAGTTCCTTTGGAGTGGCTTTCGTATCAACGCTCCTGGATCGCCGGGCCCAGTTTCATCAGGCGAGGTTGACCGAGAATTTCTATCCGTCAAGTCCTGGGTTTTCTTATCGGCTAGATCAATTGCAGTCCCTATTACAGGAAAAACTTGGATCATTTAGTGACCTCAATTCTTTGGCTCAGGGGTATCTTTACAAAGTCCTTGACCAGCAAGCTTTGCTGATGGCTTATTGTGATGTATTTTACGCGCTGGCGGTAATCTTTGTGTTACTGGTCACTATTGTTTGGGTGATTCGAAAACCGCCGGTGGGACGGAAATTCGAAATGCCGGTGGAATGAAAGGACATCCATCGAGGCTAACCTAAAACACTGATGGTTTTCCAGTGTCCCGATCTGAATCTGAGCCAAAAAACTGTTCCAATAACGATCACATATACCAACACCCAGATCCAGGCGGCAAACACGCCCATCCCCAGATAATTGGTCATTATATAGACGGGCGGGACGAAGAATATCCATGCGATGATTATTTGCGCCCACATTGTAAATTTAGTGTCTCCGGCGCCTTTCAGCGCTCCGTTGAATATTATGAAGACAGTGTCAAAGAGCGTATATGCGCCTATTATACGAACAAGAATGACGCCTTTCTCCATCAACGCCTCAAAGTTATTCATTGTCTCTTGATATGGCTTGAAAAGACGTAAGAGTAAATCCGGGGCCACCCAGAAAAAAGCAGCGACCAGAGCGGTGTATGACAAGGCGAGAATAAGTGCGCATGACACCCGCTTCTGAGCTATATCAGGTTGTTTTCTACCGATATATTCACCAACAATAGCGCTTGTGGCTATTGACATCCCCACCATGGGGAGAAAAGAAAGAGTTTCGACGCTCAGCGCAATGTTTGTTGCCGCAAGGTCTATTTCGCCTAGTTTTCCGACGATTAGCACAAAAGCGGTAAATGATCCTACGTCGAGAATAAATTGAGCTCCAGCAGGTAACCCAAATTTTAAAAGCGCTTTTAAAATTCTGCTGTCTAATGAAGCAGCTCTCCTCGTGCGGTACCTCCCCTGATATTTCGGGCTCAGGAAAATATAAACCCAATAAATCGTGGGCACGAAGTTTGTCACAGCGGTAGCAATGCCCGCTCCTTTTATACCGAGCTCAGGAAACCCGAAGTTTCCAAATATGAGAAGGTAATCGAGGACAATATTTCCGATATTTCCGATAAGATTGCCGATCAAAACATATGAGGTTTGACCTCTACCGGAAAAAAAAGAAGACAACGCAGCATTAAGTGGAAGTGAAACCCCGCCATACATAAGAATCGTAAAATACTGTTTCTCCAATTCCACTACATAGGGTTCATGACCCGTACTTCCCAATATCCAGTGGCCTAAAGGAATAAGAGCCAACATTAACGGTAGGGAAAACGTTGAGAACCATACTCCTTGCCAAACCGCTTTGGAACAACCTAACCTGTCTCCTGCGCCATGGCTCTGAGCTACGAGAGTATTTGTATATTGAGCTGTTCCCTGAAAAAAACAGCAAATTGTGAAATATGTGATTCCACCCGGAGTAGCCGCCGCAACATCATCTATACCGTGCCATGACAACATCAACCGGTCAACAAATAGCGCTAGTGTTAAAGATGATGTGGACAGTATCAGAGGTATGGCTATCCGCAGCACTTCGGAGTAACCATCGAGAACATTCTGAACAATGATTGAAACAGGATTGGTCTTGCGGGTTTTAGGGGCCAAATTTTACCAGAACATCAAGAGGAAGAGGGTTTCCCCAATACGGGCCTGTTCATCCCGAAAATAAGGTCAGTGGCGTTCGGGTGAACAGACTCGTGTGAACACTAGGGGAATATATTGATAGGTGGGTTAGGAAGGTATATTCACAGTTTTCTTCAGTACCGGGGGAATATTTCCAGGTCACGACTTTTCGAGCGTCTAGAATTAGCTCGGCTCCAGTTTGTGGATTACGTCCCCGCCTTGAATTCTTTCCTTTGACGGTCCATTTTCCAAACCCCGAAATCATGACATCTTCGCCTTCAATAAGACAATCTTTAACGATATCAAGGAGCTTTTCCACAATTTCTGTGGCTTCCCCTTTCATAAAACCGCAATCATCCGCTATCTTTTTTGCGATATCGGCTTTAGTTAGCGTCATATACACCCTCCCAACCATTTAAAAAAAATGACTAATCCGAAACTAGATTAAAACAGTTTAATCGAAAAAGGCAAGATTTTTTTTTAAAAAACCATCATGATTAGAAATAGATGGAAATTACAGCCCCAGATCCGCTCCCTGAAATTAGCCATGCGTAACTGGTAAAGGCTCCCCAAATCCATTTACAAGCCTGCCCGAATAAGATTGCCTGACTAGGGCCTTTCTGATCAGACCCGCTGCGTTCGCGGGTTTGAATATAAACCGGATCCCCGTCTTTATCCCTAACACGTTGCCCAATCTCATGTACTTCCAATACGGCCCCCTCAATCGAAGAAGCCTACCGATCCCTGCTATAGCTCTTGAAAATGAAAGCACCTTTTCATCGAAACCAAGGTATATCTCGGGGCATACCGCCGCAGCGTGAAACATTTGCGAAATAGCCTCATCGACGTCGAGTTCCTCAGACACATACCATACCTGATCCAACGGATTAGTCATCCCATTCACAAAACCTTGCTTTACGGCCAACTTCCATAACGCTGTTCTAGGATAGAGACGCACGCCAATGAAAAATTGCGCAACGTGAGTCACCGCCCGACCATTTTTCTTAAGATTATTGAGCACAAAATCCAGAGATGTCTGAAGTGTTTCGTTCGTCTCTCCCGGCCCACCTATCATAAAGAACCACCAGACAGCGAATGCGGTTTTGTTGAGGGCGCAGGCCGCCTTTAAAACGTCGTCACTCGTAAAACCCTTCCTGTAGTTCGCCAACATTGTGTCCGAGGCGGATTCGGGAGTGATCATAAGAGACCTGAACCCGGCTTTCCACATCAAATCCAGGTATTGGTTGTCCAGTCCTTTGGGATGTACCCCCATGGCTGTGAATCGCGCCTTCCATGGTCGTCTTATTATTTCTTCCAGAATTGATATCGAATGATTGAGAGGATCATTGAATACCGAATCGACAAATTCAAATGTTTCAGGGCCATATTTTTTGAGAGCCTCCTCGATTTCATCCACAACATCGATTGGATCCCTTAAACGCAGATGAACACCTTCAAGCGATTGGTTGTAGGTGCAATATACACACTGTCGCCTGCAACCTCTTTTCGTTTGAACATTGTAGGCGGCTCCGATCTTCCGATAAGATGAAGTGTCAACCCATCTCCCGATATCCGGGCCACGGCTAACAAATCCATTCATCACAGGAGGAGTCAAATTAAAGACGCCATTAACTAAACGACCGACCCCGGGTATCTGGAACACTTCCTTGCCATTCCCGATGTATTCCAACAAATTAGTAAAAGGCCCTTCACCATCAGAAACTACCACGTAGTCCGCCTTCAATAATTTGAGCACAGCCTCGGGCGCCAGACTGACGGCGGAACCACCGACGACTATCGGACAGTCAGTCAAACGTCTTATTTTTTCAATCAGCTTAAGTGTGTCTGGAATATAAGAAATCGGATGGAGCATGTTCACATTGTCGATGTTCCTGACGGACACTCCTATTACCTCAGGTTGGAATGACCGAACAGCCAGTTCGACCTCGTTGAACACCTTTTTTCTCGAAAAGCACAGGTCTAACGCCTTGACCGAATGCCCGGCGGCTTCTACGGCGGAAGCCACATAGCATAAGCCGATCGGAGCGGCGGCGAGCATATCTCCTTTTCTGTTGCTGTTTATTAGCAATACTCTCATTGAGGAGAACCTGCTATCCTGTGTTGGATCGATTTATGAACATGAAGCCAATCCAGACCTTCGGAACTCTTGATCACACTTAAAGAGACAAATCCGGCGCCATCATGCCGGGTAACAGTCTGAACCGGAAGAGGACCCTGGATGCCCAGTCTTGATCCTAAGGACAGTGAAACTGAAAAGTATGACAGGAAATATTCGTCACACGACTCTATGGATAGCAACGAGAGATCTAAAGGATCACAAAGGTTAAAACCTATACCTAACGCCTTTATTAGTGATTCTTTCGCAGACCATAGAAAACCGGCCGACTCT
This sequence comes from uncultured delta proteobacterium, assembly GCA_963798475.1. GTDB lineage: Bacteria > Desulfobacterota > Desulfomonilia > Desulfomonilales > Desulfomonilaceae > CAJBEZ01. The sequence continues at coordinate 68,349 of CAWCTI010000038.1, forward strand.
GATGCGGAAAAGTTGTAAACAGAAGACAGTGTCTGGAGTTCACGAGGCCTAAAAGCCCTCTGAAGAGGGTATGGGGGCAAGAATTCTAGTGGGAAAGCCACATCTATGCCACAAGACAAATTTGCATTGGCCATTGCGCCCCATACTTCACCAGGACCGTATGAGAATGATATCGAAAAATCTCCCCATCCCAGCAGTTCAAGTGTAGGCTTGCCCAAACAATCTGATCGAATGTTTAACACGAGGTTGTTGGAGATCAAAAAATCTTTCTCAAGGTGATTTTTGACTCCCATTACCGTAACCAGACATCGGGCCATTTTGAGTTTGATTTTTCGACGATCCTCGGGACATAAAGTTCGGGAACCATTTTCAATTCGTGTGTAGAACACCTCGGAACCTAGCGTTCCAAATCTCCGGGAACGAATCGTTTCGCAGTTTCCTTGAACAATCATGAGACTAACCGCGTGAACCGAAGATCCATTTCATCATGATCCCCTTTGCATACATAACGACCGAACCATTTTCGTCAAGACCTAAAGCGTCCCACGTCACGCCTTGTTCATCACCGCCACGTTTTCTGGCTTGAACCTCGAGTTTCTCGCCATGCCCAATTTTGCGAAAACAGTTCAACTCATTGATCCCAAATGGAATAAGTATCTTCTTTTCTTGATCGTCCCTCATGGCCAGATAAAAGTTTACCAAGTGCATGAAAGCTTCGAAAAGATATGGTGAAAATTGATATCTCGTCTTCAATGATTTATTGAAGTCTTCTGAATGCTTGTAAATAAACTCTCCTTTGATGCAATCATGTCCTGTGCCGTCAAGCCGATCCATAACGCGGTATCGTCCCTTAAGGTCGGAACGGTCGGAATACCAGTTGGTTACCTCAGGATGTTCCATTGGCCTGGTATCGAGTTCCGTTTCTAGGACAGGAAAACCGTCGTAGGACCTGTCAGGCTTTATCATTTTTCCACTAAGTATTACCTTCGCTTTGAAATTCGGGTGGTTTCTTTCCACGATTTTCCCAGATTCACCCTTTTCGACAAACATCATAGCGTCACACAAAACACTCCCATCGTTTTCTGAAAGCTTCCTGATCTGAATGTTGCTCTTAACAGGTTTATGCGCATAGCACTCAATCATGTCAAGAAATCTGGCTTCTCTAATACCGGTAACGTTAAGGTATGGAAACAGGATTTTTGCCACTTCCATAAACGTCTCGAGCGCCATAATCGCCGACACTATCGGATGTTTGAGAAACTTGAAGGGCTTGTGATCATTAACCCACAAATCCTTTTCCTGATCAAATGTTCTTTCTGCCTCAAGAGAACCCTGATCTATGTTCAAGTCTGTAACCAGATCTATCATTGGGAACAGGGACTTTGTGTATTGAGCCGTACCCGCGCTAAAGACGCTTTGGTCATAAACAGGCGGGGTTGTGTCAAGAGGAGCGCTACTCAACGCTGGGAGGCTCTTCATAAACAATATCCATACATCACCTTTGGGAGCGTTGAACAATTCTCGCAAAAACATTCCTGATAGTTCATCAGGAGTAATATACGAAGCATTCATCCGACGCATCAATTCACGAACTTCCGAATTCTCGGCCATTCCTGCTCCCTCAATTGGAGGCAACATGAGCGCTTTGAAATTGATACGGGGATAGAAAGATTTTATGCTTCTTAAGAATCCGGACATCAATCTATTACCCGTAGCGTAATTAACCTGTCCAGGATTGCCCTGAATAGCCGCCGCTGAGGACAGGCCAACAAAAAATCTGAGGGCGGTTTTGTCCAAAGATTCAAAGAGATTCAACACCCCTAGAAATTTTACGTCTACGACAGCGGCGAAATCGCCGGGGGACATTCGTTTGATAAAGTTGTCCTTTAGCAGCCCTGCTCCATGGATTACGCCCGTTATTTTTCCATACATGCCGGCGATTTCACTAATCGATGAGCGGACTGCCTTTGCATCAGTTATATCCAACTGATAATAGTGGGCGTCTATTCCTTTGGACCTTAGTTCCTCGAGCTTTTTCCTGGTCAGGGCCGTCTTGTCATTTTCGCTGATCTGTTCTGATTGCGAATCAATGGGCGTTCTCCCTACAAAGACCAGCTTCGGATGGAACGGGGCCAAAGACCGACCCAATTCAGCGGAAACACCCGAAAGACCACCCGAAATAAGGATTACGTCATCTTTCCCAAGTTGCAATCCAGAAGGTCCATCACCGATCAGGATCGCCGATGATTTGCCCTGAAGCATGTAGAGTTCATTGTCCCGACAAATCAGTTGAAGCGGCTTCTTACTCCTATCCATTGCGCTTCTGAGGGCCATTCTTAGGTCGGTGTTTTGATCACGAAACACTGTCCTGAAGTGAACCGACCCGAACTCAAGCCCAGCGCTAAGAAACAAACCTGTAACGGCTTCCAAGAAAGCGCCTGGTGATTCAGTCCCCACCTGAAGGCATACGGCCATTTTCTTGGTAGGCTTGTCTATGAATTCTCGAAAGATTTTGAAGAATCCGGTCAGGAAATCAGACAGGGCCGCCTTATCTGAATATCGTGTTTCAAAAGCCTCGTCTGTAATAAGGACCAATCCTGCTAGAGACTCCAGACTCTGAATCGATTCCTTTATCTCCGCCAAGCCCGACTCGGACATTAGATCCACTAGAGATTCTTCGTTCTCTGAATGCTTCGGGTTGTAAAAAAAATGCTCAATGTGGACCCCATAGTCCCTTCGGAAAATGTCACCAGCCTGTCTGCACAACTCTTCAGAAGAGGATGGGCCTACGATGATTATTGAATCCATCGGACTAAGTTCCAAAGGCTGAAAGGAGCCGTTGGAAATCGGAACTTCGGCAAACGTCAGCCTTTTCAGGGATTCTTCTTGAGCAATCTCTAAGCCTGAGACATTGCCACGATCATTTTGGGCTACATTGGATTTCTTTGAAGGCGACTTCCTGGAAAGCACTGAATCAAGACGTTCTGCCAAATCTTTGATGGTTCTGACATCCATGAAGTCTTCCAGCTCAATTTTAATGCTGAAGTGACTTTCCACAGCATCCATGATGACCGGAAGTCTACTTGACCTTATCGCCAGATCTTCTCTCAAATCCATGTGGGGTTCTATTTCATCCCGTTCGTACCCGGTTACCTCCATTATGATGCCGATTATAGCCTCTGTCGTGTCCATATCCGTGGTTTCTTTCTCGGGGCCTGGAATGGGCGGCGCAGGGATATAAGATTGAGCCAGTTTAGGAGACTCGGGTTCATTGTAGGTCGTGTTGACGGGAGCCATATTCGGAACCGATCCAAATAGATTCCCCAGCATTTTGTCCAGGTCAGTTTCACTAAATTTAGGGTCTTTTTTGTTTCGAATCTGCCTCAAGATTCCAGGCCTGATAAACTTGCCGAATGTTTCGATTACAAACGCGTTGATTTCATCCCTAACAATTTCACGGAAACCGTCCTCTTTTGAGGTTGGGCTATATGAACCGGATGACGTGGCGATTTGACTTTGTGTCTGAACCGTAACGGCTCGGGGCTGCGCTGTCGGAGTCTCTCCAATTTTTCGGACATTTTCGACTTCCAGGGCTCCGTTAGCATAAAGCTGAGCTAAAGCCGTCTTGTACATTAACGACTCAGCCGATGGAAGACAGGTCTGTATGCAAAAGGATTCCTCAATCGTATCCTGGATAAGATTTGAAAGGATCTCTCGAGGTCCCACTTCCACAAATAGCCTTACCCCATAATCATTCCAAAGAGTCTGAACGTTTTGTAGCCAATGGACCGGTGACTCAAGGTGAGCCATGACTATTCGCTTAATCTCCTCAGTGTCATCGGGAAACGGGAGCATAGTGGTGTTGGAAACCACAGGAAGTTTCGGGGGATGAAACTTGATTCCATCCACAAAATCCTTTAGTTCATCGTGGATGCATCTCATGATCGGAGAATGAAACGCCATGCTGACTCGGAGAACAGTGCTTCTATAGCCCATCTCCTTGAGTTTTAAAGCTATGGATTTCGATTCCTCGGTGCCTCCTCCAATTACAATCTGCCTCGGAGAGTTCAGATTGGTTATAAATACGTTTTCAGACTGTGAGAGCATATTGTCGATAACGTCCAACGGGGCGTCACATGCGACCATTACCCCCGGATCGGCATTCATTTCGCACGCTTTATTCATACAAATTGCGCGTTTGTTTACGATACGAAAACCGTCTTCAAACGAATACACCCCGGCCAGACACAAAGCTGTAAGTTCCCCGAGGCTATGGCCGGCAAGCGCGGCTGGTCGAACACCCAACGAAACCAAGTATTGGACCATCGCAAATTCAAGTGTGAATAATGCCGGCTGTTGCCATCTTGTCTTTTGAAGATCTTCCTCTTTGTCGAAAAAAAGGAGTTTGAGTATATCGAATTCCGCTACCTCGGCGGCCCTATTCATCCATTGTCTAATCACAGGGAAGTTATTGTAAAGCTCATGCCCCATTCCAGCATAGTGTGATCCCTGACCCGGAAATACAAAAGCTATATTTGGAGACGGGCTATCCATCGAGCCAAGGTGAATTCCCTGCCTCTCCAGCGTTTTTAAGCGTTTTCCACCTACAATACATTCGCTCGACCCAAGATCTTCTTTTTCAATAAGTTGTAACGCCGCTGCTTCCGATTGAGATACGACAGCGATCCTGCATTTATTTTTGGATATGCCCCCTCTGAAGAAATAAAGCCCATCCGGAAGGCTGGCGGTTTTGGGGATAGTTGTTGAAAACTTCAGTTTTTCAGGTGGCGGAGCAAAGATTGCGTCCTTGTCAGCCAGAGATTCTTCAATCTGCACCACATAATTCGAGCCGCCAAAACCAAACGCGTTGACTTGCAATCGACGTGGACTACCGTTACGAGAATTCCATTCAGTGGGCTGGGTGAAGATGCGGAACCCTGCCGATTCAAGACCGATTTCAGGGTCAGGTTTTGAATAATTTAGAGTAGGAGGATAAACGCCTTGGCGCATGGTCATTACCCCACGGATAAGGCTGTTTAGCCCTGACGCTCCCAACGTATGGCCTATCTGTGATTTGAATGAGGACAGCGTCGGCGCTTTACCACAACTAAATACGGACTTGAGCCCCTGGACCTCCTCCATGTCTCCCTGTTTTGTACTGGTAGCGTGACATTCGACTAAATCAACTGATTCCGGGCCATAAGATGAATCCCTGAAAGAAGCGTTTATGGCAATCTCCTGAGTAGTCCTGGAGGATTCCACCATACCAAGATTGTTGTTGCTCGCGCCCATTGAAGTAATAAAGGCGAGGATATTGGCGCCACGTTTCCTTGCTATCGATTCCCGCTCAATAATTATCATTGCGCCACCTTCGCCAAGGACCATTCCGTCACGATCAGCATCAAAAGGTCGGCTGGCTTCCATAGGAATTCGGTTCATTCCCGAAAGGCCAGCCAGCGCTCCCAGGGCGGAAAACTCAAGGAAGTGCATGGGAGTGAGAAGTTCTTCACCGCCTCCCACAACTGCGGCGTCTATGATTCGGTTTCTAATCATTTGATAGGCGCTATAAAGAGCGACGAGTGACGTCGCGCAAGCGGCCGATACAGAAAAACTTGGCCCCATGAAGCCGTACTTGTTACATATAAAACCTCCGGCTGAACAGTTCAGGCGGCCCAACAGGGTCGTATCATCCACTCCTAATCTTTTCTTTCTGATCTCCTCGGCAATGGCCAATTCCTGATCAGAACTAAGGTTTAAGACCATTTTGATATCAGATAATATTTTTCCCGAACAACCTCGAATAATCATTTCTTCGAGTGTTGAAGCCGCTTCACCGGAGTTTTGCGAGATCAAAACGGCAATCTTTTCCCTCGGAATATCTGATTCGAGGATATTGGATTCATGAATTGCGTTGTGAGCTAGCCACATTGTAATTTTTGTGGCTTCGGCCATTGTACGAAAATCCTGGGGTGGGATTCCTAATTCTTTTCGTGACACATCGAGTTCCTGAAAAGCCCCAAATCGGCAATATGTTTTCTCCGGCGCTCTAGGTCGGGGATTGAAGAAAGTCTCGTGGTCCCATTTTTCGATCGGAACTGGAATTATTCCACTTTTAAGAGCCAGGCTCGCCTGGATTATTTGATCCGGGCTATTACCAAGAGAATTCACAACGCTCATACCGGTAATTGCGATTCTTTCAAAGCCGTCTGACCGTGAAATTGACCTACTTCCATGTCGCGCTTCAGCGTCTTTCCCGGATCGTAAATTTTGAGCTCTTTCACTAAATCTGGAAACTGAACCGTGTAAATTCACAAGTAATGGATACTTGTCATTCGGACCACCAAAAGCGAGTCCTTCGTGGATTTGCGCCAATGAAAGCTGTTCGCCAATAGCGCCTGCGCAGGCTCCACTCATAAATTGGCCCTGCTCTAAAATTGTCGATTTATCCAACGCTCTACCATTGGGTTTGTCCATGCCTTTTGCCGCTACAAAGAGGCTACCTGCGCTCAAGGTTTCGATTGCCCTGCGAAAAGAGGCTTCATCTTCCGAGCCTGCTGCGAAATCCCGTTCAAGAGAGCAAATAGCGTCAATTTTTGAGGTTTTTAGGGACCTAACCCTCAAGCCTGCGCTTGCCCCTGTTACAACTGTGTCCCCTGGTTTTGCTCCAAGAATTTGTTCCTGGTATACGGGGTTCAAAGCTCCCGTTTCGACGATCTCTCTTGAAGCAAGGTAGATCGTCCCCATTTGTAGCCCGTCAGCGCCCAGGATTGAGGCTATTACGGCTGTTAAGCGGTTGTAAAAACCACCAGCCATTATTAGACGTCTGTTTTCAAACAAGGACGGTTTACGGTCCTTCAAATCCAGGGCCATCTGGATAAGGGTTATCGAACTATGCGTCCCTACATGCCCTCCTGACTCCTGGCCTTCCAGCACTACAAAATTGACCCCATTTTCCAAAGCCAATCGGAGGAGTTCATCGTTAGGAGCAATGTATATTGCTTCTATTCCATCAGACATCAAAGAACCAGCGTGAGACGGTTCACCAGCAGCGATAACAGCGAATCGAGGTTTTCTTGATTTCACCCACTCCAACTGTTCGTCACGGTAGGGATTTTCCTGCAACGTTATAATGTTTACCGCATAAGGGCGGTTGCGCATTAACTCGTCCAAAGCGGCAAATCTTTGGTTAAGCGCGGCGGAATCCATCAATCCCAGCGCCAATGTCGGCAAAGCCCCCGCCTCCGAAACCTTCAGGGCAAATTCTGGTGAATCTGTGATCCACGACATGGCACCCTGAATAAATGGATAAGTTGTTCCCATTTCCCTCGCAGTAGGCCCTTGAGCAAACAAAGAACACCTGTTGGAGGCAGAATCGATTATTTTCTTAATGTCTCTGACGAATTCCCGGATCGCTGATTCGGTAGAATCACCATATCGTCTAACAAAAGACGACGAGAACGCCGCCTCGATACCCAATGGTATCAGTTCATCTTTTCCAAAATGACTTGTAAGGGGATTGATTAACTTTTCCAGGATGTGTTTTGCGAAAAAAATCCTTTGTTCAACACGAACCTCATCACCGCAAAGAGACCCTGAGAAATCTCTCAAGTCCTTTACCGAAAGTGAGTTGCCTTTGTTGAAAACACGGACATGAACTCCAAGGGCGCTCCCTGCGAGTTCCGTGTGGTCAGGTCTAATGTTCCCGATTCGTTTTCGCGTTTCTTCCCCTATTTCCATAAGGTCCGTCAGCCAATGGAGACTTTCAAATACTATACCTTCTGCGCCACAGCAGACAAAAGCCGCGGTCGCCTCAGGGAAAGCAATCCCTCCCCAGATATAAATATCTTTTTTGGCTTGGGCTTTTTCCAGCATGGAAGTGACAGAAGAAAATAATGTGAGGATAGTCTCGGAACCCACAAACCCCGAAGCTTCATTTCCTTTAATGCCCAATTTTTTTATTAGTGGATAATCGTTGATGATTTTATGGATAACATCTACATCCCCAAGCACAGGGATTATTTCGAGGTCTGAGGATAGTACCCCTATTTGATCCAAGATAGCGTCAATATTTTCCAGAACACATGTCGGCTCAAGCTCAACCCACACTCTTTGAACATCAACTTCCTTGAGGATTGCTGTCAGGTTGGGGTCCGACAACCAATTGGAGGAAATTTTCAGGTCAACCGTATCGTTTGATGCATCGGCCACCAGTAGGCGAGCCTGATACACCGAAGGGTCTTCAGAACCTAGGTCGAAAACGATGCGCACCCCGAGGTCTTTAGCAGTATTTACCAGAGAAGAAGAAACATTATTTGTTGGGAATAAAAAAGTTAACGAAGCCGGACCATGTGTATCAGACATCTAACACCTTTGGTTGAATAAATTAGTTTAAATTTATAGTATACCTCATTAGCCATATGATGTAATCAACAAAATTCCGTTTAAAGTCAATGTCAAGGCCATTAGGTACGCTTATACAGCTAGTAATTATGGTCTTTTAGGTTTGTTATACAAAGAACCTAGTACATAAAAACATGGGATGGGCCTCACGTTTTAGTTTGTAATATGCCCCAGTGATGGTCTAAATTATAATTTTTTAGTTGGAATTTTTTCAGGGCGATACCTTAAAGCCTGCGGAGGATATATGTCCGATTCCATGAATGTTTCTTCTCACAGGAGGAACAGGGTTCCTTGGAGAATATTTACTTGCGGAGCTTTTGGATCGCGGCCACAGAGTTTGGGCCCATTATAGAAGCGAATCACGTAAGCTCGATACAATACGTTTCCTGAGCAGTTTAGGGCTCCCAAGAAGCGCGGAATCCCTGAGGTGGTTCAAAGGTGGCATTCTCGAAGCTGACGATCAGTGGGAACAGTGGTGCAAAGACTACCCGGGTTTAAATGAAATTGACACGTTGTTACACAGCGCGGCTTCTACCAGACTACATATGGATGAACACGGTGAGCCTCTAAGGACAAACCTGGGATCTACAATAACCCTGAGAAAGTTGATCGACCGCAACCCATTGAAAGTTCATGTTATAAGCACGGCCTACGTTTGTGGCTTGACACAGGGTAAAGTGGTAAGGGAAGTCAACCATCCAAGGGGCGATTTCGTAAATGTTTACGAAGAAAGCAAATGGGAAGCGGAACAAATATGGATGGACAAAGCCACTATTTTAAGGCCCTCGATTATAGTCGGTCACTCTGAAACTGGACGATGCACGTCCTTTTCGGGTTATTACATTCTTTTTCAGGCAGCGCATCTTTTGGACAGATTAATGGGAGACGCCGAGGGACTTGACCGTCTGAACCTCAACATTGATATCCCGGCCAACCCTGATGGAGTGACAAACGTGGCTCCTGTGGATTACGTTGCGAAAGCGGCTATTCGCATCATGGAAAAACCAGAGCATCACAACAAGATTTTTCACCTCACACACCCTGATCCGCCTACCCATGAATGGACACTTGCCCAAGTATGCAAAAGATTTAGGGTTGGGGGATTGAAGTTCGCTGGGGCCGGTTCTCCCTTTACCCAGCCTAGAAACAGGATTGAACGTATGGTCTGGCGGCAAATGCAGACCATTTTGTTACATTTTGCGAATAACCCGGTTTTTGATCGCTCCAACACTGATAGCGCCATCGGCAATTTACCGGTTCCTCCCATAACTTCAGATTACGTTGACAAAATTATTGATTACGGCATTGAAAAAGACTGGGGCCAATCAGGGGAGTGATGTTCACTCAGTTTCCTGATCAGGCGTCATTGTAAGTTCCAATTTTGTTTGAACCACCCAAGGGGCGTGTTATAGCCTTGTGTGTTACCCTGTCCACCTGAAAAAGGGATAACGGCAAAGGATACCCCTTCTTTCAATCCGAAAAGGATTGGCCCAAAGTTGATGTGGTCATTTAATTAAGTTGAGCCTGACGGGCGCATTGAGAATTGCATAAGACCCGTTCTCAGATTCTTTTCGCTCGGCTATGCCAACCTTGTCCTCAATTATTGCCGCGACTTTTTTTGCGTCATCGGACAGCATTCGAACACAACCATGTGATTGATTTCGGCCAATGCTTCGTGGCGCATTAGTTCCGTGGAACCTGTATCCATAGTCTTCCAGTTTAACTTGTCCTTCCATACGATCCTCAGAGGTCACGTCTCTTTTTCTGGATGCCGCAATTTTTTTCTTCAATAGCGGAGCCATGGTTCCACCGTAAACCCTTTTGCTTGGGGAATCGCCAGCGGCCCACGCCCTGTTTGCCGGTGGAATCCACCATGGATTCTGATCATAAATGTGAGTCACATAGTATACGCCTACAGGCGTCGGAAATTCCGGGGCTCCAAGGCCAATTTTGCACTCATAGAGCACATCGGGCTCGGGTGACTTTGTGTGGGCTATCAATTTAAAAATATGCGTTGAGTGACTTACCTGTATCTCAAGCCTCTGGTTGGGAGGCTCTTCATAAGAGTCACTCAAAGCTTTTGGAATACTGCCGAGTCTATTAAGGAAATCCCCTGGTACAGGCATTTTTTCGTTCTTTTTGAAACCTGGAAGCGAACCTGAGAGTGAGGATTTGTACGGATTGTCTTTCTGGTCTTCAAATTGAGTTCTAGGGTCTCCAGGAACCTTGATATTAAAAATCGATTTGATCGACGAAAGAGATGCCGACTTGCTATTTGCTGATGATAACGAATAACCACTATCAGCAATAACGGAGGTTCCGGAATCAGGTTGCCAATTTTCTTTGGACCGGCGCTTGTGCCGCGTACCCAATGATAACTTACCGGAATTGATTTTTGCGTGTGTCGGTTCGGCGCTTCTCGTATACAAAAGAGGTTTTTGCGGCTTTATTGTTGGATCCGAAAGTACTGAATCAATTACAGAAACACTTTCAGAACCCTGGGAACCCGCCATAACCGATGTGAACAAACCAATACTTAAACTTAGAATCAGAGCTATTAACCTGATCATAAGAATCTCTCAAAATATCCTGTAGTGATGGGGCAAATTGTTCACATTATTAACATTTATTTTGAGATAAATCAATAATAATCCAGAATCAATCATTAAAGATCCAATAGCAAACCAATCTCCTGATTGCTGCTTTACTGATCATAGTTTCATATAGATGAACATACTAACATGCCGGGGATGGCTGAACTGATTAATATAACTTCATTAAATCATAGTGTTATGCCATATGCATATGGTTTCTGACCTTGTCACTATCGACCTATATATGAAAATCTTGACAGCGCGGCAAACTCAGATTAGGATTATGCTTAGATCATGTCCAAAGAAATAGCCCGGTAAGTTGATTCTTGGTCAATTTCGCCGGGGCTTTTTCTAATTGTCCTGTCAAGACCCGGGTCCGACTTGTAATGAGTCAGGGCCCTAGGAAACTAACGAAAGGTAAAGTGAACGTGAAAGAGCTATTATCAGGAAATGAAGCAATAGCGCGTGGGGCTTATGAATACGGCGTTAGACTGGCCTCAGCGTATCCGGGAACACCTAGTACGGAGATCCTCGAGTATATCGGAGAAAGGTACCCGGAAATTGTCGCAGGGTGGGCGCCTAATGAGAAGGTGGCTGTCGAAGTTGCGGCTGGCGCTTCGTATGGTGGATCGAGAGCCTTGGCGGCCATGAAACATGTCGGGCTTAACGTAGCGGCCGATCCATTCATGACGCTTTCCTACACAGGTGTTAATGGCGGGTTCGTAATTGTCGTCTGTGATGACCCTGCCATGCATTCTTCCCAAAATGAACAGGACACAAGAAACTACGCAAAATTCGGTAAAGTCCCATGTCTTGAACCCTCTGATAGCCAGGAAGCTAAAGACTTTATTGGAGAATGTCTCAGAATAAGTGAAGATTTTGATACTCCTGTAATATTCAGAAGCTCGACACGAATATCACATTCCATGTCACTTGTGGAACTCGGAGAAAGGAAAGAAGGTCCAAGGGAACTCGGCCTCAAAAAGGATGCTGTCAAGTATGTGATGCTCCCTGCTATGGCTAGGAGAAAACATCCTATAGTAGAAGAGAGGATGAAAAATCTTGCTACTTTCGCCGAAACTTTTCCATTTAACAGGGTCATCATGGGAGATGATTCTATTGGTATCATTACTTCCGGAGTCTCATTTCAATATGCCCGTGAAGCTATGCCTAACGCATCCTTCCTGAAATTGGGAATGGTGTGGCCTCTTCCCGAAAAGATGGTCCGGGATTTTGCATCAAGAGTTAAGCGTTTAATCGTCATAGAAGAACTGGATCCATTTCTTGAAGAAGCTGTCCGTCTCATGGGGATAAAAGTTGAAGGGAAAAACCTCACCGGTTTATGTGGAGAGCTTTCTCCGGAACAGGTAGAAATCATCCTTACTGGAAAGTCCTCAGCCAGGAGTATTGGAGGTATTGACCTTGAACTGCCCCTGAGACCACCAAACATGTGTCCGGGATGCCCTCACCGAGCTACCTTCACTGCTTTAAAAAAGAATAAGGTCTATGTTGCGGGTGACATTGGTTGCTATACTTTGGGCGCGTTGCCACCGCTCGGAATGTTGGACAACTGTCTGTGCATGGGGGCCGGCATAGGTATTTCGTCCGGGCTTGCGAGGTCACTCGGAGAAGCGGCAAAAGGAAAGGCCGTTGCGGTTATCGGAGACTCTACATTCTTTCATTCGGGAATGACTCCTTTGTTGGAACTCGCTTATAACGGTGGCCATGCGACGGTTGTAATAGTAGACAACAGAATTACCGCAATGACAGGGGCACAGCACCATCCGGGAACAGGCTTTACCCTTCGGGAGGAACCCACAATCGCAGTTGACATGGAGAAACTATGCGCTTCTTTTGGCTTGAGGCGCATAAGAACAGTTAATCCCTACAAAATTAAGGAACTGACAAAAATAGTTAAGGAAGAGCTTGAAGCTCCTGAACCATCGGTAATAATTTCACGAGCCCCTTGCGCACTATTGAAGTCAGGCCGGATATTACCTGACAAACCGCTACGAATTAAGCGGGACGTCTGCACTGGTTGCAAGACCTGTATCAACACCGGTTGTCCTGCGCTTGAGTTCGTCAAGATCGATGTCCCGGAACCCGGCAAAAAACGTAAAGGCTACAGTAGAATAAACGCCGCATTGTGCGTTGGTTGCGGCACGTGTTTAGAAGTTTGCAAATTTGATGCTATCGAGGAGGCGTCATGAGCCAGGACCGTGTTTACAATATATTGATTGTTGGCGTTGGCGGACAAGGGATAATTTTAGCAAGCGACGTGCTTGGGCGTGTAGCCGCTAGGCACGGATATGATGTTAAAAAGAATGAAATTCACGGGATGGCTCAAAGAGGAGGCTCGGTATCCAGCCATGTTCGTTTCGGAAAAGTCGTCAGCTCACCGATTATCAAAATGGGCGAAGCTGATGTGCTGCTTTCCTTTGAACAGATTGAGACACTGAGATACTTTCCTTTTCTTTCTGAAAAAGGACAGGTGATTGTAAATAATCAGAAGATACTGCCTCCCGCTGTTTTTACGGGCCAACAGGATTACCCCCCGGACGTCCTGGAACGAATCATGCAGAAAGCTCCAAACACGATTATCGTTGACGGTCCATCCGTAGCAAAGAACATTGGAAATCCGAAAGTTTTGAACATAATCTTTCTTGGAGTGTTAAGCAAATTTCTGGATATTCCCCCGGAAATCTATGAACAAACTTTAAGGGAATCGCTGAAACCCAAATTGTTAGACATCAATATTCGGGCCTTTAATGAAGGCAGAGCGATGGCGTCGGCGTAACTTCTTATACAAGTCGACCGCCATTCCCCCAAGTGGGTAAGGTAGAGACCCACTTCCCCGAACCTCCCGCTGTTTGCCAAGGACTGCGGGAGGCCCCTCCAAGCCTGGTGATGTTTTTGACTTAATTCTTCCAATTTTATAATACTCGAGTATAAAACCTGCAAACATTGGAGGACAAATTGAACGAGCAAGCATGGAATGTACAGAAAATCAGACAGGAGATCTACGACGCTCGGACCAAACTGTTTGTCGTCGCTAAAGTGCTGGAAGCCGGGAGCGTAAAAATAGGCGAACAGCAAGAATGGGCATTGGTAGTACGGCCTCTGCTAAAAGATATCCTTACTTATGCGGATAAAATTCAGGAGTTTCTTGAAGAAAAGCCTTCTTAAACCAATTGCGGGAATTTTTGGAATTGATTGAATTACTGAAAGCGGCTCGCTCGATCATTGGAGGTTGATCAATCAATTTTCATCCAAAATCTCACGAATTTTGTTCAAAAGTTGCTTCCCATCAAAGGGTTTCTGGACGAATGCCTTTGCTCCCACTGTTGAAATGGAGTGAGTCTGCCTATCTGCGGGAAAACCACTGACCACTAGCACCTTCGCTTTGGGTTTGTCCCTAGAATTTCCGTCAGAAATTGCGTGCCACCCATTTCCGGCATTATTAGATCCAAAATCACCAGGGAGATTCTCTCTCTTGCTCTTTGATATATCTCCAAAGCCTCTTTTCCATTAGTTGCAGTGAGACCCTCGTAGCCAACGCTACTTAGAATTTCGGTACCCCAATCTCTTACAGAGGTGTCGTCATCAATAAGGAGAATTGTCTCAGAGCCACCCCGTAAAAGCGTCTCTTCGACTTTGGTTTGAGGTTCCCTTTCGCATGAGATTGCAGGAAAAAAGATTCTAAAGGTAGTCCCATGTTCAGGTTCACTGTAACAAATTATGTAACCTGTGTGGAGCTTAACGATTCCGTAAACCGTAGCAAGCCCCAAACCAGTCCCCTTTCCTGCTTCCTTGGTCGTGAAGAATGGTTCAAAAATGTGAAGTTGCGTTTCCTGATCCATACCATAACCAGTGTCTGAAACGGGGAGGCATACGTAGCGTCCAGGCTTGGCTCCAAGATGTCTCCGGCAGAAATCCTGGTCCAACTGATCGTTTGCAGTTATAACAGACAATGTCCCCCCCTCCGGCATTGCGTCTCTGGCGTTCACCCCAAGATTCATTATAATTTGCCCAATCTGGGAAGGATCAGCCCGAATTAATTCCAAATCCGCGCCTAGGAGCCTGTCGGACTTAGTCTGACGCTCCTCAATTTATCCAGAGTTGAATTGGTACAACTGCCTGATATTATGATAGTTAACAGTATTTATCTCTTGCTTAGCGCAGCGATTCTGAGGTATATTCTTCAACAGATCGGATGTTTATTCAAGGGGATATACACATGAAGGTGACATTTGTGGACGTTGATAGAGATA
Organism: uncultured delta proteobacterium; assembly: GCA_963798475.1. Lineage (GTDB taxonomy): Bacteria > Desulfobacterota > Desulfomonilia > Desulfomonilales > Desulfomonilaceae > CAJBEZ01. The sequence continues at coordinate 83,614 of CAWCTI010000038.1, forward strand.
CTCTCTACCTGTTGCCGCCATCTATTCAGGAGTGGTTGCCGGAGAATCATCTGGCACGTTTTGTTGTGGAAATAGTGGAGCAAATCAACCTTCAACCTCTCAAGGCATCCTACCGTGGAAGTGGGTCACAGCCGTACAACCCTGAGATGCTTGTGGCGCTTCTATTTTACGGGTACGCAACAGGAGTTTTTTCAAGTCGCAAGCTGGAGCGCAGCACCTATGACTCTGTGGCTTTCCGGCACATCGCAGCCGACAGTCATCCGGACCATGATACGATCGCTACGTTCCGCAGGCGTTTTCTACCCGAGTTGACGAAGATATTTGCGGAGATACTCTCTATTGCCCACGAGATGAAAGTTCTAAAGCTGGGCAAGGTTAGTATCGATGGTACCAAGGTTAAAGCCAATGCGTCCAAACACAGGGCGTTAAGTTACGGCCATGCATGCAAGCTGGAAAAGCAGCTTGAGGCAGAGGTGGCTGAATTACTGCAACGAGCTGAATCCGTTGATAAGGCTGATATTCCTGATGGGATGGACATCCCGACTGAACTTTCGATTCGCCAGGAGCGTGTTAAGGCAATCAAGGACGCCAAGGCTGAAATAGAGCGTCGTGCGGCGCAACGGCACGCCGAAGAACCAAAGGTATATGACACCAAAGTTGCCAACCGAGCTAAAAAAGAGAAGCAAACCGGCAAAAAGGCCCGGGGTAGGAAACCACAACCACCAACGGTTGGTCCAACGCAAAAGGATCAGGTTAATCTCAATGATAAGGAATCACGCATAATGCCGACATCCGGGGGCGGGTTCGAACAAGCGTACAATGTCCAGGCGGGTGTAGATATGAAAACCATGCTCATTGTCACGACCCATGTGACACAGTCTCCTAATGACAAGAAAGAGATGGAACCGGCCCTGACCAATCTGAAACAGTTACCAAAAAAATTCGGAACAGTTGCCGACATCATTGCGGATAACGGCTATTTCAGTGAAGACAATGTAATGCTTTGCCAAAAGAATCAGGTGACATCTTACATATAGCGATTCTCGAAAATAATCGCGAAAAGAACGCGACTTTTTTATCGAGATGTGGTTATCTGTCGGTATGTGTCGTCAACGAAACATGCCTAACCCGGAAAACTGCGCTTTAGCTGAATTAGAGACCGCAGCGAAGGCCTCGTCGGTCCAGCGGTCGTATGTTCGTCTGATGGCTATCAAGGCCTTGATAATGGGGCTGCCCCATAAGCAGGTGGCTGCCTTGTTCGGTGTAAATGAGGACTCGGTTTCCCGTTGGGTGAGACGTTTTAATCAACGGGGTATCGATGGGCTTACAGAAGGTCCCCGCTCTGGGCGTCCTCCCAAAATCAGCGGGGAGCAGGCCTATGAATATTCCAAGTTGGTCTTACATCCAGAACTGGTCAATGAGACCCACTGGACCGGACGTAAGTTTCACGGATATCTCACCAGGCATTGCCAGATGGACGCAGGCTACAGCACACTTATGCGGTGGCTTCACGATGAGGATTTTCGGCTGAAGGTCCCTCGCCCCTGGCCGGATGGCCAGGATGAAGAAAAGAGAAAGGCCTTCATTGAACTGATCAGGAAGTTTCTTGGTGATCAATGCGTGGATCTTTGGTTTCTTGACGAGTGTGGTGTCGAAGGAGATCCTCGTCCGAAAAGGCGTTTTGCTAAAAAAGGAGACAAAATCCGTCAAGCATACGGCGGGGCGCATCTCCGAATGAATGTCACGGGCATGGTCTTGCCAAGAAAAGGTGAATTCTATGCGCTAGAATTTAGCCATTCCGATACGGAGATCTTCCAGATCTTCCTGAATCACGCCAATCGGGACATCAAGTTCGAGCGTCCTCGCAATCTACTCATCCTGGACAATGCGTCTTGGCACAAGAGTAAATCACTGGACTGGGGGGAATTTGAGCCGATTTTTCTTCCACCTTATTCTCCAGATCTTAACCCCATTGAACGCCTCTGGCTCGTTATGAAGGGCGAATGGTTTTCTGGATTCTACGCTAAAACCAAAGATCAACTAATCGAGAGACTCACCGACGCTCTCAGATGGCTTATGACCAGACAAGATGAAAACACTAAAACTTGCGCCATTCCGACAGAACTTTAGAGAAGCGCTATAGCTGTAAATCGTGAGAAACACCATCCACCAATCATGGATCGGTTCCAGGAACCACCACCATTGAATGATAACGCCACTGCCCTTGACACCATGAAGCGCCGGCTCAAAACAAAATCACGCAAAACTGTCTATGCAATGAGAAAAAGCACTATCGAACCTGTATTTGGAATCATAAAGTCGGTCATGGGGTTCCGCCAATTCCTTCTACGCGGACTGCAGGCAGTGAAGGGTGAATGGGATCTGGTCTGTATAGCCTTCAACCTAAAAAGGCTATATGCCTTGTCTATATAAGCTGAGAACCGGCAACGGCCAAACGGAACAGATTTACACGTTTGGCAAGGTTTTTAACCTTTACACCTGGTCCCGTTCGGCTTTCGAGAGATACGACCGGGTTCCTTGAAACAGTTTTATAAAAACACCGGTCGGGAATTGGGGTTCATGCCATTCCTCAGACCGACGGGCTCCTAGTGTAGTTCTATATTTTCAATCGTATCGAATAATTCTTGAGGATTGATAGGCTTGGAAATGTATCCATCCATTCCCGCTTCAAGACATCGATCTCGGTCACGCGCCATAGCATATGCTGTCATGGCTATGATGGGAATGCGTGGTCGTCCGGTCAACATCTCTCTTGTACGAATAGCTTGCGTGGCCTCCATTCCGTCCATTTCCGGCATCTGAACGTCCATCAATATGATGTCAAACCTCTCTGCTTCAATCGCCTCAAGCGCCAGTCTGCCGTTCTGTGCAATTGACACTTTATGCCCCATCCTTTGTATTAATCTAACAGCCAATTTTTGGTTTATCAGGTTGTCTTCAGCTAACAGAACATTAAGGCTCCGTTTGCTTTCGCGGATTGAATGACGTGTCAACAAGGAAGGTTTGGTTTGAATGACGTGGCTTTTCTGTAATGAACCACGTATCGTCTCAAAGAGCTGCTTTTGGTTAATAGGTTTGAGCAAGTAAGCTGATATTCCCAGCTCGAGACACCGGGCAGCGTCACCACGCTGGCCGGCCGACGTGAGCATTATCATTGTCGTATTAGCGATACTCGGGTCTGCCTTGATCTTTTCAGCCAATTCAAATCCGTCCATTCCAGGCATCATGTAATCAACCAGAACTATCGTAAAGGGGTTCCCCGATATCTCACCCTTTTTCATCTCTTCGAGAGCGGCTTTCCCTCCATCAACTGAGGTTGCTTTCATTCCCCAAGTTCTGAGAGATTCTTCGAGGATGCGTCTGTTTGTGGCATTATCGTCCACAATCAGCACGTTGATACCTTTAAGGCTTGAGACATCCAACGGAATGACCTTAGACACGGGTTCAGACGAGAGTGACAGCCAGACCGTGAAGTGAAAAATGCTTCCCTTACCCATTTCACTCTCGACCCAGATTCGTCCCTTCATCATCTCAACCAATCGGGCTGTAATTGTCAGGCCTAGACCAGTGCCACCGTAGTCCCTTGTAGTCGAGCCATCAGCTTGTTCAAAAGCGTTAAAGATTTTTGCCTGCTTCTCATAAGGTATTCCTATGCCAGTGTCTGTCACTGAAAAATGAACACACACTTCATTATCTGTTTTTAGTTCCAACTCAGCGCTGAGCGCTATCTCACCTTTGGCCGTGAACTTGATGGCATTGCCTAACAGATTTACGAGAATCTGACGAATTCGTCCGGAATCACCAATAACAGCGTCTGGTATGTTGAAAGGGATACTATACACCAATTCCAGCCCCTTATTGTCAGCCCCAATCGCCATAGTGGTCATGGTGTCCGCTATACAATTCCGCAAACTGAATTGCATCGGAGCCAGTTCCAACTTACCAACTTCAATTTTGGAAAAATCCAATATATCGTTGATCAATCCAAGGAGAGAATCAGCAGATGTCATTACCGACTGAAGATAATCCCGCTGCTCCTCATTTATTTGCGTGTTTAACACAAGTTGGGTCATTCCAATGATTCCATTCATAGGAGTCCTGATCTCGTGGCTCATGTTCGCCAGAAATTCGCTCTTAGCGACACTAGCTTGTTCCGCAAATTTTCGGGCTTCTATCAACTCCGTAACATCTATGAAAGATTCTATTGCTGCTACGATTCTTCCCTCATCGTCTCTCTCTACAGAAGCATTTTTCAAAACAGTCAAGACACGCCCATCTTTGGTTCGTATGGAACACTGATGTCGAACAAGACGGTCCTTTACTCCTAATTGAAACAGGTTGTAAGGCTCCTCGCATTGTTGTTCCTGCAGAATACTGGAAGGCTTTCCTATTATGTCGTCTTTCTCGAATCCTGTGATTAAACTGAACTCTTCGTTAACTCCAGTAACTATTCCGGCGGAGTCGAGGGTGAATATAGCGGTTGCGGCTGTAGACAGTAGCCGTTGCTGTTCTTGGTTTGCGCGACGCAACAGCTCTTCCGCGTGTTTGCGCTCGGTGATGTCCCTTGCGATTGACTGGAATCCAACAAAAGTTTCTCCGTCCATTATTATTTGAGTGCTTTGCCCTATCCACAAAGTCATGCCTCGTTTGGTAACCATGGGGAACTCGTAGTAAGTGACCGGAAGCCTGTTTACGAATTGTCGGCCATAGAATTTCATAACTTCTTCCCTGTGATCTGGACGAATTAACTCAGTAAAGTGTTTTCCAAGGATTTCTTTCTCAGTGTAGCCGGTTAATCGCAAAACCACAGGATTGACAAAAGTGAAGGATCCTCCCATGTCGGTTTGAAAAATGATATCACTCGCATTTTCTACAAGTTGCCGATAGCGTTCGTTGATTTCCCTAGTCGCGGCCTCTTCAGACCGCTTGCGTTCGGTGATGTCCTGAAGTATGCAGTGGGTTTGTTTGAAACATCCACCTTGGTCACGACCTGTCTTTCCGTTAAAAACCACAGAGATTATTGAGCCGTCTTTTCTGACCATCTCGAACTCTACACCGTGTAATTCTCTTGCTGCTTTGAATCGGGAAAAGTTAATCTTGAATTGGTCTTGACAGCCGACAGCCAAAAAATCGCCGAACCATTTTCCTATAACTTCTTCCCGGGAATAGCCCAAGGTGTCCAGCCATGCCTGGTTGACATCCAAGAAGTAGGCGTTTTCATCAAGAGACTGGTAAGCCAGGGGCACATTTTCGTTATCTAGGGTTGTAGCATCGGCAGCTTCTAGCTCTCGCACCCTGCTGCGAAACTCGTTCAATTCATCAATAAGCTGGTCTCTAGTTTTCTCTTGGTCTTGCATGAAGGCGTACCCCATCAATCGTTGTAGATGACCTCACGAATCGTAGTCAAAAGTTGGCTCATGTTGCAAGGTTTTTGGACGAATGCCTTTGCTCTGCCTGTCACATTCCCATTAGCCAGCCCACTTTCGGAATGACCGCTGGCTAGAACAACTTTGGCGTTGGGATTGATCTGAAGAATCTCTTGCATGCACTTCTTTCCATCCATTTCGGGCATAGTGAGATCCAGAACCACCAGCGAAATTCTCTCGCCCTCATTTTGGTATATCCCCAAGGCCTCTTTTCCGTTACCGGCAGTTATGACCTTATAGCCGAATTCGCTAAGAAGTGTTGACCCCAATTCCCTAAGAGCCTCTTCATCATCTACCAGAAGAATCGTCTCCGTCCCCCCTTGAATTGGCTTTTCGATCGTTGGGGTTTCTGAGTCCCTTTCTTTCTCGATGGAAGGGAAATATATCTTGAATGTTGTCCCTAGACCGAACTCACTGTTGCAGGTGATGTGACCACCATGCTGTTTGACGATGCCATAGACAGTGGCAAGTCCTAGTCCCGTACCCTTTCCGGTTTCCTTAGTAGTAAAGAACGGCTCAAAAATGTGAGACACCGTTTTCTTGTCCATCCCTTGGCCGTTATCCGAAACAGTAAGCAAGACGTAACTGCCAGGTTCGGCTTCCGGATGAGTATTACAGTATTCCTCGTCCAATCGAATGTTTGTGGTCTCAATGGTCAATATCCCACCATCGGGCATTGCGTCCCTTGCGTTCACTCCGAGATTCATCAATACTTGTCCTATCTGAGACCGGTCCGCTTTGATCGATTCCAGGTTACCTTTGAGATGTAAGTCCATACTTATGGTTTTCGGAATTGTTCGAGAAAGGAGTTGTTGCACCTGAGTTATTTCATGATTCAAGTTGAGAGGAACATATTTTGTTTCAGCCTTTCGGCTGAAAGTCAGTAGGCTCTCAACCAGGTCGGCCCCCCGTTTTCCCGCCTGATATATTTTTTGTAGATCGGCGTAGTCACGTTCCCCGTCCTTTTTGCGTTGGAGCATTAACTCGGAATATCCCAATATTGCCTGGAGGAGGTTGTTGAAATCGTGAGCGACACCGCCAGCCAAAGTCCCGACCGCTTCCATTTTTTGGGCCTGAAAGAGCTGCTCTGAAAGCTTAAGATGCGCAGTCATGTCGTGTTTCACGGCCACAAAGTTCTTCAGCTTCCGTGTCTTGGTGTAAACAGGAGAGATTGTAGCGTCTTCATGGTATACGGTACCGTCTTTCTTCCTGTTGACAAACCTCCCTGACCATACATTCCCGGATTTAATGGTTTTCCAGAGTTTGTCATAAAAATTATCATCGTGAAAATCACTCCTGAAAATATTTGGAGTCTGTCCGAGAAGCTCATTGCGACTGTACCCACTTTGGATTTCCTGTGCCGGGTTGACGTATTGAATGGTCCCTGTCGAGTCGGTAATGATTATAGCCTCCGCCGAATGCTCCATAGCTTCGAAGAGCAATTTGTGGCTTTCTTCAGCATGTCTGAGATTTGTGATGTCATGAATTGTCCCAAACACGGTGTTCTTTTCGGCGTCATAGTGGGCTATTGAATGAATATCAATAACCTGATTGTCATTTTCTCTCTTTATTTGAAACTCAATGTCATAGGGCGTTCCGTCTTTAATGAGCGCACGCAACGCTTCGTTGAGTGGGGATCTGAAATCCGGTAACGGAAATTCCCGTATATCTTCAAGAGTTAATTCCTGCTGACCCACACCGTAAATTCTCCTTGCTCCATCAGATGCGGTGACTCTTTTTGTGGAAAGATCAATCTCCCAGTTGCCTAATCGACCAATAATTTCCGCTCTGCTGAAACGAAACTCGTTCCGCTGAAGCTCTTCTCGGATCCTGTTGGGTTCGGTGACGTCAAGAATCACGCCGATCAGTCCAAGAACATGCCCTTGGGAGTCTAAGTACGTGGAGTTGTGGAAAATTATATCGTGAACAACACCCCGTCCATCCTTTATGGGTGTGTTATAGATCTGAATACCAGGATTACGAAATAGTTCGTTATCCTTTGCATAATAGACTTTTGCCAGCTCTTCTGGGTAAATGTCAAACACACTCTTGCCAACTAGTTCTTGTTTCGGCTTGCCGTAGAATTCCTCAAAGGCTTTGTTGAATCCAGTAAACAGGCCGTCTGTATCTTTATAGAATATCGGGAGGGGAATGGCTTCCAGTAGCGTGTCGAGAAATGTGCTGGTCTCCTTTAATGATATCTCTGCCCGCTTGCGCTCGGTGATGTCCCTCGTGATTCCTTGCAGGGCCACCGGGAGTCCATTCTTACCAAATATGATCTTTCCATAAATTTCAACCGAGAACGGTTGCCTGCTTTTTTTCAGCATCTCGGCTTCTATAATTGCTCCCCAACTGTCAGTTCCTTTTGAAATTTCTTCCGATACCACTTGGGCGATCTTCCTGAAGTTCTCCTCATCACAGTGTTCTGCCAGCCTAGTCCCGATCCATTCATCTGGGGTATATCCCGTTACTTGGAAAATAGCAGGGTTGACATAGGTGAAACGAAGATCGAGATCCATTTGCCAGATCACGTCCAGGGTGTTTTCGGCCAGCAGACGGTATTTCTCTTCGCCTTTTCGCAAAGCATCTTCCGCTCGCTTGCGTTCAGTGATGTCTTCGATAATGCCTATACCGCCTAATATGGTGCCGCTTTCCTCCAGCAAAGGACTAAAATCAACTTTCACCGGGATGACCTTATCTGCGGTTACTGACGCGTATTCGCCCTCATAGTGGCCGATCTCTCCTGACAGGGCTCGCTTTACAGCCGTAATAATTTGAAAATCCTTAAGATCATTGATCATGTTCAGACCTACAAGCTTCTCCCTGGATGATCCTATGATCTGAACAAAATTATCGTTGCAAGCCGCAATAGTTCCTTCATAATCAAAGTGGAGGATTCCAAGTGGGGAATAATCAAAGATTTGACGATATTTTTGCTCACTCTTCTGGAGTTCTTCTTCGGCCCTCTTCCTGGCGGTTATGTCACGATGAATCATGATGCTGGCGGTGTGTTTGCCTTCCACGTCGCGCAATATGGCAGTCGAGAGTTGTAGGTCCAAGACCTTACCTTTTTTGGTCCACCGCCAAGTTTCGAATACAACGTTTTCACCTCGGAGTGTCCGTTCCCATGATTGTCTGGCGATCTGTTCTTCAGAGGGGGGCACAAAATTGTCGAGAGGCTTACCTGACAATTCTTCCTGGGACCAACCGTAAAGTTCTTCAAATGCTTTGTTTACAAAAGTAACCTTGCCCCCTTCATCGTATACCACCAGCGCATCTGGAATGGTTTCCAAAAGAGAGCGGAAGTCGCGCTCTCGCTCTAGCAAAGTGGTCTCCGCCTGTTTGCGTTCCGTTATATCCGCCATAAGGCACAGCGCCGCAGGTCTCCCCTCCCACATTATTAAGGATGAATTCATCTCTACCCATCGTAACCTGTTGTCTTTACAGACAATTCTGAAAGCATACCGGTTGTGGGTTTCATCCCCCTGTATTCGACCTGCGTGATATTGAGCTACCATCTCTCGATCATCGGGATGAACAAGGGTTTCAATTGCGTTAGAGGCCAAGGCCTCTTCGATTGAATATCCGACGATTTCGGAAGACTTCTGATTTGCGTATTTGATCCATCCGTCTTGAATTACGAAAATTGCTTCATTTGTTTTATCAGCTATCTGAAAATATCGGGACTCCTTTTCGTTTAGTGATTTTTGAACAGCCTCGGTTTCACCCACCTTACGGCGCATTTCGGTTAGTTCGTCTGTAAGCTGGTCTTTGGTCTTTCTATAGTCTTGCATGGGATGCTCCTACTGACGGGAAGCTATTCATTTGAGGGGTGGGCGGGTCTTGAGCGTACTATCCGCTACGATTAATTATTTGGTGAGAATAAGGCAATTGTCAAATTGTTTTGTGTAATGAAAAATAAAGAAAAAGACTAACAACAGCCGCTTCTTTCAAATCTGTCTCCGAAAACGGCCAAACCATTGGTCAATTGAACAGCGAGGGCATATTAAATAAAAAATAGGTCCTTTGCGATACCGTCAATTCATCGAATACTGAAGAAAGAAAGCGGCATAATCTCAGTTTGTTGGGGTTACACAATGATCAAAAGGAAAAAGAAAAAAACATTCTGTCACAGAAACAGAGGAGTTCAAGGAATTGGCCAAAGAACTCAGAAAACAGGTTCCAGACAAAAAGAAACGTTTACAAGAAATGTTAGATGAAATTATAGACGAAAAGACCGAATAAACAGAATAGGAATGCAAGATGCTTAAGAAGCCGTCTAAAATCAGGGACACTTTCAAAGAAAGAACAATACGCGTAACTCGCAAAGAGTTGGCAGCAGCGCTGGAGGCTCTCAAGGCGTCACTTCTGTCAGAGCAGAAAGGACAGTTGTTATCTTCTTCAGTTCAAGACGCTCGCTGGCCAAGGGTTTTTCATAAAAAGAAGGAGGGTAAGCGCGAAAAACTGGCGACCACCGTCGACAATAACCTCTTTGAGTTGGTCAAGCATAGCAACAGGCTAGTCAGCAATTAACTCATATTCTTGATTCCGCTCTCTGGAATTATTTTGGACGGCTCAAGATGTCGGTTGAAGACTCTGACGATTCAAAGAAATAGTTAGCCCTTACAAAATTGATTTGGTTTTATTAGAATTCCGAAGTTATCAACGACGATAAGACAAAATTATTTTAGCTGAACTCTACAATTCCTAGAGCTGGTTTCAAAAATCACAGCCACCTCATAGTAATCAAGAAACAGGCGATATGAAAGAATCCGGTGTAAACACAGACATTATGTTCGTATCTAACCACAAGACGTCGAAAGGAACCGAACCAAGCGAATGTCCTTTCGACTTTGTATCTCCGGGCGTATCTGTCTTTCATCCGACGGTCTTGTTTCCTTTTGTTCTTTCGGTTTTTCCTATAAGGGGACAACAAAGTTATCCCTCGTTTTTTGAGCCTTTGTCTGAGAGGATCACTGTCATAACCCTTGTCTGCTATGACTCTGTGTGGCCTAGTTTTGGGACGTCCCTTGCCACGTTTGTGGACTCTGATCTGAGCCAGAGTCTTCTCGGCCAGCCTTACTTCCGCGGGCGAGGCAGAGTCGATATGGCTTCCCAGTGGAATACCTTGACCATCGACCACCACCATCCACTTCGTTCCTTTGCCCTTTTTGGTTTTCCCGACGGCCGCGCCCCTTTTTTTGCCGGGGCGAAGCTCCCGTCCATGAATGCCTCGCTCCAGTCGAGGACTCCATCGCTATCCAATTGGGAAAGGAACGTTCGCCAGATATTGAGCCAAATCCCTTCTTCTTCCCATCGCTTGAGTCTTCGCCAGCAGGTCGATGGGCTAGGGTACCTTTCCGGTAAATCCTTCCATAGGGCTCCTGTTTGTAAGACCCACAAGATTCCTTCCACCACCATGCGATCATCAGCGCGAGGACGGCCATTCTTACGAGGAATCTCCACACGGGGTAGCAACGGAACGATCTTCTCCCATTGCGCTTCACTCAACAGTTCCACTTTACGACTCATCGGATCACCTCCGATGAGCCTCATACGCGAAAACAACAGAAATTACAAGTACTTGTTTAATAAACCAGAAATATCGGTCACATGGCCTTTTTGAAACCAGCTCTAGTAAGCCTGCTCCATCAAATCTCATGGTGTCTTGTTGCGGTTAGTTTTTTCAGGTCTGATACTTTAAAAGATTGGAGGAAAAATAAATGCCAAAGAAACCGAAAAACGAATCATACCACCTCGCGTTCGCACGCGTAATGTGATAGAGGTTCCCCCATCTAATTGGCTGAGCATGTCCCATAAGTGTCTCGCTGGACACCGAGAGCGGACGTTACGCAGGGATAACTATTTGAAAATGTTGATGAGTCACAATTTGATTTTGAAGAGTTGTTGCCGCAGTCCAGATTTAGTGTCCATTATAAATTCAGTATGTTAGCTATCCTTTACGGTGTTCAGCCAATAGATGTGGGGCATGCTCAGATCTAATTGGAGGGGTTCATGGGAAGGATAACAA
>CAWCTI010000039.1:0-41594 GCA_963798475.1 uncultured delta proteobacterium
ATTTCAGCGAATTGTCCCGGTTTCAATCTTTCTATTGCGCCGAGGACGGCTGCTCGCGCTTCAGGATTTCTGTGAAACCACATTTCACGTTCTGGTATTACGGCGGCTAATTCAAGCTTCATTTCCGTCTCGCCGGTTTTTTCGATCAAAAAAGTCTTGTTGGCAAATTCTTTTCCCAGGTTAACTCTACCTCTTGAATCAGCTATCTTGAGTTCCATGACGATTCCTCCGTGGGTTTAGAGATATCAAGCCGACCCAATTCCGTCAAATGGGCTAAGGGGAAGACCCCACCGCGACGTTATTGCTGCCACTCGTCTTGACACATGCGGCGGGATTGCGTTAGATTCGTCATTATATGAACGGAGGGATGGCCGAGTGGTTTAAGGCGGCGGTCTTGAAAACCGTTGATCCAAAAGATCCGGGGGTTCGAATCCCTCTCCCTCCGCCATAATCCTAATCCAGGCTCACTGATTCCTTTGAGCTGTATTCCCTGTAGAATTTTACAAAATAATCCACGCCGGACCACAAGGTGAGCGCAAGAGCTATGTAAAGCAGGATTGTCCCAATCTCGTTGAAATCTATGTCCACTATGAAATGATAATCGTAATGAATCATTAATGGGATAACAGCCGCGAATTGAAAAAATGCTTTCCATTTCCCTATGCGACTTGGTTTCAATGTTGAATCCCATGATCTGGATGTCGCCCTCAAAGCGCTGACCGCAACTTCCCTGCTTATAATGAGCATGACTACCCATGCGTCCACCCTGTCCAGGGCAATCAACATTATCAATGCGGAAGTAACGAGCACCTTGTCGGCTATCGGGTCCAGAAAACGTCCAAATGAGGACTCGACCTTTAGCCTGCGGGCGATGAATCCGTCGAAGAAATCCGTAAGCGAAGCAATAAAGAAAAGGATCGCGGCCAATGCGGACGGGAACCGCCCCGGGAAAAACAGCAGAACCACAATAGGCGGGACCAGTAATAGACGTCCCAGTGTCAAAAAGTTTGGTAGATGTCTCTTCATTATCTTTTATCAAATCCACGGGAATGTCTGGCAGGCCTCTCGGTCTCCCAGGGATAAATACTGGTCGTCAAACGCTCCACTGGTAAAAACACTTCAAAAGCAGAACCCTTTCCGGGCTCGGATGATACCCTCACTGCCCCACGATGCTCCTCCAGCAGAAGATGCGCCTTACTTAACCCCATACCGGCGCCAACAGTTTTAGAAGTAAAAAAGGGATTGAATATCTCCGACACATCTTCGTTGTGTATGCCTACACCAGTGTCCGAAAACGCCACCGACACTCCCGATTTCAAGGCCCGGACTGTTACTTTCAATCGGCCTCCGTTAGGCATGGCTTCGTAGGCGTTGCGTATAAGGTTAAAAAAAACTTCCTCTATCGCCGCAGGATCAACTTGCGCTTTAGGTAGGGTCCTCCCGTCAGCATCTATGCTAAAACCCACTTTCTTTACCATCTCTTCCGGTAATTCATTGATCGCCCTGTCTCTTGCCCGTTCAATTAGTGGGACCAGATCGGTCTTTATAAAATTAAATCCATAGAATTTCGAGAATTGGACATATTCTTCGATATCCTTGACCATCTTCTCGAGGCGACCGACATCGTTTAGAATAATTTCCGTGTACTTCGATGTTGATGAGTTCTCTTCGGACATCTTGCTCAACCTGAGAGCAAAGCCTCCCAAGGAGGTTAGACAGTTCCTCACCTCGTGAGCGACGCCTTCGACCACCTTGCCTAGAGACGCCAGTTTTTCCGACTGTTTTAGCCTTTGTTCGACAGCGTACAGGCGAGTCAGTTCAGCGACAACGATTACTATGCCGCGTACCCGGTTGTTTTCCTTGATTATTGATGTGGAGAGATAGCCTGGGAAAGTGCTGTTGTCCTTTTTCCTGAAATGAAACTCTCCTTCGACTTTGCCAGCCCGCAATGTGTCTTTGACAAGATCACGGTGAAGCAGCGTGCGAGCTTCCCCTCTAACGAGGAAGTGAACATCCTTGTCTTTCAGTTCTTCAAAGGAATAACCCCAGAGTCTGGAAGCAGCCAGGTTGATTGACTGGATGCTTCCCCTTGAGTCTGTAGTTATGAGAGCTTCGTTTATGATCGTGGTTAGATGCGCAAGGTATTTTTCACTTCTCCGGATTTCCTTTTTGAGCCTGACGTTTTCGTCACCGAATCGCCGATTTTCAAGGAGCTTCAGCGCAAGTTCCACTACGTCCCCAACAACGAAAGGCTTGGTAAGATAGTCATCCGCTCCCAGCTTCATGGCCTTCACGCCAATCTGGGGATTGTCCGCTGAGGACATGACTATCACGATGGAACGAGGTAACTTTTGTTTTGCGAAATGCAGGGTTTCAAACCCGTCGATTCTGGGCATGTGAACATCGATCAGAGCTACGTCCGGACTTTCCTTGAGTAAAAGATTTTTACCTTCAGAGCCATCGAAAGCCTGGAAGACGTCAAATCCATGCTCCTCAAAAACATCCCTGAGCATGTTATTGAGGATCTTCGAATCTTCAGCGATCAGTATTTTAGGGTTAGCGATCTCTGAGGCCATTTTAAAAACCACAATTATTTGTAGACAAAACGTTTACGACACTCGTCGGAGCAAAAGTAATAAGTCTTTCCATGAATTCTTAAATGCGTGGCGTCCCGGGCAAGGACGTAAGTACCACAAACAGGGTCCTTTACCATCTGGTTGACATTTACCGGCTCATGGGCCTCACCAATAGAGTCTTTATTCAAACCGGCTCCGATTGCTACAAATGCCCATCGCAGGACCCTGTAAACCACATAAATCCATATCACGGTAAGAAGTAGTCTCAGCACTTCAGACCCCTTCGAGCCTGTTGACAGCCTTGAACAGACGCACTTTGCATAGTTCTTCCGGGTCCAGATTGTCCAGCAATTCTCTAATAGTCAATTTCAGTCCGGGATGCACAAAATCAGGAGCGATCTCTGCCAGAGGCGCTAAAACAAATCCTCTGCTTTCCATACGCGGATGCGGCACTTCCAGCGTATTGGATGAAAATACCTTATCCGCGAATAGCAAGAGATCAAGATCTATCTTCCTGGAACGATCACTCTTGTGACTACGATTCTTGCCCAAAGCTTTCTCGATTTTTCTCAGATCGTAAATCAGGTCAAAAGGAGACATTTCGACCTGCACTTCCAGGACAGCGTTCAGGAATTCAGGGCCGTTGTCTTTCAGACCAACTGGTTCCGTCCTGTATAGGCTGGACACTTTTCTAAGGTATGCCCGTTTCAAGGCCTCAATCTTTTCTATAGCCTTGGAAAAGGTATCTTCCGGATCTCCCAGGTTAGCTCCAAAACCTATGTATGCCAGTGAATACATTACTTCCGACTTTCAACCCTGTTTGACAAGCAGCCTATTCCTTCAATCACGACCTGAACCGTGTCTCCATCAGCCATCGGCCCAATACCTGATGTGGTCCCGGTCGCGATGACGTCACCTGGATACAGTGTCATTACGCTCGTGATGTACTCAATAAGTTTGTAAGAGTTAAAAATCAGGTTGGATGTTCGAGAGGACTGCTTCGCCTGACCGTTCAGCAATAGGTCAATTTTAAGATCTGAAGGATCAATGTCCGTTTCTATCCAAGGCCCTATGGGGCAAAAAGTGTCAAAGCCTTTAGCTCGTGTCCACTGGCCATCCTTACTCTGCAGATCACGCGCTGTCACGTCATTCAGGCATGTAAAACCGAGAATAACCTTTTTAGCGTCTTTTTCGACCACGTTTTTGGCTTCCTTGTCTATTACGATCGCAAGCTCAGCTTCATAATCGACCCTGGCGCTCTGTGGAGGCATTACAATGGTATCTCCGGGCCCGATTACGCTTGAAGAGGGTTTCATGAATAGCAGCGGCTCTTCAGGAAGCGCCATCTTAAGCTCTTCGGCGTGATCACGATAGTTAAGTCCAACCGCCACAACCTTTGATGGAACACACGGTGTTAGTAACCGCACATCGGAAAGAGCGCATTCATGAGTAGCGGGGTTAGGTCCCCAGGGCCTGATGATATGTCCTGCAAGAACTCCGGAAAAGATCTCCCGCTGAGTTTGGAATCGTACTAACTTCATTTTGTTCCCCTATTCTCGCATCGCCTATAACCCAAGGACGTCTCGCATATCGTAGAGACGCCCCGGAGGCTCATTCATTATCCAGATCGCGGCCTGAACCGCGCCTTTTGCGAAAGCGTCGCGACTGTGGGCTTTATGCGTAAGCTCAATCCGTTCACCGTTAGTGCAAAACATCACCGTGTGTTCACCCACGATGTCTCCTGCTCTTACGGACATTATTCCTATTTCTTTTGGATTTCTGGCGCCAACCATGCCGTAACGTCCATAAATTCCCACTTCGTCCAGGTCCCGTTTCAAAGATCCTGCCACAATTTCGGCAAGCTTCGCGGCGGTACCGCTTGGGGCGTCCTTTTTCTGATTGTGGTGTGATTCTATAATTTCAACATCATAATTGTCCCCAAGGCTGGAAGCAACCCTCCCGACCAGGTTGAACAGAAGGTTGACTCCCAGGCTCATATTTGGGGCCAACATGCAGCGAGTAATGGAAGCGGCTTCACTAACTGTATTTTTTTGCTCATCAGAAAGACCTGTAGTCCCAATAACCAGGGCTTTTCCCTTACTGGCCGCTTCTCCTACATTTCTTATCGTGGCTTCAGGCGAGGAAAAGTCTATTACAACATCGCAAAGGCCTATTGCGGCCTTGTAGTCATCGGTTACCTTGACGCCTATGTGACCTATACCCGCAATTTCACCGGCGTCTTTCCCGACGCTGGGGTTTTTCGGGGCATCCAGCGCAGCTACAACTTTAAGTTTGGGATGTTCATGGGATAAAGCGATTATTCTTCTTCCCATCCGGCCAGCCGCGCCGCTTACCGCAATCTTAATCATGGTATCTCCTGAACTAAATCAAATTGAGTTTCCCCAGAGCTGTCCTGATTTTCTCCAGGTTGGCCGGAGAGGGGGCGCACAATGGTAACCTGAATTCCGGCTCAATCTTTCCCATCAGCCCTAAAGCCGCCTTTATTGGTATTGGATTGGTTTCAACGAACATAGTTTGGCAAAGCTCAAAAATTTCAAAGTGTATGGTTCTAGCCTTGTCGATCTGGCCGGCCAGCATATGTTTGACCAATGTCGACATCTTGTCCGGTATAATGTTGGTAACTACGGAGATTACACCTTTGCCGCCCAACGCCATGAGTGGGAACGTCATCTGATCGTCACCGGAAAGCACATCAAACTCCGGGCCACATAACCGAATTACCTCGCTCATCTGTAAAATTGAGCCGGAAGCTTCTTTTACACCAACTATGTTGGGAATTTTTGAAAGCCTTTGAACGGTAGGGTTTTCAATATTGACACCAGTTCTACCCTGGATATTGTAAAGCACCAAGGGGATGTCAACCGCTTCCGCCACGGCTGCGAAATGCTTGTAAAGACCCTCTTGAGTGGGCTTGTTATAGTAAGGAGAAACAAGAAGAGCAGCGTCCGCTCCAAACTTTTTCGCGTTTCTCGTTAGGCTTATCGCCTCATCCGTACAATTTGAACCTGTACCTGCTATAATCTTGACTTGCCCGGCGACTTCCTTGACCGTCAGCTCAACAACACGATTGTGTTCGTCATGAGAAAGTGTCGGCGATTCGCCGGTGGTCCCGCATGGGATAAAACCACTGACTCCACCGTCCATTCCGAAACGTATCAGGTTTTTGAGGCCTTTTTCATCAACCTGACCGTTTTTGAACGGTGTTACAATTGCTGTGAACGCTCCGGAAAACATAACTCGCTCCTTTATTTGCCCTCGAGAATGTGACTGGGGATCTTTTCACCTCTGATAAGGTCCTCATATGTTTCTCTCTGTCTAATAAGATAGTAATTAGAACCATTAACAAGAACCTCTGCGCAACGAGGTCTGGAATTATAATTGGACGACATGGTAAAACCGTAAGCCCCTGCGCTCATCACCGCAAGGAGTTCACCAGGGAATGGTTCTTCGATTTCTCTTCCTTTTGCAAGAAAATCGCCGGATTCACATATCGGTCCGACTATGTCCGCTACAAATTTCGGTGCCTGATCAGGCGATTTTTTAACCTTGATTATGGAGTGGTAAGCCTTGTACAGACTTGGGCGAATGAGGTCATTCATCGCGGCGTCCACAATTACAAAGTTTTTTTCTGTTCCGCTTTTCTTGTAAAGCACTCGAGTAATCATGATGCCAGCGTTACCGACAAGCACACGTCCCGGCTCCATAATCAATGTAATATGCATATCCGACACCAGGTCAAGTATGGCCGCCCCATAATCTCCAGGCGCAGGGGGTGTTTCCTGATCGTACGGGATGCCAAGTCCGCCCCCTATGTCCAGATACTTGATGTCGATCCCATTGTTCCTAAGTTTCCTCAAGAGTTTTCTGAGTATCGATACCGCTTCCATGAAAGGCCCAAGTTCCGTCAACTGGCTCCCGATATGGCAGTCAATGCCAACCGGCTCCAAGCCGGGCATGTCCCTGGCCTTTGAATACATTTCCAGAGCCTGATCTATCTGGATCCCAAACTTGTTGGATTTTAGTCCTGTAGAGATGTATGGATGCGTCAGCGGATCCACATCAGGGTTTACACGTAAAGCGATCCTGGCGCTCTTGCCCAGTGTCAATGCCCGTTGGTTTAGAAGCTGGAGTTCTTCTTCCGACTCCACGTTAAACATCAGGATATCGGATCTAAGAGCATCATCCATTTCATAAGACTTTTTACCTACTCCGGAGTAGACTATCCTGGATGGAGGGACACCAGCTTTCAATGCCCTGAAAAGCTCACCTCCGGACACAATGTCGACTCCTCCTCCGAGATTTGAGAAAATTTTGAGGATTGTCAGGTTAGAGCATGCTTTCATAGAAAAACAGATTACATGGGGCGCGTTTGAAAAAGGTTCTTCGAATATTCTGTAGTGTCTTTTTAACGTACCGCAACTGTAAACAAAAAGTGGCGTGCCAAGCTCCTCAACTATTTGTTTTACCGGAACCTGTTCGCAGAAAAGCTCCCCATTTTTATAACTGAAATAATGCATTTAATTACCCGTAAGTCAGTAAGTATATCTTAAAGCTTGCGACGCTGTTCGGGAAGACTCTTCCTCCAGTCGATTTTTGGGCACCGCCGTGACTGCGTACCTGTAAACTCTGCCCCTGGTGACCTTGCTGTCCAACAGCCATGGGGTCTTAACCGGTTCAGGATTGATTTTCTGAAAACCGCGACCGGACTCCGACCGATAAACATTGTAGCGTGTTTCTTCATTTTCCATTTTGACTGGTTCCCAGTACACCCTGATGCCCTGGCTACTCATGGCGACATTTACGTTTTCAGGCGAACGCCAGTAAATACTTGGCGCCACGGCCTCCGCCACGTTTGAAGTATTTGATTCAAAGGGGGTCCCCCTGTTTGATTTTACTGACCGTACTGTATAGAAATACTTTAAATTTTTCTCAACTCCCTTATCTACAAACCAGGGTTCCCGGTAAGCTGCTGTGCCGATAGATTTCATCTTGGCGGTGTTGTCTTCTGTCCCTCGAAAGATCTGATACCGATCAATCTTAGAGTCAATAGGCGCTTTCCACTCAAGTCTGATATGACCCGCCTCCGAACGAGCAATGAGATCGGTTGGAGCAGGTGGCGGCGTTTCATAATAAACTTCTACAGGGTTTCCTATCGAGCTTTCCCTACCACGCAGATTATAGGCTACAACTGCGTAGGAATACACTTTGCCTGGAGTAACTTTCTTGTCCTGGAAAATCACTTCATCATTCTTAATTTCAGCGTTGGATGGCGACTGGAAATCGATATTGACCAGCAATTCGCGCTTGTCCTGACAGTTTTCACAGTCTTCATCCACACCTCTTGCGCCTCGATAAACCTTGAAACCAGACAAATCGCTCAATGTGGAACCATCCGAATTTGAAGCGGGCACGTTCCAGTTAAGCTTGATGTCATCAGGGAAAGCTCTCGCTGTGATTAGCTTGATTGGCGCAGGGACCCTTACAGTTGTAGGTCTAGGGTTAGTCTTGTATCCACAGGAACAGACACAGTTCAAGGTCATGAGAAAAAGGGCCGGAAGAAGAAATTTTCTCAATCTTGTTTCGTTGTTCCTTTTTAACCATCCGCATGGAGCGTGCATCCATTTTGTAGAAGGAATTTCTCGCCCTCTTCCATCTGTCGAATCACACTCTGTTTCCCTGTCGCGCCTTCCTGACATCTTGACTCGACCATTTCTTCCGGGGTTGGAGGAACATAATCGGTTACAGAAGTCTCTCCGCGAACAATAGCGCCAACTCGGGCGTGAGCTTCCCTGAATGGCAGACCTTGTCTGGCTAAAGCATCCGCTACGTCAGTCGCCGCGAGGTATGGCTCTGAAGCCGCGTCTAACAATCTTTCAGCCCTGAATTTAGTGCCTTTTATCAGGCTTGTCATCACCTTTAGGCTGTTCAAAACAGTGTCGGCAGCGTCAAAAACGGGCTCCTTATCCTCCTGAAGGTCCTTGTTATATGTCAACGGCAGTCCTTTGAGGATTGTGAGAAGCGTGATCAGGTCTCCATATACTCGACCGCTTTTGGCTCGTATTAATTCACAGGCGTCCGGGTTCTTTTTCTGCGGCATAATGCTTGACCCGGAACAGAACTCGTCAGGTAAATCGAGAAAAGAAAATTCCGACGATGACCAGATTATGAATTCCTCGGACAGTCGCGACAGATGAGTCATCACAAGCGAACAATTGAACGTGAACTCAACAGCGAAGTCTCTGTCCGAAACAGCGTCCATCGAATTGCGGCTAACTCGCGAGAAATTTAGAAAGCCAGCTACGAGGTCGCGGTTGATTTCAAAGGTGGTTCCGGCAAGAGCAGCCGAGCCCAGCGGCATTTCATCGATGCGTTTCTCTGAATCTGCAAAACGTTCCCAGTCACGCCTGAACATCTGAAAATAGGCCATGAGATGGTGTGAAAGCCTCACGGGTTGGGCCCTTTGCAAATGAGTGTAACCAGGGGCTATGACATCTATGTTAAGCCTAGCGGTTTCAAGCAAAGCTGCATTCATATCCAGAAGAGCGACCTTGATCAAACAGGACCGGTTCCTGAGGAATAGTCTCAAATCCAGCGCAACCTGGTCATTTCTGCTTCTTGCCGTGTGAAGCTTACCGGCGACATCGCCGATTTTTTTTCTTAGAGCGTCTTCTATGTTTATGTGGACATCTTCGAGGTCTTCACGGAATTCAAATCGACCATTTTCGAAATCATCAAGGACCTGTTTGAGTCCTTCTTCAATTTTAACAGCGTCTTCAGCGGGTATTATGGCCTGACAGCCCAGCATACGCACGTGAGCTATACTTCCTTCAATGTCTTCTCGAAATAGACGTCGATCAAACGAGATTGAGGCGTTAAATTCGGCGAATAGTGGATCCATACCACCAGCGAATCGGCCTTTTCTAACACCCGATGATCCGCCTGACTTTTTCGAAGCTTGTGAATTTTTTCCAGCGCCCATGTTTTGGTGAATTCCAGCTAACGTTATCGCTTTTTTGTCTTGGAAATTAGTGATCCAATCCTCAGTCTCAAAGCGTTGAGGCGTATAAAGCCTTCAGCGTCTGATTGGGAATAAACCTCGTCCTGTTCAAAAGTCGCAAATCTTTGATCATAAAGAGAGTTGTCTGATTTTCGGCCAGTGACGGTAACATTGCCCTTGTAGATCCGAAGCCTGACATCACCGGAAACTGCCGACGCCGCTGCGTCTATGGCGGCCTGGAGCATCCGCCTCTCGGGCGAAAACCAGTATCCGTTATAAACGAGGCCAGAATAACGCGGGATCCATTCATCCTTGAGCCTGGTAATTTCACGATCCAATGTTATGGATTCCATGGCCCTTCTGGCCACGTGGATAACAGTGCCACCCGGTGTCTCATAAACACCACGACTTTTCATACCAACGTAACGGTTCTCGACCATGTCAACACGTCCTACGCCGTGTATGCCTGCGAGTCTGTTGAGGTGATCGAGTAGTTTGGCCGGGGTCATTCGAACCCCGTTTACAGCTACCGGATCGCCCGACTCAAAGGAAATTGTAATTTCTTCCGCCTTATCCGGGGCTTTTCGTGGGTCTGCGGTAAGAATAAACATGTCAGAAGGAGGTTCCGCCCATGGGTCTTCGAGGATCCCACCTTCGAAACTAAGGTGCAGCAGGTTTCTATCCATGCTGTACGGTTTCTCGGCAGTAGAGCTTACCGGAATATTGTGTTTCTTTGCGTAGTTGATAAGTTCTGATCGGGATTTAAGCGACCATGTACGCCATGGGGCTATAATTTTGATCTCAGGATTGATTGAATAGTATGTCAGCTCGAAGCGAACCTGGTCATTTCCCTTACCCGTAGCTCCATGACTTACGGCGTCGGCGTTTTCCTTCTCCACAATGTCCATTTGTGCCTGCGCTATGCAAGGCCGGGCTATTGAAGTACCCAGAAGGTAGGTTCCTTCATAGATCGCGTTAGCGCGAAACATTGGAAAAACAAAGTCTTTGACAAACCCTTCCTTAAGGTCGACCACATATAAAGATTCAGCGCCGGAAGCTTCAGCTTTGTCATCAAGAGAGTCAAGCTCTTCGCCCTGTCCCAGATCAGCCACAAACGCGACTACGGGGCATTCATATGTTTCAACGAGCCACCGCAGGATCACTGAAGTGTCAAGCCCGCCAGAATAGGCCAATACGATTTTTTTTATTTCTTTATGTTTCAATGTTCCTCCAACTATCCGCCAAAAAGCCCCTTTGATTATAGACTGAGCAAATCCTCCAGCAGGGCTTTCTGCACATGAAGCCTATTTTCCGCCTGATTCCAGATCAAAGAATGTTTTGATTCCATTAGATCATCGGTAATCTCTTCTCCGCGGTGAGCGGGCAGGCAATGAAGCACGTATACCGGGTCGCCGGCGTGTTTCAGAACATCGCTATTTAACTGGAAATCCTGAAAAACCTGGCGACGGATCGCCGCTTCCTTTTCTTGTCCCATCGAAGCCCATACATCTGTTGATATTGCGTTTGCGTCTTTGGCCGCTTCGAGACGATCTCGGGTCAGTTTGATGTTGTCATAATCAAATTTAACCGCTGGGTCATAACCTTCAGGGCATGCTAGAATAAACGGAAAACCTAATTTCTGGGCCGCATATATCCAGGAATTGGCCACGTTGTTCCCATCGCCAATCCACGCCGCTTTCATCGTAAAGATGTCCAGACCGGCTTCCTGCAAAGTTAGAAGGTCTCCCAATATCTGACACGGGTGTGATCGATCCGTGAGAGCATTTATGACCGGAATAGTGGACCAGCGCGCAAATTCCTCAACTATTTCGTGACCAAAAGTCCGGATTACAATCGCATCGAGATACCTTGATAGGACACGTGCCGTGTCTCTAATGGGTTCACCTCTACCAAGCTGAATGTCACGAGAGTTGAGAAATATCGGATGTCCTCCTAACTGGAAAACCCCAACATCGAATGACACTCTGGTCCTGGTGGACGGCTTGTCAAAAAGAAGACCTACGCTCTTGCCCTCAAGCGGTAAATCGGGGCCTTTTCCTGGTTCCCCTCTCTTGATGGCGGCGGCTCGACGCAGTAAACTGAGGATCTGTTCTTTAGAACAGTCGGCGAGACTCAAAAAATGACGGAGTTCTTTCATGGTACTAATCCGTAATCCTGGCTAATGACGCATCCAGAACGATTATCATCTCATCAATCTCAGCGCCTGATACTATCAGCGGTGGCAAAAATCTTATAACAGTATCGGATGTGCAGTTCACTAAAACACCGGCTTCTCTCATGACTGCTACCAGGTCCGCTCCCGGTGTCTTCAGGTCCACTGCCTGCATTAATCCAAGTCCACGCACTTCCTTTATTATATTGTGTTTTGCAGCGATATCTTCGAGTCGAGACCTTAAATAACCCCCCATTGCCCTGACCCGATCTAGAAATCCATTGGACAAAATCTCTTTCAAAACAGCCACTCCTGCGGCGGAAGACAAAGGATTGCCGCCAAACGTTGAGGCATGGTTTCCGGGCTTGAATGCCGACGCCACCCGATCGGTAGCGACCATAGCGCCAATCGGGACGCCTCCTGCAAGGCCCTTCGCCAATGTCATGATATCCGGCGTAATCCCGAAGTTTTCGTACGCGAATAACTTACCGGTCCTGCCCATTCCGGTCTGGACTTCGTCAAAGATCAGTAACAAACCTCTATCGTCACAAAGTTTCCGGACTTTAGGCAAATAGTCGGCAGGCGGAATACAAACTCCACCTTCACCTTGAATAGGCTCTATCATGATTGCCGCTGTCGTGTCCGTCACGGCCTCTTCGAGCATGGGGTAATCACCGAACGGAACATGGGAAAACCCCGGCATTATCGGTTCAAAACCCTCACGGTATTTCGTCTGGCCTGTGGCTGCAAGCGTGGCTAATGTCCGACCATGGAACGAATTCTGCATTGTTATGATATGATGTCTATCAGCATCCCCTTTTCCGCTGAAAAACTTACGCGCCAACTTGATGGCGCCTTCATTCGCTTCAGCTCCTGAATTACAGAAGAACGCCTTGTCAGCGAATGAATTTTCCACCAGGAGTCGCGCCAATTCAATTTGCGGCTCAATGTGGAAAAGGTTGGACACGTGTATCAGTTTTCCAGCCTGATTACATATGGCTTCTACAAGCACAGGATGAGCATGCCCAAGCGGGCACGCCGCAAGCCCTCCGATAAAATCCAGATAATCCTTGCCATTACTGTCTTTTACCCGTACTCCGGTCCCTTCTACCAACATGAGTGGAGATCGACCGTAAGTGTTAAAAACATATTCGTTATTAGCTGAAACAAAATCGATGGATTCTTTAGCCATTTTATATCTCTCAACCTGAAGTCTTAAAACTCTCCGCATGACAGGCGCCGCTCATAGGATGAAAATCAGAGCCAAACCGTCAAGTTAATTGTAAACCCTCGGAACGTGTGGGCGCCAGAAGCTAAAGCCCTGGCGCTTTCTCACGCACGATTTCGGTCCCTATACCCTCATCTGTGAGAATTTCCAGCAGAAGCGTGTGGGGGACCCGACCGTCAATTATATGGGCCTTTGGCACACCACCTCTTATTGCGGACAGACAACATTTGACCTTCGGAATCATTCCGCCTGAAATAACCTCGGTTTTGATCATTTCTTCGACCTGCTCTTCAGACAGACTCGAAATTAAGGCGCCTTGAGGATCCAGGACTCCGGGAACATCAGTGAGCAACAAGAATTTTTCGGCGTTCAAAGCCGCCGCCATAGCCCCGGCTGCGGTATCCGCATTTATATTATAAGGTTTTTCGTGCGGGCCGGCCCCAACTGGAGCGACAACAGGTATGAATCCTCGATCTTCCAGGGACGCTATCAAATCAGGATTTATTCGTTCTACCTCACCCACTAGTCCCAAGTCCTCATCAATGCCGGCCAATCTTGCCGGTCTGGCTTTCTTGGCCCTAATCAGTCCGCCGTCACGGCCAGATATCCCCACGGCCCTTCCACCATAAGAATTGATCATTGAAACCACATCCTTGTTAACCTTGGCGACCAGCACCATCTCAACTACATCCATTGTTTCTTCGTCGGTAACTCGGAGACCCTTTATAAATCGGCTCTCCTTGCCGAGTTTATTTAGTAGTTCGCCTATTTGGGGTCCACCACCATGAACTATTGTCGGTTTGACCCCTATAAAGCTTAAAAGCGCCACATCTTCGGCGAAATCCCTCTTGAGGGAATTATTTGTCATCGCGCTGCCACCATACTTAATCAATATGCGCTTTCCGCGAAAAGCCCTAATGTATGGAAGCGCCTCTGCGAGTATGCCCGCCCGTAAAGCGGGCGCCACAAATTGTGGGGCGGTGTGGTTGGTCATATTAAAGTTCTCATCCAATAACTCGATTCGACAATAATTCAAGTGTTTGCAAGGCAAAAGGCAGTTTTAAACTGACAAAACCGCGCTAAAATTTTAAGTCTATCATGAAGTCATATAAATGATAACGAAAATTATGTGTTTTCACGCGTCCTTGACAGCGTCAACAATCATTTGATGCCCCAGATTCGAGAATTTTATTGTTTCATCAATTATTTTTCGAAATGGGCCCAGAGGATGAAACCTAACTTTAATCTCTCTTTCGGGATAATACAGCTTTCTCCTAAGATTGAAGGATCTCGTGCTGATGCGAATCCTTTGGAAACCAACCAACTTTAAGAGTTTCTCCATTGTAATTGGGTCGAAAAGCACGATATGGTCCGCCCCATTCAGGTAAACCCACTCAGGACCGTTTACAATTCTTGAAAGAGAATTAAAATTTGTGGTTGACAGCCGAAGCAGGCCACCTCCACGCAGATTGTTAAAAATCTTCTTGAGGAGCGCTCTGGGCGATTCCAGGTGTTCTATCACGTCCCACATCCTAACGACGTCAAATGACTCGTGATTGAGGTCCGATATTTCTGAACCCGAAATGATTATGTTCTTGATACCCTTGCGCTTTAAATTTTCTATAGCGTCAAGATTTATTTCCATCGCCCAAGTATTCCAACCAACTCGTTTGGCAATACTTAGAAACCAGCCTTTACCCGGACCTATTTCAAGGAGCCTGTTGAGCTTCCTGTAATTATCTAATCGTGACAGTTCCTTACAGATTCGCAGTGTCTGGGAACGCGAAAGTTGGTCCTCCCCCATTGACCCAGTCCCTGAAACAGTTTGAAAATCCTCGTGAAACTTTAATCTCGGGTTTACATATACCAATCCACATTCCAGACAACGCACGTGGCGGAAGCCTTCTTTTTCAAATAGGAGTCTGTCGTTTGAGGAACCGCACAGATCACAACGCGTTTCAATCATTTCCAAGAGTTGTTTGATTGGTTGAGATGAACTCATGGGGGGGGCAGAACTTGGATTCTTCGAAACCTTGAGTGAACTCAAAGGGAGACTGTTCGCAGGATTTGAAACAGCGTGGGACCTACCATAGTTTCAGTCCCACGCACGCATGAAGGACAGATGATCACAAGTCTTGACTACCCCACCCTTTCTTCACGAGAAAATCCCCAAACTCAACAGTGGGGGCCTTGGCAGTTGTAGAATAATAGATGAAGTAAGGCCGCAAGAGCGGGTAGGAATGATCTGATACTGTCTCCCTGCTAGGATACACAGGAAGAGCAGATTTAGAACGTCCGATGGCAATGACTTTGACATGCGGATTGCTCCTAACCACGGGCGATTCTGTGATTTCCCGAATACGTACGTATCCTATACTTCCGGGACTGTCTGCGACAGTGGCAACCACTCCCGGGAACGAACTGACAACTGTCGCGTGAGCAACAAATGGGGCTTGCATGAAATCACGTTGTAAAAATGCCAATGTGCCCGGATGAGTTTCGTCGGTTCTTACCACTTTTACAGGCGTGTCAGAACCCCCAATCTGCTTCCAATTGGTGATCTGTCCTTCGAAAATCTTCTTGACTTCATCCAAAGTGAGCCGTTCGACCCCTGCCGACGCATTAGCAATTATTGTGATGCCTCCATACCCTATAAGGCGCTCAACCATTTTCACTCCCTTGCTAGCAGCCAGTTTGTCCTCGTCCTCAGTGATGGAACAGGAGGCCATAGCCATATCCGCCTCTCCGTTGATAACAGCCCGGACACCGGAGTCCATGGTTCCGCCTTGCGAAACATCTATATTGACTAGTGGATGATTTTTTTGGAAAAGTCTTCCCAAAAGCTTCACCCGGTAAAACATACTATCCGCTCCGGATACTCGTATGGTCGCCTGCTGATCTTGAGTTTGGGCCAACGAGCTAACAGCCGAAACGATGAGTAACAACACCCCAAAAAACACCGTACGTTTCTTCATATTTAATCTCCTCATTTATGCGCACCTTCACGGGCATTACTGCCCCTTCTGTTATACGGTTTCGCCCAGCGGTTCACCGTGAACGCGGAAGGTTATTCATCCTACAAGTTGTTTGGCAACCTTGATGATCCTAGGCTTGAAGCTCGGCGGATTACTTCAAACCACTTATAGCCTCGCGCAGTCATCATAACTCTTACTATCCTATACTGCAATGTCTCTCAGGGGCCATCAAGAAAAAATGTAACTGCACGCCAGGATGCCCATTTCACACAACTGATCCTTTTTGTATCTTCTCCCGCTTAAATCTTGAGACAGTAAAATCAGGATCTTCGCCAACCATTTTCGATGCTTGGGCTATCCTTTTGCAATCTGGGCAAAGTCTCTGTTCAAAAGCTTCTTCTGGAGCATCAATAAGCTTTTGGACATGACGAACCATTACCTTGGTTACGTATTGGGCGCCACAGCCTTCGCAAGTCTCCAGCTTGATTCTGTTGATAATGGTCCCGCTCATTAACAATACTCGTTCACCGTCTCTGTCTTCAAGCTGTAAAGCGCCAGTGGGACAGATGTTCACACAGGAACCACACCCAATACATTTCGGGAGTCCATGAACATATTCTTTCAAAATCAATGAACTCTCACCGGCGTGAAAGAAACGAATAGCGGAAACCCCGAGACGATCACGGCAGACTTCAACACACTTCCCACATCTTTCACAGATATCACAACGCATACAGCGCTTGGCTTCTTCTCTGCCGGCTATTTCGTCCAGGCCAAGTTCGACCCGATCGAAAGAATGCATACGTCTGTCGAGATCTATAAGGGGGATCTCTTGCCTCTGGATGAATGACTTTTGATGATACTCCAAAACAATTGGGGGTATCATTGCCCTCGGCCGTGGAGGTAATTTTTCGGGCATTTCTTTGTGTCTAAGAAAAGCGTCTATTGCGAAAGCGGCCCTTTTCCCGCCACCGATGGCCTCAACCACAGTTGCAGGACCGGTCACAGCGTCTCCACCTGCGAAAACATCCGGGATGTTGGTTTGCTGGTTGTGTGATCGAATTTGAATGGTTTCCCTTTTTGTCAAATCAAGACCGCCTAGACCGGGATAACGCATGATGGCCGGTTTTTGGCCTATCGCCGCTATAACAGCCCCCACGGGCATCTTATACTCTGAGTCAGGCACAGGAATCGGTCGCCTTCGCCCGGATTCGTCAGGTTCACCCAAAGAGGCCATAAGACATTCCAAAAAATCGATTTTCCCATAGCTTCCCATTATTTTGGCAGGGATTGTTAACTGGTGAACATGAATCCCCTCCTCAGCCATCTGTATAATTTCTTCAAAATGCGCCGGCATTTCAGACCTGGTTCGTCTGTAGACAATACTGACCGACTGTGATCCAAGACGCACGCATGTACGGGCTGCGTCGATCGCTGCGTTTCCTCCACCTATTATAGCCACGCTATTGGCCGGTTTAATTTTCTTGCCGAATGAAACATCTTTCAGGAATTCGAGGGCGCTGAGAACCTGCGGGTAATCATGCTCACCTTCTATTTTGAGTTTCAAGCCTTCCCACGCTCCTATCCCGAGGAAAAACGCCTTGTATCCTTGCTCCCTGAGCTCATCGAGAGAGACTTCTTTCCCAATTGGGGAATTGACTCTAATTTCTACACCCATGTCCCGGATAGCCTGAATCTCTCGACGAACGCAATCCCGAGGCAGTCTAAATTCGGGAATGCCCGCCATCATCAAGCCACCAGGTTCGGACATGGCTTCAAAGACCGTTACCTGGTACCCTTCCCACGCCAAGAAATAAGCTGCGGTCAAACCAGCGGGACCTGAGCCTATAATAGCTATTTTTTCGGAATATTTGGCCTTGGGTTTAGGGATCACGTAACCCTTTCCCTTTTCCATTACCATACGGGCGGCCAACCCTTTAAGGTCCTTAATACAAAGGGCTTTATCCAAATAGCGTCTTTGACACCAATGTTCACATGGGTTTGGACAAACTAATCCACAAACCCAAGGGAATGGATTGTCTTTACGGATCAGTTCAATCGCCTCGTCGTACGCTCCTCTACCAACTAACGCAATATATGATGGAATATCTATCCCCGCCGGACAATTTAACTGACAGGGCGCAGATGTTTCACCTTTGAGACCATCTTCCTCGTAAACGACACGATCCGGATCGGCCCCCGGGCCTGGCGGGAATAACAGGTTTTTGGCCATGATTAACTCCAAGTTTATATCTCTAATGAGTTAGGGGGTCAGTGTTCCCTGGGAAATTTTCGTTGCAAGTTTCTCTCTTTTAATGAAAGAAGACTCAGCAGGGGAAACCCATTTGAGAGCCGCTGTTGTGCAACCCGTAACGCAGGCGGGTTCCAGTCCTTGATCGACCCTGTCCTTACAGTAATCGCATTTAAAGACTTTTCCTTTTTCTTTGTTCCATTGAGGAGCGCCCCACGGACAGGCCGTAATACAGGCCTTACAACCTATGCACAGAGAAGGTTCGACCGATACGATCCCATCCTCGGCCCTCTTTTGCATCGCTCCGGTTGGGCAAGCCAAAACACACCAGGGGGTTTCACAATGAAAACAGGGCATAAATATAAATTTGATTCTCGGTATACCATCCTGAACATGCGGTCCTACGGGAATAATCTTACAAAAACTAGGCCCGACAGGAACATCGTTCTTGGTTTTACAATGCACTTCGCAGGCTCGGCAACCGATACACCTTTTCTGATCCTGATATATGTAATAATCACTCATTGATAGAACTCCTGAGAATTTTAGATCATGAAAGCTTACGAACCTTGACAAAACAATCGGTTATAGGACAGTTTCCGCCCACAGCCACTTTCAAAAGGCCTTTCATAAGGGTGTTATCACGCATCCCCTTTTTGAAAGCCCTTGATTGAAGGGGAATCTCACGTCCGTACCCATGCAGGGTGTATACCACCTTCGGATGTATATAATCCGTAACATAGGCTTTGATTGTCTGAACTACGCCATCGGAAGAGATTTCTAAAATATCGCCTGTGCTGATTCCCAATTTTGCAGCTTCCTGTGTATTGATCCACAAAGTATTCTCGGATTGTAGTTCATTAAGATAAGGATTGTTTAAGGTGGTCCCCTGAGTATGAAGAGCAACCTTGCCGGTGGTCAATCTGAAATACCCTTCAGGAGGTTCCTTGGGGCTTTCATAAGGCGGAAAGGAAGGAATTCCATTGTCCTCAAGCATGCTGCTCACGAACTCAATCTTCTTCGAAGGTGTCTTGAATTTGAGGCCGTCCTGTTGATCCCAAATAATCTGATCTTTCGAAAGGGAGATAACCCCCTTTTTATCAAAGTCTTCCAACTTCAGACCCATGTCCTGTAATTGGAAGGATATAATTTCCTCGACTGTATTCTGCGGGAAATACTGCCCAATTCCGAGCCGATCCGCAAGCTGTTTCAATATCCACCACTTGGGCTTGGTGTCAAACTTCGGCTCAACCGCTTTTCTTCTGATCCAGAGCGCCGGTTTAGGACCTCCTTTTACGATGACCGGGTCTGTTCTTTCCAAATACGTCGCTTCCGGTAAAATTACGTCGGATACCCACCCTGTGTGACTGTAATTCACATCTATTGTCAATAACAGGTCTAGTTTTTTGAGCCCCTCTTTATAGGCTTCAGGGTCCGGAAAGGCTGATAGCGGATCAAACCTGTAGTTGATAAATGCTTTGACCGGGTACGGGTCTTCATTCAACACGGCATAAGGGACCATTTGAGCGAGTCCATAGTCGGCCGACAAATGTTTGTATTTCCAACCAATTCCGTCGAATCTCTTCTTATCCACTTTAGGAACGAGGTCCACAAATTTCTTGAGTGGTTTGTAACCAGCATGGGTCTCGTTTTTGTTAAATATCATACCTCCCTTGGCCTCGTAGCCGCCAAGAAGAGCGTAGATCATGTAAATGGACCTACGGAAGTAATAATCGTTTTCGGTCCAAGCAGTCATCCAACCGGCGTAAAGGATCACCGATGGCTTTACTTCCGCCATCTCTCTCGCTATCGTAATTATCTCACGAGCAGAAACGCCGCTTTCTTTCTCAGCCCATTCAGGAGTGTACGGAGTGATAAATTTGACAAGTTCGTCAAATCCTAGTACCCAACGATTTACAAATTCAGCGTCGTACAATTTCTCATTTATCAATGTGTGAATAATCCCGAGATTGACAGCGTAATCCGTGCCGGGGTTCAAGATGTGAAACCTGTCCGCCTTGGCTGCCGTATAATTCCATCTAATATCGAAGTAGGTGAACTTCATTCCCCATTCAAGCCCATCGATAAAATCTTTGGCTTCCTTGGTTCCAAGAGATTCAACAATGTTTCGGCCATATAAGATAGCGTATTTGCAGTTTTTCCAGTCATAAGAGACCGTATTTCGCCGTTGCCCCGTCAGCCCGTTGTGCGCATTGTGGACGCTGTTTGAGCATGATGCGTGATGGTTAAAATAATTTGGTGAACCTATCGCCTTTATAAAGGCCTTTTGCATATCAGTGAAAGCGCCGCCGCGGTCCGCTAGAATAACGCTTTCGGGCCCGTAAGTCTCAATGACTTTTTTAAGCTTATCAGCTACATAATCCAGGGCTTCGTCCCAATTTGCCTTTCTCCATTGTCCCGACCCTCTTTCGCCGTCCCTGATCATCGGGCCTTGTAATCTTTCCGAGTCGTTCTGGAACACTTTTCCCGCAGCCCCGCGTGGACAAAGGTAGCGACCGCCAAGAACATTCGGATTGCCCCAGATATGCTTTACCGAGCCATTTTCCACCTCAACCTCGATGGGGCAACGCACTGTGCACATACTGCACACACTATAAACAACCTTCTTTGACGTTTCAGACATTTATCTTCCCCTAAAAACAACGTGTATGGTCGATTCGATTTCTGTTCAAATACTAAGCGAGACGTGACACTGCTATTTTACGTACATGTATATGAGAAATTAAACCCCCGATTCCATTAAGTGGATATAAACAACCTAATAAATCTACAGCTTTTTGGTGTTATTTACAAGATCTGCCAAACTTTTCATTTCCCGAGTTTTTTCTTTGTAACCATCCAGGATTTTGTTCACTCTTTTGAAATAAGGAATTCTGTTTCTGATAGGCTTGAATGCATAGTAAGCCGCCACATAGAGTAAAATGAAGATAGGAATAAACCCTACTGTCCTTCCAATAAGTGGAACCTCAAAATCAACGTCATAAAACCTCGTGTTCATCCATGCGATAGCTAAAAAAGCAGGCCATACACGGGCAGAGGAAAGACCGATCTGCATGAAAAAAGTTTTCCCAAACGCGTCATTAGCTAGTTTGTTGGCCGCTGAATACGATTCCTTATCTTTGGCGGCTAGGGCGTCAATGGACAAATTTTGGTAATTCACCATCTGGTCCTGTACCTGTTCGACGCTTCTCCTGGTCCAAAGGAACGCGATAGATATACTAAACTCTCCGATAACCACCGCGATAAAAGCTAACGAGAACGTCCCTATATAGAAATCGATCAACGCATAGCCGGTTAATCTGTAAAACCAGATGAAGAAAGAGTCTGCAGAGAGGAAAAGCTGATTCATACTCGCGGATGGGCCGTTTGATTTGATTAGAATGTATTCGGGGTCCGGTTTAAAGCCCAAACCCCGAAAAAGAGCCGAAAAAAATTCCTAAATGGATTAAATGCCTGGGAACACGGAATAGCCGAGAAAACCTTTAGTTGTATAACCTATTCCGACATAAACAGCCAAGACCACGAACAGCCTTTTTAGCCATATTTCAGGGATATATTTGGAAGTGGCGGGACCCAGTATTGATCCGATAAATATCCCGATTAATTCAGATCCAATAAGAACCATATCAACAGGGACACTCTTTACAAACATGTAAGTGAATATAGACGTTATCATGCTTACGAGAACAGCCAGAGCGGATGTGCCCGCGACGATAAACATAGGCAACCCTGCAACTGATGTCAAAAACGGGACATAGAGAAAACCCCCGCCCACTCCAATAAACGCTGAAATAGCGGAGATTACAAAACCACCAAGAATCGGCCATATAGGATTAAAGGAGAATTCAATACCATAAAAGGTAAAGACTATTCTGGACAATCCCCAACTCCTTACTTGAACCCCTTCATTGCCCATGGTTGCTCGACCTTGCTTTTTTTGAATGTTTGCGTCTTCGAAGGCTTTTGCCGCTGCTTTTGCCGCTTTCCGCTTGGCTTGCCCTCCAGGGGTAGTTTCATAAAAGAGGACACCAGCCACTGCAAAAACTACGATGCCAAAGTAACCAATGTAGCTGCTAAGGTTGACTTTCCCGGCGGTGAGGACTGGAATCAAGATTGCTCCAAGGATTCCACCACCAGCCAGGCACAAAGCCAGCGGCATGACTAACCTGCCCATACGCCAATAAGTTATTGAGGATATGAGAGCTGACAGCCCAACCAGGTACTGATTACAAACTCTAATGGAATCTGTGAGTAATTTGTTCAGCGTTGGATTTGTATCCTTAAATGTCTTGCCGTAATTAGCTAGCCCAAACACCGTGATGTGTCCGACCCCAGCCATTACACCACCGAAAGCTCCCACCGACGAGAAAATCCAGCCAACCCAGATTCCCCAGAGAATATACCATAAAAGATGCGACTTTGGCGCTCCTGGTATACCCATGAATCCAGGAGCGGCTTTAGGATCAATCATCCCCAACCCGGTTCCCTGGGGTGTTTTCGCTATGGCTTCCTCGAGTTTTCCCGCATGCGCTGGAACCGTTAGGATTACCGTTGTGGCAAACGCTATCACAACAGCCACTCCGAGAACCAGCCAAACTTTCCTATTCATCTAAACCTCCTAGTTTATATTTAAGCACACTTTCAAGGTTAATGATAACCTAGATTTACAGTTTTCACCCAAAGTTTCTGACAGAGTCGCTAAATCATTTTTTGTCCCGGGCTGATAAGGTGCCGAAAAAGAAAATATTTCGATAACTAGATCTTAATAATGCAATATATACTTATATTATTTCATCGATTATAAATCAACCAATTTTTCACCAAAAAATTGGGCCAATCTTGTTACAAAAACTGTCCTAATGCAGTTTTATTATATTTCCTAATTGTTTCGATTTTCATTATTCGTGGGTGGATTTTGCTCGATCGCCTTGATTAGTTTAATGAATCATGATAAACACTCGGCAATTATATATCATCGGTTTTTAGGAGCTTAGACTTGGAGCTTAAAGCAATTGCTGACTTTTTGTTCGAAGTGGGGATGCTCAAACGCACGCCTCCTGACTTTGACACATTTTCGATTAAGCTAGACATAAGTGGTTGGAATATTTGGGGGTGCATCGGGTTTTTGAAATGTAGTGCCCTGGTATGGTATTTAGCTTGACAGGATTAATCCAATCTGCTAAGCGTGAACCATGTTTGTTCGAACCAAAGAAAAACCCAATGGCAAAACCTCAGTGCAGATAGTTGAGAGCTATCGCAACGCCGACAAGGTAAGTCAGAAGATAGTGCGGCATGTCGGCCAGGCTGTTACCGAGATGGAGGTGGAGGAGCTCAAGAGGCTTGCGCAAAAGATCATTGTTGAGATGAAGAACCAGCGCAGCCCTGTACTTCCGTGTTTCTTTCCTGAGGACATATACGGTAAGGCTTGTCCTCGGGTCAGTGATGATAAAGTCGACATTCGGGGGTTGAGGGAAGAGCAGCGTATAGTCGAGGGGATTGGTGACGTTTTCGGAAAATTGTATGAAGACCTGGGGTTAATAAAGGCGTTGGGAAACACGAAAAAAGACTCCTCATGGAATGAGATTCTAAAGGCGTGCGTTCTCGCCCGTATAGCCAACCCTGTGAGCAAATACAGGACCGCTTCTATGCTAGAACAAGACTATGGAGTACGGATAGCGCTTGAAAAGATATACCGGATGATGGACTGGCTCATTGAACGCGAGAGCCAGATCAAGGATACGATAGCCTCTTCAACCCTTGGGTTGTTTGGAGGACATTTGATTGTGGCCTTTTTCGATGTGACCACACTATTTTTTGAGAGTGTCAGTGAAGATGAACTCAGGGGTTTTGGGTTCAGCAAGGACTGCAAGTTCAAGGAAACTCAAGTGGTGCTGGCCCTGGTTACTACTACGGACGGGTTGCCAATAACGTATCGTTTATTTCCTGGCAATATATATGAAGGCCATACTCTTATCTCGATGGTTGAGGAGATCAGGAAGGTCCATGAAGTAGGAAATGTCTTATTAGTCGCGGACCGGGCCATGTTCAGCGGGGAAAACCTTGATGCCATGGACGCCAGGGGTATCAAGTACATAGTAGCCTCGCGACTCAAGCAATTACCCAAAGAATTAAGAAAAGAGATTCTTGAATCTGAAGACTTCTCTCCAACAGTGGTTGAAGATGAATTTCACTGGGTGAAGGAGTTCTCGTACAAACAAAGAAGGCTGGTGGTAAGCTACAGTTCCAAAAGGGCTAAAAAGGACGCCGCTGATCGCTCCCGACTCATTGAACGGCTTCTGAAAAAGGTAAAAGACGGCAAGGTGAAGATCAAGGATGTTATCCCGAATTACGGCACCAAGAAGTACATCGCTCTACGAGACAAAGAGGCGTTTGTAGATGGGTCGAAAATAGAGAAAGACGCCCTTTGGGACGGTCTGCACGGGGTTATAAGCAACACTGACGAGCTTACGCCCACTCAGATAATCTCCAGGTACAGAGGGCTGTGGCAAATTGAGGAATCGTTCAGGATAAGCAAACATGATCTCAAGATGCG
Source organism: uncultured delta proteobacterium (assembly GCA_963798475.1). Classification (GTDB taxonomy): domain Bacteria; phylum Desulfobacterota; class Desulfomonilia; order Desulfomonilales; family Desulfomonilaceae; genus CAJBEZ01. The sequence continues at coordinate 24,796 of CAWCTI010000039.1, forward strand.
CCCCATTTACCACTGGACGCCGGAGAGGATCCGTTCCCACATTCTGATCTGCTTCCTCGCGTACACCCTTGTTAGGCAGGCCATGTACAGAACTACCCGTCAGTATGAGCCGATGAGCTTCGAGAAGATAAGAAACGAGTTGTTACACGCCCAGGCCAGTATACTGCTGGATACGGCCACCAGCAAAAAATACATCATGCCTTCGAAAACCACGCCAGTTCAGAAAAAGCTTTATCACATTTTCGGACTCAAACGATCAGAGGTACCAAGACCAATGACCTAAGTTTCACCAGGAAAAGAAAGAGTAGTGCCCCAGCTAAAAGTCAACATACTAATATATCAGTGGTTTCGCACAAAAAGTGTCAAAGTCGGGAAAATATTTCGATAACTAGATCTTAATAATGCAATATATACTTATATTATTTCATCGATTATAAATCAACCAATTTTTCACCAAAAAATTGGGCCAATCTTGTTACAAAAACTGTCCTAATGCAGTTTTATTATATTTCCTAATTGTTTCGATTTTCATTATTCGTGGGTGGATTTTGCTCGATCGCCTTGATTAGTTTAATGAATCATGATAAACACTCGGCAATTATATATCATCGGTTTTTAGGAGCTTAGACTTGGAGCTTAAAGCAATTGCTGACTTTTTGTTCGAAGTGGGGATGCTCAAACGCACGCCTCGGTCCGGTTTTCAGTTCTTAGGAACAGGTAAAGAAACTGTAGCCGAGCATAGCCTGCGCTGCGCGGTCATAGGCTACACCCTGTCCAACATGTCGGGAAATAGTAATACGTCTAAAGTTGTGCTGATGTGTCTTTTTCATGATCTTGTCGAAGCACGGACCGGCGACCTGAATTATGTTAACAAGCGGTACGTTACGACCGATGAGGAAGCGGCGGTAAAAGACATGACCGCTAATCTGCCTTTCGGCGATGAAATCAGAAGGTTGACGGAAGAATTTAACGCAAAGATTACATTTGAATCCCAGCTTGCAAATGACGCTGACCAGATTGAAATGATACTGCAACTAAAGGAGCTTGGAGACCTCGGCAATCCGTATTCTCGAGAATGGATTCTGACCGTCACAAAGAGACTATGCACAGAAGAGGGCAAACAGTTGTGCCGTAGTATAATGAATACTGATTTCTCAGCATGGTGGTTCAAAGATAAAGAGGATGAATGGCGGATACACGCCGTCAAGCCCGAATTGAGCGAGAAATAGGCGTGGAGTGTAAGAAATCATGTCCTTTTTGAGGATTTCACCGAAGCATACTGACTCAACATTTTATCGAAGGTGGTGAAAAGGTGAAAAGCCCAATAACCGGGATCTCAGTTTCCGCGTCCAAGCCGAAGATTTTGATTGTCGCAGTTCTGGTAATGCTTTGTTGTGGCTCTAACTGTTTGGTCGAAGGCCTAACGGTAAACGGTGACGAGTGGCCTCCATCCGAGGCTGGCGCTTCAGGGGCTTCGGATGCGATTAAACAGTTTTCGAATTCTTCCGGTCGTATGCTCCGCAATAAAGAAGAACCTAAAAACAAGTATCAGTGGCTTTTCAAGCAGCCTCAGCCACAGCAATCCGATTCAAACTTAGATAGCGCAAAACTCCTCGAGAAATTTGACATGGAAGTCAGGGAAGCTAGAAGGTTATATCTCGCGGGAGAGACTGAAAACGCCGTTCTCAAATACCGAAACTCAATCGATCAATATGAGTTTATTCTTGATGATACGCCGGCAGTTCATCCGATACTGAACGATCTCGAACAAAGGTTTTCCATATTTGAAGAAATCGCCACCAAAATCCTCGGGCCTGTAAGTTCTGACATCAGAAAAGAAGATTCACCGAGAATATTTCATCTTATGGAAAAAAGGCGACTGGCACGTAGAAACCTTGCAATAAAAAAGGCCGGTTTGATCGAGCCATACGACGTCCCACCACAATTAATCAATCAAGAGGAAGAAATTCTTAACCAGCTTTTGAGATTAAGAGAAACGAAGGTCACTGACAGACCAAAGGCGACTGAGGACGAACTTCGAAATTCTTTGGTGGAATTAAGACAGAAAATTGCAAAAGCATCGCCAAATTGGAACCTGATCCGAAAAGGGCTACCATTAACCCTGGCTGACATACAAACCGAAACGCTACGACCGCATGAACTTCTCATGGATTTCAACCTGCTTTCAGATCGAATTGTAGTTGGCCTGATATCCAGGGAAAAGGCTTTTTACATCCAGGCGCCAATTCACAAAACGGAAATTGATAAAGCAATATTGAATCTTCAGGAAAAACTCAGGGAATATTCTACAGGCGACCAATCGACTTTTATGGGGCACGCGTGGAAAGAACCGTGTCGACGCGTATTCAGACACCTAATAGGCAAACTGCCCCAGATACCTCGCGAAAAAACGACCATATTGATTATTCCCGATAGGGCGCTTTGGTATACACCATTCTCACTGATTCTGGACTCCGAGGACCGTCCGTTTGGTCAGGATAGGCTCATAAGTATGGTTCCCTCTGCGGACATACTGAAGGCAATGAGAACCCCCGATAGTAACAAACAGAAATTGATAGCCAAGAACGGTCTTCTGGTCTTTGAATCGATCCCATGGGTTACTGAAGAGAGCCTCCGTGAAACCTCGGGAGCGGAAAAGTCACGCAAGAAGGCTCCGAACAAACTTACGGAAGGCGAAAAGATTGAAAAACTGATTTTGACGAACAGCGTGTATCCCAAACCATCGGACATAGTTGTTGGCGTTCAGAAAATATTTAAGAACTTTGCGGTGTTCGTGGGACCTACAGCCACTATCAATTGTTTCGCGGGGCTCAAACCCAGCTCGGACAACGTCGCCATTCTAGCGGTGCCGTTAGGGGTCTCGGATACAATCTCGGATGAAGCTCAGCCCTGTTTTTTCTTTTCTCCAGATAAAACGGGCGAACGGCGATTTCCAACCAAAGACCTTTTTGCGACACCCATGTCGTCGGGACTTACTGTTCTGCCTATTTCGTGGTTTGAAATCCGTGATCCGGAAAACTGTAACGGCGAGGGTCCCTTGTTGACGGACCTGGCCTTAATGTATTCAGGGTCCCGCCTTACACTCATAAATTATTCAGATCCAAACTGGGGATCTGAACAACCGTTTCTAACAGGCGTATCAAAAAAATCGCGGCCAAAGAATTACCTGGGCAGGCGCTGGCGGATGTCCCCCGAGAACTGCCCATTGGGATGGATTCGTCTTTTGACGGAAAACCACCGTCCTGGTCGGGCTGGATCCTTCTCGGAGACCCGGATAGATAAAACTCAGGAAGAGATTAGCTGGGGGAAAATTGATCCATATACTAGCTATGAGCGAGGCGAACGGCTTTTCAAGCCGGACACCGGTTCGTTCAGCCAGCCAATTTTTTGGAAAGTCTCGATATAGTTCTGGACGCGGTGTTTTTGTGGAAAATTCCTTTTGTGACACCTTTGCTTAACAGAGATACTGTAGCGTTCAAGAGGGCGCCGGCTTCCGATGTTTTTTCTTCCGCTGCTTTAAGATATTTCTTTACAGATGTCTTGACTTTAGATTTATATGACATGTTTATGAGGCGTTTCTTCTCGTTTTGTCGCATTCTTTTTAAGGCTGACGGATGATTGGCCATTAATCGCTCCTTTTAGGTTTTGCTCTTTTAATATGCGCTTTGCGCAGTTTGTAAAGGGCTTCCATAAGACTGGACCGCGGTGGCGAAGGGCAACTCTACCATTTACTATGGAATTTTTCTATATCTCAGAAAAATGTGTATTATGTCAACAGATTTTTGGAGAATTCTGTAAAACAAGCCTCTCTTCCATTCACAATCAAAAAAAGCTACCTTAATTCAACATTCGCAATGTAATTGTAATCCTCCAGACTCAGACATCTGGGGAGCTATTGGGTGTAACATTTTTCATGACGATCGTTCGCAAACAGATCATACTCAAGGGAATCCTGCAAGGGATAGGATTCAGGCCCACCGTTTATAGGCTTGCCACAAGACATGAACTGGCCGGCTGGGTCATAAACACAACCGAGGCCGTGCGCATCGAAATCGAAGGAACGTCATGCCAGTGCGAAAGTTTCATATCCGAACTGCCTGGGGCCACACCACCGCCCGGACAAATACAGGCATTTGAAATATTGGAAAAGGACCCTACAGGCGAAACTTCGTTTCGTATACAGACTAGTCTGGAAACTCAACGTGAAATTACTCCAATCCCTCCCGATGTGGCGGTCTGTCCCGAATGCGTTTCAGAACTCTTTGATCCTAGTGACAGAAGATATTTATTCCCATTTGTAACCTGCACGCTTTGCGGTCCTCGCTTTACAGTTGTCCGATCATTCCCTTACGATAGGGAAAGGACAAGCATGGCTGATTTTGAGATGTGCGAAGACTGCGCTACTGAATATAAGGACCCTGATAATCGCCGGTTCCATTCTCAAACCAACTCATGTCCAAACTGCGGCCCCAAATTGTCGTTGGTGGACTCTACGGGAAAAGTGGTACGAGGCGACTCGATCATAGAATGTATAAGACTTCTCAAACTGGGCCAAATAGTTGCTATCAAGGGGGTAGGCGGATTCCACCTTGCGGTAGACGCCCGAAATAATGACGCTGTCCAGAGGTTGCGTGCTCTAAAAGGGAGGCCCGAAAAGCCTTTCGCTGTGATGAGCCGTGACATCGAAGAGGCAAGAAAGTACTCTGAGATTAACTTCATCGAATCAGAACTCCTGCAGTCAAGCATTGCGCCAATAGTTTTACTCAGGGCCCGTGGGGAAAAACTCGCCCCAACTGTCGCCCCTTTCGTGGGCACGTTGGGTGTGATGCTTCCTTATGCCCCGGTTCACCATCTGCTGTTCAGACACCCCCATTTTGACGGCAAGGATGGCCTTTCCACTTTGGTAATGACTTCCGGCAATAGTTCTGATGAACCGATCGCAGCAGACAATGACGAGGCTTTAGAACGACTTGGATTTATTGCTGACGCTTTTCTGCTTCACAACCGCCAGATTGTATTGAGGGCTGATGATTCGATTGTTCGGATAATCAGGGAAGACCCCACGGTATTTCGACGCTCGCGCGGTTATGTTCCGTTGAGCTTTCCATTTGGAGCGGCGTTTTCTTCAGATTCCGCAGGTCCGGGAAAATCCGCCTCGCCTGACTCACTCTCGATTCATCTAGTGAAAGGACCTGCAGTGTTGGGTGTGGGGGCTGATTTGAAGAATGCTCCCGCTATACTGGATGGAGAATTGCTCACACCCGGCCCTCATGTTGGGGACCTTGAATCACCGGAGGCACAGGATTATTTTTCTAAATCAATTGACATACTTAAAGACTATCTGAATGTTGATCCGTCGGTAATAGCCTATGATCCGCACCCGGCTTACTTCAGTTCGAAGCTGGCCAAACAAAATGACAAATTTCTCGTTCCAGTCTATCATCACCATGCGCACGCGGTCAGTCTGCTCCTCGAGAATGGTTTGAGCGGCCCCATCCTTTGTGTAGTCTTTGACGGAACCGGCTATGGTGATGATGGAACCATATGGGGTGGAGAGTTTCTGCTTACGGATAGGACTGGTTTTAAACGGCTCGCCCGATTGAGGCCATTCCCGCTGATAGGGTCTGAGGCCGCTATTCGGGAGCCTTTGAGGATAGCTGCTGGTCTGCTTGCGATAGCCAACGGATGTTCGATTCCGGAGGATGCGCTTCGGCTTTTTGGTCAGGCCGCTTGCAGATCCGACCTATGGCTGGAGGCATGGAAGAAACACATAAACTCGCCTTTGACATCATCAGCGGGTAGATTATTTGACGCTGCGGCCGCTATTGCAGGCCTTCAACGACCTGTTTCTTTTGAAGGCCAGGCAGCGATGTGGCTTGAATCAATAGCGGATAGATACGAATATGGCGCATATCCTGTTGGTTTCCATGACGAAGGCATACTAGAGCCTGATGTCGCGCTATTGTTGTCTTCGATGGCAAATGACGCCCTTGCCGGCACAAAACCGGAAAAACTGGCTGCCCGTTTTCACAATTCTGTTGCGGACATAATTGTGAAAACCGTGGAGAAGCTCGCCGTTTTTAATCCTTCCGGAATAGTAGGGTTAACGGGGGGCTGTTTTCAGAATAAAAGGCTGACTGAAACTGCTGCGGATCGCCTAGGACGTGTTGGATTCAGGGTTCTACGACATAAAATGGTACCGGTGAATGATGGTGGCATAGCAGTGGGTCAGGCCGTTGTGGGTAGGGAAATTTGGCTAAGATCAAATGACAGATTCAATACCTCTTTTTAAAGGCGATTGCCGATTAATTTTATCTTGCTTATCCAAAATGAAAATTTGGGAAAAGGATTGATCAATGTGTTTGGCTGTTCCAATGAAACTTGTTGAAATTAGCGGGTCTGGGGTAGGAAAAGTAGACGCCGGAGGAGTAAAGGCGGACGTGAGTCTTGCCATGGCGCCTGACGCCAAGATGGGTGATTATCTGATTGTTCACGCCGGCTTCGCAATAGAGATCCTCGACCATGAAGAAGCCATGATACGACTCGATTTGTTTAGGGAACTGGCTGAAGCCACCGCAACCGAGGCATAGATTGAAAATCGAAATCGAAAAACAGGCTGCAAAGAAATTAGCCCGGGATATAGATTCCATGCTGTCGGGGTATGGAGCGTCCATGAAATTCATGGAAGTCTGCGGCACACACACCATGGCAATTCATTCTTCGGGAATCAAGAGTCTTTTTACCAGTAAACTCATGTTGGTTTCAGGACCTGGTTGTCCTGTTTGTGTGACTGAGAAGCTGTTTATCGATCAGGCGATATTTCTGGGGAAGAAAATTGGAGCGTGCCTCGTGACTTTCGGAGACCTGATTAGAGTACCGGGCACGGAAGGTTCGCTCGCCGACTTGAGGTCTCAGGGCGGGTCGGTCAAGGTGGTTTACTCTCCGATGGACGTTATAGGAATCGCCGCTCATGTCGCTCCTCAACCTGTGGTTTTCCTTGGCGTTGGGTTTGAGACAACCATCCCAACTATTGCCGTGACCATTAAAACAGCCTTTTCCCAGAATGTCGGGAACCTGTTTGTATTGCCTGCGTTCAAGACTATTCACAAGCCATTAAAGATACTGGCGTCTCAGAAAGACTTGTCGGGTTTTCTATTGCCTGGCCATGTTTCTGCGATTATCGGCGCTGATTCTTACGATTATCTTGCGCTGGATTACAAAAAACCAGGAGTCATAGCGGGCTTCGATGGTTTGGACATATTATTGGCCATTCGGAGTCTTGTAAAAATGACTTTAAATGGTGAGGCTAGGATTGAGAACAATTACAGAACGGTGGTCAAGCCAGAGGGTAACGTTGTCGCAAGGGCTTTGATAGATGAGGTTTTCGAACCGGCGGACGCTTCCTGGCGCGGCTTGGGGATAATTCCGGGAAGTGGTTTGAAATTCAGGACGCCGTACGATGCCTTCGACGCTTTAAAGCGTTTTCCGATAGAAGTTCCGGCTGCTCCGGATGACCCCCGCTGCAAGTGCGCCCGAATATTGACGGGAGAACTTACTCCAAACCAGTGCGGACTGTTTGGGAGAGAATGTGTGCCTGAAGCTCCAGTAGGTCCATGTATGGTATCATCTGAAGGCACTTGCGCCGCATATTACAAATATGGAGGAGGTTCCATTGAAGCCTAGCTTTCAGGTGAGTTCTATTTCGCTGGCGCATGGCGGCGGCGGGAAGATGAGCGGACAGCTTATACGTGATATGATTGTGCCTCGACTTAATCGGGGAAAGCTCGGGACGCTCCCTGATTCGGTGGTACTGTCGGATCTTGGCGACAAAATTGCTTTTACTACTGACTCGTTCGTAGTTTCACCGATTTTTTTTCCTGGTGGAAATATTGGATCATTGTCTGTGCATGGAACATGCAACGACTTGGCGTGTTCGGGCGCCCAGCCTGTTTTTCTGTCCGTGGGACTAATCCTGGAGGAAGGGTTCCCTATGGAAGACCTCTCCAGATTACTGGATTCCATGTCCGAAGCCGCAGACATTTGCGGGGTAGAAATTGTGACAGGAGATACAAAAGTTACTCCTAAGGGCGCCACAGATCGAATCTTCATTAATACCGCCGGCATTGGTAAGGTCCGATCTGCCGTTGATTTGACCCCAACTCGCATTGTTCCCGGTGACGCCGTAATTGTTAGTGGCCCTGTAGGCAATCATGGAATGGCGGTAATGTTGAGTCGTGCGGAATTTTCCTTCGACTTTGATGTAAAATCTGACTCTGCGGGTATCTGGCCTATTGTTGAAAGATTGTTGGCGCTGGGAAGTGATCTCAAATTTTTGAGGGACCCCACCAGGGGCGGACTGAGCGCTACTCTAAACGAGATCGCCGCGCTTACAGGTTTTACGGTTTCAGTTGATGAGTCTATGATACCGGTTTCCCGAGAGGTTTCAGCAGCTGCGGAGTTACTCGGAATTAATCCATTGGAGGCCGCCAATGAAGGAAAGGTAGTCGCTGTCATCGACAGAGACAGTGTAAACAGGGCCTTTGATTTGTTGAAAGATTGTCCACAAACGGTCGGCGCTTCTCTTATCGGCGCAGTTATTGGAGAAAACAAACCCCGGGTAATCATGAAAACACGTATCGGAGGATCAAGAGTACTTTCAGAGCCTATGGGAGAGTTACTTCCTAGAATTTGCTGAATATTCACAAAAATGTGTTCGGGATGTATTCGAATCACTAAATTGTTTTTTCAGTATTAGACCTTGTCTGACAAGAGGAACCCAAAATGGATGACGGGGTAAAACCGAAAACATCGGAAAATCCAGGATCACCATGCGCAATAAGCAAGGCTGGTGGGTCATCAAAGGGACGGAGCGAAGACAACCCTTATGCAAACGCTCTAACACAATTTGATAAGGCCGTGTCCCACTTGAACCTTAAGCGTGGTGTTATAGATATGCTTCGATGCCCCAAGCGGGAATTATCAGTAAACTTTCCCGTGATGATGGATAATGGCGACATAAAAATTTTCAGGGGCTATCGTGTCCATCATTCTGCCGTGAAGGGGCCGACTAAAGGTGGAATCAGGTATTCACCAAACGTTACCCTGGACGAAGTTCGCGCTCTTGCGATGTGGATGAGTTGGAAGTGCGCTCTTATGAACCTCCCCTACGGTGGAGCTAAAGGAGGGGTCATTGTAAACCCCAAGATTTTGTCCACACGTGAGCTTGAGCGTCTTACTCGAAGGTACGCTACTGAAATCAGTGTCCTGATGGGACCTGAAAGCGATATACCAGCTCCGGATGTCGGTACCAATCCTCAGGTGATGGCCTGGATCATGGATACATATTCCATGCACCGCGGATTTTCGGTCCCGGCCGTGGTGACGGGCAAGCCTGTCGAAATAGGAGGATCGCTGGGGAGGACTGAAGCAACTGGACGAGGCGTGGGCTTTTGTATACTCGAAGCCTTAAAGCTCAGGAGCATAGATCCGACAAACGCTACAGTCGCTGTTCAGGGATTCGGAAATGTCGGCTCAGTGGCCGCCAGGATGGTCCATGAATTGGGTATGAAGCTGGTAGCGGTCAGTTGTTCCAAAGGAGGGCTTTATAGTAGTAACGGCATTGATCCGTCAAGAGTTACTCGACATCTTGAACAGGGAGGTTGTGTAACTAATTTTGTCGGCACGGATTCAATTTCCAATGACGAATTATTGGCGTTGGAATGTGACGTGTTGATCGCCGCGGCTGTTGAGAACCAAATCACTTCACAGAATGCCGACAAGGTTAAGGCAAAGATCGTCGCCGAAGGCGCCAATGGTCCCACCACCCCTGAAGCTGATGAAATCCTGAACCAAAAACATATATTCATCATCCCTGATATCTTATGCAACGCCGGCGGAGTCACCGTTAGCTATCTGGAGTGGGTTCAGGACCTTCAGGCTTTTTTCTGGCCAGTAGAAGAGATCAACCGAAAACTGCAATACTTGATGGCCAAGGCTTTTGAAAATGTTATAGGCGCGGCCAAACAATTCAGGGTGTCAAACAGAGAAGCGGCTCAAATTCTTGCGATTCAGCGGATATCGGACGCAATACTTATTCGCGGCATCTATCCCTGACAATGGGAGGGTTTCAACATGATTCTCGGGGGATTGGTCGCCAATTTTCGAGGTCTTCAATGATACGCTTACCCGTGGCGTACTTGTTAAAGTTCCGCGATGGAGCCCTTGAACCTGTTTCAAGAAATTTTATTATCTTGGCGCCAAAGTCGGTTTCAAGCATCTCATCTTCATTGAAAACAACCATGTTATGCGCTTGGCTGCTTCTGGCCCGTTGTTCCTGTTCACCTGAGCCATGGCTCTCCGGAATGATGATTGCCTTCACCCCTGTCAAAAGAATTTCATTCATCGTATTGTAACCTGCACGGGATATAACCAAATCAGCATGGTTGAACAGATCAACGAGGTCCATAGTAAAGCTTAAGAAACGCACTCCTTTCCCTTGAGGGTGCGACATCAATGCCTCACTGGACTTTGGATCAAGATAAGTATCTAGGACCATTACAACCTGATACCTGGATTGCAACTCATATCTGTTTACAAAATCCAAAATTCGTAACGACAGATCTAGCACCCGGCAATTACGACCCAGAGACACTACTATGAGTGGTCTGTCCTGGAGTCCGCATCGTTCCAGTGCCCGAGTCCTGTCAGGAAGCTCATCAAGCGTTCTGTTGGTTATCTTACCAAGATAATGGATTTTTTTCTCAAGCTCAGGGTCGTTTCCCAAAAACTCTTTATTGATATCAATTACATCCCTATCTTCAAGCACATACATAAAATCGTACATCGAACCTATATTTATTGATTCCGAACGATGTCGAGGGTTCTGATACGGTATTCTGAGCAAAGGGATCCATTTCATGATACCTCGACATATGTGCACGACCGCAAAATCTACAGGCCCACCTTTCCTCATCCATTTTTTCATGAGTAGCGGGATGAGTTCACTCATCTGGCCGGTCATATTGTGTTCAATTATTAGAGCGTCTGGTTGCAGAAAATCAAAACTGGCGAGAATGAGGCGTTGACGAAAGTCAAAGATATTTTCCAGCTCAAATCCGGAAAGGTAGCGAGAGCGGAGTGGGTTGTTCTTGGAATCGATATCAAGCTTTACTGACGGTAATTTGATTACCTCAATCCCTTCTCTGAAAAAGACCTGGGGTACGGAGGTCCCTGACACTACGAGGAAATCAATATCGGGTCGCCATTTTCTTATACCGGTTATAACGGCTGAAGTCCTGAACGCATGTCCTACCCCTATTGAATTGTGAGTATAAACGAGGATTCGTCTGATGTGATGGTTCATTGTTTCAATAGAGTCCTGTTCAGGTCGCGTTCAAAACTACGGAATCATATCGCAACCAACCAACAATGTCCTTAAAATTCTGATGACTCGGTCTCGATTAGATCACACAACCCAATGCGTCGCAACCCCGCAGATCAAGAGATTCCGCAAAATGGCACGCGACAAAATGGCTGGGGCTAATCTCTCGAAGCGCCGGATTTTCCGATGAGCAAACCGTTTTTGAATAGACACATCTGGGGTGAAATGCGCATCCAGGAGGAGGATTGATAGGGTCAGCAGGGTCACCTTTTAGTATTATCCTACGACCGAGGAATTCCGGATGAGTAGTTGGAACATTTGACATTAGAGCTTCAGTGTATGGGTGTCTGGGGCGTTGAAACAGGATATCGGCAGGGGCGTATTCTACAACTCTACCAACGTACATCAGGAGTATTTTCTTGCTGATATGTCTAATCAACCCGAGGTCATGTGAAATGAACAGGTAGGCGATACCCATTTTTTTCTGAATTTCCATCGCAAGGTTTACAATCTGGGCCTGAACTGAGACATCAAGAGCTGACGTGGGTTCGTCAGCTACCAGTAAACGCGGATATAAAGCCAGGGCCCTGGCCAGGCTTATCCTCTGCCTTTGCCCACCAGAGAAAGCATGTGGATATCTCTTCAGATACTGAACCTTCAAGCCCACCATCTCAATAAGTTCACGCACACGTCCTTCAAGCTCTGTTCCTCTGGCAATTTTGTTTACAACCAGCGGCTCAGCCAGGATTTCACGAACAGTCATTCTGGGGTTCAGCGAAGCAAAGGGGTCCTGAAAAACCATTTGGACATAACGGCGGTAAGGTTTCATCTCCGTTGAGGTCAACGCCGCAAGGTTGATTCTGGCAGAGCGGTCAGGCGGCTGAAACCAAATTTCTCCTGCTGTAGGACGATAAGCTCCCATTATCATGCGTCCAACAGTTGTTTTTCCGCATCCCGATTCTCCGGCCAGACCCACCGTCTCTCCGTGGTTAATTTCAAAACTTATTCCATCTACCGCTTTGACGTGTCCTACAACCCTTCGGAACACGCCCCGTTGGATAGGAAAATGTTGCTTCAGATCTTTAATTTCGAGTAAGGGTCCTGATTCGGACAAAAAATCACCTCACATGGTTACGCATACTCTTGGACAGGCCACATAATGTCTATCTTCGATCTGACTCAATTCATATGGATTGTCGCGACACACTGTCGCGCCTCCACATTCGGTGCATCGACCCCAAAAAGGACAACCCTTAATATGGGTCAACGGGTCTGGAAGTGTTCCCTCAATAGTCGCCAATTCAGTTCCGACCGGAGTATCGATCCCCGGCACGGACCTGAGCAGTGCCCTTGTGTACGGATGGACAGGGTTTCTAAAAATGATCTCGACAGGCGCTTGCTCCATCACCCTGCCAAAATAGACAACCAGCACGTCATCACTTATATCGGATATAATTCCCAGGTTGTGTGAAACAAACAAAATGGCCATGCCGAATTCTTCCTGCAAATCTTTTAGCAAGGCTAGAATCTGGGCCTGTATTGTCACATCCAGGGCTGTGGTCGGCTCATCCGCTATAAGGATGCGGGGATTGCAAATTAAGGCCATTGCAATCATGGCGCGTTGCCGCATTCCGCCGGACAACTGATGAGGATACGAACCAATTCTTTTTTCCGGCTGGGGAATCCCTACTCTTTTCAACATTTCTATGGCCCGGTTATGCGCTTCATGGCTTGAAACATCGGCATGAATCTTAAGGGCCTCTATAATCTGTGACCCGATTGTATGCACTGGGCTGAACGAATTCATTGGTTCCTGAAAAATCATAGAGATGTCTTTACCGCGTATGCCTCGAGCCGCTGAGCTTTTTGGGTTAAGCGTAACCAGATCAAGGCGATTGTCCGCCTCAGTGTGGTCTTTCTCCTCCATCGCCAGCCAGATTTTCCCATCTACTATGCGACCGGGAGACGGGACAATCCTTAGAATTGAAAGGCCTATGACGCTTTTCCCGCTACCGGACTCACCAACTATCCCGAGGGTCTTTCCGGGCTGCACTGAAAAACTGACACCGTCAACAGCGCGAGACACTCCCTCTTCGAGATAAAAATGAACTTTCAAGTTTTCTACTTCTAGAATAGGCCTCATCAAAAATCACCTGGAGTATGGATCAACAGCGTCACGCAGACCATCGCCAACAAAATTGAACGAGAGCACAATAATTATTACGAAGAATACCGGGATAAGAAGCCAGGGATAAAGGGCTACAGTGGTAATATTCTGGGCCTCCTTTAAAAGGACTCCCAGACTTGTTATGGGTGGGCGCAACCCGATACCGAGAAACGACAGCGCCGTTTCGGCGAGTATCATTCCAGGTATGGCCAACGTTACAGAAACTATAATATGGCTCATAAAAGACGGGAGAAGATGTTTGAAGATTATGCGAGCGTCGGAAGCCCCAATGAATTTCGCGGCCAGGACAAATTCCTCTTCCCGTAAGGACATGAGCTTTCCACGAACCATTCTGGCCAAGTCCGTCCAACCAACAAGTGATAGTATAATTGTAATGGCAAAATACACTTTTAATGCGGGCCAGTGAGGCGGCATGGCGGCGGAAAGCCCCATCCAGAGCGGTATACTCGGAAAACAGCGGATCGTTTCGATAACCCTCTGAATTATCCCATCAGGCCATCCGCCGAAATATCCTGAAATACCTCCCAGTGTCACTCCCAGCAAAAGGCTCATCAATACCCCTATCATTCCGATAGATAATGATATCCGGGTCCCATACAGGCAGCGTGAAAAAACGTCACGCCCCAAACGGTCGGCTCCGAACAGGAACAGTGTTCCGGGCTTTTCAACCCCGAACAGATGTCTGTCCCACTGCCATTTCCCCCAGAAACGGTAGGAATCACCTTTGACTAGAAATTTTATTGGAAAATGTGTTCCAGGTATCTCAATGACGGAAGCCTTATAGTGTTCCAGATCCAGTTCGAGACGGCATTGTCGCACAAAAGGCCAACAAAGTTTATTGTCCTTTTCGAATAGATAAACCTTGCTAATCGGCGAGTAAATGGCGTCAAGATGTATCGTGTCCTTGTTATAAGGCGCTAGAAACTCACAAAACAATGCGTTGAAATACATTCCGCAGATCGAAACGAGACCTATCATCGCCAGAGTGTGTTTACAATATAGGCCACCAGATCCCAGGGGCCTGGTAGAGCATTTAAATATTTGAGCTGCCTTTCGCTCGTATGATCTTCTTTCATAGTCCCTCGCGTGCGCCAAACCTGATTCGAGGGTCCACCCACGCTAACAGTATGTCAGAAATTAAGGTACCTATTACCGTAAGGCAGCTCAAAAACATTATGAACGTTCCGGCCAACTGCATGTCCTGACTCATTAAGGCACCCAGGAGTAACGGACCGGTGGTTGGCAAATTCAATACCACGGCGGTAATTGCAATTCCGGAAATCAGTTCGGGTAGTGTCCAGCCTATGGTGCTAACTAAGGGATTGATGGCTACTCTGACCGGGTATTTCAAAATCAGCCAAGTTTCAGAAAGCCCCTTGGCGCGAGCCGTAACGACATAAGGCTTGCGCAATTCATCCAATAAATTGCCTCTGATGATTCTTATGAATTTTGCCGTGTGCGCCAGTCCCACAATAATCACCGGGACCCAAAGATGCTCCAACAGATCGACAACTTTTGCGAAACTCCAAGGAGCTTCAGCAAAGTGGGGAGAAAAAAGCCCTCCAATACTCAAACCGAAGTACGCGTAAGACACCCAGAGGAGGACCAGGGCTAGGAGGAAATTGGGTGTGGCCAAACCGATAAAACCCAAGACAGTAAGAATATAATCAAGCCAGGAGTATTGACGCACAGCCGAATAGATCCCGATTGGAATAGAAACGGCCCAGGTAAAAAGCAGTGTGCTCACTGAAATCACAACCGTAAGGCTTAGTCGTTCGCCAATTAATTCCGAAACAGGTTTATTCCATTCAAATGAATGGCCAAAATCGCCATGTATAAAGTTCCAGGCCCATTTTAGATACTGTATGTACATAGGCTGGTCGAGACCAAAACGTGTGCGTAAAGATTCGAGTTCAGCCTGGTCCACCGTCTCACCACTCGCAGTTAATTGCGCCACATAGGTGGTCAGGAAATCGCCTGGGGGAAGCTGAATTATAGTAAAGGAAATTATTGAAATAGCTATCAGGGTAGGAATCATTATCATGATGCGACGAATTAGGTATGCAAGCACGATGGTTCCCCTTTATAGACGAAATAAGGAGCAAAAGAGACTGGTTCTTAAAAACTTAAACCACTCTATCAATTCATGTCATCATTTTACGCCGGATCTTTTTGGTTCAAAAGAAAACTGTTCTGGGTGAGTAGGCCCAGGGTTCGGGTATATCCAGCTTTGAATATCTCTCTTGGGTACATTAAACATTCTTTTCGAAACAACATAGTAGTCCGGAGGATCCTGAACAAGACCGATGACCCACAAATTTCTTTCGTCAGACTCAATAATTTTTTTAAACAGTTCGCTTTGTTTCTCGTTGGAAACCGTCTTGAGAATGTCGTCGTAGGTCTTCATCTGGTCTTTAATTTCGGCAGGAGGTCCTTCACCCCTGGATCCCTTGCTTTGAAACCATAAACCAAACAGAGGCGCATTTAAACTTTCGGAGCTGTATGGAAAGTACCATCGCGGGTCGAGCAAACACTCCAATCCTCCATCTCCAGGCCATAAAGCGATATCATGCGTCGCATTCTGTGTCCGCTGTCTGAATAGTTCCATCGTTTCGGACTTGACTTCAGTGTCTATGCCAACTTTCTTCAAGTTCGAAGCCACAATTTCCGCTGTATCAACCCAACCCGACATGGACGCGACAACATCCAACGAAATTTGCAACGGAACGCCGTCCGGCCGTAGCCTCTTCCCATCTGCAGACACCTTCAGTCCCATTTCGTCAAGCAGAGCATTAGCTTTTGCGGGATCAAATTCCGTATATGCCTTTTCATAAGAAGCGCTGTAGAACTCTGAGTCTTTAAGAGGCGCCGCCTGTCTTGGAGTTCCTCTGTCCCGACACGCAATTTTATTGATTTCAGTTCTGTTGATTGCATAAGACAGGGCAATCCTAAAACGTTTATCAGAAAACATTGCTCTCATAACCAGGTCTTTATGATTAATATTCGGAGCAAGCAGAATCCCGACTGACGCTGACAACATCTTTGGAACAAGTCGGAACTTGCCATTCCCCACACTAGCCAATAAAAGCACTGTGTTCTGCATACTCCCTAGGTGCCGGCCCTGCATGTCTATTTCACCAGCGATCGCCTTGAGCACAATCGTCTTCGGATCGGTGACTAATTCGTGGACAATGGTTTCGATATACGGGA
>CAWCTI010000040.1:0-39910 GCA_963798475.1 uncultured delta proteobacterium
CTAGTTGCGTCGAAGGCTTAAAAATAGATGCTAAGAAATAACCAGTGTGAGCATTTTGTGAGCATTTTTGAATTTCAGGTGATTAGCGAGTCGGTATTTTGGATTTTATGAGAGATAACCTATTGTTATTATTTGTACGCCCGAAGAGATTCGAACTGCCGACCTTCTGATCCGTAGTGGGATACCAATGTTTTGATCTTGTCGTTCTCAGTTAACACTGGGTTGCATCTTTAATAATGATAACAAGCAGTTGCATTGTCACGGTTGTTCTGTGTTCTTATTGAATGGCAGCGCTGTTAGCCACCAATATAGACACCAGTAGACACCTATATGGACACCAAAAAAACTGCCCTGCGCTCTGCATGGTTTCACCGAACAATTCATAATTGGGATCTTTCCAGACCCCAAAGCCAATAAGCATTGTTTGCGCACGAAACATAGAATCCTATCAGTCGGGGCGACACTATCCCGCCGGTACCTATAAACAACATTATCATACAGAGACAAATATGCCGGGGAATATCAAAAGCAACAGAAGCGACTTCACTTGCATGAAGGTTGTGAAGATCGCTATCATCCAGAAAACTTCAGTGAGCAGATTAGCGTTTCTAACTGGCCGTGTAATTTAAATCTTCGTGTAGAGCAGCTTCATTCCATACGCCATTGTTTTTTTGTTCCTAGAAAATTAATTGAGTTGATTTCCTAATAGGGTATTATCTTTCTAAGCGTATAATAAAAAAAGATGTCCACTGAGTTTTTCACGTTTAAGCACAAAGGATCACGGTAATGCAAAAAGGAGGGTAATGATGATCGAAGTTCTACCAAAATCTCAAGGGAAGACTCTCGGTGTGCGATTGACGGGCAAGGCAACAGATGAAGACTACGAGAAGGTTTTCATGCCGGCTTTGGAGAACCTGATTAAAGAACATGGTAAGATCAGGTGTGTCTACTTCATGGACGAAGGCTTTCAGGGTTGGGAACTGGGAGCCATGTGGGACGACGCCAAATTCGGGATTAAACACAAGAGCGATTTCGAGAAGGTCGCGGTTGTCGGAGGCCCGAAGTGGGCCGAATGGTGCACGAAGATCGCATCTCATTTCGTTTCAGGCGAAACAAAGACCTACCCCGCTGACCAGCTTGACGATGCATGGAGTTGGGTCAAAAGTTGAGCTACTGTAGTGCTAAAAGGTGCGCCTGATGGGTGTAGTGTTTGGCCCTTCATGGAAAAATTGGCGAGAAAATATAAGATGTACACAAAACTTTTTGATCAACCGTCATGGCGCATCCACCTTCTATTATTGATCACAACTGTAGCCCATTAAATATTTGTCCGTGAATCTTTAAAACTGCATAAATCCAATACAGTACATCCAGGAACGTGTGAACGCTTCCGACAACAGCAATGGCCTAACGAATTAGGACAGTTGAACGCGACTTTTGAGTGCAAGCTGCTTGTTCATGCCGCTGCTCTCTGTTGGGGTGGGTAACCCCAGTAAACTTCATAAGATGTTCTTCTGTCAAGGCTCTGGTGGCGTCGCTCACAATTGTAATACTCGAAATAGACATTGAGCCCCTCTCTGGCTTCATGGATGGATTCAAGCGAATTGAACTCGTGTTCAAACCGTCCAAATTTTCCAAATCATGCATTTTTATCGTCTTTTATCTTAGTAATTACTTGATCTTAGGTTGTGTCGTATCGTAATTCTGTGTTCCACCTGGAGATCGCGAATTTCGCGGCTAGAATCCATTCTCCGCGACGTTCTCTGTTTCAGCTTGGTTTCGCACAGCTTTTCTGAAATCGGGCGAAACGGTTCTAATTTCATTTCTGAGCAACGCCGTTTAACTTGCTGCTAATCTCTCTGTATCTTTATCATATCAGGTGACGGTCGATACCCACAAAGTTTAAGAAAAGCGATACAGCAAATTCTCCGGTACATGAGTGTCACCACTGCATAGAGATTGAATCTGGCAGTCTCAACCCCGGGTCTCCGCCGTGAGAGAATACCGACATAGCTTGAGACAAGTAGCTCAAAGCCCGCATAGGCAGATGAATTCACGTGTTACCCGATTTCTCATGGGGTACTTTTGGGGACCTTTTTGCAGACATCGCCGCATTTTGCAATTAAAAAGTCCCCATGCGGGTCCCCCAAAGATACTGGTTCGTTAAATAATTAACTGATCCGACAATGAGCCCAGTCTAATTTTGGCAGATACCCCCTACCCCTGCGTCCCGAATGCAGAGTTTTATTAAGTCATAAAGCGGTTACGCCACGATATCCTTGAACAAATTAGACACTTTCAGGCACCATTAAGCACTTTCAAGCACTATTGTGACGTCAAAAGCGACGCCAAATTGACGCCAAAATTTTGTGATTGATTCTTAATAGATAAGTCTCCATAAGTTATTTCTCCAAGCCTAGGTTGAGAGGACTCAACAGACAAATCATGCTTTGTGAAGTCAAATGCTATCTAAGAAAATCTTTTCTTCAAAATATCAATAAAGTGGGGCTCCAGCCGGTCTATCAATCCAATCATTCTTTTTGGATAATCTACCAAGTATAATTTTTCGTGCAGAAATGTATAAAAAAGTCTCATTGCCGCAGGACACAAAGTATACTCCCAAGGCTCCATTTGAGCCTTTCGTAATAGAAACTCCAGCATGAATTCTACAAAATATTTACCAGGACCACTCTTCAGTGTCACAGGTTCTTCATGGGAATAACCATAAATGAAAGTGATGTAAACATCTGACAAATAAGCGAATGTGTCTTGATTTTCTTCTAATCCTTTGTCACCCAGCCACGCATAGAATCTTTCTGGGCATTCCTCCTGAGCCTTCAGAAATAGTTTTTCGTATTTGTCATAGGTGGCGGACTTTAGAATACGCTGGTCAAGTTTCTCCAAATCCTTAAAGATTTTTAAATCAAGTTTGTTTGGATATATGATGTCTGTACTGAGTTTCAAACGCTCATAATCAAATCTGTTTATGAGATAGCTCACTGTCTTGCGTATAAACATTACGGGGCTACCCTTTGGCTGAATATCATTGGGAAAAAGAAAATGTTTCCTTTCCACCATCATAGAAAAGAAATCATTGGACTTAGCTAGGTCCAATCCAAGCTCTTTATGAATTAGAGCCAATATATCTGCTCTAGATTTCTTGTCCTTTTTTTTAAGAGTATCATTAAGAGTATAATTCCAGATAGTTGTAGCTATCTGAAGGATTTCATTTGCTTCTACTATATCCTCCGGTTCAGGAACCATTTCCATTAGAGGAGATGCATACTCCATAATGGCTTGAGATGCAGAAACCGCTCGAAATCCATCAGGTGGTTCAATATTTGGAGATAAAAGATTTGATAGGAATGGGATATTTTCTGATTGATTAATTGATTTGACCAGCTTGAGTGTTTTTTGAGGTGATTTTTTCGATGTAGATTTTTTTAAGGTCTTTGATACAGGCTTGGTGGGTTTCTTGTCTATGACCATCAGTTACCTTCTTTATTAGGCTTTCAGACTATGAGGGGTTGCTGACATTAGAGACAATATCCAGTGGTCAGGTGGCATTTCATAAGACAGCTTATTTAATTCGATATTTCTAGGGCTCCATAGAATCCTTTTCATTGCATATCTCTAAACATATATCCCTGAAGACATCCTGAAACCTTCAAGAAGTTTTTTATTATATGAATGCGTTGCAAGAGCTCCCCATATTACACAAATGGGATGTGTGATGATGAGTCCGTATCCGAATGTCACAAAACCTACTATACCGGATATTATCAGCATGATGATTGCTCCAGTGATGGTTGAATAGAACATCCCCAGAGGCCCGAAAACTACAGTCAATATAATGGATATCCCAACGCTTTTGGTTGGCGTAACGATTATTTGTCTTGGAAGTTCACCGTGGTCCGTCATATAGATTGTCCTCCCACATACGACTAAAGTATAAAGAGATTAAGTAAACGTTCATTTTAGAAATATCAATGAAATCATTCACGGCAGGACGAACCAGCACAATTTAGCCCCAGTGCTTCGGGGCGGGCCGCATAGTTAAAACATCTTATAATGTTAACACCCCACCTCCAAAAATCCCGCTCAGGCTGCATACGCACCGTTTAGCCATGCACTCGGGTCGTTCATTAACAAATAATTTCTTCTAGCTCTGGGCGAGCCCCCTCGCTAAAACATTGTAGTAATGCAAACAAACCAGCTCAAAAATCGCACTCAGGGCGCATCCGCCTCACTATTTACTCTAGCTCGGGGCGCTCCCGCGACCATGCAGTGATCGATAATCTGGCTCGGGCCGCATATTTACCAACATATTATAGCTCCCTATCCACGTCTCTCCCCCGAATCTCGATATGTAGCAATCGACCTCTCGGGGCGCATCTCAAGTTATTTTTTGCCCACATCATCGCGATGATACTTGCGTGCCAGTCCCAACATCTCGCAAATCACACCGCGTGCATTTTCGCGTCATGCCACATGCAATTTCGTTAAACCCGCTGCTGAGGGCATGTGGCATTCCACGGCACGCGTCGTGCCGCCAGCTACTGGGGGGCTATTCCTCGTTCATCTCTCGGCGTAGCGCCGTCGTAATTGGAGGGTTATCACGGGGCTTGCAATTGCCTCGTCATGCCACCTGCATTTCTCTGTTTGCTCCGCTGTTGTTTAGCATGTGTCATGCCGGGCAAGCCCCATGCCGCCAGCAACAACGGGGTCTATCACCAGCATATTGCGGCGTAGCGCCCGTGTTTATTGATCCCTGCCAGCCCCCAGTCACTGCGTTGCAGGCTGGTACCCCTTTTGTTTGTTTACTCATTATTCGATTCAATAAAAAATGAACACGTGTTCATTTATTTTGGTCGGGGCTAAGTTAAAAACTGGCCCAGTAGCATAGTTAATATACTAACTGGCTCTAGTGAAAAATCTACATATTTCCAAGAGCACATTTTGTAATCGCGTATCGAATATGTAATAAAGCATTTGTGCCGACATGGTTTTTAATTGAGGCGGTAGAAATCGAAAATAGATTTCGATTTCCAACCATACCCCATTCCTCCCGATTGAAACCAACTATGAATAAAACTATTCTGCAGAGGGTGACACGTTACAAGATTACTGAACAAGATCGCAATCTTTTTCCAACCGTATCAAGGCGTCTCGCCTGAACTAACCGCTATCAGCGGCTCTTCCCGCTCGGAGCATGTTGATGTCTGTAAACGAGACAACCACAATAGACAAAAGCAGTAAGAATAGTGGCGATTGCAACCATGGTGGGCCAGATTTCACTGACGCTGGGTGTTGAAAGCAAACCAAAAACAACTATTGAGCCAAAAAGCAGCATAAGTCCCGCCACTCGGTTCACGGTCGCAGCTACGTGCTTCGCGCCCCGCCGAGTTAATTGCTCCTTATATATGGACAGCACTATAATGGTCGCCATAAATAGGTACGCGAAAACAAAATAATAATCCATGCGGGTAAGATAACTTACATTGGGAAGTGACTGGGTCCGCGAAAGGTGTAGGACCATTGTGCTGAGAAGAGCCGTCGACGCCAGTGACATTCTGACTGAAAAAGACCCTTGAATTGGGACAAGGAACACAGACAAAGACACACTCAATAGAATAAAGAGGGGCAAGAAAACTTTCAGGAAATATGGGAACGGTAGCCGCCGCACATTAATTGACACCTGATACACAGAGTAATCCGGACCTTTATTGCCGAGTTTGATTTTCCCCAGAGAAGACTCGAAAGGCTTTGTGCCGGAAAAGTGGTCTACACCCAGAAGCTTGTACCCAGGCGGCAGCGCCTTGTTTGAAGCCACTATATCATCTTTGCCGCGTAAATGGGACTTGTCCACAACGAACAACGCTGCGTCCACTCCCAATTTCGCGGCTGACAGATCCAGCGTAAGTGTTTGTGTATCAAACGGAAATTGTCTTAGATCATAATGGGCATTGAACTTGTTTCGCAGCTTGAAGGCCAAGTACTTGGTCGGACCTTTCAGGTTTCTCCCAAGGGAAACTACTCCTTGGTCGCTGCTTAGAATTTGGTTCCAAAAGAACTTGTGTCTTTCATTGAAGTTTATATTTGCTCTCCATTTCAGCCATAAGTAGCCTTGCATTTCAAATTGCTGAGAGTCGAGGTTAATGTCGCTTATTTGCTCGATGTCAATTCCCGCATAAACTACTGGCACCTTTTTCATAAGGATCCCGTCAATCAGAATAGTCCCTAGCTGATTTTTATTATCGGCTAACGCATCCTGCGTAGGTGGCCTTTTGGGTCGAACGCGGCGCACTGGTAGTATTTGCGTATATTCAGGGAAAAATTGGCCATCCTTGAGACGGCTGAACAGAGCCGGGCGCCGCATGGCCCCATATTCATCAAAGTAAAGCTTTCCCGAGATTCCTTCTACGGCGGCGTCCATCGATTGAATCGACAACATATAGTCCCTTATCGACTCACGTAATTTAGAGGTTTTGACCTTCTCTGGTCTAAGCCCGTCCATCAGACCTCTTACAATCAAATAAGCCGCATCGTATGCGTAAACCGATGACTGGCTGGGTTGCTCGCCGCGATAAAGGCGCTGGTATTCTTGAACAAACTCACTGAGTTTAAGCGGCGCAAGCTCAAAGAAAAAAGGATTGGTCACAATTATGCTTTTGGGGAGCTTGTCGGCCGGTATTTTTTTCACCCCGTCTACAAATGCGGGGCCACACAGATCATCTGGCCCCAATATCGGCGCCTTTAAGTTTGCTGAAGAAAGTTGGCGCACGATCGCTAACGCGTCGTCCGCATGGGCGAGAATAATTACAGCGTCATAGCTGTCTTGAACTTCCTGAATCTGCTTTATTAATCGGTCTTCTCCCAAGTCCTTCTCAGAACTGAACACAATGTTTCCAACTATGCCCAGCCCGTCGTTCATTGAGTGACGCTCGAAGCTGTCGCTGAGTCCGCGCATATAATCTCCCCGAACCACAAGCACTTTCGAAATTTCAAGGACCCATTTGAGATAAGCCGAAATGAGCGCTCCCTGCCACTCGTCAGAATAAACCATACTGAAAACCCACTTTGATTGTCTGGTTACGTCTGTCTCGGAAGAGGCGAGGGTTATCAGTGGGATCTTTTTGTCATTATAAAAATTGCTATCTACATACTCGTTATCAGCAGAAGGGTTACCTATAAGGACTACGGAATTCGGCTCTTGCATAAGCAATTGCGCCATATCTGTAGACGCTTTTTCATAGGAGACCCCGCGGAACTCTCCCATTTCTCTAGGAGTCAGGCTCCTAAAAGCAATGTTCGGGGCCACCCGTCCGAATTCTCTTGCAAGTTCATGTTTCAATTTAGTGTTGTAGTGATTGAGGAAAATGTCGAGGCCCCGAAGGACAGGCTCATTAGTTTGTCGTTCTGCAGGCAGGACAAGCCCTATAGAATATGTTTCGGGATTGGCTCCACTATTCGCAGTAATGGGGCACGAACCAGCAAGCAATATCGCTAAAAGTAATGAAAACTGAAACCATCGTGACATTTGATTTCTCCAGGAATGGTTATCAGGAGCTGCTGGTAGGGGTCTCAACCTGATAAGAAACTTTTTAATGGGCTTGATTATAACCTTGCTAACCTATACTGTCTAAATTAAAATCAGCTGAGCTCAACGTATAACTTTCCTATATATAGGTTCTTATTTTGATATCATTGAATGACACTAACTACTAATCAGATAACTATTTTATATCATAACACACGGTCATTTGAGTAATCATCAAGTCATTAATCTCAATGTTGTCTATAATGTTTCTAACTATATTTGTAGCATCGCGTATTTCGCGTCTGTAACGCGACCTGGGCGTAGATGTGGTTCAGGGAAGAAAAGGGGATTAGAAGCAAAGGTAAGAACGCGTGGCGTTGACTAAGAACAGGGTATTTTGTGTGCGTAAGAACAGATGAATTTGTTGCCCCTCTCATGTTCGCCTCTCCTTTCACTTTAACCAGGTCAGAGCCGCATATGGTCATGCGTCATGATCACGATTATTCCGGGCCGTCTCTGCCTACCGCCAAATCAACACCAGAACAATGAAACAGATGATCCCAATTATAGTCCCACTTATTATAGAGTCACAGCTGCATTTGTCATATTCAAATTGTTTTCCCAGTCGCTGTGTTCCGGCTGCCTTTATCCTTTGCCAAGAATACGCCACAAACAGTTCTTCGGGGTCTATTTTTATGACATCCCTTGGTCTAAAGGAGTTAGAAGTCAAGATGATCAACGAACGGATCTAATACATATACACTCTTCAACTCCCCTTAATCGTCATCAAAATCATAGATTGTACCGGTAGGGTTATAATTTTTATCAAATGTGGTATTGGTATCCCGATCGTACAAGCCTCTCGGGTTGAAGGATTTGTCATAGAATCTTACGGAGTCCCCATCGTCGGTCGCCCAGCCTTTTACGGTCCCCCTCTTGTCCAGATACAAATAGTCTGCCCCATTTGAAACGGAGGGCAATACTATGACAGCGATGATCAATATTACAATGAAATGACGCATGATTAGTTCCTTCAGGTTGGTGAAAAAATCTAACTCCGCAATCCCCTCAGTGAGATCTCTCATTCGATCCCAGAAGAAAGTCTGACTTTTCGACAATATCTGTGATCCATGCGAGGTCCTTCATCTTCTTCCTCTATTTTAGTAGCCAGTTATCCAGTCCCATGTTTTCATCTTTATACCTGTTATTAAACCAATAAGCATAAACACAATACCTACGGCGAAAAGTCCTAAAGCCACCAGGTCCAGCATCTCCTGTTCCTCATATTACTATTTGAGCATCTCCCACACGGTCTACATCTTCTAGGTCGTAAACCCGTCTAATCGGGTCTCTCCTTTT
Organism: uncultured delta proteobacterium; assembly: GCA_963798475.1. GTDB lineage: Bacteria > Desulfobacterota > Desulfomonilia > Desulfomonilales > Desulfomonilaceae > CAJBEZ01. Next base: position 8,900 of record CAWCTI010000040.1, read on the forward strand.
GTCCGTCATCTCCTGCCCCCGAATAATCCTATGCCAATCAAGGTCCAGAGGATGCAGAATAACAAGAATACCTCCATTTCTTTCTCCTTTTTTCTCTTTGTAAAGTGGCTCCGGAGACTCTGATAGGGGTCTCAATCCCCTGTATCGGGTCTTCCCTTTCGTCCAAAGGGAGGACTCCCCCCTCCTTGATACATCCCCGCCCCCTACACCGATAAATCAGGACACGGCCAGCATCTATTGTCTGGTCCGATTTTCCCTCCTAACGGACGCCCTGCGCATTTTGCTTTTTGCACTCGTTCCGTTACCGTTATCGGAACCAAAAATACTCAACTGAATTATCTGATCCTCAAACTCCAGGCCGGACCCCACCAACCGTTCCGATTCCATTCTCAAATCGTTGCCAAGCGAAACTGATTTGCGCTTCTCGATTCTGGATAGCTGCATTGACTCGAGTATCTTTGAAGCTTTATTCCGCAATGACCCGCGATTTGGTTTTGTCTCGCCATTGGAAGTTTCAAGAGCGTCCATCACATAGCTGTTAACGAGCTTGGAATGGATCTCCCTGAATGATTGAAACTTGTTAAGGATCTCAATCCCCGCTACGGCGCCATCAATAAAGACTATTATCCCAACCTGATTGAACACCGGACGGAACGCAGTGAGATAAGCTTGCGTAGCATCCTTATGAGACTCGTAAAGATCCGCCATCGCCATTGTCGGGGAAGGGCGGGCCGCCATCCTGTCATACTTCTTCTCGATTTCGTCCCACACGACTCCCTGATTGGACCTGAACTCCCGGCCTTCACGCAGGTTCATCGTGACAGTCTCAGATTTCCGTTTCCTCAGATTTGCGCTCATGGACCTGGACTGACTTCCGAAATGTTTGCTTCGATAAGACCATCTTCCCTGTTCCACACATGACACGGGAATGTTGGTTTCAGACTTGGGAGCGATCAGTATCGTAGTATTCAAGACCCTGTTCTGCTTTGCGCCCACGAGTTCTTCCCCATCCAGCAGCAGAATTTTCTGGTCTGATTTGTTGTTGACTTTGAGTTCCGGGACAGAACCGCCCTCAGTGACCTCGGTAACACACAGAGCGCCTGTAGCCAGCGCGTTATCCAGCGTAAGAAAATCCACAGGGGCCTGATCGGCTGAAAGCAGGCAGTAGAGTGTCATATTCTTGTGGTTCTGCTTTGCGCCGACCTTTATTTCGCCGAAAAATTCCTTCATCTGAGCCATCGTTTTGGGCTCCTTTCCCTTATGATGGCCAGATTATCTCCCCCACGTGTGTCAAATGGGGACACACGTTCCAAAAAATATTTTAAATATTTTTCAATTAATGATTTTTTTGCGAAAAGCGCTTCCGGTATTGCCTGGCAGCCATGTCAAACTCCTGCATGATCCGCTTCCGTAGCGACTCGGGTTGAATGACTTCAGCCGCGGACCCGAACCCCATGATCCAGGAGATAATTTCATAGTTAATGGGAACTTCAACCGAGATCTCTATGCCGCCACCCTCGATCTCTCTCAATTCCTGAGTCGGGTGCCATATCCGCTCCCTGACGACGTGAGCGGCCCCAGGACTGAGTCTGAATTTGACATTCTCCGGTTTGCCCCGCATGACCCGGAAAGCTGTTTGGAGGTAGTCTTCGAGTTTGAAGTCCTCAGACATTTCGAACGATTCGTCGGTTACGGAGTAACTCTTTATCCTGTCCATTGCGAACGTCCGAATAGCGTTTCTGAAATTGCAGAATGCTATCAGGTAAAAGCTGCCACTCATGACCCACACCTGATATGGATCAACCTTCCGTTTCGTAGTCTTTCCGGTTGAAACCGCCTGGTACATGATCTCAACACGTTTTCTTGACGTAGTGGCTTCACTTAGATCCTTGACGATTTCATTCAACCCCGAAAAGCTTTTCGTAGGCCCAAAGTCAACTTTAAGCGAGCCTGCCACCTTGTCCAGAAATGTGATGGTTTCGGGCAACAGGGCAGCCTTGACCTTCTGAAAAAGTGTTTCGATGCTGTCGTGGAAGACGGTCCCATGCAAAATGCTCAACAGATCTCGGCTCATGTGAAGAGCCATCAGTTCAGTGCCGGTCATGGGAATCGGGAAATCCTTCCTGAATCCGTCAACCATCTTCCAGACCGAATTTTTACCGTCTTTGTCGTTATAAAGGGGAAATCCCGCCTCCTCGATTGCCTTCAGGTCGCGGTAGATAGTCCGGAGCGGTGTGTCGAGTTCACTGGCGAGTTCGTTGCCGCTAATCCCGTATTTGTGGGACTCCATCAACCGAATGATTTTCCATTGTCGGGCCATTTGAGTTCCACGCATGTCGGTTCCTCTCGTCGTCGAATTGGAAAGCGAAGTTCACATCAGATTAAAATCTATAATGCCTTCGTAATCTTTTAAAAAGATAAAAATCTTACGCAGCGCACAAATCAAAAAACTTGGCCGAAACTAACGGTTGATATCGCTCCGGGTGACACGTTAGTACCGATTATCTGAAGCTTCTTTGCACTTTCCTCTAGTACATCAAGAACTCTTCCCAAACGTAAAGAATCGGTGGCGGTAAGCACGTCATCCAAAACAACGAGTTGTCTTTCGTTTTGAGCCAGCACATCCGCTAGTGCCAGTCTGACAGCGAAATAAAGTTGTTCCCGCTCTCCACCCGAAAGATTTACAAGTTCAACTTCCGAATTAAACGATTCCGGTATTACCTGCGACGGCTCAAAATTGTTGCCCAGGCATATTTTCGCGAGGTTAGCCCCGCAGATGTAGCTCAAGGTCCTGGTGGCCTCATCCTCTACCGGTTTCGCGACGAAAGATAGCGCCTCCTTGCGGACCGCTTCCATCGTGGCATGCAATAGCTTGATCGAATCCTGTTCAAGTTCCGCGCGTTTGATCTTCCTCTCTAGTTGGGATATCTTCTCCTCCGCGTCGACAAGCGCCGAATATGACCCTCTTTCACTCAGATTCCTGAGCCTTCCTGTCTCAATGTCTTCATTTTCCTTGCACTTGTTACGTTGGTTTTCCAAATCTTTTTTATCGTTTTCTAGTCTGTCTGCAACTTCCTCAGGGTCATCAGCGAATTGCTTCAGCAGGTTTTCGGCCTTTTCCAATTTTGCCCTGGCCGCCTTCCAGTTTATGGATATTTCGTCGAGATCTCTCTTTCGTTGTTCAGGCGTTCTGTTGTCCTTTTTATGATTCAACAACCTATCCGTAATTTCCTTAATCGCTCTCTTCGTCGATATAATATTGGCTTGACGGACCTCGACAGCAGTATTCAATTGATCGCGATCGCTCCTGGCATCCTCAATCTTTTTGGACGATTCTTCCTTTTGCTTCTCAATCGACCTGGCAGCACTCTCTGCTTCAACTTTCAGCCTCTCTCCTTCTGGTTGATTGGCGGCCCATTCCGCATGAATCTTCAGAATTTCATCACGCTGTTTCTCAAGCGCTGCCTTGCTGGCCTCCAGTTCGGCTTCGTCCGCCTTTCGTAAAAGTGCATTGATTGTCATCCTCTCATTACCCATTTCATGATCAATCTGCCGGACCTCAGCGCAAAGCCCGTCAAGAATAGCTGGGTCCGCTGTCCCATAAGGCTCTGTCATTTTCAATATGCTCTTTTCCGTTTCTTCGAGGTCCCGACGCAACTCCTCGACTGATCCAGTCGGTCCCCACGCCCGAATCGTAGCCACATCAGGGATTCTGAAACTTACCTGAGGTGAGCCCTTGAATACTTCTTTCGACCCCGGATCTAACCGGACAGAACCCGGTGAATCCCCTTTCAATACATCAAGGGTCAACCCTGTCTCAGCCATGACCTCAATATTCATGAGCGATGATTCGATCTTGAAACTGATTCTTTCACAATCCCCTATGGCCTTTATAATATCGCTCAATGTCTTTTCATCAGGCGCATTGATTGTTTGCTTCCTCGATTCGTAGATCCTTATGGCTTCCCTGGCTCTGGAAATCAATGCAATACTCTCTCCGAGATCAGACAGTTTTGATGAAATGTCTGTAAAGACCCTGGCTGCCTCGGCATCATTCTTTTTCTTTTCAACCTCGGCTTCGAGTTCCTTGATCTTTTTGGCATTTTCCTCGCATGACTCGAGGTGCTCCTGGGCGTCTGCAAGTTTTTCAGTCTCTGTTTTCAACTCGGCTAGCATTGATTGCAGTAGAGCGCTTTCTTCCAGATATTTACCCTCTTCACTGTCGATCTGTTTGATAAGACTGTCCAACTCGCGAAACTTACCTCCCTCGATCTCTGCTTCACTCCTGTTGCTGTCGGTTTCACTTTTCAGAAGCCGGTAACTCTTGGCTTCTTGTCTCTTCGAGTCGAGTAAGACTTTTGTACTCGCTAGTTCCTGCTCGGCTCGAAATCTCTCCCTCCTGAATTCTGCAACATCCGCCGACGTACTCTCAAAATCTTGATAGCCCGTCTTCGCCTGTAATAATAGCTCGTTGGCCTCTCTCAATTGCTCCCTTAACCTTACCGACCTCGGGGCCGTTACACCCTTTTTCAGGCTCCCCTTACCGGTAAAATACTGGCCATAAAGATGCCTGATTTCATCCTCCACCCTCGATGAACCAGTAGCCCCAAGTTGAGCGTTCAGTAATTCCCTGATGTCACTAAGCACGTCATTTGATAACGACCCCAACGCCAGGCTTCCCTGTGGAGCCCATAGCGCCTGCGCCCATCCCCAGTGCTCAACTCTGGACAACCCCTTTGACGGCGGATTCTTGGTCAGCAATTCCTGAAGTTTCTCAACAGCATTTCTTCCATCAGCCAATCGCTCATATCTGCCTTTTCGATTAATGTCGAGCGCCGCTTTGGGCGATTGTATAAACTGTTTCGTTATTTGATAGGATTGGCCTTTGTGTTTGAATTCAACCGTCACAGTAGGAGTCAACTCTTTCCCCCATGGCTGTATCTCTTCAATGTCCGACCCCTTGACGTCATGCCTGTCCATCAGTCCCCGTCTGAGAGCTTCGAAAAGGGAGGATTTCCCTGATCCGTTGGGAGCGTGCACAACATTCAGCCCCTCTAAAAAGGGACCGATATACAAATCCCGCAATATGTTTCGCCAATTCGAGACCGCTATCGACTGCACAATCATTTCGCCGCTCCTTTCACGATAGTGTAAAGTTGCGATAGAGCCAACTGGGTAACTTCAAGTTCGTTTCCGGCGGACCGCAAAAGACGTCGCGCTGTTTCCTGGATCACCCCCGGCCCCAAATCGTCTATCCAGGTCTGATCAGTCGGAGCGGCCCCCAATTTCGAAGTATCGAGGTCACTCCAGAAAAATCTCGAATCAAGAATCTCTTGGAGATGTGTCACTTCAGATTGATCTTCCATGTTCAGGATCCCTGAAAGCCTGACCTGTATCAGAGTCCTCTCGGGATTTTTCATAGTCTCGATGTTTTCCTTGACCTGGATAATGTCGCCTCTCTTGACAAGATTTTCAGGAACAGTAACCCATTCCAGTCCACCAGCCCTGATGGATTTGATCTCCGGCGCTTTCACGTGCGATTCGATCTCAACAACAAGAACATTTCCACTGTCCCGTTCACCGAATTTCGTCGTTTCATGAGTTCCCGAATAAGCCATTCGGACACTCCCGTCTTTAGCAGGATATGTGGCGTATGAATGCCAGTGTCCCAAAGCCACATAATCCAGTCCGGTCCGGTCCGCCGCATCCCTTGGGATCGGGTAGTCGGGTTCATCCTGACGAATGCCCTCGACTGTGCCGTGCGCAAGTCCGATCCGGATGCGGTCGTCTTTCTCGTTTTGTATCCAGGCTGTAGGATTTGATGTTGAATGTTTTGCTTTGAGAGGGCAGGGGTAGATGATGGCGTCAGATATTGTTATGGGCGATTCTTCCGTGATCACTCTAAGATTTGACGCTGCATTCCATGATCGGTGTTCCCATACTGACCCGGGAACGAATGGGTCGTGGTTGCCTGGGATGATCAACACCGGACCAGGAAATGACCTTAGAATATCTGCCACTTTCTGAACCAGAGATCTATCGACACCGTTGTCTTCAAAAACATCGCCTGCTACGAGAATGAAATCTACGTTCTCTGTTTTTGCGACTTCAATGACGCGTTTAGCGGCTGCAAAGCGTTCATCCCGAACCCTCGGTCCGCAATCGCCGACCGAATCAGCTCGCATCCCGATTTGCCAATCGGCCGTATGAACAAATTTCATAAATCCCTCCCTTTGGTTTATCGTTCGGCGTCTTCAGTTCCGATAATATTCCCTGCCCTGTCACGTATGGTTTTTTGACCCTGGCCGTCGTAATGCTCCGTGCGAGTGATGTTACCCGATCGGTCACGCACTATTGTGTCATCCCCATACCTGTCTTTTGTTTCCACTGTATTTCCTGAACGGTCCCGAACCGTTACGCTTCTGTCAGAAGCCGAACTGGCTAATGGTAGTAGAGCCAGAATGATGCCGACAACTACAGTTCTCATCAATAAACCCCCGTTTCGACGAATAAATGTTTCCAGCTCTGATTTTCCCCAATTAGACCAGTCTGATGATACTGCAGGCTCAACGCAGTTGTCATTGTTTTTCTTGCTCATGACACTCCTCCTTGGTTTGTTTTCTGGCCAAAAAAACGGCCGCTTTTTTAGCCTACTCCACACCTGTGTCAAATGGGGACACACGAAATTGAAATTTTTCTGTTTTTTGAACAAAATTTATTGTGGAGAATATTTCCAGCCAAACTGGTGTTCAGTTTGCTAGTGCGCTATCTATTAATGACTATGGAGAGATGCCTGTTCACGAAAGGAATTTCTAATGATCGGCGCAATCGCTGGCGACATAATTGGCTCAGTGTATGAATGGGACAACATAAAAACCAAGGATTTTGATCTGTTTTCTCCGAAATGCTTCTTTACCGACGACACTGTCCTGACTATAGCGCTGGCGGACAGCATGTTGACTGGCGCAAGCTATGTTGAAAATCTGAGGAAATTTTACCGATGGTATCCAGGAAGAGGCTATGGTGGGAGCTTTCACAGTTGGGCCCGGAGTTCAAACCCGATGCCGTATAACAGTTGGGGCAATGGGGCTGCGATGCGCATAAGTCCAGTTGGATTCGCCTACAACGATATTGACACCGTCCTGCAAAAAGCCTCTGAATTCACCGAGATTACGCACAATCATCCCGAAGGAATCAAAGGAGCCCAGGCGACGGCGGCATCGATTTTTCTTGCCAAACAGGGACGGAACAAGGACGAGATCAAAGATTATGTTGAGACTACCTTTCAATACGATTTGAGCCAACACGTCGATCAGATTCGCCCATCCTATGAATTTGACGTCTCCTGTCAGGGGACGGTTCCTCAAGCTATTCGCGCATTCATTGACTCGACTGATTTTGAAGACGCCATCAGAACTGCGGTGTCTCTCGGCGGCGATACCGACACACTCGCCTGTATAACCGGTGGTATTGCCCAGGCGTTTTACGGCGGGGTTCCCAAACCAATTGCAAACAAGGTTTGTGAAATTCTTGATGCGCGCCTCGGTAAGATCACGAAAAATTTCATGGACAAACATGGGGTGTAAATTGGCCCCAAACCCTTTTCGGCAAAGCCTCAAACTCAATTTATCCATGTCTGAAGCTGTTTCCGGCTAGACAAAAAAATCACCGACCCCAAAAAAAATCTCTTCAACCCGAAAACGTCTGTCCCCATTTGACACACATGACCTTTACACTCGAATAAGTCAGGCGAAACAGGAGGATATGAAATGACCAAAAATGGAGAAAAGGACGGCTTGTTGGCTTTCCTTGGAATTTATGAAACGGCGTCTCATGATGGTTTTATTGGTGCCGTCCTCGTGATAGACCATAAAGGAATTCCCCAGGAATTTAGGTGCACGCATCCTGTAAAACCCACATCGATCCAGAAGCCGCTGTACGGCGACGCACTCGAACCATTTATCGGCGTGAATCTGTGTGGCGTGCCTTTGTTCAAATCAATACAAAATGCGCCGGCTTTGATCGTCGTTAATAAGGACCATCTTCTCGGCATAATAAAATCAAACTCTTGCCCTGTCGTATGTGTATGCAGGTCAGGCGGTGAATCCGATGCGGCTTCCGTCTGTAAGTCTGGGAATGCTTCTAAAAGAGAAAAAATTGAGAGTACCAGTGGCCGGTTTAAACCGATTTCGCAGGCTACACATCCTGACTTCGCTGGCGACTCTACCGTTGCCCGAGATCTTCTCAAGAAAATATTTGACGACATGGACCCGATTGAACCACCGATTGAACCATTTGACCGCATGAAGAAGGCGATCGACGTTTTGGGCAAACAAGACAACAGATTCAATTAATGGGGATGCCAATTGTCTTTGCGTAATCTTGGATGTTTTCAGAGAGTTAAAACAGGTATTTTTAGCACGATTAAGACAAAACTTTAGGCAAATGCTATAGATTGACTCAAATGTAACATGGGAATATCATTCTTTTTCTATGTATACCCGAAGGCATTTAGATGAGCCAATAGTATCCGTTTTGGATCGGAGAGACATATGCCAACAACTCGGCGCACCTTTAAATTGTTTCGGATAAACACCACTGGTTTACCGGAAGGCTCGCATTGGATTGCCACGATTGCTGACATTAGGTCAGCCATAGCTCGTATGCCACTATCTTATAGTTACAGATCCCATGTTCTTTGGGAGATTAAGGAATTTAACGGGCATCTTCTTCTGGTCTTTGCAAGTTTCGCAATTGGGGACCGTCCAGATATCATTGATACTGCCAATATGAATATCGAGTCTAATCCACTGAACGAGCATCAGGAGATTGTTACTTATTCCTATGTTCTAATATGGAAAGGGAAAGGTGATTATCTTCTATTGCTCGACACAATAAGGGGCGGGATAACTCAAGGTGCCATCTTGAAATATCTATATTTAATCTTTGAGAAGGTAGGGATAAACGTTAGAATGGATCTCTCCCCTATTTCAGCCGACGAGGATTTCTTCACACGAGTTAAAAGCCTAGACCGCATTACTAGCTTCACGATTAAGTTTAAACGCCATGAGAATCCTGGAATATCAAGGGCTCTTAATGTGTTGGCTGAAAAGGCAGACGAAGCCGAAGCCGGATCTGTTGAGGCCACTACCAAATCACTTCCAAGAGGTACACTTAGGGCCGACAAGGGCGTCATCCCTTGGGGAAAGGAACAAAAGGAAATCGGAGAAGCCGAAAAACTCAGTGTTGTCGGCGTGCTGAATAAGGAACCATACTCTTTAGCCTCCGATAAAATGTATGAAAAATATGTAGTGACCGTAGATGTAGGTAAGAATGGCAAGCCCAAATCCTCTGATCTATTCGGAAAACTTAGCGACCTCGTAGGGGAGATCTTCTTTTAATGACAATCTTTCAACGGTCTTTAAAGCATTTTAGAGAAAGTGGCATAGGTTCATATCTGAATTATTTGACCGAATCCAAACCGGCGATGCCGCACGGTCGGACTATACTGCTCATATTTTATGGACTTGACCTTTGGATGTCTGTTGCAATTGGTACCTTGATGTTTTGGTTGATTCAGGAGGATGTTTCTCTTATACTCAAAATCAGGTTTCATTTTAGTAATCTTTTAACAATATCCAGTATCTTCTTTGGATTCTGTCTGACGTCTCTGACTTTCTATATTCAGGGGGCGTCTTCGTGGACGCGATCCTCCACTGTGGATCAACTTGGCAAGTTAGCAGTGGAATTACATATATGGTTATTAATGACCTGGTTAGGCATAATAGCCTTCGTTCTTTTTTTGTGGATTTGGGGAAAGCCAGGAACTACGATAGTCGCATGGGACTCATTTCTCTATGCCTTTTTGACTGGCCTTTTCGCATACGGTTGTTTACAAATAGTCTCGCATGTTTTGGGGCTTTCGGTGTTGTTTCACAACAGAGATGTCGTTCAGAATTCAAAATAATATATCTCAGGTTATTTAGGCAAAATATCATAAATATGTTGTTCCTATTCCCGACACATGTTCCGTCGAGAAAATAGATCAGAAACTGATTTAGAGAGACAAATAGCCAGTAGATTTTTCCAAATGGTTTTTACCGTTGGTTTTCAGACCCTGACATAAATAGTAGCAGTCTACGATCCAAACCGTTGAGCGCTTATCCAAAGTTTTTAATGGTTGACGTTTCATTTTGTAACCCTGTTGCGAAACTAAGAGTTCCTGTCAAATTCTAAAAAAGTGGAATTGAAACATGACTAGTAGTAGATATATTATCAATGGGGCCTGTGTATCATCGGTCAGAATTTACCTGCTAATTTGGTCCGCATTAGAAAGAGTAGCCAAATGACTAAACAAAGGAACTATTGGGTGAACACATTTACCATAAAGACTTGGGAAGAGGCCCAGAGAGCTGGCGGAGGTATCTCTGGGTTTCGCTCTCCTTCTAAAATGCTATTCGAACAACTATCCGAGGGAGATTATCTTCTTTGCTACATTATGAAGCTAAAAAGATTTATTGCAGTCCAAGAAGTCATCTCTGAAGCCTTCGTGGATAATACCCCAATTTGGAAGGACGAGAAATTTCTATACCGGGTCAATGTCAGGACACTTCTAAAATTGAATCCGGAGACCGCTGTGCCGGTACTAGAACTTACAGACAGACTTTCTATCTTCGAGAACCTCAAGAACAGTAGTGCGTGGGGTGTTTACTTCCAACGGTCACCTAGGAGATGGACAGTCGCTGACGGCGAAAAAGTAGTTCTTGCAATAGAGGCTGCGGCCAAATCTCCAATTGAGAGGCCGTTTGATCGTGATAAAATAGTATAGGTCCATTGATGAGATTCGAAAAACTCTATGAGGACCTAGAATCTTACTAATAGTAAACTGGAAACTTAAAGGCAAATAAAGTTGTTATAGTTAGAATCTGATCTTGCATTCATGTATAATAAAAAGGGATCTATTGAGGAACTCTATATTCGTGAACTAGCGTTTAGCTCCCTGAGTTAGCAGGACAGGCAGGCCAAGTGTTTCGACACAAAGAATCCTGGCCACTGGCTCGATCATGAGCCCCTAACGTACGAACCATCAACTATGTCAATTTCGTTCTGTGTCAAATCGTAGATCTGGTAAACTAATTGGTCTATCTCCCGTTCAAGCAGTTTTACCTGCTCCTGTTTTGATCCATCTTGCAAATAATTAGCATCCTTGGTAATATCAAGGATACGTTCGACCCTTGTCACGACAGATTGCTGCCCCCCTGCCTGGATTTTCCTGATTGGGATGCTAGAGAGAAATTGAGTCTTATAAGCATAATAGCCTCCAGCGTGTGGTGTAGCAATTTTCTTATAAATGAAATCTAATAGTTTGGAGTTAAGAAGGCCTAACACATAATTTTGATGCATCAAGACATCCGGCTTTATAATTATATGATATGTCTTAGTATTCCCAAAGAAATCATTAGTGATCATGAAAGAGTTTTTGGAAGAAATTTCTGGGGTAACTATTCGTAGCTGAGCAAACTTCCGAATATCCCTTTGATTCCACAATTCAAACCATATTTTATTAGACTTATTAAAGTAATCCCTGCCTGAAAGTAGATTTCTTCTAGATTGTAGATAGGAATAACAGTTCCTGAAATCACGTTTCATCGTATTTTCAGTATGTACTCGTGAATTACTATCGTAAGGGTATATGACATAATCTCCGGACCAATTCAATTTGTACCTAGAAATATCTTTTCCTCTTAAGATCTTATGAACAACACCTTCTTCTATTTCAAGGGATTTAACTACGTCTTCACTTATATAAAACACCTCATCTTTCCCGGAGGAAATACCCTCAAAAATATCCGAGCACAGCTTAGCAAGAGGAATTGATCCTTGACCAAGTTTTTCGATCAACAAACCTATGTGCCTTTCTTGAAAATTCCACTGATCCTTTTGCAATTCAGTAGAATTAACCATAACAACTTTTTTAAATGAACAATCTTCTTTTGTCCCAAGGCACGAATTAAAATTTTCAACATCCACCTTCTGATTTGTATTTACGAACTTATGATAGATGAAGAAGTAATCGTTGCACCATTTCTTTTTGAAAATAAATATCCCTGTATAGTTTGTCACACTGTCAAAGACTTGTATATCTGCAAAATCGCTAATTGAAATGACTTTACAGTTATCTCTGATATATTTTCTTATACCGCCACCAAAATCCTTTTTCATAAAAGTGGTTGGCTCAATAAGACAAATATATCCATTAATTTTGACAATATGTATAGCACGTTCCATAAAAACAACAAAGAGGTCGTATTTACCGGTAGTTGATTCGAAGTGTGTTAGCTTTTCTTTTTCTGCTCGAGGCAGTTTTTTAAATTCAATATACGGCGGATTCCCTATAACAGCATCAAATCCATCCGGAATCCCGAACATCCACTCTGGGTCAAAAAACGGGCTGCTGGCGTTTTGGTCATAAGGGTCCCAGCCGGAAAGTTGACTTGCGGATTCAGCAGGCCAACCACTCTCTTTCAGAAGTTTGCCCATCTGTTCTCTCAGATTTTGGTCTTCTTCCCGCAGTCTATGTTTTGTGGCTGGTGTTTTTGCACTGAACAGACGGTGGCGGACATCCTTAAGTTTCTCTTCCAATTTATTTAAGGCCTGGTTATCAAAAAGGCTTATCTGTGACTTCGGTTTTTCAATTCCAATGAGTGTATTGGCTGCTACAAATTTGGTTTCCAAGTTCGGCAGTGGACGGATGCCAAAGTTCTCTTTTGCCTTGTCTGATTTCTGGTCAACAATAAGAGAGATAAAGAAACGGAGTTTGCTGATCTGAGTCGCTATTGGCTGTATATCAACACCATAAATGCAGTTCTCGATCAGGTAGAGCTTGCGTCCATAGTCGAGTTCGTTATTGCTAAATGCGGTTTCGATATCCTCTATGACCTGGTCTCGAATCGATATATCTTCAATAGCCCTTGCTTTTGCAATCTGTCGTTCTTTCCATTGACTATTTTGCGGGTCGAGTTTGTGGAGGACATGAACGAGCTTATGCAGTATCCCCATCGGAAAAGCGCCGGAGCCACAGGCAGGATCGAGAATCTTACAGGTATCAATAGCGTTGATAAGAACCGCCGTCTGTTTCTCGTCGAAGAGATGATCTTTTTCGTTGTAACCGATAAGTAATCCTAGGCCTGCTTCGGCATCCTCGGGCGTCATCCCGGCCTCAGTTTCCAGTTTCTGCTTGAGATAAGCCTTGATGGATTCATCCACCATATAATTGACGATCTCACGAGGCGTATAGAAACTGCCGGTCTGCTTCCGGGCCGTGGTTTTGGTTTCCGGGTTGTAACTGGCGAGAAGGTTTTCGAAGACGCTGCCCAATAATTCAGGGTCAAGCGCTATATCTTCCTCAACAGGTGTGTTCTCAGTAACAGTGAACTTGTAGGATTTTAGGATATTGATAAGGCCGCTGACGGTAACATCTTTTTGCTTCTTGTCGCCTAGTTCCTCGCTCAAGTCGGCGTGTTCGCCAGTGCCGAAGAAGATATAATCAGGCACATACAGGATATTGTCTTTGCGGTCGGAAAATCCATCTTCATAAATGATAACGTCTCCACCTTGCCTACCTTTTAAAACAGGATCAGGTGTGTCTAAACATTCAAAAAGTCCGCCGTTCATAAACGGAACAACATCTTCTACTAGTTTTAGAAACGCCTTGGGATCTTTAAAGTAACTTTCATAACGCATAAGGTTGGTCACATTCATCTGCTGACCGTTTTTGCGGAACTCCCTTTTGCCCACCGTCTGATTGAGTGTCGCAAAGAAAAGGTTCTGCAAGATGGCCCGGTAGTATTTGCTCCCCTGCGACTTTTGGTCTAAATCCCTCCTTTTTCTTGGTCCAAAGCCGTCAATCAAATGGTCTTTGATATAGCGCTCGTCAAATAATTCGTCGGGGATCAGGTTCTTTTCCTTGATAAACCAGACAAAAAGAATCCGGGTCAAAAGGCGGATCAGGTTCTTCGCGTTGTGTTCCCGAAGTTTGTCCGCCTCCATCGCACGGACCGGAAAAGTCACCTCATGGATTGCCCAAAAATACCAGTTAGAAAGCTCGCGGTAAAAACGCTTGTTCAATTCTTTGGTGTCCAACGTCTTTTGCCACGCGTTATGAAGCTCCACAAAGTTGGTGAATTGGTGGACACGTTTCAGCTCTTCGAATGAGAGATCAAAAAGAATCTCAATATGAGCCCGATGAGGGTTTTGAATCGAAATGTCTTTGATCAGTGTTACCTTTTCTAGGACATCTTTCTGCTCATCCCTTTTATCCATGCGCCGGTTAGTAACCGATATCGTTACATTATTTCCATGCCTGAATACGACCATAACCGGCATGCGGAAAACTTTGTTCACTTCGCGTGTTATCTGGGCAAGAGCGGTTCGGGAATAATCCGCTTTGGATAGTTCAATGGCAAAAAAGAGGTAGGCTTCAATGATGGTGTTATCCACCCTTTTTATTTCGAACAACCCTTGCTGATCGGTTAATTCCGCCCTGGATAGCTGAAATAGTAGGTCAACCGATGTCCACTCTTTTGTCAGGGCTTTGTCTTCATTAAAGCTCTGATTCGCCCCGAGAAAAGAGTCTTTAAAGAATTGAAAGGTCTTTTGCGGGAAAGGGTTTTGGCGATCAGTTTTGTATCCAAGTATGGAAAATAGAGACAAAACGCTTTTGGAAAATTCCCTGCTACCGAGTGCCTTAATCGACGATTGAATGCCTATTTTTAGATCCTTTTCAGTCATTTTGCTACCTCACTACCAGCCATGTCACGAGTTCAAAATCGTCCATGTCTTTGAGCTGTTTTGTTATGGGAATAAGCAGGGCGCCACGATCAGAAATGAGTTTTTGATTTCCCCTCTTCTTGAAAACATGCATAATTTCGCTAACCGCCTTTTTCAAGAGACCGCTGTATCGGCTCATCTGCTCACAATTACTTGTTTCAGCGCTGAATAGATCGCATAGTTCCTTGTAGGGGGTTTTTCTTCCCTCACAAAGCAGGCGGAAGACTTCAAGAATCTGCTTGGCATGGGTATAATTGTAACGCACAGTTCCGTCATCCCAAATGTAAACCAGGAAATATGGGTTCAGCGGATTGACTTCTTCATTACCGTCGCTATCCCCTTTCTGTGCAAGACAAAATATAACTCCTGGCCTGATTATGTCCTTCTCGGTGCTGGAAAACTCTCGATCGCCGCTTAAGCCGGCATGCTCGCCTGAAGGTGAAGGGACAACAGCATATAGCCCTAAAGGACTCTCTTTGAGTTTTTTGCTGTTAGTCTTTAGAAAGTTTGTCAGTTCAATTCTATAATCTTCCAGCGTAAAATCAGTCAGTGATACTGTTTCGTCCATTTCTTCCAGGTCAAGTACTTCATTTTGCAACTTCTTCAACTGCCGGTTACGGTATTTTAGATCATCGGAAATCAAATCGTGTATCTGCTCGGTATTCAGGATATTATCTTCACCGGTGGCGGTAACATCCACGAGCGCCATTCGGGCTTCTACCCTTTCTTTAAGATTGATATAGTTATCAAGATCTTTGGTGGGCCAGAAGTTGACGAGCTGAATGGTTTTATTGATGCTTCCCAAACGGTCAATACGGCCAAATCGTTGAATAATTCTTACCGGGTTCCAGTGAATGTCATAATTAACGAGATAATCACAATCCTGTAAATTCTGCCCCTCGCTAATACAATCTGTGGCGATAAGTATGTCAATTTCTTCAGTCTGAGAAACAGAAGTCATTTTCCCACGGTTTTTGGAAATGGGAGAAAAGTTCAAAAGAATGCTGTCGTAGTCGTTTTTCCCAAGTGTCGTCTGAGTGTAGCTGCCGCATACGAGCGCAGAGTGGAGATTCAATTCCTTTCTGGACCAATCCCTAATATTGTCGTAAATATACTGGGCTGTATCCGCAAAGGCCGTAAATACAACTACTTTTTTGTTGTGACAATTTAACGGATTCTTGATTTTACCAATGATCAATGTCTTCAGTTCACTGAGCTTTGCGTCCCGATCAACCGTAACGGCCCTGGCGTTATTCAAAAGATCGATCAATGCGTCCTTGTCGTTTTTTAAATCATCAGTCCATCGTTCCAATTCGAGATCAGCAAGGTCGAATTTAAGTTTCTTACCTACCTGCCATTCCTGCAATTCGTCGTCGTTTTCTTCGAGTTGTCCTTCATCGGGCGTGAAATCATCCAGTGTCTCTTCCTGATCTGACTTTGTGGCCTTTTGAAAATCGGCGATTTTTGTTTCGAGGTTTTCAATCTTCTGTATGGTTCTATCCAGAGATATTTCGAAGGATTCTATGGAACTTTCCAGCCTTTTCAGGTAATTGACCTTCATCATGTTGATAAGGAAGTATTCACGATCAGACTGTTTGAAGTTGAGAACCCGCCCCTTGGCCATTTCTTCATACTTCTGCTGTTTATCGAATTTGACGTAGGCTGTCGGATTGAATATTGACAATTTGTATTCAAGGATTTGTTGATTAATCCTGTCGTATGAAGGGAATCGTTTTTCAAGATCAATGTCTGGATAAACTGAAATCGGTTTGTTTCTCTCGGGGAAACTGCCAATCGAATCGAGCCGGTAAAAGCTTTTTATGTGTTTTCTGGATCGCGCGATAGTCAGTTCATCCAACAGTTTAAAAAAAGCGGAATCGAGCAATTCCAAGAGTTGTTGACTATTTCTTTTTGGATTTTTTTTAGGGTCGGCCCAGTTGGTAAAATTAGTCTGTGCATTTTTTAGCGTTAACCCGATATCTTTGATCTTGCAGGTATCAAAAAGGGCGTCCTCTCGACCCTCCGTAATGAAAGAAATCTGATTTCGCAAGTCGCGCAATGTATTGTTTACGGGGGTGGCGGAGAGCATTAGGACTTTGGTCTTGACGCCGGACTTGACGACCTTTTCCATAAGCCATTTTGCTCGATTAAGTTTTATCTTGCCGTCATCGTTCACTTTCTCCATCGGGTTGCCACGAAAATTGTGGGATTCATCTATGACAACCAGATCGTACGCGCCCCAGTTAAAGTTTGCCAAGTCAATAGCATCGGCGTCACCATAACCTGATTCGCGAGTCATATCGGTATGGTAGAGAACCGTGTAATTATAGCGGTCCTTTTTTAAAGGATTAAGTAAGTGACCCTTGCTTGCCTGATAAATTGTCCAGTTACCCTTAAGTTTTTTCGGACAAACAACGAGAACCCGGGCATTGAGGAGTTCAAAATATTTGATAACCGCCAATGCTTCGAAAGTTTTGCCCAAACCAACACTGTCGGCGATTATACATCCATTGTGCTTTAGTATTTTGTTGATCGTTCCCCTTACGCCGTCCTTTTGGAAATCATAAAGCATTCCCCATACTTCGCTATCGTAAAAACCGGTCCGTTCATCCAAAAGACCGCCACGTTTTTGCTCGTCAAGGTAATTCTCAAAAATATGAAACAGAGTTTTGAAGTAAATAAATTCAGGATCGTTTTCGATGTACAATTGTTCAAGATACTTCAACACTTGCTCTTTGACATCTTCTACTCGTTCATGCCGACCGTTCCAAATTTTGTCAAACCAGCTTTTCAACCCTTCCCGGTCTCTGTCATTATCGATAACTAGGTTTAACTCGATGTTCTTGCTGTCGCCAAGGCCAAGCCCGTTTACGGTAAAATTCGAACTGCCTGCGATTGCTCTTTCTATGCCGCTTTCTTGCCTCACATGGTAGAGCTTCCCATGCAGGAAATTAGGTTTAACCATTGAACGAATTTCAGCCTTGGTTTTTATCCACTCGGCGCATTCTTTGGCCGTCTGGTCCTGAGTCAATCTACTTTCCAGGGGAATAGATATTTGCTCATCCTCAATCTTAAAATCCCTGGCGTTGACTTTCTCCGGGTCCATGGATTTGATGAAGGTAGGCTCGCCAAAAAGAAATTTCAGATTATTAACGGCATCAAGGTTGTCTTTTAGTTTATGATAGGCATATATCGTAAAATAAGCTGACACAATTGAAACTTCAGAATTTGGCGATATGGCTTCCTTAAGAAAATCGCCAACAGTTCCGTTTGAGAAATTGTCTCGAATTGTTGAATAATCCATATGTCGCTGCCCTCTGATTATTTTAATGTCGATGATATCATGTAGATGCGAATCATAATCTTATCTTCCGCCCTCATACTGATAATCGTTTGCCGGATTTTGGCCCAAGGATTTCAAACTGATGATATAACCATGATGCAAATGTTGAAATGTTTTTCTTACTCATAGGGACTCCTCATGAGCCATTTGAGTCTACAGACTGCATTTGCCCCATCATAATTCGGTCATATGTCAAATGGGGACACATGTTCGAAAAAAGTTTTCAATTATTTACGTAGGCGAGATTTTCTTACGAATCGTCAGCGGCTTAGCAGCTAAAAACAAGAAAAGAAGAGGCCGAATTTAACATTCCCAATCCGTTGATTTCTTATGCGTGACACCCTGGATTACTTCCTTATATTTGTTTGCCATTAGCACGAAGGCCTTAATTCTATCTAGGAATAATGGATCAGACAACTTACTCACCAGAATTCCTTCGTCCCACAAAATGTCGATTAAATACTGTTCATAATCCGGCTGTGATCGTACCCAATCTACAAATCCTATATTCAGGACCTTACGTGCGGTGATCGTAAGTTTACCCTGGTGGGCGATATAAATGTTATCGCTATTGGTACGATCAGTTACGAAAACGCCCTGAACAGATTTGTCGCGTCCCTTATGGGGCATATTGATTTCACAGATGATATTCAAAGCGCTTTCCGGCCGGGGTTCTCTACGACTAGTCCCGAATGCATTCCAATGGCGACTTAGTGTTGGTTGATAGCCATACCAGAGCCTTTGATCTTCATGCCAGTAAATGTCAGTAGAGTCATTTCCACCCCTGAAACCCAGTTTGCAATTTCTAACAGTGGCGCTGTTAGTTTGAAGGGCGGATTTGAACCTGGCATGCGCTGCTTTAATGGCGGCAGGATCGGTGATGGCATGGTAAATCAAAGACATACCTCCTTAAAATTCATATACCTTATGCCGTCAGGGTATCGGAGTCAAAGACCAGCGTCCAGATGGATCACTCATTTCAGAATACCCTCGGCGAGGAGCAAGTCTTTGGAATATAATCTGGCGTTATCAGAATTGAACTCGTACTTAACGTCTACAAGCAATTGTTCCACGGAGAGGATTTTCCATTTCCTGCATTTGTAAATATTTTGATTGCCAGAACGACCATCAACAAAAATCTCATAACAAATGCAGAAATGGTGGGCCGTCTTGGTTATCTTGAAGTCGTCCGACGGCGACAAATAGAAGGATCGTTGAGTGGTATCAATGTTTTCAATGTTGAAAGTTTTGCACTCCATATAGTTGGTACGACCGAATTCGTCGATGAATTCAATGTCCGGGTATCCTGTGGACTTTCTCTTACCGCTTTTCGTGAGGGGAGTGTCAGACTTATAGCCAAGTTCTCTCAGCGCTGTTTTTACGAATGGTTCTATGTCGTTCCCAACCTCATTGGGACGGTTTCGCTTGATGCCTACGGCGTTGATCCGGGTTCCTGCAAGACGTGCTACGTCCGCCAATTTTTCAAGGATCACCCGATCATGTTCGTTTTTTGAATCAAAGGGTAAAATAGTGGAACCGCTTAGAGCTTCAATGACCAACTTCAAGGGCACCCCCTTTAGGGGTGTGAGCATTTGCTTGATGATGTTTTCCAGACTTTTGACGTATTCCTTGTCCATGAATCCTCCGACGAGCCGCCATGAATTTGTGGTTCAGCACTGTAACGGATCACAAAGGTGGGTAACGAAGACTTTCGCCATGCAACTATTCTGTCTTGCGAAAAAGGACTATTCTGTTGGTATTAGTACCGGATTTCATGTTTCGAATACCCCAAATATTAGCGGTCTTGGTAAACTCTTGAAAGTTAACCAATATACCGTTACATTCGAAACCTGCGTTATTCCCCAGAGGAACCACATGTTCATCTAAATTAACTGTTCGATTCTTTACTTCACCAACTTCAAAGGCGACCCATCCATTTGGCTTGGTTATACGATATAATTCATGAAAAACAGCGCCCATGACAGTCGACCATTCTTCAACTGTTTTTGCCATGGAGATGCGTTTAGATATTTCATCACCATCCAAAGAATTAAACCAGCACCTTAACCAGTTGTCCTTGGAATACTGCACAATATTAAGGAAAGGCGGAGATGTAACCGTCAACTGAACTGAAGCTGAAGCAATTTCTGGGGTATATGCGGCACTCCGATTGATAAATAACCCGGACCTCCCTGCGGCGTTAAGATTAGCTTTCTGTGCAGAAGTCAGGTTACGCAGGAGGCTATTTGTTTTTCGTAGAATTATTTCCCTCGTGTCGCGGTATTCCGGGATTTGATCTCGAACTTCATTAATCTTTTTCTGGCTTTCCTGTGAAACCGCCTGATTAGGAGGCAGCGTGTAGACTGAAAAGAATCCTGTTGAATGTCCTGTAAGCCTGTTTGTGGCTACCATCGCGATCCAACGGTCTATGTCGTCTTCATCACCGCTCTCTTTCCTTTCAAAAAGGTATTTCCTTATAGAAAGTATCTCTGATAAGGTTCTCTCATGAAAAAACATAGACAGATCCATTTCGGATTCTAGCGTATTGTCGAAATTTAATGTGGACATTCTTTCTGCGACATCCTCTACGGTCGGGGGACCAAACCTGGGGAGGGTGAGTATGGCGCTCAAAGGGCTAACATCGTTGGAAACTATTTTACGACCTAATAACCCAGCCTCAATCACCGTGGTACCGCGGCCACTGAATGGATCATAAATAATGTCCCCGACCACGGACAGTAATTCAATAAAAAATCTCGGTAGCTGTGGTTTGAAACATGCCCTATAAGATATTTCATGAATCGAGGAAGCCTGTCTCTGCTTCGACGTCCAAAACTCATTGACGTATTTTGTTACATGACTCCCGTCTATCAGGATAGTTTCTGTTTTAGTGGTGTTGTCGTCAGTGCCAAAAAGCGAATAGTTACCGGCATCTTCTTTATAAGTGAAATCCTGAAGATATGTCGCGACTTCATTGCGCAAATCCATATGTGTCCCTCAAGGTTATTTCTGTCCTCACAGATTTTGACAGGCCAAACTAATTGAACTATGGATATATCTGTAAGGCGTGCTATTAGCAAGTGCAAATCTTTGGGACAAAAAGCCAAAGATAGGATGGCCTAATAAATCCTTTCCCGTTGTCAATTAGAGTAGAAATATACTGTTGATGTGTCAACAAAACGTACAAGACGAGATGGATCGCATGAAAATTAGTCATGCGCCGCTTTTTTCATTCAAACAAAGAAAACATAGAAATCGACTGTAACGAGATTATTATGATGCCATCTCATTTTAGACAACTTGCCGATTTGATAACAGTTGGAGATATTTGTGAGAACTTCATCGCAACTATCGACGCCGGCGAGGTTGTCGGAAATGTGTTCGCCGAGTGGTACGAATTGTGCGGTGAACTAGGGCTCGACCCAATGGCACAAGTGGCGCTGGTGGAACAAAACCAGAAAATCGAAGGGTGGATTGATTGCGAAATGTTAATTGCAGGTAAGACCATCTTAGACTGCATGGAACCAATTCAGCCTCACGTTATTATGACGGCGGACACGCCTTTAATCGCGGCAGTGGAAGCCTTTTCCACGTCATCGCATCCTTTTTTTCTTATACTCAAAGGAAACAAGTTCATTGGATGGCTCTCTTACAAAGGTTTGCATAAACCGCCGTTTCGCCTCTGCCTTTTTGCGATGCTGATTAATTTGGAGCGAATTCTGTTGGAAACCCTCTTGGTTTTCCCAACTGAATCGGTTGCAGTTTTATCCGAAGGACGCCTGAGTAAAGCAAAGGAAGTATATGAGCGCAAAAAATATAGTTATGACGCGGAATGTAAGCCTTTCCCTGCAAAACTTTTAGAATGTACTACCATTGCGGACAAAATCAGGATCACAAAAAAAATCCCGAATATTAGAAAGGCGGTCCCAACGGTAGCTCATGGTAAATGGATCAACCGTGTTGAGTTGCTCAGAAACGAAATAGCCCATCCAAGTTTGCAAGAGCGGAGTTCTTCACTTTTAGCTCGCGAAAATCTCTGGCCTTTTATTCAATGGATAGAATCGTTAGAGGCTGAATTGGAGGCCTTTCTCAAACAAGCTGAGATGGTTAAACGTTCGGCACATGGGTGAATCAGATTTCAAGACGGATGTAAATGATTTCCATTTCCAAAGGACTACTCGTGCCTAAAACTAGTCGTGAATGGTCCGAAGAAGAACTACACGAAGCGGTAAAAGCGTACTTGTGGATGCTAAAACAACAAAGCGAGGCCAAACCATATAGCAAAGCTGACGTCAATAGCTCTTTAAGAGGAGATCCTCTCAAAAATCGGTCAAAGGGTTCAATAGAATACCGTATGCAAAATATCTCCGCTGCGCTTGAAGAACTCTGCCTACTCAGAATTCAAGGCTACGTTCCCGCCAAGAATCTCGGTGCAAACGTGAGAAACAGAATCTGGCATTTTCTGATTGAGGAAGGTATTTTCCGACCTGAAGAATATGAGCCCACCGCTGACAGCCATGAACTCGATGAAAGAACACAACGACTGAGGCGTAAGATTGTCACCGGGATTCCTAAAGGCGTCGAATTTCCGAAACAGGCGCAGGCTTCCACCCCAACTTTTTATCGTGATCCATTAGTTAAAGCCTGGGTTCTTAATAATTCGAATGGCGTTTGCGAGGGTTGCAAGAGCCCAGCTCCTTTCAAGGCTACCGATGGCTTTCCATATTTGGAGGTTCATCATATTAGGCCTTTGTCTGAAGGCGGCTCGGACACAATCTTTAATACGGTCGCATTGTGTCCTAATTGTCATCGTCGTTGTCATAATTCTTCAGACAAGGCAAAATTCTCGGGCCTTTTGTCCAAATCCATGATCCGTCCTAAGCTTTAGTTTTTCAATCTTGAAAAGAATTGCCTAAAAACGATGTAAGATATTATCTACTTACCAGCCAAATTATACCAGCAATAACGGCTATTATGAAAAGAACCGACAAGCAGCCACCTCCGCCTCCGTCGTCATCATCTCCACCACTGAGTAAATAACCAATATAATCATCACGCATTTCTACCTCCTGTTGCAGTCTTAACACCACCCCAGTTATTGACGGACAATCTTTTATCTTCCGTATTCATTCCAGTAGAGCATTTGTTTTTGGCCCCGTGTGAAGTTAGTTCTTTATCAATTTCTTTGTGTGACGTGTTCAATTTTCTAACTCCCAGTCTCCGGCAATTCCCAGCTCAACATTTATGGGATCGACCACGGGGCCATTTTAACAATTACGCACATCCTAAATGACACCTGTGTCAAACGGGGACACACGTTCCCAAAAATATTTCAAATTATTTTCAATGAAATAAGAAATTCTTGATATGCTCGATATTATGCTAAAGTTAAACTAGCGAAGAACTCTTATTGCTATTACGTCAATGAGGTTTCTTTAGTTTTTGGCAATAAGTCATCTCATTTTGACAGGAACAGGGGCATCCAGTGTGGAGGGAACAATTTTGAACCCCCTGGTTGGTTGATCTTATCAGCGCCCACGTCACATTAATGGCTCATAGGGGGATATTTGATGGCAAACTTAGCTACAAGAAATGATACATTAAAGATTTTAAGAAATGCTCTAGGTCGCCCCGACGCTGACTTCCGGGAAGGTCAGTGGGAAGCTATAGACATGGTTGTCAACCAGCGGCAAAGGCTCCTATGTGTTCAACGCACCGGTTGGGGCAAGAGCTGGGTATATTTTGTGGCGACCAGAATCTTGCGCGACAGGGGAAGGGGACCGACCCTAATAGTGTCACCCTTGCTGGCGCTCATGCGCAACCAGATTGAAGCTGCCGAACGTCTAAAAATCAAAGCTCTTACGATAAATTCTTCCAACACTGATGAATGGGGTACGATCACAAAATCAATAATGGAAGACGAAGCTGATCTAATACTCATATCACCAGAGCGCCTGGCCAATGATCGTTTTGTTAAAGATGTATTGCTGCCGATTGGGAATCGGGTGTCCCTGCTGGTCGTGGACGAATCACACTGCATTTCAGATTGGGGGCATGATTTTCGACCTGACTATCGCAGGCTGACAAATGTTCTTAAACAAATGCCATCCAATATGCCCGTTCTGGGAACTACAGCAACCGCCAACAACCGTGTCATTAATGACGTAGCGTCTCAACTGGGAAATATAAATATTCAACGAGGGAGTCTAGCCCGTGACAGTCTAGCGCTTCAGACGATCAGTATGCCGGATCAGGCTTCGAGATTGGCTTGGCTGGCGCAGCATCTTCCAGATATTCCCGGAACTGGGATCATTTATACCCTTACCACACGGGACGCCGATCAAGTAGCTCAGTGGTTGAGAAGTCACAACATAAAGGCCGAGGCGTATCACAGTCGAATAGAAGAACGGACAGAATCAGGGTCCAAAGACCGCCGCCAGAAACTCGAATCACTGTTACTCAACAATGAGATCAAGGCCTTGGTTTCCACCACCGCCTTGGGGATGGGTTTCGACAAGCCCGATCTGGCCTTTGTTATACATTTTCAGGCACCCGGTTCCGTGGTCGCCTACTATCAGCAAGTCGGTAGAGCAGGACGAGCGATTGACAAGGCTTTTGGCATACTTTTATCCGGGACTGAAGATAAAATCATTCATGAATATTTCAGAAGAACGGCCTTTCCCAGTGAGAAAAATGTCAACGAAGTCCTGAAAGCGCTCTCTGAAAGTGATGGTCTTAGCATCAGAGAAATAGAAGAAAATGTGAACCTGAGTTATGGACAGATTGAAAAGGTTCTCAAGCTTCTTTCAGTTGAAAACCCTTCTCCTGTTTTCCTTGATTCAGGTAGCTGGCGTAGGACGCCGGTAAACTATAAGCAGGACACTGAAAAAATTGAGCGCCTGACCCACCAAAGAGAACTGGAATGGAAAGAAGTTCAACAGTACATAGATACTAGCGACTGTTACATGGCGTATCTTTCACGATCTTTGGATGACAATTTCTCCCAACCTTGCGGCAGGTGTTCGAATTGTATCAAGGAACCCCTGATAGCTGAGGACTTTGACAAAGCGCTTGTGAAAGAGGCGAATCTGTTTTTGGGCAATCTTGAACTGGAATTGCAATGCAAAAAGCAGGCGGCAAAGGGAGCGTTCAAGGAATACAGCTTCATTAAGACAAACCTGCCCCAAAAGCTTAAAGCTGAGACTGGTAGAATATTGTGTCGGTCAAATTTTGCGCCATGGGGGAAAATGGTTGTAAAGAATGAGGCTTCTGGATTTTTCGGCGACGACCTCATCACTCCAATGGTCGAAATGATCCGGAATCGCTGGCAACCACAACCTGCACCTCAATGGCTAACGTGTATTCCTTCAAGCTCAAAACAGGACCCCGTGACTGATTTTGCAAAACGATTGGCGAAACAGCTCGGTCTTCCATTTCACCCTGTCCTGGTCAAGGCGAGGAAAAATCAACCGCAATCGAGTCAGTTTAATCGTTTTCACCAGTGCAGCAACCTGGATGGCGCATTTTCAGTTAATGGGCCACTTCCGAGCGGTCCGGTGCTTTTGTTCGACGACATGGTAGATTCGGCGTGGACCATGACAGTGGCGGCGGCGCTCCTGCTGGAGTCTGGAAGTGGCCCTGTGTGGCCCGTTGCGCTATCAACAACGAATCCTGGACTCTAGCGTGGAAATTAGCACCAGAACTCAGTCGGTTCTACTCCTCACAGCCAGTTTCTCCAGGTCTGGCGGGCGTGATGTTCAGCCTCTTACACCTGAAGAATGGGGACGTCTTGCGAATTCGCTTTCAAAAAACGGCCTCACTCCCGAAGATCTTTTAGATAAAGATACCCAAGAGTTTTCTAAAATATTCTTTGAATCAGGGATATCCTTGGAAAGAGCGATTTCGTTGTTGGGGAGATCCAGCGCTCTGGGGCTTGCTCTTGAAAGGTGGTTGCGAATAGGAATCTGGATAATTAACAGGTCAGATTCAGAGTATCCGGCCCGGCTTAAGCAATGCCTAAAAGCCGCATCTCCTCCTGTTCTCTATGGATGTGGAGACAAGAATCTTCTATTACATCGTAGCATATCCATTGTCGGGTCAAAAAAATCGACTGCTGATGAAGTATCATTTGCTTGTGAACTTACAAGACTGGCCGCTTTTCGGGGGATGTGCGTAATTTCTATCCTGGCTGATAGCTATATCGAGGACGTAGCGTTGAACAGCGCTTTTGAAAACGGCGGTTTCGCTCTGATTCTGGTAGCCGGTGGCCTTTTTCGAAAGACATTGTCCGCCAAATATCGGGATCAACTTATGTCTGGTAATCTTGTCTTGTTGTCCCCATTCTCTCCTGAAATCGGCTACAACGTAAAAAACCTGAGGTATGCGGAAAATTACAGGTACTCTTTGGCGAACGCTGCCATTGTGGTTGGCAACCTAACTAATAGGGATATAGAGTGGGGCAATTTGATTGAAAATCTCAAGAATCGCTGGACACCCGTTTGGGTCGGAGGGAAAGTCTCGCTTCTTTCAAACGCTGCGGAATTAATAAAATTAGGAGCGCGAAGGTTACCGGAAAAGCTGAAAGAAACAGACATGGAAGCTCTCTTTGTAAGTACAGAAAACCTGAATCTCTTTGATACCTTAAGCTGAATGAGAGCCGAGAATGAAGTAGGGACCGGATTGGAACTGGATTGGCTACATGAACAGTTTTGATGTTGAATCGAGAACGATGGGGGTGGTTGATGTGGTTGATTATCGGTCCTTATAATAATGGGTGTTACAGTTGGCATTTTTTCGCTTTTGGGCAAATGAAGCGGGACTGATTCAATTTGGAGGCAACAAACCGCAGCCGGAGACCAAAAATTCCGGGAAAGCGATTGTGACATGGGCGTTGAACTTTGGATCGGGCAAGAATTTGAACATGGCCATGAGATGCAGGCATTGGCGGTGTTCCTCAAAAACATGGTCCGCAACTACACGAGTGAACCGACCCGATTTTGCGTGCTGGCAAATTTCATCGTCAATAACAGCCCCATCGATCTGGCGGTAATCAAGAATAACGGATTGGCGGTAATTGAACTCAAGCAGGTCGGCGGCCCTGTTTTTGGCGGAGAAAATGGGGACTGGACCGTTTATGATGGAAAAAAAAGAATAGTCCTGCGTGGTGGGTCGAAGGGGAATCCTGCCAACCAGATCAGCGCTTACCGCATTGCCTTCCTTCAGTTTCTCGAACGCCATCGCGACAAGTTTCTGCAACCCCGTGTAGGACCAGGTCCTAGATTGGATCACGTGAAAGGCATAGTAGCTCTATCGCCGAGAATTCCGGAGGGTTCTGAGATTGATTTGCCTGAGATCCCCTCGCTTAAGGTCATTGGGCTTGATGAACTTCATCGGGAAATATTCCTGATGAGATCGTCCCAGCTTGTCTTGACGGCAAAGGAAATTACCCGCCTACTCGAAAACGTCCTCAGATTACACAAGGATGATATCGCCAAATACGTCGGGTCAACTAACAAGACTGTGGCTACTCAGGTTGAAGTAACGCCCGAGAAAACGAAAAAACCCATTCCCGTAATTGAGGTGCCGCCAGTAATAGTGGAGCCGGAGAAACTAGATGTCGCCGAAGCAGCTTTTCGGCTTTATGATGAAGCGCCTTGTCCTGTTTGCAGTATGGGCGCTCCCCCGTGCGCATTGAAAAGTTTCACCGGAAGGATAGAAGGAATAACCGGTTCAGAGGATTCCCATTACGTGTTCAGGATTTTAAGCGACGACTTCGAACCCGTCGCTATACCTGTTCACTCCTGCTGGAACGATTATGCGAAAAGGCTCAAATCATTACTTCAGATCAACCATAGCGTACCCGTCAGGATACTTCACCTGGAGAAAGAAGGGGGCAAATTACAGATAGGCCAAAACAGCCTTTTGATCATCGAACCGGACTGGCTGATAAATGTAACGGACATGACACAGGTGGAATTTTGCCAGCGTCAACTCCTGTTGAGTCGATACATATCCGAGTCCGGCAATGCCCACATGATTCGCGGGAATCTCGTGCATCAGATATTTCCTGATATCTGGAATTCCATCAGGGGAACGGAACTCGAACAGAGGCGACTAGATCTGCTCAACTCACAGGCGGAGGAGTTCATCACTTCCCAGTCATCTCCAGAAGAAATATGGCCGAAATGTGACCATGCCATCGAACACCTTACCAGGTGGGTTGATCAACGCCAGAGGTCAACAATCCTGAGGACTGAGACCTTTGTAATGGCGCCATCTTTTGGTACAAAGGGCAAGATCGATTTCTTGTGGGAGGATTCGGAGAAAGGACGGATTGTCGGTATCGGGGAACTCAAGACAGGAAAGAGTCAGGGGCCGAACCCCAAGCCCGGCCACGCTCTTCAACTTATGTCTTACACACTGATGATGTTTTCTAGAGGTGAGATAACCTTCGATAAAGTTCACGCCTTATTGATGTACAGCGGAAACGATATGCTGGGGAATACAGGAAACAACATTTCCCGGAGGCTTATACCTGACCTTCAGGAAATTCGAAAATCGGTGAACACACGCAATGACCTGGTATTGATGGAATTGACCGGTCAGGCCCAGTTCGAGAGCAATATGAACAAGTGTAATGGATGTAGACAGATGTCCACACATTGCGCCCGGATTGCCCTGCTTTCAAATGAAAAAGACACTCGTCCGGTGGAGACTGCCAAATGGCTTCGTTCAGCTTCGAGGATCCCATCGGATAAAGAAAGCGCCTTCTTTCAGCATTACTCACGGATGATTTCAGGCGAGTTACGGGCGCTCAAGGAGATACATGCGGAGCTTTGGCGAAAAACTCCCGAACAGAGGGAAGCTCAGGGGGAAGCGTTTAAAGCGACAGGTCACAATCTCGAGAAGGCAAAGAACGGTAGATACCGTTACCGGCTGGTCGGGATTAATACGAGCGATATCAGGGTCGGCGATTCGGTATTGATCAGTGATAGTAAGGGTCCGTCACGTGGTCGGGCATCTCTGGGGGTGGTGCAATCCGCATCGAAGGATTCCTTGCTGATTTCGACCAGCGAAGAAATACGTTTTGAACCGGTCTGGGTTGACCCTTACACCACGGAAAACCTGACTATACGGCAGTTCAAGGGGCTATATCGCTGGATATCAAACCCCACGCCTCTCAATGACCTGCTTCTCGGCGAAAAGTCTCCGGAATTTGTGAGCATGCCACTCGCCGACAAATCTTTCCTTGATATTATGGGAAAGGAAAAGCTCAATCCTCAGCAGGCCGAAGCGCTTCAGGCTGCCATTTGCGCAAAATCATACAGCATTGTCCATGGTCCCCCCGGCTCCGGCAAGACAAAATTGATAAAAGCTATTGTAAAGGCGCATCTCCTACTTGATAAAAGAGTGCTCATCTGCGCCGGCACTAACAGGGCGCTGGACGAAGCCATGAAACCTCTTACAAAAGGAGTGCTTCAGGATAGATTGCTGCGCATAGGTAATCTGGCGTCAGTGACAGATAAGGATGTCCGATCGATAGCTCTTCAATATCTTATAGATAAATGTCCGAAAGTAGAGGATAAGATCTCGGCCGGGCAGGAATCGTTACGAAACAGATCGGTAGTAGGCATAACTGCCAGCTCTCTTCAGTCCGGTAGATACGAAAAGGTGCTTGGTGAATTTGACCTTGCGATTATCGACGAAGCCGCCCAGTTGACAGTACCCGCAACTTTAGGTTGTATCAGCTTTGCTAAACGTTTTGTGCTAATAGGCGATCACAACCAATTACCGGCAGTTGTGCAGAGTGAAGGCCTCGGGTTGGGTGAGTTCCAGTCTGATAACGGACAGTGGTCTCGTTTGTCCAAGTCGCTCTTTGAAATACTTTATGAGAGATGTGAAAAGAACGGTGGCCGTGAGGTAGTCCTGCTCAAGGATCAATACAGGATGAATGAGCATGTCTGCGCCGTTCCCGGTTCCATGTGGTACAAAAGTGAATTGCGGCCCGCTACCAGCAAGGTCAAGGATGCAAGACTAACAATAAATCATAAGAACATCGCTGTATTGCCTCGAAAACTCCTTGATCCATCGGAATCGGTGAAGTTTGTCAATGTGCCATTAGATAGCTCGGCAGGTCCTCGAACCAACCTGAAAGAAGCCCAGATCGTCTGCGACGTCATTCGAGGTCTCGCCAGGGGCGGATTTTCGCTGGAACGCAAGGACTCTGTCGCCGTAATATGTCCACGCCGTGCTCAGGTCGAACTCGTCAGACGCAGCCTTGAAAATCTGTTTGCGAAAGATCAGTTTCTGGACGCTGATTCCCAAAAAATGTTGCTTGATTCGGTTAGCACTGTTGACAGATTCCAGGGGAGTCAGAGCGATGTCGTCCTGGTATCTCTGGGATGTCCGATATTCTCAGTTTCTTCGCATCTTGCCGATGAGAAACGCTTGAACGTGGCCATGTCGAGGGCTCGACACAAGTTGATTCTACTCGGGAATCGCGAGGCGCTGAATCAGGAAGATATTTTTGTAGTCTTTTTAAAACCATGGAAACGACGCTACCGTATTCAGACTGGTGTGTAGAATCGGGGTAGGCTGGGCCTTTAAGTCCGTTCGGGCTGGATAAATGCGTGGTGGTCTTGGTCATTCCCCCGAACCAACCTTTGGTGCATTTTTAAGGTTGTTTCATGATAAGCCTTCCTGTTGATGCAGCAATAGGCGACCAATCCCAATTCCCGCAGCTTGCCTAATCATCTAAATTGCTGAACAAAAAGACGCCTATATTGGTAAGTTACAGGCGCAACAATCTTTGGCACCGTTACAAAAAAACCGCATTATTC
>CAWCTI010000041.1:0-72849 GCA_963798475.1 uncultured delta proteobacterium
GCAGTTATCGGATACCTTGAGCGAAACAAGCGACACATGCGCTATGACATATGCCTAAAGAGGGGCTATCCTATCGGCAGCGGCATCATCGAAGGAGCTTGCCGCAACCTAATCAACGATAGACTGGAACTGACCGGCATGCGGTGGACGGTGCAAGGAGCTGAAAGCATCATACGCCTGAGAACAGTATACATTAACAAGGATTGGAAGGACTTCTGGCGATTCCGTCGGAAATCAGAAAAAAACTGTCTCTATGGAATACCTCTCAAACAAGAGGAGGAACTCCACGACGAGGAACTGCTCAAGGCTGCCTGATAATGACAGAAAGTCGCTGCACTCCAGGAGTGTCGAAACTGTGCTATATAAGATTTATGTAAGCGATCTTTTGGCGATGATTATGGCATATTAAGAGAGAAGTCAGCACAATTTCCAGAGCTTGAAAGGATTGTCAAATGGTCTTCAAACTCGTCCGGGATGACAAACACAAGGATCGAGGAGGCCAACTCGTGGCGCTCGATCCGAGACGCAGGAGATTGGGATTGTATAAAGAAGCGATGGAACTAATGATAAAACACCACGGAGGACCTTTTGAGCACGTTCAAATCTTTGTAGAGACCGACGCTCCCCACAAATTCTGGCTAAAACCCTGTGAAAGTTCAGCGGATGGTGCTCGCAAGCTTTTCCATTCCAGCCCTTCCACTCGGGGATTGAGTATTTCGCTTCTTCTTCAAGAACTAAAGCCTAGGCCAGAAACGACTTTGCGCCTCCTGCTGGAATGGGACGACGAGCACGGTGCCGGTTGCGTGGACTTGGGATCGATAAATAAAACAGGAAGCTAAGTTAGAGTACCAGCAAACGAGTCATCCGCGCAATGCTCGTTTGCTGGTACTAAGCTTCTTGGATGAAATATCACCCGGAGAAAAGGATGCCATCTCTAGGAACCCCGGTAACCAGAAAAGACATGACGTGAATCCAAATCCTTCCCATGGGGTTGTGATGGCCTTGGTGTTTTGTGTGTTTAATTTTCTGAATCCTGGGGTTCTCGACGCTCCCTATAATGCGTGCTTTGCCATTCTATCGGACGTTTGGCACGAAGTCGTTTTTTTCAAAGCGGGGGAAGTGAGCCAGGTTGAGTTTATTGTTAATCAGATAGCCATCTTAGAGGGGCCTTTTCCAGCAAGCGAATAAATCAACTCTGGAAACACAATTCGCCGCATGGTCTTGGCGTTCACCCGCCTCTTTCTAGAGGCTTGGTTCTCTGTCACTCATGTCTAGATGGCCTGATTGGCATCTCATACGAACAACTACAACGAACAACAAGATTTGAACTATTCATAAGTTCATAAGGAGATTTTCCCAATGTCAGAAATCGATGCAGCTGCGATAAGAAAAATCGTGCGGGCCATGGCGGCTAAGGAATTGATGGATCGCAGGACGATCGCTGATTTGCTCTTCCAAATCGGGATTATTCCGCGTCTTACGAGTTGGGGAAACAAGAAAATGGACCTCCATCATCCATTAAAACTCTCTCTCGGAGAGGTCTTCAGAGGGGACTTCGATTGTCAGTTGTCTTCGAATCTTCGCAAGCTGTTCCCGGGTGGCCTGAGTCATATTTCTGATCAACTGGAAGCCTCGTGGCGAGCCGAGCGCCTTTCGACACAGGGTAATCAGATGGTCAAAGTCCGTGGAAGTTCGATACAGGATCCGATTACAAGAAAAAAAACGCTGGTTGAGCAATGTTTCATCATCGACGTGCAACAGCTTGAACAATGGGGAATACTTCAGCCTCATTATCCCCGCTTCG
Organism: uncultured delta proteobacterium; assembly: GCA_963798475.1. GTDB lineage: Bacteria > Desulfobacterota > Desulfomonilia > Desulfomonilales > Desulfomonilaceae > CAJBEZ01. The sequence goes on from CAWCTI010000041.1 coordinate 1,805, forward strand.
GCTTCATGCTTTTATTCAAAACACTCACAGGAGCCCCATTGCTTGGCATGTGGGAAATCAATCGATCAGAGAGCGTGTCCTATTTGGGGTTGACCTACGTGGCGCCAGGTTCCAGGAAAGTCGCAACATCCTCAATTGAAATTTGGCGTTCCAAGATTTCTGACAAGACTCAAACCGGGCACTATTGGATGAAATGTCATCACGAGGTCAACGGGGAAGGCCGATTCCCTCATCGGCGGTTATTGTATCTTCCCTCTAGCGCCGAAACATTTAAATGCATCCAGTGCTACGATCTTGACCACCATCGAACCCAATCGATGAAAGGGCTTGATCTAACTGTCCCGTTGTTTTTCCTACCCCCTAACCGATAGCTTCTCCGACGATTAATCTCTCAGGGCAGGAATCTATAAGTCGGGTGTACCACAAAACTCTGTAAATAGTGACGTATAGCATGGGTCGGGAAACCTCAATGGAATCCAATTCAGGCAGTAAAACTCGTAATTTTTCATATTCATTAGCTTGAGGTAATTTACCCTTTTATCGGGCCCGCTCATGCTGTTGTAGGCAAGCATCTTAAGCGATTTTTATCAAGTCGCTGACACGAGCAACCGATTTGACGGTTCATGCGCCACTCGAAGACAATCCGATCTACGCTGAATGTCTTCCGAACCTCGTTGCTACCTTTGAACCCTGAATCGACGTTTATACGTCATTGGATTTCCATCTTGTCGGGAATTGAGGTATCGCCGCCTTGTTTTGACCATAGAAGTGAAACGTAAGGCGCCCTTATTGTTCTAATCTTCTTTCCAATAAGCGGCCTCAGTTCCCCAATTGTCGGCTGAGCCTGACGATAGACAGGCTTTTCTTTGGTGTCGAACGTCCTGACGTCAGTGATTTCAGGGCGGATGTGGATGTCCGGCTCCGATGCTTCATCTTTTCGGCAAGGACCACCATTTTCATGATCTCGAAAGTGCCAAGAATTGATTCCAACCCGGTGGTGGGTTCGTTTTTTTCTGGAGGTTGGTATTTGGCGACGTTCGGCAATTCCGAAAACTCCGCTGGTTGCTGGAGTGATTTGGAGGCTCCCACAACAAAATATTTCATCCGTGATCCTTGCTAACGTCTTACTAAACTGCTTAACCAACTCGACTCGCGCTGACAAATAGTAAGATCTCGACTTTGTGAAAGCAGAACTCAATCCCATCAAATTATTAACTTGACGTCATATGTTTAAGAATTATCCTGATCCCAAAATGGTTGCGCGCCGTACCCGGTTTTTACTTATAGGGTGATACTTTTCTGTTCATTTCTGAAAATGTCTCTAATCCCACCGACGGAGGCGAGTAAGGCAGTGGCCTCGAAGGGCAAATAGATGACCTTGTTGTCTTTCCCGGAAACCATTTCCTTCAAGGTCTCCAGATACTTTAGAGCGATAAGATAGGTCGTCGGGTCACCTTCACTTTCCTTAACAGCCTTTGTGATTTTTTTCACAGCTTCTGCTTCACCCTCAGCTATTCGAACTCTTGCCTCTGCCTCGCCGGTCGCTTCAAGAACCAATGCCTGCTTGTGGCCCTCAGCCTTTGTTATCTCAGCCTGTTTGATTCCCTCGGCTTTAAGAATGTTCGATTGCTTAGCGCCCTCCGCCTCTAATATCGTAGCGCGGCGGTCTCGCTCAGCTCTCATCTGCTTTTCCATAGCGATTTTTATGTCCTGAGGCGGTACGATATCTTGCAATTCAACGCGATTGACTTTTACACCCCATTTGTCTGTAGCTCCATCCAAAATGTACTTCAATTTACTATTAATTGTGTCTCGCGATGTAAGCGTGTGGTCTAAATCGAGTTCGCCAATGACATTTCTCAATGTAGTCTGTGTAAGCTTCTCTATTGCATCCGGGAGATTGGCGATTTCATATATCGCCCTTTTGGGATCTGTCACCTGGAAATACAACAAAGCGTTTATCTCAATGGCGACGTTGTCGCGAGTGATAACGCTTTGCCTGGGAAAATCATAAACAGTTTCTCGGAGATCTATCCGAGTTACCGACTGCTTTCGAACTATTGTGTTTCCGCCTATATCTGTCTCAATAAACCTCCACTCTATTAACCTGGGTTGATCAAAGAATGGCCACAACATATTTACTCCTGAAGGGAGTGTCGCCAAATATTTACCGAATCTCTCAACGACCATGGTCTCCGATTGTTTTATGATAACTATGCCCTTGAAAACAAAAATCGCCACAACGACCAACAACAAAAAAAATATTATAAAAGATGTTTCCATCATGATCCTCCTCTATTGGTGAGATTGTGAAACAGTGACTGTGCATCCTGTTATCTTGGTAACAATTATCTGATGTCCCTTTTCGATTATTTGATTATCCTCTGTTCGCGCGGGCCACTCCTCGCCATTCAGTAGAACTTGGCCAGTATTTTCGGACTGATTGATGCGTTCCGTAACCAAACCCGTAGTGCCAATTAATCCGTCGACATTCGATCTATAAGAGGATTGCCGTTTCCAGAGATATTTCACTATTAAAGGACGCAAAAATATTGAGCCAAGGATGGCGACAGCACCGAAGCCTACGAGTTGACCTGCCAACCCTAAATGGGCCATGCACGCAGCGACGGCGGCGAAACAAGCCAAGCTAAGAACCGCCATTGCGGCTCCCTGCGTAAACATTTCTGCAATCAAAAGTGCTAACCCTGTTAATAGCCATAACACCAAAGTTTCAGGAATCATGCATCCTCCTCAAATGAAAGGTTTCGCTGACATTAACAATTAATCCCCATGCAACGAGTTCAATCCACGCATTAAAGATTTATTCACAAAACAATTGCATTGCGCTGAACTCCGATTGCCCAATCCTCACGATCCTTGCCCTAACCCTTTGTGTTCCTCTGCCTTCGATTTCCAATCCTTAGGGTTAAACCTCATGGTTGACTCCACGTCAGCAGCCTACCTGAGGCGTCAGCTATGGCTACAGGCCGGACTCTAACCATGTGGAGCGGCTTGCGTAGTACTGTCTCGCCGTCAAGCACGTCTACAATTTTACCTATCACCATAACCTCTGTTTTCACTCTCGGAGCAAAACTTGATTGCGGAGGCACATCGAACGACCAGTAGCGTCCATAATTGTAATTTTTTAAATGTGATTCCACTATGATCAGCGAATTCTGACCGGAATAAATTTTACCTTGAAAGAGATAATAATTCAGATCATTCGGTTTTCTCGTGGGAGGAAAAAGCACATAATCCATTCCATTGCGAGGGTTATATTTCATCATGGCTTCGTAAAAATCCGCAAGCGGCCGTTCCCCCAGCTTTGCTGATACATTGGAAAATTCACCTTTCCTGAATGTCGTCAAGGTGACTTGAGTTCCAGGTTTTTCAGCGTCGATCAAGTTTTTAAGCTGGGCAGCGCCAGTCACTGGCTGATCATTAAAACGTACTATTATATCACCCTCCCGCAAATTCGCCGACGCCGCTGGCGTGTTCTTAATGATCTGGGAAACCAGGGCCCCTTCACTACTGTCGCGACCAAATGACTTAGCTAATGATTCATTGAGATCTTGTACATTAACGCCGAGTAATCCGCCCCGTTTCTTTCCTAACGCCCGGATACCGACTCTCTTGTATGAATTGATGAGCCAGGCAAGATGAAATTGCCCGGATTTTTTGGCCAATTCCGCTGCGGTGATTTTATTTTGATTTGGGATGTCCTGATCCACTCCCTTTTCGAGTAACATCCTGACGGAGTCAAATTGCCCGGTTTCTACTGCGGCCATCAAAGGCGATTCCCCCTTCTTGGATGTAACATTAACGTCTGCGCCCTGTTTCCATAAATAATCCAGGATGTCTGTCTTGCCATGCCAGGCGGCTACCCACAAGGCGCTTACATTAAGCTTTTTCGATCGTGCGTCTAACGGAGCCCCACTATTAATCAGCAACTCGATTACTGGCTTATGTCCCTGAAATGCGGCGGCCATCAGAGGAGTGATCCCTTCCTTTGATTCAACATTGAAGTCAGCCCCATTATCTAGGAGAAGGCTGACAGTATCCACATGGCCGGCTTCCTCTGCAAGAAACAATGGAGTGCTCCCTTCGCCGTCCTGGACGCTGACCGATGCGCCATTTTCAATAAGGATTTTGGCTGTTTGGGTTTTGCCAAACTCTGCGGCGAGCATCAGAGGCGATTTACTCGCCTGAGTTATCTTTACGTTTAAATCAGAGCCGTTTTTGCTCAAGAGATCTGTAATTTCCGTGAAACCGTTCTTGGCGGCAATGTGAATGGCGGACCAGCCATCGTTATCCCTGGTGTTGATTTTGTGTTTCTTTTCCAGAAGCTGTTTAGTGATTTCAATGTCATTGTTGAAAGCGGCCCAGATCAAAGCGGTCTTTCCCTTTTTATCTCTGGATTCTATTTCTACGTCCTTTGAAAGTAGAGTCGACACTATAGAAGGATATTTATTTTGGACCGCCAAGATAAGTGCGGAGTCTTGATCGCCGTTTTTAAGGTTCTTGTTAGCCCCGTTCTCAAGTAGCAGCTCAACTCTTTCCCCATGGCCATGTTCCGCGGCAAGCGTCAAAGAAGTATCGCCCTCGCCGTCCTTGTAATTTACGTCCCTGTTGTTTTCCAATAGTGTTTTTACTAAGTCAAAACGGCCATTCTTCGCCGCATATATCAAACTGTCTTCGGGTCTTTTATTTACATTGGTCTTTGTCTTGGCTTGATTCTTTTGCTGTGCTTCATTTTCAGCTTCTCTTTCCAGGAAAAACGTCAGGACATCAGTGTTCCCCATAGCCGAGGCCCAGAACAAGGCATTCCTGCCTCCGCCCCATGTAGTCTTTGCGTCAAGGTCCGCTCCCTTTTCCGATAGTTCTTTAATTCGGTTGAGGTCTCCAAGGATGGACGCGATAATTACTGCCTGTCCCTCAACGCCTGAGGAGGGGATTCTGGCCCCATGGCTCAACAGTAGATCCACGAGTTCTCGATGGGATTCTTTGGCCGCAAGCATTAGCACGGTGTCTCCCTCATTCGTGCTCAAATGCAAATTCGCCCCTTTGTCCAGGAGATATTTCACTAATGAAAGATGTCCGCCCTTGACCGCCATCATCAGCGGGTCCATGCCTTTGCCATCTTTTGCATTGATGTTTGCGCCTTTCTCTAGAAGCAATCCCACCATTTCTTCTCGGCCTTTTGAAGAGGCTAGGGCTAAAGCGGTAGTGCCACCATTGTCTCTCAACTCCAGATTTGCGGCATTTGAAAGCAGAATTTTCGCAACGTCAATTTTCCCGGCGTTGGCCGCTTGCATTAATGGGGTCCAGCCAAAGTTATCTTTAACGTTAACATCAGCGCCTTTGCCGAGAATTTGTTCAATACACTTTAAATCGCCCCTTTCACTACACGAGAGAAGGATCTGCTCACGAGTGATTATTTTTGCTGCAAATGCGAAAGAACTCGCGCACAGCAGAAACAACAAACAAAGAAATAATCTTCCTTTCATGAAACCCCCTTGGCATGGCTGAAACAATAGCAATCGATAATCTTACTATTGATTGAACAGGAATTATTTACGTGGTAATTCAACTGAAAATGTACCCTTTCTTTTGGTAAAATCAAAGACAAAAAATTTGGCCTCAATTACCGTTCCAATTCATGAAGGTAGACGTGAAACCCTAACGAATTAGCGCCTGAAATTTACCAATCTATAAATTAACTCGTAACTATGTAAGAAAGGTAAAAATCCTTTCAGGGGTTGCTAATCGTCATCCTCGTCAAAATCATGGATCGTGCCGGTAGGGTTATAATTCTTATCAAATGTTGTGCTGGTATCCTGATCGTACAAGCCTCTTGGGTTGAAGGATTTGTCATAGAATCTTACGGAGTCTCCATCATCTGTCGCCCAGCCTTTTATGGTCCCCCTTTTGTCGAGATACAAATAATCAGCCCCATGTATAATGTTTCAGCCCAATCTGGACAAAAACTGAGAGAAAAAGTTGTTAGTTGCCCGACGGGGGTCATAATATGAACCCCGGAACATGGAGGAGGAGTATGCATGAGCGTCCAACTGACAACGGTGGAAGGCAAACAGCGCAAGAAGTTCACAGCCAATCAGAGGCTGGAGATCCTGAGGGAATGGGATGCCTCAGGAAATGGAGTGGAGGTTTCGCGACGCCATGGGATTCATCCCTTGACCCTGTATCGTTGGAAGAAGAGACTGGAACAGGGAGCTGCGGAGTTTCTAAAGGGAACCCGGTCCAAACCGAATCCGGAGGTCAAGGAACTGCAAAGGGAGAATCAAAAGCTCAAGGACACGGTGACCTTACTGTCTCAGGAACTGATGCTCTTGAAAAAAAAGATGAACTTGGTTTAACGGGTAGAAAGCCAGGTCAAGCCTACACTCAGGAGCAGCGTCAAAGGATTCTGGACACAGTGGAAAGGCTCAAATCAGAAGGATTTTTAACTACTGGAGCTTTGATGGGATTAAAGATCCCTCGGTCTACCTATTATTTCTGGAAGAGTTTCAACGCTACCAAAACTCGTCCAACTTCGTCCAGCGCTCTGTTGGAAAGTGAGACGAAAAGCGTTATTTCCATGAAAGAAAAACAACCTCATTTGAGTCATCGCCAAATCAGTGGATTATTAAGACATAAAGATGTCTGGGTAAGCTCATCAAGTTGTTACAGGACGCTAAAATCTCAGGACTTGGTCTGGGAATGGACTCTACGAGAAGCTCCCTGGAAAACAGCTCATTATGAGCCATTTGAACCGAATCAGATCTGGGGCGAAGACTGGACCGGTATAGCTATTGACGGACTGCGTCACTATGTGTTGACTATACTGGATTTGTTTTCCAGATATTTAGTGGCTTGGGGGATCTTTAGGACAGTCACCCAAAGGGAAGTCAAGAACCTGGTAGCCCTTGCCATTATGAGTGAAAGAATCGGTGAAAACGACCCCAAACCCATATTAAGAACAGATCCTGGCTCTCCCAATATGGCTGCAGACGTGAGGATTTTTCTTCGGCAAGTAGGAGTTGTATTTTCTCCCGGGCGAGTCGCCCGACCAACTGACAACGCCCGGCAGGAAAGATTTTATCGAACATTGAAACAAGAAGAGGTCTATTGTCACGAAGGATACGTCTCTTTAGACAGCGCAAAAGCAAGTATCGGCTACTGGATTAACTACTACAATGAAGTCAGGCCGCACCAGTCGCTGTTCGGGTATCCACCAGCGATTGTTCACCGCAGCGGAAACAAGACCAGGCTTCTGGAAGATTATCGGCGCAACGTCGAGAATGCCAAGGAGAAAAGAAGACAGGAGTGGCTACTTAATAATCAGAAACTAACAACTTTTTCCTGTTGAAATGTCTGAAACAGTACAATGTGAAACAGCGGGCAATACAATAAGCATGATGATCAATATGACCATGAAATGACGCATGTTTTGTTACTCCTGGTTTATGAAAAAAGTCTAACTCCGCAATCCCCTCTAATCCTGTTTCTCCCATTCCGTTGTTGAAAGGCGCAGTCCCTCACGTGCATTTATCTTCTCCTATGATCGTCATCGTCGTGCCAACCGTATCGCCAATTCGTGCCAAGGCCAATGATGGGCCACACAATCCAGATTACGAAGAATACTTCCATGATTCACCTCGTAAAATCCGTCATTTGTTTTTGCCAATGTGTGTCGATCTCTCTCGTTCATCTCCAGTCAAAATCCCCCTAATCCGTTCCTATTAACTTTCTCGCCCAAACATCTCATATCGACAAGACCAACGGCCATGTTCGACGCAAGATACCGGAATAATGGTTTCAGACTTGGGGGTAGTTATGAGAGTCTCCTTTTAATCATAATGACCCCATTATGTCCCCCACGCGTGTCAAACAAGGACACACGTTACGGAAGAATTTTAATTAATTTTTTAAAAGACTTGATTTGTTGCGGCGGCATTGCGAAGCCATCGGCACACGTTATTAGACTTTCTGAATGATCGTACTGAACCTTGAGGCGCAGGAGTTGTAGCAGTGTCCGCAAAGAGATCTATTTTTGTGGTCAAGCAAGACACATCCACATGAATCAGTGAAGCCTGTTCGGCGATAAGGACTATTTCAAATTGTTTTCCGGGACGACTTCCCGTAAAAGTCTTGCATCCTGTTTCCCCTTGTTCAATTCAGAGATGAAAAGTCGGCCTGATTTAGGCGAGGATAGCTCCCAGCCAGTCTATAACGGGGGCTCGTTTTAGATAATTCCAGTGAAACTGGTTGGAATATGATCGTAGGCAAGCGTAACAACTCGATTGCAGGTCGTTACAATGGCAATCTTTGACTCGAGCTAGGGTGGTTTCTAAGACCTGATCCAAGTTCTCAATTATTCTTGGTATATGCCCCGCTCCGCCTGGCACACGGTCATAAACTACCAATTCTCCAATATGGCTGTCAGACGTCCAGCCATGATAAGTCCCATCAATGTCTGACCTGGATATTCCCAGCCCCTCAGACGACCCGTTGAGTAAAGCCGAAAGGAAAGAATGCCAGAAAACTTGATCGTCAATTATAGGGGCAGGTGGACTACAGCTTTGAAATCTGAGCTGAAGAATGTCCGTAACTATCTCGTGTGCAAGGTCCATTTTTTTAAATATTCCCCCGCAGTTGGATCCCCAGGGAGTCTGATGATTGTTGTTTTTCTTCTTGACCGGTTGGTCATGAGCAGCTTTTCCACATTTTGTGCAGATTTCGAAACCTTTAAATCCATAGTTTCTGTTTGCCCGAAACAGTTTTCCGTTCTGTTTGAATCCATACTGGATTCCTCTTATGCGATGATATTGAAAGTCCTGCGTTCCCTCTAATAAGAAGATTTCGGAGACTCGCGGCGGTCTTCTACGGCTCATTTTAGGATATTTGGGCTCATCGTTGACCATAGTAGAAAATCCGTCAGGTTTAATGTAGAACCTCGCTCTATCTTTTCCTATAAACAAATGCCCACAAACTCCACATTGATCGAGGGAATGTTGGAAGAGAGATGTCGTCTCTATAGTCCGACATTTGGGACAAGCTCCATACATCCGAATTTCAGGCTCTTTTGACTTTAGCCAAAGCGCCTCCGAAGCGAATACACGACCGTCAGCTATAATTTCAGCGCCCGGAGCGTATTCGGTTATACCAACTTCACGATCTCTCTCAAGCCTCATTTTGTTCAGATAATTCGGATGTCTCACTATGAGTTTGACAACATCCTGTGGGAACGCATAGCTAGGCAACCAGCACGCTGAGCTAAGAAAATCAATCAATCTCTGGGACTGGAATTGATCTCTGAGTTTCTCGGCCGAACTCAGACTTTTGTACAGCCCAGCACCCTTTTTGAAATCTGCTTTTGTAATTTCTTCTTTTAACTGGTCGATTTCCTGATCAAACTGGGCAATGCTAGACATTACCTGTTTCCTAAATACTGATTCCTCCGATAAGGTTAGCGACTCCTCGCATTCCCTCAAGACTATTTCAGCCGTTAGACCTGATTCCTCTGGAATTATCGAGTTGAGGAGACTCGATGTCTCCTGAATATGTTTGCCAGACCTTAGCCATTTAGTAAAACGGTCTGCCAAGGATGGCTGGCCATCCTGAGGTAGGAAGAAATTGCTTAATGTCGGATTGTCTAGCTGCTTGGCGTTTAGGGAACCCCGTTCTTCAAAAGCGCAATAACGCAAGAAATATCCGAGCAGAGCGGAGTTGCAGTGCCGTTGGGCTATTGGTATGTTGGCGATGTTAATGTAGGGTTTTGGTATTGAACCGAGGATCATCTTGTCCGGCCTAAAAAAGTGGAATTGATCGTGAGGTAAGTTTCGGCAGTAAGTCAGGGAAATCGATACCCCATCTTTACGCCTCCCGGCTCTGCCTGCACGTTGGATGTATGAACTGGTGGTTGGCGGAACATTTCTCAACATGACTGCTTTTAGACTTCCGACATCGACACCCATTTCAAATGTCGTAGAACAACTAAGCACATTTATTTTTCCGTCAACAAAATCTTTTTGATATCGACCACCTGTTTCATTTGTAAGCTGCGCCGTATGCTCCTTAACTTTTAATGGTAAAGGTTCGAGATTGTACCGATACCGGTAATGGTTCATTTCAAACTTCTTGATCAATTCGTTCAGATCTAATTTCTGAAGATTACCGATGCAATTCATATTCAAACAAACATTTAAATCCCCGTAACTCGACAGAACACCGCACCTATCACACCTATGCCATTCAACATTTTGTGTGACCAAGATGAAATTCTTATCTAGTCTGAATTCTCCAGGGCCTTCTTCATATATTTCAAGCACGCTCTTTGTAAAAAAATTCCATATTCTGTCCAGAATGTCACTGATCAAGCGTTGGTCTTTTTGTGGGTCAGCCTGTAAAATCTTGGATAAAATAGCCAACTGTCTATTGAGCCGAATGGCATTTTTGCGATATTTTGTCGGGGCTAGGTATGGATTCCAGCGGATTCGCATCCTTCCATCCATAACCCCGGAAAGGCTTTGATGAAAAGTATTTACCTTTGAGCCTTCATGAAAAAGATTCGTGGCATAAAGCCAATCATTAAAATTCACCGCTTTTCTTTGCAAAAAAACGTCTGTGAGGGCTTGAAGTATTACCTGTCCACGAGTTGTCCCCTCTCTAAAAAGTTCCGGGATGTCTCTTGTGCATTCCTCGATTTCTGAGGGAGAAAAGTCAATAACAGTGTCGGCTATTCCCAAACCTTGCAAGGTGAGTTTTTTACGCCTGCTGGAGCAAAAGTCACGGTAGAGACGTAATACAATTTCTTTCTTCAAGTCAGCGTTAGCGGCCCTTTTGAATTCTCTAGTAGGTATAATTCTATAATGCTCTGACTCTTCTTCTTTCCCCTGCAACACAACAAACGGATACTTTGTGACTCTGTTTACAAACTCTTGGGCAATACTATCAACGGACACAGGTCCACCCTCATCGGTCTCAGCACGCACGATGGCATCTTTTAGTGGGCCTAGAAAAGCCGATTCGGATGTGGTGTTTTCCAAATATGGAGCAAAAAAAGCCGCTTGTTGGCGCGAATCGGAGAACACCAAAAGGTTCTTCCCATAGGCTGGAAGGCTTGAAGTTTCTTGTTCCGAGCTTCGTGGAGGCAAATGTCGAATCAGCTGTTCCGCAAGGACCGCTGTAGGCGCTTCATCAGAGGTTCTGAATTCTCTTAAAACGGTTTCATAAGAACCTTTAACTCCTCCACAACAAGGGCATTTCCCTAAGTATCCTTCATTATTGGCCGTTTTGATTCTGTTTAGACTAATAATATGGCTTTTTTCGCAACAGGTTAGACTCTCAGATTGCTCAGAATAACTTTTACACGAGAGGCAAAGGCTTACAGGTTCTGTGTCGCTGTCCTCTTCCTGATCATCATCTAAGTCTAGTCTCCAAGTCAGCAGAGCAATTCTTCCTCCTAGCGAGGAAAATAAAGGTTTTTCCCACTGTTTGTTATCAACTTGAATTTTGACGACAGGCAACCCGCAATGCACGCAAGTCGAGATCGAAAAAACAGGAGAACCGCAATGAGCGCAGTTTTCACGGTCTTCTAGAAAAAAAGCGCTCCATTTTGAATCGTTAAACTTTTCAGGATTTGTACAACCAGGATTCAAGCAAACTGAAGCGCCAGATATCCCACGAACAAAAAAATGCAAACGGGTAGGGAATAATGGTGAGCTATCACTTGATTGCTTGGCGTACGAGCCCATTGTTGTCAGCCAATTTATCGCTCTGCCGTTTTCGTCATTAGCTACGATTCCGAGCCTCTCACATATATCTGAAATGGTAATCGCGTTTGAAAGGCATTCTTGATGTATGGTAGCAAGCAACCGGCATTTTGAGAGAGCATGATAAAGGGTGACCGCTACATTGCTATTGAAATTATCGATGTTGGAAAATATATTTATTTTGGCGAATTCATTGCTTATCCACTGAGAGTCTAAATTCATGACAGCGCTAGTCCAGAGATTTAAGTCCTCATCGCTCTTTACAAGTTGTTTGATATCCAATAATGAGGGCTTATCAATCAATTCACTCGTAAACCAGTTTACTGTCTCTCCTTCCAGAATATCAGCCGAGCTAAAAACACCACCCGTAATATCTTGTGCAAATTTGGCAATTGCCTGTTTGCTGTCCTGATCGTTGCCCAGAGTAGCGCTGGTCATTACAAATTGGACTCTGTTCCCTTCGGGGTATAGATATGTTTGGAGTCGGCGCATTAACATGCCTATATCTATACCTTGCGCTCCGGAGTATGTATGGGCCTCATCTAGGACTACGAATTTCAACTTGTGATTGTTAAAAAGAAAAGAGTCCTGAGGTCTAAGAAGCAGATATTCGAGCATTGCAAAATTTGTCAGCAATATATGGGGTGGGTTATCCCGCATTTCATAACGAGACGTTCGTTCGTTAGGCAATTTTTCTATTTCAGCCTGTTTCAGTGGTTCCCATGGGGTTTCCCCTGTGTAGCGACCAAATGTAATGTAAGGCATAGTGGAAAGTAACTTTCTCATTCTATCCAACTGGTCGTTTGCCAGAGCGTTCATTGGGTATATAATTATGGCCCTCATTCCGTTGCTCCGGTCATTCATGATGTCGTTGAGAATTGGCAGCAAGAAACACTCAGTCTTCCCACTGCCCGTTCCAGTCGCTACAACCAAATTACAACCTTTTGACAAACGCTCTAGGGCTTGCACCTGATGAGAATAAAGGGGCAGGGTTGGGTCCAGTTGGTCTCTCGAAAAACTGAGAAAGTCTTTAGAGACCTCAATATGGTTTCTGTCTTTAATTAATTCATCTAAACAAAACGAAGGTGTGTAACAAGGACTGCAGCTTATAAAAGGACCTTTTATCAATTCAAAATGATTTTCTAGTTGGCTGAGAAAGGTGTCCTGAAGTTCTGTTTCGCTATCTGAGATAAGATTAGATGTGTATAAATATCGATAGAAAACATTCCTTAATTCTTTATCAAATTTGACGCCATTTATCTCAATAGAAGGATTCATTATTCTTGATCCTTGTGTAAATCATTTGGAGTTACATCCCTTGTAAAGTCTGCATGATGTTAGTTTGCATCGGCATTCTACCACGATTTTGTTTCCTCTCTTCACGAGTCCATAAGTTTTTTCACCGTTTGCATATGAGCAAGCCAGGTCCTCGTCCCAGTAAATTTTAAGGGCTTCGGGAGTCAGCAAACTTGTCAGGACTTTTTTGCAATATGCATCGTCGACTGGTCCGTGTGAACACTCCACCAACTTCCTCAAAGTATTTCTGTCTTTAATCTGGCTAAGGAGTTTTCGGTCGTCGATTATCTGCTTTGCGTTTAATGGATAGACATTACTCATAATTGTGACATTCGGATTATTCATTCTGGGCCTCCTATTGCGGAAGTTTGTAGACGAACGTCAGCTTTTCATAGTTCCAAGTCTGTTCGCTTAATCGGGACTTATTTGAACTTTTTGCGGTGATCTTAAGCACTAAATCTTCATCGATCCCGAAATTGAGTTTAATTGACTCATTGGAGAATCCAAACGCCTTGACAGTTAAATATCCAACACGACTAGGGTCCGATAAGGTGTCTTTAAACCTGGAATCTTTTAATTCCGCAAAAACGAATCTCGCATTATCAGTATCCTCGATGAGACCAAACTCAATTGAGCATTTGTCTCCGTTAACGTGGTCTCCTTTATTTAGTAAATTGAAGAATGTTCCATCGGATAGAATCAGGCCGATGGTATTTGAGATAATGAAGGTGCCACTACTTTTATTAAGCTTGGCAGCTCCGGCGGCTATGTCCCAGTCAGCTTTTTCCCGATCAGGCGCTAACACCTCGCAGTCGAAGTCATCAACCATTCGATCATACAGTCCTAGGATTTTACTGCTACCTCCAACCATTAGAATACAGCCTATTTCTTCGATGGCGCATTTGGCTTCACTCGTTATGGTGTTTCTGAGCTCTTTTAACACATGGTCATACTCCGGCCTGACCAAATCAAGGAAGGTCTTGTTGTCAAATGTTATGGGAACGGCTTCTGGGTGCTTCGTGGTCGAAATTTCAGATTTTCTGTGACTGGCCATCAGTATTTTTGCCCACTCAGATTTCACGATCAGATCATCTCTGTACTCCGGAGACATACTGGCAAATTGATGTATGATATTTGGGCTTTTCCTCATTATTTGATTGTGAGCCCACTCAGCTATTTTGTGATCTAAATCGTCTCCACCAAGGGGCATGCCGCTGGTCGCCAGTTCATGAATAACGCCATCATTTATTTCCACGACCGAAATATCGAGGGTCCCTCCTCCCCAGTCAAAGACAGCCACTTTGCCCCATTTCTTTACTTTCTCAAAATGATTGTAGACGGCTGCGGTCGGCTCAGAAACAAAAGCAGATATGTTAATGTTGGCTAATTTTGCAGCCTGCCTTAAATCTTTTCTCTTAATTGTTGAAAACCCGACAGGTATAGCTATCGTGGCATCAAGCAATTCGCCCCGATGTCTCTTGACAATTTCAGATTTTAGGCCCTTCAATATCTCAGCGGCGACCTCGTACGGACGCCATGTTCTATCCCCTAAGTTCCATGTTTTCCCCGTTCCCAGGATCGATTTGACCGAAGTTATGATTTCGAAGTCGTCTCTGAGACTTTCTCTATTGTCCTTAACCTCTCTTCCAATCATGTGGACCTTTCCATCAGTTTTGTTAATCGCTACAACGGACGGATATGGTTGCCCCTCGGTGTCACCAAACTGTGTTATGACTCCACTCTTGTTGACGGAAACTGTGGCGCTATTAGTCGTTCCGAAGTCTATTCCATAGAATTCATCCATTTTCCGTATCTCCAAGATCTATGCCCAGATGATTGAGCTTGGCAAAAATAGTTTTTATTTGAGATCTTAAGTTCAATCCGAGATTTACGGTCATTTCAACCGATTCAAGTGTTTCGATTTCCTTAAAATCAATCGTTAGTGCCTTTTTAATCTTATTCTTAAGAACATTGACTTGATAAGCAGCCTCAATATCTACTCTTTTTGTTAGCTCGTCATTGTCTTGTTCGAGTTTTTTGTTGTGTTCTGTAGAAATGGCCAGTTGTCGGTCAATTTGACCGATCCTCGCCTCAAAATGCTCAATTTTAGTTTCAAACGCAGCTTTTTCTATCTTGTGTTTTTCGATTTGTTTTTTTAACCCGGTTGCGTAAATTTGTTTTTCTTCTAGTGACCTGCTCATGGCTTCCAAAGAAGCCCGATTGATGGCGAGTTCTCTACTAAGTTCACCCAAGGCTGCTTTGTTGTCAGCCAGCTGTGATTCATAGTTGGCAATGCGCTCGCCAAGTTCCGTTTCCAGTGCCCCAGAGTAAAAAAGAACCTTTGATACCGCCTCGCGTAATCCTCGGGAATTTATGTCATCAGGACTGCTTTCCTCGGATTGAGTCTCGATCGAGTTCTGAGTAGCCTCAGAAGAAGATTCTAATACCTGATTAGTGGCAGAAACATCACTGATCGGTATCGTATTTTGTTGTTCCAACAAGATGAGTTGTTGTTGCATCCCTAGTTGGCCATAAATCCACTCAGCCTTGTCACTGAGTTTGCTCGGCCATTTTGCAATACTTTGCGAAATTTCATTTCTGAGATAAACTGGTAGTTCAAATTTGAATGTCTTTTCTGAAATCCATTCAACTACCTTGGAAAGGATCTTCGGGTCCGCCGAGAATACATTTTTTTTGATGAATTTAATGCAGGATCTTAATGCACACGTGACCAACAATTGTTGATCGTCCGAAGGAATTGGAAATCGTAATTTGGAAAGCGGGAAATCCTCAGGGGTTACCAATTCATCTAGAAAAAGTGAACAGAAAGGGCGAGAAGGGGCTTGTTCTTGGCCAGTCAAGGACCTTCGACATGAAAAGGTTACGAGCTTACGACTCTCATTGGCATCGATATCGAGAAGAGCCAGTGCCACATTCACTCTCAGTTTATGGGCTTGAAGATTAGTATTATTAGGCAATTTGTCGGCAAGGTCTTCATCCAATGTCACTTTCGCGTCATCTTTTAGACTTGGCCATATTCTCCGAATCAGTTTAGCGATTAATGATTCTGGAAACTTGTCATATTTTTGAATTATGCGTCTACGATTTCTGTTGTTTTGAACGATCCACTTTTCAAGATCGACTACATGATTTTCAATATCTGATTCTGAGAGTTGATCCCCTTTGCCTTCTATTAGCTGGATAAGCTCGTTAAGATGATCATCAAACTTCTTGAATTCAGTATCTGCATAAGGTCTAGAGCCTTGCATAATCTTTCTGCTCCAATATTTTTTTGATAATTCCCCCTCGTAAATCACCTCTTGATGTTACGTCTTTTAGCCCGTTCTCAGCTTCATGACACGAATCCTTGTCGGACACTAATCTAGCATGACAATATCGCGCTAAAGTCATAAGCCAGTCCTCGGATTTGGCTGATCGTTTATTACTAAGCGAATTCTCGGGTCTTAAAAAATCCCTTGAGAATAGTTCTATGTCCTCTGTGCGAATTGGAAGAAAAGAGACATCAACAGCACCATCCATCGTTAGCGGTAACGTCTCGATATTTAAGCCCCTGAGCAGTCTAGAGAGGTAATTGATTGTTTCTATATAAGGAATCAGCTTACTGTTGGCATTTTCTGGTATCTCAGATTCAGCTTCATCAAACAAACATTTTCTGAGCGCAGTCAATCCCTTAACAATTAAGGCCAATTCTTTCAGCGGACTTTTAGGATCGTCAGCGAAGACCATCATGACGTATCTGAAAGCGTCATTCAAATCGCCCCTCCAATAAAATGTCCAGGCCGTTTTCAGTGGTTTGCCCCCCTTGTAATTCTCACACAGTCGGCTGTGGTAGTCTTGGCCAATTACATGCAATTGCCATTCTCTCAATAAATCCTCCAATTCAACGTAGTCAGATATCCTGAGTTCCAGTTTAGAGAACAGATCAGACCATTTAGTCTCAACCCAATCAGGTAATACAAACTCTTTTCGTTCGGTCTTTAAGCGATTGGCCTCAACTACTGACGACAACTCACCGCCATCTTCAGCAGCGTCAAGAAAATATCTTGCGCCCCTAAACCAAGTCATTGCTATGAAAAAGTCTGGATCGGTCGCCTCATAGCATTCGAGAGCATTGTCAACTGCATCGTCGTCGAGTCTTTTGTTTTCAACTATTGCAAATCCAATAAGAAGCTTTCTAAGCCATTGTGCGAGACGTTGTGGAAACACGTTGCAGATAGTTAGCGAAAAGTTGTCAACCCGTCCATTAAGCACATCGACAATTCGGTCCAAAGATTCGGACAAAGGTTCGAAATCAGAATTGTACCATGATCTGTCGACGAAGGTAGATAGAAAGAGAGATCTAATCTTCTTTTCATCGATAAATAGCGTAGGGGATGCGACAGGACAGCCATTGTAATCAACCGTAAAAAAACCTGCCGGATCAGGGAATGCTCCTATGGAGTCTGAAAAAACTTTTGAGCTGAAATGGAATGAACCTGAAATATCAGACTTACCAAGGTCGGCCAAGCGAGTGACTTTCCCTGTAGGCGATGTTAAAGCCACTCGAATTATGTCTCTCGGAAAGCCTTTTGCTATCAGCTCAATTCCGTCGATCAGTTCATCTCTCTCTATTAATCTGTCTTGAGGGTTACTTCCCCGTGTCAGATCAGCTCTATGGATTTTTTTGGAAACGTTTACGGTAACGCTGCCTGCTTGAAGCTCTCCTCTTACAAAGTCAACCCGCTCCGGTATTTCCCACAAATTGCTATCTCGGTTACTGCGGTGACAGTCAAATAGATTTAACGAAACTTCTCCGCTTGTGATCAGTTTGACAGTAGGTTTGTCCTTGTGATGAAACAAACCTTTAGGCCAATCTATTGAGCAGTCTGGAATGACGCAAAAATAAAGTCGTTCATTTAATGATGGATTTTCGGCCAGTTTTCGATTTCGGCCGACGAGTTCAAGCCCTATTTCGCCTCTTGAAGGGGTGGGGGCGTCGATATTCAACAGAATGGGTCCATCGGTTGCAGGAACCCTTGCCGTTTTTTTACTCCCGTCAACGTCTAATGTTAGGATCAAACTTCTCTCGTGGATCATTTGCGGGTTTTCAATGAGTAACTTTGGCGGGTGTCCAACAAAGATTTCATAAAGATCAGATTGCCCCAATCCAAGACCATCGGCGTTGATCCAAGAGAGTTTTGGGAATTCATGTTCTTGTGGAGTGCATGAAAACCCAGGTAGAAATGCGAGGTCAACGGCCGATTTTATATCGATGCTCCAGCCTCTGTATTTGGTCGATCCGATTTGAATAGGCCCTAGATAATCAATTACGAGTTCAGGTGGGGGGGCAATGTTTTCTGGTACGATTACGTAGCATTCTCCTGCAAGTGTCCGACCAGGGCTAGATACATAACAACCCGTATCTCCCGAGAAGATCGCATAGTCTAGTATCTTGGGATCCCAGCCAGGGATTTCACGTCTGATCTCTGTACTTTCTTCTGTCTTAAGGGAGATCGATATTTTTTCTTTGAATAGCCCCACATGAAGCGGAAAAATCGGGTCGTCTATAGTTTTGGAGCCTAATCGATAGGATCCTTTCTTGACATATTCGTGATCGAATACTAGAGCTATCTCTCCAAGATCTACCAAAAACTTTAATCGTGGCAGTGGAACATTACTTTTGGAGATGACTCGCTTTGTACCCTGTGTTTCTCCTAATTCTTTAAGAAAGTACTCCCAAAACCCCGGTCTGTATCCTATGCTTACGGCCAAATCCTCGAAAGAAACCAGACCACTGGTGAGTTGTTGCATTCCTCTGGCAACATCACGTGTGAATTCCCACCCGTACCTATCGCGGAGGAAATTTAGTAAATATTTTGATGCGCCCTCATCGGGTATGAATCTTTTGTAAGCTTCGTAATCAATATCTCCCAGGCGCTCCCAGGTCGATTTCTTCCCCCAGTCCATCATGAACTCTGCAAACTTTGGCAGATATTTTTTTGTTATGCCCGATTGCCTCAGAATTGGCCCGACAAACCTGAACGGGCCTTCTCTCTTGGTTGAAATAAAGCCTTTTTGAAACAGCCAAGATTCTATTTGTTCCCCAAGCGTTCGCTCCAAAACGTTATTCCGTTCGATATTGAGAATCCCCCAAAAATGAACCCAAAAGCCATCATCATCGTATTCATGGTAGGCGCAATTTGTTGCGACTGTCACAAGCACTGCCCCTAGACCTGAATAATAGCCGTATGATATTTCCTTCCCTAGCAATTTCCCATACTTTAGAACTTCCTCCTTCGTCAGAGCGAGTACCCCCACGAATTGATACTCTTTAAGGAGCTGATTCCATTCACGTTCAATATGTATAAGTGATTCAGACATTAAGAAAAGGCTTCTCTCAGGAGGATTTTGCAATTCCTTCCGTGTTAAGGTAAACCGAATATTGTATAAAATCTCAGAACAGTAATTACGGCCATATATCAAATGCCAATTTGGACGTTGTCAGCTTTTTATTAGCGAACCTATCTTAGCAAATTGACTCTTTACATCATCAATGCACAGCAGGCCATAAATAATAAAAATCTAATTTAGATGACCTACTCTTCAATGTAGTTTTCTATAAAATTGAATGAATAAATCATATCACAAGTTAGGAACTCAAGTTAAGACCTATTGATTATTTATCATAGGCGTTTCTCCTGAATGCTCAGCGGTTCATATCCGCAGTTTAGCCCTGATGTCCTTCATCCAACTCATGTAATAGTCTTGTTGCTGCTAAACTCGCATATCAATCACTTCGGGTCATCCGGTTCCTAAAGATTGAAACCAATGACAGGCGTGATGAACCCCATAATGACCACCGCTATTAAAGAGGCACCTGCTATTATCCTCGGATTCCGACAAAACGCCGATCCCTAATCTTCATCCTCCTCTGTCCATTTCAAACTACCGGACCGATCCCTGATCTGATATTCGTTGCCAATCCGGTTGCCGGTGTATTCCAGAATTCCGTCTCTATTCCTGTATTGAGTCTCCTGGCTTGTAGAATCATAATGCTTTGTCCAGATCAGCCTTCCATCCCGATCCTCTCTAATCGGGTCTCTCCTTTTGTCCGTCATCTCCTGCCCCCGAATAATCCTATGCCAATCAAGGTCCAGAGGATGCAGAATAACAAGAATATCTCCATTTCTTTCTCCTTTTTCCTCTTTGTAAAGTGGCTCCGGAGACTCTGATCGGGTCTCAATTTCCTCTAATCCGGTCTCTCCTTTCGTCCAAAGGGAAGACTCCCCCCTCCTTGATACATCCCGGTCCCCCTGCACCGATAAACCGGGACACGGCCAGCATCTATTGTCTGGTCCGGTTTTCCCTCCTAGTGGACGCCCTCCGCATTTTGGTTTTTGCGCTCGTTCCGTTGCCATTATCGGAACCAAAAATGCTCAACTGAATTATCTGGCCCTCGAACTCCAACCCCGAACCCATGCAACGCTCCGATTGCAGACGCAGATCATTCCCAAGGGCCACCGATTGCCGCTCCTCGATGGTTGCCTGGTGAACTGCTTCCAGTAATTTAGAAGCCTTGGCTCGCAATGACTGGTGATTGGGTTTAATTTCCAGGTTAGTGGTTTCAAGAGCATCCATCACATAGCTGTTAACGAGCTTGGAATGGATCTCCCTGAAGGATAGAAACTTGTTGAGGATCTCAATCCCCGCTACCGCTCCATCAATAAAGACTATTATCCCGACCTGATTGAACACCGGACGGAACGCAGTGAGATAAGCTTGCGTAGCATCCTTATGAGACTCGTAAAGATCCGCCATCGCCATTGTTGGGGAAGGGCGGGCCGCCATCCTGTCATACTTCTTCTCGATTTCGTCCCACACGACTCCCTGATCAGACATGAAGTTCCGTCCATGCCGGAGATTTACGTTGACGGTTTCCGATTTTCTTTTTCTGAGATTCGCGCTCATAGCCCTAGACTGACTTCCAAAATGTTTGCTTCGATAAGACCATCGTCCCTGCTCGACGCACGATACCGGAATGTTCGTTTCCGACCTGGGCGCAATCAGGATAGTCGTGTTTAAGACCCTGTTTCTGCTTCGCTCCAACAAGTTCTTCCCCATCCAGCAACAGGATTTTGTGGTCTGATTTGTTGTTGACTTTGAGTTCCGGGACAGAACCGCCCTCGGTGACCTCGGTAACACTCAGTGCGCCTATCCCCAGCGCGTTATCCAAAGTAAGAAAGTCCACACGGGCCTCATCCGCTGAAAGCAGGCAATAGAGGGTCATATTCTTGTGGTTCTGTTTTGCGCCGACCTTTATTTCGTTAAAAAATTCCTTCATCTGAGCCATCGTTTTGGGCTCCTTTCCCTTATGATGGCCAGATTATCTCCCCCACATGTGTCAAATGGGGACACACGTCATGAACTTATTTTATGGTCGATGATTTTTTTTGTGGCGACCGGGGACACTCTATTTGCAAAGCTTATTGGCGATTGCTAAAATCTGAAAGATACTTATTCTAGACTGAGTTCAGAAATCTTTTCAGCAAAAGAACATAACGATTAAAAGAAACTAAATTAGATTTTCAGTCAACATTGCTACCTTGTTTTCCAAAAAAAACTGCCGCAATTAACGAATTACACTTTCGAGACAAAAACAAGTTAGTTCGCTCAAGGTCTTTGATTCCCGACAATTGTCAATCAGGCGGCACTCGTTACAGAGTTTTTCTAAGCTATTCCGTCCCACATCCAAAGTGCCTTTTCGTTCATGAAGTTCAAACAACTCTTTCAGGTATTTGCCTGCAACCAACCGATTAATATCATCTTTTTTCTTTAATCCGAGCCATTGGTAAATAGTTTTATTACCCCTAGAAGAATTGCAAGAACCACATGACCAAACCAGATTGTTAGAATCGTCAGGACCACCCAGACTCTTAGGGATCACATGATTCATCTCCAGTCCATCAACCGCCCCACAGAAAGCACATTCTTTAGTCGATGACGATTCCGCTTCCCATTCTCTAATGGTTCCTGACATGGCCTTCTTTCCAGATCTAAAATCCTTCACTAAATTGCCGATGAAACCGTGATTGAATTCGCCGTAAACTCTTTTGGATATCATCTTAGAATATTCGTAAAAAATCTCGTCCAGGATGTTTTTGACGTATTTAGGCGTCATCTACTTCACCTCGAAAAACTGTACTGTCTACTTTAATGATTGTTTCTTGAGATACATGCACTCTTGTCTCAGGAAGCAATTTGGACAATCTGGATCTTTATCCCGGCAAGTTACCTGCCCGAGAAAGTATAGAGGTTGATCAAGTAACCAGGGGTTTGGGGGATATATTTTTCGAGCAAACTCCGTACATTCTCTGGCCTCGTCGGTGCCGTAATTGTAGCCTCTGAAAACTCTGCCGAGAATTTTTCTGACATGCGTGTCAGCTTTGACGTTTCCAACGCCTTTTATTTGTTCAGTATCAATCAAAGCGCCTACTATCATATTGGCAATGTTTTCACCGACCCCGTATTCTCCTTCCCCTAACTGGTGAAGTCTTTGGACAACATCCCCTGGTTCTTGCCCTTCCCAGATAGCCCTGGCGTCTCCACCATAAAGTTTTATCAAGTCGCGACCTATTTTCCAGACTCGCATGTGGCCGGTTCCAAATCTATGTAATTTGTATTCTTTCTCCTTTTGTTTCCATTCGTCGAGAGAGTGGCTCAGAACGAACCCCCAAAGGTCCTCTGGGTCGCCTAGTTTTTGTTCGACAAACTTCCGTGTGTTTGACCAAATGTATCCAGCCTTCATTTGGTAATCAAGAATACACGTTAGAAAGAACTTGTTTGCTTCCTTTTTTGATGGTTTCTTGCCTTTTTCTAACCATCCCCACATCTCCGATGTCTCTGCCGTATTTCTCGGAATTTGGAGTAATAGCTGAGCGACTCTAAAATAACTGGGGTCGATTTGATCGCGTATACCCTCTAACTCAGTTTGGACTTTCAGTATATGATCCAGGTATCGTTTCGCTTCAGCGTTACCTTGGTCTGCTGATTCCCGAAACCACTGTAGCGCCTCTCTAGCATCAGGCGGAACATGTAGTCCGTATAGGTGATAAAAGCCCACGCAACGTTGCGCCTCGTCATAACCCTGATCGGCTGAGCTCTTAAATAACTCAAAGGCTTTTTGAAGGCTGACTTCGACCCCTTTGCCACTTTCATACATTAGAGCGAGGTTGTGTTGAGCGCCAGAGTGCCCCGACTCGGCGGCTTTGTTTGTCCAGAAAAAGGCAAGTTTGAGGTCCTTCGGTAGGCCATCTCCGTTAATATAAAAGGCCCCAAGCATAGCTTGCGCATCTACGTCATCAGCCTCAGCCGCCTTTGTAAAGAGTTCTGCTGCCAGTTTCACATTCTTGGTTGTGCCTTGGCCCTCATAGTACAACGAACCCAATCGGCATTGGCCCATGCTATAACCCTGATCAGCAGACTTTTTGTACCATTCCACGGCCGTTGCGTAATCCGTCTCCGTCCCCCAACCATTCTCGTAGTATTCCCCTACAGCGCACTGAGCCTTGGCAAGGCCTGATTCTGCAGCCTTCTTCAATAATTTGAGTGCTTCCTTCGGATTGTTTCGGCCATTTTCGTTGCCAATAACAAGACCTAAATAAAATTGGGCCTCCAGTAGATTGCTCTCACCCGCTTTCCTCAGATAAAACTCGGCTTTTTCTAAATCCTCAGGGATTTCCTCACCTATATAATATGCTTTCCCCACAGCGAGCTGAGATTCAGAATTCCCCCTGTCTGCTCTATCGATTAATTCTTTTATATTCATTTTACTGCCTTTCGTTTGGTCAATTCCCCTGTTGCATTGATTTTCGACAGTGCTTTCAATGCTGCTTATATCTCGTTATCAATATGCCGGAAACGTGTGTCAAATGGGGACACACGTTCCAAAAATTATTAAAAAAAGTTTCAGTTTTGGATTTTTTTTCGAAAAGCCCTATTTATATTGGTCTGAAGCTTTTACAAGCTCTTCCTTGATTTGTTTCCTCAACGACTCCGGTTGAACGACCTCAGCCGCCGACCCAAACCCCATGATCCAGGAGATAATTTCATAGTTTATGGGAACCATGACAGAGATCTCTATGCCTCCACCCTCGATCTCTCTCAATTCTTGAGTCGGGTGCCATATCCGCTCCCTGACGACGTGAGCGGCCCCCGGCGCAAGTCTGAATTTTACCTTCTCCGGTTTGCCCCGCATGACCCGGAAGGCTGTTTGGAGGTAGTCTTCAAGCTTGAAGTCCTCAGACATTTCGAACGATTCGTCGGTTACCGTGTAGCTCTTTATCCGGTCCATTGCGAATGTCCGAATAGCGTTTCTGAAATTACAGAATGCTATCAGGTAAAAGCTGCCACTCATGACCCACACCTGATATGGATCAACCTTCCGTTTCGTAGTCTTTCCGGTTGAGACCGCCTGGTACATGATCTCAACGCGTTTCCTTAACGTAGTGGCTTCACTCAAATCCTTGACGATTTCATTCAACCCCGAAAAACTTTTCGTAGGTCCAAAGTCAACTTTAAGCGAGCCTGCCACCTTTTCCAGAAATGTGATGGTTTCGGGCAACAGGGCAGCCTTGACCTTCTGAAAAAGTGTTTCGATACTATCGTGGAAGACGGTCCCATGCAAAATGCTCAACAGGTCTCGACTCATGTGAAGAGCCATCAGTTCAGTGCCGGTCATGGGAATCGGGAAATCTTTCCTGAATCCGTCAACCATCTTCCAGACCGAATTCTTGCCGTCTTTGTCGTTATAAAGTGGAAACCCCGCCTCCTCGATTGCCTTCAGGTCGCGGTAGATAGTCCGGAGAGGCGTCTTAAGTTCAATGGCGAGTTCGTTCCCGCTAATCCCGTATTTGTGAGACTCCATCAACCGGATGATTTTCCACTGACGGGCCATTTGAGTTCCGCGCATATCGGTTCCTCTCTTTGATGGGTTAGTAGGCGCTGTTCATAAGAAACCAAATTTCAGAACCTTTTTCCAACTATCTGAGAATCTAGATGCCAGGAAGATTTAGCTTCTCAGAACTTTAAAATCCTTTGTACCTTTTTCTTTAAGGACTTGGGTAAAAGCACAAACAGCTTGATGTGCGCTCTGGACATGGCAACATAAATGAGTGATTTGGCATATACCGAGTCTATCTCAAAGATGTCAGTGACTATTATCACAGAGTTTTCTAGTCCCTTGAAGGCTGAAATGGTGCAGAATGTGACCCCATTCCCGTCATCCCTGTTCGTTACATCAGCAGTGAGGTCACGGAATTTGAAACCAGTTTGACCCGTTTGCTCTACAAGTGAAGAGTTTATAAGTTTACGCCGACAAAGTACTGTTATGTCATCTCTTCGGATGCCTTCGGCCTCTAATTCTATAATTACACGCTGTATAATTTTATTCTGTTCAGATGGTTCATCGTAATACAAATATTCAACCGGGGAACCAGACGGTGCGGATGTACGATATGGTGGTTCCTCGAATCCCACTAGCCTGCAAGTATCTTTTCCGATGTTTCTGGTATTTCTACAGTTGTCAGTCAACCTGAACTTGATGTGGCTTGGGCAACGAGTTTCAAGATCCTGTGTCATCTCCTCCGGGGGAAGA
This sequence comes from uncultured delta proteobacterium, assembly GCA_963798475.1. Taxonomy (GTDB): domain Bacteria; phylum Desulfobacterota; class Desulfomonilia; order Desulfomonilales; family Desulfomonilaceae; genus CAJBEZ01. Next base: position 27,527 of record CAWCTI010000041.1, read on the forward strand.
TCTCTATTAAATATGTTCTGAAAATGCATGTCACCGAAAAATCCCCAACGGCCATTAGAAAAGCCACCTTTGACCAGAGCGTCAAAAACATCCATATAGTCGGGAAGCAGAAGATCTTGACACTCGTCCACAACCAGCACATCGAATGCCTGTTGCCCCTCCTGTCCAAGGACTTCAAGAGCGAAAAGCGGAAAAACTTTCTTAAACCTAGTGTCAGGATCTGAAATGTCTTTTTCAATTATGAAAGTCTCTCTCAATGATGATCGCAATACCAGTTCATCCACATAATGATGAAAAGTATCAGCAATTATGCGGTTCTCGTATTCAGATAGTTCAGATTTTAGTCGTTGAGACAGGAGCTTATTATAACAAAGAAATAATACTGACTTGCCTTTGATAGCTTCCCTCTTTGCAAATTCAACCGCAAGAACAGTTTTCCCAGTGCCAGCGGCTCCAGTGAAAAAACATCTGGGGTTGTCACGTAGATTTTCCAGGCACCATGTTTGCTCGTTGGTGAGTCTAATTATCTCATCGTTCAGTTCTTGATTATGCAAACCTTTTTTGACGTGTAATTCGAAATCTCCTCTCAGAAATTTAACAAGTCTCTCAATATCTTTTTGGGTGGGCCGCGATGCTGTCTCGTTATACCAGCGCTGGATAGCGTTCATTTCATGAGTGTGCGAAGATAATTTCTTGATAAATCTACTTATGGGTTCATTTCTAGATCTGTTGTCATAAACTTGCCACGACTCGAATTCAGGTCCAGATTCATTGAATTCAACATCTGGCAACAATACGCCCCAACCATATATGAGATTACCCAATCTATCTTCTCGACCGAACTTGTCCACTATCGAGTTGAGTAATGAAAACATTGCAGTACGAGCCTGTTTAAAGGGACCTTCATAATTAGTGTGGACATCGCCGTGCCCGTTCTCGTACAGCCAGACACCGCCAATCCTGGAAACGCCCCCGGATTTGACTTCCAGACAAAAAATTCCCTCACCCGGAACGGCCACAACGAAATCTATTTCTCCACAAACTTTAGTAACATGACGTGAAAGCTCCACTGAGTGTAAACAGGACCAATGATCGCAAGAAGGGTCATCCTTGAGTTCATTAAAAATAAGGCGCTCCCCAGAGCTGGAAACGTTTTCTGAGATAGTCGGCGGAATCATGTATGCCATCTTGTGTCCTCCCAAATTAACGATACAAAAAACTCCGATTCTAATTCCGTGCGGGAACGGATTTAGGAGTCTATCAATTTAGAAACTTGCTTACCTGCCAGTCCAAGTCGACATTTACCCAGTTCCCTCTGTTCACATTATCTGCTAAGCACTGGCAGCCAGCACATGTGTATAAATACCCGCTTTTGCGTCAATGGATTTTGCCAGCTCAAGAACCCGCCTATGATGGGTAAAAAGCAACACCTGAGTGTGTGCCGCCAGTTCCGCGAGAACCTCTAGGCAGACCCTTGTGCGTTTGTCGTCAAAGCCTATGAGAATGTCGTCCACAATAAAGGGTATGGGCTCACCCTTGCTCAGATGTTGTTCGAGCGTTGCCAGACGTAGAGCGAGATAAAGCTGATCTCTAGAACCGTCACTCATCCCTTCGACTGGAACCTCTTCATCGTTTGGGCGAACGCCGAGCAGAATTGGTTTACCGGTTTCATCCAACTCATCCCGGAGATTCGCATACGAGCCCAAGGTAAGCTTGGAAAAGAGTTCGCCAGCTCGAGCCAGGACCGGTGCCTGGTTTTTCTTCCGGTAGTCTTCTATCCTCTGCTCAAGTACGAGTGCAGCGATCCGCAATCGGAGGTATTGCTCGGCGCTCGACAGCATTGTGGTAAAATGTTTCTTCTGCCTCCTGCGAGGCGTTTGCAGCTGCAGCGCTGCCATCTTTTGCTTTGATTTCGTTTTGAATCGTCCGTCGCTCATCGCGCAGCCTGTCTCTTTGCTCCTGCAGCTCTTTCAACTCAGCAGAAATTTTCTCCAGTTCGCCCTCAATGGCATCGATTTCCGATTCGTCAGCCTCTTTTTCCAATTCTTCGATGCTAAGGCCGTCACCACTACGGTTGAGTTCTTGCTTAATTCTATCAAGATCCTGTTGAAGCTGTCGCTTGTGGTGCGACGTCTCACCGGCCGCTATCAGATCGACGTCCGTTTCGACACCAGCCTGCTCCCTAAATGAGGCAAGTTGTTCTATTGCAGCCCGAATCGTAATGTCTGTTTCTTTTATTTCCTCTTCTTTTTCTTTGATTTGGGTCTCAATCTTTTGCAGTTTTGCCCTGGCTTCACGTGCATCATTCAGATCCCGATGTAGCTGCGCAGCGATCGTCGCTGCCTCTTGGCCATCTCTTTTAAATCCAATGCCATCAGCGAATTCGAATACCCTTTTATTGAATTTCTCTTCGACTAGGTCCATCCCGTAGATTCGTTTACGTAGATCTTCTGACTTATCGAATTTATCGAAGAAATCCAATAGATGCTCAAATGTTTCGGTCGCATGTTCGGGGTGAACATCCGCTTTTAGACCTAGCCCTTCGATAGCTTGAACCCATTCCCGCAACCAATTTGATTCTTCATCCTCGATTTCTTTGAGTTCCTCGCGTGTTCTTTTCAAGCGGATACCTGCATCATTCAATGATTTTTCCAGTTCACGAGTTCGTTCCCGAGCGCCTTCTTCTTGCTGGACCCTTTGTTCACACAGAGAAATCATGGACTCAAGGTTCATTTCTTGCTGGACTATCGATTCATCGAACGTTGTTATCTGGATAGAAACCTCTTTCTTGAGTCTCTTGAGATGTTCCGCGAGCGTTTGTTCATCACCTGCTACCACATTTGCAGACTGGACCGTCTTTACAAGTTTTTCCACTCGCAGAATCCATTGTTTCATCTCCCGTGGGGTGCCTGAATCGATCCTCAATGGCTCCCATACGGCATCCCATCTCTTGAGATGGGCTTTTTGGGTCTCATTCGCGATCTTGATTTCGTCAGCAATGTCCTCCATGCGTAATTTCAGGTTATCTAACTTCGCTTCCAGGCCGGCTCTTTTCACAACATGGTCGGTGGCCAACCTGAGACGATCAGAAACGTCGTCAGCATTATCCACTTTCTGCTCATAGAGGGTCGGGAGATCTGATTCAGATGCAAACTCAAGAATGTCCTTCTCAACATCGACTTTCCCGATGTATTTTCGCTTTATCAGACTCCATCCAGTATTCCGGACATTCCGTGATTCCTCTAGCTCAGAAATTGTAGGAACATCGCTCGTCCGTAAGAGCGCCTTCAAATCCTGCTCGGTCTGTTTTTTCTCTTCTTCGATATCGCGTTGTCTGCGTACACAGTCCCTTATCTTTTCTGACAGCTCATCGCCTTGTTTCTCGAAGGTATCCAACGTCTCGGAGACGGGCACGGCTACCTTCAATAGCGATTCGACTGGCGCTTTAAACCTTCCGAGTGTCGCAAACTCATTCTCGCATGCTAACTTTTCGTTGGTGGCCCGTTTTTGTAAATCGGCCAACCGTTGTTCAACATCACCCGCTTTGCGAGCAGATGCAATCGTGGCTTTCAGTTCGCTCAAATCCAGGTTGGACTGAGGTTGTTTGCCAAGTTCGTTTCTGATCGATTCTTGATCGTCCTCGATATCTCTGAGAGTGGATCCAGCCTTAACTTTCTTTTGAGTCAGCAGACCGTGCTGTTGAGCCAAACTTGAGATCCATTTTTTGTTGTTGAGTAGCGGCCGCAGATCATCGGCATTTTCCAATTTCATATCAGGACGCACGCTCTTGAGCAGGGTCTCTGCTTCATTGCGCAACAAACGCCGCTTGCCATCTTGCTGTGGCCGATCTCTGATTGTTTTTTCGACAGCGCCTAGTTCCTTGAAGAGCTCCAGAATAGCAGCTTCGTTTTCCATCAATTCATTGTGTACATTCAATGTTGCCGCTTCTTCTTCCAGACTTTCCAGCTTTGCCTCTGCTTTCTCCTTTGACTCTATGGCTGATTGCAGCCTGTCACTTGCAGCCTTTCTTTTTTCTTCGAAGTCTTCCGGTAAAAGTAGGGATTCCCCCATCTCCCTGATTCGGCTGAGCAAAAATCGATGTTCAGCCAGTGCGCCCTTCACGCGATTGAGGCGATCAAGGCGACTTTTCTCTATGGTTTTGGACTCGATTTCTTTTTCGACCTGCCTAATATCTGAAAGAGTCTTAGACATGTCTTGCTGCAGCTCCTTCCATTTTGCAGTAGGCAGGCTCGCATCTTTGATTCTCTTTTGGGCGTCTCTATAGCTTGAAATCGCTTGATTCAGAATCTTGGTCAATGCCCGCGGCTTATAGATTTCCTCTGCCCCGTTTCGTAGTTCGGACAATATTTCTCGGAGATTTGCAGTGCCAACCGCTGCGCTGAACAGAGCTTGACCAACATCTCCAGATTGGTCTAGTAGTTCCTGGCCTCCTGCAACCAACCGGACATGGTCTATCCCGAAGAGTTTAGTAAACATAGTTTCTTGAATAGCGCCGGGTAAGAACGGGGCAAGAATTGCGTCGTCTAAAGGTTCATCCTTGCCGTATTTTAATAAGGTACCCTTGGCCCCCTTTCGCCTTATAAACTCTAATTCCTTGCCATCAGATAGGCTCAATTTACCTCCAATTCGAAGTTGTGGATTAGAGTGAAGAAAACTGTCGGGTGTACGGGTAGGGATGCCGAACAACCATGCGATGAGGGCTCTCAGGGTTGTGCTCTTGCCTGCTTCGTTATCACCATAAATTAAGTGCAGGCCGAATTCTCCATCGCAAAGGTCCAGCGATTCTTGTGTGAAAGCGCCATAGGCAATGAGGTCGAGACGATCTATTCTCATTTAGCGCCTCCTACCGTCAACAACCTGCCAACTACCATGTGCTTGGCCTCCTCAATCAGACGCTGAACATTTTGTTCTTCAGCCAGATTCAAGATAGAGTCAGGGCCAAATGCTTCGGGCATTTTTTGCCTGAGGTCAGCGATTACTCTGTCTAATCCGTCAATCTCCTCAGAGTTAACCGGCGTAGCCAGAATCTCATCGAGCAACTTCCCGAATGCGGTGTCATCGGCCAAGGCCGAATCCAGGTCGAGCTTTCCTGAAGCAGCGTTTTCAACTCGCTCTATCCACAGATCGTAACCTGTAAACTCTGCCCCAAGGGCTCTTATCTGTTGTTCGAGCCATTCTGGATGGGCGGCCAGTTCGTCTGATATCCTGGTTGCCCCCTCGAGCCGGATTCGCATTGCAAGGGGACGCACTTCTCCTGATGCCAGTTCCTTTTCGATGGCCTTTCGAATACGGTCCAGGACCTCTCGCATCGCCATGACATCTGTGATTTCGACGCCGCACTGAACCCAGCGCAGAACGTCCAAATGGATTTTTTCTACCTCACAGATGGCATGATCCTCGACGGAAACGAGTACGCATCCTTTCGATCCACTTTCTCGAATGTGTCGCCCTTGAATGCATCCGGGAAATACGATCCAGGGGTCTTCAGAAACGAATTCCTGTTGGTGAACGTGTCCCAATGCCCAGTATTGGTAGCCTTTGGAACGGAGGTCATTCACTGTGCAAGGAGCATAAACAGCATGTCCTTCTCGACCATTGAGACTGGTATGAAGAAGCCCAATGTTGAACATGCCTTTTTCCGCTTTGTTAAAAGTCACTGCCAAATTTTCATCAACGTGTTGAGTTCCAAAACTCCGTCCGTGGATCGCAACTGCTAAATCATTCAATTTTATTGTTTCGGCGTTTCTCGTAGACAGGATCTTCATGTTTGTGGGGCTATCCAAAGCCTTCGTCATTCGGTTCGCAGCATCATGGTTGCCGGTTACAGCGAAAACCAGGATATTGTGCTGGCCCAATCGGCCTATTTGTTGGTTGAGGAAAATGCCGGTGCTGTAGTCTTTCCAGTCTCCATCATATAGGTCACCTGCCAACAGGACGAAAGCGACTTTTTCCGTAATGGCTGTGTCTACAAGATTCTGGAATGCCCTTCGGCAAGCATCTCGAATGGATTCCACAGGCGCTGATTCATAGCGAGATAAACCGCGCAGAGGACTATCCAAATGAATGTCGGCTGCGTGAATAAACTTAAACATGATCTCCACATCCTTTACGTTTACGATACCTACCCATGAGCAGGTCATTAGTGTACGGATCATGGTGAGTTGACCATAGCCCCAGAATGATGCGGGCAACTTCAGCTTTCATCGTAAACCCCCGTTTCGTCGACTAAATGTTTCCAGCTCTGATTTTTCCCAATTAGACCAGACTGATGATACATCAGCCACAAGACTATTTCTATCATTTTCCTTACTCATTACAGAATCTCCTTTTTTTAGTCTTGACCACAAAAAACGGCCGCTTTTTTACTCTATCTCGGACGTGTGTCAAACAAGGACACACAAAATTGAAATTTTTCTTTTTTTTTGAAAATTTGATTGTGGAGAATATTTCCTCGCCAAACTGGGGTTCAGTTTTTTAGTGCGCTATATATTAATGACTATGGAGAGATGCCTGTTGAAGAAAGGAACTTCTAATGATTGGCGCTATCGCAGGTGACATAATTGGCTCGGTCTACGAATGGGACAACATAAAAACCAAGGATTTTGACCTGTTTTCCCCAAAATGTTTCTTCACAGACGATACCGTTCTGACTGTAGCACTGGCGGACAGCATTTTGAGCGGCACAAGTTATGTCGACAATCTAAGGAAGTTTTATCGATGGTATCCAGGACGCGGTTATGGTGCCAGCTTTCATAGCTGGGTCCGGAGTTCAAACCCCATGCCCTACAACAGTTGGGGCAATGGAGCTGCGATGCGGATCAGTCCAGTTGGATACGCGTACAATGACATCGCTACAATTCTCCAAAAGGCCCAGGAATTCACTGAAATAACACACAATCACCCCGAAGGCATAAAAGGCGGACAGGCCACAGCCGCAACCATCTATCTTGCGCGAATAGGTAAGTCCAAATCAGAAATAAAAGATTTCATCGAGACCAAATTTCAATACGATTTGAGCAAACACGTCGACCTGATTCGCCCATCATACCGGTTAGACGTTTCCTCGCAGGGGACAGTACCCCAGGCTATTCGCGCATTTATTGACTCGACTGATTTTGAAGACGCCGTCAGAACAGCGGTTTCTCTTGGCGGTGACACCGATACATTGGCCTCCATTACCGGTGGAATTGCGCAAGCCTTTTACGGTGGTGTTCCCGAACCAATTGTGAACAAAGTTTATGAGATTCTTGATGTGCGTCTTGGTAAGATCACTAGGGAGTTCATGGAAGAATATGTGGAGTCGAGCACACCCGAACACTACGTCGGATAAGCCTCCAACTCAATTCCAGCCTGTTTAGAGCAGTTTCTAATAGCCTGAAAAAAATTACCCCGATCAAAAAAATATGAAAAATCCAAAAACGTGTGTCCCCATTTGACACATATAGGTTTTATACTCGATAGCGTAGGGGAAATAGGGTAGGGCGAGTGCCCCAGATTTTTGAAGGATAGCGACTTTAATAGGATTCACCAGGGACGAAACGATGTGAGCCAATCCACTCACAGGGAGTAAGAAAAATGGGAATCTTCTGGACTGTCGTAATTGTCTGGACGATAATCGGGATTCTTACCAACTGGGGATACGGTTACGGTCGGGATGACGACCGGTACGATGACGGATACAGGAATGGTTATGACGACGGTTATCGGAACGGTTACGACGAAAATGACCATGACGACGAGGATAGACATGATCGATAATCCTGTGGCCACTCAAATATTTGAAAACTCGTGTTGTCTGTATCGAGAGTCGGCACAGTGGACAAGTTTCAGGGGCAGGAATCTGGGGTCGTCATAGTCTCGATGACCACATCGAGCGGGGAATATTTGCCAGGCCGCATTGAATTTATCTACAGCAAAAAACGCCTGAACGTTGCCGTTGCCAGAGGGAGAGTCCTGTAAATGGTATTATACCCATTGTTGCTAAGCATTAAGTGCAATACGATAGATCAGATGGAGTTAGTCAATACCCTGTGCTGGGCCAGGAATTATTCGAACTGTGTTGCAGGAAGGACAAAGTAAAACTGCAATCACAAACCAGTATCTTTTTGAATATGAACTCATTAGAGTAAGTAAGTTGGGCGAATGGCTTTGGCTGTTAGGGGGTAAGACGAAAAAGACATTAAAGATGGCGAGATTTTGTTAGGGACTAAGTGGATAATAAATTCACAACAATTATGTGGCAAAAAAGTCTCTAAATATTTGCCGAAAATTGCCACATTTAAAATCAGAGATTTGGTTCACAGTTATAAACACTAAGTAAGAAAACCCAACGGAGGGCTTTTCTAAAAAAAGAAGTGAGAAGAAATAATCTTGTTTCATTAGTCCTTAAATGACACATGTAAATGTTACGCCTAATCAAAAGGCCATATTTCCCGGCGATTAACTAAAGTCCACCGTTAATTATAGGGGTTGTTATGGAAATGAAACCCGGAGACATGACCAATCCCCCGATTCTATGAATCCATAGAGGTGAAAACCCTAGAAATTAGAGGTGATTATGTTAAACTAATAAGCGTCACCATTTATTAATCTGAAATATTGACCAACTTACAAGGCAGGCGGAAATTGAGATGGAGTGAGAGAGAAGGTCTTGCATTTTCTCAGATATCTGTTGCCGATTTCGAGATTTACAATTATAAGCCCAGTCATCAAGCCCGTGATGGTAGGACTAATGTGAGGTTCGCTGAGGTACCTCACCAGAACCGATGGTAGCGCAATGAAAATACAGCTTGCGCTTAGAAGTCGCTCTCAACTGCCTCAAACCGTTTGGACTATTACTGCTAAATCATGAATCTAAAAGCACTGAAAATTTTGAGTCAAATTTTCAGGATTGACCAGGAACGATGTGACCGCATTTTCAAGGCCCTTTGGAACTGGCTTCCCATTGAGAATCATAGGAAGGACAGAATGTGGGGATTGGGACTTGACAGCTTGGAGAAATTTCTAGCCATTAACGAACTATCTGTAAAAAGCTTTTCAGATAAGGGGTCACACTTGCTTAAGTTTATGGAGGGCCAGAGAAAAGTCCTCCGTGACATAAGTCGTATGGTTGACGCAGGTGAGATACCCCTGGAAATGCCCCATCCTTCTTTTTACAGCAATCGGCTGATGGAGTTCTTGTTGTGGAGTCTCAGCCCATCGAGTCGTCGCGTTGTAGGCAAATTGGAACTGAAAAATCCGAATCAATTCATCGACATGAAAAGGGATTTCCTGCTAGGTGAAGCTCGTGTAGAAAGACTCAGAGTTTTAGAGATTTGTCGAATTCAAGAAGACATTCGACTAATAGTAAAAGAACTATCGGAAAATTCGTCGGCCACAACTAACCTGCAATCTGCATCTGTCCAAAGTATTGCCATTGAACCTCATGGTGATTTTGCATGTTCGAAAGGAATCGGCCCGGTTAATGAAAACGAATTGAGCCATTACAACAACCAATTCCACAAACGGTCGGAGCTACAAGAGACAAACGAAATTAAACCCCATGTCTTGAAAATCATCGATCAGACTGCTGCCGCTGATCTTGAACAGGATGTTGAACTCCTGCGGAAGGCTCTTCTTCTCGGCGATGTCGATAAGGCTCGAGTATTCGAACTAGCCTTAAATACAATGAATCCTGAATCTAAGCACGACGCCTTAGCCCTCGGGCTCGACAGTCTCGAGAAACTGTTAGCTATCAATGTTGGATCTGTCAGACGCCTAAGGCCTCGATCTCTAGCCGAACCAGCAACTAGATGCAGGTACCATGCGTTGGAATTGCTCAGTCAAGATCACATGACTCCGAATCTAAATGTCAACGAAATCGCACGAGAGGTTGATGAGAAACGATTGATGATTTTCGTTACCTGGAGTCTTAGTCAGAGGAGCTATAATGTTCTGAAGGATTCGTATTTGAGCACATTGAGCCAATTCATGGGGCTTGAGATGACGTCTTTGTTTCACATGAGAAATCTAGGGCAATCATCCCTAACAGAAATCTTAAGACTAAGAAATCTTGTTCTATATCTTCTCGGCAAAATCCCGAATCCCGGGAGTGCTTGGGAAACGTCACAATATTCAGCGGGAGGCCATTATATCAGTGACTGTCCCTGTACTTTTGCAGACCTAAACGATGGACATTCTCTGTTTCAATCATTCAAGGATGGCTTAAGCTCAAAATCAAGAAATGCCTTAAATGATCGGAAAATATTCACAATCCAAGGCGTGATAGCTCTAAACCCTAAAGCTATATGTCGATGGCGAAGAATTAGCAGAAAGAGCAAAAACGAAATTATTAGAAGGCGAAGCGATGTTATTGAATTGATTAACGCCGGTTATCCAACGATTGATCGTCAAAAAGTTCGGGCAGATAACCCTCTCGTGCCAAACGAGAATTTCGATTTAGTAGGTTCGTGGACTTTGGCAGACCCTAAAGAGGAACAATCCCTGGTTCAGTCATTCAAAAACGACCTAAGCGTAAGGTCAAGAAATGTCTTAAATGAACATAATATCATAACAATTAAAGATGTTGCGGCTCTTGACCCTAGAATTATGGGGCGATGGCAAAGACTTGGCTGCAAGAGCATAAGCGAAATTATGGGAATGCGGAGCCGTTTTGTTGAATTGATTAAGGCAGGTTATCCAACGATTGATTGTGAAAAGGTTAGCGCAGAGAACCCTCTTGCACCAAACGGGAATTTTGATTGGATAGGTTCGTGTACTTTTGCAGACCCAAACGATGAACACTCTCTGTTTCAATCATTCAAGGATGGCTTAAGCGCAAAATCAAGAAATGCCTTAAATGAACATAATATAATAACAATTAAAGATGTTGCGGCTCTTGACCCTAGAGTTATGGGGCGATGGCAAAAGCTTGGCCGCAAGAGCATGAGCGAAATTATGGGAATGCGAAGCCATGTCATTGAATTAATCAAAGCAGGTTATCCAACGATTGATCGTGTAAGGGTTAGCGCAGAGAACCCTCTCGTGCCAAACGGGAATTTCGATTTGTTCAATCCGTTTGAAAGTTTGATGAGATGGTTAGATCGAGTCGTGATGGGGATGAAAAATCCCGAAGAAGCAAAGTGGGTTTTTGGTTCGAGGAACGGTTTACTTGGCGCTCCACGCCTAACTCTTGAGGAACTAGCAGTCAAATTGGGCTGCACTAGGGAAAGATCTAGACAAAAGTTTTTTGAAGATTGAGGAGCGTGCTTTAAGGAATGCTCGTCGTCAAGAACTAGAACCACTCTTAAATGAAATCGAGAGGCTGGTTAAGGCTGGTGGTGGAGGATTAGGATTAGACCATGTCACGCGAAAGCTGTTAGTTCGAGGGCTGAATGGCGAAAGGCTTACGCATGCCTTGCCTTTTATCAAGTGGATGTCAAGTCTTCCAGAATGGGTTGGACGGGGCCTGAAGATCGACCCACCTGGAATAATCCTTTTTCGCGACAGTGAGTTGCTGATAGAACAACTAGCAGACCGAATTGAACAATTCTGCTATGAAGAAGCAGATGAAGTCATAGATGAGAAGCAGTGGAGCGTAAGCGTCGAAGTCCTAATTGGCAGAATCAACCAATGGTGTATTCAGAATCCTCATTATAGAATAGACTCTGTACAATTTTCCATCGATATGCTTGACAAAACCTTGGGAAAGCTTGCAGGTAGGCTCAAACGTCAGGAAAACAAAGTATATTCTCTTGAATTGTGGGAAAAACGTCGCGTGGAAGATGGCTTAGCTTTGGCGGCTGTTAATTTTATAGACCAATTTAAAAAAGTTATGGATTGCTAAGATGTCACAAGTTAGCTGTAGAATGACCTCGAGATAGCAATCCCTCTCAATGGTCAAAATTCCCTTTCACAAATTTGTAAAAAGCACTTATGCGCTACTGCCTCCGTGAGCACTCTGCCGCGGGTGGATTTTTACTTTGGCCATCTTTTCGAATTCATCATTGATTATAAGTGTATCGCCCGGACCGGACAGCTGCTTGATATAAGTTTCAAGATCATCTGTTAGGAAATCCTGGCTCAGGGCATTTACGGCACGGTAATCCTCCCTTGATGTTATACGATGAACGATCCGGATGCCGCATTGGGTCAAAACCTCAGAACTCAAAGCAGATGGCTGTTGACTTGCCACAACCAAAGAGAGGCCTGGCTGGCGGCCCTCCTTTGCCCAACGAATGAGGATGTCTTTTGATAAAGTGCTGCCTCCGCTCGGACAGAAGTTGTGGGCTTCGTCGATAAAAACCCAAACCTTTTTCATGTCAGTCGGTAGTCCTAATTCCTCCCGCCTTCGCGCAATTGTTCGCATTCTGAAGATAAAATTGGCAAAAACTGCTATTATTAGATTTCGAAGCCCATAGTTACCTTGCGCTATGACGCTCAGGTCAAGTATATTTACAGCATTAGGTTGTAATATCTCCCATATCTCGCGGTACCTAGATTCCTCAAAAAGTTGCCAGTCATGCGCCATTTCGATCTTCCTAAAGATCGCTTCCTTGGTTTTATCAAGGCCTCTAAGCTTTGCTACGGTGCTCGCAATGTCATCGAGTAGGAAATCATGGCCTAATTTCTGGTAGCATGTCCTGACAGCCTTGAACAGCATGCCGCCCTGTAACTCGTTTATGTCGAGATTGAAAAGTTCGCACCACATCTCCGGCGAGAGATCTGAAGGATTAAGCCGTAAACCTTGGATTTGAAGGCCCCGCCTTTCCATTTGATGCACAACATCCTCGCCACCATACCTTTCGACCGGATCGCCAGGAACCAATAGATTTACACGGAACCCCTTCGGGTCTCTGTCATACTCCCAAAGGACATCAACCTCTTGAGGGGCTTCATTTGGCTGTGTCATTGTCCAGAATATCCCCTGCGGATCGATGACAAGAATTATGTCTTCACCTATATTGGCAAGTTCTTCGATCAGGACGCCCATTGTGTATGATTTGCCGGTCCCAGTCTTTCCGCAGACTAAAATTCGTTGGGACTTGTCGCATGAAATCCTGAACATATTCCCTTCATCGACATCTTTTCCGATTAGCAGTTGTTTCATCTAGCCTATTTCCTTTATTATGATTGGAACAATCGATTCCCAGGCAGAGATTCCGCCGTGAACTCCCCATTCGGAATGTTTCCAGTCTCTCGTCATGTAGGGGGCTTTGAGAAGGGTGTACGAAAAACGTTCCAATCTTATGGTCCTTGCATAGCTTCTTGGTAAACTGCCGTTTATATACCTCGGATGCACCATGTCTTCTGAAAATAGGTCTCCAACAACTTTAGTTTTCTCTTTTGCATAATCGCGCCAGAGGATTCCATGATCTGATATAAGGTATGCAGCCACTCGCCTCCCTTTCGAGGACACGGAATCAACCACCTTCTGGAGCCTCTCAAAGATCCCGGCTAAAGTTTCTTTTATCATTGGCCTGTCAGGATGATAGTGCGCAAGTTGGTCGAGGCCTGGCGCCACTATCTGGATATAACCGCGCCAGAATGGATTGTCTCTGATCATGTCAATACATTCTTCAATAGAATTAATCCGATTAAGCTGAGAGTTACCAAAAGTTGAGTGTAATTCTTTAGATAGGGGTTGAGAGTCTGTATCGAAGAATGTAAAAGCTAATTGGTTTTTGTAGCCGAGAGAAAACAGTCGCTGCGATATAGCAGGTTTCCCAATGACATCACGGAAACCGAAATCAGTGGTTGTTACGCCTCTAACTAGACAGGGGATCGCATCCATGTCGTCAGGGAGGTCATAATAGGAAAGCCCGTCAACAATATTGAGTATAATGACATCAGGCCTTTTCTTTGATACATGCTCTGTTAATATCTTCCCGATATCGCGCTGAGTCGGAAGAACTTTTCCCGCCATCTCGAAATTATTGAAAAGCGCCTCAGTTATCTTCCAGGGATCAGGGCGACTTTTGATGCTGATGGTGGGAAAAGGCCACCCATGTTTGTCCCCTATGAGATATTCTCGGCGATCTTCTTGTAGCTCCATGCTGTCCACTTCTTTCAAGAATTTCTGTGAACTCAATATTGGATGAGCATCGTCAAGGAAGAGGAGATTTAGCCTATTGCCTTGAAAGGCAGCCGGATATGCGTCAATTGCAGTCGTAAGGTTTGTAACATTAGATCCCATCTTGCGCCTGATTCCCCCCACTATCATCTCCTGCGTGGAAGCTCCAATTTGATTTGGACCTTGTCATCCATGAACAACTCGCTAAGAGTTTTTAGTGCGGATTCCAAAATTCCAGCGGGAGGCTGATCCTCTTTTAGCATCTTTACTATCAGTTGCTTGAGGTCGACAACATGGCCCTCTGGGATGAGCTTTAGCATTTCGCTTGATTCCTCGGAGGCGTCTGTTCTAGTTTTCTGTTTGGTCTTCTCTATTATGGCCTTCCTGACATCCCTTGAAATATTGCTAGCTCTTTTTGTGGCATTTTTGACTACATCAATGTCGAAATCCTGCTTGCCACCCCCCTCGATGATTGCTTTGATACAATTAAGATTCAAGGTCTTTGAAAGATCATTGAGGTCTTTTTCGCATTTATCAATCTTTTCGATTAACGGACTGACCTCCTCAAGAGACACTCGTTTGAGAACATTGCAGTTATACAGGAGATCAAGTCTTTGTTCTGAAAGATCCCGTGATTCTCCTTCACAGATCCGTAGCAGTTGCTGCAGTGCTTGATTGAATAATTGATCATAGCAACCGTTGCTATCGTCTGGATTAAACACAACGTTGGCTCTGCTATCAGTGCCAACTTCTATATCTTTTAGAAAAAGGTTCACCTTGTCTTTGACTGCTTCGAATTTGCCTCTGAGCCCCTGAAGGTATTTTTTCCTTTTTGTTTCAATGTCCTTAAACTTTTCGAAATACTGGTTGTAAGCGCCAAGCCCATTCACGCTTCGCAGGCGCAAGTGATCAGAGATGTCTTCCCATACGCTTTCTATCTCTTTAAGGAGCTGGTTAGAGACAAGCCTATGAGCATCATCTTTTTGCATCTCGATGAGCTGTTTGTAAAGGTCATCTGATGGTGTGAGCAGGCGTACCCATTGGTCATAATCGACTAGTTTTCTATCCAGGTGCTGGACATTATCTTTCAAGCCTTTCAATTGTTTGTTGATACTGGCATGTTTTTCCCATCCATCCAGGATTCGCCTAATCTTGTCAGCCTCAGGCCCCTTCTTGTCATTTGCATATTCAGAAATAACCCCATTCGCTTTCTGTTCTATGTCGTTACATTCTGTTCTGAATTCCTTAACTGTCTTAGCAAGATTCGCGACAATGTAAGTACCTGAGATCTGTACACCACCTTGACAATCCTGTTGGAGCTGACTTCAGGCTAGCAACATGTCTTGATGAAGACATGCGCTGATCAATCAGGTCAGCTTCCCTGATCAAGGACGCTAGAGCGTCTTCAAGCTCGACAAAAGAGTTATTAACCTTATCATGGTTCACTTCAAATTGTCGGTGGATTTTGTTCTGTATTTTTTCGAAGTCGGCATCATCAGCCAAACCGTCTATCATTTTTTCGACAGAATCGAAGTCGAAGCTAAACCGAAAGCCGGGAAGCTTCTTGAGTACATCAAATTCTTGTTTCAGGTCCTCAAGTTTTTCTGTTAACTGGACCTTCATCTGTTCCGGATCAAGGGGCTTGCAATATAGAATAGGCCAGCCCCGGTGCTTTTTCATAAAGAACGTCCCGCGTGCCTTGCCGATGTTCGCGATTTGCATTATTTCGTCATGTTGGTACCCTGAATAGAGGAGTAGCGGTATCAGTTCTTGCAAATCGATCCACCAGCACTCCCTGCCATCCACCTTTAGAGGGCTCGGCGGCTTTTCGGCTGTTATCTTTTCCAGAATCTTTTTTTCGAGAGGGTGCATTTTGAAGAGCACTGTTGCTTGATCTTCCCTGCCTTTGCCCATATTTATATCGATTAGGGTCTCATATACGCTAAAGAAATCATTAAGATTCATCGGATTAGTATTGAAAACAGATGCGACCAGCGCCTTGGAAGCTTTCCACTGTTCACGACCCCTTTTGCATGAAAGCGGGATCTTCTGGTTGTCAAGAGCTCGAATGTAGTCGTCCACTTTGTCCTTCCACTGCGGTTGCCTGATCAATGTAGAATATTCAGGGTAGCGTTGTTTCAGGACGCTTTTGCACAAGCTCGGTATCAACTCGGCAGCGGCACTACTTACGTTGTGTTTAACCGCTGCTGCCGCCTGCTTTCTAACTTCAGAATCCTGAAAGAACCGCAGGAAGAGATTGAGTAGAAGTGGCTTCTTCATTGCTTCCCACACTCCTGAAACTTCCTTTGGGAAAGTCTGTCGGTCCATTTGGCCTAGGAGATAAAGAATGCCTAGCGGAGTAAGATCGCTAGGATCAACTATCTCCTGTAATTTGTCACTCTGTATAGGTTGACCTCCTAGATCAACGACGAAATTCAAAGACGCTGGTTCAGCCTTTTCGGGTGTGCCAGCGCTTACCTCAACAAGCTTCTCAGGCAAAGGTTCTTCGGAATCCCATCGCAACAGGAAACGTATGACCATGTCTATAGGGGATGTAGGATCAACAAATTCTTTTAGCGGAATGAGCTTGCTTACAGGGCCAACTGTAATTGTAACGAGCCGTCTAGGATATTCTTTGGCAGTCAGTTTGAACGATCCGACCACATCTGTCACTTGAACACCGCCACGGTCAACCCATTTTACCAGAGGGTCCCATCCCTCTAGCCCGTGGCCGGTTTTCTGTTCGAATATGAGCGGGACTAGGTTTTTGACAAATGCCTCCTTGGCTATTTCAAATTGTGCTGGCGCAGGGGCGAACTCGCTGAATATTTCCGTGATGGTCTGGTCAGGCTCCCTTTCGGTACCCTCCAAATCTTTCTTACGAAGGGGCGCAAAACCGAAGCGCCCATGCAACTTGTATACAATTCCAGTACTCCGTGCCTGTTCGAGCAATGCCGTGTTAATTCGGAGTTCTTTCGCCTGCTGAGTCGTGATTCCATCAGGGAATCCCGCAAGAACCTTGACTGATCTCTCGTCGAGTTTCGTGTCCTTAAGGCCACTAAAGCATTTCCGTATCCTTGATGGATAATCCGGAGAGACCAGGATCTCATCCTCGAGGCAATCCTCCACAAACTCTTCGACTTCAAAAATCGTTCCCGATTTGTCGTATCTGTGAACCATTTGGCGAAACGCTGACACGACTGTCCTAGGTCCATAAGAAAGATCTTTTCGATCTGAAGATGTGACCTGACCGATGGACTGCAGTGTCAAAGGTGCAACAATCTTTTCACTTTCATTCTCCAGTCCAAAGTTCTGAACGTAACGCAGCCACAACTGTTCGGCAAAATCCGCGCCGTAAATATCCCTAAGTTTCACCATACAGTTTCTAGCCTGAAGGCGGGCAGGGAGCGATCCAAAAGTCTTTGTTGCTGTGGCAAGGAATTTTTCAGGCATAGAAACGAACATGCCATAATTCCCATCACCCTGCAGCAGACCGTTCGCGATCTCGAAAAGTATCTGCGAGACGTTCGCAAACCCGAGTTCCTTTGCAGCTACTTCCGGTTCATCAAGTAGCAGCAGGAGTCCAACATATCCGGCCTCTTTGACAACCTCTGCAACATCACTGCAATAATTGAGTAGACGGTCTATGGTCAACACTGTGCCCACGGTAGCACCAGATGCAGCTGCAATCTTCAACGTCTTGAGGATGTGATCGACTTCCTCCCCAGTCTCTTCTGCTATCTTATTGGCTAATTCAAGGAGTGACTGTTCCTTGTATTTATTGTATATTTTCTTGGCTTTTCTCGCTTGGTCAGGATGGCTTTTTTCGAGTATATAATCTAGCCATGCAGCGGTCCCTTCTAGCATGTCGGACACTTTTTTCCATGAAAAGGGTGGCACTGTGAATACTTTGCGTTCAGTGCTCTCATTCCAAACATGAACCAAGAAGCTAGTCTTACCATGACCATAGTCACCAACCACACACCCGACGAAAGCCCCCTTGTTCTTACCACCTACCCACTTGAAAATGGTGTCAACATATCCAGATGTCTTGCCGAGTGGTATGTGTGTCTTTGCGTGGGTAAGATACATTTGCTCAACGTCCCCTGGGTTGGAACGAAGATGAAGGGCTGAATAGGTAGGGATTATTGCCTCTTTGTTTAAAATAGCTTCTAAATCACTGATTGACATTTTTCTCCACCCTTGCAATGCACTCATTGCGAATAATCTCACTAAGATTCTTCGTTTCTGGGTCCCTCAAAAACGACCCAAGAACTCCATACTTAACGAGGTTGTGTTGAAATTGTCGAATGTCTTGATCACTGAGTTCAATCTCAGCTTTAGGCATCCTGTCCTTGGGGGAGGTGCGTGAAATCAAGATTACACGCTGTATACCATTAATCCGAGCCGTATCTCGCATCAGACGCGTATATTCCTCCCCGTCAATCATAACGTTTCGCTTGCCGGCGTCTACTTCAGAAATTTCATTGGCATACAAGTAACCGTGTTCGCGAGCTAGGATATGAGCAACAAAGGTTTTTCCACTACCACCCAAACCGAGAAGGCAAATGAATGGCTGATTACTCCACTTGTTAATTATCTGATCGAAGGCTTTGCGTTGAGCGTCTGTCAGCCACTCGGAAGTAGCTTTTGCCTTTATCTTGTTGAGCCATTCTACATACAGACTCATGATCAATCCTCAGATATTGTCTATTTTGAAAGGCTTCGTAAGATTCACCGAAACCCCAACCAATGTTTCAGACATATTTACCGCTGGATTAATCCGTGCCGCAATTCGTAGAAGTCCTTTGCAGCAGTCAGAATCCAGCATAAACACGCCTGAAACTTGCTTTATGAATTCATCATCCATAATGATAGAATCGCCGTATGAGTAACCTTTTTGTTGGTATGTCGCGTCTAGAGCTAAAACAGCTACTTCATATCTGTCTATTTTTCGTGGAACAATCTCTGACAATCCCTTTTTAATTGGACTGGGATCAAGATACCTAATCCACGAATAAACCTGGTTAACGGCCGCTGCGTTAAAGCGGGCTCCAACCTTCTTTCCATAATCAAGCCAATCAAATTTCTTGCGCATTTCTGCTTGGATGGCTGACGCCAATTCTGTTGGGGGGATGACACGCATCTTTCCCCATATGATTTCGCAGCACTTGCGGTAGCTCCAGAGATACTTCCTTTGCATAGGCTTACTAGTGTAACCTGAATAGTGAAGGTAATGCAGAAGATCCATCGCCAAAGCGGGGTCTATCCCGAAGATGTTCTGGACTTTTGATCCTATCTCTGTGAGTCTGTATGATGATACAGATCCATTTTTGTTCTGAATGGCAAGGCCTAAATCAAAGAGTCTGCGGGGGGAGTAAGTGTAGTCCTTCTGCATTGAAAAGCCATAACTGTCCCGCAACGTATCTGAAATACCTTTGAGTGTGAGATCTCTGTCGAGAGACAACACTTTTAGGACATTAGTGACCTCTGAAGGTGGGGCACTATCTAAATAGAAATGAACATCTTCCTGGTCTTTTGACATCATCTCTCCAAAAAACTCTTTTGACATCAAAGATTACAAACAAAGCAGAAGTCATCACTTTCATCATCTAGAACGGATTCCAAGACTTCCACTAGCGGTCGATTAGGTCGCTCCTTCTTTTTCCTTTTCATAATCAGCTCGTGGCCCTCAATGATCTGTTTTTTTCGCCTAATCAATTCTGTCAAGGATTCTTCCTGATTCCAGAAAAATCTCCTGCCGTCAACATGATCCTGTTCGTATCTCACGGCTTTCTCGAAAAGATCTGGATGAATTTCAGCTAGTCTCACCCATTCTATTTTACGTTGAAAGAAACAAAAGTAGCAGCCGGACCTCGAACGCCAGTTGTAATAGTCAGCCATCCCTATGCCACTCTCCTCAATGATCCTGAGTATGTCACGCTTTTCAAGACCTTCGTTAATGAAGGGGAAGACCGGTTTTATATTTTGCTTTGTCGAGATATAGCCGACACGGTCCTCGTCTGCTCTTATTGCAACGTAGCTGATCGCTTCGTCGTCGCCCACGAATTTTTCCATGGGTTCTAGTTTGAGCTTTTTCGTGCACCACCTAGATCGCGGGTCTGGCAAAAAACCGTTATATACATCAAGCCAATGGTCAAAGCCCCTGCTGTCTTCGAGCCGCTTAATTTCTTTGGCTAGAAGTATCTCAAGCTTTTCGATGTATTCATAAGTTTCTGGGAGTTCGTGCTGAGTGTCGCAGAAGAAATACTCAATTTCCGGAACCCTATTCTTAAGAAATAATGCAAGGGCTGTACTGTCTTTTCCGCCTGACAGCCCCAGTATATGCCGTACTTTCTTGTCAACCAACTTCCTGCTCCTTGGTCAATTCGCGTATAGTTGATTTGTCAATTTCGCTTTTTCTCTGGAACGTCTTTTCGATAAATGCGGCTGCTAGAGCTTGTTTGAGATTCGGGTCGTTTAAATTGTATTTCTCAATCACCTGATCAGCTATCTTTTCTATGTTTGGCTGCCTATCGCGTTCAATCCAAAGTACCTGATGGATTTCATAGCCATCCGGATAGGTGACAGTGATTCTTCTGGCATCGATTCCTTCGCCTGGAATCGCTATTTGTTTCTGCAATGCTTCCAGGTTCATGAACCTTCTGGCGATATCGCTGAGTTTTGTTTCAAATATTATTACATCCTCATCTGTCCATGATTTCGGAGGCTTACCTGAAATTATCATTAATAATGATTCGATCCATGATCTATTGTTCAGACGCCCGTCGGATGAAGCCAAAATGAAGCTTTTCAAACGTAACTCTATTACCTGCGACGAAAGATTCATCGCGCGATATCGGAGGTTGTCTCGAAATTCGGTCGTGTCTATATTTATGGCGAATGCCCGCCTAATTAGGTTTTCGCATTGGCCGAGGAGAACGTCGTAGGCGACCTGAAGTGAGTTTAGGGCGCGGACCAACGTTTGTTTAATACTCTTAGCAATCGTGTGGTCGTCATCCGCATTTCCGGTAATTACAGGAAGGCCGCAGGCCTTTGGAAGCTCTTTGAAGAGAAGCTCATCGGGTTCTTTGGCGTCTAGAAGGGCCTTTCGAACGGATTTAGCTTCTTGCGTTAGACCGTTTTCTGTGGAACAGGTAAACTGAGGTAATTTTTTGACGAATCCGACCAGAGGTTTCACGATGCTTAGGATCGTTCTGTTCCTGAATTTTACATCTGTGTTTAACCCTTCAGAGGAAAGGATTTTAGATAGTTCATCGAATATTGCGCTCCTAATACCGGATATTTCAAAAAACTTCACAGAAAATCTTTCTGGTCTCTTGGTCAACAATTCGAAATGTTCCGGTCCAAGTATGGGTACAAAACTTCCATCGATATATACGCTCACATCTTCGTTATGATGCAGAAGGACAGCGAGTAAAAGGACCGGAACTATTCCCCGCTTTACTCCATAAGGCGGCGCTTCGAGCAGAGTATACAAATGGCTTATGTTTATGGGTTCCGTTCTTGCTTCCTTACAAAAAAGTTCTGTTGCCGTCCATACCTCATAGATTCCGTTACTGTTAATCTGCGGTTTTGAGAAAATCCAACCATCTTTTGATTCAGTATAGAGTCCAGTCTGTTTAAGAACTGATTCGAACATACTGTACTCGGGGCCGTTTCCTTTTATTCCTAGTTTTGGCTGGCCAGCGTTTTCAAGCATTGAAGCAATAAGCTTATTTCTGGCCGATGCCCCTTGGGGTGTCAGCTCTCTTCTATTAATGAGTTCGTTCCAAATGCGAGGAGTTGCGTTGTAAATACTGTCACAGAGTCGAGACAGGAAATTCTGAAAAGTGCTCCAGCTATTGAAGGCCGTAATCTTATCGTTCGGTTCGTATAAATTGATTGTCCCGTCACCGAGGGCAAAAGATCGCGACAATGCATCATCAAGTAACCGCTGCGAATAAAGGATTCGTAGGCTAACTTCACGCCTTGCAACTCCATCAGTTTGAAGCTGCTTGGCGTTTTTTCTAATGTGCAATAAGGAAACATACTCGTGGCAGGCAAGTTTGAGAGCGTTCAGCTCAGATCCGCAGATGATCAACACAGGTTTACCATCTGAGGTTTTCCTGGCGGTTTTCGCGAGGTTCTTTAGTTCGTTCTTATCGCCTATCCAATAGCAAATGAGCCCGTCATTTTCGCTGGTTCGCCTTTCCAAGTATTCCAGTGATTCAATTGTATGGCAGAATTGTCTTTCGAAGTATCTCAATGTCCCAGTTTCATAGCTGTGTCTTTGAATTACAACGGGCCTCAATGGGGAATATTCGTTAAGTAAATCGGCAAGAGGTACGTTGAGCATCTCACTGTGTTCGGACAGTTCTTTTTCAATATCAAAATCAGACCCCTGCCATATCCTTAGTTCATCTATCCGTTTTCTCCAAATCAAAAAACCCTTTACTAGCAGCTCATCTATCTTACTGTTCCAATGTTGGAGTTCCTTCTCGTCATGGGGATCGTCGCTCATCGCCAGACAGACAGTTTTTCTAGATGCTCTTAGAAAACCAGATGTTGAGACAAGATTTAAAAGCCCAATAGTCTTCAGAACCAATAAAACGTCTGGATCTAGATTCTTTGCATCAGACAAGCACGATTGGATTTCGACCCATCTTTGAAATTGTGGCCGCGCTGCTATTGACATCCCAGCAGATTCAACAAAATAGTCATATACTTTGTGTAGCTTGAAATTTGGCAGGTGCTTGTCGCCCAAAACTTCTTGATTGAGGAATGTTGAAAACGAATCAGGTTCATTACTTGCAAGGAAAGTGAAAAGAGTCCGATCGTTCTGCGAATATTTGGCGCAAAGGATCGGAAGTAGCACGGCAGAAAGTGGATGTAGGGGATAGATTGACACAAGGTCGGCTTTAGAAAAATGATTCGACAATTCATGGTCTGACAAAGCTGTTTGCCATTTTGAAGCCCATCGGTCTATTCGGGACTTAAAAAAATTGTCACTTGATTGGTCGATAGCCTTACCGATTAGCAGTGTTGTCCCACGAGGCGATTCGATGAACGGGATGTCCTCGAACCTACCCTGAATTTTTGCCCATTCATTCCTCTGTGCCACGGCTAGTCCATGCGAATAATCGATGAATGATTGATGCATGAGCCCCAAAATAAATACATTGAACCCATGCGAATTCAGTGGCAGTTCTGTGATCTGTTGGAGAAGGTAAATGTCATCCTTTAATTGGTTTTGCGCCGAGAATTCGAGATTCTTGCCGAGTTCGTCTACTATCAACAATATTCCGGCCTTTGATTCGTGGGCCAATGATAATATGACTTGGACTAGGTGGTTGTTGTCGATGGCAGCGCCTTGCTGGGATTTCAACCGGAGTGTGTCAAGTTCTTCTATAGCCCCTAGCCTTCGCCCGCCGCTATTTTGCCAAAAGACTGAAGCACCTCTATGGAGCGCCCGGATCACCGTCCTTGTCACAGGCTCTCGCTGCGCCGTTGCTACAGCCCTTATTAATCCTGATTCGGGAATCCGGCTATCAATCTCCCCTTGCAGCGAATTGAACTTATCCGTCTGTTTGAGTATATCAATGGCTATTTGATGACTCGCGTCGTTTCGGGGAGCACAAAGCGCTGTCAGGAAATTTGCGAACGATGATTTTCCGGTACCATACGATCCTATTAGTGTCCAGGCACGCACAGAGTTGAGAACATCAAAAGATCTAAAGAACCGCTGTATCGTTTCGAAAGCTCTCGATGACGGGATGTAACCTGCAACACTGTCCGGCAATCCGAAATCTCGTTCAAGGTTTGCTGATCTCGCATACCTTGGCTTTACCGACACAAATTCTGACAGGGTTAGCATGTCAAAGCCCTTTTTTGAAATAACTGTCTAGTATTTTTTCTGATAAATCCGACGGGTCACCTTCGAAAACGAACTGGATCATTCCTGCGGTATCAGCCAAATATATATTTCTTACGTTCTTGGACACGGTTTCTATTGCGTCGCAGAATGCGCTTTCGGTCAGCTTGAAAGCGTGGCCTGGGCCGCCAGAATCATAAAGCAGCCGTGAAATCGATATTGTTCTTGCGTCATCGGGTAAAAAAGAAGCAAATTCGAGACTAGCGGCGACCACTATTTCGGGTGGCAGAGAGGGTTTGTTTCCAAAATTGAAAGCAAATCTCTTTGAATCTCTATATGCATTTATGATTCCGAGATCAGTGAATGGAGAGTCAAGTGAATCTTCTTTTAGGTTTTTAGGGCCTGATTTGCCAACATACATCCGGAGCAAACAGTTAATGTCCTTACTCAATGAAGAATCATGAACGTTATTTTTGGGGAAATGATGATTATTAAATTCCTTCAATGAGAAGAGAATGTCGTCTACACTAAAATCAATTTTGTTGAGTTCATTAAAAGTGAAATACCACGAGGGAGAGTAACAAATCGGCTTGAACAGGTTCCAGTGTAACAGCCACAATGAGGCTGGATTCTCGAGAAATGGATCCCAACCCCCTTCTATTAAAAGTTTTGTTGCAAATTTGGTTGGCCTGTGGATGTATCGCCCGTTGTCTCGAATTTCATCTATGACCTTGAAAGCGATGCACCAATACTTGATCGCTTTAGCCATGTTTTTCCCGACACCCAAAACAACAGGCGCCGATTCTTTTGAAAAGACCAACTCATCATCTAGGGTCTTTTCAAAACCCTTTTTCAGCCATCCGAATCTAGGATGAAACGTTTCGTGACGCGCGAAAATAGGCAGTATCTTAAGATCATGCCCCATTTATTGTGTCCTTATAGAGGAATCAACTAGGTAGATTTCATTCATAGAGTTTCTAGAGCAATTTGTCAATTCCTCGTGTGCCTGGCGAGAACTCACCGTATTTATTTTGATTTTTGACTGTTAAGCTGGGTGCGTGCCATAGGACGGCATCATTCTCGCTCATACGAATCTCGTAAGTTTCCATAAGTTGGATGATGTACACTGCCGGGCTAGTTCAGTTCATCGCATACCAAATTCTCCTCCCTTTTCCATGCGAATTCGATTCATCGACACACATTTGGTTGTCATGAATCCTCATATTCCATGAGAAGGTTAGATAGTTCAAATGGTTCTCCCTTTGTTCCAAGTCCCCCAAGAGCCCAGAGCCTCATTCCAAATTGCTTAGATATTCCTCGATTATCTCCGGACCCTTCATTGCAGCCTCTTCTCCCAGATGTGCAAGGAACACTGCATGGTAAACTCCATTATTGTCCTGCCATATGTCCCCCGTTTTTCGTTTCCGTTTGTATCGGCCTGTCATAATGACCATTTTGCTGATCCAAGTGGTCTTCCATTTTACAGGTTTCTTGTCATATTCAACGGTGTCCAACCAACATATCTTAACGCCTCCTTTTATTCAAAGGACATGAAAACCGCGGTTTTAGTTACACGATGACGATCAAAAGGCTGATCAAAGCTTCTACCTTTTCCCTTAGCGAATCAATTCCATGCTTCCCACATTGTCCAATGCTTCTTGGTCATGGAATCAGTTCCTCCTCATTCCTAAATTAAGAAAACCGAATCAAAATTCAGCCTGCTACAATCATCATTCCGGACGACGTTTGTTTTTGGCCCCGTGTGAAGTCGGATTCCTCATCAACTCCTTCCTGTAACATCGTGTTCAATTCCCTAACTTACTGTCGCCAGCAATTCCCATCTCAAATTCATGGGGTTGACCACGGGGCCATTTCTAACAATTGTGCTGATTCTAAAAGAGACCTGCGTCAAATAAGGACACACGTTCCAAAAAAAGTTTTAGATATTTTTCAATTAATGATTTTTTTCGACAAGCTCTTGCGGTGCCGCGCTAGAATCCCGCCGCTTGAAGGAGCTACAAATGACATTTAACAAATGGCTGGACAAGTTTTTAGCGGAGAACGCCATCGATACCGAGCAAATCTTAACAGTGACCGGACCTAGTGGAGAAAACCACATACCCATTGGCCGAGTAATCGAGGCGATTAAATTCTCGCCTGTTCACGAACAAGACGAAATTAGGGAAATGTTCAAAACTGGCGATAGTGATTTCAGGAAAATTTTTATGACTTTCGTTTATTATATGGCAAATATCATGGCGGTATGGGCGCTGCAGGTAGCCAATATCCTAACCATAAAATGTTTTTTTCACATTGATTGACTCATAATGGGTCGTAACATGGACGAAGAACCTTTTATAATCGCCGCAATAATGGCGGAGGAAGAAGAGCGCCGCCGAGAGAAAGCCGCTGAAGAGCAACGTTCGCCGCATCACGACGCCTATCAGCCATTCCAAAATGGCCAACAAGCTGGCGGATCCATAATTGGATGGATCATACTTGGCATTATAATATTTGTTATCTTTTTAGTAGTGCGTAGCTAGATCAACTGCTAGCCAACCGCGGTAACTTAAAGGCTTGGAACATGACACGGCACGGACAGATTTGGAAAGATTTTTGCGAACGCCACAATGTCTATCGGACATGGGTACCGCTTTTTCAAACATCATCAAATGGCGCTGTAATCACAAAACAGATCGGCAAAACCAATATGCGAAATATTCTGCCGCGAAGCGAAGCCATGGGATCTCTCGTTCGCCACGAATGCGAAAAGCTGATTTCAGATTTTGATACAAAGCAGTTCTTTTTCGATGGTCTCATCTACATAATGGTCTTTCAAAAGGATGACGAGATCATTCCACTCTATATCGGCAAAACCGAAACTTTGGGTAAGGGTGATGGAAACATTTCGGCGAACATCAGAAGTCTAGAGCGAGATACATCAAAGTTCGCTCGATGGGGTGACAATTACGAATATCACATAGGTGACTTGAGCGCCGTTGCTTTGCTGGGACATGACTCCCGACATATCAAGCAAAAATATAAGGGCTGGGCGGAACGCCTTTTCGAAACCTTCCCGACGAATACTCCGCAACTGAAGAAACACGTCTATTTTTGGGCCAAGGCATGGTCTAAGACTGAAACCGGCGCCTGGGTAGATTTCGGCCCAACTCGGCTGACTTTCCTGGAGTATCAGCTAATCGGTCTAGCAAGTTCTGCTTTTGGCGAGGCGCTCGTGAACAGGGAAGGCCATAATCGTGGGTAAGCCCTGAATTTTCAGGATAACCAAACGTTCCAAGATTGCCTAAAAACAAGATTTGATATTATCTACTTATCAGCCAAATTATACCAACAATTACGGCTATTATGAAAAGAACCGATAAGCAGCCACCACCGCCTCCGTCGTCATCATCTCCACCACTGAGTAAATAACCAATATAATCATCACGCATTTGTACCTCCTGTGGTAGTCTCAACAAGCCAGCGAGCGCTTGACGGATAATCTTTTATCTTCAGTATTTATTCCAGAAGAACATTTGTTTTTGGCCCCGTGTGAAGTTAGATCTTTATCAATTTCTTTGTGTGATGTGTTCAATTTTCTAACTCCCTGTCTCCAGCAATTCCCATCTCAACATTTATGGGATCGACCACGGGGCCATTTTAACAATTACGCACATCCTAAATGACACCTGTGTCAAACGGGGACACACGTTCCAAAAAATATTTCAATTTTTTTTATTGATTGAACAAATTTTCGAAGACGTGTTTGTCTATTCAAAGCTTCTGGAATCAATTTGCTTTCCGGGATAACTTTAGAGTGCTAAAGTTCGAGGACAATCTGTTGAGAATGTATTTCCCTACGTTATGTGTGTAACGCAAACGACTGGATCATTGCGGATCATGGTCTGTTAACCCCAGTCGGATACCAAGAATTCCGGGAAAGTGATTGTAACATGGGCGTTGAACTCTGGATCGGGCAAGAATTTGAACATGGCCATGAGATGCAGGCGCTGGCCGTGTTCCTCAAAAACATGTTCCGCAACTACACGAGTGACCCGACCCGATTTTGCGTGCTGGCAAATTTCATCGTCAATAACTGCCCAATCGATCTGGCGGTGGTCAAGAATAACGGATTGGCGGTAATTGAACTCAAGCAGGTCGGCGGCCCTGTTTTCGGCGGAGAAAATGGTGACTGGACCGTTTATGATGGAAAAAAAAGAATAGTTTTGCGTGGCGGGTCGAAGGGGAATCCTGCCAACCAGGTCAGCGCTTACCGTATTGCCTTCCTTCAGTTTCTCGAACGCAATCGCGACAAGTTTCTGCAACCCCGTGTAGGACCAGGTCCTAGATTGGATCACGTCAAAGGCATAGTAGCCCTATCGCCGAGAATTCCGGAGGGTTCTGAGATTGATTTACCTGAGATCCCCTCGCTTAAGGTCATTGGGCTTGATGAACTTCATCGGGAAATATTCCTGATGAGATCGTTTCAACTTGTCTTGACGGCAAAGGAAATTACAAGCCTACTCGAAAACGTCCTCAGATTACACAGGGATGATATCGCCAAATACATTGGGTCAACTAACAAAACCTTGGCTACTCAGGTTGAAGTAACGCCCAAGAAAACGAAGAAACCCATTACCGTAATTGAGGCTCCGCCAGTAATCGTGGAGCCGGCGAAACCGGAGGTCGCCGAAGTGGCTCTTGGCGATCATGATGAAGCGCCTTGTCCCGTTTGCAGTATGGGCGCTCCCCCGTGCGCCTTGAAGAGCCTCAGCGCGCGGATCGAAGGAATAACCCGTTCAGAAGACTCACGTTACGAATTCAGAATTTTAAGCGACGACTTTGAACCTTATGCCATCCCTGTCCACGATTGCTGGAACGATTATGCGATTAGACTGAAGTCTTTGCTTGACGATGACCGGAGCGTTCCAGTCAGGATACTTCACCTGGAAAGAGAAGGCGGCAAACTGCGAGTGGGACAGAACAGCCTCGTGGTCATTGAACCCGATTGGCTCATAAACGTGACCGACATGACACAGGTAGAATTTTGCCAGCGTCAATTCCTGTTGAGTAGATACATATCCGAGTCTGGCAACGCCCACAAGATTCGCGGGAATATTGTGCATCAGCTGTTCCCCGATATCTGGAATTCCTTGAAAGGAGCGGAACTGGCAGCGAGGCGACGCGAACTACTCAATGCGCAGGCCGAAGAATTCCTTTTATCCGAGTCATCGCCTGACGATATCTTGTCAAAATGCGATTACTCCATCGAGCATCTTGAAAAGTGGGTGGATCAACGCAAGAAATCAACACTTC
Source organism: uncultured delta proteobacterium (assembly GCA_963798475.1). Lineage (GTDB taxonomy): Bacteria > Desulfobacterota > Desulfomonilia > Desulfomonilales > Desulfomonilaceae > CAJBEZ01. The sequence continues at coordinate 56,788 of CAWCTI010000041.1, forward strand.
TTCGGACGGAAACATTTGTCCTGGCGCCATCTCTTGGCACAAAGGGAAGGGTGGATTTCCTGTGGGAGGATCTGGCCAAAGGCAGCATTGTGGGTGTTGGTGAACTCAAGACGAGTCAGAGCCAGGGAGCCAATCCCAAACCTGGCGATGCCCTTCAACTCATGTCTTACACTCTGATGATGTTTTCGAGAGGCGAAATAGCGTTTGACAAGATTTTTGCCCTATTGCTCTACAGCGGAAACGCTATGCTCGGCGACACCCCTAACAATCTTACCCGAAGGCTCATACCTGACATCCAGGCAATTCGAAAATCGGTCAACGTGCGAAATGAACTGGTATTGATGGAATTGACGGGTCAGGCCAGTTTCGAGACCAATATGAACAAGTGCCGAGGATGCCGGCGAATGTCCCCCCATTGCGCCCGGATCGCCCTCGTTTCAAATGAGAAAGACACCCGGCCAATAGAGACGGCGAAATGGCTCGGCGAAGGTCAGCGAATCCCCACCGACAGAGAAAGCGCCTTTTTCCTCCACTACTCGAAATTGATTTCAGCCGAACTCAAGGCGCTCAAGGAGATGCACGCTGAACTGTGGCGAAAGACTCCGGAACAGAGAGAAGCGCAGGGGGAAGCATTCAGAGCGGCAAGTCGCAGTCTTGAGAATGTCCAAAATGGCAAATACCGTTACCGTCTGAATGGTGCCAATACGAGTGATTTCAGGGCTGGCGACCATGTCTTGATTAGCGACAGTAATGGGCCGTCGCGTGGACGGGTGGCGCTGGGAGCAGTGGAATCTTCGTCTAAAGACGATCTGATTATCTCAACAAACGAAGGAATACGTTTTGAACCGGTCTGGGTCGACGTCTACACAAATGAAAACCTGACTATACGTCTGTTCAAGGGGCTATATCGCTGGATATCGAACCCCGCCGATCTGAGTGACCTGATTTTGGGCGAACAGTCCCCGGATTTTGTAAGTATGCCTCTTACCGACAAATCCCGCGTTGATATTCTGAAAAAGGAAGAACTCAATGATCAGCAGGCTAATGCCCTTGAGGCGGCCATTTGCGCAAAATCATACAGCATTGTCCATGGTCCCCCCGGTTCCGGCAAGACAAAATTGATAAAAGCCATTGTAAAGGCGCATCTCCTGCTTAACAAGAAAGTGCTCATATGCACCGGAACCAACCGGGCGTTGGATGAAGCCATGAAACCTCTCGTTAGGGGAGGGATGCGGGACAAATTGCTGCGCATTGGCAATTTAGCCTCAGTGACAGATAAGGATGTCCGGTCAATAGCCCTCCAATTCATCATGGCAAGCCGCCCAAATGTCGATGAAAAAATCTCTGCGGGGCAGGAAGCGCTCAGAAACGGGTCCGTGGTCGGCATAACCGCCAGTTCCCTTCTATCCGGAAAGTATGACAGGGTGTTAGGTGAATTCGACTTGGTTATTATCGACGAAGCCGCCCAGTTGACAGTTCCAGTCACAGTGGGTTGCGTCAGTTTTGCAAAACGTTTTGTGCTGATAGGCGACCATAATCAGCTTCCTGCTGTTGTCCAGAGTGAATCCGCAGGACAGGAGGACTCTGAAGTTGATGTCGGACAGTGGTCTGGTCTATCCAAGTCACTCTTTGAAATACTTTATGAAAGATGCGAAAAGAATGGGGGTAGAGAGGTCGTCCTGCTCAAGGATCAATACAGAATGAATGATCACGTGTGCGCCATCCCGGCTTCAATGTGGTACAATAAAGAGTTACGACCGGCCGACGATAAAGTTGCTGAAGCGAGACTTAGAATAAATCACAAGAACATTCCGGGATTTTCAAGAAAGCTCCTAGATCCATTCGAATCAGTAAAATTTGTAAATGTGCCATTAGATAGCTCGGCAGGTCCTCGGACAAACCTTAAGGAAGCGCAAATTGTCTGCGATGTTGTTCGAGCCCTCACCAGGGGTGGATTTCCCGTGGAAAAAAAGGATGGTGTCTCGATCATCTGCCCACGCCGTGCTCAGGTAGAACTGGTAAGGCGCAGCCTCGAAAATATGTTTGCGAAAGATCAGTTTCTGGATGCCGATGCGCAGAAGATGTTGCTTGATGCCGTTAGCACCGTGGATAGATTTCAGGGGAGTCAGAGCGATGTTGTCCTCGTCTCTTTGGGCATGTCCGACAGTCTCCTTTCTTCGCATCTTGCCGACGAGAAACGCCTGAACGTGGCCATGTCGCGAGCCCGACACAAGTTGATTCTCCTCGGTAATAGGGAGGCGCTTGAACAGGAAGACATCTTTGTCAGCCTTTTTAAAACCATGGAAACCACGCTACCGTATTCAGACTGGTGTGTAGAAGCAGAATAGGTTGGATAGCAGAATGGGATGTGAAAACATCAACTATTCAACAAGTTGCCAAATCCTTTATGCAAACTCTGTTCAGGATACTTTTTTTAACTATGACAAGTCCTGCCGGAATCACAGCGTCCACAGGATGCGCTAGATTGGCCTCAAAAAATTTGATTGCAGTCGTAGGATCTCTAAGATATTTTTAGTAAAACAGAGGATGATGTAGATTCTCGGAGGCTCTGCAAGATGATATTCAAACCAGTCGATGAATACTCTCTACGACATCTCTTCTCTATGAAATATTCTCAGGAATTGCTGCATCTCTCTTACCTTGGCCCTGTGCTTGATTCTTCAGGACAAATAGAGTCGAGCCCAGATTGCATGATTCTGGATATGAGAAAAAGTCCATTCAGAGCATTGAGATGTGAGTTCAAGTTTCTACGCCCAAAACAAGATATGAGCGAATTTTCTCGCAATGGGAAATTTGATATCGCCATTATTTGGGGATTACCTAACGGGTTTTCGAAGGCACAGGCAGAAAATTATCTACTTGAACATAACGGATGCTTTGAATTAATTGTATTGGACCAAATGAAAGCCTTTCATGATCTGCCAGCGTACACACTAGACTCATTGTCTCGAGTTAGCAAGTTTGGAGGCGATATTATAAAGAATCTCGCAATTAAGAGGTCCATGCCGTCAGTGATTGCATTGTATATGGCCGCTAAGTTGGCACCACGAGGATTCAAGTTGGATCGCATGGTAAATTTTCTCGCTACACGCTTTCAAGAAGTGGCGAAAATGCGCCCCCAAGGCCGAGCTAACGTTGTCTCAGCGTTCCTTCAAACAACGCCACCTCTACTAGAATATATGCACGGCAAGACTTATTGTTGGACCAGCGATTTTGATTCCGAGTTTGCGGCCCAAGTATTAGCCCAACTGATAAGAGTGAATTTCCAAAATCAAGTGCCAGCCAATCAAGATCTTGACTTTGTTATTTAATAATTCCTTTGTATAGTGCCGCTGTGAGTCTAGACAAATTGATTATAGAGGATTTTTAGATGATTAACTCGGCTGAAAATTACCCCTTGAGCGTACTTTTTAACCCCGATGACTCCCTAGTTTATTCCATTCCTAAATATCAAAGGGAATATAAATGGCGTAAAGAAAATTGGGAAAGCCTGTATGACGATGTGTTTGAAAACCAGGAAGGCTACTTTATCGGTTCCATAATCTGTATCAATCATTCAAAGGATGCCATACGTGTTCGGGAACTGGAAATTGTCGATGGCCAACAGAGGTTAACAACGATATCATTGCTCTTCGCAGCCATTTACGATGCTCTCAGTAATTGTCAAGGAGACTCCAATAATAGCCGCAATTTGGTTGAAATACTCAATATGAAATCGCGACTAGTTCTCAAAACTGATGAGAAACGGCTTCGGGTGGTTCCGCAGGTCCAGAATAACAATCTCCAGGACTACAAATCGGTCCTGACTGAAATAAAGATCATAGAGTTCCATGAGACTGTACCATACGCGTCCAGCCGAAAAATTTTTAGATGTTTCCAATATTTTAAAGATAGAATTAGGGATATGAGTTTGAGCGTAGAAGATCCGGTTCAGAGCATACTCAATTTTCTTCAAAAGCTTTTGAAGGCATCTCTGGTAAAGATTGAAGTTGCTAATCATTCAGACGCTTTCACGTTATTCGAGTCACTCAACAATAGAGGTATGCCGTTAACTCCTGTAGACCTGATAAAGAACAAACTTTTGGCCAAGCTTGATGCCAACTCAGAAAGTCGAGAAATCGACTCATCCTTTGAACGATGGAACGGTCTTCTTCGATACCTAGGTGATGATTATGGTACCCAAGAGAGGTTCTTTCGGCAGTACTACAACGCATTCAGGGATGAATTATATGACATTGCGCAGGTCCCTCTTGCGACGAGGTCTAACTTAATCCATGTCTACGAGAAGCTCATAGAAAGGGATGCCAATGGGTTCATAAAAAAGATTACTGATGCTGGACGCTTATACGGTCTGATGGTGTTCCTTAATCAAGATGATGTTCGATTCCATTTCTTACACAGGCATCTAAAGGATCTTGAGCGAATTCAAGGTACCCCTTCTTATCTTCTGATACTATACCTGCTTTCACGCAAGCAGCAATTAAAATTGGAGGATGATCACCTCGTTGATATCATACATCTTCTTGTGTGCTTTTTCGTTCGTCGTAATCTTACTGTACTGTTTCAGACATTTCAACAGGAAAAAGTTGTTAGTTTCTGATTATTAAGTAGCCACTCCTGTCTTCTTTTCTCCTTGGCATTCTCGACGTTGCGCCGATAATCTTCCAGAAGCCTGGTCTTGTTTCCGCTGCGGTGAACAATCGCTGGTGGATACCCGAACAGCGACTGGTGCGGCCTGACTTCATTGTAGTAGTTAATCCAGTAGCCGATACTTGCTTTTGCGCTGTCTAAAGAGACGTATCCTTCGTGACAATAGACCTCTTCTTGTTTCAATGTTCGATAAAATCTTTCCTGCCGGGCGTTGTCAGTTGGTCGGGCGACTCGCCCGGGAGAAAATACAACTCCTACTTGCCGAAGAAAAATCCTCACGTCTGCAGCCATATTGGGAGAGCCAGGATCTGTTCTTAATATGGGTTTGGGGTCGTTTTCACCGATTCTTTCACTCATAATGGCAAGGGCTACCAGGTTCTTGACTTCCCTTTGGGTGACTGTCCTAAAGATCCCCCAAGCCACTAAATATCTGGAAAACAAATCCAGTATAGTCAACACATAGTGACGCAGTCCGTCAATAGCTATACCGGTCCAGTCTTCGCCCCAGATCTGATTCGGTTCAAATGGCTCATAATGAGCTGTTTTCCAGGGAGCTTCTCGTAGAGTCCATTCCCATACCAAGTCCTGAGATTTTAGCGTCCTGTAACAACTTGATGAGCTTACCCAGACATCTTTATGTCTTAATAATCCACTGATTTGGCGATGACTCAAATGAGGTTGTTTTTCTTTCATGGAAATAACGCTTTTCGTCTCACTTTCCAACAGAGCGCTGGACGAAGTTGGACGAGTTTTGTTAGCGTTGAAACTCTTCCAGAAATAATAGGTAGACCGAGGGATCTTTAATCCCATCAAAGCTCCAGTAGTTAAAAATCCTTCTGATTTGAGCCTTTCCACTGTGTCCAGAATCCTTTGACGCTGCTCCTGAGTGTAGGCTTGACCTGGCTTTCTACCCGTTAAACCAAGTTCATCTTTTTTTTCAAGAGCATCAGTTCCTGAGACAGTAAGGTCACCGTGTCCTTGAGCTTTTGATTCTCCCTTTGCAGTTCCTTGACCTCCGGATTCGGTTTGGACCGGGTTCCCTTTAGAAACTCCGCAGCTCCCTGTTCCAGTCTCTTCTTCCAACGATACAGGGTCAAGGGATGAATCCCATGGCGTCGCGAGACCTCCACTCCATTGCCCGTAGCATCCCATTCCCTCAGGATCTCCAGCCTCTGGTTGGCTGTGAACTTCTTGCGCTGTTTGCCTTCCACCGTTGTCAGTTGGACGCTCATGCATACTCCTCCTCCATGTTCCGGGGTTCATATTATGACCCCCGTCGGGCAACTAACAACTTTTTCTCTCAGTTTTTGTCCAGATTGGGCTGAAACATTATATACGGACAAACCACCAACCCGTGATTTAACCCCTCTATTTATGAAGGTGATAGACAATGTTGCGAATTATAGAGGCCAAGACACAGTGAATTTGGTCCGGCGTGAACTAGTTAGCTTGTCGGCATCCGATGAAGAATTCCAACACAAACTTGAGGGCCAAATTTACGAAGAAAATAGAGGTGTAGCTCGATTCGTATTGTGTGCCATTGCGGCAGATTTTATGAACAGAGAATCAAGAATCGACTTGTGGCAAGTAGAAAACAGACAATTCGTCTGGACAATTGAACATGTTTTCCCACAAGGTAGCAATATTTCTCCTGACTGGGTAAAAATGATCGCTGATGGTGACGAGAAAAAGGCAAAAGATTTCCAACAGAGCCATGTCCACAAACTGGGGAACCTCACCCTCTCAGGATTTAACAGCACGTTGGGCACTAAGAGCTTCGCAGAAAAACGTGACCGAACTGATCAACTAGGACACCCAGTAGGTTATAAAAATATCTTAAAACTAAACGAAGATTTGGCCACAGCCGACAAATGGGGTGTAGAGCAAATTGATAAACGTACATCAAAGTTGGTTGCCCAGGCCATGAGGCTATTTCGAATGGATAACTCCAAATAATTTGTAATAATTTATTTATTGGCAGGTTTAAATCTTCAACTCCCACATTTCCCCAACCACCGGCATATGTATCATAGTCGCAATGACGGATTTGTTGGTGGCCTTCTCCACCGCCTCACGATACATGGATAGTTGTGGAGCATAACTCAGGGCCCTTTCCTGTCTCCTGTCCTTGCTTCCCGGAAAACTCTTGTGGTCAATTATCACCAAACCATCCGGAGTTTCCAGAAGTAGATCGATCCAGCCCTTAGCCTTCTGATTTTCCTTTTTCAAATGAATGGGCCATTCCCTCCGCCAAACACAACCTGTTCCGTATGTCCGCTCAATGTGGGAATGCAGTCTGTTGCTCACTTCTACTAAATTTTCCGGTTTTATGGCCGTGACCTTCCAGTTGAGGAGGATTTGCTCGGCCATTGCGAGACGCCTTCCATTGTCCCATGTGTGATTGTCAACGGCCAGGAAGCTGTGTATGGCCTCACCAACGAGATCCATTTCAGGGCTGCCATCAAGGGTAATGCGCTCTCCTAAATCCGCAGTTCCGCAAATACTCACGGTTTCACCCAGTTCGGTTTTCTGTTCGCTGGGGACCAATTTGGCCGGTGGATATTCCATATCCTGATGTGTGACCGGCGTTTTATACGTGACCTCGTCAGGATTTTGCGCCCCCTGCTGGAAAGGTTCAAACTTCTGCAATGTTGCGGCGAACTTCTGGTTACCGATCGAAATATTTTGATTATCGAAATCTGTCGGTAACCTGAGGATTTTTTTCTTGTCCTTGTCCTCCATGATGTCGAGCCATTTGGTTAAATTCTTGCCTTCCTTATCAACCCCGACTGCAAAGGCCAAATAGTCCCTGGCTCTGGTCGTCCCGACATAGAGAAGTCGAATTAACTCCTTTTGCTCCTGAAACGCCACTTCTTTATACACTGATGTTTGCTGAACTGAGTCGTCAATTTCCGCAACCTTTTTCTGTGAAGCGTACGGCCACGGCCAGTATCGCAATCTGCGACCGGCGAGCGGCTGAGTTGGATCAAAGCCTTTCTTTTCCGATTCGACGAATACGCCAAAGGGTCTCACATCCTTACGCCAGTCAAGTTCATACATGACAACCACGGGCCATTCCAGCCCTTTAGCCTTGTGGTATGTCAGGACCTGAACAGCGTGTTCATCCTGTCCTGCTGGTTGAGTATCAGTGTCTTCACCACGAACGTTTTTACTCAGGAAGGTGACCAGTCCGGCCGGTGTAGCGGCGCTGCGACTAACCAGACATTGATCTTCATAATTTAGCGCCAGGCCCTTAAGCATCTCGATATTGGCGATCCTCTGCCCCGCATTGCCCCAACGAAGCGTAGCCTCACGAATCTTGACGGCGTTAAGAGCTGTTTCCAGAGCTTCGGTAGGTGTCAAATGGATGAGATCCGGCCTGAGCTTATCCAGTTCCTGAACTATTGGACTGGAATTAGTTACCTTTGACGCTGAGTTTTTCTAGCCGCTCACTAAACCATTTTGGCGTAGCCACGGAACTTTCGTTAAAATGAAGTATCTCCGCAACAGCCAGAGAATCGCCTTTGTCCACAAGATAACGAAGAGCCGCGAACCCCAGGATGCACTCAGGCGTTGACATCAACCCGGCTCGAGGAACGGAAGCCCGTATCCCGTAATCTTCAAGGGCGGTAGCCACTTGCTCACATTGGAATTCGTGCGACAAAGTATCGCAACGTCACCAGCCCTGAGCGGCCGAGTCTGCTCCGTGTTTCCATCCAGGATCATATAGTCGTCACAGTGCTCCAGCAGATCCCCTATTGCGATGGCAAGCGAGAGGATTTCCTTTCCATTCGAGGCCCTGTCTTTTTCAATTTTGCTATCTTTTCTCGACAATTGCCAGACAAGAAGAGGAATCTTTTGGCCAGGCCCATCCTTTACCTGAGGTTGGAGTCTGACTCGTTCCGGTGAAATTCCCAGGGGCTCAAAGGCCGTCGCGAAAAGTTCGTTTGTAAAAGCAATTAAACCTGGCCTTGAACGATACGAACGGGAGAGTATTTTCTGGTTCTTCTTGTCGATGATCTGATCTATGACAGCGTCCATCAGAGTCGGGTCCGTGCCTCTGAACCCGTAAATAGCCTGTTTTTGATCACCAACCCAGATCGATCTGGAAGCCAATCGTGCGAACTCTATGAATAGCGCCAACTGTATCGGGCTCGTATCCTGAAACTCATCAACGAATACAATTTCCAGATCTTTCTTGAGTCTTTCCTGAACTTCGGGAATTCTCAGGAGTTCCAACGCCAGCTTTTCCTGATCCACGAAATCCACGATCCCATTTTTCTCCTTGAATTGCGCAAATGCGACTACTGCCTCGCCTGCGCAGACGAAGAGCAATCGAATGAATGTCTCAATATCTCTGTGTAATCGGGGATGGCTGGCGTGATTTTTTGCAGCGTCAGTCAATTTCTCACATATGTCTCTGCTCTTGGCGCCGGGCGTGAGTTTTGAAAATCTGACCCACTCTGGCCAGGAAAGGGAACTGACCTCAGCCCTTGTTCGCCGGTGAATTTCAAGCTTTTTCATAACCTCTTGAGTAGCCTTGGTAGTATCAGATGGATTTTGCTTCAGCGCTGTATAAGTGTCCTCGATAGCGTCAGCAAGATCCCTGTCAATGCGATCCTCCCCTGTTTTTGAGGGTGCCGGCAAAATATCTTGAAAGGTTTTCCATGACCATTCATAAGATTTTGAAAGACTACCAGGATCAATATCATTTGTTCTGATCTTGTTAATGATGTCTCTTAGAATGCTGCGCCAATCCTCAATTTCGAACCGCTCGGCAATTGCGTCGATCTCTCTGGAATATTTCTCGACAACGGGGGCGACAGCCCGTTCAAAGATAAAGAAGTTGTCATCTTCGGGAAGCACATCCTGAACCGGCGAAAGCCCAAGCTCAAAAGCAAACTCCTTTAGTAGCCTGCCGCAAACTGAATTTACCGTCCCAACATGACCATCAAAAATGCGCTGGGCGTAATCCCATTTCTGAGCCTTGAACAGGTCCGTTCTAACTCTCTCAATCAATTCTGCGGCGGCCTTATTAGTAAAGGTCGTAGCAAGGACCGCCTCCGGTCGGACGTTGCCGCTGAGCGCCTCGACCAAGGTTTTGGACAAAGTGTAAGTCTTTCCCGATCCTGCGCTGGCGCTAATAATTTCTATGGGTAATGATGGCATGTTAGCTGACCCCCATTCCACAGAGACTGGAGTAGGAACACCATTTGCATTTTGGAGACGGTTCAGAAGAGGGTCCGGATGAATCGTCTTCCTTCGGCTCCTCACCTTGCTGAGCCGATCCATTGTCCGGAGGAATACCGGACGCTAGCGCCTGACCGTTCTGCAGTTCACTGATCCGAGCCTTATAGAGTTCCATGCCCTCGTCCCATGTCTTTTTCATATCTACATCCGGGAAAATACATTCGGCGGGAAAGGAATTACAGGCCGAGGCGATAAGTTCTCCCTGGGCCAGCATGTAATATGCTCCGGCAGGAAAGTCGCCGATCTGGTTTCGCAACAGCCAGGAGTAAACCGCCAACTGGAAGGCTCCTCCCTTCTCCAGTTCTTCTCGCTTGTAACGTGCCTGCCTGGACCATTTTAGATCCAGGACCACCTTGTCGCCGGTGTCATCTCCGAGAGACATGTCAATTATTCCACTCATCTTCTGATCGATATTAAGTTCCTTACGTACCGAATGCTCGTGATTCCTGACATTGAGACCTGACGAGTGTATGTGTTCGGCGAGTATCCTGGCGGCGGCCCCCATCAGGCCCCGGACTCTCTCCAGTTCGGACTTTCGCTCGGGGAACAGAAGCGAAGCGGCCATCTGAGGAACGAGTTCATCGAAATGCCCCTTTGCCAGTTGTTCGGCTGATTTTGGGTCGGGCAGGGGCTTAACGCATAAAGTTTTCTCCATGACAGCATGACTGAGCGTTCCCAGCATTTCGCCCCTGTCAGGCAACAAGGCCAGGGTTCCAGGATGGAGTTGCAGGACATATTGGCAAACCCAGGCGAATGGGCAATCAATCAGCGTTTGGACACTTGAATAGGATTCCTCGATCCGACCCTTGATGCGGTTGGGCGGTACCAGCCAAACCTGGCCGGGTTTGGGAGTCTCCACGCTTGACACTGGTTTACGAGTGAGTTCCAGTCCAAAAAAGCCTGGATGTTCATCCCTCCACATTTGAGCCCCCTCAAAAGTCAGTTTTTGAATTGAGGCTTCCTCGAGGTTCAGTAGATGCCGCACTTCGTCCCAGAATGGATGATAGTTCAAAGTTTTTCCGGCGATCGACATCGGCGACACAAGCGCCAGTCTCTTGCCGGCGAATGTTACTGCGTTTCGCCATGAACTGGATTGCTGTAAACGCATTTCGTGAGTTTCTCTAAGTTCCACGCCTAAAGTCTTCAGGCTTTCTCTTTCAACGGAGGTCCATGTCGAGTGGAGTGGAGAAACTCCCTCTGAGCAGAAGTTCCACCAGATGATCGTGTCCGCTGTCCCCCAAATCTGGCCAGGAGAATCAACCCACGACCATGGAGCCGCCTGAGGGCCATAATCGGGCTTTTCAAGACCTTCGCCTATCACCGAATCGAGGATACGATTCAATTGAGGTTGCGTTATCTTTGTAAGGCCGCAATCCTGGATAGCTTCCGACACATCACTGAAAAGCTTGGCCGACGCGATCAGCGTAATATCGTTATCTTTTCCGCCTCGCTTGGCCGCCCATTTGTTGAGACGGGAGCAGATCTCCCTGACAACACTTGATGGCATACCGTCATCGGGACTGAACCGTTCGTCCTCTCCAAGCCAGAAACTCAATTCTTTACGGAAATCTTCCCGACTTTCGCCGGCCTCGGGTTCCATCTCTCTGTCAAAGGAATAGCTCTCATATTGTTTAAATGCCTGGTCGATGGCTTTATCCCATTTAGGGCCTCCAATTCCCGGATGTTCGCGGAGGGCTTGTTCCAGAAATACCCCAATATCCCGGCTTACAGGTGATTTCGGCATGATCAGGAATTCAAGCAACTTCTGGGCGTCCAGTGGATTCCAGTAGTTTCCCAGGTACTAACGGCAGCAATTGAAGCGATGTGCGCCAGCGGGATCGGGAATCATATCCTAAACGGGGGAGGTTGTGGCGATTGAGGGTATCATCGAGTAGATGGCTGCCGCCTCCATTGATGATGAGAGCCTTGTTTTCGTTCTGGTAAATGGCTTCGAGGAAAGAGGCGATGGTCTCGCATGACTCCCATTCTCCCTGGCTTCTAACAACGCACACGCTCCCGTCCCCAGCGACATCGCCAGTAATGGGCTTTCCTGTTCTCAGGGCTTGCTGAAGGCGTCCAAGATCTCCCGGGCTTGGCATTGCATGGGATGGAGCGTCAGAGAAGGCTACTCCGCATTTGCTTAACGAGTCCAATAACTTTCGCCAACCAGAAGCCCAGGACTCGAGAGGCTCAACAAGCTGTATCTGCGTAACATCCAGTTCCTGATCCTGATTTAATCTTCGGAGGATTGCCTGAAGACGATCCCCCATGCCTTCGACAAGTTCGATTTGGAATACTTTCTCCAGATCACTAAGAGTTTTAAGGCGGTCGCTCGCCCCGGATGGCGCATCGCCGTTCCAGCCTGATATCTTGAGTTCATCCCGCCAGGCCAGTATCGTCTTGGCCGTTGACCATGCATCCGCTTCCAGAGACCTGGAATAAAAACTCGTCCCATTGTCATGGTCTTTGAGAATTTTCAGGAGGCGCCCGATGCGGACTGCCCCGTGGGTTCTAACCTTTGTCAGTCCCAGGCGGGTCTCAAGGATGCCGACAAGTCCTGACGGTCCAACAACCACGCTCCCAACGGTGGCTTCCGAATCCCCCAGAGCGTCAGGGTAACCACCTGTATCCAACTCATGACCCAGAATAATATTCATGACAGGTCGCCTCTGTTGGTAAAATGGTAAGGAGTAAACGCATACATAGATAACATATCTAGGTTTTTTATGTCCTGAATTTATCCGTCACATTGAAGACATCGTTTGACTATTTCGTAGATTTTCTCCAATTCTTTGGCAGTGCTAGTCCTTTAATCATGATAAGAAGCCGATATTCTTGACACCGGCGTGACAATCTTTGAGTCTGGCTTCCTCCTGCAAGGCTGTTATGACTGCTTTGTGTGTAAGATCTCTCTTATTTCTAAATCTAAACTTGTCCCTGACAGTCTTGAAATCTCCCGGAGTAAGCCCCGACAAACTTTTGAGCGCTTTAGTTGCAGAAGCGTCTAGCAATTTGCTGATCAGCGGCGCTATAAGTTTTTCATAGAAGATGACGTTTCCTTCAGGCTTCAGGTATCCAAACTCAACCTTGTGATTGAATCTCCTCAGGCTGGCGCTATCCATGTCCTTTAACCTGTTAGTGGTGAAAATCTGTATCCCCTCAAAAGACTCCATCCATGTCAGGAACTCATTCGTGAAACTCAATTCCCAGGAACGCTCCGCCCTATCTCTATTGAATACCAGTGAATCAGCCTCATCAAATATCAACACAGCTTCCTTTGAACTGGCTTCTTCATAAGCTTCCCGAATGTTCTTTTCAGTTTGACCGACCCACATTGACAAAAGGTCGCTTGCCCTTTTGAAGACTATTTCCTTATCGAGATGATGCGCGATGAATCTCGCCAATTCGCTCTTGCCACTGCCTGGAGGCCCATGAAACAGGAGTGACATGGAAACAGGATCAAGTGAGTTTGGTTGTTTGCAGAAATCATTGTACGCCTTTAGTTCCTCCAATAGCGCATGTGGGTCGGTCCCGGAAAGATTGAGGCCGTCCAGGGTAAAATTCCTCTGATCATATTTTCCCTTCACCGGGCTATAGCCGCCTTTGCCGAGACTAATGTGTGATTCCAGAGCCAGTATGATCGACTCCTTTAAATCCTGGTCGCAGTGTTTTTTTGATTCTGCGACCTTACGTATCGCCTGATCTATTACGCCGGCGCTCACTTCAAATCGGGTTGAGAGCTCTCCAATTTCAGAGTTCTTCAAGTAACGCTTGACCTTGTATTTTCTAACGATGTTCTGCCAGAGTTGAACACGTTGCTGTCTGTTGAATGGTTTGAAGTTGACGCTAAATGAAAACCGGCGGGCGACAGACTCCTCGATGTTTTCCACTGAATTGACTATCCAGATCATCCTGACTCCCGGGTTTTCAAGAATTTCGTGAAGCCAGGGTTTGTCAGGTGTTTCACCGAAGAAGGACCATGCGCTTCTTGTGTTCAGGACAGAATCACAGTCATCAGCTATCAGCAACGATCTGTCAGATTCGCTAACCATGTTGACAGAAGCGGTAATTGCGGCTCTACGTGAAACCGTGCTGTCCTTCCCCCCATGATCCAGTTGGTAACAGACTAAACCAAGTTTTTCGCCAATGCCGTAGGCGTAGGTTGTCTTTCCTGTTCCCGGAGGCCCGTATAACAAGACATGCGTTGATGTCTCAGGTTTGTAGGAGAGCCTGTTTAGAATGTTTTTGGTTATGCTTTTGTCTATCATGTGGGCGTCAAGAGGGATCGGATCATATTTGACCCGTTTGGTGAACTGGGTCCTGAACTCTCCGGGACTTAGATCCTGTAACTGTTGCCCGAACACCTGCTTCAATTCGAAACTACTTCTATAATTATCCTTATCCAGGATTCCAATTTGATGGAGTTTTCCATTGAGGGCCTTTACTAATTGGGCTTCTCTGCAATTTAAAACTATGGCGAGCCATCTTCGTCCCTGATAACGGTTGCATTGGAGATGGTTCTCGAAAAACATCTGGAATTCGTTCCAGTTGGCCATCATGAACAGGAACAGACACAATTCTATTTCAGTGTCATCAAGACTGAACAATTTTTGAAATTCCTGGATGTTCAGCTCAATGGTCGTTGCTCCATCGTAGCTCAACTCCTCTATCCGCTGTCTAAGTAACCTTCTGATGATCATTCGCGCCTGATGTCTCGATTCTGACGAGAGCAGCTTGATGATGTCGAAGGATCTATGAGCGAATTCCCACGATTCTTCTACGGAGCCGTCTGTTTCATCGTCTTTCTGTTCCTTTTCTTTGGGTATTAGCTTTTGGATCGTCTCGAAATAATTATTGGCCAAATCACGGTTTAGCAGCCAGTAGATGATCTCAAAAATTTCCTTGTCGAAATTGCGGTTAGCAATTAGTAATCGGTCAATATACGTCAGCGTCTTTTTCTGAAGGAACGCCAATGAATTGTCGGAAACTTCGACCTGTGAACCATTTGATGGCTTAGCAGGGTGGTTAGCATTCATGAGTCCCATCTGAATCTCCTTTGTATTGCCAAATCAACTCTTTAATACGGAGAACGGGAATGAGTCCTGGCTACGGTTAAAAAGGAATTTCTTTCCACCCACACTCGCGTACGGAATATTCGGCACACCTGGTTTTGTCTGCAATATAAACATGTGGCCATCCGCAGCGATCCATGCCGATTCCCGTCGTGAAAGAACGAGAACAACTCGGAGACCATTTTCCTTCGCGTAATCCTGGGCATACTCTATGGCCGCTTCCCGTGAAGTGACCTCCGGTGCCATATCGTGGTTCAAGATAATGACGCCGGTGATTCTTATAAGCATTTGCATTGCAACTGACTCGTCAGCCCATTTCTCCCAAATCGCATAATCTTTCTGAATCGCCTCTCTAATTTCCGCGTGGTCGATTTCCAATGCCTGAATCACCCGGCGCACCAATTCATCATCGCCAACGCCTTCCCTCTCCAGATTGCAGATTCTGTTAGCCCACTTGGACCTGTTCCTGTAACCTGACAATTCAGCCAGTTCACCGAAATTGAGACCCTTGGCCGTCCGGTGTTTATAAATGAGTTTTCTGAGATGCTTGTTCATTTGTAGCCTCCCGGTTCCGGTCGAGATCTATTGCAAACCTTGCTGAAACAGGTATAAACATGTGTCGTTCCATAGGACGATATGTGTCGCTTCTTTTTCTATGACCAAACATTTTTAGGGAGAGTAAATAAGCAAAAATGGAGCCAATTGTCGTCCGCTCTAACGCCAAGACCTTTGAACTCAGGACAAATCCTTCTCTTTCAGAATTGACGCAAATCGGTTCTTTGGTGAGATTCACGGCCGACAACAAAACCAAGAATGTTTATGTCTGGGACTTCAGCTCGGGACATCATGGCGATGTATCTATTGGCTTAAGACTGGAAGATCCATACAACTCTCTGGAATTTTTAAAGGGACATGCGGCAAAAAAAGATAATGGAACCTATGAAATGATGGGATCAGATTTCTTGCAATCTTTTGTAGGACGCCTGACCGTTAAGGAGAAAGTATTTCTGACAAACCTGTTGAACCGGCAATGGGATTGGGTGGACAGTTACATCCGGGTCACAGGCTG
>CAWCTI010000042.1:0-30730 GCA_963798475.1 uncultured delta proteobacterium
GCGTCAAGATTTCTCCCTGCGTTAGAAATGACGTTGGTGGTATCAAGCCGACATTCCTTTGAGACGCAAGATCAGGTCCTCCAGACTCATGAACTCGATGTCCAGGTCTTTTACTAAGCGCCTGTATGGTCGCGTCACGTCGTGACAAACAACGAAATTAGACCCTTGCTGATAAATGCGGCGAAAGGCTCGAAGCCCCGCTACGTCGAATTGCCCCGCGGACCATTTGACTTCGATCGCGACGTGGCGCCCGTCCTTGTTCGGCCATATGAAATCTACTTCATGGTTTTGCTTATCGCGCCAGTAGTGGATATATCGGATCTGGAGCCGGCCTTGTAGTTCATTTAGGACATAGTGTTCCCAAAGAAGTCCTAGATCATCGAGCCGGAGGTCCCGCCAACCTTTATAAAAACATACAAAACCCGTATCAAAGCCATAGACTTTAGGGGCAGAGAGGATTTCCGACCTGCGACGAGTGCTAAATGGACGGACGATATGCATTACGTAGGTGGCCTCCAGGACCGCCAGATAGTTGCCAATAGTCGTTCGACTGGCCTCACACTGGGCAGCGAACTTCGTCGCCTCGTAAATACCGCCACTTTGCGTGAACAGAAGCTCGGCAAAGCGCTGGAAAGAAAATCGGCGTTCCAGGCGGAACAATTCTTGGATATCCTTGGCCCAATAAGCATCCATCCATTCCTGAAATTCGCGTTCCGGATAGTCCTCGGGTAAGAAGAACGGCGGCAGCCCTCCTCTGAACAATCGCCGGGCAATATCCAATTTGTCAAAATCGTGAAGGTCCTCTGAGATCATGGGGGTTAACCAGATCTCCATCTTCCGTCCGGTCAATGTGTCACGGAACTTCCGAGATGCGCCGAGCGAAGACGAACCGGTGGCGATTATCTTGATATCCTGGTAATGATCAGCGGCGATCTTGAGTATCTCTGACGGATTTCCGAGCCGATGAATCTCGTCAAGGACAACCTTTTGCCCTCGAAGATCCTCGAGAAAAGCTTCGGGGTCATCTAACATTCTACGAACTCGTGGAAGCTCACAGTCGAAATATTCGATTCCGGGAATGGCCTGACATAAACAAGTTTTCCCCACCCTTCGCACTCCGGAGATCCATAGAACTGAGCGCTTCTCCCAGAGCCGCAAAAGCAAACGTTCCCAGAACTTACGTTGAATTATCATGACACATTGTTTTGTATCATCTAAAATGACTATTTGCAACCACAAAGACGTTTGGTCGCACTATATGCAAACCTATCAGCAAATGGAAATAATTATTGCGAGCGGTACGACGTGAATGTTTTCCGACAACCGATAGGAAGTTTTTCCGGTATAAACAACCTGGAATCCCTCAAGTAAATTTTCGGCAGGTTCACTAATCATTTGGCGATGTTGAGTTCGTTGAATCTCATGCCCACGAGGATACCCTAGTGTGAAGATTCAAATCATAGCTTCTAGATTTCATATACGCCGAATCAGGGTGAACAGGCGGTCTGCCCCTTGTCAAAATGACATCATTACCAGCACGGAGGCCGTTCCGTCTGAATCAGAATATGGCGGCTTTGAACCCGGGTTCGTTCTTGACGTCCATGAGTTCATCGCCCACGGCCAAAACAAGGATACCCTTACGGGAGGCGAATTTAATCAGGCTTTCTTCCGCATACAATGTGGCTAGTGAACAAATAAACTTCCTGTCTCTGAACTCCGGGAAATATTCCCGGACTTCTTCAATTGTATCCATCAGTTTGCCGATATCTTCCAGCCCAAGATTGCTCTTCGTTTCATTAACAAGAACGTAATCGCCGCAAACGGCTATCACATCAAATTGCTTTAAGCGACTCTTGTCGAGCGGATGAGTGCGGCGAGGCCGTACCAGAGACCGACATTCAAACCTTCGAGGGCATCAAACAACTTCCCGAAGGATACGGCAAATGCTCGGGGCTACCAGATCTTCGGTCATGCGGCCCTGCTTGTTGGCTATTTCGCCAAGCTGTTTGTTTAACTCGCGACGGTCCCGTTTAGAATCTTCTTTAAACTTGGCATTCTCCCGTTCCATTCGGTCCAGGATCTCATTTGTTGATTCCTTGAATTTGACGGTATCGCGTTCCATACGTTCAGCAAATTCACGCACCTCGTCACGCCACTCCTTTTTCGATTCCTCAGCCTGATACCTCCATTCACCTTTAAATTCCCGCATCTCGGCCTGCCATTGTTTTTTTGATTCCTCGGCCTGATCCCGCCGTTCGTCCTTAAATTCGCGCATCTCAAGCGATGTTTGCTCGACCGTCGCCATAAGATCAGCCATCATTTCTTCCAGGCTTCTGACCCGAGTATTAATTAGTGTGTTCTTCATAAATTATCTCCTTACCCCCTTGATCTATTCTTGTTAGAATTAATTATTTTGGGGCAAGCGTCAAGATTTCTCGAGGTCGAAATGGCATGGCCCTACCCTAGAGATCGCATCCGATTTGCCCCGCCGGTTTGTCAAATGTCAACAAAGCAAGAAGTGTTTCTTGTTATGGAAGGTTTAGGAGAAAAGAGTTATGCTGAATATTCTTTTCAGAGATGAAATCGTAGCGAAAGGGAAAATTGTCTATGAACGGAGCCGGTGATCGTTAGCTGGAATTCAGTCGGCAAGATTTGCAGATGGCTGTTTTCTCGACAGATATCTTGAGAGAGTTTAAGAACATCAACCTCTCTGTGAACTATTCTATACATGGATGAGGCTTCGCCACATGATGACACTCCGGCTGCTAGAGACTAAACCTCAGATGATCCCAGGTTCAACTGCCTGGCGCCTGGCGGACTTAGGCGAGGCGAAAGGTAAGCAGGAACTCTTCACACGCCAATCGCCGCAACGTTTGCGTGTTTTGCGTGAACATGCTCTAATCGAAAGCGCTGTTTCATCTACCCGCATGGAAGGCGTAGAAATTGAGAAACAGCGTATTGGTACTGTTGTTTTTGGTAAGCCCACCCTTCGCGACCGAAATGAAGAAGAGGTGCGAGGGTACAGAGAAGCCCTTCGTTTAATCCACAGCGACGCCTCCCCACTGCTTGTTGACGAAATGACTATTCTGAAAGTTCATCTCCTTGTCAAGGGTGAGATTTGGGATGCCGGTCATTACAAGGAAAAGAATAGCGATATCATAGAACGATACGAGGACGGATCATCTCGTGTCCGGTTTAAAACAGTTCCGGCGGTCGAAGCTCGGGATTTCACCCTTGAACTGGTCCAACTTTGGGACAGACTGCTTCAAGATCACTGCATACATCCTTTGATCGTCATGGCAGGTTTCAACCTCGATTTTCTTTGTATCCACCCGTTCCGCGACGGAAACGGCCGTGTGTCGAGACTTCTTCTGTTGCTGCAGTGCTACCATCTCGGCTATGAAGTTGGACGTTACATCAGTCTCGAACGAATAATTGAGCAAAACAAGGATCGATATTACGAAACCCTTGAACAAAGTTCAATTGGATGGCATGACTGCACACATAACCCGTGGCCCTATGTCAACTATGTCCTGTTCATTCTCAAAACCGCGTATCGAGAATTCGAGGAACGCTTAGGACGTATTGGCACCCCTCGTGGCGCAAAAACAGAGATGATTGAAGCGGCTATAAACTCTACATTAGGCTCCTTCACGCTGAGCCGGTTGGAGGCCGCCTGCCCAGGCGCTAGTAGGGACATGATCCGGAAGGTCCTTCGCAATCTTCAGAAAACCGGCCGTGTAAAGTGCCTCGGGCGCGGACCCGGCGCTATCTGGGAAAAAGGTAATACCCTTAAAAGAGGGCAATAAAGAGGGTAATGTGTCCGGGAACCCTTCTTGTTCGTGGGTGTGAGGCCAGTCCCTGGGGTGCTTGCAGTCGTTGTCATCTTGAGGGAGCCTTACGACGAGAAATCTTTCCAGGCCGCTGTTACCTGCATGGGCGGCAATGTTCATAACTAGCGATAGCACAGATTTCTTTCTTCGTTCGAAATGACACATAGCGGCGTCGGGCACACAACACTTTCAAGACGCCTTTTCAAGTCGCTCCGCTATCCAAAGCTTTATAATTGATTGTCGTGCCACACCCAAACGCCTTGCTTCCTTATCCAGTAGCTGAATCATCCACAAAGGGAAATCTACATTTACCCTTTTTTGTTTCTGTTCCGGCCTCTTCGCTCTGGAGATATCAATATATTGGGAAATATCTCCGCCTTCATCAAATTTCTTGTCAAACTCACGAGCTTTCATATATTGCTACCTCCTCTTTTCTGGATCGTCGCACTGAAATAATTTTTATCTTTTCAGATCGATAGGTAATAACGCCTGACCAGTGCTTTCCCAAGATATTTCCGATCACCAAAAATCTCGGTTCATCCGTTGTTTTGACTGGAATCTCAATCAAATCAGGATCATTCCACAGGACTTGGGCTTCGTAAAAGTCGATCTCGTGTTTTTCCTTATTGCTATCGCTTTTGATGGGATCAAACTCATACTCCATGGTATATTTAATATACCTAAAATATATATGTTGTCAACAATTTCTCTAAGATGATATTCTCTCACAATTGACCGCGAATATTGGGCAAAGTCACGGACCCGCGCCGTACCCCATTCCCACTGATAGGTGGTCACGGTCATCCCTGCCCGTAATTTCCCACGGTTGAACCGTGGGCTCATGAATTTTGCCCCATCATGAGGGGCAAATATGATCACTCTTGAGAGAACTCATCTTAACCCTGGAAGGGTTACACATAATAGCCCATGCAAGGCCGTGGGTAGGCTGTTTGCATTTGGTTTTGTGGTAACCCAATGAAAACTGTTATCCTCGAAGGTGGTATGGGAACTCGGTTCGCCGAAGAAACCGAAATCACCCAAAGCCCATGGTCAAGATTGGTGCCTACCGATCGTCAATGATTGCCAATTTCGATAAAAATGGATAAGCTATTGGTTAAGGAGAACTATCATGGCTGCTCCAATAACTCCAACGCCGGTCTTGGAAGGTAAAGAAGCTGAGGATTTTATCAAGACCATCTTTAAAGAGCAGAACATTAAAGTTCCACTAACGCCTTTGCCCAGAATCGAAGAAGCACGAAAAAAGACTCGTGAAAATGCTAACGCAAGACAGGAACAGGATACTTTTTGAGGGATTTGTCCTTGAGACACTTTCTGAGCAACAATATCCATTGAGATTCGATTGTGGTGACTCAGTTCTGAACGAGTCGGCTGCTATTGAATATGACCAAGGCTCTAGTTTTAAAGGGCAATCGTGAATAAAGCCTTAAAACACTTGCAACCAGCTAGGTCTTTAGACCAAATAACTAGCGTGATTATACCGATTTGCCAACGATACGCTATCATCAAGGCCATTGTGTTTGGATCTTTTGCAGTGGGTGATATTTCTAAACGCAGCGATTTGGACTTGATGCTTATTATGGAGACGGATAAGAGGTTTCTTGATCGTTATGATGGAATTTACAGAGAAATAACTGATGCGATTGAGCATCGCGCAGTGGATCTTTTCATTTACACACCCGGTGAATTTCAGAAGATGCAGGATGAGCCTTTTATGCGGCGAGCTGTCAAGGAAGGTGTTGTATTTTATGGCCGAAACGAAGAATAGATATTTGGCCAAAAGATGGCTAATGACGGCGGAAGAAGACTTGGCCGCCGCCCAAACATTGTCCGATCACGAAATGTTCGCCATCGCGTGTTTTCATGCGCAGCAAGCGGCTGAAAAATCGATCAAGGCGATCTGGCATTTTGAGGATGAAGACCCATGGGGTCACTCAGTTAAAAAGCTTATCGACGACTTTCCAAGAAAAGACGAATTGCCCGACTTGTCCGAATTAAATGATAGCGCCGCGTTGTTGGATAAATACTATATTCCCACAAGATATCCGAATGGACTACCTGATTTGACACCTGGGCAGGTCTATACAAAAAGCGACGCCGCCGTAGGTTTAGACGCGGCTTACAGATTCATTGAGCTTTGTAAACGTTGGATGGAAACCATGTAGGGTCATGGTCTATGTCGCAGGTGTTGTTGCCGATCACTATAGTGGCGCCTGATAACGAAAATTGGTGGCACAGAGACTGCCGCTACTACGTTGCCCCATCAAGAGGGGCAAATATGACAACTCTTGAGAGAATTCCCCGTTGGGCCGCTCCTGCGGTCCAACATTCGTGAGCCCATGGCTATGCCGTCGGTGGCTGTTTGCATTTGGTTTGGGTTTTTCTTTGATCCTTGGATTTAAAATGATTCAGTGTGGATGACTGATGCTGTATACTATACAGTACAGAGGCATATCATGAATAAACTAGATCGTATCACCATAAAACCTGACTTGTGTCTGGGGCAGCCGACGATCAGGGGAATGAGAATCACGGTGAGTGTCATCCTGAAGATGCTTGGCGCAGGCAGTTCTATCGCGGATGTGTTAATGGCATATCCCGAACTTGATACTGAAGATGTTCGGCAGGCCATCCAGTATGCAGCCTGGTTAGCTTCTGACCAGATACAAGCTTCCCCCAACTAATTGGCTGTGCTTGAGTCAAAATTACAATATCTGGCTGACATGAACGTGTCTCCCAAAACAGTTAGTGTCTTCCAACACCTGGGTGTTGACATGATCAGAGTGTCCAGTCTTCTCCCTGACAATGCTTCGGACGAAACGATACTGAATCTCGCCCGTAAAACGAGGCGTGTCTTGATTACACAGGATTTGGACTTTTCCGCCCTATTGGCTATCCATGGGTATGACCGGCCCAGCCTCATAACGCTACGGTTGCTTCATTCTGATCCCCAAACGGTAACGGACCGTTTGCGCGAGGTGATTCCCAAAATAGAGGATACCTTGGCTGAGGGGTGCGCTGTAACAGTTGAGGACAGGGTCATTCGGATCCGCCCAATCCCGATTGAATGATCATGGCTTGGTGGCCACGGGCGGCCCTGCCCGTATATTTGGATTGCGTCATCATGTCATTTCGAGCGAGCCTTGCGACGAGAAATCTTTCCAGGCCGCTGTTACCTACCTGCATGGGCGGCAATATACTTAACAGCGACGTTATAGATTTCTCTCTTCGTTCGAAATGACACATAGAGGCGTCGGGCACACAACACTTTCAAGACGCCTTTTCAAGTCGCTCCCCTATCCAAAGCTTTATAATTGATTGTCGTGCCACACCCAAACGCCTTGCTTCCTTATCCAGTAGCTGAATCATCCACAAAGGGAAATCTACATTTACCCTTTTTTGTTTCTGTTCCGGCCTCTTCGCTCTGGAGATATCAATATATTGGGAAATATCTCCGCCTTCATCAAATTTCTTGTCAAACTCACAAGCTTTCATATATTTCTACCTCCTCTTTTCTGAATCGTCGCACTGAAATAATTCTTATCTTTTCAGATCGATAGGTAATAACGCCTGACCAGTGCTTTCCCAAGATATTTCCGATCACCAAAAATCTCGGTTCATCCGTTGTTTTGACTGGAATCCCAATCAAATTAGGATCATTCCACAGGACTTGGGCTTCGTAAAAGTCGATCCCGTGTTTTTCCTTATTGCTATCGCTTTTGATGGGATCAAACTCATACTCCATGGTATATTTAATATACCTAAAATATATATGTTGTCAACAATTTCTCTAAATTGCCCCCAAAGGTCGAAATGACAGAAAAGACCCATACACAAAACAATCAGATCGCACACACGGGTCTGCCTCTAAACACCAACGGATCGGTGGCGACGGGCGTCCCTGCCCGTATATCCTCCCTGCAGAACCGTGACCTCTATTGTATTGCACCGATCTGCCCTTCGACCAAAATGATAATAGCGCTGAGGCCATAATTTGGTGTAAAATCGGCAACACTCGGCACACCTGAACGAAAAGCAAAACAAGGTAATACCTTTAAAAAGTGGTTAGTAAATTTACGGCGCACACGCAGGAGCGCGGCTACGATGAAGAAACGGGTATTTTATAATCTGTCCGCATATTTGGATTTAGTAGGGCTAGGTCCGCTCAACAATTGTTACCAAAGTGCTCCCCGGATTTATCGAGAAATCACTTGAACAAAGCTTTTCGGAGTCTACAGAGAAGCATCTCCAGGAAAGAATGCAGAATGGAGCAAAAATTAGGAAAAGAAAGAGACTTTGCACGTCGATTCTTGCTTCGAGCCAAATGTTGAACTTGAATCTCTTTGTAGGCGCATCCTTCCTGCAAACATTGAAACGTAAGTAACGATATGAAACTGTGCCCCCTAGTATTTGAGTGCCACCGCATGACATTATATCGCTTATGTAAAAGGGCTCCATTCCAATATTTAATGCTGTATCCGCTGATCACATTACAAAGACCATTGAAAGCCTTTGACAAAAATCGGCGAAACAGGCTTCTGGTACTTGAGAAATCAGGAACCTCTATGATGATATCAGCCAACTTTCGGCTCTCAAGAATTTTGATCTGACAACTTAGCGGCTCGATATTGCCCCCATGTATTAGTCGATAATATTCACCGCGTCCTTTGAAGGCAGCTTCAACAAAGTTGAAAGCCAATCCTTGGTTCATTTTGTTTTCTATTAGCTGAATGGGCAGAGTGGCGTTTTCTCGGATGAAGTTGCGGATCAATACAGGGGATTTGTCAGTAGACACATCATCTATGATTAGGATCTCCCAGGAATTCGGCACAACTCTCTGACACGCTTCTACAACTGTGGTTATCGTCTCAATTATACCATCTTGTTCATTGAAACATGCAATAAAGACAGTAAGTTCAATAGAATCATGAATACACGTTCTTAATAATGAATTCATTATATAACTCGATCTGTAAACAATCTTGTGGGAAATTGATTTGTAGAATTTATTCGCTAAACCCTAACGTAGGAAGACTGAGGATCTTCTAGCCAGGCGCCGACTAGTTCCGAAAAATGTCTCATAGGTTTGCTTCCGCTGTAAGGATCATACACCTTCATTCCGATCATTTGCATAATTTCAATGTCTTGTTTTCCACAACAGTGGGACGGGCCCAAAAACCTAAAGTAATTGTCTACTCCGGTCGCTATAAATTTGACATTTAGTCCTTGTAAAACCACATCATTCCGAATCTGTTCCAGAGCCCGGAAGGCAAGAAAATTTACTATGGAATACACAATTGGCAACAAACCTGTCATAGCCATTCCGGCGGCTATACCCACTGTTCCCTGCTCCATCATCCCCATATTATATATTCTGTCGGGGAATTCCTCACGAAATCTGTCAGTAACGCCAAAACCCATGTCACAGACCAGCAGTACAATTCGGTGGTTTTGTTGGGCGTAGGGTATTATTCGATCAACAATTTCTTTTCTATAATTTATCATGTTAGAAACCATATCTGCATCCCATTTCCAGTTCTTCTCGAGTAGGCACACGAAAATGAAACTTGGGAACATTCTCCATGCAATATAACCCGTACCCTTTTATTGTTTTGGCCAGAATTGCTTTGGGCTTGACAGAAGTGGTTTCCTTCTCAATTACTCTTGAAAACGTCGAACAAAGTTCCAAGTGATCGTGACCATTACAAACTTCAACACTAAGACCAAAAGCTTCAAGTTTGTTGGTCAGGTCAGCCACAACATCTTGCTTTGACATAATGTTTTCGAGGAAATCCATAGCTTGGAGTCTGTTGCAATCGACTATTAGGACCAAGTTGCCCAATTCATGTTTAACAGCGAATTGTATAGCTTCCCAATTAGATCCCTCCTGCAATTCCCCATCTCCTACCAGGCAATATACCCTATATTCCTCCTTCAACAGTTTGGCCCCAAACGCTATGCCCACAGCAATTGGCAAACCATGGCCGAGAGATCCACAACCGGCTTCTATTCCGTGAACTAACTTGCGCTCTGAACAACCGGACAAGTTACTGCCTCGGTAGAAATCAATCCAATCCTTACGATCCAGATAACCGATATCAGCCAATATAGAGTACAATCCATAACATCCATGCGCTTTTGAAAAGACGAGTCTGTCTCTATCCAGACATTGAGAAGAGTCATAAATGTTCATGATATTGTAATAGAGCACAGTTAAGATGTCGATACAAGACAAGGATGGAGCGATATGACCCGCCTCGTTCCTTACGCAAACATCAACGACATCTTTTCTTATTTGATCGGCCTTTGTCTGCAAGTTTTCCAGAGACAGCCTATCTAGCAATTTCATTTATTCTCTCTCTAACTACTGGTTGTAAAAGTTCTTAATCTGGTCACAAACGTACAATATTTGTTCATTGGAAAGATACTGATGTACAGGCAATGTCAGTATTTCGGTCGACTGTTTTTCGCACTCCGGAAAATCTCCAATTTGGTACCCCATCGCTGCGCAAGGTTTTTGCAAATGGATCGGTACAGGATAATGAATCTTGGTTTCAACGCCATTATCACTAAGGTATTTCCGGAGATTACCTCGATCCTTCACTCTGATCACGTAAGTGTGAAAAACCTGTTCAACCTTGTCTGACCGTGGCGGTATTTTTACATGTCCACCTAAACCTGACAGAGCCTGGTCATATATTTGAGCGTTACGAATTCTAGCTTTTGTAATGCTTTTCAATTCTTGAAGAAAATAGTTTGCCACAGCAGCTTGTATGGAGTCTAATCGGCTATTATAGCCAAAAAACTCAATTTCATCTCGATTTTTCAGTCCATGATTTCTGAGCAACCGAAGTTCTTCATATAAACCGCTATCTGAAGTGGTAATCACTCCCCCGTCTCCACAAACATTCAGATTCTTTAACGGGTGCAAACTGAAACATCCTACCGTCCCAAAAGAGCCAACACGTTGTCCATTGATAGAGGCTGACACCGCCTGGCACGCGTCTTCAATTACAAACAGACTTTGAGCTTTGGCAATACGCAGTATTGATTCCATATCAGCCGGATTACCCGTCAGGTGTATAGGTAGTATGGCTCGAGTTCGCTTAGTTAGAGCCCTATCAATCAAGTCAGGATTAATATTGTATTCAGGTCCTACATCAACAAAAATGGGGGTTGCTCCAGCAGCGACTATGGCCCCCGCCGTAGCCAGGAAGCTGTTCGGAGCCGTAACGACCTCATCCCCCTGTCCTATCCCTAAGGCCTTTAGGGACAAAAATATCGCGTCTGTGCCACTGTTTACGCCTAGAGCGCATGTTGTTCCACAAAGATCAGCAAACGCCCGCTCAAACCTGTCTACTTCCGGCCCGAGGATGAAACCACAGTCCTGAACAGTTTCTGACACATATTTCCATAGACCTGGGTCGTTAAATTGTCGCTTCAGTTCTAGATAATTAACTTTCATACTTTTTCAGGCGTAAAATTCTCTAATTTTGGCAATCATGTAATCAATATGAGGTTCTTCAAGGTGCTGATGAACTGGAAGAGTAATGATTTTCTCACAAAGTCTCTCTGTAACAGGAAAATCTCCTTTTTTATGACCAAATACCTCAAAAGCCCTTTGCAGGTGCAGAGGTATAGGATAATGAACTTTAGCCTCGATGTCATTGGCCAACAAAAATGAAAGCAATTCATCACGTCGATCAACTTGGAGCATGTAGAGGTGATATACATATTTCCTATCGGGCAGCCTGTTAGGAATGAAAACGGAGGGATTCAGGTCTGATAACCCTATGTCTAACTTTTGAGCCCACTTAATTCGTGTCTCGGTAATGTTTTCTAGCTGGTTAATCAAGAAATTTCCGACGCAAGCCTGAATACTGTCAAGCCTCGAATTGTAGCCAAATATTTCAACTTCATCTCTGTTCTTTAGACCATGATTTCTCAGTAACAAAAGTTTTTGATAGCTCTGTGAATCGTCCGTTACTATGGCGCCGCCATCGCCCCAAACATTTAAATTCTTAAGAGGATGGAGACTGAAGGCCCCTGTGAGTCCAAAAGACCCTACGCACTTTCCGCCGATAGCGGCGGAAATGGCTTGGCAAGCATCTTCCACAACAACCAGATTATGTTTTTTGGCTATAGCCATGATAGCGGCCATGTCAGCCGGGTGTCCCGCATAATGGACAGGTATAATGGCCCTGGTTCTTGGCGTGATCGCAGCTTCCAATAACTTAACATCTATCGTGTAATCATCGCAAATATCCACAAATACCGGCTTGGCTCCTGCTGCAATAATAGCCCCCACTGTGGCAATGAAGGTATTAGGAGCTGATATAACCTCGTCACCGGGTTTTACATCAGCCACTTTGAGAGACAGGAACAAAGCATCGGTTCCGGAATTAACGCCAACAGCATACTTGCTACCAATCACCTTGGCAAAGCGCTCTTCGAACGCCCTAAGGGCATCGCCCAATGTGTAATCACCGGATTCAACGACTTGTGAAATCATCCGTAAGATCGGCTCATAATCACTGAACTGATCTTGTAAATAAGAATACTTAACTTTCATGGTATTAGGTCACTCTCTCTGGGGCATTGTTTTATCGAAGCCCGACTTGCTGCATTGTCTTGATGTTATAGTATTTAATATTTTCGAATGGATCCGGGATGAGTCCATCATCGAAAGCCTTTTTCAGATCGACGACAGCTTCCTGAATAGTATGTCTTGCTATAAAACCTAGTTTCTTTGCTATTTTTTCTGAGCTTACATGATAAGAACGGTTGTCATTGGTAGATGTTATTTCTATTGGTATTGATCCCCCTAGAGTTTGTTTGACCATATTGGCTATATCAAGGACCTTATAATTTTCGTATCCAGCATTGAAAATCTCGCCAGCCACCTTTTCAGTTGGTTGTTCCAAGAGAAATGGATATAGATCCGTCATGTCCTCAATGTGAATATTCGGCCGCTTCTGTTCCCCGCCAAAAACCGAAATTTTGCCCTTGTTAATAGCATGATTAGTCAATATGTTGACAGTTAAGTCCAACCTTAATCTCGGAGAGTAACCACAGACGGTAGAAGGACGAATTACAGTTGTTACGAAATTGTCGGACTGCTCTTTTAACAGAATTTCTTCACACTCCGCCTTGTATTTCGAATAATCTGTAAGAGGTTCGAGAGACAAATCCTCTGTCACGCTTGGCTCGTCTTTTATTCCATAAACGCTTGAACTCGATGCGTAAATGAAACGTTTGACACCACTACTTTTAGCTATTTTGACCAGAGGAATAAAAGCGTCATAATTTATCGACTTTCCTAATTGGGGATCTAGTTCATAACTTGGATCATTCGAAATACACGCTAGATGAATAACAGCGTCCACATCCCGCATAACTGTCTCCAACAGAGACCGATCCCGTATATCCCCCTTAATTTCCTCCAGTTTGCGATTGTCTTTTACCGATGACAATACGTCCTCACCATATAAATAGAGGTCCAAGACCTTGACACGATAACCCTTTTGAAGAAGCTTAGGTACCAAGATTGCTCCAACGTAGCCTGCGCCTCCAGTGACCAAAATCGTTCCAAAATTACTCATGGGGTTCCTCGAAATAATTTTTAAAATGATTCAACTTGTTAAAGCTGACCAGAGCTGAGGTATGGTTTCAGAATGCCGACCACATACATAGTAAGACTGTCCACCATCGGCTACTGTTCTAACTAACATGGTTTTCCATGGTCTGAAATAATACTGTGAATTATTCTTTTCAGGTTCTATATCCAAATTACCGGTCAACGGTCTAACATCACAAACAAGACAAGAGAATCTTGATATTTCTCTTTTCTCTTGGGCCGCAACATTTCGCGCCATTGCCAATGCTTTCAGAAATACTTCCGGGGCCATCACTGCGCTCCCGAAGTTCATTATGACCCCGCCTGCGAGTGATTCCAGAAGCTTGGCAAATATAAGAAAGTCAGTATAGCTAGTCTTACCATAAGCGGCGCCATCGCAGTTTGGGTGTTCGTGAACGATGTCATATCCTATCCCTACGTGAACGGTCACGGGCACGCCTAGAGCAAAGGCTCTAGCCAACAAACTCAGATCCTTGTGAGGAAAGTCCTGTTCTTCAATAAACTTCCCTACGGCCTCTCCCAATCCAAGTCCGTCTTTAGCGCCACGGGCTACTATGTCATTTATCTGTCCGGTTTCTTCCCAAAGGCCGAATTCGCCAGTTTTTATAAAACGAACCACACTTTCGGTAGTCGCGCCTATTAAAGCCATTTCGTAATCATGAATGACACCAGCTCCATTCATCGAAAGACAATCAATGAAACCGTGTTCCGTCATATCGATCAGATATCTTTGCACACCGGAACGGATGACATGAGCGCCCATCATAAGAATTACTGAAGGCCGCGGATTGGCTTGTCTCGATTCCTTAATTTTTTCAGCGACCAATTGAATCTGGCTGTCAATCTTTTCACTCTGACCAAGTGGCATTATGACGGACAAGTCAAGATCGTGGTCTCTGTATCCAAGAGGCTTAAGTTTGAGACGTGAGGTGTCAAATAATTTGTAACGAGTCAACGCGGACAATATTTAGCTCATTTCAACAAGGCTGTAATGTACTTTTTCACTGACAATTTGTCTATTGGCTTTGTGTTTCCAATTACTTCGACGGCTAATGCGCCAACCACATTTCCAACAAAGCCGAGAACCTCATAATTAACGCCGAGCCTGGCTAGTAGCGAGGTAATTGACAAAAATGCGTCTCCCGCTCCCACTCTGTCTACAACTCGAGCCGCAAATGATGGCACCTGAACAAATTTGTCACCTTTAGAGCCTATCATGCAACCCCTACGTCCTCTAGTCACAACGAAACAGTCACAGTCCAGTTTGCGAGCCAACGAGTTTATCATAGGCCGCAGTCTGCCATTGAGATCACGAGTTTCAACCCTTATCTCATGTTCGGCAATACACACAAAATCGGCTTTAGGATATTTGGTAATAGTGTTGAAACCCCTGTTGCCCGCATTAGCTTGAGTCATAACTGAGAGGAAAGGCGCATCTTTGGATAACGTCCCGACAATCTTGTTCGATATAGCCCCGTGGCCGAAGTCAGCCGATATAACGATGTCATAATTTCTCAAATTCTTGGCCAACCATGAACAGTGATCGCTTTCTATCTCTGCGGGCATATGAGAGTCGTCAAGGACGTAAACTTCAAAGAGTTTTGATAAGCTGTAACCATCAATATATCTTCTTTTCACTATAGTTGAGGCATTTGGCTTGCAATAAAAATATGGTGTGACGTTCGCCTGCAAACTGGATCTGATAAATTCCTCATACGAATCTTGTTCGCCCAAAGTAGTGACCAAGTCTACGCTCTTGACAAAACCAGCGGTGTGATTAGCCACCACTAAAGCGCCACCAGCGAACAAATCATGAGACTGATACTTCATGGCCAGGCATGGATCTTTAGACGACTTCCCCATGGCCTCACAGTAGTGATAGTCATCAATTATGGAGTCACCAATTATCAAAACATTTAATTCGGAAAGGCTGTCTATGGCGCCCAGTATAGAATCCAAAGAATGCCGTCCACGAAATAGTGACAAATATTCCTGTATTTCGTGGCTGAAATGGGAGAAATGGCGGTTAATCAAAGTGCTGGAACTGAAAACTATGTCCTCGGTAAATCTCAGCTCCGCCCCAATTTCTTTTACCACCGCTTCCTCACGGCCTATCTTACCGGTCATGTCAGAGTTGGTATTTTTAAATTCCGAGCCTTTCACATAGACATCAGGTTTGAGCAACCTGAGAGTTTCTTCGGCTGTAGGCCATTCGTTAATAGCGACGTAGTCGATGCATGACAAAGAGGCTATCGCCTCGGCCCTTAGGGTTTCGGTGAATGCGGGACGATGGGGCCCTTTGTCAACATATCGGTCCGGCGTGACTGTCACGACAAGAACATCCCCAAAGGTTCTAGCCTGTTCAAAATATCTAATATGACCTATATGAAGTAAGTCGAAAACACCATGACAATGTACGACTCGTCGGCCCTGCTGTTTATTAAACCGAACGACATCTCGCAATTCAGACATTTTTAGGATCTTTGACGTTGCAGTAAACATTTAAGGAACGCTTCCCTTCCCTTTTTCAATAAAGCGTTAGACTAATTTGGGCAAAGCGATAGCAGGTCAGGATTTGCCGCATCGACCGAAACACTTCTTATTCGAAATCTACAACCATATTCTGAACCGATAGACATAACCCTCTAGCAAGATTATTCACAAAAGCGCCTACTGGCCGAAATGGGTGATCTAACTTCAACTCGATTAACAATGCGCCAGTAGATGCGCAACCGCTAGGGATAGCCACGGAATAGGTCCCGGCATCCTTCACTTTCCACTCCCCTAACTCCTCTCCATTGACTACAACTGCCACTTGTTGTGCTGGAACATTAACGTCAGTAAGTCCTCTCATGTTCACTCTTAAAACCATGGGCTTATCAGTTTTTCTAACCCGCAGCTCTAGTCTAGCGCAGTAACCATGGGTTCGAATGAATCCGTTTTCCGCGTGACCCCAGCCTCCCGCCCCGTACCTCCATTCTATGCCTTCGCAGTCAATCATCCTGCCAATCTTATAATCGTTGCGGCAAGCCAAACAAGCGGCGTTATCGTGTCTAATGATTCGGCGCCACAAATCATCAAGGATACCAAAGGGCACAAATTCTGCCCGTGTGAGCCGCGATTCTAACAGATCTATTCGCCTCGTCTTAGAAATTTGTATCTCAATAGTTTTAATCGGTGTAGAATGATATGACTTTTCCAACCCGATCATAATTAAATCTCCATAAGACCATGCTAAATAATCACTGTAATTGCTCAATCTAGATCCGTCAACGATCAATCGTAAGTTGCAGAAATCAAGATCAATGCTGGAAGGAGATGCTGAAAATTCGAGAGATATCCCCCTTATGATGTCGGGACGCTCTAGATGAAATGTAGCTGAAAATAGATGGGCATCGTCATCATATACGGTTTCAACTTGCATATTTGTTTCATTGGAAGTTGGTTGCTCATCAGCCGAGAATTCTGCAATCGTGACGTCTCTAATCCCTAGCGATAGGATTATAATCAAAATTGACCCTGTAACCAGTACAACCCTGCGCCAACCTAATTCCTTCCAGGATCTCGTGATTCCAACGTACCCTAAAAATCCCAACCACGGTATTATCCATACAAAATAACGTATGGCGGCATGCCAGTAAATGTGGGGCGGCGCCATCGCTCCAAGGGAAAGATTAAATGCCAGGCATGACAACATGGCCACAAGCCAGAAATAGATCTTTCTGTGCGTGACGTTAGATAGTACAAAGATTCCCACGACCGAAAAAATAATCCACGGCATTTTTGGGATCAGGCCTGGGATCGGAAAAGCGTATGTAGAGGATCCTTCCAAGAAAAGTTGGTACAGTCGAAATGGGAGATCCCTGAAATGACCAGCCAATCCACCAATCCATTTTTCGTATGGACTAATTAGTGAACCATAGACGTGAATTTTTACTAATGATTCAATTACAAAGAAAAAACTCATCGTCAGAATGCCAAAACCTAAAAGCCGAATTCGCTGTCGGAGCGACTCGCAATCCAAAATTCCCGCCGAGTAAATAATCAATAGAAAAGGCCCAGTCTCAGGTCGGCAAAAGAAAGCGTACCCCATTACAATGGCTGCAACTATCATGCTTCTAGTGGTCACACGCCTGAAAATTACGAGCCAGGTGAGAAAAAAAAAACCTGCGTAGGCAGGTATGTTATTCCATGGAACTATTAACCATTTCCAAATGATGCCATATTGAGTACAAATCAAGCCCACAGTTAAAAATACAGATTCTAGCCTGGTCAAAACTGACCTGCACGACCCGTAAAAAGCAACTGCTATTGCAATGAATGAAACTAAATTTGGGACCATGAACGCATCTGTCCCAAACATCCTGTAAAAGATGGCGCCCAATAGAGGATATCCCAACGGTCTATAATGTGGTTGAAAAGACCATTCCGAAAGGGCTTTCGCCTGTTTTAGATAAGCGCTCTGATCGGCCCAAGCAAACCATCCCAGTCTATCTTCGTTGGTTAGATAACAATAAAAGAAATACACGCCAGAACCTATAGCCACTAGAATCAAATCATTATCCAGCGCTTTGTTGATCAAATTCGGTAAGCGGTTTTTCAAACTCACAACTAATTTCCAAACTTTTTAGTCTTTAATTCCGGTCCCTCGGGAAGATCTTAATTACCTTGTTTGTTTTCGGTCAAGTAAAAAGGTACTTTTCCTAAACGTAATTCTTGACTCATCACATCCAGTCGGAGTATGTTCATGATTTGAACATCTCGATTGCGATAGGATCAAGGCAGGATCTTCTCTACATGCACTCGTTCCGTGAGGCTAAAGAACAGGCTGAACACAAAAGGTTGCTCGAATTGATGAGCAGAATTGAGAGCAATCCTGCAATTTCTCAACGAGCCCTAGCCTCAGAGTTGGGTATCGCGTTGGGTCTTATGAACGCTTACTTAAAGCGCTGCGTCAAAAACGGATGGATAAAGGTGGGCCATGTATCCGCAAGCCGACTGGCATACTCTCTTACCCCTCAAGGATTCGTGGAAAAGAGTAAGACAGTAGGGAAATATCTTGCGAAGTCTTTTACCTTGTTCAGGGACGCAAGAACCCAATGTGAGTCCATTTTTGACATGTGCGAACGAGTAGGTTGGAGGAAAATAGCCTTAGTCGGTGAAGGCGATTTAGCAGACATCGCCCTTTTAGTTGGAAAGGCTGCAGGGTTGCTTGTTGACAAAGCCGCCGCTGGAGCAGACTTAATTAGCTATGACGCTGCTTTGATTACAGACATAGAGGACCCGCAGAGTGTTTATGATGACCTCAGAACCAGAGTCGAGAAGGATCGGCTTTTAGTTTTGGATTTACTTCAAATTTCGAAACGGGATGTCAGTTGAGATTCTGTAAGACACTATAATCTGCAACATCCATCTTTGGCATCTGACTTGTAATCACTGATAGTTCTGTAAGTAACTACGAGGCAAAGTTTTGTACATGGATAAGTTAATCAGAGTGCGAAACTTGAATTTTGCACCCCCATATTTTTCATTTTTCGAGGATAAGAGTTCTCCGCATTTATATAGAGACAACTCACCGTGAATCCCAGAAGATCCCTGATTCAAGGTGAAAAATTATAGTAGGTTCTCATTATGGACAGACCTTTCATAGACATTCAGCCTCAAGCCGGCTTTTGGAAAATTGACTGGAAAGAATTCTGGGATTACAGAGATCTGTTCTATTTCTTGGTCTGGCGCGACATACTTGTGAGATATAAACAGACTGTGCTAGGGGCCGCTTGGGCTTTGCTTCAACCTGTCACAAGCATGGTCATCTTCACTGTCATTTTCGGGAAACTCGCCAAGATTTCCTCAGATGGTCTACCATATGCAGTGTTCTCTTACTCGGGACTCGTGATCTGGACCTTCTTCGCTCATACAATGAACCAATCCGCAGGAAGTCTCATTGCGGACGAACGTATGGTAACTAAGATATACTTCCCGCGCTTGATCATTCCCTTGGCTCCTGTTTTCGGAGGGCTGCTCGATCTTGCTATCGCAGCGGCCTTACTCATTTTTGTCCTTATGCCTATCTACGGCATTTGGCCATCTCCGAATGTCTGGGCCTTACCATTCATGCTTATCCTAACTGCAATGTCAGCGTCAGGCGTTGGTATATGGTTATCGGCGCTAAACGTCAAGTATCGGGATTTTCGATATGTTATTCCATTTATAACTCAGATCTGGATGTTCGGAAGCCCCGTAGCGTATCCAGCGAGTCTTATCCCGGAAAAGTGGCGTCTTCTCTACTCAATCAACCCGCTCGTTGGAGCAATTGAGGGATTTAGATGGGCCCTGCTGGGTACCGACATTAATGTCTGGCCTCTCGTTGCAGTGAGTTTTGTTTCGGCGACAGCGGTCACCTTCTTAGGTATGGCCTATTTCAGGTCTACGGAACGCTTTTTTGCAGATGTAATTTGAGTCGGTTTCATGGGTAATATAGCTATAAATGTCGAGAATCTAGGGAAACAATATCGCATAGGCGTCAAAGCTGAGCGCTATTATAGTCTAAGAGATAATCTGGTAAATGCCATTAAATCACCCTTACGCAGGCTACAACGGTTCAGCAATCGTACAGTTCCCGAGAATGAAATGTTCTGGGCTTTAAAAGATGTTTCATTTGAAGTCAACCACGGAGAAGTCCTAGGAATAATTGGTAGGAATGGGGCCGGTAAGAGCACTCTACTGAAGATCTTGTCCCGAATTACAGACCCTACTGAAGGACGTGCACGAGTGTATGGGAGGATTGGCAGTTTGCTAGAAGTAGGGACCGGGTTTCACCCGGAACTGACTGGACGTGAAAACATATACTTGAGCGGCGCAGTCTTAGGAATGAGAAAGGCTGAAATTAATGGGAAATTTGATGAAATAGTCGATTTTGCAGGAGTGGAAAAGTTTCTAGACACTCCTTCTAAAAGATATTCAAGCGGTATGTACGTAAGACTAGCTTTTGCGGTTGCTGCCCATTTGGAGCCAGAGATTCTTTTGGTTGACGAGGTGTTGGCCGTCGGTGATTCTGAATTCCAGAAGAAATGCATAGGAAAAATGGGAGAAGTTGCGCATTCCGGGAGGACTGTCCTACTAGTTAGTCACCAAATGACTCTAATCGAGAAATTGTGTCCTCGTTCGGTCCTTCTCGACGGCGGTTTGATTGTAAGGTTAGGTGATTCTAGCTCTCTAGTGAAAACCTACTTGAGTTTTGGTATGCTGAACAATCACAAATCTCTTGTGGATCGTAAAGACAGGCAGGGTAACGGTGTTGTTCGTTTTGCGTCCTTCAGACTCGAAGATGTGGATTCGAACACTGTAAATATGTTTAGAACTGGTGAGAAAGGGACCTTTGTTTTTGAGTTCGAAAAAATTGTGCAGGATGAATTGACTAATCTCTCCTTTGCGTTGGGAATCGACGGTCCTAGTGGGGACAGGATCTCTCTTTTGAGTAGTCAACATGTCAACGCTGAATTCGGCAGATTAC
Organism: uncultured delta proteobacterium; assembly: GCA_963798475.1. Classification (GTDB taxonomy): domain Bacteria; phylum Desulfobacterota; class Desulfomonilia; order Desulfomonilales; family Desulfomonilaceae; genus CAJBEZ01. The sequence goes on from CAWCTI010000042.1 coordinate 21,002, forward strand.
GAGCGGATCAATGTTCTGTTTTAGTTCATATAGAAAAAATGCCTCTTATGCCTGGAACTTATGGTTTTACAATATTCTGTACGGTTAATGGAGAAATAGCGGACTGGATTCAAAATGCCGGTCTTTTTGAAGTTGCACCCGGAGACTATTGGGGTACCGGCAAATTACCACCGGAAGGCCAAAGTCTTTTATTGATTGATCACAGTTTTTCTTTGAGGCCCGAATAATGGGATCTTTTCCTATCATCTTCAATGGATTAATTAATCAGTCAGTATTCTTTATAAAAGCTGTAATAACACCACAGCGCCGATACCTTTTTTGGTGGTTGAAATCGTTGCGACGTGACTACTTACTTGACGAGCCGTCACCATGGTTAACGTTTGGATCGATCGAATTTATTAGGTCGTATTTGAAGAACGGAATGCGGATTTTTGAATACGGTAGCGGTGGTTCAACCCTCTTCTGGATGAGACACGGATGCAGTTGTGTATCTATTGAACATGACCCGAATTGGTATGAAGTAATGTTAAAACACATCAAAACTTCACCAGAACTAGACTATCGCCTTGTGCCACCAGATAAAACAAACCAAATAGTCTCATCTGACGTGTCTGACCCGATACTTTATTTGGCGAGTGGTTGCTATTTTAGAGGATTTCAATTCGAGAATTATGTCAAGCAGATTGATGCCTTTCCAGACAACTATTTCGATTTGGTTTTGATCGATGGGCGAGCTAGGCCTTCCTGTATTATGCATAGCGTTCCCAAGATTCGCCAAGGAGGACTACTTATTCTAGATGATGTTTTAGAAGATCGGGCACACTATTTGTCCAAAGCCCGTATTTATCTCGATGATTTTGACTGCTACGAGTTTCCGGGCGTGTTGCCTTGTTTGTCCCACTTTGGAAATACTGTTGTTTTCATCCGTAACTAGGAAAAAGTTTATGAAAATAGTCATAATAAATGACTGGTTTTCAGAAGACATGGGCTACGCTGAAAATCTTCTACCTAGGGCAATATCACGACTAGGGCACGAGGTTCATCTTGTTACTTCTAATGGTAAACCATATTTTACGGATCCTATGTACGATAAGGTGTATGCCCCGTTTTTCGGCCCACCTATTGTTGACTGTTATGTACGAAAAGTAGATGGGGTTACGGTCCACCGTCTTCCCCATTGCATTAAGCGAGGCAATATATGGATTGTAGGCCTATATGAGACCCTAAAAAATATTCACCCGGATATCGTCCAGGTATTTGAAGTGACGCCCCTAACGACACTATATTCTGGTTTATGGAGCCACAGTTTAGGTTTTCGCTTGTTTTCAGAATCACGTATGCATGCTTCTATATTTGATGGAACAAACACTGCAAATGCGCAATCCTGGTCTAATATTACTTGCAAAATGAGTTCATTTATTCAAAGGCGGTGCAACGCTGTGCAACAAGAGTATAGTCGATATGGGTTTAAACACGCTGCGGCTCAATTATTGAGGATGCCTATTGATCTAGGTATCAGGCCTTTGGAGCGGATGATTTTGTCGCATGTGACTATCCGACGAACAGTGAAGTGCTATCCGTTGAGTCAAGATGTCTTAGAAATTCTGGTTAATTTTTTCAACTGGCCAGTTGAGAAGCTTGAAATATGTCCATTAGGTGTGGACACTGATTTGTTCGAGCCTTCAAAAACCGACAATTATCTGCGTCAACGCCATGAGTTGAGGGGGCGTTTGGGGTTTTCAGAGCAGGAGATTGTATGCATATACACTGGTCGATTCACGGAGGGCAAAGACCCCCTTTGTCTAGCATTGGCGATTGATGAATTGGTGAAAAAGGGCTTTCCTTTCCGTGGCCTGTTTGTGGGAAATGGGGCTGATGAATACCTTGAGCAACTCCGCAAGTGCCACGGTTGCGTGATTCATCCTTTCGTATCTGTTCCTGAACTGCCAGCCTTTTACAGAGCTGCCGACGTCGGTGTCTGGCCGAAGCAGGAATCTACTAGCCAACTGGACGCCATGTCCTGTGGCCTTCCGTTGGTGCTCAGTGACCAGGTCAAAGCGCGTGAAAGGCTATCCGCCAATTCGGTTCAATATTCTCAAGGTGATCCACATAGTCTGGCATTAGCAATCTTATCGTTACAATCTTTGGAAAAGAGAACACTCATGGGGCAAACGGGAGCGGAAAGAATTAAGAAAAACCTGAGTTGGTCAGCTATAGCCAGTTTAAGGATCGAAAATTACCAGCAGTCACTTGCGAGTGCATAGATGATAAAAACATTGTTGACCAAAATCATGCGCTTCCCGATCAATATGATTAATGACCGTGAGTACTTTTCTCAAAAGGTTCTGCTGAACGAGCGCACGGTAGAATATCGATTTGTTTTTGATCAACTGGCTAAAACTGATACCAAACGAGTTTTAGATGTTGGTACTGGCGCAACAGCATTGCCGGCACTTATACGACAGTGCGGTTACGAAGTGACGGCAATTGATAATATCAGGGATTTCTGGCCTACTGGCATGTTTAATAGGTATTATAAAGTATTAGACCAAGACATTTTGAATCCCAATTTGGAAGGTTTTTTTGATTTAATCACCTGTATCAGTGTCCTGGAACACGTTCATTCATTTGAAGCAGCCCTGCGCGAAATGATAAGACTCATGAATCCGAAAGGTCTTCTGGTCCTGACGTTCCCTTATTGTGAAAGACAATATGTTGAAAATGTATATTTGCGCCCTGAGTCTGATGCCTATGAGAAGGGCATCCCCTATATGTGTCATATATTTTCTAGAAAAGAAATTTCACACTGGCTGGAAGCTTTTAACCTGGATATTGTAATTCAAGAATATTGGCAGTTTTGCACAGGGCCATTTTGGAGTGAAGGGAAGCCCCTGTTTCCACCTAGACCGGCCGGAATAAATGATCCACATCAGATCACGTGTCTTTCCCTGAAGAAAAAACAGGATTAGATAGACTACAAGCAGTTTGTTGACATCACACGTTGTAACCACAATTGTTAAATAGATGCACTGTAAATTCAAACAAATTATTAAAAAGTTTATTCCTCCAATTGTTTTTCAATTGAGGAAAAATGATCGGTTATTCTTGACTGGAAACTATGTATCTTGGGATCAGGCAAATGCTGCCAGCGCAGGATATGATAGCCAGATCATTCTGGAGAAAACTAAAGAAGCTTTACTCATTGTAAAAAAAGGCGATGCTGTTTACGAACGTGATTCGGTATTATTTGATGAAATACAATATGTGTGGCCTTTATTAGCAGGCCTCATGTGGGCTGCGGCCCAACATTCCGGGAATCTCAATGTTCTTGATTTCGGTGGATCGTTGGGGAGTACTTATTTCCAAAACAGGGTATTTCTGGCTTATCTTCCTAAAGTCCGTTGGAACATAGTTGAACAACCTGACCATGTGGAAGCAGGTAAAAAATATTTTCAAAACGATTGTCTCAAATTTTACAGTAGTATCGGCGAATGCTTGGCGGACACACAACCCAATGTGGTTGTCTTCAGTAGTGTCTTGCAATATCTTGAGCATCCTTATAGAATTTTAGACGCGATCTCGACAATGGGTTGCAAGCACGTAATCATAAATCGGACACCTTTCTGGGATGGTTCTTCCGACAGATTGTGCGTTCAACATGTGCCACCACGTATATACAAAGCCAATTATCCTAGTTGGATATTCTCGCAATCTAGATTCACTTCTGAATTATCTAAACTGGGCTTTCGGTTGGTTGCCGAATTTGAAAATCAGGACCAGCTCGTCGGACCGATAGATTTCTGTTACAGGGGCATGATAGTGGAAAAGTAGAAGGCTCTCCCAATATGGCTAACAGTTCCATTCGAGAGATTTTTGAGCGGATTATCAACCAACAGAATTTTAGTCCAGGCCCGTTGGGGCTGTTTGTGAATCCCTTTTATTTTGCGCGGAAGGGGTTGCATAAGAATGTCATGGCTCTGGCACCTTCCATACGTGGCCGTACATTGGATATAGGTTGTGGGTCAAAGCCCTATGAGAGATATTTCAATACTAGAGAATATGTAGGCCTTGAGATAGAAGGAAGGAACAAAGATGCAGATTTCCATTACGATGGTACGGTTTTCCCGTTCGAAAATGAACAATTCGACTCAGTCTTAACAAGCCAGGTGTTGGAGCATGTGTTCAATCCAAAGGAATTCTTGTTGGAAATTAACCGTGTTTTACGGCCTGGTGGAGTCTTTTTGATAACAGTTCCTTTTGTATGGGATGAGCACGAGCAGCCTTATGACTATGCTCGTTATTCATCTTTTGGTTTGAGTCATCTGCTACAAAATCAGGGATTCGAAGTTATCGAAAGTCGTAAGAGTATGGACGACATCCGCGTCCTTTTTCAAATGATCAACGCCTACATCTACAAAAAAACTGTGACCAACAATAACTTGCTCAATCTTTTGTTGAGCTTAGTCTTTATGGCCCCCCTCAATATCCTTGGCGAGATTTTGGCTGCAGTTTTACCGAGAAATCCGGATCTTTATCTGGACAATATCGTTCTTGCGCGTAAGATCCGCAACCTGGACAAGACTATGTCCTCTGGGGTTTAAGCATGAATGCCTTTTCAGGCAAGAACATCCTCGTTACCGGCGGCTTGGGATTTATTGGTTCAAATCTCGCCCATCGCCTGGTTGAACTTGGGGCGCAAGTTACCCTTGTCGACAGCATGATCCCTGAATATGGTGGTAATTTATTCAACATCGAGCAAATTGAGAATCGAGTTCGTGTGAATATCTCAGATGTCCGGGATGAACATAGCATGAAGTATTTGGTGGCCGGTCAACACTATCTTTTTAACCTGGCGGGACAAACCAGCCACATGGATTCCATGCTGGACCCCGGGACGGACTTGGAGATCAATACCAAAGCACAGCTATCTATTCTGGAAACCTGCCGGAAGTTTAATCCCGAGATAAAAATTGTATTCGCCTCAACGAGGCAAATCTACGGCAAGCCGGAATACCTACCGGTGGATGAGAGACACCCTCTGCGGCCCGTTGATGTAAACGGCGTGAATAAGATGGCCGGAGAATGGTATCATATTCTTTATAACAATGTTTATGGTATCAAAGCCTGTTCCCTGCGATTGACCAACACCTATGGACCCAGGATGAGGATCAAGGACGCTCGTCAAACGTTCGTTGGCATTTGGATTAGGTTGTTGGTCGAAGGAAAACCGTTCGAAGTATGGGAGGGCCATCAAAAAAGAGATTTTACTTATGTTGACGACTGCGTCGAAGCTTTGTTGGTTGCGGCCTCTAGTGATCAGGCGAACGGTCAAATATACAATCTTGGCAGTGATGAGGTGATCACCCTGAAGGAATTGGCTGAATTATTGTTAGGCGTTACGGGAAAAGGCGAATATGCTATAAAGAATTTTCCCCTGGATCGAAAACCAATTGATATTGGTGATTATTACTCCGACTTTGGCAAGATAAGGACTGAACTCGGTTGGGAACCCAAAGTCAATCTTGATAAAGGATTAAAACTAACCGTGGACTTTTATCAGTCAAATCTTAGACATTATATTTGATCATTTTTGCCTAATTAGCTGTAACTATATGATAAAACAGGTAGATCCTAAAGCTTCTTATTTGGCGCATCAAAATGAAATTGATGCGGCTATCAATCGCTGTTTAAACAGTGGGCTGTACATACTGGGCCAGGAGCTCGACGCTTTTGAACAAGAGTTTGCCGGTTTTCTGGGAGCCAAACATTGTGTTGGCGTGGGAAGTGGAACAGACGCTCTGGTCCTTGCAATGAGCGCTTGCGGAATAAAAAGTGATGACGTCCTAATTACGGCTTCACATACCGCCGGCGCCACAGTGGCTGCGATCGAAATTTTAGGAGCTGTGCCATTATTGATTGATGTGGATCCAAAAACATATCTAATGGAAGCAGACATCTTAGATGAAACGATTCAGGAACTCCAATCAACAGATCCTGCAAAGGCCGAACGATTAAAGGCCATTATTGTTGTACACCTGTATGGGTGTCCTGCCGATATGTGTTCCATTAATGATGTAGCCGCCAGACATGGACTCTTTGTGATTGAGGATTGCGCTCAAGCGCACGGCGCTACAATCAACGAAGCAATGGTTGGAACACTAGGGCACGTTTCAGCTTTCAGCTTTTATCCTACAAAAAACCTTGGCGCTTTCGGCGATGGAGGCGCGGTAGTTACAAACGACGCCAATTTGGCAGAAAGCGTCCAATCGTTGAGACAATATGGGTGGAAAGTCCGCTATATAAGCCAGCGCCCCGGCTATAATAGCAGACTGGATGAAATACAGGCGGCTATATTAAGAGTGAAATTGAAATATTTAGAAAGTGACAACGCAAAGAGAATCGAAATCGCGGGGATGTATAACCGGGCTCTCGAATCGGTGGATTTACAGTTACCGAGAGAGGTATCCGGCCGACAACACGTTTACCACCAATTTGTTATTCAGACTTCTAATAGAGACAATTTTCGGGACTATCTTGCGGAATCAGGCATAAGCACAGGCATTCACTACAAAATTCCCATCCATCTTCAACCAGCCTTCAACATGCGTAAATTAACTTGGCCTGACAAATTAGAGAACACGGAAAGCTTGTGTGATCGTATTGTGAGCCTGCCTATGAGCCCTTATCTAAAACGGGATGAAATTAATCAAGTGTGTGACGCTGTCACCAAATGGTTTCAGCAAAAAAATGGACGCTTATAGTTATGCGGCATTTCTGTACCTATTTCGACATTAACTATCTGGATCGTGGGATTGCTCTATATCGATCATTAGAACAGCATGTTCCAGAATTCACTCTGTTTGTCTTGTGTATGGACAATCACGTTGAAAAAGCGTTGTCTAAATTGGATCTCAGCAATATCACCCTTATTCCACTCGAGTCTCTAGAATCCGACGATCCTGCTCTGTTAAATGCTAAAGCTAACCGATCTAGAATTGAATACTATTTCACTTGTACCCCCTGCCTACCTCTTTACATTCTAAAAAACAGTGTTGAGATAGACATAATAACTTATCTCGATGCTGATTTGTTTTTCTTCAACAATACTGAGCCCTTGTTTCAAGAAATGGATATCGCATCTATAGCCATAATTAGCCACCGTTTTCCTTCAAAACTAAAACAATTTGAGCAACACGGGATTTTCAATGTGGGTTGGGTGAGCTTTAGGAATGATTTTTCAGGGCTTAAATGTTTAGAGTGGTGGCGCGAGAGATGTCTTGAATGGTGCTATGATCGTGTAGAGAATGGTAAATTTGCCGACCAGAAATACCTGGATGACTGGCCACATAGATTTGAAGGCACAAAGATTCTGCGACATCAAGGAGCTAACGTTGCAGCCTGGAATCTGGGAAATTGCCGATTAGAGACCTCTAGGGGGACTGTTTTGATAGAAAATGAAGAGTTGATCTTCTTCCATTTTCATGGTTTTAAGCGTGTCCTCTACAGGATATATGACCCGAACTTTAGACCTTATGGGTTGAGATTGTCTGAAATGCCTATAGTTCGCAGACTCATTTTCGAACCATATGTAGCTGCGCTCAAAATTTCTGCAGATCTCATTAAAGGAGTTAATAGAACCCAACAAGTTGGTATCGGAGCCGGAGCCCGCTATAATTTTGCCAGGAATGCAAAAGACATTCTAGTTGGAATCTTAACCAGACGATTGGTTATCTTTTAAACCGCTGCGGGTATCGACTACACCCAATCCGGAAAATTCCTGGCAAATTTGGGGCGAGCAAATTTAACTAATTTTTTCAAGAAACCGACTTTCTTCAGTCTATTTTTAATGGTCGCATTTTTCTCAACCAGCCTTATGAGCCGTGCCAACGCTTGGTTCATGAGGCCGGTTCTTTTTTGTGATCGGTAGATTAAGTAAGAAGAACCATTTATTGACCCTGTGATTCCCTCTGCGGCAACACTGTTTGTCCTTTTGGGAAGCCTGGATACTTCTTCGTAGACCCCCAACAATTTTTCTGCCAATTCTTCGGCTTTATCCTCGAAATAAGCGTTTAAATTAAGCGCGCTTATCCGGTTGCCGGGAAATTCTGGGTATCTCTCGAGAAATTTTTTCCTTTCAATCTCCGTGCGCACCAGGACCATGTCGGCAAGATAGAAAACTTTATCCATAATTCCGGAGCAGCATCGAGATTGTGTCGTTGGATCGTTTTCAGATTCATCAGTAAACGTCTGATCGGTAGTCAAAAAAATTATCTTAACGTCCAGCAGATCCATTAATTCAAAGTTGTCAGTATTCAAGATGTCAGGAAAACCAAGACTTGCAGTGAGGTTGCCAGTTTCAGGACAATTGAAATTGGCGTCATGTTGATCAACGCTCAAGACCGGAACAAGGTGGACATTTTTTAAACCCTTTTTGAAAATGTTTTTTTTGAAGTCAGTATCAACGGCATCTCGGGATATCCGATGATAAACTAGGAACTGGTCATCTGGATTCCTGTCAGCCAGCAAATCGACAATCCTGGCTCCCGGTTGCTCCGTTACGGGCGCATCTAATCGAAGATCCCCGAGATCAAGTCCTATTCTTAGTCCTCGCAACCCTTGAAGGTTCCTTTTCACCTGCCATTGTGAGGTATTCGGGTCACTAAGAAACGTATCCATGTAATCAAGTTCATCTGAAGGAATGTATCCCCACCATTTGAGGAATGCGTCCTGAGCTATCTCCCGGACTGTATTAAGGTTGCCTTTTGTTGAACTATTAGTTTTTTCGAGATCTTGAGATACCATACGTGCAAATGTGTATATCCATCTCCTGGGCACGTATCCAAATTTTGTTTTGAACATATAGTTGATCTCATTATGAACCGCAACCACTTGCCCCAATGTCTTCGTGCTGTCGTACAGCCTGGACCCTGCAAGGGTTTCCTGGAGATAGTGAAAGTCCGTGAAACCACCGTATCGAAGCCAGAGTTCGTAATCCATGCAAAGCTGCAGGTCAGCGTCAAGCGCCCCAGCCTGATTTACAAGCGCCCTGCGGAAAAAGGCCCCCGGCTGGCACAGGAAACATGTTTCAAACAATCTGCCGTAATCCCAAGGCTCCGTCGGATATGGTCCGATAACACGATCGTTTTCATCAATGTGGTCACAGGGACCATAGGCTACGAGCGCAGATGGGTTGTCTTGAAAAAATGTGGCAATGGTTGAAAAGGCATCAGCATAATAGATGTCGTCCGAATTGATCCATGCAATGATCTCACCCGAGGTAGCGTAAATCCCCTTGTTGACAGCATCCGCTTGCCCACTGTCCTTCTCGGAAACCCACCCAAATTTCACACCTTGACATCTTATCGGATAAACCCCTTCTCTAACTCGAAACTCATAATCTTTGATTATTTGAATTGTGTCGTCAGTTGATCCGCCATCCGCTATGAAATATTCAATGGAGAAATCGCCGGATTGTTCCAAAACAGACCTTATCGTTCTTTCGATGAAGATGCCCTGATTGTAAGAAGGCGTTACAACTGAAATAATCATTTCGGCCCGACTGTTTAATTAGCATAAACGTGATATAACAATTATACACGTTATTACGCCTGAATAGTATAAGTGAGCAGATATTTGCCACAACGACAGCTTTTGGACCCCGCAAATGTTTGCCGCAAGTGCCTAAGAGGGAATATATTCAGGGGAGACATGTCATTTCGGACGTCGGCC
>CAWCTI010000043.1:0-55669 GCA_963798475.1 uncultured delta proteobacterium
TTTACGCTGTATGCCTGTTCGGGTTCATTCTCTGGGTCGGCCTTTTCATCTCATGGATTTTCTACCACGGTATTACGCCGCCTGTAATGCCCCACTAATCGAAACTTTCCAAGAGAGGTAAGTGAAAATATGTCAACGAAAACGGCAAATTCTATGAAGTCCGCAGATAATTCCGGCACAATGGGGCCTGAAGAATGGTGCGATCTTCTCCCTATTGAAAAGAAGCTGATTTTTTCCTCGTTAACATTAGGAATTGCTCTGTTGGTTATATTTGTTTTCGCGTTCGGAGTATTCCACCACTAAAACACTAAACAACTTATACACACAGGGACCCTTTGACAGGGTCCCTCTTTCCGTTCAAACACTTATCCCACCATCTCTTACTAACAAGATATTACAGTTGCCAACCTTACATATAAACATGATATTATGTACTGCTCTCAGGCGTCTTCCCCAGTGTTGTCGTTTGTAGATCGAAAATAACAATTTGGACCGATTAAATCGGGGTATTTTAAATGTGGATAGTCCGTTTAGCCCTGCGCCGTCCATACACGGTCGCGGTCATGTCGATGCTGATACTGGTAATGGGAATCCTGTCGTTGAGTCGAATGATGGTGGACATTTTCCCTGCCATTGACATACCGGTTGTTGTGGTGGTCTGGAATTACCCAGGACTTGCCCCTGAAGATATCGAACGCAGGATCGTCCTGATCAGCGAACGGGCTTATTCCACAACGGTTAACGGGATCGAGCGCATCGAGTCCCAGTCCATCCCCAGTATCGGTATACTGAAGTTGTATTTCTATCCTGGAACCGAAATCGGGGCCGCCATAGCCCAGATTTCAGCCGTATCCAGCACTCTGTTGCGGATAGCGCCACCCGGCTTGCAACCACCGAACATAATTCAATTTAACGCTTCTAACGTTCCTGTGGCGCAACTTACCGTATCGAGCCGGACTCTTTCCGAGGAAAAGGTATTTGATTACGGCCTAAACTTCATCAGGGTCCGATTGTTTACAATACCCGGACTGTCAACACCCGCGCCGTTTGGCGGGAAACAAAGAGAGATTAACGTTGATGTCGACCCGAACGCCATGGCGTCAAGAGGTTTGTCTCCCTCAGACATCGTAAGCTCGCTTTTGCAATCAAACGTTATTCTTCCTGCAGGCACAGCGAAAATTGGCAATTTCGAGTACAATGTTCTGATCAATTCCAGTCCCAAGTTGCTGGAAGAATTCAACCGTTTCCCTGTAAAGGTCGTCGGTAACGCTGTCGTGTATCTGGGAGACGTGGCCAAGGTTTCAGACAGTTACGCGGAACAGACCAACATTGTGCGGGTCGATGGAAGAAAGGCGACCTACCTGGCCATCCTCAAGCACGCCGACGCCTCGACGCTTGCCGTAGTTAACGCGACGCGGGAGGCGCTACCTCTAATTAAATCAGTGGCGCCCAAGGGACTGGAACTCAAGATTGATTTTGATCAGTCGATTTTTGTTCGGACCGCGATCCAAGGAGTGGTTAGGGAAGTTCTCCTTGCTTCCATCCTTGTCTCACTGATGATCCTGGTTTTTCTTGGAAGCCTCCGCAGCATGATAATAGTGGTCATATCAATTCCACTTGCCATCCTGACCTCCATAGTCGGACTTTTTCTAACCGGTCACAGTATCAACATCATGACGCTTGGCGGTCTTGCCCTGGCGGTCGGGATGCTGGTTGACGACGCGACTGTAGAGGTGGAAAACATTCACCGTAACCGTCATATGGGGAAGCCTTTGACGGTCGCAATATTGGATGGGGCCAGACAGGTGGCAGTTCCCGCTATTGTGGCCACATTGGCTGTTTGCGTGGTGTTTTTCCCGGTGGTGTTGCTTTACGGGCCCGCAAAATATCTTTTTACGCCGCTTGCTTTGGCTGTTGTTATCGCAATGCTCGCTTCCTACGTGCTGTCCAGGACTCTGGTGCCTACGCTTGCCAGAATGTTGATGGCCGGAGAACGCGACCTTTTGGCCGAACATGACGAAAATGCTGTTGAGCCTGGCGGCCCCTCGTCTATCATCCAAAGATTGAACGATTTAAGGGACCGACTGTTCGCCAGGCTCCAGTCAGCTTATGGCAATGCGCTCGAAACCTGCATGCGTCACAGGGCTTTTGCGCTTGTGATAGCGGGAACAGTCGTCATCCTAAGTCTTGGCCTGGTCCCAATTATAGGGACAGATTTTTTCCCATCCGTAGACGCAGGGCTCATGAAGCTGCATTTCAGGACACCTTCCGGTACTCGAATAGAGGAGACGGACCGCATCATATCCCGGGTGGAAAAACGCCTCCGAGAAATAATTCCTGCCAAGGACTTGAGCACGATTAACGTCATGATTGGCGTGCCTATTTCATTCAACCTGGGTTTTGTCCAGACTGACAATGTCGCCAGCATGGACGCTGACATTTTGATCGCTCTTAAGGAAGTTCATCAGCCTTCTGTCGGTTACATGAAGAAAATCAGAGAGGCGCTTTCTCACGATTTCCCGGATTGTTCCTACTATTTCCAACCGGCGGACATTGTGACTCAGGTGTTGAATTTTGGCGTGCCTTCCCCGATCGACGTTCAGATAGAGGGACTTAACCTCGAAAAATCCTACGATTACGCCAGGAAGATCCGTGAGTCAATGTCTGCAATACCTGGAGTAACTGACGTTCACATCAAACAGGTCCTCGATTATCCAGCCCTACAGGTAGACGTTGACAGAACACTGGCAGCCAGACTTAACATGACTGAACAGAACATAGCGAGCAGTATGCTTGTTTCTCTGTCTTCGAGCATCCTTGTCTCGCCTTCGTTCTACTTGAACCCCGCTAACAATGTTAACTACTTCGTCGCTGTCCGTATTCCGCCATCTGTGATTGATTCAATTGAAAGCCTTAATTCGATACCAATTACGCCCCCTCTTTCGTCATCAAATTTCGTTACACCAGGAGGCGTTCCTGCGCCAGGCTCCATTCCTACTATCCCCGCCCAGACGTTGGCCAACGTCGCGACGATAACGCACAGGGTAAGTTTTGAAAACATTAATCACTATACAGTTCAAAGAGTTATCAACGTTGACGCCAATGTGGAAGGCAGAGATTTAGGGTCTGTCTCTCGTGAAATCAAACAGCAAATTTCCAACCTGGGGAAACTTCCACCTGGAACACGTATAGCGCTGCGAGGTCAGTATGAAGTTATGGAACATTCCTTTACAAGTCTTGGGATGGGCTTGATACTCGCCATATTGTTTGTCTATCTCTTGATGGTTGTCCTGTTTCAATCCTGGCTGGACCCTTTTATAATAATCATGGCCGTACCCGGGGCGCTGGTGGGGATTCTATGGATCCTGGCCATCACAGGAACTACAATTAACGTGGAATCCCTGATGGGTTCTATTATGGCTGTAGGTGTGGCTACAGCGAATTCGATCCTGCTGGTCAGTTTTGCTAACGACTTTCGGATAGAGAGCGGCGGGTCCCCGACGCATGCGGCGTTGGAGGCCGGGAAGACCCGGTTACGACCAGTCCTGATGACAGCCCTTGCCATGATTCTGGGCATGCTTCCAATGGCCCTGGCACTGGGTGAAGCCGGCGAACAGAACGCTCCATTAGGTAGAGCGGTGATAGGGGGTTTGATTGTGGCGACAGTCGCGACCCTCTTCATAGTTCCTGTCATTTACTCTCTGCTGCGGAAGGACCTTCCGACAAAGGACATACTCGAGAAACGCTTCCTCGCCGAAGAACGAGGTGAAGTATGGTCAGGCGAAATCCAATAATGGAGAATCGGGTTCTAAAGTGAGTAAAAAACCTAGCAAACTGTTTTTCGTCGTCGGTGTCCTGCTGGTGCTCGCAGCGCTTATGCTAATCATTTGCCTCTGGAAAGCCAATAGCGATTATCTTCGCGATGAAAGCAGTTCGAGGCTGGCGGCTTTAAAAGCCGGTTATCGCGTAAGGACCGTACGGGCTACGCTTGGTTCAACAACCAGGGCCATGACGCTGGTAGGCGATGCCCGTCCCTTTGTAAACGTTGTCTTGTACGCTAAGGTTAGTGGTTTTCTCAAAAACATAAATGTTGATAAAGGAGACAGTGTAACTGAGGGGCAAATCCTGGCGGTTATTGAGTCACCTGAACTCGATCGACAGTACGACGCCGCGCTGGCCGACGCGAGGGACAAACTGGCTGATGCTGAGAGGGCGAGAGGTCTTTTCAAGACAGGGGCTATGTCTTTGCAGGAGACCGAACGTATAGAAGCCGGGGCAAAGGTGGCTGAGCACACGGCCCAGTCTCTCCAGGCCCAGAAGGAATATGAAGTGATCCGTTCACCTTTTACCGGAGTGGTAACCGCCAGGTATGCCGATCCGGGGGCCCTCATACAAAACGCCGCCACGACCCAGACTGCGGCGTTGCCAGTCGTATCGGTGGCCGAAATAGACAAGTTGAGAATTTATGTTTACCCGGACCAGGGCATCGCAAGCTTGATCAGGGATGGAGACATCGCTCACGTTGCCGACCCCGCATGGCCGGACGCAAAGGTTAAAGGATCCGTCACAAGGAACAGCAGGGAGCTTGATCCAAAGACTCGCACTTTGTTGGTCGAAATTGACATAGATAACCATGAAAATAAAATCTTGGCAGGCAGTTCCGTTCAGGTCACAATTTGGGTCAAAGCGCCCGAATGTGTTCAAGTTCCTGTTGAGGCACTGTTAATAAGAGAAGATAAGAATTTTGTGGGCATTATTACACCTGACAACAAGATCAGCTTTCGTCCGGTTACCATTTACTATAGCGACGGCAAGGCACTGAGCCTCAGTTCCGGTGTAAAAGAGGGAGAATTGGTCGCTATCAATGTAAGAAACAGGATTTCTAACGGGGACAAGGTCGATCCGATCGAAGAAGGACCTACCGGGACGAACAACAATTCAAACGGCTAACTCACCGCAAGCGAGGCGGCCAGCGCCGGCTGCGCGATAAACATTTTACAAAAGGCTTCGCATATAAACGCCTCTGAGGGATGACCACCAACGAGATTTCTGGGTTGGGCAAGTGGGCTTTTGGGCACCCCAAAGAGGAGAGTCGTCCGAGATCTGGACCGGAGCGCATGCCCTCAATGATGTGTGAGCCATTTTTTCGCTCCTTCATCTGTGTCTTGATTGTTATTTTGGTATATTTTAAGAGGGAGGTCTTTGACTTAAGTCAAGATAATCTAGAGAAAGTTCATGATTGGCACCATATATGGTTACAACGTTCCATCCGGAAAAAGTGAATCAGCTCCACATTTTCTCGGATTGTCTCTCACATATTCCCTGATGTGATTTAATTCAATCTCGTCTCGAATAAAGTGCTCCCAATAATTTCTCTGCCATATGGGACCGTAGAGAGCCTCCTCTTCTTTGTGGATCCTTATAGTTACACCGGCCTTGAAACCACGAACCATTGACCCAATGGTTCTCGATGGTGAAACAACTTTTTTCAACACCGGCTCGAACCTGAAAACATTGGTGGGCATCGGGGATGTGACGTCAGGTAGGAGCGTATGGGCATACGCCCCTACAGATTCGTTATCGACAATCCATACAATCCTATGAAAATGATTCGGCGGCGGCGTCACAGGACAGAGACGTTATCGAATTATCAACCCTCATCAATGGCCTTACGGACAGCATCGAGGGCGTGTTGCGCCTGATACGGTTTTGAGACAAAGCCTCTGGCGGTGGCTTCAACTATTTTCCTCTCGTCTTCGTCAACGGCAAAACCACTGGCTATGATAATCCTCGCCTTTGGATCAATCCTGGTAAGTTCTTCCATGCACCGCAAACAGCGTCACCCACGCATACAAACACAAAGAAAATTATCGAAAGTATTATTATCCTGATTTCCATCTTCACGTGAAGTTCTCCGAGGCTGCAAGGCCTAGCGAGACAACGTTACTGGGCGCTGAATGTTGAATGAAGCAGGAGAGGTTAATAATTACCGCTTTGAACAGATTCTATCGCCGTAAGTAATTGTGACATGTTGTAGGGTTTATGGACAAAACCCTTGGCAAAACACATGATCTCTTCCTCAAGATTCGTGTCAGTAGAAAAACCGCTTACGATCAGGACCTTTACCAAAGGATTAATCTTTACCAGTTCTCTTAGGCAAGCTTGGCCGGATATCACCGGCATAAGCAGGTCCAATATCACTAGCGATATCTTTCCGTCACGACTCTGGTAGATTTCAAGGGCTTCAGCCCCATTAGCCGCCGTAATCACCGAGTAACCGGCTTTCGCCAAAATCCATTTCGCATGATCGGCTAAAAATGGGTCATCCTCCACAAACAGAATGGGATGTTTCTCAACTGTCTGAACTGAGGTTTTACTTTTTCGAGAGGATTTCCGAGGCGATTCAACGGCTGGGAAATATATATTAAACTGGGTTCCTTTATCAGGTTCACTATTGCAGATTATGTGGCCGCCGTTCTGAGCCACGATTCCCTGGACTACAGACAGGCCGAGACCGGTTCCCCTTGTTGTGCCCTTTTCCTTTGTGGAAAAGAATGGATCAAATACTCTGGCGAGAGTTTGTTCATCCATACCAAGACCAGTATCCGATACACAAAGCATAACGTATCGCCCAGGCTTGATCCCAGATCGGAGTCTGCAATATTCATCATCCAGTTCGATGTCGCTTGTCTGTATTGTTAATCGACCGCCGTCCGGCATTGCATCCGACGCGTTTAGGGCAAGGTTCATTATAGCCTGGTCTATTTGATTCGGGTCAGCATGGATAAATAAAGGCCCATGAGCTCGGTTGAATTTGACCGTGATCGTTTTTGGAAGACTATGAGATATCAAAATGATAAGCTTTTTGATTTGTTGGTTGAGGCCCAGGGACACTGGACGAACCGGCGCT
Source organism: uncultured delta proteobacterium (assembly GCA_963798475.1). GTDB lineage: Bacteria > Desulfobacterota > Desulfomonilia > Desulfomonilales > Desulfomonilaceae > CAJBEZ01. Next base: position 6,911 of record CAWCTI010000043.1, read on the forward strand.
TCACGGCCGAACATTAGCAATTTACTCACCAACTCAGCCCCATCTTTGACTGTTCTAACTATTACTGGAGATCAGGATAGTCCTCGTGATCCTCTTCTTTATCCATCATCAGCAACTGGGTATAACCCAGTATGATCTGGAGCATGTTGTTGAAGTCGTGGGCCAGCCCCCCACCAAAGTTCCAACTGTCTCCATTTCCTGGGATTGGAGGAGCTGCGCCATAAGAGCTTCTTTTTCTCGTTCCGCAACTTTGCGGCGGGTTATGTCAATAATGATGGCGATAACTCCGTTATGAGGTTCTAGCGGATTTAGGGGGCCCATTCGTATGTGAGCATCGAAAACATCTCCGTTTTTTCGCACCATTCTTGTTTCAGTTTCGCCAATCTGCCCTCTTTCCATAAACGGATAGATAATCTCTCTGACACGATTAAATTCCTCTTCTGATGGATAAAGACTAATGGGGCTCTGACCCAGGAACTGCTTCTTGTCCTCAAATCCAAAAAGGTCCAACCATGCCTGATTGGCCCATAACAATGTCCTGTTGTAGGCCGTGAAACCTATTCCTATAGGACATGCGGCCAGTATGCTATTTAGTGTCTGCTCACTATCCCAAAGAGCTTTCTCGGCTTTCTTCCGGCCAGTGACATCTTGAAAGATCCCTAAGACACCAGAAACAGATCCATCAGAATTATAAACAGGGGTATAAATTATGTTTACCCAGGCGGTGGCGTCCCCTGTCACGAATGTATATTCACCTGAATACTGACCGATTGTTCCCGAAAAAGCAGATTGGACAGCACTTTTGACCGCCTCATTTTTTAAGGAAACTAGCATATTGAAGCCGACAACCTGATCTCTTGTGGAACCGCTGACATTCAGATAAGCCTGATTGCAGTCGGTCACAATCCCATCGGAGTTAAAACATATGATGCCCACAGGAGATCTTTCGAAAATCACGCGGTAATTTTCCCCGGATTGCCTCAGAGCAGCTTCTCTTAGTTTAAATTCCGCAATATTTACCGGGACTGGTTCCAACTCAGCTAACTTGCGGCGCATTTCGTTTAATTCGTTGACGAGTTGTTCCCTGGCCTTATCTTGATCCAACATGGTGTCAGGCCTCATCGGCTAAAAGTTTATGACCTTTAATTATAAGTTTAAGACTGATCCGGATTCTATCAATATCTTTATCGTAGAATGTATGAAAAATGCGTAAAAGATAATGCGATCGAACAAAACATTAGCCCGTCTATTGGAAACGCTACCGTGATTTCGCTGTTCAGGTCCTTTCCATTCAATTGGGTCAAGGGCTAACATTAATTGTGCGGTTTCCGGGTTGAAAGGTTTATGATCCTGGCTGCAGGTAGAGTCGGCTAGCTGGCCGGCTGCGTTCGTGTCTTAAGTGTTCTCCCGGCAGTTTTTCGATAAAGAAATTCTACCACTAGACACAACGGTATGAGAGCAATCATGGTTATAAAGGCCGGCTTCGAATTCTGGTAGATGTAAGCGCCCAAGAATACAAACATGAAAAGACATGCGGCAATAGCCAAAAAGATGATGCCCCTGTTTCCCCCTGTCTCCGAAGTTAAACGCAGATGAGCAGCGTTTACGCAGGCATAAATCAAAAGGAAAGCTCCGCTACCCATCATTGCCACACCGGAAAGATCAAAGAACAGGATAAAGAGGATTACGGCGCAAGATGTAATTACCAATCCTCCTGTGCCCCCCTGCCAGATCACCCTCGAAAACACTGACGGGAGTTCACCATCTTTGGCAATCATGTAGCTGACGTTCGCAGCCCCAAAAAGCGTAGCGTTGATAGCGGAAGCTGTTGAGAACAGGGCCCCCACGGCAATAAGCTTGAACCCCAGGATACCGAGGAAAGGTTTGGCCGCTTCCGCCAACGCATAATCTTTCGCAGCCACTATGGCCTTTATGTCAAGGTTCCCAACGACTGCCACAGACACGGCCAAGTAAATCAGCATGACACTTATGACACTTAAATACAGGGCCTTCGGCAGAAGCCTCCTGGGATCGTCCATATCTTCCGCAGCGTTTGCTACCAAACCGAAGCCTTCGTATCCGATAAAAAGGACACCAGCCCCAAATATGATCCCTGAACCTGTAGGCCAGAGGCTTATAGACAAATAACCAGGGTGAATGAAGAACAAACCCACTCCGGCGAACAGCAGCAAAATAACCAATTTTATCGCGACTATCGCCGTCTCTGACTTACCAACCACTCCCGCTCCGATGAAATTTATCCCGGTAAATAGTACGACTATCCCAACGCCTATGACCTTTGGAAGCCATGCAGTGGAATAATGGGGGAAGAAAGTAGCGGCGTAACCTGCAAACGCCTGGGCATATAGCGCTAGAGCAATAACATAACCAACCCACATGTAGAGATTTATTCCACCACTAAGAACACCATCCCCGAGTCCTTGAACAAGAAACTCAACCGCTCCTCCTGCAGAAGGATAGCGAGCGCCCAGCTTGGAATAGGAATAGGTCGAAGGAAGTACCTACCAGACCTCCAATTGTAAATGACAACCACATTGCAGATCCGGAGGCCTCCGCCACTACCCCAAGAATCGAGAAAATACCAGCCCCAACCATGCCTCCGATTCCGATAGACATAGCGGCAAATAATCCTATGGTATTCTGGTTGTCTTTCAAAGATTATCCGTTCCAGATCAATTGCCGTCCTCCTGATGTGGCGGCCAAACGGCAAAGGCGAAACATCAAGTAACTACAGTTAGCGCTATGATTTTGAGAGTGTCAGCAAAATAGGTGATTACAATTCAATCGTCAATCAAAATTTGCAACCAATTGGTGGCAGTGGGCGCATGGAATTCGACTTATGCGCTGAAGTTGGCAGTTGCGAACATTTCTTATAAGTAAGAAAGTAATATCAATTGCATGAGTTATATAATACTCTGATCGAAACTATCGGGAGACCGGATGAGATTAAGCCTCAAGAACCTTGCAAATGACATTAGGTTCAATGTGATGGATTCGCTTGCCTACTTCATCTTCTATGTAACCCAAGGCTGCAACATGGAGTGCGCTCACTGTTTCAATCACTTGAGAAACCAGGAATCCAACAAGGACCTGACTGTCGACGAGATAGATCGATTCTCCAGGAATCTGGGAAGAATCAAATATATGACCATGGCAGGCGGGGAGCCTATGCTCCGTTCTGGCTTGGGGAAAATTGCCGAGATTTTTTATAGAAACAACAAACTGGACATCCTGAACGTCACGACCAATGGCTGGCTCACGGATCGAGTTATATCATTCGTGGAGTCAACTTTGAACTCCTGCCCGGGCCTTACTCTGGCTATGGCTGTTTCGGTGGACGGCGGCAGAGAGACCCATGACAGCATCCGGCGTCGGAAAGGTAGCTTTGACCGGGCGGTCAACACTCTCAAAGAATTGAAGAGCGTGCAGGAACGTGTAGACCCGAATCGTTTGGCCATCTTTGCCCATGGCACGTACAATGCGTTGAACGCTAACGAATTCCTGGACACAGCGCGGTACTTTTCAGAGGAGATCCAGGTGCCTTACTCTGTGGCTCTAATCAGGGGGGATGGGCTCCCGGATGATTCTCTGAGCAAGGTGGATATAGACCACTTCTACTCTGTTTTTAAGCACATTATTCCATTAGTGCGCAAAGGGATGGCAAAGAATTACCCGTTCAGGCGCGCTGGTGTGGCGATGGCCGATTTGGTTGGTGACGTTATCTACAACAGTGTAAAACACAATAGGATGACAGTTCCATGCAGGGCGGGCAAAAAATGTTTCGTAATGACCGCCGACGGTGACGTGATCCTATGTGAACTGCTCAACATAGTGCTCGGTAATATACGAGACCACAACTATGATCCCATGAAGCTACTTCGTTCCGACCTGGCCGTGAGCGAAATAAGGGCTATTAAGGAAAATGAATGTCACTGCACATGGGAGTGTTTTCAGTTGGTTAATGTGTGGTCCTCGCCTCGCATGCTGCCCCGAATCATCGGCAAAGCCGCCTCCTATGCGATTCAGGATTGGTGAAACGACCAGTAACTCGAGATATTCCGTCGCATCGGGGATCGTCCGCCTAATTGCATAGCGGCGTCCAAATCATGCGCCGGGTTTCCACGATCCTCAATTGTTCAGACGCTCCTTTGAGGCGCACGCATAAGATTGTCCACAATCAAATCCATGAATCCCTCCGCCTCCTGACGATTGAAAAGGCTGGCAGAGGCGGCCAGAATCAGGTTCAAACGATTTCGGAACAGGTAAACGACGAGCAGTAGCCGTGTGTTTGACGCAAGTTTGTATCCGAGACCATGGACTTCGGACAACTCCAGATCTCCGGACGTTTTGAGGAATGAACCGCCGGTTGGCTTTCCGTTTAGCACCTCTGGCCAAAGCACGCCAAGAAGGGTAATCGCAATCGAGACCTTGTGTTTGTTTAAGATATGACTCGCCAACCTGCGCCGAGCCGGAAAAGGCAGAATACGGAGAATATTGTTAAAATTTTCCAGACTCTCATAGTACCGATAATCGTTGTGCGACCTAAAATGCTTCAGTCGCTGCGCCTCCAGGACCCGATTAAACTCACCCGGGTCGGTTCGTTCGTGTGGTACTGACTCCAAGAAGAGGAGAGCGCTGTTGTTCGGGTTGTCCAGGTTTTTGTATCTCCCTCGCATATTCACCGTTAGCGATGTTGTGAGAGTTCCCGGAGCAATGTCTCGACGACAGTTCCATTCATCTATCGCGAGATGGGAAGCGGCCGTCAGGCAGTCCACTAAGGACGTCTGAGTTCCCGCCGCCGAAAGCCGAGCTAGAACCTGAGAGTCCTGTTCGGAAAGTACTCTCCTGATCTGATGTTGGTTGCGATCACGAGCATCACCGGCACCGACGGGTAAGGTAGGGGTCTTCAAGAAACCTGCCAAAGTTCGCGCTGCATTCCGGAGCACTGCTCTCAACGTTACCTGTTTGTGTTTCGCCGGTTTTTTACTTGAACTTGACAGCGACAGACTATGTGCGGCCCATTCCGGCGCTTGTCCTTCGACAAGCTCATGGTAGGTGGCCAGAAGTTTTTGGCCAAATTCCAGGAGGTTGCCTGCGTCACCGGCCGCGTGATGAATGAAAATGCACAACACATGATGTTTCTCTGATACCCGCATCAAATGCAGCTCTGCCGGTAGTTCAGAGAAGAGGTCCCAGTCCCGGTCCAAACGCTGTCGCAGGGTGTACAGGATACTATCGAGCAACTCAGCGGAGGCATCTCTGATTACCAGTTCCTGCTGAAAAAATGGCAGCGACAGGTCGGATCTCAAGCTCCTGAACAGGTGGTAGCGTCCCTTGAGTTTGATCTCTTTGGTCGTGCTCCGGAAATTAGGGAAATGTTGTCCGGATCGCTTCACGGCTTCGCTGAATGCCTTAGTGTCGACATGTCCTTTTAGTTCCAGTGCGCTAAAAATGATGTTTTTCCCATAACCGTAGCTTGTGAGGGCCAACATTTCCGATATTGCGTCAAATTTTGGGTCACAATCAGGCATGACACTCCAACCGTTGAATTGAATCCGGGTCTCCCGATGATTGTTATTTTAGACTATATTAGGACAGGTGTTCCAAGTATGCAATTTGTAGCCTCTCGACCTGATAAAAATGTCCAACAGGATTTATAAGCCCATGAATTAATAAACCCTCCCTTTTGAGGCCCTTAAACTGTTTGTAGTCCGTGAATCATGAATGTGTTCAATTCTATGATCTATTATAAACGAATTTGTTCAATAAAGGCGTCGTTATTTCCTGCAAATGTGCCTTTTCAATTGTTCGGCGACAACTATATTTGCGCATTGCCTACAATTATGCTCATTGACTTTTCATGCGGTAGTTTTTCTGTTAGGTATATCTTCACATTTCTCGAAAATATTTAATTTGAAAACCGGCAGTAAACGCCTTAACTTTGGGATATGGCTCTTTAGGATGATCAATGATTCCATGTAAATCCCGTAAGGAAAGATCCAGGCAATAAGCGCCTTTTGGACATCAACATAATTGAACTGCTGGATGCCAATTATGAGCAAATTCACCGGCAAACAGGCGACGCGCAGGGAAAGGCCATGAACACGTATCTTTAGATCTACAGACAGAAAGGTTTCTACTTTCCACGAACTTCAAAATCATGAATGATAGAACCAGAAAAAATTCCTTCGATCACATTTCAGACGGAACAGCCAAGGCCCCTTTCCCTGAACTAAACCTACTTACGACTGTTTTCCGGAGGTATCCTGAAATACAGGCAGTGTACATGTTTGGGTCCGCCGCTACGGGAACGGCCGGCGTTGGAAGCGATCTCGACATTGGCATTTTGCCGAAAAACGCTTCTGTTCACGCCAAAAAACTGGACATCCTATCAGATCTGGCCGCACTGGGATTCTGCGAAGTGGACATTGTTTTCCTGGACATCGAGGACATTGTTCTAAAGTTCGAGATCGTTAAACACAACAAAGTCATTTATCGAACGAGTGATTTTGATGTTGGAGGATTTTATTCCAAAGTTTTACGTATGTATTTTGATTTCCTACCTTATTTGACAGTCCATCGGGAAGCTTTCAAGAGGAGAATCCTTGATGGTAAACTCCGAAATCTTTCGTAAAAAGCTTGGCAAGATCGAGGAATACCTCAGTATTCTTGATAGGATGAGAAAATACACCATTGATGAATTTGTTGGCGACCCGGAAAGATACGGAAGCGCCGAGCGCTTTTTACATCTGTCTATAGACGCCATCAACGATCTAGGTAATCACATGATCGCTGACCTAAACTTGGGCGAAGTTAACTGGCAGAGCGACATCCCTAAAATTCTTTTCGAACGGGGGTACCTTTCTAGCGAACTCCAGGACAAGTGGATCAAAATGATCGGTTTCAGAAACGTGTTGGTCCATGAATACCTGAATATCGACCACGAGCTTGTTTATAATGTCTTGCAAAACAATCTGGGGGATTTCAGGGATTTAATGGCGGCGCTGGCTAGATGGATATGAGATGTTTTTGGAGTTGGCGTTACGGTTTTATAAGAGGGCGTAACTTGAACGTTTTTAAGACCGCGGGAGGCCGCCCTCCCCTTTTGTTTACCCGAGTTAATGAAGGCCGTTTTAAATCATACAGTCCTGAATACCAACAAAAAATGAGTCTATGATATTGGCTTCTTCTCGAGATTAACGGTTTCCTGTTCCGTTTCAGTTGAAGGCTCACCTGCGGTCCGTTTCTTTGCTTTCATATATTTCCAGTTTAATGTTCTGCCTAAATCTCGCGCTTGCTTTTGACAATAGTAATTCGGCCAACTCTTTATCATACACGAATAATACGGGTCCGTTTTGGCACCGCATCACATAATGTGTTCCTCTTACTGATTCTACCATGGCGTGTCTCCCTGTTTGCCAACCTTGCAAAAAACGTGATGCAAACAGCGAACCAAACCAGGAACGTGCCGTAAACGACTGATATCGTGTCGAAACTGCAATTCAAATACCATGATAGCAGGAGACAACCATACCTATCGGTTGATTTACAGAGGTATAACATACCCACAGGTATGTTTTTGATACTTATCGGTATGATTTAGAAACCTGTGTTCCTCTATTCCAAACGGCTTTTAACGAACCATCTCTATTTCTTTTCGTTCTTCTCCCGACGGCTAAGAATTTCATCAGCAATCTCGGGGTACAATTTTCTCATGCAGTCGGGACAAATGCCGTGGCTGAACTGGGCTTCCGAATGTTCGCCTATGTATTTTTCAACTTCGCTCCAATAACCCTTGTCATCCCGTATCTTCTTGAAGGAGGAGCAAATGGGAAGAAATCCACTTAGTTTATTGACTTCCGAAAGAGCTATCTGAAGATCGATAATTAGACTCTCCTTCTCTTTCTCCAAACGTTTGCGCTCCGTAATGTCATGCATTACCGCCACCGCTCCTAGCTTTACTCCATTTTCATCGAAGAATGGCGCAGCGTTCGCGAGGATGTGGCGCTCGGGCTGACTTTTGGCTTGAGTCACCATCCCCGCATTGCGCACCTCCTCACCCCTGAAGGCATGCGCCAGAGGGACCGTAGCCACGGTCATCGGAGTAACTCCATCCTCGTAATAAAGATCGTAATGATCCGCCCATTCTTGTTGCGGGATTGCCATGGGGTCTAGGCCGTGCCATTCGCGGGCCGTTCTGTTGAACAGAACAAGTGTGCCATCTGCGTCGCACGCCACAACACCATCTAAAATGTTCTCAATCAATGCACTCGCGAACACCTGCGCTTGGCGCAGGGCATCCTCCAGTCGCTTGCGGTCAGTAATGTCATGAATGATTGAAAAGAGAACGTTGGAGCCATTTTCCTCAATCGGGGCCGAGTAAACCTCGACCGTTCCATCTTCTCCATTTGCAAGTCGATGTGGAAAAATGAAGTAGTTGCGCTCCTCTTTTAGAGCTAAATTGCGTTAAGACCGGTTTCCCCTTTCCACTCATCTGGCACAGCTATTCGGATACTGTTGAGGCGGGCATAAAATGTCGATTCATCTTCACGTATGAGCCTTAGATCGCAAGTCTGCTTCTCTTCATGCCCAAGCACGCTAATAATATGCTTGTCCCATAGGTCAAGGCTGTTTGGAGCGATAAAGCGCCCAAAACCTCGTTTAATTAATTTTGGACGGGGCATTCCGAGAAGCGCCGCCCCGGTCAAATTGACTTCCGCGATAAACCCCTTATGGGTCAGGGTAAAGTATCCGACAGGAGCGAAATCATAAAGGTCTTGGTATTTGCCTTGGTAATTACTCCTGGAAGCTTCCAACTCGGTCTGAACTCTCTTTAGTTCCTCATTCTGCATCTCCAACTCAATCCGGTGGACCTGGAGTTCGTGGATGATCTCTTTGAGGGTTTTATCTTGGAGTTCTGGTGTCCTGTCATCAGGAGAGCTGCTAAGTTTCTCCTCAGCGGTTTCTATCAAGAGACTCGTGGTAATTCTATTCATGTCAAGGTCTGTTTTGTCCACCATGAGTCTCCATCCTTAGATTGACTTAGCTCTAGCCGCTAGCCAAAGGCTAGTCATAAATTGGTCCATGACCAGAAGTTCGTCGGTAGATTCGTAAATCAGGTTCTGGTGGGCCACATCTAGGACTTGGAATAATACCGATATGTCGGTGTCTCAAAGATATGACAAAAAATCAACAAGGGTTTTCCGTTCTTCCCGTTTAGCCTGTCGCCTTTCGGCCCAGACATTCTCAAGTGGCGGGCATTTAATGTCCTTTATTGTCATTTTGGAGAGCGTTTCACAAGGGTAACCATAGTATTTGGCCGCCGCAGTGTTGGCTTCCACAATAGCCCCGGTTTTTGGTTCGACCAGTAACATGACAGCGTCATGTCCCTCAAATAGGAGGCGAAATCTCTCCGCACTCTCACAGCAGCGTTTTTCCCCCTGCTTGAGTCTCAGCATGGACCTAACTCGAGCGAGGAGTTCCCGGTTCGGTATTGGTCTCGCTATGTAACCATCCGCCCCTAGTTCCAGACTCTCAGCCTGACTGTCTGACTCAACATGAATGCTGGAAAGGAGAACCACGTAAATGTTCGCAGTCTCAGGATCAGACTTAATACGCCTGCAAACCTCCCGACCGTCAATGTCCGGCAAAACTACATCCAGAAGAATCAAATCTGGTTTGTGTTCCGCAGCGAACTTCAAGCAATCTGTGCCGTTACTCGCTTCCAATACCTCGTATCCAGCGGCCTTCATAATTCTTGACACGCCACGGAGCGTATGGATTTGGTCATCCACCATCAAGATTCTAGCGTTATCGCTATTTTTCATCTCTGGAGTAACCTCATTTATCATCCCCTTCGGCACCTCTTCGGCAACCAGGGCTACAGCCTGGGTAGTTTCAAATTCCGCTACTTTCCGGCGCATCTCGTTCAATTCATCTATAAGCTGATCTTTGGTCTTATTATGGTCTAGCATGGGATGCTCCTCCTAAGGGGAACCTGTGGATGTGAGGCATGGAAGGGCTTGAGCGTACATTCTTCAGTATCAACCATCAGGTAAAGGCAAGGAAATTGGGAAATATATTGTAGTGAGTCCTAAATCAATTCCAAGAATCGTTGGGTTGAAATTGTAGAAGAAATGTGGACGCCTGCTCGGGTTCAGGGTTCATGTTTGGAATCCCATCCGATGTGAGGCATCTTATATCGAAAGACGTAAGTTACAATTTAAGCTAATTTTAAATTATAGAGCATAAGTTAGCAACATTATAATTAGCCCCTGTAAGGAGCAAATAGAATGTCCTGTTTTATAGCACATAATTTGTCCGGTTCAATAAGTCCCGATGGAGGTGGCTTATGCGCCGGGCAGAGGTGGTACAGGAGATTCGGAAAATGCAGTTTGAATCTGTTTACACGAGGTGGACAGAACGAAGGATAACCCAGGAACAGGCTGCGATAATGCTTGGGGTATCTGCCAGGACTTTTCGGAGGCACATATTTCGTTATGAGCCAGACGGGATTGAAGGCCTTCTCGATAAGCGCATTACTCAGGATCTTCTCGTCGCGCTCCGGTAGATGAGGTCTTTGAGCTTTGCAACACATATCAAACCAAACACTGGGGTTGGAATGTGTCGCACTTTCAGTCCTGGTATAAGCGCCAGGGAGGCGAACGAAGTTACACATGGGCTAAAAACACTTTGCAGAACAATGGATTGATAAAAAAATCATCAAAGAAAGGACGCCATCGTAAATACCGCGAACCTGCCCCCATAGCGGGCTTGCTGTTGCATCAGGACGCAAGTTCCCATCAATAGGTAGATGGTCAGAAATGGGATCAGTCACTATGGATGATGCGACCAACGAGCATTACTCAATGTTTTTCGTCCTCGAAGAGGGAACGAGCAGTAGTTTTATGGGCATAAAGGAAGTTATCCAGAAACGGGGTCTATTTAGCTCGCTTTATACGGACCGGGGCAGTCATTATTGGTATACTCCCAAAGAGGGCGGTAAGGTGAGTAAAACGAATCTGACGCAAGTTGGACGAGCTATGAGAATCCTTGGAATACAGATGATTCCCTCATACTCTCCCGAAGCTAGAGGGAGAAGCGAAAGGGCGTTTCGCACTCATCAGGGCAGACTTCCTAAAGAGCTTTTAGCTCAAGGAATTACCACGATTGAAAAGGCCAATCGCTACATCAGAGAAGTATATTTACCGGCGTTTAACGCTGAGTTCACAAGACAGGCCACAGAGCCTGGAGAGGCGTTCATAGCCTGGGTTGGCCGCAACCTGGATGACATGCTGTGTGAGCATTATGAAAGGACAGTAGGAAACGATAACTGCGTGAGTTATGAACGTCTCAAGCTTCAGATTCCCGCTGACCAATATAGATGTCACTATGTAAAAGCCAAGGTGAGGGTCCATAAATATACGGACGGTAGCCTTGCTATTTTTAATGGCCCCCAGCAAACTTGCGGATTATGACAACGCTGGAAAGCTGACCCCGAAAGGATCAGAAACATCTGAACAAGAGTTGAGGCTAACGCCTCTTACTACGGGAGAAAGCTTCGGGCTACGCCCTGCGCTTGCCTCCCGTAGTTCCTAAAAAGAGGACAATTAATTTGCTATAAAAGCGGACATTTCTATTTGTTGCTAACACATTATAATTAGCCCCGTTATAAATTGTTTTTCCTCAAGTTGGCGCTCACAAGTCAGGAAATAATAAAAAGACACAACATTTTGGAAGGAAAGGCCAGATTTGCATGAAGATTCAGAACACCTCTGTCTCGTCTTTTATTTAAACATCGGTGTCCATTTTTTCAACTTAGCTCAAAGTATCCTAAACCTCAATCATTTGGATAAAAAAAAGATAAGGGAACAAGAATGACCTCATCGTCACTCTCTTTGTACAACCACTCACCGTCATCACACCAATCATCGGGAGCTGATTTATAAATATCTTTTCTATGGAAATGGCATTCTCTCCTTGATGGTCGGTAGAAAACACAATTCTTACATAAAGGGTCTTCAACATCAGTTACAAAACCAAAAGGAGCCAATCTTAAACAAATTTGGCGGAAATTAACGGCATTCCCCCTAAATAACCAACTTCCTTCGCTACATCTTTTACTTTTTCCAACTGGAATAGCTGGTAATTCCTTACGGCACGCACCTTGGTCGCATGAATCACAATTCTCACAGGTGACATCAGAGAGAAATTCAACTGATTTAAGCTTACTCTCGACTTTGATCTCCATTTTTATTTATCCCTCTCGGAACCTAATTATGATACCGATTCATATTCAAGAAGGAAATGTCCGCCATTTAAGGTTCTCTCCCATCAATTGGGTAGCTGACGCCACCAACCTGATAATTTTTTATATCGTCCACTCAACGTCAATTCCATTGGAACCCATAACAACAGAAATCCCGTCAGAGCATTATGTCATGACGGGAATCTGCGTAGAATAGGAACCACCAACGTCCATTAGGAGAAGAAAATGGTTAAGCGTTATATTATTATATTACTCAGATAAAAGCAATGTTTTTTTAATCGATTATGTAGAATTCTAACAAACCATATGAGATTTTCTTTTTCCGTAGCTGGGCAATTGTTAATCGTCATTGCCGTAGCATTTGTATTTAAGCGATGTGACCAAATTCAGAAATCAGGTGATTGGTGAGTCAGTTTTGGGAACGTAACATCTTGATATGATTGGTACGCCCGGCAGGATTCGAACCTGCGACCTACGGATTCGAAGTCCGATAGTTTACTCACACAAATGATCATTTCAAGCACTTAAGCCGGACCACCGCTGCGCACAATCCACTACGAGTCACAACAGACCATAACCGTGTCCCGCAAAAGTCACGCAAGCTATTTTCACATTTGGCGATAAAGTGCTTCCTTATAGCAAGGGCGCTTCCATTTGCCTCCCCTACCCCATAGACAGGCAATCACCACGGGCCAAGTCCATTTTTACCGCTGACTACTGGCGAAGATGCTTACCAAAATTCAGGATAAACTTGGGCCTTGACAGCAGGCCCCCTGATGGGGTTAACTTAAACACCTTACTCCAAGCCTAGGTTGCAGCATGAATAAGTAGCTTAACAATTATAGATCTCCTTCCGTTGTTTAAAGAAACCAAGCGTGTAATCGGGCACATGTCAGGACCACCGACACATTAGTCAGGGGAAGACAGAATGTTTCATTCTTGGCACAAATAGGTTCTCGGAAGGTTGATTCGGTTCCGCCTGAAGTAAAGATGAGTTCATGCTCGCGAGCATTGATTAGATTGGCCACCTTATCCCGCGCCTCTTCTATCGCGTCGGTTATCTCTTCTCCAAGGCTGTAAATGCTCGATGGATTACCGTACTTCACGCGCAGGAATGGTATCATAGCGTCAGCCACCTCTGGGAGGAGTCGGTGACGCTGCCACGTGGTCCATATTTATCGTTTTCATGGATTTTCCTCCTGAAACCACAAAGAGAGCAGTTCATAAAGATCAGAACTCCCCCTCTCCGCTCCCGGTCGCCGGGTTACGTGATTTTGACCAATACCAAGAACGCCCGATGCATCCAATCCTAAAAACGATAAACTCGCAGATTGTCCTCGTCCGCACTGCTGGATAGCTTGTAACAAGCGAGCCTCTTGCAAAAGTGTTTTGAACCACCAACTTGAATCATTCAGAGCCCGTGATACTATAAAAATCATCCTCAATAAGACTTGAGTCATGATCAATGGGTGCCCGGCAAATGCCTGAATGGTAAATATCGAAGCCTAAATGACCAAACAAAATTACTTACTCAAAAATGTCAAGACAATGGATCTGGAGCTATTAAGAATGGCTTTTCCCAGAGTGTGAAATATACTTCCGTCCTCCTGATCTTAAACCTTAGCTTTGACCTTGGTCATTATTTTGTATAGCGGAGACATATCCCTGAGCTTTTGAATGATTGGGGGTAATATCCTCAACAAATCATCAACATCTTCGTCCGTATTGTCTATGCCAAGCGTCAACAGCAGCGAGCCCTGAGCTGTTCCATGATCGATTCCCATCGCCAGCAATTCATGTGAAGCCTTGAGAGACATGGAAATGCAAGCCGATCCGCTGGCAACTTGGATCCCCTCCATGTCCAGAAAGAGCAGCATCGACTCGCCCTCAATATACCTAACGACAAAGCTTGCGTTGCCCGGCAGTCGCTGAGTAGGATGGCCCACAAGAGCTACTTCTTCTATCTCTGCGGTAATTTCCCGGATCAGGCGTTCCCTTAGTGGAACAAGTTGAGCAATACGCGCGGACATTTCCGTTGAGGCAATTTCAGCAGCTTTCCCCATGCCCACAAGGCCTAAGACGTTTTCGGTGCCAGCCCGAAAACCTCTCTCTTGCCTTCCTCCGTCCATAAAAGGCGCAATCTTCGTACCTCTCCGAATAAATAAGGCGCCAACTCCCAAGGGACCGTAAAAAGGGCTTGCCGATAATGATAGGAGATCTACGTTTAGGGCCTCAACATCAACAGGGATGACCCCGGCGGTTGCAACAGCGTCGGTGTGGAAAGGGAGCTTGTATTTCCTGGCAATCTGGCCGATTTCAGCAATGGGTTCAATGCTTCCGATTTCGTTGTTCGCATGCATCACTGAAATTAACACTGTTTGGGGTGTAATGGCCTTTTCCACGTCGTCAGGATTCACCATTCCATACTTGTCCACCGGGAGCCATGTAACTATTGTACCCTGATTTTCCAGCGATCTTACAGCATGCATGGTGGAAAAGTGTTCGATGGAAGAGGTTATCAAATGGTTTCCTCGAGATCTATTCGCCTGAATGACACCTTTCACCGCCCAGTTGTTTGATTCGGTTCCTCCCGAAGTAAAGATAAGTTCATCCTCGCGAGCATTGATTAGATTGGCCACCTTATCCCGCGCCTCTTCTATCGCATCGGTTATCTCTTCTCCAAGGCTGTAAATGCTCGATGGATTACCGTACTTCACACGCAGAAAGGGTATCATAGCATCAGCCACATCTGGGAGGATCGGCGACGCTGCCACGTGGTCCATATTTATCGTTTTCATAGATTTTCCTCCTGAAACCACAAAGAGAGCAATTCATAAAGATGAGAACTCCCCCTCTCTGCTCCCGATCGCCAGTTTACGCGATTTTGGTCAATACCAAGAACGCCCTGTGCATCCAATCCTGACAACGATAAACTCGCAGATTGTCCTCGTCCGTACTGCTGGATAGATTGTAACAACCTCTTTGAAAGTCTTACGGGAAAGGATGATCAGTCATCCCGAAACATCCAGTCGGCCGGAGTAGTGAGTTCAACTTCGGTGATGCTTTCCCACGTAATTCCATAATCTCGGAAAATTTGTTCGAGAATCTCTTCGTTCATGGCATCCCACCAACAATAGCGTTTTCCGATGCCCAAATTGTGCCAGGTCTTTCGCCAGAAGGCCCTTGGCTCCACAGCCAAATCGGCCCATCTGGATTCAATAGTTTCTTTTGGAACTGACGGCTCTTCATGTACGACTAGATAATAGGGCATGGTCTTCTCCGTTTTTCAAAAAACGCTTCACTAGATTCAGGGAACAAGCTGGCTCCCTTCCTCACTCTTGACCTGATGGAAGAATTTACACTTTGCGCAGTCTCTCATCTTTACAGCATATTCTGTCTGGGCTTTGTCTTCACAAAGTGTTCCAACAACCTTCCAGCAGTACCTCCCAGCAAATGATCCCCTGTTCTTCCCATGATGACTCAAGTCGGCGGCCACTGGACAAACTCCCATCTCATCAACTCTGTGTCCCCCCGTCTGTCGACCGCAATTCATGACTTCCCAACAATTTGACAGGCCTTTACCAGATTCCATCTGCCTGCGACGCCATTCAGACGGCATGGTCACATCCACTTCGATGATCTCAGAATACTTGATTCCAAGTTGCTCAAAGATCTCTTTAAGAACACCTTCGTGCGGCGCATCCCATTCACAGTAACGTATTCCCTCTGCAGTATTGAATAGTGTCATCTGCCAGGAAGCTCGTGTGTCCCTACAAATTTCGGTCCATCTAGTTTCTAGGGTAATTTTATCCACATTCGTTTCATTGTGTATAGTCAAATACTTGGGCATGTCGTCCTCCTTCTTGAACGATTTGCGCCACCAACCATTCCAACCTTTGATTGCCCATAGGGAAATCGTCTTCTACGAGTTACTCTCCCTGTATATCCTCCTTTCTCAACGGGCCTAATTCGATTAGTGGCATAATCTGTGTCGGGCAACCTGGAGGTTTTAGCCAGCAAAAATATCACGACGACTAGATACTAATTGTTATGAACCATCTGGTACCAACTCCAGGTGAGCATCTCTTTCTCAATCAAGGGCCTCTTGTCTCCTGGGCCCGGCTCTCCTATTCGCCAGAAGAATACGTGCGTTGACAATCATGCCAATATCCTCAGTTCTTGAGTCCGAACCGTTTTACAACTTCCAGTTTCACCAAGATGCACTGCCCTAGCACTAGATTGGCGTGATTTTCACGTATGTGTCATAAAACGAGGCGCTGCCACCAATAGGATCTGTCAGACAAACATTTCCTACCGTTTTGTCTTCCAGTAGGACCGGGTTAGCACAAAGGCCACGGGCTCGTTTAGGGTCACCTTTGACGATCTTCCCATCTACAGTTACGTCCCGCGATCCGGAGGCCCAATGGCCAAAATGCCACGAGACCGCAACTACACCAGGCCTCATTCCTTCTAAGACCTTGAGATTCCCTTCAACATGGCGAACTTCGCCATTTCCCAGATCAAATGCCCCGTCAGGATTAGTGGCGGAACCGAGTCTTACGCGATCACCGTTACGAACACCCAGTTTTTCTGCATCAAGGCGGTTCATCAAAACGGCGTTCGCCGGTAGCAATTCGTCTAACCAAAGGTTGCTTGGTGATGTGCGCGACTGTCCACCGAAGATCTCTTTGAAGGTGATCAGGTGGAAGGGGTAGTCCACATCCTCCGTGACCGGCTGTCCGTTCGCGAACCTAGGTCCTTCCAAAGAGGGCAGGCCGTCGAAATGTTGGCCTGACATAGAATTGCGGCCCTTGGCCACATTTTCGACAAATATTTGAAAAAGACCCGAATAGGGGTGAGCCTGCATATCTCCTTTGTACATTTTGTCCGAGTCTTCGAAACGGCCCCCACGGTTGAGCACGTAGACAACATGAGACCAATAATCGGCGCCCGCGGCATTTTTCCAGCGTTCTTCGTCAAAAACACCCTTTGGGAGGTGCCTTCGAGCTTTGCGGAAAATATCCATCTCCTTCTCGTCAGCGGCTGGAACAGAGTCTCCCTGTTTATCACCCATGGCAATATTGGCTACATTTTTGAGATACCAGTCGTCTTGGTGGTCAAAATTCTTGCCCGGACCCAACCCGTCCTTTCCGAAACCTGACAAGTTTAGCTTTTTCCCTAGCGCTATAAGAAAAGCCTCCATGTTGATTGGCATTTCGATCCCATCAATCTTAGTCATTTCTGGCAAAGGCGCCACGACAGGTTGGCGCATTTTGCTTAAAGCGGCGAGCATTGCTGGAGACCCTCCTCCAGGCGCCCCCCAGCGCTCCAAATATGTTGTGTCAGGGAAGATGTAGTCAGCGTACATGCTTGTCTCGCCGATTAGAATGTCACAAGCGATGAATAACGGCACACTCTTGGTGTCCTTAAGAATTGCTATTTGCTTGTTTCCGGCTGGCGTAGAAAGGGCGGGCGTACCCATGTGCAGAAACAATACCTTCATGGGATAAGGATATCCGTCCTTTGCTGATGGTATAACTTCTTGATACAGGTTGCCGGTAAACGGATACCACGGACGCTTGGCAGGATAGCCGGCAAACAGCGTGCTCTCCTCGTACGTAGATCCTTCACGATTTATCTTAACTCCGAAATCCCAAATCGGAGAGGGGTGCATTTTAGCAAAATTGTACGGGTTTCCAGGTGCCCCGCCGAACTCATGCCAGTGACCGCCGCCTTGGGCCAAACCACCCTTCCAACCGGAGTTTCCGATCAGAACGTTGAGAAGAATAACAGCTTGGCCGTTATAGTATCCATTGGTATGCTGCACGGCTCCTCGGTAGAATTCCGCTGCGGCCTGTTTCCCATACGAGGTGAATTGACGAGCCATTTCGACGATTGAATCTGAGGACACCCCACATATCTCAGCGTATTCAGCTATCGTTTTCTCGCTGACTCTGTCTCGGAACAGATCGAAAGCAGTCCGCGCGATAATCCCGTCTTTTTCGACCTTAGCCTCCAGATCACCTTTAACCGCATCGACTTTGTCGCTGGGACTTACTGCTAGGAGTTCTCCTTCGCGAGACACAACAAATTCGAGCTTACTCCCAATTCCAACCTCGTCAGCGCGAAGATAACTCGCTGGTCGGCTTCCCTCGATCTTGACCATATAGGAAGCGGTGCTCCAAGCGGTCTCGCGATCGGCATTGGCCGCAGCCTGATTGGCATTTTCGAGAAAACCACGGTCAATTCGCGCGTTATCGATCATCCAGCGAGCCATTCCCAGAGCAAAAGCCCCGTCGGATCCGGGTTTGATGGGGATCCACCAGTGCGCCTTGCCCGCCGAACGAGAAAGCCGTGGATCCAAGACGGCGATCTTAAGGTCCCCAGTACCGAGCCCTTCTGCCACAAGTTGAGAAAGAAGCGGCGGGCCAAAGTTGGCGTCACTGAAGCCGGTTCCAAAGAAAATGGCGAAACGGGTGGTGCCAAAATCAGGCTTCATGTGGTTGTTCCCTCCGGTCCACTTCCCATCTTTTAAATTGTTTGTCACTTCTTTGTAAGCGATATGATGGCTCTGTTCACAGATAGTGGTGTGTTCGAAAGCATTTACAGATCCGACGCTGTCAAAAGTAAACCATCGCATAAGTTCGGCCCTACCTGGCTGAATACGGCCCGCCAAGAACACGAATTGGTTGTTCTTCGGCCCCAGGTCTGGGTGATCAGGGTCGATGAGTGTATTTAGTTGGTCCGCATGTTTGTTCTTAAACTCCTCGACAGTCATCAATTTTCCCCTGATTTTCGCCACGTCCTGCGCCATTGCCATGGAAGCCAAGTGGTCACGGAGGACACAGATATCTTTCATTCCTTGCACGTGACCTTCGCCAAAGAGATTGCCTCCTTCAACTATCTCATTGATCGCAACGTTGAAGTCCACGGTGACCCATTGGCCGACGCCTCGGGAGGTCCCGGGTTTGCGCTTCAGCACTTTGATGATACGATAAGGATCGTACAGAGTTTCAATTCCGCTTTGGCCTTTAGGGCAAATTCTGCCTTCCGATAGGGCGGCCTTCGAAAGGCCCCCGGTGTAGGGCAAATTAGGCAGGCGGTTTTGGGCGCATATCGGGTTGCCGTCGATTTTAACTAGGACACCATCGACTACCTTGCACCTAAGGGAGCAGCCTGTGTGACACTGGAGGCATGTCGAATAGATGGAGTTCTCAGGATTGTTGTGAAGGTATTTGTACTCACCGCTGTCCAACTCAGCCATGCGCTGAGCATGAGCCAACCGCGAGAATACGGGCCCAACCGTTGCCGCCAAAAAGCCACAGCCACCAAGCAAAGCTGCGGAGCTCAGGAAGTCCCGCCGATCCACATTTTTCCCGCTCTCGTTACTGATTTTCCGTGAGTTACGTTTCATGAGGTAATCTGTCCTCCTTGTTGTGCGCCTTCGTGAGTCTCAAGATCCAGGGGTAGATATTTCCTGGCTCCCAGCATCATCCAAATGCCGAAGGCAAAGACCCCTAGCATCACCAACACATCGCTGACACTCGGGAAGTAACCGTATAAATATCGAATTTGATTGTAGGCCCCGAGTTGTATGTCAAATAGAGGCGTCATCTGGGGTGGTATGACAAGTGTCAAACGAGCACCAAACATGCCTATCACTACGAGTAGACCAGCTAAGCCGAGCCCGCCGATCGACTGGCGAGTTCTCGGGTTAACTACCAATGACACCGGAATCACTAGTCCCATGGCCACTTCAACAATCCAGAAAATCCACTTGTAGGGGCCCAGGAGAACAAGCTTGTCGGTGGACGCCCCACTGGGAATGGCCGTGTACGATGTCGTGAGAATGTCTGAAAACATGATCAAGGCGTCCAGAAGCAAGAAACCGATTGTAAGCTGAGCAAGAGAACTGACTAACTTGAGCTTCCGCTTATGAGGCATCTTACCGAAAGCAGCTGTCAGGAAGGTCAACAAAGCGCCGCCCGAGGTCAAAGCAGAAACGATAAACAGCAGCGGAAAGAGCCCACCCAACCAGTTGGGGCGAGCTTTGGCCACGGCAAAGATAGTGCCCACACCACCATGGACTATGACTGCGGCGGGTATTCCCAGGATACCCAAAACCTTTAGCCATTTCCGGTCTCTGAGGAAACTTTTCGGGTCCAGCCGATCGCTGCCCAGCGAAAAGAGACGGTACAACCAGGTTGGTCGCTTTCCTGATTGCACACTCCTGACAAATCCCGGTCTCATAACCAGGTAAATCTCGGCGACGACTATGGCGATGTAAACATTGTAAAATAAGCCCATATAAGCCATGACGGACGTGGGATTGAAGTGCAGCAGGACCATATACATCCGTTCAGGATGACCCGCGTCGAGCACGATGAGAGCTCCACCCAAGAGAAGACATCCCAAGGCCTGAACAAGAGCTGCGGGCCCTGCTTCTTCCAGCTGCTTCACCCCAAATACATAAATCAGGGTTGAAATGAGGAACGATCCCGCAGAAAGGCCCAAGAAAAAGATGTACCCGGATACCCAGATTCCCCAGGGCACGAGTTGTGTGGTTCCCTCGTCAAGGGGGCCGTTAATGAATTTTGCCCCCATTTCAAACAATCCGATCGCTGTCACTATGATGAGAGCGATATAACAGATCATTCGGATCAACGGATTTACTCTTTTGTTATTGGTTTCCATCCTTCCACCCCTTATGTTAGGTAATACACGCTTGGATTGTTCCCCAGGTCTTCCTTTAGTCGCATATGATCCCGAGTAGCTATGAGAAACCGAAGCTTTTCCCCATGAACCGTGCAGAGCGCTTCAGGGTCATTCAAATTACCGAAATGGATTGCATTGCCGATGCACGTCGACGCACAGGCCGGGCTCAGGCCTTTTTTCAACCGATGGATGCAAAAATGACATTTCCGCACGTTACCTCTGGGAGATTGATCTCCTTTGAGACTACGTTTCCTGTTCTGACCGTACTCGGGGGATGGCTGGGATTCGTATGGCGTAGGTTTGTCATGGTAGTTGTGACCGTAATCAAACGCCCTTACGCCGTATGGGCAGGCCGACATACAGTATCGGCAGCCTATGCAGCGATTGTAGTCGATTGCAACTATTCCATCATCGCGAATATACGTGGCTTTTGTAGGACACACGATCGTGCAGGATGGAGTGGCGCAATGCATACACGGCCTGGAAATAAATCTTCGCCGCACATCCGGGTAGGTCCCAACCTCTTCTTCCATCACGATGTTGTAGGCGACGCCCGGTGGGGTGTGGTTTTCGGCCTTGCAAGCCGCGGCGCAGGCCTTACATCCCACGCATTTTTTCAGGTCGATGATCATGCCGTAACGGATAGCTTGCTGTTTCGTCGAATTTGGATCCGCGGCGTAAGCCGTTGCTGTCCCAACCAAAACGCCTGCGCCGGCAAGTCCTCCTAGCCGAAGGAATTGGCGTCTATCCACGGAATCTTCAGGTTTACTCATTGTCGCATCTCCTTGCTTCCTCCTATTAAATAATTGCTATTCCGACGCTAATAAATGGCGTTCGATTCGTTATGCGCAGGACTAACTTCGGAAGTTGTCACGTTACAGAAAATACTCTTCACCAAGTAGGTCAGTTCGTCGGGATCTACCGGTTTACAGACGCAGGCGTAAATGTGAGCGGCAAGAGACTCTTTAAGTTCAGGATGAATCGGGCGGCCGGAAACCGCTATGATGAATAGATCAGGACATTTTCTTTTGAGATCACGAAAGTAGCGGTTATCAACCGGCACAGTGTCCAGATCCAGAATCACAGCATGGCAATGGTTACTTTCTACGAGGTGTTCGAGGCTCGCTAATGACTGGGACGGTACGCCGTCATACTGATGCGCTTTTAGCAGGTCGCACATCGAGCTACTGGTTTGTTTATCGGCATCGATTACGATGACAGGGTCTTTCATTGGCGGGGTCCTTATAGGGGACGTTTCCACATCTGACGGTGCAAGCCGCGTACCATTTGTTATTTTGTGGCTCTATGTCTGACTGTTAGGAAAATGGCGGCGGTAGGATCGGCCAGCAGATATGTGCTAATCCTGAACACAAAGAAAAGGCGCAACAGATTGGCGTGAAAATCCAGAGGGCTAGATGTCCATAAACGGGACACTGTGCATGAGGGATCGAGACGTTTTATGCAGTTAATGCAGGGTTGGTTTCGATATGCGGTATTTCTTTAGTTTTGAATAAAGTGTGCTTCGGCCTATTCCAAGCTCTCGAGCTGTTTTTTTCATGTTCCAAGAATTCCTGGAAAGCGCGTTTGCTAGAAAAACCTTCTCATTCTCGGAAAGGTTTGGCACATCTCGAGGTTGAACTTTTGATTCAAACGTCCTGAGTGATGGAGGGAGATCACTGGCTTCAATAGTATGTCCTTTAGACCTTACGACAGCGTGTTCGACACTGTTTTCAAGTTCTCGCACATTGCCGGGCCAGGAATAATCCATCAGTATCCTGAGAGCTTCAGAACTGAATTCCTGAATGTCCTTTCCCTGCTCAGCGCTAAAACGTTTCAGAAAGTGCCTGGCCAACAGTGGAACATCGTTTCTACGTTCCCTGAGGGGCGGTATATTGATCGGGATAACGTTTAACCTGTAAAACAGGTCTTCCCTAAAGCTTCCCTTCTGCACCTCGGTCAATAGATTCTTGTTGGTTGCGGCAAGTATTCTGACATTGACTGAAATTGTCTGCTCGGCACCCAATCGCTCAAAGCTCTGGGTCTGCAAAACCCTAAGTAGCTTGATTTGAACGGGAAGTGGAACTTCTCCGATCTCGTCCAAAAAGACAGTGCCACCATTGGCCTGTTCGAATCTGCCGGGCCTCTGTTTCAACGCGCCGGTGAAAGCGCCCTTTTCATGGCCGAACAATTCACTTTCGATAAGGGTTTCAGGATAGGCCGAGCAGTTAATCACTACGAATGGTTTGTCTCTTCTCTCGCTTCCTTCATGAATGGCTTTTGCCACCAATTCTTTGCCTGTGCCGCTTTCGCCTAGAATTAACGCGGTAGCGTCGGTGGGGGCGATATCTTCAATGAGTCGATAGACTATCTGCATTTTAGGGTCTTTACCAACTATGCCGCTGAACTCCAAAGAGGAGTCAAGTTTCTGTTGAAGGTTGAGGATAGCTTCTTCGTGAGAGATTGAACGCCTAATAACGCCACCGGCCTGATCTAAAATAAGACTCAACATCCGCATCTCTTCAGAGTCACATTTACATGTTGGAGAACAATCAATCACCAGAATGCCACAAACCCTCTCATCAGCCCTGATTGGAACGATCGCTCGCCGATCGAACCGCTTGAACGAATCAGGTAGTGGTATATCTGTTAAGCACGATCCGATTTCAATTTTGGGCTCCGCTGAATTGTCAACAGTCTGGATCACCTGGTTCACTTGGTCTGGATCGTGTAATGTAATAATTTCCTGATCTGTAATCATGAAAAAGAATTCTCTGCTTTCAGTCAAAAAAAGGATTGTCATCCTGTTCTTCGGCACTATTTCGCTCAATCTTGAAATCAAAGTCTGTCCCAAGTCTCGAAGGTTCGGCAGTGAACCTAGCTCACGAACTATCTCACAGAACGTGCGGGTTTGATTGTGGACTCGTTCAAGCTCCATCTTTTGCTTTTCTAATCGCTCGGTATATTCTTTCAATCGTCCTGCCATGCCTTGGAATGATTCCGCCAGAATCGCCACCTCATCCTGCCCTGACGCTTTAACCTTAACCTCCCAAGAGCCTCGGTTAATGTTTTCAACGGATCGACTGAGCTGTTCCAGGGGGCGGGTGATTCTTCTAACAAAAAACAGACTGCCGCCAAGAGCGCCAACAAGTATGAATAGGCTTATGATGCCCATGTTGAGACGCAAGGCTCCAACTTGCTTCTTAAGAGGCTTCTCTGAAACCCCGAGCCTCAATAGGCCTGCTTTACCCTCGAAAATAGGCCAAGCGATGTCTATGAACTTTTCCCCTGTTTTAGAGACAATTGTCTGGTCATTGCCGTGATCTTTAGAGGTCGCTTGGTTCACGCCTAAGAGTTCTTGTGGGAAACCCTTTTCGAAAGTGTGGGCTAACACCCTCCCGTCTCGAACTACAAAGAGGTAGGCTAATGATTGATTACTTTTCATCTGGTGATCCAGCAGCTTTTGCAAAGCAACTAAATCATGAGTCAATACCTTGTCGGCGGATTCCATGGCAAGGGCGTGCGCCAAATTCTCGGCCTGAGCTTTCGACGAATAAATTAGACTGGCGCTATATTGATAGGAAACAAGTAAAGAAAGGGCCAAACCACTACTGATAACGAGAAATGAAGCAGCCAGCGCCAATTTAGTCTTGAGGCTTCGAAAGCCCATTGTTCAGCTCCGTGTTCGTCCCGGAGGATTCTATTACAGCCCTGATTGAATCATACCAATGGTCATTGGCCGCAACGAATCTGTCGATCATTAAACGGTCAAGTATTGAAGCTCCCTTTTTGTCGGCACGCATTCCAAAAAGCGCCTTCCTGATAGCGTCCTTAGTTGGTTCAGGCACCTGTTTTGCCGCAACAAGAGGTGGCATTCCGTAATTTTCGGATTTTAGAATAACCCTTGTCTTGGATGTGAGGTCCGGGTTCGTTTTGTTAAAATATTCCCATATTAATCCGTCAACCGACGCTCCGTCTACAACCCCCTTTGAAACCGCTAGTATGGAATTGTCATGACTGTAAGTGTAAATAAAAGAGCCAAAAAAGGTTTCGGGTTTCTCTCCGATCTTCTTAAGCCAGGCGATCGGGGCCAGTTTGCCGGTGTTGGAATCCGGGTCCGTGAATGCGAAGACTCTGCCTCTAAGGTCCTCAATGGTCTTAAATCGGCTATTCTTGTTTACAATGAGATAAGCGTTGTAGAAATGTGATCCATTAACTTCAGGCGCCGCAAGCAGTTCCAATCCATACTTGTCTTTGCCAGACACGTAAGGCCCTGAACAGATAAACGCCAAATCAACCTCGCCCTTGCCCAGTAATTCGTTGATCTCGCTGTAAGTCTTCCTTTGTTCAAGGACTATCTTTTTACCCAATTTTTCCCCAAGATAATCGAAAAATTCCTGATAGGTGGACAGAGACTCTTTTGGTGAAACCATAGCTCCAATCGCTATTCGAAGTTGATTATTCCCACGCTTCGACGTCTCCGGTTTCTTCAAAGTGATTGTGTTCGAAAAGTCTACAACTTTAGATTGGTTTTGATCTGAGCATCCACCGTTAAAGAAAATCCCAAAAATCGTCAGGGAAACGAGTAACAAAGCGTTTGACTTAGTGGGTTTCGACTTAAGAAGTGATAATCCTGTTCTAATCATCTCGATACTGCACAGTCGGGTATTTGCTCTATCTTCGAACTGTAAAAAATCTTTGACCCAATGTCTCCATCATAGTAGCATCTAATAAGCAAAAAATGAATGATATCAGACCTGACATTTAGTTTTTGGTCATGTCGCTCATAGAATAAAATGAACAAAAAAATATGGACTCTCGACCATCTCTAAATTTTGTAACATGATTTTTGAATTATGGGTTTTGAGCATGGTTTCGTTTTGTTTCGGAACAGCCTAGCCGTTACTGAGTCCATGGCAAGTGAAAATACCGGGCACCTTGTTTCTAAACCAGAATAATATGATAGAGGCCGGCAAGGTCAATGACGTTACGACAGAGATCAAACGTTTTAGGAATTACTCGTTGAATTGTCGCCCCGTTGAATTGGTTTCCCGGCTCAGTTCTTTTTGCTTCCGAAGGACAATATTAATGGTACCCAATTGGCGCTCCCTGAAAATATTTATCTCTGAACTTGAACGCTACGTTGACCAGACTTATAAGAACTGGCACTTCAAGTAATGGACCTATTACAGTGGTGAATGCCTCGCCTGAATTTATGCCGAACACAGCTATAGCCACGGCAATCGCAAGCTCGAAATTGTTGCTCGCCGCCGTAAATCCTAGGGTGACCGTTTTAGGATAGTCTGCGCCGATTTTGTGTCCCATCCAAAAACTCACAAGAAACATCACAACAAAATAGATACACAAGGGAATGGCTATCCGGACCACATCAAAAGGGATAGTCAGAATCAAATTGCCTTTAAGGCTGAACATAACAACAATCGTGAATAACAACGCTATCAGGGTAATTGGGCTTATGGTCGGAATAAAAGATGTCTCATACCACACTTTTCCCTTAATTTTCAGCATGATGAATCGCGTTAGAATTCCTGCGATAAAGGGGACCCCCAGATAAATGAACACGCTCTCCGCAATCTGTCCAATAGTAACTTTGACAACGCTCCCATTTAGACCAAAAAGAGGAGGAAGCACAGTAATGAAAAACCATGCGTACAGACTATAAAATAGAACTTGAAAAACGCTATTGAAGGCTACTAGGCCGGCAGCGTATTCAGTGTCTCCCTCGGCCAGTTCGTTCCAAACGATTACCATTGCGATACACCTGGCCAAGCCTATCAATATCAAACCGACCATGTATTCAGGATGGTCAGGTAAAGATATTATTGCAAGGAAAAACATTAGGATAGGGCCCACTACCCAGTTCTGGACCAATGAAAGAACCAGAATCTTTGTATTGCGAAATACTTGCCCCATCTCTTCATATTTCACCTTTGCTAAAGGCGGATACATCATCAGTATCAAGCCTACGGCAATAGGAATGGATGTTGTTCCAACCTGGAGGCTCGATATCAACTTTGTTATCGCCGGAGCAAAATAGCCGATTCCAATGCCCAAGGCCATAGCGATGAATATAATCAACGTCAGATATCTATCGAGTAGAGAGAGACTTTTTTTTGACCTCATCAGTTTATGACCTCCAAGACTGTCCCCCAATATTACATCCCAATTCCCAGGCATGGGAACAAAGTCGCTGCTCCAATGTATACACCGACTCCAGTCAGAAGAGCTCCAGCAACCTTCTTGAGCCTAAGATTCAATGAGAGCATCTTTGTGGAACCAATGACGTGACGCGCGGCCCCTGCCGAAGTTCCGACCGCCAGGATCAACAGACAATGACCAATGCCGTAGAACAGCATCATGATTCCACCAAAAAGCGCCCCTTTTAATGGGATCACACTAACGATAAGGATCAGGGCCGGGCCGGTGCATGGAAGTGAGACAAGCCCAAACATGAAACCAAACAATGCGGCCCCGAGAAGGCCGGTGTATTTAGGAAGCTTGTCTTGGGAAATAGGAAGTTGGAAATGGAAAAGATCCATAAAGTGCAGCCCCAACAGGATGCAGATAACAGCAACCACATAAACCATATATTCGGATTGTAAAAAAGGCGCCGCGGCGAGACCTACAGTGAAAAGCACGGCCAGTTCCACGCTGAATCCCAAGATAAACACCAGCGTATAAAGGAACGACTTCCGTGCCGTCATTTCTTGCGACATTCCACCGATGAAGCCGATCAGAAGAGGAACCATGACAATAACACACGGATTCATGGCGGTTAAGGCTCCGCCCACAAATGAACCGCCAGCCGCCAGCCATATACTGCCGGAGGAAACCCACTGTTGAACTATTGCAAATAAAGATTCCATTCTTAATAAATCCTCTCCTCGGGATATGACTAACGGACCTGCATAGTATGTGGGGCCAGCCTTGGCGCTGCGCTCTGCAGATTAGGCGGAGCCACACCCATTTTTGTAAATACCTGCATTATGTGATCTCGTTCTAACGTCCCTTCGTTCCGAAAGAATTCCTTCCCATCCGGGGCTATGAATACCTGGGTTGGCATCATTCTAATCCGGAAATCCCTCACCAATACCTTGTTTGCGTCCATGTCTACCGTTGTCACAATCGCTTTTCCGGAGTAGACTTTCCTTATATCTTCCAGAATAGGTTTCATGTATTTGCACGGGATACACCATCCACGTCCAAATTCTAACAAGATGGGCACACGTTTGGAGAGCAAAGCTTGAAGATTGATTTTAGAGTCTTGAGCTTCAGCGTGAGCCAAAAGCCCAAATAGACCAACCGAAATCGCAATAATCAATGTTAAATTAATACGTCGCATAAAATCCTCACTTATTACAAAATCAGTCCAAGACGCCTTAGGTAATGATGGTTTCACTGAAAATTCCGATGGACGTCCTTATGGCATGAAACGACAGTTTATTGCTGCCGGGAATGTTTCCTTCATCTATAATTTGGCCTGTCAGGCAGAGAGCCATTTCAGGATTTCGGCTTCTTTGGGAATCTTACCCGCCACCTTGACCTGTCCATCAACAACAAGAGCGGGTGTCATAAATACTCCATACCGGCTGATCATCTCGATGTCCTCTACTTTAACAATTTCGGCGTCTATGGCGTTCTTTTTCACTATTTCTCGGACCATCTCCTCAAGTTTGTGACACTTGGCGCACCCGACACCTAAGACTTCAATTTTCATCGATAATTACCTCCGTCTAATTAGTCCCTATTAAACTGGACATGTAGTTGTATAAATCCTCTGCCTATAAAATTCGCATCAAACTGAACAAAACCTCTCGACACTGTTGGCTCGACTATTAGAGTTAAAGAACCATGTTGAACAGATAACCGACCAATATGATTCCTACCGTTACTACTCCTATGAAGACTGCTATTAATCTGGGCTTGAGAACCTTACGCAGGATAATGACTTCCGGTGTGGATATTGCTATTACCGCCATCATGAACGCCAGGACTGTTCCGAAGGCCGCTCCCTTGGAGAGGAGGGCCTGCACTATAGGAATGACGCCCGCTGCGTTGCTGTACATCGGAACACCAATGAGAACCGCAACTGGCACAGCCCACCATGCTTCTTTTCCCATGATGCCCGCGAGGAAGTTTTCGGGAACATATCCATGGATACCCGCTCCTACAGCGATACCAATCGTCACGTATGGCCAGACCTTCAAAACTATATCTTTTACGGCGTCGATACCAAACCTGACCCGTTCATCCCAAGTTAGACTTTCTTCTTGAATGACCGTCTGTCCGACAAAAGACTTGTCAGATGTGATTTCGATGACCCAATCTTCGAGATATTTCTCCATGTTGAGTCTGCCGATAATGACTCCGGTTATCAACGCAATGGTAAGGCCCGTAGCCATGTACAGGCCGGCCACTTTCCAGCCGAATAGCCCGAATAGCAGGACGAGAGCGACTTCATTAACCATAGGGGCGGATACTAGGAAGGAGAATGTTACGCCCAAAGGGACACCGGCTGTGAGGAATCCCATGAAAAGTGGCACGGCCGAACAAGAGCAAAAGGGAGTTACCACACCCAAAGCCCCGGCGAGAACATGCCCCACAGACTCACGATTGCCGGCCAATATTCTTCTGGTGCGTTCAGGGGTAAAAAAAGAGCGGATTATGCCAACAAAAAATACAATCAGGGTCAATAGCAGCAAAACCTTGGGCACTTCGAAGATAAAGAACTCAACGGTTGAACCAAAGTGGGTGTCCTTAGTCAATTGCAAAATATTATAAGTAAGAAATTTTGCGAATGTTAAAAGGTTTTCATATAGAAACAACCACGCCGCCAGGAGAAATGTCCCTGCAACAAGGTAGAGAACTTTCGAACGTAACGATTCATCCACAAGGGTCAAACTTGAAGCTCCTTCTCCGAGGTGGGGATCCAAATTGTGTTCGTGTATTTCGAGAGTTTCTGCTCGCTCCGTATTATCCCAGGTTTCTGATTTCATTTTCCATTCTCCGTCTAGACGCTAGAGAAACTTACCAAATAAATTCGTAGGAATAATAAAGACTTCTGAACTAAACACAACTTGAGTCGATGTTCACGCGACCATGACAGCCCGCTGATCTTCCAGTCTCTTGATTACCGTATTCTCGACACACCTGCCGAAATCCAGGGCGCATGGCATAGAAAGGCTGTACATGATTTTGAGTCCATCTCTTCGGTCCGAAACTATGCCGGCCTTTTTTAAGATCGAAAGGTGTTTTGAGACATTGGAAATCTCGGTTCCTACATGCTCGACAATCTCGCAGACGCATTTTTCGTTGTCTCGAAGGAACTCGATAACTCCCAATCTGATGGGATGCCCCATAGCCTTGAATATTTCGGACTTTAATCTTAGTCGTTCTTTTTCGAAATTAGTCATATTATTTACTCCATTTGACGAATTGGTCAAATAGTGCAATATGCGCTCAAGATTGTCAAGAGGATTTTGAAAAATGATCGTTGATGGAGTGTTTGTGGAGGCGGCGACTTCATCCAACACAGCAAACAACGGACTTGTCCAGTAAACAAAGTATCATCACTGGTAAATGCGGGAACCGCCACCTTCAGGTTTCGAAAGACCGATTTTCCCGCTGTCGCGGCATTAACTAAAATTTAACATTTCGCGTCTAAAAAGCGATTTACGCGCGGATTGGATTTAAGTGAGTAAAGATAGCACAGACGTCAGAAAATCGCGTCGCGTTGACCTGGGACGGGGGTTTGATGTTACGGTAATATGAGGTAAATATAGTGTCTCTCTTCGTCATCAGCGCCGCCACCATTCTTCTTATTGATTTAGATCAGCTTATGCGCTTTCCTTTTTTTTAGGCGATTAATGTTAGGCCAGCCTTAGAATGCTATTCAGGCGAAGGTAGGGATTCTCTTGTTCGGTCCAAAGAGATTTGACAATGGCTGTCAGGGCGCGATATGTTGAGAAAAAAGGTCTCGTATCGAACAATTAACAATAGGGGACAGCCAACATACAAGGTTAGAAGAAACTTCGCGCTGCCGGTTAGGAGGGTGTCACATGAAAAAGGTTCTCATTACAATTCTGATGAGTGTTCTGGTCTTTTGCTACCCAAGTTGGGGATGTCAAAACGAGCGCCAAGATTGCGTCGGAGGCCTCATAGACATCCTGTTGGATGTTGTGATGACGCCTTGCAGTCTGCTGACGGTGTGTCTTGGCCTAGACGCTGGCCCGGGTGCGTATCAATCGGATCAAAAGATGCAGTGCGCGCCTTTGAAGGAACGCCGTCATCATCCCCGTGTGAATTCTACTACCCGGAGATCGGCGAGTCCTGTTTCGGCGTCTAAGGCTTCCTCGGTATCCCTCTCTGAATCAGAAAAAAAGCCTACGAAGTTCTCGGAACCTTTGAGACCTGTTCAGGAGTCGATGCCTGTAAGATCGACCCCTCCTGTAAGTAAGCCTGTTTCCGAGACAACCAAATTTCCAGAACAAAAAAAGGAAACATCTGTCCCCATCGTTCATGAACAGACCCCTGTTCCTTCAACAGCTATCGACCCAGTGGCTTCGCCATCGAGGCTCCAAGACACAAATACATCTGAAGTCGAAAGTGGTAATCAAAAGGGTCCTGCAAGTCCACTGTTACCAAGTGTCGTTCCAGTCAACCCAGACAATTTTGTTTCGCAGCTACCAGCAAAACCCCACAGCGTTAAAAAGCCCTTTGCCTCGGAAAACGGTGAAGCAGCTAGTAAAGCAGAACCTTCTCTGTCGACGCCTGAAGTCGTTGTGCCCAAGGCCTTGCCCGAGACTGAAAAAAGCGACAAGGGGAAAAAGTTACGGCGTTCGAAGTCTAAGAGAAATCCGTGTGCGCCTGTTTCCCCACCGGCATGTGGACCTAGGTTTTTCTATCGTTGACAGCGTATTGTCTTTTATGACTGTGAAACCGGGCATTAATTTTCTCACACAATAAGTCTGTGCAGACGAATGTTGAGCACCTCTGCGTTCACTAATCTCTTGTCACATTGAGAAATGATACCGCTGAAATGGTCCTTGTTAGCTACGACGGGTGAGCGAATTGTGATGCGGCAGGTTGAGAGGAAATCTGCCGGATAATCCCATTTTCAGACGTCTTTGCGCCATAGCTTCCCGCCAGAAACATCACAAAACTGTGATCACTTTATTGATTCTTTAAGGGCCTTTGCAGCGGTAAACTTTGGGCCTCTTTCGACAAAAACCTGGCGAGAGATTTGACCAATTTTATCATGGGCCAGATGTACTCGAGTGAGCGGATACCCCATACAACGAGGGTGTTGATCACTATATCCGCATTAACGGTCCTTGAGAGATCTGAAGATTTAAAGCTTCATATAAATGCGGCTTTGAATATTGGATGCAAGCCCAAGAAAATCGCCGAAGTAATTTTCCAGTGTGGGATTTACGGCGGAATGCCGGTGGTCAACCAAGGCCTTAAAGATTTTCGGACCGTCCTAATTGGAAGAGAAATGTGGCCTCTGGACCAGGAGATTGATTAATCTTCAAGATAAGTATCCGTTGAGTTTCGAGGGCGGAACATCATAACAATTCTTATGATGGGAGGACTGACATCTTGGGATAACGGGAGACAGCCTGATACTCCGATATAATTATTATGTTTGAGTTCCTGTCGGAAGGAATCTGAGAGAAAAAGTAGTTGGTTGATCGGTGTTTTACTGACATTAACGCTATGCGACTGATGCAGGATATGAATGACCACCCTGCAATCGGCGAAAAGACCGATCAAGCGACTGACTCAGCCTATTTGTGGCAAAGGTAAAAGGGGTGCATACGTCCTAAATTTCCTCCGGCCTGTAGGCTTATTGCTAAGGGGTTATAATATTCTGTGTGTCTTGGCCAAATAGCCCTATGCTTTCCGTCCCTTGCGATGGTTCATCGGTCCCAAATTGCCTAATTCTTGCTCGATCACCTCTGCTCCTAGCCCAAATTTGTCTAGGTCCTTTTGTCGGCAGGAGTTTCGCATCACTGCATTATGGGTCATCCCCGATCTTAAAGCTTAATTTACAATTTTGCCTGTTTTGCATATCTCGTCATTTCTGTCCTCATTCGAGATTCAGAGAGAGGATGGTCTGCCCGAAGTTCCCGTTGCGTCCTATCATCCATTTTTCAAAAATTAGAGGGTGCAACACGTTACATTAAACAAATTTCAAGGGAACAGTTAAGAATCAGATGTAGAAATTTTCTTTGGAATTCCGGATTCGTTCGCCTACCAGCCTTAGGTACCCGGTTTCCACTCCGCGGGAAATTGGCCAAATGACAGTAATAATTATAACACCTTTTAGACATCGCCAATGAGAGTTCACTATGTCTTGGCAGATCAAGAGCCGATCAGGTATGATGAAGCGCTCTTATCTAATTGAGATATCCGTTGCTAAGATACGCATGCAAGAATGACTTTTGCCAACAGATGTCTGTTTAAAACGTTGTCTCTCGGTTAGTCGAAACGGACGGGCAGTTGTTGGCAATGTCATGCCCTGTCTTTTTTTGATTTTGAGTATTGAGATCTCCGGAGAAATGATGCGCGGCGCATTGTCCATTTTTTTCATACTTGTTTTTATGTTTCTTTCGGCATGCGTCAAAATCCCCCATCTTCTTTCAGATACGCCTGTAGATGTTTCGGTGCCAGGACCCTGTCCGCCAGCGCAACCGAGTGTAGCTCCTTTCAATTCTGAGCAGAAACCTCTGAGTCTTGAAGATTTGTTTGAGATTGCGAGGCGAAATAATCCGGACCTTGCGTCAGGCGCATGGGATGTTCAAACCGCCATTGCCCTGCGAGACAACGCTGCGTCGGAGAGATGGCCAAATCTCCGAGCTGACGGCAGCTATAACACATACAGACAAAATCAGCGTCTTGTCCCGGTACGCAAGAACAATGATCCCGGGATGTTCAGCACGAGCATCCTTGCAGGCGATATAATACTGAAACTACCTCTCTACACTGGTGGTCGTATTAGGAGTGAAATCAACGCAGCGGATCTTTTAAGCCGAGCCGCTACAGATCGTCTGGCCCGAACCTGGGAGGAACTGGTTTTCAACATTTCCAGCACCTTTTACACGATACTTGGCCAACGCCCCGTCATCGAGTCGTTGGAGTTCTCTATTAAGGCGTTGCAAAGACAAGGACAGAGAGTCGTGGACATGATGCGGGCGGGCAAAGCCGCCAAAGTAGATGTGCTCCGTACCGAGGTCAGAGTCTCCGACGTGGAACAGCGCTTGATTCGTGAGAAAACTATTTTGGAAATCCAGCATCGGCTATTAGCTAACCTTATTGGCATCGGAGGAGACACCCCGCCAGTAAAGATTCAGGGTCGTCTTGGACAGAATGAAAATGTGCCGGATGTCAATGGAGCCCTTGCTATGGCTTATGCTGAACGCGGAGACTACAAGGCGGCAAAAGCAGCCCTGGACGCTCAGGCCATGAAGGTTACCGCCGCTCGCGCCGCTCGCTGGCCGAAGGTATCACTGGAAGGGACATACGGAACACGGGCCGCATCCGGGATTACCGACAATGCCGCTCTTTATATCGATAAACTAATGAGGCCAACGGAGAGCAATCCAGAAAAATACAATAATCCATCATCCTACGGCTCCCCCGGCGTATCGCCTTCTCTGGCTGTTGGGAATATAGGAGTTACAGCGGAGGTTCCTATAATTGATGGCGGAAAGATCACTGCGCAGATAGCCGAACAGGAAACAAAGCTTGCGTCAGCCCAACAGAATCTTCGAAAACTCGAACTTCAGATTCGTCTGGACGTTGAGACGGCGCTACTCAACGTAAGTTCAGCCCAGCAACGGGTGAAAGCCACCCGTAAGGCGATTGAACAGGCCAAAGAGAGTTTCCGGATTGAAACCCAGAGATATGACCTTGGCAAAGGATCGATTACAGACGTCCTTGACGCCCAGTCGGCTATGCTCGAAGCGGAAACTAGCTACTATCGGGTGTTGACCGAGTACAACCTGGCCATTGCTCAACTGGGCCTGGCAACCGGAGAAAAGAGGTAAGAGACTTTCCATGAAACGATGGGTATTTGTCTTTTTGGTTTTCATCGCGACCTCGCTTGCCGTGTGGGGACTATGGAAAATAATCGGCCCCAAGGGGACGGCGCAGCAAGCGCAGAAGATGAAGCCTAAGCCACTCGTGGTTGCTCAGGTAGTTGAACTCGGTGAGATATCCAATGTCCTGGAGCTAACTGGGTCGGTTGAACCAACAAGGGTCGCTCGTCTGGCTTCCCCCGCTGAAGGCCCTATAAGAAACTGCCGCGTGAGAGAAGGGGATCAGGTAAGACAAGGGGCCAAGATCCTCAGCATAGGAAGAAGGAAAGCCACTGAAGCGCTTCTGCTATCGGCCAATCAGGATTTGAAAACTGAAAAAGAGGAACTGGTCAGCGTCGAAAAATTGGTGGAAAGTGGGGCCATACCGCGTGATCAGTTGGAATTGGCTCGGGCAAAGTACGACCGAGCTGTCGCTCAACTGGAAAGAGTCAAAGAAAGCTCGGATGATTATGAAGTCGTTGCTCCCTGGGACGGCATAATATCGAAAGTGTTGGTCGCCGACGGGAATTTCGTGGTTCCAAGGACCGTGATGGTTGAGATTTTTGATCCAAAATCTCTGGTGATCCGTACCGCCGCGCCGGAAGCTCAAAGTCAAGACCTTCGACTCAATATGGACGTGTCAGTGAAACTTGACGCTTATCCAGGAAAGAGCTTTCAAGGCAAGATATCACGTATTTATCCTGAATTAGACCGGCGGACGCGGACCCGTACCGTAGAAATTGAACTCATCGACACGGTTAATCTTACGCCTGGAATGTTTGCCCGCATCAACCTGGCCTTGAAATCCGAAAGCGCTGTGGTGGTGGTCCCGTTGGAGGCTGTTATGGTAACGCCTAGAGGACTTCGGGTCGCTTATGTGGTCGAGAACGGAAAGGCGATGCAACGTAAGGTGACCACAGGGATTGAAGGTGGAGGAAGAGTCCAGATTCTTAGTGGAATCAAACCAGGAGAGCTTATCGTTACCGCTGGCAATGAAAAATTGAAGGACGGCATTGAGATACGCTTACAACCTACCGGCGCTGAGAAACAATCTGTCCCAAGCACACCTAAAGATGGGGCGTCATCACGATGAAGATTACTGCGCTTGCAGTTAAACGACGCGTTGCGACTAGCGTCATTGTCATAGCGCTTGTTACTCTGGGATTCTATGGCCTTTGGAGACTCCCAGTAAATTTTGTGCCCAATATCACGTATCCGCTGATACGACTGTACATATCATGGCCAGGCGCAACCCCTGAAGAGATTGATAAAGATCTGGCCGATCCGATAGAACGCCAGTTGGCGAGCGTGGATGGTCTGGATTATCTGGAATCCTCTTCTATTGAAGGGCTCTACACGGCTTTGGTGAACTTCAAGTACGGCGTGGATGTGAATGTAGCCTACCAAGATTGCCTAGCCGCAATGGCGCGAGCTTCCAAGGAATTGCCCAAAGACATTGAAGCGCCATTTATGATTAAGGCGGACCCCTCTCAACTCCCGGTGCTCCAGATTACGGTAAGTTCAGATAAGCTCGATCTTGTCAAATTGCGAACATGGACAGAAGACTGGCTTCAAGACAGGCTCATGGCTGTACCCGGTGTTGCGGGGACTGATATCGTCGGCGGACTCAAAAGAGAAATTCGTGTCAATCTTGACGCAAAAGCTCTGGAGAAACATCAACTGACGCTTGCGGGGGTAGTGAAACGACTTAAGGATGAAAATATCGAACAGTTCGGTGGCCGGGTGACGGTAGGACCCCGTGAATTCATTGCCCGTACTGTTGGAGAATATCGTTCTTTAGACGAAATACGGTCGGTAATTGTTGCCCGACAAGATGAGGGTAAAGTCTATTTGCGGGACATTGCGACTGTGGAGGACTCGAACGAGGAAGTTCGGGTAATCACTCGGTTGGATGGTAAGCCTTGCGTCAAGCTCAGTGTTCTCAAACAGGCTGACGCCAACACGGTCGAAGTGGCCCGGGCCGTTGAAAAGAGAATCAAGGAGTTGCACCCCGCCCTTCCCGTCGGCCTAGAGCTGGGGATAGTAGAGAACCAGGCCGATTACATAGAAGCCGCCTTGGCCGGTGTGCGTAATGCGGCGATTGAGGGCGCGATTCTCGTCATCCTGGTCATATACCTTTTCCTTGGAAGCTGGCGACAGGTTGTGGTGATGCTTTTAGCGTTGCCCACAACCCTTATAGTCAATTTTGCGCTTATGAAGCTGGCAGGATTTTCTCTAAATATATTTTCCTTGGGAGGGCTTGTCGTCGCCATTGCAGTCGATTTGGACAACTCCATTATCGTCATCGAAAACATAACCAGGCTGCGACACGAGATGCCTGACGCTCCATCGGATGAACTTGCCATTACTGCGACATCTGAGGTGGGACCAGCCATTGTCGCTGCAACGCTGTCGTTCATGGCTGTTTTCCTTCCATTTTTGCTTGTGCCGGGGCTTGTCAGCCTTTTATTTCGGGAACTCATTCTGGTAATCGCAGGCGTCATCGTCATAAGCTTGGCTGCGGCCGTAACTCAAACTACGCTGCTCACATCAGTCCTGTTGGGTAAGTCGCGTGCAGGCGCTGAGGAAGACTCACGTTTCCAGCGGATGTTTTTCCAGTTCAGGGATGGGTACGGAAGGCTTCTGGGCGCTCTCTTGAACGCTCGTTGGATGGTAGTCTTGATGGCGGTGTTTGTTCTTATCGGCGGATACTTTTCCTTATCAAGAGTCGGCGCCGAATTCTTGCCTCAAATGGACGACGGTCGGGTAATGGTCAAAGTACGCTTACCTACAGGAGCATCGGTGTGGGAAACAGACCAGGCCCTCCGGCGGATCGAAGCCTTGATAGCGAATGATCCCCTTTTAGAATCATACTTTACACTTGCCGGAGGTAAGGTCTGGGGAATATATACCTATCTGATCGCCAACGAAGGCGAAATTAACATACAACTCGTTCCAAGAAACAAGCGAAAACTTAGCACCAAAGAATATATGGAACGCCTTCGCCCAAAAGTGGCGAAGATTTCTATCCCGGGCGGAATTGCCATGGTGATGAGACCCCACGTGAAAGGAATCAGAAAACTCGGGGACGCTGACATTGAAGTCAAGATAAAAGGCCAAGAAATACCGAAGCTGTTCGAGCTTGCCCAAAGAACTGCAGCCGCCATGAACAAGTTGGCTCATTTTACAAACGTGTATGTATCTCTTGACATGACTAAACCCGAATATCAGGTGAAGGTTGACAGGCAATTAGTGGCGGACTTGGGAGTTTCAATCGCAGATGTAGCCACAAATCTCCGTTCGCTGCTTACCGGCGCCGTGGCCACTCGATATAGAGATGGAGATAGGTACTATAACATCCGTGTCATTGTTCCCGAATCGGCTATTACATCCAAGCAGGACATTGAGAATCTGATTCTGGATAACTCACAGGGTGGATATCTGAGGATTCGGAACATAGCTAAAGTTGACCAAGCGGTCGGGCCGGTGGAGATCGGGCGAGAGGATCAGGTTAAACAGGTTATCGTGCGTGGAGACGCTTCGGGGGTCAGTGTGGGCCAGGCTTTATCAGAACTGCAAGCACAGATCAACAAACTGGAACGGCCTGTCGGTTACGAGTTCCGTTTTGGTGGGCAGGCCCAGATGATGGCTGAAATGAAAACGATTGCGTTGGCCGTATTATCCTTTGCTTTGTTTTTCGCTTTTGTGGTGCTAGCTTTACAGTTCAACAGTCTCAGGCTCCCTATCCTTATTCTGGGATGTGTTCCTTTTTGTATGGCCGGCCTCGTGTACGCTTTCTACTTTACTGGAATTCCAATAGCTGCGACTGTGCTCATTGGCGCTCTTGTGGTTGTGGCGGCCACCGTTAACGAAGGTGTGCTGCTCATGACCTTCGCCGAACAACTCCGGACAAAGGACCATTTGTCTCCGTTAAACGCTGTAATCTCAGCCGCTAAGATCAGGCTCCGTCCCCGACTCATGACAACCATTCCTATAATCATGGGTCTGATACCAATGGCTCTCAACTTTGAGGAAGGCGGTGACATGCT
This sequence comes from uncultured delta proteobacterium, assembly GCA_963798475.1. GTDB lineage: Bacteria > Desulfobacterota > Desulfomonilia > Desulfomonilales > Desulfomonilaceae > CAJBEZ01. Next base: position 46,063 of record CAWCTI010000043.1, read on the forward strand.
CCAGCCCATGGCAGTGGGCACCATAGGCGGCCTGATAATGTTGATTCCAGTAGCGCTGTTCCTGATGCCTTGTATCTACTTGATCTTCACGAAGGGAGAAGTAATATCTGCCAGTGTGAACGAAAAAACCTGAGAAGAATTCCACAAATCAACAGGACATCCTCAGCGGCGGGATAAATCCCATGAGAGCAAGACCCCGTATATTTGGCTTTAAGTTTGGGCAATTCCGATGCTTATCCTCTGACGACAACAATGTCAATCCAACGTAAGGAACACTAAACTAGTTATCGTATTTCTTTGCATATTCGGAGTCGTTGTAAAGACCCTCTCCGTATCTATCCCTGCCGTAGTTACGAATTATTTCCTGCCCGGCCTTCGATCCAACGAAGTCTATGAATTGGGCCGCTGTGGCCGCCCCGGGAGTTACGCCTTCCGGTTGGTGCAAAGCGTGATAAACATTCACAATGAACTTGTCTCCACGAAAAAGTATCTTGAGATCAAGCACGTTTTTTTATTTGAAACCCACGTGCTGCTATCCGTCATAAAATAGCCTTTTTCGGCGTTGGCCCTCTGCAGAGTGGCAACCATCAAGTCGTTAGTTACAACATACCAGTCCCCTGCGGGAGTGATCCCAGCTTTCTTCCAGATATCCATTTCTTTGATGTGAGTACCAGAGTTGTCACCTCTGGAAAAGAACTTCGATTTGGATGAAGCTATCCTATTATATGCATCTAGCGTGTCCTTGGCGCTGGCTATATTTGCCGGGTCATTCAGAGGCCCGACAATGTAGAATTCATTTGACCCGATGAGGGTCCTCCCTTTGGCCCATCCATCTTCAATCGCTTTCTTTTCTTTTTCTGGAGCGTGGACCATGATCATATCCACCTGTTTGTCCTTCAAGAGCTTCAGGGATTCTCCTGATCCATCCTTGTGCCAGCACATAACCGTATCCTTAGCAGAACTGAAGGCTTCCGCTAGTACTTGCAGAAGACCGAGTTCACCTGGACTTCCGGTTGCCAAGGAGAATCTTGCTGAACCGTTTCCGTATAAGGCGTCGCATTTTTCATCAGAAGCGGTAACGAATGAGGGCAAGTAGACCCAGCAGAAAATTGTCAGTAATAAGAGAGAGCGTATTTTTTCAAATCATTTCTCCTGCAATCTGGTATCAGTTTGATCTGTCGCTACAAAGTCAGCCGGAGCCTTTTCTCTTGATGGTCAGGTTCTTGGCGGTCCATAACGAAAACATGGTGACGATGTTCAGAGACATTGCACCACATAGAATGGAAAAAGCGCACCTGCAAGGCCGTAGGTTCATTTACCTACAGTAGTATTCCGAATATTTTTCAACTCGCCAATTAGAACCGATCTTTCCTCATAAAGTTGGTTAAGAGATACGACTCTAGCTTTGGGATTCTGTCAGAGTTTAAAGTCCGATATCCAATCATTAAGCCCCGAGTTATCACATAAAATAACCGATCACATATTTCACTCCAACCCCGCTGATCACAATTGCTAGAACCGGTCTGATAATGGTCCCGGGGACGTACTTCTGAACGGAAGCCCCAAGATACATCCCTACGAATCCACCTATTCCAAAAAGAGACCCCAATAACCAGTCAGGCCTCACCGGCTCACCTGCTTGAGCAAAAAAAGGTCCCACGAATTCATAAAAGATCACACCGCCAATAGATGTCATGCAGGTTCCCATAAGAGCGGCTCCGGCAATGGAGTGAATCGGGAGATGAAAAAACGCGACAATGAATGGAGCTATGATAGCGCCGCCGCCTATCCCGTAGACTCCGCCAACTAGTCCAACAACCAAAGACATAAGGAAAAGGCCTGTGGTGTGAAAACTGAAACGTTCTCCAAAGAACTCATACTCTGTTCGGGAAAGAGACCAACTAATGGTTTGGACGGCGGGTCTTGTCGAATCTGGTCTGGCCGGACCTTTCCCTGCTGCCTGTCGGCGCATTTTTGTTTCTGCCGTGGTAGCAGCGGTTGTCCCACCTCTCTCAACAATGACCTGGTAGAGCATGCGTCCGCCTATGTACAAAAGCACACAACCAACAAAAAATTTGAAAGGTCGAGGATCGGGCAGGTAAATTATCCTTATAATTCCCCCAAGGAACAGTCCAGGAAACGTTCCTACGATAATATTCCACGCCAGTGACCAATTCATCCTACCTTCTCGAAAATACTTATAAATTGCGCTTGGGATGCCGATCACGTTGAAAACGAGATTGGTCGGGGTCACTGCCGGGCTTGTAAAATCGAGCACGCTTACCTGAAAGGGTAATATAAGAAAAGCGCCTGATATACCACCCATTGACGTAAAAAAAGAAATGGCGAAACCCACGATTGGGGGAACCCAAATTGCCGTTTCAACACCTGATACAGGGAAAATCATTTGAGCCTCCAAAATTTTGGGGGCATTTGCAATGGCCCCAAATCAATGGACATGCGGCACGTTTTTAATCAAAATAGTGTTACTATAATAAAAACGATTAATGGCCATTGTCAAGCGGTTTTACTTATTGCTCCTGTGGGTTTAAAAACATTAGGTCTGGTAGCATTTTCAACTTATAATATGGAATTATTTATGACCAATATGCCGAGGAAAAGAATCCATGCCTGAAGATATGGGCAATAACCATCAATCGTTAGATGAAACCCAGACGCGGGACACTTCCAATCTATTAAACCCTGCACGCATATATGCGGCCCAGGACGAAGACCGATTTCTTGATCCAACTCAGCTAGCTAAATTGGAACGGGCTTTCCGCTCATGGTCTGACGTTTCAACGCTTCCCCACATACGTTCTTCAAGAAAACGTATTCTGTTGATTTTTCTTCTGATTCGTTACACCGGCGCCAGGCTTAATGAGGTATTGACTCTTGATCTAGAAAAACACCTTGATGTTTCGAAACGTGTCATCCGCTATGATAAACTCAAGTCAACCAAAGCTTTAGGCCAGCGCGAAGTACAGATTTCAGGGGAATTAATGGCCCAAATTCAAGACATTCTGAATGAACCAGATTTTGTCATACAGGTGGGTTCGATGTTAAAGGTGGACATGGGACATGTCCGACGCAAGTTCTATGAACGATGCCTGGCCTGCGGTTTTCCACAAGATCTGGGTTCACCCAATGCCATTCGCAGGGCCAGAGCCGTCGAATTGATGCGGGATAACGTGCCATTGCCGGTGGTCCAACATATTCTTGGCCATTCGACTCCTAATCTGACGGCATCATTCGTGACTTTTTCAGACGAGGATATCCATCAAGTAGAACGACATTTCATCGAACGAGAGAGCCAAAGGAAAACCAGTGCTAGGAATACATTCTTTGGCAAAATCGCCAGTATTCGAAAGGGAGACATACAATCACAGGTGGAATTAGTCAGCCTCAGCGGCACCGCCATAACCACGGTAATTACCAACAATAGCCTGAAAAGAATGGGGCTTAAGCGTGGTTCATTGATTACGGCCGAGGTCAAAGCGCCTTGGGTTATTTTACAAAAGGCGCTCAGCGAACCAATTTGTTCCATTGAAAACATATTTAGGGGCACAGTGACACAAATAAATCGAGGTATACTCACCGCCGAACTTATTGTTGGCATCCAAGACGGAACAGAAGTGTGTTCCTTGATCACTGAAAAAAGCTGCTGTAAACTTGATATCAATCAAGGAGATGATGTTTGGGTGATGTTCAATAGTTTTGCCCTAATTTTGCATCTAGACTAGGAGCCCGTCGGTCTGGGAATTGAAATCATCCAAAATTTCCGACCGGCTTTTTTATAAAGCTGCTTCAAGGGACCCGTTCGTATCAGTAGAAAACTGAACAGGTCCAAGCGCCAACGTTAAAAACCTTGCGAACCGTACAAATCTGAGGGTAATTCCTTCAAACACTGACCATCATCAAAAGAAATGCAGTTCTTACCTTTGACATCAGAGAATAATTCAACTGATTTAAGTTGTTTCACAATGTTTTAGCTCCGTCTTGATTCATCCTTACTTTCAATCAATTTTGGATATAAAAACCCCAATGAGCCAGAAATAACCCAGTTATCTTTGTCCTCATACAGCCACTCACCATTATCACACCAATCATTGGGACCTGATTTATAAACATTTTGGCGGTGAAAATGACATTCTTCTTTTGATGAATAATAAAACACGCATTCCCCACATCTTAAATCTTGAATATCTTTTACTGTGCTATCAGGGTACTAAATAATGGCAGATACCATGAAGGTTTAGGATTTGCCCCTTATGAAGCCATTCACCCTCATGACATTTGTTATCTGGTCCAACAGGAATGAATGGTAAGGTTTTACAGCACCGGTCCTGATTGTAATAAATGCAGTTTTCGCAAATGACATCGGAGAAATTTTTAATTGATTTAACTTTTAAACTGGTCTCTTCATTGATCTTGGCGGCAATCAATTTTGGGTACAAAGCATATAATGAACCAATGGTACTATCAGCTTCGATCCATGTCCCCTTATTACACCGGTCATTTGGAGCTGATTTGTAAATATTTTCTCTATGAAAATGGCATTGTTCTCTTGATGAATCATAGGAAACACAATTTTCACATATTAAGTCATCAACATCCCTTACAAAACTGACAGGTAGTAATTTTAACGAGATGTGCCGGAAATTAACGACGTTTCCGTTAAACAACCAAGAGCCTTCGTTGCATTTCTTGTCCGGTCCAACTGGAATAACTGGTAATGCCTTAAAACACTGGCCTTCATTGAAAGAAACACAATTTTCACATTTCACATCAAAGAAAGTTTCAACTGGTTTAAGATTTTTCAAAATTTTTTACTCCGTCTTTATTCATCATTACTTTCTATCAATTTTGGCTGTAGGAAACCCAGGAAACCATGAATAGATAGCACTTTATTCTTTATAGCCTCTCACCATTTGCTAATAGAGCTAACAGGTCACCATTACAAGCCTTAGGATAGCACCAACACACTAATAGCTTTCCCCTCAATTCAGTCATCCTTTCCGTAAGAGATTCATTTGACGACAGGTAATCAAGGCACTTGTCTAACATGTCTTTATTTGTACCACCTTTAAAAGGGTTGTGCCAAGGTAAACACTTTTCCTTCGCATGATGATTCTCACGTCAAATGTAGACATACAGGTTTTTAGATTTAGCCCAGCCTATGAGTTCCTTGGCCAACTTCCAGTTAGCAACTACAGTGAAATCGTTTTCTAATTGCTCCCTACGATTCTCAAATAGTGGATTCATTCTCCATCCTTCAAGGAATCTCGAAGTTCATGAGAGGAATGATTAGTTATGGCGGCCAAAAAGGGTCCCGGAGACAAGGTAATTATCCTTTGTTATTTTGTAATCTAAGACTAAGTTTCCTAATAATATTAGTCCTTCTCCGTCTCCTCGTGGTCAACAGCCGTTTTAGTTACAACGTAGTTTGCTATGTCGTGAAGTCCACTCAATACGCTCCTATCGTCTAAGTGAACCTCTTTCTGTGGCTTACCTTCCACAAGAATTGTCTGCTTGGGTCTCAATAACAAAGTTTTTTACTTTTCGTCATATTTGTTTCCTCTATTTGCGACTGTAAGAAAATCCAGTCTGAATTGGAGAATTCAGCCGGAGTCCACAGATAGGAATTGTAACAACTTCGCACGCACTCCAGAGTCATTAATGGTCCGGGGAAAAGGGACACCGGCTTAAGTTCATAAGCTGCCCTAATGGTATAATTGATTGACTTTGTGAAATGATGGGCGCAAACAATTTCTCTATAACGATTCTAAGTGAAAAGGTTTTACTATGACAAGAGTAGGCTTATCACCTAAAAATCACGTTCAACTGTACAAGAAGGCTAGACCATCTCTTACCGCTCCCATTTTCTTAATCTTCCAATTCAGTAGCGCACTCGCTCCCCGGACCTCCTAGGCCGTTGACTTCTCGGTATCCAAACAGTTAAGTCGGGTCACAGGGTCGAATTTATTCTTGGGCCACTACATAATTTGATTGAAGTGCTGTTGCAACAGGTCTAATCTCCATTAAATAGAGCGGCTATTCAATAATCAGAAACCGACGACCGTTTTCTCTGGGAATGCTTGAAACGGTACATGAACAAGAAACTAATCGTGAAAGGAGTTTTGTGGTGGAATTTTTATTGCTATTATTAAGTGCCATTCTATTGATAGGAGTAGTCTTCTTATGGTTCAAACTGCCATTTATAGTGATGGGTACAAATAAACGACTCGACTTAATTAACGATAACATCCTCGCCAGTCAAAAGAGTATCTTGGTAGTGCAGAAGGATATTTTATCCTGCCTGGAGAAGATGTCTAAAAACCCGGATACGGACAATAGTAATCCCTCCGGCAACTAACTAATAGGAGTTTTGTCGAATGTCTGGTTATTTTAACAATCTGCCCCAATCATGAGGTCATGTGCAATATACCCCCACTTTAAGCATGTCACTGTAACTTGGAGCCCCTGGAACGCATCTAAGATTATCTGCTTATTTTCTTCCTTCTCAAAAGCAGTCGGATAGAGAGATACGGGAACAGGAAAAACAAAATGTTACATATTTTGACAAAAGCTATTCCAAAATAGCTCATCAAATTATAATCATGCCTAGTCACTTCGAACCATTTTGAGGTGATATTGTAACCCCAGTCTCCACCCTCCAAATAGAAAAGGAACCAGAAAATCAACAAGGCGTAAGTCATGAGGAAACAAGTGCCAAAGATAGCAGATAGACTTTCCAGCAGATTATCGTGTCCATTTTTTTCCATGACCTACCTCCTTCCAGTTTCGTATAATGAAGTGTAATCCTTTGTCTAGACAAAAATCGGTCTTCGTAGCTGTTGCCACGTCAAGTGGATAATATGTCACATGTAGTCCTCGTTAGTTGTATGTTGGAAATGTGAACCCTTCCTTTTAGCCCTAAAAGGAGTCTAAATAATGTCAGAACAAGAGAAACAGATTTATAAGCCGTTGGATGAGTCCACTGGAATTGGACCCGAAATAGACCTTCCAAGCGTAATTGGCCATGAATGGGCAGACCCTGAAGAACTTCTGAATGACTTTTGCTCCGATAATGTTGAGGATGTAATCAAATCGAGAAAATATTTTTAATCTCCATTATCTTGACTGATTCAGCCATCTAAGACAAAGATAAACCGTCCACCATTAAATTGCTTTTTACCAGACTAATTTAATGTTACCATCATTAAATCTTATTCATCGGAGGGTATCATGAAGGTTAGACGTTTAATGGGGTTGTTCATCGCCATCATTTTTGTCCTGACAACGGTGGTTGCTTTTGCCGCCGGAGATAGCTACGTCGTAATCAAGGACAAAAAAGGTGTTTGTAAGGTGATAAAAGCCAAAGAAAAGACACCTGCGACAATAGCGGGTCCGTTCAAGACCAAAGAAGAAGCTAAAAAAGCGAAGGAAAAGGAATGTCCCAAGGCATCTAGTAAGCCAAGTAAACCTGCTGCCTCCCCTAAATCAAGTTATTGATAAAATACTGTGTGTTCTAAGCTTGGAGAATATAAATACTCATCAGCTTTAGCGTTCTTCGCTAGAGCTTTTTTGGTGGAGCAACATTGACACCATGTATAATTGTCGCTGAACAGATGATAATTAGGTTCTCATTCAATCTTGTCACGGGGACTTAAGATTTACAGAGCGTGTCCGATAATTTGTGTAAGAAGTCGTTCGTGATATTCTGTCGAAATTATAGGAGGTCACGGACATGGCTATTAGGGAAGAGATATTGAACGAGTTACTGGCGGGCTATTCGAAGCCGGAGGACTTACTGGGCGCTGATGGTATCATTCAGCAGCTGAAAAAGGCGTTGGTCGAGAAGGCTCTTTCAGCAGAACTAACCAACCATCTTGGATATGATAAGGGGGACACGGCTGGACGAGGCACGGGTAACTCGCGCAATGGTCACAGTCGTAAAACGGTTAAGACCGATACCAGCGCAATGGAACTCAATATTCCCAGAGACAGAAACTCGACTTTTGAACCTCTGTTAATTAAAAAGGGGCAGACAAGGTTTGATGGATTTGATGACAAGATCATTTCCATGTATGCCAGAGGGATGACCGTCAGAAACATTCAGGCCCATCTTAAAGAGCTTTACGCTGTAGACGTTTCTCCAGATTTGATATCACAAGTCACTGACGCTGTTGTCCAGGAAGTACGCGAATGGCAGAACAGGCCAATTGATCCTGTTTATCCTATAATTATCTTTGACGCTCTTCGTGTGAAGATACGAGATGAAGGAGTTGTAAAAACCAAGTCTGTTTATTTGGCCCTGGCTTTTACTATGGAAGGGCAAAAGGATGTTCTAGGTCTGTGGATTGAGCAAACCGAAGGGGCCAAGTTCTGGCTTAAGATTATGAATGAGCTTAAAAACCGTGGGGTTCAAGATGTCCTTATAGCGGTAGTGGACGGTTTAAAGGGATTTCCTGACGCAATTAACACGGTGTTTCCCAAGACCCAGGTCCAGACTTGTATTGTGCATTTGGTCAGATACTCCCTGAACTTTGTTTGCTGGCGAGATCGAAAGGATGTGGCCAAGGACTTAAAACTCATTTATAGAGCGGAGACTGAGGAAATGGCCGAAGCCAATTTATCTGAATTTGAGGCCAAATGGGACTCTAAATACCCCACCATTAGTCAATCATGGAGAAGAAACTGGGAACGGGTCATACCTTTTTTCATATATCCCCATGAAATACGGAAAATTATCTACACGACGAACGCTATCGAAAGCCTAAATATGACGCTAAGGAAAATTATTAAGAACCGGGGTCATTTCCCAAGTGACGAATCAGCCACTAAGCTGATATACTTGGCCTTGAGAAACGCCACAACAAAATGGACCATGCCACTAAAGGATTGGAAAAAGGCCCTTACGCAATTCGCCGTAATTTATAAGGATCGCGTTCCTGCTTTCGGGGCATAAAGATCATGCTCAACCACAAGAACGGCTCTTACACAAAATTCCTGACATCCCCGATTTACAGGTTTCGGGCGGTGTCTATTCTAACCACCGCCCCTTTATCCAGTCCCATTGTTATTAGTCCTCCATTCCCAGAATGTCTCAATTAATCAGTCAACATTTAAATCATGGTCAACGTAACATTTATATTTGTACCCATTCCAGACACATGTTTTGTTTCCATTTTGATATGTACCATTATCCACGGGGGGATTAACATAGTAACCTGGCCCCCAACCCCCATAAAAACCGCGGCCATACCAACCTCCATGACCACCCCATCCTCCATGGCCATGGACAGGAACAACTGAAACTCCCGATACTGCAAAGGTGGACAGTAAGGAGACTGGCCCTGCGTAAGCATAGTTTGCCACGACAAAACCTAATGCAACCAGAGCTACTATTACAGCCACAAATACAACTGGTGTAGTTTTCATGTTCGTATCCTCCTTGACTCAACCAATGGATTTCAATGTGTTGAGTAGGGCAATTGTTACAACGGAATTCGTAACTCCGTCACGTAACAACGTGTCTTATTGGATGACTATCTGTTCAACCTATATCAATCTCTCAGATTCCAGATTTCACACTTTTCTGCCT
>CAWCTI010000044.1:0-33092 GCA_963798475.1 uncultured delta proteobacterium
CGGGAAAAAAGTTTCCAACTGAAATGTTTGAGATAATTGGTGGAAAAATCTCCTGAGCCTGTCAGTAGCCGATTGATCGACAGAAGATTCAAGAGGGGTTGTAACATCAGACATGATTTGGCCTCGATACAAGTTAAAAATGACATGAGAAAAAGATATAGCGCTTTTTGAAAGAAAATTTAATGGGTGGGCATCGTTATGACGTAAAAAAAGGACGAGGGAGATTTTGGGTTCCCTCGTCCTTTTTGTTAAACTCTCTATGACTTCCAAGTCCTAGAGAAACGTCCTGTCCATGAGCAAAATCCACAGCTTCGGAGACAAACCGCCGAAGCTGTGAACGTCCATTTAGTGTTTAAGGATATCAGCCACACCAATGCCGGTGTTTTGCTTCACATAGAGTTCGTCGAACGCGTCTTCTTCCTTCTTGCTCCTGAATAGAAGGGCGAAAATGATAGCGGCAAGGAACCCTAGCGGAATAGACACGATACCAGGGTTCTTAAGCGGGAACCACGGTTTGTCCAACCCCACAATAGAAGAACCGTCTTTGTTTTTTTCATAAGTGATCTTGGCTTTGGCAAGATCAGCTTTTTGTTTGTCGGTAAGAACCGCTCCGTCCGCCTGTTTCTTCTCAAGGGCCACGGCTATCTTCTGAGCGCCGGCCGCAATGACTTTAGGATACTGCATGTTGGGAGAAACAAGCACCAATGCGACGGCTGCGACTGTGCCGATTAAGAGTCCAGCTATAATACCCGCCGTATTAAACTTGCGCCAGAATAGAGAAAGCACAACAGTAGGAAGATTACCGGATGATGCCACTGCAAAGGCTAGGGCTACAAGATGAGCGACGTTTTGGCCTTCAGAAAGTATTGCAAGAACGATGGCTATCGCTCCGAAAGTTACAGATGCAATTCGGGCAGCCTTCACCTGCTCGTGCTGGTCTGCGTGACCATCTCTAACTATGTTGACCCAAATATCATGGGAGATGGCCGCTGAAGCAGCAAGCACCAGACCTGATACAACGGCCAATATAGTCGCAAATGCGACAGCGCACAGAAACGCCAACAAAAAGTCCCCGACAAATGGCGCAATCTGGTTGCCAAGCATCTGGGCCAGGAGCAGGTTAGACATGTTTCCACCCGCGTCAACCGAGAAACTTACTTGTGGGCTAACGTAGATAGCTGAGCCGAATCCCAAAAGGGTGGTCAGAATGTAGAATGTTCCAATGATGAACATTGCCCATATAACCGATTTCCTGGCCGCCTGTGCTGTGGGAACTGTGAAAAAGCGCATAAGGATGTGAGGCATCCCGGCGGTCCCTAGGACAAGGGCCATACCCAGTGATATCTGGTCCCAGACATCCTTCAGCAATAGCCCTGGTTCAAGGAAACGCTGACCATAGTCAAAACCTGGTTTTGCAATTGCCTCATGTAAAAGATGTGTTTGGGTCCAATTCTGGATTTGAGGACTATTGGCCACGTCAGCAAAGAATTGAACAGGATTGAAACCGGACCTTGCCGCGACAAGGATACATATCACGATCGCGCCCATCATCAACAGGCCGGCTTTTATGATCTGGACCCACGTAGTGGCGATCATGCCGCCAAAAACTACGTAGCATATCATCAACGCGCCTACCCCGATAATTGATACCCTGAATGGAATTCCGATCAGCAATTCAATGAGCTTACCGGCGCCGACCATTTGGGCCAAGAGATAAAACACCGAAACGATAACCGTTGATGTGGCCGCTGCGGCCCTTACCGGTTTTGGGTTTGACCGGAAAGACAACACGTCGCCCATGGTGAATTTACCGGAGTTACGACAAGGCTCCGCCACAATCAGCAAAACGGTTACGTAGGCTACTAACCAGCCGACCGAATACATGAACCCGTCATACCCGTAAAGACAGATGAGACCAGCTATACCGAGGAATGACGCCGCTGACATATAATCACCGGCGATAGCCCATCCATTCTGGAGTCCAGTGATTGCGCCACGGGCGGCGTAAAAGTCAGCGGTCGTTTTTGTGCGTTTCGCCGCCCAAATAACTATCCCTAAAGTTATCAATATTATTATTACAAACAACGTGATCGTGATGCCGCGGTGGGCCTCAAGCTTGGTTGGTGTTTGAGCCGTAATAGCGGAAGCTATAGCGTTTTCAGCGCCCGCAAAACTTAAATCAGGTAATACAGCATTGATTGCGACGCCCAGAGTGAGGGCGACCAACATTATAACCAGAAATTTCTTCATTGCGCCTCTCCTCCTTATCGCAACTTAAGTTCATCAAGAAGTTCATTGGTAAGCCTGTCCGAAACATTGTTCGCCCAGGCAGAGTAATAAAGAGCTATCGCCCAGGACACAAAGAACTGCGAAAGCGCAAAGAGATAGCCGAAATTAATATGTCCAATTACTTTGTAGGCCCAAAGCCCCTGTGCGGACCCTGCTCCAATAGGGAGCAGAAAATAGTAAATCGTTGAAACCAGCCACCACCCGAAAAGAAACGCTGATTTTCTTCGGTGCAATTCGACGAACTTTGGGTTCCTCGCGATTGCCGCCCAATCTGTTTGTTCTTGCGCCACGTTACAATTCTCCTTCCTCTGGTAGAGATTAAAGGACAGAGAAGCCCAAGACTTCTCTTTTAGCCAGGCATAGATACGATTTTGAGCGGTGTATATGGCTTAGTCATGTCGATAACATTGTTCCGACAGATTTAACACATCGCCGCTCCACTAATAATCAAAAAGCAATTGGAATATGTAATTGTGTTGTGTCCTGAAGATCAGCAATACCAGCGCGTAGCGCCAATTCGAATGGCGCTGTACGGAAATACGGAGGCGATCTGCCGTTAACCAAGACCAGGAAATGATTTCTATCAAGAAGGATTGTCTGAGGTATTTCAAAACCACTTCTTGCTCTGGGCCTTAAGGAGCGAAATGCTTGTATGGCTTCTTTTAATTCTGACCATAGTAAGAAACTATGCCTATTCTTATCTGGGATCATGGACACTGAAGATCTTAAAAGTGACAATAAAGGAAGGAGTCGAGAATTAACGGTGTAATTAGTCGATTTTGAACGGAAAAACACCCCCGTGAAGGAACCTAGACGGGCCGTGAAAAAACAGACCCTGGTTTTTGTCGGAATAACTGACCGCAAATTGAGTCGAAGCGCGTTAGCGCGTGAGTTAACAAAGGACAACCAGCTTATCGATAAAATACAACCGATTATGAATTCTATGAAATGACAGAAATAGCGAAGCGCCCCACCTAGCAGATCACGCCGGGTATTTTTGGAACAAGATTGGTCAAACGCTCGCTGACACACTTGAGCGGCTCCTCGGCCATAGCCATAGTAAAAGGGTTGAAGCCTAAAACAGGAACCAATTACCTATGATTAACCGAGCGTAATTGCATGAATGAACTATTAAACAAGCAATTAGAATCGCCCAGTCCTAGTCAACCGAAGTATTACAAGTTGTCGAACGGCTAGTTATATATTGGAACTGACTAATGTGAACGTCAGTGTCAACAAGGTTAATTTGATTTGGGGTCCTCTGTCAACTCAAATTTTTCGATGTGTTGAATATGTTAATATTGTAGGGATGTTAGCGTCTTTTGCGAATGACCATAGACCGCATGTTTCAGAACTGTTGGTGACTAAAAAGGACTAAAAAAGGACTTGCGCTAATCAAACAAAAAACGTAATCATAAAAACCTCGTCATGAAGCGGCGTTGACGCGCTAATAGCGTGCATATACACAAATGGGCTCGTGTTTTGGGAAGCCGATTGTCGACTTAGGCTATTGGCCGGTTCTTTTGAAACCATTCAGCTAGGGGGAATTAATTCAAGATTTGGCTTTGTTCTTCGGACAAACCCGCAAGGGTTATAATTCTATAGACGCGTCTTGGGGGTAACTATGACGTATGCGGAAGCTTACAGGGAATCTCTGGAAAGTCCTGAAACCTTCTGGGGACGAGCGGCTGAGGCAATTGATTGGGACAAGAAGTGGGATTTGGTTCTGGATCGGTCAAATCCACCATTCTATCGGTGGTTCCGTGGTGGGGCCCTTAACACCTGTTACAATGCTGTGGACCGCCACGTCGAACGGGGAAGAGCTGAACAGGACGCCATAATTTATGATAGCCCGGTTACAAATTCGATCCAGAAATTTACCTTTGGCGAAGTTCAAAACAGAGTTGCGAAAATGGCCGGTATGATGGTTGATCTTGGCGTGAAGAAGGGCGACACGGTCCTAATATATATGCCGATGATACCAGAAGCTGTAATGTCGATGCTTGCCTGCGCGCGCATCGGCGCTGTTCATTCAGTCGTTTTCGGTGGCTTTGCTCCCCGAGAGCTGGCGGTTAGAATTGATGACGCCAAGCCGGACGTCATATTGTCAGCGTCTTGCGGTATTGAGGTCAAACGGGTAATCCCCTACAAACCGCTTTTAGATGAAGCTATTGAAATTGCGAATCACAAACCCACAAAATGTGTTATTTACCAGAGACCAATGGCCGTTGCGGACCTCAAACCAGGTAGGGATTTCGACTGGCAGGAAATAGAAGCGGCTGCGAAGCCAGCGGACTGCGTGACCGTTCTAGCCACAGATCCCCTTTATATTTTGTACACGTCAGGCACAACAGGAAAACCCAAAGGCGTGGTACGTGACAATGGCGGCCATGCTGTGGCGCTCATGTGGAGCATGAAGCACATCTACAATATCGAACCGGGTGATGTTTACTGGGCCGCTTCGGATGTTGGCTGGGTCGTCGGCCATTCCTACATAGTCTATGCCCCGCTTTTTATGGGGGCTACCACCGTTCTGTTCGAGGGCAAGCCAGTCGGAACCCCTGACCCCGGGGCCTTCTGGAGAGTGATCTCTCAACACAAGGTTAAGGCCCTTTTTACAGCTCCTACCGCTATTCGGGCCATCAAGAGAGAAGATCCCAAGGGCGTGTTTTTGAAGGATTACGATCTTTCCAAATTTGAAACTCTTTTCCTCGCAGGGGAGCGGCTGGATCCGGATACATATTTTTGGGGAACCGATCTCTTGAAGAAACCGGTCATTGATCATTGGTGGCAAACTGAGACAGCATGGGCTATAGCGGGAAACTTTCGCGGTCTTGAGTTGTTTCCCATCAAACCCGGTTCCGCGACGATGCCAATGCCGGGCTACAATGTCAAAATCCTCGACCCGGTTACCGCTCAGGAACTAGGTCCTAACCAAAACGGCGTGATAACCGTGAAACTTCCTTTGCCCCCTGCAAACCTACCGACCCTGTGGAATGACGACAAACGCTTCCAAGAGTCCTATGTTGATCCATTTCCAGGTTATTATCTGACCGGAGACGGGGGCTATATGGATGAAGATGGCTACGTCTTTGTCATGGGTCGTATAGACGACGTCATTAACGTTGCGGGTCACCGTTTGTCAACCGGCGGAATGGAAGAAGTACTCGCGAGACATCCCGATGTGGCGGAATGCGCTGTCGTAGGCGTTGCTGATGACCTTAAAGGTCAAGTGCCGGTAGGATTCGTCGTGCTCAAGGCAGGGGTAACCAAGCCCAAAGATCAAATAATTGAAGAAGTTATCAAAATGGTTCGAAGTGACATCGGAGCGGTCGCTTCATTCAAAAAGACCGTTGTTGTCGACCGACTACCTAAAACCAGGTCCGGGAAAGTCCTCAGGGGTACCATGAGGAAAATTGCGGATAATGAAGCTTACTCGGTCCCTTCAACCATAGATGATCCGGCTACACTTGATGAAATCGGGTCTGCTCTCAAGACTATCGGCTATGCCGTGTAGGAGTCCTGATCAGATGAAAAGGCGGCCATTTTTTGGCCTCTAAACAGGTCTCTCAGGGTCGAAATCCCTAGATTTCTGAACTTCTTAATGAGGAACAAAAAAAGATATGCGGTTTGCATTGCGTCTTCGAGAGCGTCATGCTTCTCGAAGAGCGGCAAACCGTATTTTTTTGCCAGACCATTAAGACTGAATGACAGATTTGACGCCGCGTCTTCATAATAGTGCCGATGTCTATGATCTTCATAATATTGGGCCATTTTCATGGTATCAACGATCGGGTTCTTAATTTTGCCTCCCATGTGATCTCTGGTCGCTCGATTCAGGAAGGAGAGATCTATAGACACAAAATGTCCCACAACAACAGCGCCATGAATGAAATCCACAAAATCTGGCAAAATATCCTGGAGCGGGGGAGCGTCAACTACCTGGCTGGGCGTGATGTTGTGGATCAATGTGCTGTTTTTTGGAAGTGGCTGGTTCGGTTGCGCGTAACAAAAAAAGTTCCTTCCAAGAGCAATCCGTAAATTACGGACCTTTACGGCCCCGATGGAAACGATTTCATCCCTCCGCGGTTCTAGGCCTGTCAATTCGGTGTCAAAAACGACAAAATCATAATTTTCTAATGGTTTGTTCCAATTAAGATCATAAAAGAATTGACGATTTCTTTTCAGCGCGTCGTGTTTTGATAGTCCAAGCCATTTGAACAATCGGTTCACGTTGTGGTTCCCGTTTAGAATTATTGGCGCAAAAACACTCTTCCGAAATGGTTCTTTTTGTCCCCGGCGCAGGTAATCAGACCTGTTATGGAGGAATTATTCGAGGACCCTGAATTCCGTTTTCACATATCCCTGAATCCTGCCGATAACGCCGAAGGCCCCTTTGAGTGTCTGCTTCTCAATGTCGGTCAATTCCGCTGGGTGTATGTAATTATCAGGTTGCTGTCCCGCTTCGAGCATGCGTAGTTGATGCACCAAACGAATCTGAGTCTGAAATTCATAAGCCTCGACAGTTTCCGTATACAATTCAGTCGGAATGAGACCGGCTTCTCCAAGCAGCCTTAGTCTTGCGAGCGTGTTGGTCTCTCTCAGGCCGTTTCTTAGCGCCATGATCCTGGCAAAGTCGACAAACGGGGTGAGTCCGCGAGTTTTTATGTCAAGCCGGTCTTTATGCTCACCATCTTTCTCAACAAGAAAACCTCTAAAAAAAGAGAGAGGCGTCTTTGTGGCCATGCAATCCCTGGCCAGATGCATCAGGAATAGCGCTCTATTAGCCGCTTGAATGACGACGTAGTCTCTAAGACGCTCCGCGAGTTTTACGTGGCCATGGCCAGGTCTGAAATCAAAAAAGATCGTCGCGTGTAGAACAGCCTGAGGTTCGGGAGCGCTCATCCATCTGTCAAAGTAATTCCTCCACACCGCAAATGGTTTACGCCATTTAGGGTTGGACGCCATAATTTCACCCTTGCAGAGCGGATAACCACAGGCCTCGATGTGTTGTATCGCAAGGTTGCCGAATCGTCGAAAATATAGTTTCGCCTCCTTGACATGGTCCCAATCTTCTGGAGGCGTCTCATAAATCAGAGCATTGTCCTGGTCAGTCTTGAAAGTCTGCTCCTGTCTTCCTTCGCTTCCCATCAGGAGCCAGCAATACGGGTAGGGTGGCGGTCCAACCTGTTTTTCCAGAAGGATAAGGACACGGTTAACTATGTGGTCATTCAAGGCCGTAATCATCCTTGCCACATCGTTTGCCTTGGCTCCTTCGGTTATAAGTTTTCTAACTATTAGCGTTGTCGCTTCGGATAGTGGATAAAGACCCTCAATTTCTGTTTGGGAGACTATTTCCCTGTAAAGTGATATTGGTGACATCCCCTGGTCCACCATGATGTCATGAGTAGATACGACTCCTATGATTTCATTGCCTTCCCGGATAACAAGATGGTGAGTTTCAAAGTTCATCATAGTAATGAGAGCGTCAAAACATAAGGTGTCTGAGGGAATCGACTTAATTGGCGCCGACATAGCGTCTGAAGCTGGGGCTTGGGAACTCAAACCCTTTGAAACCACCTTGGTCCGCAAGTCATTGTCTGTGATGATGCCGACAATTTCATCTTTGTGGTCCCTAACCAGCACAGACCCAACTCCTCGTTCAGACATAAGATGGGCTGCGCTCTGAATCGTATCCGAAGCTGAAATCACCTCCAAAGGACGTTTTATTATGTCTTTCACCGTTGAGGAAAAAAGCCTTAACCCTTCCTCGGATCTCGGTTCAAGTTTGTTGCTGCGCAGCTCTTCATACGCGCTATCCATCACGTCACTGGAGAATTTTTCCCACAAGTGTCCGGCAAATGATGGGTTCCTCTTGAGAAGATCCATAAAAATTTCCTTCTCAAGCAGATAACAAAAAGTGTCTTCAATAGCCTCAACGTTGAACAGGGATTTGACTCCACGAATGATGGATAAAGCTCCGAATTGGCTGCCTTCACCTCTAACATCCTGAAGGATGGATTTATTGTCTGAATCTATGAGATTTATTCTAACAGCGCCTCGAAAGATAAGAAAAAGGTGCGCAAGTTGGGAAACGTTTTGTTCCAATATAAGCGAGTCCTTTTCGAAAAAATCCAGCTCCATTCGTTTGGAAATTCTCTCTAGAACCTGGTCTTCAAGTTCATTGAAGGGCGCGACCGATTTGAGAAATTCCCGAACCGCTTCCGGATCAGCCTTGTGCGAATCATCTTTTTGCGGCATGAATCAACCCTCTCTAAAAAACGAATTCAGCTCAAACAACGGATTCGTACAACTTTTTCATAGGAACTTTTCTTTCACAATCATCTGAAGCCGATTAATCACAGCAAAAGTTTCTTTGAGGATTCTTTTTTCGAGTTCCGTCAAGTCCGTCGGATCAATTACATAGCCTGGGAGAGTGTTCGCGTCGAGAGCACGTAATTGATTCATCAGAACCAACTGGTTTTGAAATTCGTACACCTCCAGGGCTTCGGAACATATGTCTTTTCCAATTGCCCCGATATCGGCCAAAGACTTAAGCCGTTTCAACGTGTTTGTTTCCTTTATATTGTATTTGAAACACATCAGTCTGGCGAAATCCGCAAAGGGCTCGGCTATGCGACTTTCCAAATCAAGTCTGTGAATTTGAGTCCCATCAGCTTCCACAATCGCGTTTTGAAAAAACGAAACTGGTGGCGCAATGTTCAAAAAGTCCTCTGCCAGTCCTCTCATAAAATTTTTGCTGGAAGCTATCCTGTCAAACAGCATTTTTCTAAAGGTGTTTGAAATTTGGTTTTCTCTCGGAATCGTGCGCATGTCCAGAAAATTTTTAGCTATCGCGATTTCCGGAGGAATGGGATTTGAAGTCCACTCGTCAATATAACCAGACCAAACGTCAATGGGCTGCAGCCACCTCGGATTGGCTGCGGATATCTTTAATCTTAGAGTTTCTCCGAAACAACTGTAGAAGAAGTCGTTTAATTTCAATGTGACATTTTCCAGAGATTTTTCGTTTCTGGCGCCAATGAGATCCCTCTGATCATCAGTGTAAGCCACCAGATAATCGTAGACAGGTACAAAAGTCTGTTCCATTCTGGCGGCCCGTCCGAGTAGTATGAAACTAGGCGTGAACGGGCCTGAATCCGGGTAACGAGCTATCAAATCCAGCGCTCTGGAAAATATCCCGTCGTGAAGCAGGGTGATCACAGTGGCGCAATGGCTGGCCTTGGCCCCTGCTTCCATCAAACTTCTAATCATCCCGGGAATATTACGCGTCAAAGAATTGATAGCTTCAGGGGTCTCCCCGTATTTTATTTCACGCAAAAGGATTACTGGCGCCGCTGCCTGATGGACCATGATGTCGTGTTTCGTCACGATGCCGACGATTTCGTTTCCCTGGGTGGCCGGAAGGTGATTAATTCGCTCTCTTACCATCCGTAACGCAGCCTCAAACAATCTTGCCTGGACAGGGATAGTCCTGATTGGCGTAGACATGATACGCTCTACCGGAAGATTATAGTCGAGGCCACATGCGACGACTTTGGAACGGAGGTCTTTCTTTGTGACTATCCCGACGATGTTTTCCGAGTTGTCCCTGACAAGTACCGAGCCAATGTTGAATTGAGTCATGATCCTGGCCACTTGCTGAATTGTGGAACCTGAATTTACGACTTGGAAATTGGGCCGGATGATATCAGAAACATGAATGGTGAAATAATCAAAACGCTTAAACCCACTGGTGCGTATTCGTTCATTTCTGGTTTCGGAATAAGCGTTTGAGATCCTGTCTTTTTGAAACTCATCCCGAACAAATTTATCAAACAAGGGCTGTTCCGATGCAAGTTTCAAGAATATCCCTCGAGGCAGGAGGATGCAAAATGTGTCTTCCAACGCCTCAACATTTACATCCGGTTTTTGATTTGTTATAAGCCACGCTCCCCCAAGGGTTTCACCTTCACCTCCAACGTTTTTCAAGACGAAAGTGTCACTTTCGTTCCTAACAAAAACCTTCACACTCCCCTTCTGGATGATATGCAGGTGGGTTATTTCCGTGATTTCCCGCCTAAAGATAAGCGTCCCTTTAGGGTAAAATTCAACCTCGAGCTCTCCGACAATTTCCTCGATTGGCGTTGGACCAAGTTCTTTGAATGGAGAAAACCTCCCTAGAAACTCAATTGCGACCTTAGGTTGTACGGTGTAGCCTTTTGAATTGTCGATCATGACATTTCTCGACTGGATTGGCTGAATGTTCAAGTTTGAACCTCGACAGACAGATCTAAGTGATACGCTCTCGACGGGAAAAAGGCAAACTGCGTTTTAAAATGAGAGAATTTCCCTTTTTGCGGATGTGGAGCGTTCCACATTTCTCTACTATCGTGAGTAAAATTTATCAGCATTTACGGGAGATTTGGAATTGAGCTGGTTAACATGCTTGACAATGGCGGCCTTCCCATTGTAACAAGATATTAATGTCAACTTCAGACAAATCATTAATCCTGTCCGAATAAAATGCGAGGCCGAAAAGGGATCTCGTGACAATAGAGTTCGCGTGGATGTTTTCGGTGGCTTCGGGGACATGAAGTTTTCCTGTCGCCGTGCGAGTTGTTAACAGTCGGCGGTCTTCCAAAAAATTTGTGTTTGTGGATCGAGTGCAAATTTCTCGACTTTTTGCCATGGTTTTTACAAATGGCTTGGTAGGTAGCGATCCCAAAAAGCTCTTTAGCTAATTCAATGAAAGGGGGAATGAGATAACTGGGGATATAAAGGGAATAACTTTGTCAAGTCTCTACCTAAACAGAAACCAGAAAGGAGGGTTTGCTCATGGATAATGCCCCAAAGTGGTATGATGCCCATCTTGAAGGGTACAAAAAAGTGGCCTACGTGAAGGGGATGGATCAGTATAACGACATGTACAGAAGGTCACTTGAAGATGTTGACAACTTTTGGGCCGAACAGGCGAAAGAGTATCTCACTTGGGACAAGGAGTGGGATTCCGTGCTCAATTATGATTTCCACAAAGCAAATATCGAATGGTTTGCCGGTGGAAAACTCAACGCTTGCTATAATGCCCTGGACCGGCATATCGATCAGTTGAAAAACAGGGTCGCCTACTACTGGGAGGGTGACAATCCATCTGAATCCAAAATTGTAACCTACCTGGACCTCTACAAGGACGTTAACAAGTTCGCTGCGGCCCTGGTTGCAAAAGGCGTCAAAAAGGGCGATCGAGTCATCATCTATCTGCCGATGATTGTGGAATTGCCAATAGCAATGCTGGCTTGCGCCAGGATCGGGGCTGTGCATTGTGTCATTTTTGGTGGCTTCAGCGCGGAATCAATAGCTAGCCGTATTCACGATTGTGGCGCAAAAGTGGTCATCACCGTGGATGGAGGATACCGCGGAGGAAAAGTTCTTCAGTTGAAAAAAACTGTGGACGAGGCCTTACTGCAATGTCCGGGAATCGAGACGGTCATAGTTTTAGACAAATGTAACCTGGGTCTCAAACTTAACCACAAGAAAGAATTCTGGTGGCATGAATTAATATCGGACTCAGATCTGCCTTCTTACGTCAAACCAGAAATAATGGACGCAGAGGATCCTCTATTCATTTTGTACACCAGTGGCAGTACCGGGAAACCCAAAGGCGTCCTTCATACGCATGCGGGCTATTTGTTATACGCTGCCATGACTTGCAAGCTCACCTTTGACATCAAACCCAATGAAACATTCTGGTGCACAGCGGATATCGGCTGGATCACGGGCCACACTTACATCGTTTACGGGCCTCTAATTGACGGATTCACCAGCGTCATGTTTGAAGGTATCCCGACCTATCCAAGTTTTGACCGGTATTGGGAAATAGTGGCCAAGAGAAAGGTAGACAAATTCTACACTGCTCCAACGGTAATTCGTTCACTTGCCAAAGAGGGAGAGTCTCATGTTCAGAAACATGACGTTTCCTCCTTGAAACTGCTTGGGACAGTGGGTGAACCAATTAACCCCGAAGCATGGAGATGGTACTTCCACCACGTAGGTCGTGACTGGTGCCCGGTTGTTGATACATGGTGGCAGACCGAAACCGGTGGTCACATGATGACCCCATTACCCGGTGTCGCCCCAATCAAGCCTGGGTCCTGCTCATTTCCGTTCTTTGGTGTGGACCCCGTGATTTTGGATCCAGAGACTGGAGAGGAAGTTACGGTACCCAACCAGGAAGGCGCTCTGTTCATCAGGAAGCCATGGCCTGGAATGGCCAGAACGGTGTATGGAGATCATGATCGCTTTATCGACACCTATTTTTCTAGAATCCCAGGAATGTATTTTACTGGGGATGGAGCCAAAAAGGATGAGGACGGATTCTTCTGGATTACTGGAAGAATTGACGACGTGCTTAATGTTTCAGGCCATAGGCTTGGGACAGCGGAAGTCGAGTCAGCGTTAGTGCTCCACCCGAACGTCGCAGAAGCCGCAGTTGTAGGGTTTCCACATGAAATCAAAGGCCAGGGCATTTATGCGTTTGTCACTTTAAACACAGGCGTGGAAAAGACTGATGCGCTTAAGAAAGAGCTGGTCAAACTGGTGAGGACCCAGATTGGTCCCATCGCTTCACCGGACGCTATCCAATGGGCAGACGGACTACCCAAGACAAGAAGCGGGAAAATTATGAGACGTCTACTCAAGAAGATCGCAGCCGGAACAGTCGAAGACCTTGGTGACACTACTACTCTTGCGGACCCGACCATAGTAGGTCAGCTCGTTCGCGACCGCGTAAGTATCTAATCAATATCTAGATTCAACAGGATCCATGTAATTGGCCTGACCGGCTTTCCCATCAGGAAGCCGGCTAGGCCTCATGCCGTCTTTTGACGGAAACACCAAAAGACTTGCCAACTTGTCACGAAAAGCGCTAATTTTCATTACTGGACAACGTATTCTTTCCTCATAAAGGCTTAACCATTTTGACTCTCAAGGTCGGAGTAATTCGTGACGCTAGGTGCCTGGAACATAAGCCCGGAATTGTGCATCCTGAGGGCCCCAATCGTTTGCGGAGCATCTACAGAATGCTGGACAAAGACTTTGAGGATCGCCTTGTTCAAATAGAACCTAAACTTGCTACGCTTGAACAAATCCAGATGGCCCATACACCTTCCTATATTGATCTAATTATGAGCACGGCGGAAAGGGATTTCACTCCTTTGTCATCGGACACATTTGTCAGCTCTAAATCGTATCTAGCCGCATGGCTGGCCGCAGGAGCGGGCATAGCCGCTGTAGACGCGTTAATGGCGGAAGAGGTGAGGGCGTGTTTTGCTCTTGTTAGACCACCTGGGCATCACGCGTTAGCTGATCGCGCAGGAGGGTTCTGTATTTTTAATAATCTGGGCATTGCGGCCAAATACGCCATGGAAAGATATGGCCTTGAACGGATACTTATTATAGATTGGGATATTCATCACGGTAACGCGCTTCAGGAGCTCTTCTACAAAGACCGCCGGGCGCTATATTTTTCGAGTCATTATAGGGGTTGGTATCCCAATACAGGTGATTGGGAAGAGACCGGTGAAGGCGAAGGCGAGGGGTACACCGTTAACGTGCCAGTTCCAAAGGAACTTAAGGATGAAGATATAATTTGCGTCTACCAAAACGCTCTCAATCCAATCGTGCGAAAGTTTAAGCCTCAATTCATCATGGTCGCAGCTGGGTTTGACGCTCATGAGCGAGACCCGCTGGGACGGACCAGACTGACTGAAAAGGCCTACGGCACCCTTACTCAAATTGTTCTCCAGTTGTCAGACGCAGGAAATGGCGCTCCATTGTTATTTTCACTCGAAGGTGGATATGATAGTCGAGCCCTGGCTAATTCCGTTAGGGAAGTGCTTAGTATGTTGGCGTTTCAGGGTAGAAGAGAGAAGGTGTCCATTCCTAGCACCAGACGGGCTGAAGAAATACTGCAAAGATTGAGGCAGACGCACCGCAAATATAGGATCTGGCTCTAATCAAGACTCGGATTAATACGATACTGATACGATGATCATGTATCATTAAAATATAATGTGGATATTGGGAACGGCGTTGAATTTTATGGGCCCGCGATCGGGCGATTCACTTTGCTGACACTCTTGAACGTTGTAACTTCAAGGAAACTATTCAGTAGGAAGATGATCAAAACAAGGCTCAGACCTGAGAATCCCGAGGCCAACCTAAAATCTTACTATGAGGTTTATCGTGGATTCTCGTGGTCTTTTGCTAACGATATTTTCCCAAGCTATAATTCCGGTTACTCGAACATTGTCTCAGAATCCGTAGACCGTTGGGCAGCGGACACCAATTCGTGCGACAGGACAGCGCTTATCTTCGAATATACCGGTGAAGTTCAACGTCTGACTTACGCTGATTTGAAACACCAATCATCACGTATGGCTAACCTCATCCTGCAACGAGGCCTTCGTAGGGGTGATACCCTCTTGATTTGTTCCAAACCCTGTCCTGAGGTCCATATTGCGGCGCTTGCCTGCGCAAGAATCGGCGTCCGATTCTGCAACGTTGGCGATTGTCTCATCCTCGAACAGTTACATGCGGCGCTAAGGCTAATTCATCCCAAAGCGGTCCTGATTCACAATGACATGGCTGATGTGTCTGTGGTCAGCGGTTTGGATGGGATGGAAGTTATCTTTATTGCCGGTGAGTCTCGAAGTGAGTTGAAAAGCGATCAGATATATCTTCGCGATGTGTTGCTCGACACGGATCCGACAATCGACAACATCGATTTGCCCATAGATGAGCCGCTGTATCAAACTCTTGTTTGGGAATCTTCCGGTGAACTGAGGTTGATAACTCACGCTCATAGGGACATGATGGGCGCTTTTGTAACCGGAAAATTCGTGCTTGATTTGAAATCTGACAGCGTTTTATGGACAGATGCAAACCCAGGTTCCGTGGCCAGTGTTATCTATGGAATTTTTGCTCCATTGCTTTGTGGTTGCGCCACAGTAATTCAAGGGGACAGCTTTGCAGCTTCAACCTGGTATTGGACGCTGGAAAGACTTGGGGTATCAGTTTGGTTCACGGATAGCCTCAAGCTCAAAAGATTTAAGACAGATGGAGACGATTTAATTAAAGGATACGATTTTTCCAATCTCAAGCACATGGTTACACTTGGAGAGCCTTTGACAGCGGAACTTTTCCAATGGTCACGGGAAAAATTCAAAAGACTCCCTCACGAAGTCTGGATGACTGATGAGACAGGTATGGTTTGTTTTGCGAATTTCGCTTCAGAACAAATAAAGATAGGCTCTATAGGAAAACCAGTTCCCGGAATTCGTGCCGAAATTCTGGACGAGCAAGGCCAATCCCTACCTATCCTGACTCTCGGGATGTTGGCGCTAAATTCCGCCTTTCCAAATCTTGCTCTTGAGATGGAGGCTAAAAACCCTACGACCTGCACGCGATTTAGAGAGGGCTGGTTCCTAACGGGTGACCTGGCGCTCAAGGATGAGGACGGTTATTTTTATTATTTTGGTCGTGTCGATCATCTCGTCAGAATTGGCCAATTGTTAACGGGCGCTCCGGAAATCGAAAATGTCCTGTTACGGCATCCTGAGATCAGTGACGCCGGTGTAGTCTCCAAGAAATGTTTCGGATCTGAGGCTTGTTTCAAGGTGTTTTTGAAGCTGAAAAATTCACAGTCCCCTTCGCCGGAGTTTTTGGACGAGATCGCAAAATTTGTCAGGTTACGGATAAGAGATGAGATCTCAAGTCTAGAGTTCGCATTTATTGATGATTTCCCAGTTTCGAGTTCCCGAAAGCTTTTGCGAAGGATCTTGCTTGCGAGAGAACTGGGTCTGCCTGTGGGCGCTATCTCGAATCTGAGAGAGTAATGGCCAGCATAAAACGTAAACCTGGAATCCTTTTGTTTTAAGGAGCAGTTCTGGATTTACCCTGAAGGCGTCTGGTTAATAGGACAACTGCCTCAATTTCAATGTGAAGAACCCACACAGGTTAATCCCTATCTGCGGATAGATCCGCATTATACCCTGGAACTGACTATGTCTCAAAACATAAGCTTCGGTTGGTTCCACTGCGATGCATGTGGCGTTTGGCGCCTGCCGGGTAAAAAGACTTAATTCTCCTAAAAATGAACCTGGTCCAAGCACAACCTTTTCAATCTGTTCAGACGTTCCATAATCCTTGTAAATAGCGATCTTTCCTGTAACCACAAGATAAATCGAAGAATTCTGCTCATTTTCTCTTATCATTGTATCGCCCGGTTTAAAGTGTTCCACATTAACTACGGAGGAGATGGCGGCGAGTTCTCTAACACCCATACCTTCAAAAATTCCAAATTGCTTCAATTGGTTTATTCTCTCAATTATGTCCGGCATCTCAGCCACCTCTTTGTTAAGCCTTTTCAAAGCGTAATCAGCAACCTGAAGCACATCCTCGCTCTCATCATCCCTATTGGATTCGATCGTAGGCATGAATAGTTTTTTAGGCTGGTTTTCAGCAATGACAAACAAAGCCAGAATTTTAGTAAGAACGTCGTCAGAATTTGCAAGAAAGGTTAGGATGCGCTCGGGGCTTTCGTTTCTGATCAGGGGAAAGAGTTTACGTCCCCGATCAATTTTCTCATGTAAAGGGATGTCTTCTATCAGAGGAATAAGGTATGGAACTATTTCCTTCTCGATTGAGTTTTCCACCAATTCCACCGCTATAGACGCTGTTTCGGACTGCAACGCCTGATACATGAGTCTCATGTCAGCGTGATATACCCACAACGCATAGAAAATAAGGCTAAGTGTCTCATCGTTAAGTTCTTCGAGGTATTCTTTGAGCATATCCACGCTTGACGATTTGGGCATGGCATTTAAAACATGTATTGCTACCAGGTTGGAATAGGCAAGGCCAAGTTCCTGGCCCAGAAAGGGTATCATTTCGAAGTCCTTCAGACCCGAGAGACGAATAACCTCGAGGATCCCCTGTTTTGTTCGGATTGGAGCATTAAGAAGTGAAATTTCGAGGAATGGTAGAACTTCTTCTTTATATGCCATCAATGCCTCGATCGCCGCCTTTCGGGGTTCCTCGTCCATGTCGTCGAGCAACTCGACGAGCCTACCTACTGCTCGTACATCCCGGGAACATGCAAACGAAAGGGCTGCTTCGGCCCTTGTTGCGGCATTGTCGTCATAAAGCAGGCGAAGAGCTGTTTCAGGATCAATATTGGGGGCGTCCAGATGCAGCAAATCTGGATCCAGCTTAGTGGAACGCTCTTCTACCGACAGTGGTCCAAACTGAACGGTAGCCGTGCCGCTGTCCATTGCTCGGACCGATTCGATCTGGTCAAAATCAATTTCCTTCTCTACGATCACCTGTTTGAGAGTTTTTCTATAATGTTTTCTGAAAATCAGGGTCTCATAGAACCAATAGAGAGCGAGGACGAGAGCTATTATGGAGAACTGCTCGGCATTCATCACAGGTTTCAGGATGATCATAATCAGGGAACCCGTAAGCATGCCCACCTTTAGAACTGTTCCACGGATAAACGTGCGGGCCCAGGACATAAGTTCTGAAGGGATGACGTTGAAAAAAACCTTGTTTATGGGACCGGCAACTGCCCTCTGTATGAGCAGAGAAGTGAACTGTCCGTAAGCGGCAACGTAGATGTTAAAAAACATGGTGAGGGCCCCGAACAACGCTGCGAAGTTGAAAGGTTGAACCAGCGACGCGTTTGTCAGCCCCATGGATTGATATATGCGCCCCATGAAAAAGAGCAGCACGAAAGACACCGATGTTGTGAGCCCGCGAAACACACTTAGAAATGTTATAAGGGTTTGCTCCGAGGCGAACGTATGATTGGCTATTACACTGAATTGGTACGAAAAAATAGGTAATAGGATGTTTGGAATAAGGCCGGTGATTATGAGGTATCTCACAATAGGATATCGCGCAATTAACCCGGGCACTTCATTAATCTTCTTGGTCTGAGCCTTTACCGCTGCGGATTTAGGGGATAGCTTTCCAAGAAACTTTTGACCGGTGATCATCATAAAAACACCGACTCCGAGCGACACAACGCTGAATAGAATCAGTGTGGGATCCTGCCCGACGAATGCGGTGAAAGGCCCGGTGCCGAAACTGCCGACCGTACTTGCAAGCACCTGCGCTGCTGTGATGTAGGGGAACAGCCTTTTACCCTGACGAGCGTCGAACAGATCTCCTGCGACGTTCCAGAGATAGACGAGCAGTATTGAATCCAGCAGGTTCAGGATCTGATACAGTATTGGGTATGCGAGGGTAATGTCCGCCTTTACCATAAAAAAGAGGATCAGAACGGACACACCGCAGAAATTCAGGAGCCATGACAGAATAGTGTGATCAAGGAAAAGGCGGTTCAGGCGGTTTGCTGCGCCGAATACAACAAAGGTGAGCAACGCGTTGATCACCAACATGTATGGAATATATTGAGGGCCATACCTTTTAAGGAACGAGGCGTCGACGTAATTTCTAAAAAAGGCGAAACCAAGGAAGATAACAAAGAATATCCCCGATATCCAAACGAATCTTGAGATTTCATGAGGATAAAGCTTGAGATATTTCTCGAGAAATTTGTTCATATGCCCGCTGTTTCGCGTAGGAATTTTTCCGGACTAAATTTGTCTGAGATGGACTCTGTTTGTTATAGGCAAAAAGCCGCAAACAAACAATTATTATGTGCAGGGCTATGGAATGGGTCGCATCTACTTTGCCATGTAACCTTCGGCCTCGAGCAATCTCTTTACTTTTGTTCCGGTACCCAGGGGCGTTCTCAGTGGATAACCATTTGGTGAGCGTTTGTCAGCTTTTGGCAGGACTGCTCCCATGATGTCAGCTCCAGTGTTTAATTCCCAAATATTTCTGGGAACCTCTCCTATCCATTTAGCCACCAACCCCAGAGAAAGGTCCTTTGACAACCTGATCCGATCAAGATGATCAAAAGTAAGGGGTTTATCAGTAGTTATGTTGACGCAATAGAAGTTTCTATTCTGGAATATGATCTTGAGAGCAACTAACCTGGGTATCAATAGGTCCGATGACGGTGGGGTAATGATGTCCCAGTAGGAAAAACCGGGAGATTTTTTGAGGATAGGGCTTATCTTATCGGACCCGTCAAGGAAAGTGGAAATTATGAGCATCCAGTCGTATTTTGGCTCCCTTTTTCGGAGTGTCTGAAAAAATTGGGCAGCGATGTTAGTAGAGATTTCAGGGTCACGTCGGTCGTCCCATTCGGCTGTTGAAACCCACGGAACAATGTTTTTGGTAGATCCGTCCCTGGATGGCCCGAGCGCCCACCACCCAATCCCGCCTGTACGGGTCTTGTGGTTAGGGTCCAACTCACTTAAGAGAATTGACAAGTATACAAGATCCACCGGCACATTGTTCTTTTTCAAGGCGCTGGTAAGGATAGGCCCGTAAGCTACGAAACGATTGAACCATTCGGCTATCGACGCGCGCCTGTCCATAAGTAAATAATTCAATTGTTCGACAATTCGCTCGTGAACTCCTGGACGCTCAATTGGGACTTTGGCGCCCGCAAAAGTAATCCCGTCTTTAATCAGATTGGGCGGTAGAACATAGCCCCCCCTGCCAGCGCCACGGTCTGTAATCCAAGCGTTGGAGCAAGCGCCGCCGAATGTTAACGTAAATAGAATTGCAGAAAGAGCGATTTTTAGGAATCGACTGATGCGAGGTTTCTCACGCGGCGTAAAAATATTTTTACTCAATTTCAAAGGAACCTTCTTCTATGTTATCGGCCCCTTGCCCCCTATTAGCAGAGTTACACGGCTTTGCCTATGCCCTGATGACATCACTTGTTAATATTTTCTTTAAGCTCTTTCCCGGCTTTGAAAAATGGCAAACTCTTGTTCTGGACTACAATCTGTTCGCCTGTTTTTGGATTTCTGCCAGTATAGCCCTTATATTCCTTAACCACAAATGAGCCGAAACCTCTAATCTCGATTCGATCACCGCGTTCCAGGGCCTCTGACATGGTGTTGAAGACCATATCAACGATTTCTTCAGATTTCCTTATAGGGAGGTCCGTATCTTTTGCTAAGTTTTTCACGAGATCAGATTTATTCATTGCAATCTCCTCTTAATAGTCACCGACAACAGTTCCTGAACCGCTATTTTTAAACCATTCTATGCGTTATTGTAAAAAATAGCAAATTCGAGGAGTTAGATACAAGAACTTTTTCTGTCCCTCTTAAACGAAGGACCTTGACAAAAGCCTTTCCTAAAACAACACTAAACCACCTTTTTGCAGGGAACCGGCTAACCCCAAAATCAAGACCCACTCAGGACCAACTGGGTTACTCTTGCCCTCTGGCCAGCTTCACCTTAAAAAGAATTGGACTATTAGTTTTTTGTTAGGGGCCAAAGGTAACGATAATTTTTAGAATTCTGGTTAAAAAAAGTCAAGATAATTTGACCCATATTCTCATCTGGTTGAAATATTGAGACAATTTATGGAACAAGGCCATGTATTCCCAACTCTCTGAAAATACTGAGGAAGACCGATGATCTATTTTGCTGATCTACACGTGCATTCAAGATATTCGCGCGCAACGTCAAAAGATTGCGATTTGAACGGATTGTCGCAATGGGCTGCTCTGAAGGGAATTAATGTGGTGGCGACCGGAGACTTTACGCACCCTGAGTGGCGTAAAGAGTTACATGACAAGTTGGAGCCGCGAGAAGACGGACTTTTTTGCCTTAAACGCGAATCAACACCAAGCCCATTAATTGATTCGTCAGATTTTACGCCTAGCGATGTGCTGTTCATTCTTAATGTGGAAATAAGTTCAATCTACAAGAAAAACGGTAAAGTACGTAAGGCTCACAATCTTATTTTTATGCCTGACATGGAAACCATGGATGATTTCTGCACGAGCCTTGGGCAAAGAGGGAACCTCAATTCAGATGGTAGACCTATACTAGGCCTTGATTGTAGAGACTTGCTGGAAATTGCTCTTGAGACATCTGAGCGATCTTTTGCCATCCCCGCGCACATATGGACCCCCTGGTTCTCTGCGCTTGGTTCCAAATCGGGTTTTGACTCCATGGAAGAATGTTTTGAAGATCTCACAGACCATGTCCTTGCGCTGGAAACCGGACTTTCATCTGATCCTGAGATGAATTTCAGAGTTTCAGAGCTCGACCGATTTACGCTTGTTTCCAATTCGGATACTCATTCACCTTCGCGGCTTGGTCGAGAAGTCAACATTTTCTCAGGACAGCCCTCATACCCATCCATACGTGAAGCGCTTCGTATAGGTGGCTCCGGGTCCAGGAATACGGAAAATTTCCTTGGCCCGAGACAGTCGATAATGGAAGACAAACGAATTAAAAGTGGCACCCCGGGATTTGTTGGGACATTGGAATTTTTTCCTGAAGAGGGGAAATATCACATGGATGGCCACCGGAAATGCGGAATTCGCCTGGATCCTGAAAAGACGGAGGCGTTAGGGGGTAAATGTCCCGTCTGTGGTCACGCAATAACCGTTGGGGTAATGAACAGGGTAAATCAGCTAGCAGATAGACCTCATGGCCATACTCCGCCGAAAGCGGGTTATTACTGGCGGATGTTGCCTCTGATTGAGATTGTGGCGGATTGCCTTGGCTGTGGTGTCCAGGCCAAGAAGGCCAGGGACTTCCATTATCGATTGATTAGGGACCTTGGACCAGAGCTGGACATACTATGGTCATTGCCGCTTGACGAAGTTGAGACATGCGCGCCTCCAATATTCGTAGAAGCGTTAAGACGTGTGAGGGCTGAGCAGGTACGAGTTGACGCAGGTTATGATGGTGAATACGGCAAGGTTTCCATATTTGAGGAATGTGAGCGAAAAGCTTTCAGTTAAGAATATCTTTTTGAATTTAAGACGCCTCATTTTACAGGCTGTCGAAAAGTTCCTTGACATAAATGTTATATACAGATATATATATATGAGAACGGCGAAGGCCTGTTTGAGGTTCGTTCGCGCCATAGCTTTTAGATAACCCGAAATAGAACCAAAGATCACGTAACTTATCCAAGAAGGTTTTGCAAATGGAATTTGCTCTTATTATAGCAGTGTTTGTCGGATGGTTCGTTCTTAATCGTTGGATTCTTCCCAAGATGGGTGTGTCTACATGAATGTCGCCCGGATGTTCCCCCGTGAATAGGGGATCGAATAAGCCGCATCATCCTAATAATAGTCAGCAATAGGAGTGTAATTAAGGTGTTTGATATGGGTTACGCGAATGAGCAGGCAGGGCAAAAGAATTTTGATCCTACGGTTAGGGAAGATTTTTCAGGGACGGGCCGTCCTTTTGACGGCGGTTCAGAGGACCAGAAGAGCAAGGATAAGATTTTCGACCTGATCAAGAAGATGGAATTTACGAGAGAAGCTGAGATTTTTAAGGCCCTTGGACATCCCATCCGATTGAAAATAGTTTACGGGCTTCTCAAAGTTGGCGGATGCAATGTAAAAAACATGCAGGAATGTCTTGGTCTGCACCAGGCCACAGTTTCCCAGCACCTAATCCACTTGAAGACCAGGGGGATAATCCAATCCTCCCGTCAGGGATTGGAAATGGTTTACACTGTCACGGACGACTGGGCCAAGTGCATTGTTGACAACCTCGAGAAAAGCAATGGGTCTGCGTCCGACAATTCCCTCGACTAAAATCTATTTCGGAAACCCTGCCGAATTATCAGCGCCGCAACTGCCGACCCGTCTTTAATTCCGAGAAAATATCCTAAGACTTTAACGCTCTCTTTTTTAAGAAAAGTTTCCCTTTTTGCAAACTGGATGGTTCGTGTTATAATTAGTTATATAGTATGCTTCATCCAAATAGATTTGATCAAAGAAAAGGTAAATATTCATGCCCGAGCTCGTTAGGTTTGGAGTATCGATTCCGGACGATTTACTGGAAAAATTCGATGAGTTGATAAACCAAAAGGGATACACGAATCGATCCGAGGCCATTAGAGACTTGATTCGAGATCGCCTGGTAGAAGACCAGTGGAGCCAACCAGGCCACGAAGTCGTAGGTACTGTGACTGTCGTCTACAATCATGAACAGAGTGATCTTGCTCAAAAACTAACCGAGATCCAACACAGGACTCACAATCTGATCATCTCGGCGCTGCATGTTCATCTGGATGCTCACAACTGTCTTGAGGTCCTCATATTGAGGGGTGAATCCGAACACGTGAGGAAGACATGTGAGTTACTAATATCCACCCGCGGGGTCAAGCACGGTAAAATCACCATGACTACAACCGGCATGGAGATAGACTGACTTGAGACGGATTTCTGCGGATCAGGAGTAAACGCGCGATATATGAATGGGTCTAACATCGCCCCGGTACGGTGGGGGTACCAACAACTGAAGGTCCACGTTTAGCCATTGATAATCGGGATTAAGTTCCCTAATTTTACCGTCCGGTGGTGGGGTTGAGTGTTCGTTGTATTCGTACGAAACCAGGAAAATACCCACACCAAAATTTTCCGTTCGATCAATCAGGTAAGAGCTCACAAAATCTTTCTCGTTCATTATGACTTCTTTCGCCACGTCTCTAATTTCTTCATTGGTCAGTTTTATCAGGACATATTTAAAAATGCCTTGTTCTGCCAGTCTGAACAGAGTGCGTGCCTCGGAAGAACAAATATAAACTGTTGATATAAAATGGTACCTTGCGAGTAAACGAGCAGCAACGAGAGCCGCTGTGCGTCGTCCCCCTACAGTATAGTGAAAGCCATAATATTCATAGAGCTTTTGCTGGATGAGCTCTCCGACCTTTTCACCCTTTTCATAGATGTCCTTGGATATGTACCGTAGATATTTGGCGAGATCTTCGGCCGCTTGGGCCACCGGCCAGTCCACTCTTACATGAAAATGCGTGAGCCCGTATCTATACCGTGTCTTTATGGTAGGGTCCTGTTGAATCATAACCGCATAGTCCGATTTAAGAAGTTCACGAAGCAAGATGGGGAATGCGGTGTCTTCGAAGAATCGCATCTTTTGGTTAAAAAGTTCCTTGAGATCAAAAATTGCCAGATTAACGAGGTTTTCTTTGGTTATTTTGTTAGAGTCAAAGAAACGGATATAGGTCCTCGCGGTATTTGGTGTGGTTCCTTCGTTGAAAATAAGTATGAAATGCGAATGGTTTGTGTACTCCTGACCGACAACTCGCGCTCTCGGTTTTAGTTCACGCATCTCAACAAATGGATAATCCTGTCCAGCATCTTTGAAAGACTTGTACGATTTTATCAGGCCTTCAGATATTAAGAGCCCGTCGAGTTCGTCACGCAGGAAGAAGTAAACACATCGTCTGAATCTCTCATTCCATCCTATTTCATTCCTTCTGAGAAACGGCATAAGGGCCTCATATTTTCTTGACGGTAATACTGTTGCGCCAGCCTAATTCAGCGAATCGATAAAGGATAGTGAAAAAGGGCTGGAACTCCAGTTTTGGATCTCAGTGTCAAACTATGAATTCGGAAAATAGTCCGAGAAAATTGGTGTGATTCTACATAGTTTTACCATTATCTCCGCGAGCTTGCAAGGAAGAGGAAAAAAGGGTAAACATTCAAGGTCATACGATACATGGAAAGGCTTTTTCACTCAAATGGCTCAAAATAAGGACCAAGAACTAAACAATCATATTGCGCCTGATGACATGGAGGAGGATTTCGCCGCGTTATTTGAGGCTTCTAATAGAGCTGATCATGAGACTATTATACGTGATGGCAAGATCAATGGGATAGTAGTCTCTATTGGCGATGAATGGGTTTTTGTGGATATAGGAGGTAAGAGCGAGGGCGCTATTTCCAAGGAGGAGCTTCTCGATTCCGAAAAAAGTCTTGATCTCAAAATCGGAGATCCAATTACCGCTTACGTTATCGCTCAGCAAGATGGTGATGTGCTGCTAAGTGTCAAAATGACACATGCTGCTTCAGAGGACGCCGTAAGAGGGGCATACAATAGCGGGGCTCCGGTTGAGGGCCTGATGACAGAAGAGAGAAAAGGTGGTTACAGTGTGTCGGTATTCGGTCGAACAGCATTTTGTCCGTATTCTCAAGTTGACATTGTTTCGGGCGGATTACCGGAAGACTTTATTGGTAAAAAGTTTTTTTTCAAGATCACAGATTTTTCAGACAGGGGGCGCAACATTGTTCTGTCCAGGCGACAAGTTCTGGAAGAGGAACGCCGTCAAAAAGTCAATCAACTCAAACAGACCCTTGCTGAAGGCGATGTTGTGCGCGGCGTAGTCCGAAAAATTGCTCAGTTTGGGGCGTTTGTTGATATTGGTGGACCGGATGGGCTTGTTCCCATTTCCGAGCTGGCCTGGAGTCGTGTTGAATCAGTTTCGGATGTTATATCGGTAGGTGATGAGATTTCGGTCAAGATAACCGGGCTTGATTGGGATAAAAACCGCATTACCCTGAGCCTCAAACAGGTCCAGGAGAATCCTTGGGATTCCATTACTTCACGTTTCCATGAAGGGCTTGAGACGGTAGGAGTAGTGACCAGGCTCACGAACTTTGGAGCATTTGTTGAATTGGAGCCGGGCATTGAGGGACTGGTTCACATATCCAACTTTGGTATTGGACGCAGGATCAAGCACCCCCGGGAAGTAGTCAATCCAGGGGAATTGATCAAGATTCGAATCATCTCGGTAAATATGGATGAAAAAAGGTTGAGCCTCGAAATGATCCCGGCGGTTCAACCAAAGGGTTTGGAAGAACCGACTGTAGAAATTGGTGAAGGAATGATCACAAGTGGAGAGGTCCAAGCAATTAAGGACTACGGACTATTTGTGAGTCTTCCAGGCGGGAAAACCGGATTACTGAGAAATGTAGAAATCGGCGATTTTAGCCCGAGAGAACTGAGAAAGAAATATCCTGTCGGATCCAAAATTACCGTAAAAGTCATATCTGTTGAACCGGAAATCCGAAGGATTGGGCTAAGTCTGAAAGCCCTGGAACATGCGGATGAACTCAATCAGGCCAAGGAATATCTTACTGTCGGCAGATCACGGAAATCCTTCGGCACTTTGGGGGAATTGCTAAAGTCCAAACCGGAAAAAGACAATTAAGGCTGATAAAGGTTTTCTTTTGGGGTCAGGACTCCCTGACCCCGCAAGGCAGATTCTTTATAATGGTTCCGGCGCCTCCGCATATCAAAATCTCATTGCGTAGCTATGCGGATAATTTGCCGGATATGACTTTCTTTACAACGTAAACGCTACACGGGAGCGATATTGTTTCAACTTTCCCCAGCCTGCAATAAAATCTAATCACAGGCCACAGGTATCTTTCTCGGGATAGCTTTCTCCGACTTCGGCAGCTTTAGGGTAAGCACACCATCGTTCATAGAAGCGGCTATTTTTGCGTGATCGATCAGGTTGTTTACCCTGAACGTTCTATAATATCCTCCTGTCCCATATTCGGTAAGCAGTTCCTGGCCATCAAATTCTTCAGCCTTGGTGTCACCGATTATAGTCAGAATGTTTTCCCTTAGATCAACTTCGACATTTTCCGAATTGATTCCCGGCATGTCAACCACGACCGTTAGTTCATTCGAATTCTCAAAAATGTCAACCGCAGGAGTGAAATATACCCCGTTACGTGTAATCTCAGCGCTCTCGGGAGAAAGTTCTTTCTTATCAATTACTTGTATTTCCTGATTTGCCATGTTGTTTTCCTCCGAGTTGTGTTGGTTATTCGGTCGAAACAGATATCTTGCGAGGACCTGACGCTTTATCCAACGGCAATGTAATAGTCAGGACCCCGTTCTTGTAATTAGCGCCTATATTATCGGCATCAACTTTTTCAGGCAGGGCGATGCTACGCTGAAAAGAGCCATAGGATCGTTCGCGTCGATGATAACTAACGTCATTGCCAACAGTTTGAGGTTTTCTTTCTCCTTTGATAGTCAGAGTGTCACCCTGAACACTCAATTCTATCTCTTCAGCTTTTACGCCAGGGATTTCAGCCAGGATCTTGTAATTACCCTCAACTTTTTGCACGTTAACAGGTGGAAACAAGCGACCCCTTCTGAAAAAGGACTCTGACGACGGAGCGTTTTCATTGAGAGTTGAAAAAAGATTGTTCATGTTTTTCTGGAGTCGCATAAACTCACCCAACCAAGGGTCTCTCTGCATATCCCAAATCGTCATGTCTGAACCTCCACATTTGATACAACGGCTACAATTGTCCGTTTTGTTTGTTCTGGCCGTTTAATTGATGTCACAGGGGCAAGAGCCTGCCTCTTGCCCCTCAACACCCTACTTTACGTCGATTTTTATAGAGCGTTTCTTGCTTGATTCGGCCTTAGGTAATTTCAAGTTCAACACACCGTTTTTGAAGTTAGCCTCGACCTGATCTTCTTTGACCTCGCAAGGCAGGGTTACTGAACGTGAAAAAAATCCAAAGGACCTTTCGATTCGGTGCAAATTCTCAGTTTTCTCTTCCTGCTCTTCTTTTTTCTCACCCTTGACTGTTAGGGTTGTTCCCGACAGGTTTACCTCAATATCTTTTGGGTCTACACCGGGCAATTCAGCTTTTACCAATATGTCTTCGTCTGTCTCTGAAACATCAAAAGCAGGCGTGAATCCTCTGCTAAAGTATGTTCCGGGTAACCATCCAGCGTTCCCAAAAAACTGGCTGAACA
The DNA here is from genome assembly GCA_963798475.1 of uncultured delta proteobacterium. Classification (GTDB taxonomy): domain Bacteria; phylum Desulfobacterota; class Desulfomonilia; order Desulfomonilales; family Desulfomonilaceae; genus CAJBEZ01. The sequence continues at coordinate 28,006 of CAWCTI010000044.1, forward strand.
AGTCATCAACCTCTTTTCTGAATTCAGTCAGCGCATTGTCTGGGACGCTCCGACCTTCTTTCCATCTCCAGGGAATGAGGCTACGCATTTTCTAATATCCTCCTTTCGAAGTGATGGGGTTGAAGTTTCCTTGAATCACCTTCCCCTGATTCAAGAAACAGATGATCATGCTTTTGACGTTGTCAAGACCCCCTGAAGTTAGCTCCCGATTTGTATTCACCTATAGAGGAATTTTTAATATTCAAAATTTGTTAAATCCCCGTTGTGGGGCGGAATATTTCTCAAAAGGAAACAATAGAGGCGTCTGGCTGTGAAACCATTGCAATCCTAAGGAACGGACAAACAAAATACAAGAAATTTTCAACCGGCGGCACCTGTAACGCAAGAACCTTATAGCTAGAATTTGGTCAAAAAAAATGGGGACGACATGATCGTCCCCGAAGATAAGGAGGAAAATTGTTTGGTTAATGAAGGCCTGGCCGGGCCTCCATGTGGGGTTTATGAAGAGATTGTTAATATTATTAAGACAAAATGATTTTCGGTAATTTGCACTTTGTGTTTCGTTAAGGAAAACTAAACGGTTATCGGTTGAATGGTGAACTTGACTCTTGCTTCATTGCCGCAAGTTGTCGCTAAAATGTCTACCAGTATTGTCCGACAAGTGTCTGAGCTGCTCGGGATGTGGCTACTGGGCCCATTACGACGTTGGGCTGAGTCGAAACCAAGCTTCCCGATATAAGGTTTAAAGGAATCTCCATGACACTCGCCAAGATCTTTAGTCCTCCAGGAAGGTCCTGTTTGAGGTCTTTCGAGGCCGCCATAGGCATTGCCATCATCGTCGGATATGGCAATGAGGGGTTAGAGACGGCCCCGTACCTCATGTAAGTTTGGCGTGGCGGCTTACATTTGGTAATCCCAGTAGGAACACACGCCGGAGGAGCGCACATGGGCGGTCCGCAAGGTGCCATTGAGCCACAGATAGGCGGCGCGCAAGTGGGTGGCGCACATGGAGGAGGGCATGGAGGAGCACAGAAATTGGGCCTGCATGAAGGACGCCTTGGGGCTGGAGCTAGGATCCCAGCCATTATGGCCGACGGGATGCCGATTACAGCTCCGCAAATATTTGTGCATGCGCCAAGCAAGGCCCCACAGATCGCGCAAGGATTTTGAGGCCCTAAAGCGCCACATGCCGGCGGACCGCAGGGCTGTTGAATAGGCGCGCAGACGGGAGCGACCTCGGTTGGTGGACCGCCTGCGATTCCTGGAATTATTGAGATTGAGAATAAGAGCGTGGTGAGAAACGCGAAGATAGCGACAACTCTCAGCGCCATACCTGATCCTCCTTTTTTAACGCCCTTCAAGTAGCCGTTCAAGGGTTAAGCTAAAGTGAAGGCGTTTTAATTCAGCCCATTATAGGGCTTGAATGACATGCGGCTTTAACATGGGGTTTATGCCTTGTCAAGTAAAAAGATTTATTGTTTAATGTTAACGCTGAATATTATTAAAAATATAATTTAGATAACATATAATATTGTTTTAACGAGATAATTATGTAATCATTAATGTTAAGAGTTAGATGTTGGTTTAAAGGCTGTTTCTATTTAGGCCCTAATGATTAGCCACGCTTCAGCTGGAAGGACTTAGAAAAATATCTTAATTCAAGAGGTTGTTAAAAGGTATGAGAAAGGCATTGTATTCACTAGTTTTAATTGGGTTATTTATGGCTTGTGGGAACGCTTACGCTCAGGAAGAAGCCGTGGAATTTTACAACAAAGGCGTTGAAGCGCTTGCCCAGGGCAAACTGGACGATGCCATCAATCTATTTTCCAAAGCAGTAAAGATAGATCCTGTGGACCATTACGCGTACAATAATTTAGGAGTGGCCTACAAGCGCAAAGGAGACTATGAAAGGGCGATCCAGAATTATAGTCGGGCTCTTGAGATCAAACCCGACTATTACGCTGCCCAGGTTAATCGTGGAATAGCCCGTTTTCGTAAGGGAGATTACGACCAAGCTCTCGAAGACCTCGAATCAGTGACTCGCCAGCGAAAAAAGGACCCAGCCATTTTTGCCACATTGGGTTTGATATACAAGGAAAAGGGGGATTTTGACAAAGCCATCAAGTATCTCAAGGACGCTATAGCGATTAACAAAAACGGAATAGTTGCCCAGAAAGCGTTGGGTGAGGTCTATGAAGCAAAGAAAGACTACGGGAAAGCCCTCGATGTATACTTGAAATTACGGACAACATTGGCCAAAAAGGGCGAAACATCAGAGATCGACAAAAAAATTGACCACCTCAGGAATTCTTATGTTTCGGAACTTTACAACCAGGGACTCGAAGATTACAGGCTCGGAAACGCAAAGCCAGCTTTAGCGATCTGGGCAACTGGTCTGAAGCTAGATCCCAATAATTTCCAGATACTTAGAGACCGTGGTTTGACATATTATAAATTGGGTCAGTATCAAAAAGCTCTGGATGATTTTAATCACGCTGTGGAAGTGGAACCAGGTCAGGCAGAAATATTCAGGGTTCGCGGTGACACGTATTACAAATTGAAAAAAACGGACAAGGCTTTAGATGACTATCGCAAGGCGTTAGAAATTAATCCCCATGATGCGATATGCTACAACAATCTTGGCCTTGTATTTCATGAAAACGGTGATCTAGATAACGCATTGGAAGATTACTCTAAAGCCGTCTCGATCGATCCATCCAATCCTTCCTTCTATGAGAACCGCGCTCTGATTTACTTGGCTAAACACGATAACACGAGAGCGGCTGAAGATTATAAAAGGGCGCTCAGCCTAACTGATGACCAAAAGGCCAAGGACATAATCAGTCAGAAGATAGCGACCTTAACAAGTCAAAGCGGTTTGAATTCCGGTCAGCCTGTTCCCGATACCAATGTTAAGTCGGGCAATCAACGTGAGGGTTCCGTTAGGGATATTCGTCCAGCGTGGTAGGACTTTGCAAAGGTATTGATTAGACATCTGAGTGTTAACGCTGAAGCCGCATTCGATGTAGCTGTTACTTGGCGATAATTATGGTCAAAGCGTAGCGCCAATAATATTTGACTTATTAATAGTACATGTGACATTTAACAAGATAATATATTATGTTATTGAAAAACATAGTTATTATTATTGACAAATTAATAATATCATAATACAAGGAATGACGGATACACATAGATTTGGTTATGAAGTAAGCGAGTTGTGCTTCAACCATAATTCGACGCTAAGTTTAACAGAGTTTTTTTGTTCTTTAGGTGACGGCTGAGTTTTCGATGTTACTGCTCTGAAGCTCAGCCGTGTGAGTAAATATATGAGTTTTATAGAAGCTAGTAATCCGATAGATATATTTATTCTGGCTATTGTGCTGATCACCTTCATCCTTGGCTTCTGGAAGGGGTTTGTCAGATCCCTGACAGCTCTTGCTGGCCTTGCGATAGGAGTCTGGGCTGCCACTAGCTATTATCCCCTGGTTCAAAATCAGCTTTGTAAGATATCGTCTCTTAATCCACAGATCTCGATGATAATATCAATGGCGCTTGTTTTTGTTCTGGCGCAGGTAGTTTTTGTGATCATCAGACGTGTGCTGGAAGCAATTTTGGATTTTACGCGCTTGGGTTGGCTTGACCGTGTTTTTGGCGCAGCCATGGGCGTTGTGACGGGGTTTCTAATTGCTGCCGCAGCGGTTCAAGTGACGTTGATTGCAGCCCCTGAATGGCAGGCGGTAAAAACGTCTGTTTTGGCGCTGCCTGTTGAGGGCATGACCTTTAAGCTCTTGGGCTATGTGCCTCAGGGAACAAGAAATCAGGTCCACACGGTAATATCAAAATGGCGAACGCCCCAGGAAGGTTTACAACAGGCGCCTGCTAGATTAGGGGCCCAAATGATTAGACCAGATGGCGATTTGGCCCCTGAGCGGAAATAGACTATGAAGCCGGTCACCTTTTTCAGGAGGATTTCATGAAGCGATTCCTCTCGTTGTTTGTAATTCTAAATGTATTTATTCTCTTCTCGGGGTGCGCCTACTTCCAGAAGAAGGATGAACCGCCTCCCTTGCCTCCCATTGAAGAAGTTAAACCCCCCCTAACCATGAAAAGTGACTATTTTAAAACTTTTCCATGGTCAGAGCTTCAAAGCCCGAAAAAGGACGGCAATGATCAGGACACGATAACCGTCACGGTTAAAGAGGGCGAGACGCTGGATGGGATTGCCGAGAGCATGATGGGTAACGCATCACAGGCTAGTGGACTTGCCACATACAACAAGCTGGCATCGGCAAACAGTATTAGTCCGGGAGACAAACTGGTAATTCCTTATCCAATTATTGGCGTCAGCAGTCAGGTAATGATCAAGTCGAAGGGCACCAAAGATTTCTCTGAGCCCGAAAACTTCGGCACTCCGTTTAAAAAGGGCGACCAATACAAATTGAGATTCGAGAGTAATGTTAATGGTAATCTTTACGTATACAGAAAAGGTGTTAAGGGCGTCTTAGCGCTTTACCCCGCTCCCCTCAAAAAGAGTAAACGCAACAAGAACCCGGAACCATTGATGAGGGATTCAGGAAAAGTCACAGCATACGATCCTATATTGATACCAATTGGGAAGACTGGTTTCGCTTATAACCCCAAGAATGTGGGAGACATGATCTACGTTTTCCTTTCGCTCCGGAAGATACCTGAGCTAGAGGATTTGAAGACGAAACCTACAATCAAGGTGGAAGACATCGAGGATGTTATGCATAGGGTAAAGGAAGGTGAAATTAAGAGTGATCCACCTTTACGCCTATTGAGGATAAGTGATCCATCAGAGGTGCTTGGCTTTACATTAAACATAGACGGCTGATAATGTGCTTGACATAGATTTACCTTGTAATTTATAAATACAAGGTTACCTGGGGCTGTAGCTCAGTTGGGAGAGCGCTTGAATGGCATTCAAGAGGTCGTCGGTTCGATCCCGTCCAGCTCCACCAAAGATTGGTGTAAATATCGCCAAGTTGGCCTACGCTAGCTTGGCGATTTTGTTTTTATCGATTCCTCATTGTACATTTAAGTAAGAGAATTCTAATAAATCT
>CAWCTI010000045.1:0-29693 GCA_963798475.1 uncultured delta proteobacterium
CCCTTTGCACCCACCATAAACGGGCCAGTCCGCCATCTCCGTGATGAGTTTGTTCGATCGTGACCGAATCAACCACAATCGGATCATCAAACTCCCGCAACTGCCTGTCGAAAATAAAAACATGCCATTGCCATTCCGGCCGTACCGTAGGGAGCCAGTGCAATAGTTCACAAAGAACAGCGGCCCCGCCGTGGCCACGAATGCCAACTGCGTCAATGGCTATTTTCATTTTTGTGATTCCGTCGCGCTTTCCGCGAGGTTATCCGACCCTCGCTGCCTTGTGCTAATTCATTCCCTAAATAGACAATCATATCGCCTGCAGGTGATATATTTACCGGGTGTCAACTCACATTCAAAACCGTCCGGCCAATTCCCGGTAGAGAGTTACATATTGAGCGGCAATCGTCTCGGGTTTAAACCGCTTCACATTCCTGAATCCGTTTTCAATGAGCTGCTCACGATAATCTTCATTCTTGATTACACGAGTTATTCCCGACCGAATGCTCTGCACATCAAACGGATCCACAAGGCATGCAGCGTCACCTGAAACTTCGGGCATGGATAGAATGTTACTGGTAACGACTGGCCTTCCTGTTGCATTGGCTTCGATTATGGGTAAACCGAAACCTTCGTATGTTGAGGCAAAAACGACCAGATCGCAGTTACTAAATCTTATGAGCATTTCCTCATCGGAGAGATTTTCCGCATTTGAATATTCTATTTTGCAATCCTGCAGAACCTGGATCTGTTTTTCAGAGAGAGGGCCAACGATGTTCAGATGACATGGGATATCTGAGAGGGCCTGCGCCACTCTGAGCAGATTTTTGTTTTCCCGCGTGCCCACCTGTAGGATCACTGGCTTTTGACGGTTGAATATATAAGGGACAGGTCTGAAAGCCGGCGAAATGCAGTCATGGACAACGCGGATCTTGTTTGGGTCGCAAGATAAATGTTTCAATAATTCTCTTTTGGTGGATTCTGAAATGGCGGTAATCAGCGCTGATCTCTTTTCAGGCAACCAGTACCATAAGAAAAACAACGCTTTTTTTCGGATCCCATAAAGTGTTTCGAGACTGACACAGTCATGAATCGTCAATAAGGTTTTACGTTTTTGGAGAAAACATGCGACATAATGGATGTCACCAGTAATATGGTTTACGTCCGACTGTCTTGAGATCGCCTCAAACGTGTTGTAAATACGCTGCAATACGCCTGTGCTGTGATAATGTGTTACCGATACAGTGTACTCAATTGTCGACGGTAAGGCGCTTCGTACAGCGTCAAATATCCGCTCGATACTAGTCGCCCCTGGGAGGGGTTTACGTTGAAAATAAGTGACTTTCATGGACGGTGCTTCATATTTGATCCGGAGAGATATGGTCCAAATATCAATGCGTATCTAACCCGACTCTGATAACCACCAGAGTGATCGGCATGTTGCGCTGATTCAGACATTTCCAGAGGGATAGGTTGCTAGTTCCTGATTATTGAGTTGATTTTTATAAATCCAAAAGGGTTGGATGGAATGATCAAATTTATTTACTACTTCAAAGTTACTTTCACTAATAATAATATCATGGCAGACAGGATTTTTATAAATAATCGTTATTTTTTCTTGGATGTGTTTGTAACGATTGTTTGATATTTGATATCACGCTCTTCATAATGACGCTAGGAAACGGGTTATACATAGAGCCTCTTGCAAAAGTCTTTTTTTAAGAGGCTCGTCCTTTTTCACCATTAATTGTCCCGCAGATTGTGTTAGCGATTCCAGCAAGAATGCGGGCTCTCATGTGACCATCCGAATAGTGTTCGGCGATATTCTTAATCACTGATTTCAGACCGCCGCACATGAGGGGTTTTAACATAGGATTAATTTCCAGACGCTCTTTCATTACGACTTTCCTGAAACCCATTGACTCCTTGTATCTCAGGAGACCAGGAGTTTCTCCAATTATTGGACGGTGACCATAGGAAACATATGATATTCCGTCCCTGTTCATTGCCTGTTGGGTGAAAACGAACACCAGCGCATCGATGGGGTGATGTTTCAATAATTCCGTGCGGCTATATGTTTTATCGATATAAACACCACCACCGGCAGTATAGTATATCTGGAAGGCGGCTAGCTGGTTAAACACAAACGCCCCCCAGGCTTCAAAAAGTGGATTTGATTCGGCTACTCTGAAATAATTTTTCCACATTTCCCAAATGAACTCATTATATTTACGACCCTGGCGACGATACGTGTCTTCCACAAGAGAACCGCCTGTCTGCACTAATAATTCAAATAGGATTCGCTCCACGGTGCAACGTTTTATGGCCCATCGAATATGGTGGCGGCGTTTATCGCTATCGATACCATCTAAATCATAATTCCCGTCCTCAACAAGGAGAATATAACCTGGGTAAAAAGGCTTATCGTCAGAAGAAAAATAATGGAGGAACATTGCCCCCTGTTTCCACATGTAGCGCAAATCATCCGATGATAGCGAACTATCCCTGTTGTAGAACGGTCTAGGCTCTGACAACTTTAGACCTATTGATGCCCAGACCATCCTTGAAGTGTTAATCACTTTGTGCCCGGTCATTCGAAAGAAATCTGAAATGTGTTTTTGTTCAAATGACTCTTCGGTGTTTCTAGAGCTGTTTTCAAAAATCATAGCGACCTCATGGAGATGAGAAAACAGGCTATATGAAAGAATGCCGTGTATACGCAGACATGATGTTCATATCTGCTACAAGACGCCGGAAAGAACCGAACCAAGCGAATGTGTGATCTACAGTGTACCTTCTGGCGTATCTGTCCCACATGCTATGATCCTGCTTCCTTTTATTGTCCCCCTCTGGGAATGGGAGAAAAACCCTCGCCTTTAGGCGAAGACTTCAGTAGGCCTGCGGTATTATGCAACACTATGGCAAGACATCGCACGCTGTTTAGGACATCAAGCTGCGTCTGGCATGGATCACAAAATACCGCAAGCCCGTGCTTCATGGAGATGTGGCGACACTGCTTCGGTAATTGATCCGGGAGATTTGCAAGTCCATGCATATATATGTAATTATATTGATTCAAATCAGTAAATGTGGCCGCATCAGAGCAAAAAAGCCTAATTTTGTCTATATTCAGCTTTCTGAAGTTCTTCTTGGCAATATCTATAAGACTATCACTAATCTCCAGTCCATCAACATAATGAAAAGGATATTTGGACAAGGCAATTAAGGCTCCACCTTTTCAGCAACCAATATCTAGGACGGAGTCATTATGGTTTATTGGTAATGATCTTAAACAGATATCCAAATCCTGGTTTCCAGAACTCACGTGGGGTTGAGAACTGTCTTCTGAAAGACCAAGAGATTCGAGTGTCTCAGATTGCAAATCCAAACCCCGTAATTTATAATAAACGTCATACGAAAAATAACGTTGAATTGTCGTCCAATCTCCCTTAATTCCCAATCTCATCAAGTAGGTCATTGCGCAGTAAGCTCTGTAAATTTTCAACGGAAAACTTCCCCACCGTTTCCAGCCGATTCTCGTTCTCTCAAGATCTGCAATCACTGATTGGCGGTGAACTTTTTTCGCTGCTTGGCTTCCATCGTTGTCAGTTGGATTTTAGCCCTGAAAAAACGATATGGATAAGTTTTAGAAGGTAATGAACAGCAATTATTATTCCCAGGCCTCCGACATATCCTGCCACAAACCAATCGTCGGGATATGTACCTATTTTGATGCCTGCAAATACCACGGGTAGGTATAGAAACTCCTCATGGCTCATCTTTTGAAGCGCATACCTCGTAAGACCTGCGAATAAAGCGCCTACGTACAAACAAACAATAATGACCATCAGGTATCCGCCGTTCCAATAGGCCTCTGCGGCAAAAAAACCAGGGCTATTGGAACTGGTGGAAAATCCATTTATGAGAAAGGTGAGGTCAGTTCCCAGTTTGGATATATTGGGTTTCTCAGGCCATAGGACACGTGGGATAAACACGTAAAATAGCGGCATTAAGGACTCGCCTGGACGTCCTCCGTCGAATTGATCCAAAACAAACTTCTGTACAGGTGAAAAATTCAGACGTATCCACCAACCTTGCCTACCGGCTGGGTCCCCACCAACACCAGTGTCAGCGGAAGAAAGATAACGCATAACGATATCCGTGCGTTGCCCAATTCCCGGCCTTTCCATCTTGCCGAGTTGCTCTCTGGCGAACGGGATGACTGGTCCTATGACAAAATATACTGCGAGAACACACGCCATACCATACACCAACACCCTTAACCTACCGGCGCATACGTAGATTCCCAGGATTATTTTAACCATAGTCAGAATTAGTGACAATTTTGAGAATGCGATAAGGGAAAAAAACAGCTCAGAAGCGATGAGAGAGTACAACAGAAGTCGCCACTTTTTCTGTCCCCTATGGACCAAAACCATAAGAGGAATGATCGCTAATCCTGTGAAATTGCTCAACTGACCGACGAAGCCAGAAAGGGTGAAATCTGTCCATCCAAATATATATGGTATGTACAAAAAGTACTCGGCTGGGAGCCCAATCGACAAAAATACCAGTACAGCTGAACGCAGCGACTTGGTCGAAACTAGTGATATTTGACGTGGGCGTTTCTCTGAGACAAAGGTTCGTCCAACTAAAAATCCGATTATTACGAGTCCAATTGCGGCCGTGTCCAGGAAATTGATCCGAAGAAGACCTAGGTCATCGACGTGGTAAAATTCGTTAGCAAAAATTATACTAGCCGCATCGCCATAGTAATAAATGAGCGGGCCAATGCCATAATATGCAGCGCATGCAAAGAAAAACCAGGGAATTGGTGTCCATATCATCAGCCCATTATTTCGAATCAACTGCAATCCTGTCCAGAGCAAAAGGCATAATAATAAGAAAGGCAGAAACATGTTTGCCGAGATTGCGGCATTCCTGTCATCGGACAAGGAGACCAGATAATAGCATGTTGACAGCACAATCAAGCCATATAGGGCCATACTTAACGGTTTCTGCGGCGATAAAATCCCTCTCCCTGTGGTTACGCCGGCCACAGGCTTCCTGTAGTTGAGTTCGCCACCGACCACATGCCCGAAAACAGACTGAGCTGGTAGGTTTACTCTCACAGATTGCCTTGAGTATTCATTATGTTATGACCTCAGAGACCCAACAACCCTTAACATCTTCCGCAACCTGTCATGATTGCTGTAACCGCTCTTCAGACATCTTTTCCTACCTGCAGCGGCGATCCTCTTGCGTTCGACGGGGTGTGCGAGATAATATTTTACCTTATCAAGCAATTCTTCGTTTGAATCAAAAAATTCGGCTTCCTTGCCCTCTTCAAATAGCTGCAGGTGTTCGTCCGTCCGTTCAGCCAGCATAAATGCGGAACATGCAGGAATTTCAATACTGCGTGTTGTTTGCAAGTCCCTATTTTTCTTACATAGGAATGCCAGATTGATATCAAAGGCGCACAATGCAAGGGCGTAATCCTGGGCCCAAATACTCCTGTTTTCAATAACCAACCCTTTGTCCGTGAAATGGCATTTGTGCCAATATGGGCCCCAGATACGTATAGGTATTTCATGAGAAGCAACGTAAGACATACTCGTTGCGCGATCAAGTTCATAACTGCCAACAAAACCGACAGGACCGCCTAATTTTATTCTGTCGATTGATGTCAAGGGCATTGGTTTGTGAGTCGCTGGATCAAATGCGTTACCTACAAATTCCGCCCTTTGGCAACCCAGGCTTTGCAGTTCTTCGACACCGTAGGATTTGGTTGTGAAATAGATGTCATACAAAGGAAGATGAGCCAAGAATTGTCGTGATTGATTGTATCTCTGAAGCATATCATCCGGTGAGTAGCCAACGATAACGGTTCTTGGATATCGTGTCTTTATTTCCGTTAAAGTGTCAGGTTCTATTGTGAGCCCCTTGTCGATCCAGAGGATGTCCCATGCCTGCGATCTGAAACTGGCGAGGATCTTTTGATTTTCCCCGGCTAAGTCCCTTGGTCCAAATGAGTCCCACCCCATCCGGTAAAGTTTATAACCGACCCGATACATGAAGCGTCTGTGAGCGTCACGAACCGCATTCGTTTCTGTGTCCACCAATTCGACACGATGGCCTAGTTCACGAAGAGCGATCATCCGTTGGCGGCATGTGCTACCATCCCATAGTTGCCCTACACTGAGAATATTAAGTTGGTTCAATCAGTTACACCCAGAAATCATAAAAACTCTGGTAAATATCCCGCTGCCGGAATCTCCTGTTTCAACCAGGTTCCATAATTTGAACATAGCACGGATAAATTGCCATGCGCCGTATCTTGCAGTCGATGCCGCGCTGTATCCCCAAAGCGCCGGTCCCAACTCTCTGGCTTCAAGTCGTTTGAATGAACTTAGGGTAAGCAAACGGAGCAGCGAGTTCGGATTAAAGCCTACTTCATGGGTGAAATCGCCGTAACGAGACGTCGTTCCCCACGGACTGTCAGCATTAGGGGTTTGTAGAATAAGACGTCCTTGAGGTTTCAAAGCAGCGTGGCATAAATCCAGAAAGTGCAATACCTCCGGTTTGTAAAAATGTTCGACGATGTCTAGTCCTGTAATACAATCGAAGCTGTTGGGGTGATTTGCAAGGAAATCTAGAACATTCCCCTCCCAGACATCCGGTGTGACCTGCAGCGAAAGCTTTACCTGCTCTGGACTAATGTCTACGCCCGTAACTTTAGGATATCCCCTCTGCTTGAAATAATGGAGGAGATTTCCCCCACCACACGCCAAATCGACAATAGTGGCATCTTTTGACTCAGGAAGCCAGCCACGGAAATAGTAGTCGTATGTCTTTCCCCATCGTTCCGCCGCCGTTGAGTCGAAATTTTCTTCGGCATCCTGGAAACCTGAAGCGTATTTTTCGTAAATACGCTTCCGATAGTCTGCTGTATCGGCTTTCATCTGACTAATTCCATGCTTCTTTGGTGAAGTTCCAGCCATTAACCTTTTGTGACCATGGTATAGCCGCAGACTCAACGGAGACTACGACTCGTTCAAATTTGGGGCTAGATGCGTCATTGCGTGTGGGGATGTGCATTGAGAAGCCCGAGTTTTCATCCAGGACAATGTGTCGTAATCTTCCTGCACGCTTCTCAAGCTGAAACATCTGCTCTAAGGCTAACCAGGGCGACCGACGGTGAAGATACCTGTGAAAGCGCCTTAACGGATCGAGGCAGTGGGCTTTCATTGGTAAAAGCCTACTTGAGAAATCCTTGGAGTGTAAAAAAAAAGCCCTACTCGATACGTCTGCTATTTTGCATCCATCAATCTGACCCAAATGGGGAGGCTCGATGAGATCTGAAGCCCCGGATTGCAACAATTTAATGGAGTTGTCGACCCACCCCTGATCACAGAACAACATGTCACAATCGGTCCTGAGCACCATTTCAGTGGAGCTATTTTCAATGCCATAGATAAAAGCAAGAATCGGGGTTCCTGCTTGGCATCGCAATGGAATGCCCTTGTTGAACCATTTTTTGGCAATGGTCTTCAATTCACTCGATGAAGATGGAAATGAAACGTAACGAATTCTGATATCTTGAGACTGTAACTTCTCTAACTCATCATAAACTTTGTCGAGGCTAGAATTAAGAGGCCCCTGTAAAGTAGCTATTCTTCCTGTCGCAGGCCTTTCATCCACTACAACCAGAACTTCTTCCAGCCCAGCTCCAAAAACTCGCAACCAACTAGGGATGGTGCGACAAATACGTACCTCATCACCAACGCAACAATTTGTAGCAATCGAGAATGTCATGATAAACGCCTCTTATAGCGATTCTCGAAAATAATCGCGAAAAGAACGCGACTTTTTTATCGAGATGTGGTTATCTGTCGGTATGTGTCGTCAACGAAACATGCCTAACCCGGAAAACTGCGCTTTAGCTGAATTAGAGACCGCAGCGAAGGCCTCGTCGGTCCAGCGGTCGTATGTTCGTCTGATGGCTATCAAGGCCTTGATAATGGGGCTGCCCCATAAGCAGGTGGCTGCCTTGTTCGGTGTAAATGAGGACTCGGTTTCCCGTTGGGTGAGACGTTTTAATCAACGGGGTATCGATGGGCTTACAGAAGGTCCCCGCTCTGGGCGTCCTCCCAAAATCAGCGGGGAGCAGGCCTATGAATATTCCAAGTTGGTCTTACATCCAGAACTGGTCAATGAGACCCACTGGACCGGACGTAAGTTTCACGGATATCTCACCAGGCATTGCCAGATGGACGCAGGCTACAGCACACTTATGCGGTGGCTTCACGATGAGGATTTTCGGCTGAAGGTCCCTCGCCCCTGGCCGGATGGCCAGGATGAAGAAAAGAGAAAGGCCTTCATTGAACTGATCAGGAAGTTTCTTGGTGATCAATGCGTGGATCTTTGGTTTCTTGACGAGTGTGGTGTCGAAGGAGATCCTCGTCCGAAAAGGCGTTTTGCTAAAAAAGGAGACAAAATCCGTCAAGCATACGGCGGGGCGCATCTCCGAATGAATGTCACGGGCATGGTCTTGCCAAGAAAAGGTGAATTCTATGCGCTAGAATTTAGCCATTCCGATACGGAGATCTTCCAGATCTTCCTGAATCACGCCAATCGGGACATCAAGTTCGAGCGTCCTCGCAATCTACTCATCCTGGACAATGCGTCTTGGCACAAGAGTAAATCACTGGACTGGGGGGAATTTGAGCCGATTTTTCTTCCACCTTATTCTCCAGATCTTAACCCCATTGAACGCCTCTGGCTCGTTATGAAGGGCGAATGGTTTTCTGGATTCTACGCTAAAACCAAAGATCAACTAATCGAGAGACTCACCGACGCTCTCAGATGGCTTATGACCAGACAAGATGAAAACACTAAAACTTGCGCCATTCCGACAGAACTTTAGAGAAGTGCTATATACACTGTTAAGAAAATAGTTGAAAAGATGGCTGTTTGATATTCAATCAGATGTGAGAGACCTCTTTGGTGGAGATAACGCGAGTTTCATTTATAATGTTTCAGTTCTGGTTGAACGTAACATTAGTCTAAGCTTGGTCAGCATCGTCTCCAGCGCAGACCGCCCCTCTGGCGTCGCCATTACTGCCACAAAGTATGCTGCAGCCGTAAAAGCGCAAAGAGTCATTATCATTTGCAGCTTTGAAAGGTTAGGTGGAACAATTGACCGTCCAAGTAAGACAAATAATAATGTCGCCATAAGAGGAATCCCAATATCAACAAAATAGAATCGCCACAATTCACCTTTCAGAATCCGCAAGTGCATCAGGGGTATTACGATCACAAAATATCCTAGGTTAAAACCAACCCATGCGGAAACTCCACCGATCATCCCGTAAAAACTCGTCAACAAAATCATAAAAGGGACACAGAGCACTAAGGACACGATGCTTGCCACCAAGTGAAGTGATGTCCAACCATAGGACAATTGGGTGACATACGGTATATTCACAAAAGCGTTAGATAACAGCCCTATTATCAGGAGACTGGCTATCCAATGAGTTCTTTGAGCTATGTACGGATTTCCGAACCACAGCCCGATAATTTCGGCAGAAAAAAATGCGATTATCATTGCAGGAGGGATTAACGCCACCGATAAAAATTGAACTGACTTATGGTACGTTGTTGCGAGCAATTCATTGTCGGATTTGGCTACAAGTATTGTCAATTGCGGATAAATTGCTGTAACAATTGGATTAACTATTCTTAGTAGCCCTACTGAAAGCGACCACGCCAACATATAGTAGCCATAATTCTCTAAACTCAGCATTCTACTGAGTACTATTTTGTCAGCTTGAATAAACAACATACCAATTACTGAGATACCCATCATTCCGCCTGCAAATCGCCATATTTCAAGGATCAGGGCCTTTTGAAATCGAGGCCGCCTCTCGATAACGGGCATCGAACGCCATAGAAAGTATGCGCTTGCAAAAGTTTCGAGTCCGCTGACAACTATCTGCCAGCCAAAAAAGGCCTGAACAGTAGGGGAGACTAACCACAGAACCAGGACTGCGCCCACTCCACGCAGTGTTCCAGTGAAACAATTTAGACCGTTTACCAGGACCTGCCTTTGCAGGCCCAACAGACCGCCCTGATACATACCGAAGGGCCATCGCAGTATTGTAACCAGTCCCATGATCATCACGGCCTGCTGTACGTCGGACATAGATAGGCTTTCGGCGTTTACCCAATACCTGGCGACGGGATAAGACAAGGCAATTACCGCAGCGCCTATAACAACGGCTACCGTCCAGTATATTATTTCGACAGTGCGCAACAGATCTCGAGAAGATTGTTCTTGTCCAGGCAGGGCTGAACGTATAGCTAACTCACGGTTCAAGGTTGCGCTCAACCCCATGTCAAGAATTGCAAACATGGCCACAAGTGTTCCGAAAAATCCAATTAGCCCATAAGACTCAATTCCCATGAACTTGATGTACAAGGGCACAAAAGCAAGTTGCATCAGGGCTGTCCAGATGGAACCTGCGTAGTTAGCGATTATGTTGGTTTTGACTGATGGCATCCTAAGTTTAGGCCTCTTTCTTTGATCGTTTTTTGATCTTTGTCTTCGTTTAGGATGATCTCCGCATAGCACATGGCATCCAAACCGCTTGCCCAATACAGTCAGAAACTTGTTGTTTCACCATTATTCAATTTCCTTGGAATGGGCATTAGAAATTTATTTTTTAATTTAAGTCAATAAGTTATGATTATAAATCTTACACTTTACACATTAGTCATAACCACTTGTACAGGGCTTCTAAAGAATCCGGCACTGTCTGAAGACACCAAATTTATTATCTTTTACAATCAGGCTTTTCGTCCTTGTCTCCCTGACGAACAGGCATTGTGGACAAGAAATCGTTTTCCATGGTTAAACGTCCTATTTTGACGTGAAGTTCCTTGACGCTCGAGTCAAAATCGGGACCTTTGTCCCTGGCGAAGATCTCTTCAGCTCGATCAAGAAGCTGCTTCTTCCATAGGGCTATTTGATTCCGGTGTACCTGGAAACGGTCCGCCAACTCATGAAGGGAGCGTTTTGTTCCTTGATGGCCTCCAAAGCCACCTTCGCTTTTGACGCTATCTATTTGTTATTGACGTCTATATTTGCAGGGGTCAATGAATTCTCACTTGTGAGTTAGTTTAGAGAAGCCTTTGCATTCAGGGCACAGTCTTTTTTTTGTGTGGCGTTAACTATTTCCAGGTCGGTGAATGGATTTACGTTCAGGATCAGGGTGCGGTTGAACATTGATATCGAAATTGCAAACTTTCCTTTTTTTGCCCGGCTGACAACAACACCTTCAACCCCCTTTAGAGGTCCTGACGCGATTAAGGCCGTTCGTCCTTTCAAAACACCCGCTTTAACCTGAAGATCCTGTTCAGTCGTAGTGACTCTTGATACAGATTGCAGTTCTTTGACGAAAGTGGCCTGATCTTTGATCTCGATGATTCTCGCAAAGTCGTGCGAGTCGTATAGAAGGCTATGCCTTTCCCTATCCAGCGCAACGCAAAGATATCCCTTGAATAGAGGCGCCCGGACAACCTTCTCCCGTCCAAAAGAGCCAAACTTGATTCTACTGTCGTATAATGGCATGTAATAACTGATTTCCCGATTTCGAAGATATGTTGCAAGCTTCCAATCGCGGTTTGGCTTTGATTGCAAAACCCACCACCGTCCTGTGTCATCATCTATGGGGCGGTCGACAGGAAACCTTGATGGAACGTCTGTTTGAGTTAGGATGCTACCAATCAGATTCCGACCCCGGAATACCGACCGTGCGAAGTCGGGATTACTTGAATTTAAGCCATGGCTGACAATGTGGCCGTTGTCCGAATGAAAAGACATGCTTCCGCCTCTCGACTAGTTCATAACTAGTTGTTTTTAATCACCAATTAGTATTTAGGGGTAGTTTTTGTTGCTTTTTATCAATTAGCGCCAGATGCGCTTCACCCAATAAATTAACAATTCACAAAACAGCAATTCATACCGGAATGGAACTGAACCGAATATCAATTATTTTAATACGTAAAAATTGCCAGTCCCATAGCAAACTATTAACTGAAACTTGAATCAAAAATCGGTAAATTACTTTGAACATTTGCTGCGACGAAAGAAAATTTATTGTCTTTCATTGTCAGCCCTGTTGATTCTTCTCTCCACTTCGGACCAGCATTGTGGACAAGAAATCATTTTCCATGGTTAGACGCCCTATTTTGGCATGAAGTTCCTTGACGCCCGAGTCAAAATCGGAACCTTTGTCCCTGGCGAAGATCTCTTCAGCTCGATCAAGAAGCTGCTTCTTCCATAGGGCTATTTGATTCCGGTGTACCTGGAAACGGTCCGCCAACTCATAAAGGGACTGTTGTTCCTTGATGGCCTCCAGGGCCAC
This sequence comes from uncultured delta proteobacterium, assembly GCA_963798475.1. GTDB lineage: Bacteria > Desulfobacterota > Desulfomonilia > Desulfomonilales > Desulfomonilaceae > CAJBEZ01. Next base: position 12,426 of record CAWCTI010000045.1, read on the forward strand.
CTTTGCCTTGAAATCCTCGCTGTAATTCTTCCGGTTTTTCTTCACCATCCACGCCGCTCCTCTCGGTCTTATAGGTTTAGAGCAGAGTCCGGACTATGCCGCTGCCTATTTGAGTCGTAAAATTAATGAACACTTGTCTGTCCGGACAAAAAGACATGCTTCGGCCTCTAGGCTAGTTCATACCTAGCTGTTTTTAAACGCTATTTAGTCTGTTGGGGGATAGTTGTTGTTACTTTTTATTAATTAGCGCCAGATGCGCTTCACCCAATAAATTAGAAATTCACAAAACGGCAATTAATACTAAAATTGAACCTAATATCAGTTATTTCAATACCTGAATATTACCAATTCCGTAGCAAACTATGTATGGTTAGACGAATATGCTCAGGCTTCGAGAATGCCGCCGGCTACTATGTGAAAGTTATCCTAACGAAAGGACAGGCTTCTCGCATTTGGCCAATTCATAACTGCCTGATATTCCAGCCTATTTACTATTTCAAGACAACTAAGATGGTTTTTCGTCACTCAACGTGACACTCGCTTCACTTAACAAATTAAAAATTCCCCGAAACGAGCTTAATACTAAAAATTAATCAGATTCGAAAACTACCAATTATCATCAGCATCAATTATGGGTTCTGAGTTCACCCAAAAACAAATAAAAAATCAATCAACATTAAGTGCATTATGCGCACTAAACAATGTAATTGCAATTACGTTAAGTGATGACTCTTAGGATGTCAAGCAAAAAATCCTGAATTGTGGGAAGGAAATAAAATGGCCTCAATTATGCCACATTAGATGTCGCGTTTAGCGGCGCTGTTTAGCGGCGTGAATCAAACGGTATTGAGCCTTTAGTAAGCGCCAGCCCCGTTTTCTTGGCACCGCGCGCATGCAGACGAGGTTTCATCGGTTTGGGACACTTATGAATTCGGGCGTATGGGTGGAGCGTAGCGCGTAGCGCGCTTTTCTTAATGGTATAAACACGATGAATGGCATTAATGGCTAGGAAAAGGGAGAGTGCGTTAAGTGCAAAAGGTTTGGCCGTTATCGTTGTAGCCAGCTTCAGCGGCTAAACATAGCCTTCCGTTTCGGAGCAAGAAAATCCTTCGCCGCCTCTAAATATACCCGTTTTATAAACGGTGAACAGGTTGAATATTGCTGTCTGAACTTGTGCATGAAAAAGTCTCATGTGCTCCATGGGGTCTTCTTGGCGAATATTCCGGCGTCCATCCTGGCCTTTTTCCTGGCCAGACGCACGCTGGGAGGGCAAGGGTCCTCAAGTTTCCCCCTCGAAAGGGCCTTTTTTTTCAGCGTCATTTCGTTCTTACCTTTAGCGCCTGGACGGGACTCAAAAAATGGGCTACACCCCCGAGAGGACGAGTTCTTTTTTTCCTTCTCCCCCCAAACAGATTTCTTACCAGGTTCGTCGGATTGCGCGCCTTTGTTAAAAAGCGATTTTGTTTCAGGGGACAACGGCAATCCCCGCATGACCGGCACCCGCGAAAACGACACACTATTAGCGACAGCCAGGAACAATAGAATGAAAAAAGGAGTGAACTTGTCATCGTCTTACACACTAGAATCTACCAGCGTACTGATCATTAATGATCGTTGGCCCAAAGCGCCAAGGGCAGACCTAAATGGTCTGCCCTATTTCACTGCTTCATTGCGCAATATAATATTTCAAAGTCAATCTTCAATAGAACGATTACCCAATCCGAACATGTTACGCCACGCTGGTATGAAATTGAACCACATTCTAACATGGGGTTGGAATGTCTCAATTTTCACGATTCCAGGCCCCTAATAAGTCATTTGCAATTGAGCCGCGATACTTATTGGCCAGATACCGTTGCGTTGCCTGATCTTATTTCGCTAAGGTTAACCAAAAAGCTTGAAACCTGCTGCGCTACCGAGAAATACTGATTCATGAACAGACTGAGACCAGAAATATAAGTCCGAGGCACGTAAATAACGTCATAAGGTTTAACCATGATAGCGGAAGCCATGTCACCAACGTCAAGCACACGCTTCATACCACTGTGCAGTCTAACAAGGAATTCTCAGATAGGGGAAATTTGTTAGGGACCGGAGCCGGTTTGGATCGTTTTGAAGACGAACAATCTCGTTGCATAGAACCTGCTCAACTTCCTCGATAGATTTGAACGCCAATTTAGGAAACGCCTTCTCCCTGAGTTCGTCCCATACATGTTCCACCGGATTGAGTTCGGGACTGTGAGCTGGCTGAGGTAGCAGGCGTATATTCTCAGGGATGTTAAGATTCTTGGAATTGTGCCAGCCTGCTTGATCCACCTGCATGATGACAAAGAACTCTTTTAAATCCTGGGACACTCCTTCAAGGAAGATATTCATCATCTCAGTATTGGCCCAGGGAAGTATAAGAGCGGTCATTTTCGCCAGAGCAGGACACACTGCAGCGTAAACATAGAGATATTCCCGAATTATTTGTTGGGCGACCTCAGGTCGCATCCCTTTCGGAGCCCAGCAACTCAGTAGTTCACTTATTCGACCAAATCGGCCCTCATCCTGGGGAACATATGCCACGGGCCGCTTATCCCTCGGATCACGATCTGCTAAGATCTCCTCTATCTTCTCCGGGAGTTTTTTTTAAAATCCTCTTGGGCCTCTTTCCTGGAATCTACATGAAAAGGCCGAGGAACCACTTTACGCCATCCGTTGCGGTTCAAGAGCCGATAGATGATTGAGTGATGCAGTGGACGCCCGACTCGTTCTTCTAGAACCTTCCCAATTTGAGCTCCTACAACGATCTGACCTTTCCGAGCCAAATCAATAAAAGGAGCTATGAATTCGGCCTCCTCCTCACGAGTCAAATGAGAGTTTCGTCGGCCCCCACGTCCAACACCCTCCACGACTGAAGGACCAAACCGATTGTAATTGGAGATCAGATTATGAACGGTTCCCTTTCCAACCCCAACATGAAGAGCAATTTCCCTGGCTGGTTTCGGATCAACCGTCGCATGCAATATGACCAGCCATTTCTGAGAGATCCACTGTGTCTTTGCCACCCGTATTCTCTCTCTAATCTCGTCTTCCGAAAGATGTCCAGCCGCTCTTGTTATCCTTCCCATGGTCCCCTCCAAATAGATGGGGGAACCTCTATCACATTACGCGTGCGAACGCGAGGTGGTATCAGATCGAGACGTCGTCCAATAGGTTTGCCATGAATGTCTTTCGAAATCAGGATGACGCTGGTCAGGTCAGCAGCGTCGGTTTTTGGTCCTTGCGCAAGAGCAAGAGCCTGCAGCGCAGTAATGGGCTGGCGTATTTTCGTACGCTCCGGGGATATTGACTTCCCCCATTATATGAACCTTGCGCGACCTGGCCGTATTCAGGGACAAGGACGCGACCACATTTTTAAGCTCACCCATTCTGTACAGCCTTTTAACTGTGGACTCCACATCAGGGATCGTCTGACCGACCGCTATTATTCGTTCCTTTAGCATCGGCAGATCGATCGTGCCATCGGGTTTAACGGTTACACCAAGAACCTGTCCGGTTGTCAGTGTCGTCAGAGATCGGACCAATGCCTCAACCTTCTGGTAAAATTTGGATACCGTAACTGTTACCAATTTGAACTTTCGTAGACGCGCGTCTATGTCAACACCCTTGATGATATCAGCGTCAATCAGTTTCTTGGAAATGCGGTCTGCCAGTTCTTCAGGTGTCAGGCCTACTGTGCGGACATCACCGATACCGGGAAGAGTTATCATTCCGTCTGGTCTGATAGTGACCTTACGGTTCAGGTCTGGATCGAGGAAAAACTATATTTCGATTTCATCAAGAGTGTCTAATCTGTAGGAACCTGGGGGGATGGTCCATTGAGTCTGAAAGTTGACATTAACTATATCGTCAGGACCTAGACGGTAGTTTCGGGCAACAACATCAAAAGCTTCAGCAAGGTCTTAGAATTGGGGGACTTTTTTTAGGGCCGGGAGACGGGCGGAATGGAGACGGCATCAGTCCAATACAGAGCTTGCAAGTCCAAGGCAAAGAACTGTAATAAGAAGTATCTTAGCCCCTAAAATCCATACCGTAGTTCTGACCACAACCTCACCAAACTCCTTCAAAACGATTTGTCTACATCGACACCACCGTATCAATTCGAAGAAGTCGACGCAGCCAAACCTGAATATAAAAAATAATAGAGCAACAAACAAATATTGAAAAAAGACAGAGCTACGATACTAGAAAAGAAAGTCAAGAAAAACCCTCAACAAACAGTATGAATGTTGAGGGTCACGCGCTATGGGCCGTTGACGCCATTGATGTTTTATTCAGAGTCCTCGCCCTGGAGCGGTTTCATCCGAGAGCCTGCGATGTCTGTTCCTGTCAAGGTCACTACTGGACTACGAAGTCTATCACTATAGGCGTAATTGACGGATCGTTAGGGACATCAATTACGACCTGTCCTATGAAATTATCTCCAGGCGGGTCACCAAACACCGTATGAAATACGGTCCCATTTCCCTGATTAAACGTGGAACCAGTGTTCGCTTGCACCGCATTCATAGTTCCAGTCAGGACCTGACCCAAAAAGATCATCCCGCTCGAGGACCAATCGTTAATTGTGTGTGGGTCGGTGGCCGCGAAACTGGGAGGAATCATTGTTCCACGAACACTCTGTATTGAATTATCAGACATGTGGAAATAATAGACCATCCCAATTGCTTCTGATAGAGCCGCAAGATTAAACCAAGTTAGGGTGAAACTGTTAGTCCCTGTTTGGTTAACACTTGGTGCAGACCACCCTTTATTATACGGATCTGGCGTAAAGGCTATTCGGTCCAGTATCAAGCCGCGGTTGCCGCCCCTGGAAACAGGTATTTGTTGAGTCCAATTTCTCTGCACTGGTTGGCTCGCCATGTAGCTCAAGTTGCGAGGGCATCTAAAAATAGGCGTTGGCACCGTAAAGGGGCTTTCACCCTTCAACAAATTCTCCAACTGAAAACCTACGTTAACGTATCCACCAATGGTTTGGTAGGTGTAATCGAGCCTGTCGTACCCCACTTCATACTTAAGTACAAGCATCCCGTCGCGTGACTTGAGTTCAGCTCCGCCAGTCCATCCGTTTAAGTTACTTCCTATATAAAAATGGTATCCCCTAATTTTCAAACGAAGGTCAGGACCACCATTCCATATTTCATGCGAATAACCCGCCTCGAAATCGTAATTGGATGGGCCATATCTAAAAGTGTTTATCCATTCATAACTATTGAAGAGCTGGCCATACCAGTTGAAATTAAGGTCTAGAGCGTCACTACCAGGAAGGAGCCAAGCCGCTTGAAGGCCTAGACCACCCGATGAAAACCATTGGCCTGTTAGCCTCGTGGTATCGTAGAATCCATTAATTCCTATCAGCGCTTGATTTCCAAAAAACTTCCGATATCCTCCTCCAAGGGACACATCCACCCGGTTATTGACACGACGAGCGGCACGGCCTCCTGACCAAGCGCCCAGGCCTGAATTCCAAAAGTTCCATCCTTCAACATGAGCCTCGCCAAAAATAAATGATTGCTTGTCCAGGCTGAAAGGTTTTAGATAATCCGCTGTAAGACGACCAGCGCCGTAACTGCCGCTAAAACTATAAAGATAACCTAACTGGAGATTAGGAATAGGTGGCAACAATCCCTGGAACATACAACTAGACAGAAGAACCGAATCAGAGCCACCGGACGACCAGGGGCCAGAAGTTCCAGGAGCGCGAAGAGGATTAGACGGGGCCATATCCTGCCCTGATAATCCCCTTAATAACGATGGAGAGCTATATGGTGTGGTCTGAATTCCCTGGGCCCCAGCAGTAGTGAATAAACTACAGACCAACAGGCATGCGACAAGCGCAACAGCAAAAAAACCACAAGCGATCGGCCGCACTTTCCTAACCTCGAAATAAAACCAAAATCATTTAACAGCAGTGCGACCAAAACAATAAGTTTGAGGCCCACCCTGTTTCATGAAAATTATAATTAGCAACTTACTTACTGGACTACCTATGACATAAGATCAATGTGATGTCAACAATAATTGTGGCGGCCCCGGTTTCTTTGGACACGGAATTGGCATAAAGCAAAATCATGGTCCACTAAAACATCTCTATGGTAATTGCAAGGGGGCCCTTTTTTGAGTTTGATAGCTAATCACTCTTCAACCTCTTTTGATGGCTCTGTGCAACGAGTTAATCAATGATTATTTTCAGGTGGTTATCTATGGGAGACGATACCGTGCGCTGGTAGTCTACTCTGACGCCCTTGATAAAAGGAGTGTGAAGAAATTCGAGCGAGAGTTCGAACAGGACAAGACTGATCTCACAAAGATCAAGAAAGGTCACGATAAGATCATTTATGCTTGTCTCCCTGACGCCCAACGAGCGTTGTCACGGCTGCCAAGAGGGAAGTTCCATTGTATCGCCGGAGAGATCTACGAAGTTTACCATTATCCAAATGGCCGGCCTAAAGACAACGAGGTCCGTACACCCACGCGAATCGATTACCGGCTGGATCTCCGCCTCGAGCCCGATGAAAAAGCAATATCACGCTCGCGACATGAAGCAGGGTGTTTCGTTCTGTTGACGAACATCCTTGAACACAGCATGGCGTCGTACGATATTCTTGCCACGTATAAGGCTCAGGACATGGTAGAACGTAATTTCGGATTCCTAAAGGACGAGGCGATAGTAAACAGCCTCTTTCTGAAGACTCCTGCCCGCATAGAGGTGTTGGGGCTGATTCTGGTATTGTCGTTAATGGCTTGGCGCTTGATGGAGCGTACCATGAGACTCTCACTGCAAATCAGCGGATCCAAAGTGCAAGGATGGGACAAAAAGCCCACATCCAGTCCCACATCGTTGATGATCACCAATATGTTCTTGTCTATGGTGGTGATTCGAACCCCTGAGAAAAGATTCCTGGCCAACGGTCTGAATGCGACACAGCTGGAGTATCTCAAGATACTCGATGTTTCCCATCGAGTATTCATAGACCCATACGGCTGAAAAGCCTGGGACATGCAGAGAATCGGAATCGTGAGAGACCACAAAATGATTCCCAAGATCCTTGTTTCCGACGACCACCCTATCAACACGTCCAGGGTCGCTTAAATGGAGCAGCATTCCAAAATCACCAGGACTGTCTTCGCTCAACTGCCGTTCTCAGGCTTACCAAACACAGAGGGCACGTCGATGATTTAAGAATTTGGCTCTTTCACGGTTCCTAAAATGGGGCAAGGGAAAATCCTCATAAAATACCCTTCAGGGGCGCGGAATGTGAGTATAGAGCCGTTGATAAAGCCGGATTAGGGCGTGCTAGACCCCATGGCTTACGCCACACTTTCGCTCGAAGGTTGAGGGCTGCTGGTTTTTCATTTGAGGATCGGCAGGGTTTGCTGGGTCACAAGCCGGGACGAATTACAACTCAATATAGTCAAGCGGAGCTTCTCAACTTGATAACGGCTAGCAACAAGTATAATGTTTCCTGCCCAGACTGCGTGGGGTATTGAGGTTCCACAATCGTTTGCGGATGCTCTTCTCTCGCCTTGCTAACCCCACCATCATACCCACCAACGCCAGTTAGCACGGACACAGCGCCACTTACCAGCGCCTACGCATAAACCGCCGTACCATTCGACGTGCAAGAATCTGCTCATACGGCGACATGCCCTTGGGTTGACCCCCAATGCTGTTGAATTAAGCATTGAGCACCTTCTTGGTTTTCTCAGAGGCCCATTTGTTGAGACTCCTCTTGGTAACTCGTGGTTGAGAGGGTCTAGGAACTTTAGGACGATAATATTTGACACGGTAGATCTCCTTCAAGATGTCTTGAAAGATTGCGACGGCCCTTTCGGGGTCAGCAGGGGCAAGCACAGCAGCTTCTGATGCAAGCGTCATGATAGCATTCTTAAACTGAGGCTCTCTTGGCTCTTCATTGCTCATCTGTGACGACAGCGCCATGAGCGTTCTCGAGATGACCGACATAATCATTGCCGCAAACAGTTCCTGACGAATACTGTTGCTGGTTTTGCCATGAAATTCCTCGATTTCGAGCACAACCTTTTCATCTCTGTAGTAGCTCTCGACTTCCCAGCGTTTGAAATAGAGAGTAATAATTTCCAGTCTCGGAAACTTCTCCGTATCGTAGAGGTTGGTCAGGAGGACGGAAACAATTCCATCGGGACTGACCATTCTGATAATCCTGAGTTTAATAGCTTTCAGCTTCTTTCTGTGTTTAGCGGGTATTCTGTTCAGGAACTTGCTGGTTGGGTCAATAAAGATCTCGTCTTCGTCTTTCCCACTTTGAATGAATGTTTCTACAGCGGAGAACGTGAACTGTGCGGGACATCGGAATACGTAGCGCCCTTTGAATTTTTTGTTATGATGACGGACAAGTTCATAGCTTGGGAATCCACGATCATAGAGTATGACACTGTCGGTAGGGACAAATGGCAGTAAGCGCTTGGCTTGTTCCCGTTCCGAAGAATCCGCAGGGACCACAGTCCTTGCTATGGGCAAACGTCGAAAAACATCGTAGACAGTAGAGACAAGACACATAGGATAGTGTCCTTTCCCGCTGTGTTGGAGTCCGCTTCTCGGATCAAACTCCTTTCGGATCTCATCTGTTGCAGGAAGCCTGAATCTGGAACCGTCTACGCCGTAGACCGACATGTCATGCCATAGAAGTTCCGGGCTCTGGGGAAAGCACTCATAGGCCAACTTGACAGCATCATTGAGCATGTCTCGAAAGATACGCCATTGGACTTTACGCCGAGCTTTCGTGAAAGTGCTGCGGTGGATCGCTGTGACCTCAGGCCAAAGGCCGTTTTTCTTGGCATTTCGGAAGAACTCTCTAGATTTGACATCAACTCCTTTGGTCCTTCCGCTAGCGACAATGGATAGAATAAAGGTGATGAGCTTTGGAAACGGGAGCTTGCTGTCTCGGGAAAAATCTTTGAATGACTCTTGTTTCGAGGGATCTATTTTCTGGGGAATGAGTTTGAGAAATTTCTGTGTATACTCGCTAAGTTGGCATGATATTTGTTCGCACAATCTGTGCCATAATGATGCCCTCCTGAACGTTTTTGTAGAAAAAAGTGACCGTCGCTATCTGCAATGCTCTGAAAACTAATATCGCACTCAAGGCGTATTGTCAACCTTATTCACTATGGATATCATAGAGTTAAGCACTAATAAGACAGTATGTTGGGCTTAATTCAACAGTATTGGGTTGTAGGGGAAGGTGGGTAACCTAATATTATTGTTATTACTGGACCGCGAAAGTTATAAAAAATGCCTCAATCCATAGATTGACCACAGTAAGGACCTACTACTTTGGAACATATCCGCAATTTGATAGGTTATAAAAAAAAGTAAAGGATAGAAAAGACTTGGATTCGTGCTTTCCAAAGGCAGTATCGGTCGGGAAATTTTATCAGTCACAACGGGTAGGTTTCCTAGCCATCCAAATATTATTCCGATAAGCGCCCCGGCAATTACATCCGTGGGAAAATGAAAGCCAAGATATATCCTTGGAAGACAGATAAAAAGGGTAGTATAAACAAGCGCAAATATACCTATCTTTTTCGAAATAAATAACAGTCCGGTAGATAAGGTAAAATACAGCATTGCGTGGTCGCTGGGGAATGAACTCCAGGCTTTAAGTGCTAATAGCTTCATCCCATGTGGTAATATAAAGTCAATCGTACCGTCACAAGGCCGTAGTCGAAAAGGCAATGTTAAGGCAAGAGTTCTAGCAAGTGCAATTGAGACAAGGGCGCTTATTATAATTGCTATTACATGTTCGCGGTTTTTAGGATGATTGTCATCACGTCTAAACCAGGCCCACCAAAAAATCATTGAAAAACCCCACCCTTTTAATAGATTTTCACTAGCTAAAACCAAGACGGCGTAATCAAATAGGAACGAATGTTGGGAGAAACTATTAATAAAAGATATTACAGGACTGTCAAATTGGTTCATGCCATGACTCCTATAGCGCTTCATACCTCCGCAAATTGCCGGACCTTCCAGGTTAACAACCCCGACGGTGAATTTATAGGATTACCGTCCACATCAGCCATTAATAAAGCGGTCTTCAACCATCCGAGACAGCTTTGATATGTGTCATAACCACTTTTCATAATCATACATCTAAGCCACTTTTGATTTCTAGAGAATACTGATTCTCCTAAAAGCTCTTTTGGTAGTACTCGTCCCGCTACTATACGACGGTTAAGGAGGTTGCACAGAAATTGGGATATTGCCCTGCGACAATCCGGCGATGGGTGAGCGAGGGACGCATTGAGTGTGTGAGATTTTCGCCGCGTAGTATTCGTATTAGTTGGGAATCTGTTGAGAGGTTATTGGGAGCGCGTAAGATCTGAGGATGTGGGTGTGTTGAATTAGGAGGGATGTGGGGTTGGATGAATTATTGACAATTAGAGCGATTGCGGACCGGCTACATAAATCAGAACAGTCAATTAACCGATTGATAAAGTGTGGGAAGTTACCCTACTTTGAAATTAGCCCACACAGACGGTTAATTAGCGAATCAGACTTTGCGGAATTTCTCAATACCAAGAGAGTATGTCCGCCACCGAAACGTTTTGACAACTCGACCGTAGATATTGGATGTTCCCCAATCAGTTCTTTGAAAACTGAATATGTGCAAGCGGAAGTGGACGTGAAATCTCTGCGAAAGGAGATTTCACAATTATGTCGGTCAAATTAAGAGGAAAGGCATGGGTAATTGTGTTCCGACCATTTGGTCAACAAATTATGTTGGCCTTAAAAGGCTGCGAGGGTAAGCGTCAGGCCGCTTCAATAGAATCTGAGTTTGATATACGCGCTTCAGTCAAAGGCTTACGATGGGCTTACCGGACCTGTTAGAGCAGCTTGCGTGAAGCTATTCGTGAACCAGGGATGGGAAATGCCGGAAGAATTACAGCAGCGGGCGATTCAGACCCCAGTGAAAGTGTTCACTCTTTGGGACGCTGTTCAACTTTATGTGAATGATGAAAGTTTCAGATGCTTGAGTAGGCCGGACATATACATGACTAAATTAGCTCATTTGGTGAAATTCCTGGGGAAATTGAAGCCTCTAAAAGAACTCTGGATACCTGATTTGAAGCTATATCGAAGTCACAGGACTAGCCAAGGAGCGTCAAATGCTTCGATCAATCGGGAATTAGCGGCATTGTCGGGTGTGTTTCGAGTGGCGATTGAACATCAGATTGTCGAAATTAACCCATGTCGTCAAATTAAGAAGTTATCTGAAAAGTCTGGTCAGAGGCAGGTATATCTTAGTTTTGAAGATGTAAGGAGGATAATGGATGTATGTCCTCCTTGGTTCCAGGACATCACACATATTGCCTATCTGACTGGAATGAGAAAAGGAGAGATTCACAGATTAAGATGGTCACATATTAATCTAGGAAAAAGGATAATAACTTTTCATTCAACAGAGACAAAAGAGGGGAAATCTAATCGGGTTCCTATTCATAGAGACTTAATTCAAGTTTTCGAGCGAATTGCAAAAGTCCGGTCCTTAAATGACAATCTATTATTTCAGATTGATGGGCATCCCATCAGCTATGATTCACTCCAACATCCTTGGTTTAGAGCATTAGAAAAACTCAACTGGCGGAAACCACGACCACGCTTTCACGATTTGCGGCACACATGGAAAAGCAATGCACGCAGAAGTGGCATAGACAATGAGATTAGGGAAATGATTCTAGGTCACAGTGACCGAACTTTGGATGTGTCAGAGAGCTATGGATTTGTTGATGACAATGAACTTGTAGCCTCTATCGACAAATTCACTTACAACCACGGGATAACCCAAATTCTAGTTGCGTCAAACGCTGGAAAATAGATGCTGAAAGCTGGACGATGTGAGCATTTTGTGAGCATTTTAAGATGTTGGGGAGATTGATGAATCAGTTTCTTGAGGTTGTGTTTCGGGAACTTATTGACATCCTTGGTCTTTTAATGGTGCCGAGGGACGGAATCGAACCATCGACACAAGGATTTTCAGTCTAGACAAGTTAGTTACTCACGGCCAATTTCTCCTATATATTATAAGTATTATAGTTTTAATTTTTCTTTGTTGTGATATATCCTATCAAAAGGTGTGAGCATTTTTACTAGACTGCTTAGATAACATACTTTAATTATTAGATTAGATATGGATTGGCATAAATACTGATCTTACTTTGTCAAATTTTATGGTCTATCTACATTGGAACAACTGAGATAAAAGCTACCCTACCCCATAGATTCTAGAGATGATTATTGTGCATTGGATGGTAACTGGAAAAATTATAATCTCAACTAAGATTTCAGGTATCATTTACCATTGGCATCAGCTAGCGTGAGAACATTCCCTATCTTTTCTGATATTACAGACAAATCATGCTCTGTAAGGTCCAATCCTATCTAAGAAAAGTTTTCCTTTAAAATATCAATAAAGTGGGGCTCCAGTTGGTCTATAAATCCAATCATTCTTTTTGGATAATCTACCAAATACAATTTTTCATGCAGAAATTTATAAAAGAGTTTGATTGCAGCAGGACACAAAGCATACTCCCAAGGCTCCATTTGAGCCTTTCGTAATAGAAACTCCACCATGAATTCTACAAAATATTTACCAGGACCACTCTTCAGTGTCACAGGTTCTTCATGGGAATAACCATAAATGAAAGTGATGTAAACGTCTGACAAATAAGCGAATGTGTCTTGATTTTCTTCTGATCCTTTGTCACCCAGCCACACATAGAACCTTTCTGGACATTCCTCCTTAGCCTTCAGAAATAGTTTTTCATATTTATCATAGGTGGCGGACTTTAGAATACGCTGGTCAAGTTTCTCCAAATCCTTAAAGACTTTTAAATCAAGTTTGTTTGGATATATGATTTCTGTACTAAGTTTCAAACGCTCATAATCAAATCTGTTTATGAGATAGCTCACTGTCTTGCGTATAAACATTACAGGGCTACCCTTTGGTTGAATTTCACTTGGAAATAGAAAATGTTTCCTTTCCACCATCATAGAAAAGAAATCATTGGACTTAGCAAGGTCCAACCCAAGTTCTTTCTGAATTAGAACCAATATGTCTGCTTTAGATTTCCTATCCTTTTTTTTAAGAGTATTATTAAGAGTATAATTCCATATACTTGTAGCTATCTGAAGGATTTCATTTGTTTTTACTATATCCTCCGGTTCAGGTACCATTTCCATGAGAGGAGATGCATACTCCATAATGGCTTGAGATGCAGAAATGACTCTAAATCCATCAGGTGGTTCAATATTTGGAGATAAAAGATTTGATAGGAATGGGATATCTTCTGATTGATTAATTGATTTGATCAGCTTGATTGTTTTCTGGGATGGCTTTTTTGACGTTGATTTCTTTGGGACCTTCGATATGAGCTTGGTGGGTTTCTTGTCTTTGACCATCAGTTACCTTCTTTATAAGGATTTAGAATATGTGGAGTTCTTGATTTTACCAAACGACTTGGTTTTAAAGAAAGAAATTATAATCCTAACCGCTCCCTAAATGAACCTATCCAATTAGTGATTTTTATATAATCATCTATCCAGACCCAATCTTGTTTTCGTAGATTGTTGAGAAATACCTTTTCTTTACCTGCCAGCTTTTACCAAATAAAGGTGGTAAGAAATCATCATCGTATTCAGACAAAAGAAAATACGGATATACAATTTAGTAAATTTCTTAACGGTCAATAAAAACAAAATATTTCAGACTGTCCACTTTTTTTACAGCTGACAGGGAACCTTTATAATTCAGAGGTGTCTAAGATTTCGAATCCGGAGAAATCCGGTTGGAAGATAGAGCTGGAAGGAGCCTAAGAGCTAACGTCTTTTAAATCTTCCCAAACTTCCATTCATCGTATTCTGTTAAGCCCGCTGCCCCACAGCGGGTTTAGCTTTTATTGTCTCAACATTCTGTCGATACTTCATTAAAAATTTGGACTCCCTCTGATTTAAATTACTTCAGGCTAGCTGTAGTTTCTCACTGACCTCTTTCTCAAGACCATTGAAAGTTATCATGACCTGACAGACTAGGTTCATAACTTAAAAGTGACGTTAAAAAATTATGCTCTTGTTCAAATCTTAGGCATCTGATGTCGTAATTTTAATACCAACAAAGTTTAATAATTGTAATAAGTTCGAGAATAGTAACATTTTTGTGTACAAATTTTTTAACAAAAACATTAACTCAGACCTATTTATTAAACATAAAATCGATGAGAGGAGTTATTGTAACATACTGATATGAACCATGATATTTTCTATTTTCATTTAAAACTAAAACTTTGGCCCAGCAGTTGCATTAGTAATTTGGCAAGAAAATAATCTTTTCTTCCCTTCGCCAACTGCAGTTTCAGTTGGTTTTTTTTGGCTTAATGTAGGAATATGTATCAGGAATTTAATTATTACACTATAAGAGCATAAAAAGAGATTAGACCTATGAAAAATAAAGGTCATGTTTCAAAAATGGAGAAGATGTTTTGCTTTACCAATGTGTTTTTTGTAATAGAGTTTGGTGCAGTCAAGAAGAATATGAAACTTTAGATATACCTAGTTTGGATTTGGAAAATCATACTGATGTCAGTCATGGCATTTGTCCTGAATGTTTTCAGAAACAGCAACAAGGTTTAGTTCATAAACATCAAAGGGCAAATGGCTATGACCAGTGCTTTAACAAGAACGACAATTGTAAAAATGATTCTTGTTTGTTTAGACGTTCTTGCGGTCAGACAGCTATAAACGACTGGAGACAGAATGTAGTAATTTTAACTGGATGATTAATTCTATTCAGAAACGTTTAATTTGCGAACTCATTCCATTTTATCACTAATATTCAAGTCTTACCAATTGTCCAACCTGTTTGTCACTTGAATATTGTAACATTTAAATTAGATTCCAGTTGGACAGAATTTGAGAAAAAGATTGACTCAAAAAGCACCTACGAAAGGTGTCATGAGTAAGAGGAACATCATCCTATTACTATTTATTGGTTTGCTTATAGTGGGATTCTTGTTTCACAGGCTATTCCGCTAGTGATAGTGACAAGTCAAAATGACCAAATCGAAAAACAAATGCACTCCGTCTGACGAGTTGGATGTCTCATAAAATTAATGGAACATTTTTAGTGCTCGGATGTCACTACCCAAGCGTAAGGGGAAATATTTTCGGAGAAAGAAGGTATAGCCGATGGGACAAATCGAACAGCTTATAATCTCAGCCAATGCCCTTCTGAATACGAATGTTGACGTTGATGCAGTCACGTGTTGGGAAAAGAGTTCTTTATTAGCTCTTGTTGCTCTGCTAGGACCTTTACATTACTACACAAAGAACTTTGGGAAATTCACGAGGGAAAAGAACCGGCGGGGTCTGTTGGCTGGAACAGGGATTCTAACTGCAGTCGAAGAGCTATTCGCTAGAAGCGGTTTAGGAACATCCGCCTCAAAGCCTTTATGATGAATTAATGCCTCGATGGTGTCTCTATAAAGAAGAATAAATGGTTTAGTCAAATTGGACAATGGCGTAAGGCTATCAGCTCCTGTAAACTAATCAGAACAAAAGGACCTGCTGATCCTAAAACTAGATTTAGTCTTTAAGTAAAAAATTATAATCGTAACCGCTCCCTAAATAGACCTATCCATCCAGTGACCTGAATATAATCATCAACCCAATCCCCTTTTTAGTTTTGTTATCGACGGTAAACGTTATTACAGGGATAATTTTTGATAATTCTGAATATGTTGAATTTGTATAATAAACTTGGAAAGCTTTAGAATTAGCAGAGACCAATATTGGCTCACTGTTCATTTTGGGTTGCTCCTGTAAACAAGGTCAATGACACTAACTAATACCTACATAACTATTATATATCAAGCTACACAGAAATATTTCCTTTAATCAAGCCGTAAACGTTACCATAGTCTATAACTGCTCTAACTGATCTTCTACAGTTGAGGTGATTTTTAGGTGATAAGCGTATTCTTCTCATGCTGCGACTTCGGTCTGGGGCAAAATACTCCAATAGACCTCATCCGGGGTGCTGTGATTCAAGCCCTTGATGCCTCCGTTCGTAATTGTAAAACTCAAGATATGATTTTAGCTCATTTCGAGCGACTGATAAAGATTCGTAACCTTTCAGGTAGATTTATTCGTATTTGACGCTTTTCCAGAAACGTTCAATAAAAACATTGTATTTCCAGCTACCTTTGCCGTCCATACTTATCCGGACGCCTCTGGATGACAAGGCCTCAGTGAAAAATTCAGATGTAAACTGAGATCCCTGATCCGTATTGAAAATCTCTGGAACTTCGAACCTGGCCACGGCTTCTTCCAAAGCCTCCAGGCAAAATCCAACATCCTGAGTGTTTGATAACCGCCATGATAATATTTTCCGACTTGCCCAATCCATAATAGCTACCAGGTCGGCCAGATCCTCTGGCCATGGGAATATACGTAATATCGGCTGCCCAAACGTGATTAGCCCGAGTTATGGGCATCCCCCGGAGAAGATACGGGTAGATTCTATGGTTCCGATTTCGCTTTGAAAGCCTCGGTTTATTGTAAATGGCCGTGGTGCGCCGTTTTTTATTCATTAGAGTCCTGACATGTTTTCGGCCTACTTTTTCACCCATGTCACAAAGCTTACCCGATATCCTTCTAGCTCCAAAATACGGGTGAATCAAATGAATCTTGTCGATCAATCTCATCAACTGAAGGTCGGTTCCATTGACTGGGACCGGTTTGTAACACATTCGTGATCGGTAGATCTCAAGAATCTGACATTGCCTGGACAAGGACGCCGGACTTTTTTCTTGAATCATTTCTTTGCGCTCGAATCGCCGATGCGACCGAGCGCTACTGACAAAAAATCGTTCTCCATCGCCAGTTGCCCGATTTTGGCATGAAGCTGTTTTACCGTGGAATCGTTATCTACTACCTTATCTTTACTAAAAGCGTTTTCCGCATTTTCAAGAAGTTGTTTCTTCCACTGGACTATCTGGTTAGGATGAACCTGAAAACGTTCAGCAAGCTCAACGAGAGTTTGCTGCTCCTTGATAGCTTCAAGGGCTACCTTTGCCTTGAAAGCTGATCCATGATTCCGTCGTGGTCTCTTTGACATCTCTGCTGCTCCTTTGTGTTGTCTAATTTTAGAGCAGCTTATCACTCATGTCACTGTCCAGTTTTTT
>CAWCTI010000046.1:0-16709 GCA_963798475.1 uncultured delta proteobacterium
CTCCCAAACCCATAACATATCCAAATTCAAGATACGGCGGCAACCCAGCCAAACCCGTCATCCCACCACTTCTCTTCTCAACTTCATACTGGAAATCAAATACTCCCTGTGCCATTATGTCTTCACCTCGTTGGTGATAAATTCATTATATCAAATCAATTCTATCATCTTGATTTATCAAGAACAACGAGGTTTTTTTACTTTCTTTGATGCGCGATTAAGGTCACAGCCTTGACTGTTCCTGCGATTTAGATCATCGCAGACCGACTGATTTTGCTCACGTGAAGTCGCATAAAAAGCGAGCGATTGAAAATTGAACGATCCGACACCGTCTTCCTCTATATGAAGGGATACGTGAGTATGACATATCACTCATAACTTGAGGCCTTTGCCAGCACTCTCTTGCAATATGGCACTTGCGAGAACATGTCCCTGCTCCACTCTGAAGGCCTCACCATCCCATCCATATTGCAAAGCCTCGAGTAAGCGCATTCCGGACAAGTCAATTGGTCCGACGACACCGCATGTCGATAGTCTGCCGATTTTATGATTTTCGAGAGAATACCCGGCTCATAGACACCAAAATCATCCATGGTGGAATGAGCTAGCGTGATACGCTTTTCGGCCGTGATCAAAATACTTCCCGGTTGGTATAAGGGAGGAGAACGAGGCAACCAGTGCATCTTGAGAACCTTGGAAGCAACACTGGCCAAAGGATTATTTAAAAAATCAATTTTCAAGCCATGTAGATTTAGCAGTGCAACCATTCGCACAATAGCCAAAAAATCGGAGGGGCTCAGAACCTCCTCGGATAGATCAAATACATCAGCCGGCACGCGAATCAATTGAATGAGGTTTAGCTGCTTTATGTCTGGAAAAGTGGAAAAAAGCTCTTCTGCATAGCGAGGCAGTTCTGGAATAAGGCTCCTACCAACTGGAGTAAACACATGAACTGGAAGGCCGGCGCTAATTGCGTTGTCCATACCTTTTACAGCCTTGTTGTAAAAGCCTTTCCCTCTTACACGGTCATGAAGTTGTCTCGGTCCATGAAGACTTATTGAAATGACCAGACCTCGGTGAACTGCGAGTTTACGACCTAATTCATATGACAGTATCGTTCCATTGGTATTCAAAAAAGCAGTTTCATATCCTAGGGCAGAGGCATGATCTAGAGCGTCTAGCAAACCATTCCACAGGAGAGGTTCCCCTCCCGTGATGTGAAGCCGCTTGTAACCCGCTTCGTGCGCTTCGCTAATCATATTCTGGACCAAATCCGGAGCAAGGCTCGACTTTCGAGGCCCACGGGCCCGGACAAAGCAATGCGAGCAAGCGCCATTGCAGTGCGTTGTAACTTCAATACTCAGGGTGCCATTTTGAGGGGCAGGCGATAATCTACTTTCCATGGTGTTCTTCCCGATCGCTGCCACAGTTCCTGAATGGATGGGCAAGGCATCGAAATTCAGCCCCAAGCCCTGTCAAATTGTGGGCCTCGACAACAGAGGCAGCCAATTCTAATTTAGCATATATTCGCTTTTTGATGTCGTCAATGATATTATGTTCAAAGACATATGTTAAAATAATCTTTTTAGCGGCTTCCACTGTTGCCTCGCTGCCAGAAACGCTACTCCTCCAGCAATTCCTCAGCCTTTCAGGGAGACAAATATAAATTGCAGTTTGTGCACCCTTGCTGATATCGTCGTCTAGGTCCTTAACGTCATCAAGAAGCCGCCAGGCAGCGCCAAAAGAGCCATAGGCAATCTCAATGTCACTTGTAATTTTTGAGATTCCGGTCATTTTCATGGATAAAAGAATAGGGGTAATCATGAGAGTGGCGCCCTGCTTTCGGACAAGATCGCAATATCTATCGAGGGATTCAAGTTCTGTCGAATCTTGGTTGCTTGAGTAGTAATCGTTAATGAACCTGCTAATAGTTGTCTCGCCTGCCGGTATACCCTTCGAAAGATTTAAGAGAGCACGGTTCATAGAATTCCAGGCTTCGGTTCTCAGAAGCAGGGTCAAAGGGGAAACAGAAACCTGATTATCGGTAAGATGATCATCCAAAGCGTGAAGAAACATTGCCATGGATTGGGCTGTCACCGCGCTTCTCAAATCCTCATCCTGCAATCGTTTGCGCGGAGAAAAGGAATCCTTGGAAAGCCAGTAAACGATTGACCATATAGGGGGATAATAGTGAGCAAAGAAATCCAGTTCGTCGCCGAATTTTACTCCTGAGTACTGCATAAGGAAAAGCATTGCATTGCCCTGAACTGACTCAGGCAAGGATCTACAGAGCAAGGTCATTTCATTGTTGAGCCTCTGATAAAAGGCCCTTTCCTTTTCTGAAAGAGTGTTCTTGCCAAAGTCCACATTTTCACACGAAAGAAGGAAGTCCTCGATATTGGATCTCATATGACCACGTCCTATTTTGTCATTGCGTGAAAAGGCCTCAGATCTCAAAAGACTCAGGGCTTACTCGGCTAACCACCAAATTCAGATCCTCGAGATCATGGCGGAGCCTTAAATCGAGAAACATCGTTTTCGCGATTTGCAGAAGCTCCTTGGATGTATTGACGTCAGGACTCGACAGTTCACCCTCGATTCCCGAATAACGCATGCCCATTTCAGCATACGTCCTTGATAGCTGGGGAAGCGCGCCGAGCCTTTCCCCCTCGCCAATTGCCTTTTGCCACCACTTAGAGGCGCCTTTCTGATCGCGGGTTAACCATTTGTAAGTGCCCATTAGTCTGTAGCATGCAGTTCGATATAATGCTGCTTTCTGGGAGGTTTTAACCAGCATTTTACCATATTTGGAAGCATTCCTCCGATGTTCAGAAGCCTCTTCCTTGTAGACGTTACCGGAAGCCTCTTCCAGGTGTCGCAGGTGATATTGAAATTGACTTCGATAAAAGATTGACAAATGTATGGGAGCCGCACGCACATCAGATCTTATCTGGTTGGCTTGATCCAGAGACTTTTCAGCCTGCTCCATGTCTTTCATCATAAGATATATAAGTGCTTTCAGGGAACACATGTTCAACATGGATAAAGTCCAACCCTCATGCTGCACAAGGTCGATCCCCCGATTCACTTCGGTGGCCGCTTCGGGAAGATCGCGGCATTCAATGAGTAGAAGAATATTCAGCAAATATTTCAAAAGACGGTAGATGTTGTTTTCATAGGCGTCAGCAATTTCAGCCACTTTTGTTACAAAAAGATTTGCTTCTTCAAAATGCCCCTGGAAGATTTTCGGAAGTCCGTGCCAATAATAGTACAAGACAGCTTCCCACACTTCCCCAATTCCTAGCATCCTGTTCCCCAAATCATCGTTGTACTCAGAAATGTCGTTCCACTGACCCTTGAGAAAAAGCTGCTGAGTGTCCATGAGATCGTAGATGATCAATTGCCTAGCATCGTCTTTATACAGTCTAGGTTTCACATAATCCAGGATTCTCGCCGCTGTGTTGAAAGACAAGCCACTAAACGAGAACAGAGCGCTGGAACCAGCAAAGACCGCAACTCCAAATTTGAATTTTGTGAGATCGAAACGGACCACACTGGCATAAAAGAGGAAAAATTCGACAAAAAACCGGTTGGGGGCGATGACAGAAAGGGCTCGGGCCTTCTTAAGAAATAGTTCTACGGCTTCAATATCTGACTGCGTAGGGATTCTGTTGAACCAGCGGGATGAACAGCGCATAGAAGAGGAAGAACTCGATGAAGAACCGTTTCGGATCTATGAGAGCTAAGGCCTGCGCCTTCTTATAAAACAGTTCGACCGTCTCAATATCATTCTGTGTTGGGAGTTTCCTAAACCAGCAGGATGGGAAATATATGGCTGGAAAGAATGTCATTAACCCTGACAAGATCCTGAAAGCTTTTGATAGGAATTTTGTGGTAATTTGCCCCAATAGTGGATTAGGGCCTTGTCGAAATGTTCCACCGCCTCGGCATAGCGGCCTCGGTTAAATAGCGCCCGTCCTATATTCTTTTCAAGGGTGGCAATCTTTTCACGATCAACATTGTCACCTCTTACCATTCGATAAACGTTGAGCCCTTCTTGGTAATAGCTCAAAGCCTCATTGGACGCGGAAGATCTCAGGGCCTCCTCGCCAGCCTTGATCAGGTAATCCTCAGTCTTCTCGAGGCTCTCGGCTCTACCGTGATGATATGCAAGGATGCCGTAGAATGGATTTAGTCTATATCTAAAAATTCGTTCTATTGATTCAGCAACTTTCAGGTGTAGCTGCTTTCGTTGTTTAAAGAGAATTGAATCGTAAGCAGCCTCCTGAACCAAGGCATGCTTGAACAAATACTCCAACTCTCCCGTTCTTACCCGGGAACTGATCAGTTGCATATCCTCTAGATATGCTAGCTTGTCATCAATGTCCTCAATGGATTTTCCGATGTCCTTAATGACACGATAGAAGAAGCTTTTACCAATAACCGAAGCGATCTTGATTAGTTGCTGAGTTCTATCATCCAGCCGGTTTATACGGGCTGTCACCAAATCCTTAATTGTGGAGGGCATGACACTCTATCGATCTTATCCGTGATCTCGAACCTGCCGCCTTTCATGACTACAACCCCCTGGTCAATTAGTGAGCGCACTATCTCTTCGATGAAAAAAGGATTTCCTTCAGCCAGCGCTATAATCTTACGCTTAATTGCATGGGGCAAGCAGCCTGTAGCAACCAGATTTTCGACCAGTGTCTGACTTTTCTCTTCATTCAGGGGTTGGATATTTATCAGCAATTGGGGGGCATGGCACTCTAGTCCGATCTTTGCTAGTCTGCCGCTCTGGCTCTCCGCGTATCCCTGTCGGAATACATTGATGAAGACGATTCTGTGTTCCTTCACAAGGGGGTAAAGCGACTGGAGGAGCTCTATTGAGCTGGCATCCGCCCAATGGAAGTCCTCTAAAACAATTACAGTTGGTCTCAGGTGGGCCCCTTTGATCAGGAGTTCCCTAACATTCTTGAAAATAAGCTTCTCCAGCGCTTCGCCCTCAATGCCCGAAAGCATTTCCGCATACTCCCCACTCAGCTTCATGCCCATGAGCGTAGCCACGAATGGAAATATCTCTGAAGTTTCTTCGGGGTGGATTGTCCTTACGGCTCGCTCTAGCTTGGACAATCTTGCAATCTCCGAGTCACCTTCCGATATCCTTGCCCAATTTTTTAACAGGTCAATGACAGGGTAGAAGCTCAGGTTCTTTCCTATGGATATGGCTCGGCCTTCAAGGATGGTCACCCTCTTCATTGCCTCGCATTTTTTCAGCTCTGCCATGAGGCGTGACTTCCCCACACCAGCCTCGCCGATTACATTCACGACCGAACCTTCACCTGTGATGGCCTTAATGACTTGGAACTCAAGCATACTGAGTTCCCTGTCTCTGCCTATCATATCGGACTTGATCTGCGGGTAAAAACGGGCCGCCTGTCGTAGACCTTTTCGATTCAACACCCTGAGGATACGTATAGCTGAGGCCCTACTTCCGAGTTTTTTGAACCCGAAGTCCTCAAATTGCAGAAAATTTGCTGAGCGAACGCGACTGTCGTAGCTCAACAGAATTTCCCCGGAGTTCGCCAAGTCCTTTAACCCGGAAGCAACATTGACAGTGTCGTCCTGAACCCTTGGGGCTCCATTCTCATGATCCACTTCAGGAGTCAACACCGGACCAGTGTTTATTCCGCTGCGGATAGCGAGTGAAACTCCAAATTTTTCTCGGAGATCAGAACCCACTGAATTCACGAAATCGTGAATTTCTAGGGCAGAACAGGTTGCTCTGACTGGGTCGTTCTCATGGGACTGAGGCACACTGAAAAAAACCAGAAATTCATCACCTATTACCTGCCCAACTAAGCCCTCGTACTTAGACACGATTTGTTTGATGCCTGTAAAGATTTCTTCAGTGACATCCTTGGCCTCTTCGGTCGGTACCTTTTCGGTAATTGCCGTGAGACCAGAGATCTCTGCGAATAGGACGGTAATGGGTTTTCGATGAGAATCTGAAAGAGGGTAAGTTATTGTTGACGTAGGATTGGACTCGAATGCGGGATTTGGATCAACTAGGTGAGCACCACAACGCCCGCAGAAACGCATCTCTGTTGGGTTCTCTGCTTCGCATTTCCAGCATTTCATAGCATACCCAACCGGATTGCTGAGAGTGGGGGAGAGGAATGAGAATCTCCAATCTCAGCGAAATTCATTCTTTCAGAATGAACAATGATTATCACTCTAAGAACTGCCATTCA
This sequence comes from uncultured delta proteobacterium, assembly GCA_963798475.1. Classification (GTDB taxonomy): domain Bacteria; phylum Desulfobacterota; class Desulfomonilia; order Desulfomonilales; family Desulfomonilaceae; genus CAJBEZ01. Next base: position 6,255 of record CAWCTI010000046.1, read on the forward strand.
ATCTAATAGGCAGCCCAATATATGTCAACTCCAATTCCTGTTTCCAGGTTTCTGTTCATTCATTGGCAGCAGAATCTCCTCTAGAGAGATCTCAGCATCTGTACGTAATGCCTACTCGTCACATTTGCGCATGAGCCAAAAAATATGGACGAACTCGTTCCAGATTGTCTGGAGCAACATTAATTTGGCTTTCCCCATGGTATGTCCCCAAACTGACATGCTTTAGCTAAAACCTGTGCATCTAATTCAGTTCATCAATAAGCTGCTCCTTAACTTTGTCTTGACCTGGCATTTCGGCCTCATCGCTTCAGTTACGGTTAAGAGCGTCTCGAACAGTGGTTAAGAGTGTTGTAATATTGTACGGCTTTCTCACGAATCCTCTCGCCTTAGCCTCAACGATCTCATCGTTCAGCCCATTCTCAGAATAACCGCTGGCCACAAGGATCTTGGCCTTGGGATCTATCAAAAGCATCTCTGCCAAACATTGCCTACCATCCATTTCCGGCATGATCAGGTCCAGCAGAATCAATGAGATCTTATTCTTATGCTTCCGGTATATTGCCAGCGCCTCTTTTCCGTTACAAGCGGTGATGACCTCATAGCCAAAGTTGTTAAGAAGTGCTGCTCCAAAGTCCCTGAGACTCTCTTCGTCATCCACCAAGAGAATAGTCTCCTTCCCCTCTTGCATCTCGTCCATAGATGCTGAAGGTTCTAATCGTTCCTTAAACTGGGCTGCAGGAAAATAGATTTTAAATGTGGTTCCATGACCAAGTTCGCTGAGACAAATTATATGGCCTCCATGCCTCTTAACTATGCCGAACACCGTCGCAAGACCCAGACCAGTACCTTTTCCTATTTCTTTAGTTGTAAAGAACGGCTCAAAGATGTGCTCTAGGGTTCTATTGTCCATCCCCTGCCCAGTGTCCGAAACAGTTAGCTGGACGTAATTTCCAGGCACGATCTCAACATGTGATGCACAATATTCCTGGTCCAACCCAACGTTTGCGGTCTCAAAAATCAGTGTCCCACCATTCGGCATAGCATCCCTGGCATTTATCCCGAGATTCATCAGAATTTGGTTTATTTGGGACGGATCCGCTTGGATTGATAACAAGTTTTCACTGAGACGCAGTTCTATTTTTATGATTTTTGGGATTGTATGAGACAGAATGTCTTGTGCCTGAAGTACTTCCAGATTCAAGTTGACACAGACCTTCGTTGCCTCAATCTTTCGGCTAAACATGAGGAGACTCTTGACAAGATCAGCTCCACGTTGACCGGCCTGTTGGATTTTCTTTAGATTAGGGTAGTCTCTATCCTGGTCATCTTTACCTAAAAGCATGAGTTCGGAATAGCCTAACACTGCCTGGAGGATATTGTTGAAATCGTGGGCTATGCCACCGGCTAATGTGCCTACCGCTTCCATCTTCTGGGCTTGGAGAAGTTGCGTCTCGAGCGACCTCTGAACTGTGATGTCCCTGATTATTCCCCGGTAACCTTCAATCGCTCCATCCTCATTTCTGCGGACAGTTCCCGTCAAAAGGCAGTTCATGAAACTTCCGTCCTTTTTTAGAAGATCAAGAGGATAATCTTTCACGTAGTCATAATTTTGAATCTCAGACATAAATCCGACGCCGTCGGAAGGGTTAACACTAGTCATGATGACATTCCTACCCTGCATCTCTTCTCTTTCGTAACCAAATAGATCCAGGAAAGACTGATTGACGTCAACGAGAGTGCCGTCGACTTGAGCTATAAAGATACCATCCTTGGATTCCTCGAATAGACTGCGGTATTTCTTTTCGCTCAATAATAGCTCCATCTCAGCGTTTTTACGATCTGTGATGTCTTCACATGTAATCAGATCTTCTCCAGCAGATAACTTAACATAATAAAAATGGATAATTTTTTCAGTTCCTTCCTCGGTCATGACCGGAAAAACCCTAGTCAAGGTTTGTCCTTCCTGGCAATGCATGCAATCCTCGATCCAGGTGGAAATAGCCTCATGCCTAAGACCATGATCTGGAAATGCTTTTCTAAACCACTCTCGACCATTCGGTACGTCGCTAAGTTTATAACCGAATATCTCAATGAATTTGGGATTTGCATAGGAAAATGAACCATCAGACTGAATGATGAGCATGCCGAAAGGAGCGCTTTCAGCCAGTTTTTGAAACCGTTGTTTCTCCATATTCAGGATGTTTATAAACAATTTTCTCTCAGTTACGTCACGAAAGCTCCATACTCTTCCGACACTGGTATTCGCTATCTGTTGTGCCCTTGAATAACGCTCGAAAACCCTACCATCTTTGAACTCCAGAGTATCAAAACTTTCCATATCAGGATTGGTGTTTAAGTGCTTTAACTTCATGAGAAAAGCTTCAGGGTTTACAAGCTGGTCCAATACAAATGTCATGAGTTTCTGGTTCTCTAGAGAGTCTATGATATTTTGAGGTATTTTCCAAAGATCCAGAAACCTTTGATTGAAGGCGCTAATCTTATCGTCACGATCTACTACGAGAATTCCATCAGCAGTTGACTCTAGTGTGGAACGAAGAAGAGAAAGGGACTTCTTAATCTCCTCCTCAGTGCGCTTACGGTCAGTGATATCTCTAATCGTAGCCTGAACAATCATTTCACCATGCACATCTAGGCTGTTCAGACTCACTTCCGCATCAAACAGCATTCGATCGTGTCTGCAATGCTTCCATTCAAAGAACTGCGGTCGTCCAGAAAGAGCCGCCGCTATTTTTTCATTACCTTTAACCGTTGAATCGTTCCCGTCCGGTTGTCGTGGTGGGGAGAGTAAACGCGGATAGCTTCCCACCATCTGATGTCTTGCGCATCCAAACATTTGGAGGCTCGCCGTGTTGCAGTCTATGATTTTGTCGTCTTTCAGAATTAACATGGCGTCGTTTGACGATTCAAATATGGTCCTATACTTCGCCTCACTTTCTTCAGCTTTTTCCATAAGTGACCGTTTAAGAATAAGCCGGTTGCGGAATTCTTGCCTTGTGGCCAACAATGACCAGACCATCACCCCAAGAAGGATGGACCAGAAACTCCCGATACCCCAAATCCATAGCGTCGACGTCCTTTGGGAAATCCAACCAGCCGCTGGCATGGCGGCCATCTGCCAGGTTCCGCCAGGGATTTTGACGTCCAGAATGACCGGACTGAGTTGAAATATGCCTTCATTACCCCAGAATACGCCCCCTCCCGCTCCGCTAGCATCGCTAATGCGAAAGGCATATTTGAGCCCGGACGGCGGATCCAGAATCCCCGCTTCTTTTAAAAGGGTATCTTCCAGAGTCACAACAATTGCCTGCCCCCAGTAATCACCACTTCCAAGTGGTGACCCTTTCGGGGTCGAGAAGATGGGGATCCGGTTTATAATGCGCAGCTTGCCTTGTACCAATCCCACGGCGTCAGTTATGACAGCTCGTCTTGCTTCGATAACTCTCTGCGAGGATTCGGGTTGCCCGAGTATCTCTGCCGAATCTATTCCGGCAACTTTCTCATTCCCATGTATGGGGTAGACATCTACGATTGAGGCACCTTTGATTAACGAAATAGTTCTGAGCATGTGGTCCTCAGCCACCAATTCTTTAGCAAGAGACTGAAAAGTCTCATGATCGATGTCACCATTGATAGAGATATAGGAGATGATAGGTTTGACCAACAGCGGAAGAGATGCCAAAGCAGCTTCTAACCGGGCTTGCACGGTATGCATCTGTTGAACGGTGTTTAAACGCTCGCCTAGTGTTTGCCGTCTGTGCTCGGAAACGCTGATGAACCAGGTAGCACAGAGGATCGTCGCGGCGACCACAAAACCAACCAAAATAGGAAACAGAGAGGGATTTCTGAATGTCGGTTCCATTGATTGCAAACCTCAAGCTTGCGAATTTAGTATCTTACCCTAATTATGTGGGAAGTGGGTGAGTTCATTATTCTCCGACGGTGATTGTTTTTGGATCCAAGTGTCTCACCGCCTTTGGGATCATAGTTCCTTTAAGCATTGAAAAGACTACTGTTCGAGCAAACAGGTTGACAGGAGAAAAAACTTCCTCCCCTCGGTTGGTCTGTCGGCTCGATGAGCCTTGGTCGAGCTATCCCATGAAAGTCTGCTTCTGCCAGAGGAGTTCTATGTATTGTTTTGAATTATCAGTTTATCACATTACCGATGCATTGTCGCTCAATTCATCAATCTTGCCGCCTTCCAGAACAACCTGCTGTTCGGCCTAGCCATTGGAGTTCACGATCCTCGTCGCAATTATTCGTTTTCTCTGTCCTCAAGATTGTCGTTCAGGTCTGTATATCTATGGAGTTGTGAAGACACTGCATATTTTAACACTCTAAATATCCAGCTACAATTCGTCGGACATCTTCCACAGACTACTGACGTACCGGTTTTATGCAATCACGCGTTACAGACTCGAACCGTTTTTCTATTTCACCGTTGATCAGAGGCCAATGGAGAGCGATCCTGACTGATAGCGGCGACAATAACTTTCATTTCTTGCCCACAAGATATCTATGAAACTGTTGCTGTTCTTGTTTCCGCCAATGAGATATTACTGACTATATAACATTGATCCAAAGGTTGACATTTTTTTCTTACTCATCGGGGACTTACATTACGCATTTTTATGGGGAACCAATAGACTTTGTTTCCCGATGCTGATCCGGACGTGTGTCAAAAGACGACATATGGCGGTTGCCAAAAGTTTTGATCTAATGGAACAACTCTAAGAGGTTTATGCGGCTGTCAAATCGGACCTGCTATATGCAACTGTTGGAGGCTGCGCTGACTACCATAAAGAGACGAGTTTGCTGTGTAAAAGGATTTGCGGCATGGGCAAAAAAGATTGCCTGTTGTCATCATTCGATTTTTCGACCCCTGTGGTAGTTTTGGAAAGTGGGTGGCACAGTCTGGGCATTGCCAGAAGCCTCCGAAGACTAGGAGTTCCGGTTTACGGAGTCTCAAGTTCCCGTGACGTCAGTACGTTGTCCAAGTATTTTCATGCGTATTTTCACGCCAACATTAATTCCTCAACTCCTGAAGAACAGTTTATCGATATCCTGTTAGGGGCTCACAAAAAAAATTGGTGGAGTTGCGGTCTTAGTAACCGTCTCTGATTACATGGCGACACTCGTAGCTCGAAACTCGCGACTTTTGCGAGATTTCTTTCTTGTACCCAGGGTGAATAGCGAATTAATTGAAAATTTGTACAACAAACACACCATGCATCTGCTTGCCAAAGAAAATCATGTCCCGACCAGTGAAGCAATCTTTCCGCAAAACTTTAAGGAGGTTGAGGAATTTGGCGAAAAGGCCAAATATCCAGTTATTCTCAAAGAGATTGTTGGAACACTTTGGCATCCGCAAAGCAATTCCCGTATTGTCATTGCAAGATCCTTCACGGAACTGGTCGAAGCTTACGAACTGTTAGAAGATCCTCAGTCCCCGAACCTGATGCTTCAGGATTACATCCCATTCCAGAAGGGTTCAGACTGGCTGTTCAACGGCTATTTCGACGATCGGTCGAATTGTATTGTGTCTTTTACCGGAATAAGGGTCTCCAGAGTACTGTTTACGAAGGGCCTGCATCTTTATGCGAGTGTCGGGAAAATAAAACCGTGGAATCCATGTCCATAAACTTCCTCAGAGCAGTTGGGTATAAAGGCGTCGTTGATATAGATTACCGATATGACCATAGGGACGGGCAATACAAGATTTTGGACGTAAACCCACGGGTAGGGGGCAGTTTTAGGCTATTTGTAGGTAAGGGCGGGGTTGACGTTGTTAGAGCATTGTATTTGGGGATGACCGGGCAGAAAGTTCCCAATGATACTCAAATAGAAGGCAGAAAATGGGTGGAGGAAGAAGGCGATTTGCTTTTTTGGCCGAAATACTGCCGTGATGGATTGTTGAGTTTCGGCGAATGGATCAAGTCATTCCGAGGAGTGCGAGAGGGAGCATGGTTTGCGATTGATGATCCCTATCCCTTTGTTATTCGAGGGTTGCAATTTGCCTCTCCTCTTTTTACCAAATTTCTAACCCCCCCCCTAGATCGTGCATTAAAAAAGGCGAAAGACCTCTTTGTCAAAGATTAATCTAGTGTTGCGTTCCCTAAGTTAGTCTGGTATAAGAGACTTCATGGAGGGTTGCCATGGGGAAACGAGCGATAGTAGTTAAATTGTCCGATGAAGAAGCCGCTACTCTTAGAATGTGGGCAAGCGCCGGTAAGACAGAGCAACGAATGGCTGTCAGGTCCAAAGTCATTCTTCTTGCCAGCCAGGGGCGTCCATTGAGTTTTATTAGTCGTGAACTGGGGTTAAATGTAGATAGCTGTCTGAAATGGCGTAAGAGATTTATGCAGATGCGTCTTGATGGTTTAAAAGACAGCCCCAGGAGTGGCAAACCAATGACAATAACTCCGGACCAAAGAGTCAATCTTATTCGTCTGGCATGCGAGAAGCCTTCTGACGGGAGCAACGCATGGACAGTGCGAAGACTTGCCAAACGCGTTGGTTTTGGCTCTACGACCGTGCATAGGATACTAAACGAAGGAGTCAAAAAACCCCACAAGGTTGACCATTGGTGCGGCAAGAGTCCCGACCCTGAGTTTGAAGAGAAACAGGCAGCTATTATTGGACTATATATAGCGCCACCGGAAAACGCCCTGGTCTTAACAGTTGATGAAAAGTCTCAGATACAAGCATTGGACAGGTCCCAACCGGAACTCCCTTTAAGACCTGGCAATCCGAAAAGACATACGGCCACCTATAAGAGACACGGCACGACTTGTTTGTTGGCGGCTCTGGCGGTCCACATTGGAAAAGTAGAAGCCCGATGTGTTGAAAAACACACACACGAGGAGTTCCTCGCTTTTTTAAAAAGTCTGTACCGCAAGAATCCCGGCAAACACATTCATATCATCGCTGATAATTTCAGTTCGCACAAACACCATAAGGTAATTGAATGGGTGTCACGAAGACGTCGACTCACACTCCATTTCACTCCGACCTATGCCTCCTGGTTAAATCAGGTGGAGATATGGTTCAATATCTTTACACGCGATGTTATCAAAGGTGGAATCTGGCATTCCAAAGAGGAACTTGTAAAACAGATCATGCACTACATCAAACAATACAATGACCACAGGGCACACCCTTTCAAATGGACTTACACGGGAAAAGCACTGGTCGCCTAATATACAGCCAACTTATGGAACGCTACACTATGCAGAAGTTCGAACAGGAAGGTCGGGTCCCCTTTCTCATAATGATCCCATGAATAGCCTTTGAATTCGTTCTCACCGACTTTGTTTTTAATGGCGCCACTGTAGTAGAGCTGTTGAAAATCACGTTGCATTTGGCCGTAATTCTCCCAAATCCCGAGATCGTCGGCTAGGTGCATACCCACCATGCATGCTTCAATCGCTGTCTGCCCTCTAGGACCATCGGGAAATGTTTTGAAAAAATCTCTGCCGAAAATCAAACCGGCGCATGTATTCTGTCCCACTGCTGGAATGCAGTACTTTGAGGAAATCGAAGGGACTTTGAGCATGGTATGGCAACGAATGGGGCAACTTGAACAGCCATTTCCTCTCACGGTGCACTGCCAGGCCTTCTCTCCAAGAAAAAAGGCTGCATTGTTAGTCCGATAGGCGATCCTATTTAGGTTGTGGGGATCGCAGGCTCCCGTCTCGATATTGGGATTCGCGGAGCGCCATTTCCTGCCCTTAGAGCCGACCCAACGCGTGGCGCCGTAGTATTCCGCCCACGGCTGAGGACTGATCGGAACCACATGCTGGTTGACGGCTCCTAAGAGAGAAAGGTGCAATTTGACTACCTTCTCCCATTCCTTTTTGTTTTCGGCAATCCTTACACTCCCTGTTCCGTAGATACCAATAGCTTTCAGATTCTTGGAACCCATGACCCCGCCTATGCCACCCGCTGAGTGGGAATAGGAGTTTATCACCACGGACATGGGAACCAAATTCTCACCTGACTGGCCGATAGCAGCCACAGAAGCCTCCGGTCCCATCCGCTGGTTTATGTCAACGGTGGTTCGCCGTATGCCCTGTCCCCAGAGGTGGCGGGCATCCTTAATTTCTGCCTTTCCATCCACAACCTGTAGCCATACCGGAGAATCAGCCCTCCCTTCGATGATGATGGCGTCAAACCCGGCATACTTAAGTTCTGCGGCAAAATGGCCACCCATGTGACCACTGGCAACCAGTGGCTGTGGCCAACAAGTCGGCCACAGAGTTGTCACAGCGGTCCTTCCGTTGCAGGGAGCGCCAGTGCCGGCCAAAGGGCCTACCCCAAAGACGATCTTGTTAGCCGGGTCAAAAGGTTTAGTTCCCGTCGGAACTTCGTCCCAAATGACTTTATATCCTATTCCCGTTCCCCCTAAATAATCTTTGTATTTCTCAATGGTATCTTCAGTTGAGATTCTCCGGGTTGACAAATCAATCCGTAGAACCTTTCCCGCCCATCCTCCGTGGAGAGCCATTTTTTCTCATCTCCTGTCCGTTACTTCTTATGGCAATCGTTGCAAGTATGCGCTTTATCGAGGGAAACAACAGCTGTCGGCGCTACTCTCGGTGGCGCCTTATCCGTAAGGTCACGCCAGGCCACGTAGCTCAGAGCCTCCGCAGGACATGCCTCGACACACTTGGGCGCCCATCGCAAAGAAAACATTTGGTAGCCTTATTCGTATCCGAATCAAAGGACAACATTTCCCAGGGACAGGCCCTCTGACACATTTTACAGCCAATACATTTGTTGGGATCCACAACGCGGGCGTTTGTTGGAGGCCTCACAACTATTGCGTCATTTGGACACGCGTTCGCACAAGGCACAGGATGGGGACATTGTTTGCAAACATCTTGAATCACCAGCCCATTTCCCCAGGTAACCCTGGCGGCGTGGCCCGTCATAAAGGCCCGTGGGCCCAAAATTGAGGTTTCGACTAACTTTGATCCTCGCGATGGTTGGAGAAGCCTTTCCGTCATTAAATTCACTGCAGGCCAGTTCACATCGCCTGCAGCCTACGCATTTCGCCGGATCTGCTATTACGAGGCCTTTAGTCTGATCCATAATGATGAGGGGAGCCTCTTTTGCACCCCAAGCATCCAGAGCGGATACCGCTACAACCATTACGCCGCTTACCAGAAGAAACTCACGCCGTGAAAAGACATGGTTCACATCCATGGATTTCAGAGTCCTTTCCAGAATCTCATACTCATCCTTTTCCTTCTCCAAAGGACTGCCGAAGTCCTTGCCGGTCTCCTGTTCTTTTCGGTCCATTTCCATTTTCTCTATTTCAATTTGTTGAGCATACTGCTCTCCTCCACCACTGACTGATCAAGAGTAATCTTTCGGGTCGATCCTTAATCCCAATACTTCATGGAAATATTGGCCAATGGGAAAATTGAAGCCACATCGAGTCGCCATCTCCAACAGCGAAACATTACTTTCACCCCGGCCTTGATCGTACTCATCATATTATTTTGGCGCTTCTTAACTAAAAATCTCCCTGAAGAACTGTTTCATGGCTTCCCAGGAGCGTCTGTCCGCTTTTTCATTATATGCGTTTCCTGTGGATTTGTCCGTTCCCGCCTTCTGTTGTGTGAATGAGTGAACGGCGTCGCCGTAGTATATCATTTGCCAGTCCACATTGCCTTTCCTTAGCTGCTCCTGGAATTCTGCGATGTCCTTGGGTTTAGAAACCGGATCATCTGCTCCATGTAAGACTAATACCTTTGCTCTTATTTTTTTCCCGTCCTCGGGAGAAGGACTGTCCAGCCCTCCGTGAAAGCTGACCACGCCTAGAACAGGGGCCCCGCTTCGGGCAAGCTCCAGAACTGTAGTACCACCGAAACAATAGCCAATGGCTGCAATACGGTTCGGATCAACCTTTGGATTTTTCTTAAGTTCTGTCAGCGCCGCAACGGCCCTTTCCCTCAGCAACTTCCTGTCTGTCTTATATTTCGTCGCTTCCACAGCAGCCTCTTGATTATTCGCTGGACGAACCCCCTTACCGTAAATGTCCACAACAAAAGCAACGTAACCCATGTCCGCGAGTTTGTCCGCGATTCTTTTGTAGGAATCGCTCACTCCCATCCAATCAGGAACGACGAGGACACCCGGCCGTTTTCCATGTAGGTCCGTTTTTTCCACCACGTAGCCTTCGAGAATTGTTCCTCTATCTGTGTATTCCACCACACTGGTCTGAAGTTGTGCGAACGCCATAACGGGCCATAGGACCATTCCAAGTAATACTAGAGCTGTTTTCATGATCGCCTCCTTGGATTTGAGTGGTTCATAAACTTCAGATCTATGTTGGACATTAGATGTTTTATAGTCGGAAATTGATTCAATTGAAGAAAAGGTCTGGAGACATAGGAATACACCATTTATGGTCATAGGGTGTGGTTGGTA
>CAWCTI010000047.1:0-38956 GCA_963798475.1 uncultured delta proteobacterium
AATCTAAAATGAAACTGATAACGCGTTCTACAACAGTGCTTTGCGTCCGACGCGGAGATAAGGTCGTAATGGCCGGAGACGGTCAGGTCTCACTGGGTGAGACCATTGTAAAGAGCTCTGCAAAAAAAGTTAGATTAGTTGGTAAGCAAAAAGCAGTTCTAGCCGGTTTTGCCGGTTCTACGGCCGATGCGCTAACACTCCTGGAAAAGTTTGAACAATCCCTGGAGAAATATTCCAATAATCTCGCGAGAGCTGCCGTTGAACTGGCCAAAGATTGGCGAACCGACAGGGCGCTGAGAAAATTGGAAGCCCTTCTCATAGTGGCTGACAGGGAACAAACCTTGTTGCTGTCAGGCACAGGAGATGTAGTGGAGCCGGACGACGGTGTTATAGCAATTGGGTCAGGCGGAAATTACGCTCTGTCCGCTGCTAGGGCGCTCATGCGCCATACGGACATGGAATTGACCGAGGTAGTAAGGGCGGCAATGGTGATTGCCGCTGAAATATGTGTTTTTACCAATGAAAATCTGATAATTGAAACAATTTGACATCTTTTAAAGCTACACGTCGCATCAAAATGGTTGCAGTTTACACGAGATGGAGCAATCTAAGGATATGGAAACACTAACACCCGCGAAATAGTCCAGGAGTTGGACAAATACATCATAGGTCAGAACAACGCTAAACGCATGGTAGCAATAGCTTTAAGAAACCGATGGCGAAGGCGGCAGGTGCCGGAGGACCTTCGGGATGAAATTGCGCCCAAAAATATAATTATGATTGGCCCCACAGGAGTTGGCAAGACCGAAATCGCCCGTAGACTCGCCAGATTGGCCCAGTCGCCTTTCCTGAAGGTTGAGGCTTCAAAATTCACCGAGGTCGGATATGTGGGACGGGACGTAGAGTCCATGATTCGTGATCTCATGGAAATTGGAATCAATATGGTCAAGGAAGATGAATATGAAGCGCTCAGACCAAAAGCCGAGGAACTGGCGGAAGAGCGTTTGCTGGACATTTTCCTGCCGGTTAGATCACCCAGAAAATTGAGACGCAATCCTGCTCCCACATCGTTACCAAAAGACAATGACAGCGAATTGGAGGTAGCGCAACGTACCAGGGAAAAATTCAGGAAAATGCTGAGAAATGGGAAACTCGATGACAGGGAGGTAGAGATAGAAACTCAAGCTAGCGCTTTGCCGGTAGTTGAAATCTTTTCTCCTGGCGGAATGGAAGAAATGGACATCAACCTAAAGGACATGATGTCAAACTTTTTCCCGGGGAAAACTAAAAGAAGGCGGGTCAAAGTTCCTGAGGCTTTGAACACTTTGCTTCAGGAAGAGTTGAACAGGCTCCTGGACAACGAAAAGGTCGTAAAAAAGGCAAAACAGAGAGTGGAACAAACGGGGATCGTCTTTGTAGACGAGTTGGACAAAATAGCGAACGCACACGCTTCAGCGCATGGTCCAGACATATCGCGAGAAGGAGTACAGCGCGACCTGTTGCCAATCATCGAAGGCAGCAACGTGAGCACCAAACACGGGGTTGTCAAAACAGACCACATTCTGTTTGTGGCCGCCGGCGCCTTTCACGTATCCAAACCGTCAGACTTAATACCAGAGATCCAGGGTCGTTTCCCGTTGAGGGCAGAATTGTCGGCATTGACGCGGGCTGATTTCATTCAGATCCTTACAGAACCGAAAAACGCTTTGGTAAAACAGTACCAGGAACTTTTAAAGACCGAGAGTGTGTCGTTGGAGTTTACTAAAGAAGCAATAGAAGAAATTGCCGCGCTTGCTGAAGAAGTAAATGAAAGAGCGGAAAACATCGGCGCAAGAAGACTCCACACAATTATGGAGAAGTTGCTGGAAGAAATATCGTTTGACGCTCCGGAGATGGCCGGTGTGGCCATTAAAGTAACCCCCGATATGGTACAGGAGCGACTTAAGGACATAGTCAAGAGTGACGATCTGAGTAGATATATTTTGTAATTCCGACAGATGGCGCTAGCTTACATTTGGTTGATCTCTTGAATTAATCACGCGTTTGATTATAATCGTTACAAGATTATTTCATGGCCTGAATATTGCGTAATTAATCCGTTGAGTCTCCGTTGGTTATTGGCGGCATAGCCGCCTTTCATTCCAAGGAGGTGTCCAATGGAAACCAACCAGCTGCTAGAATCTATCCTCAACAGTATATCCGAGGGTGTCATGACCCTGGATAAGGACTGGAGGATTGCTTCCTGGAATAGGACCGCCGAAAAGATTACGGGTCCTGGAAATTAGAACACGGAAAGGGCTAGACGGTTCAACCATAATTGAAGTCGCAGACAACGGGGTGGGAGTTGACAGAAATCTAAAACACCACGTGTTCGAGGACTTTTTTACTTCTAAAGGAGATAAGGGCACAGGATTAGGCCTGATGGTGACTCAGAAAATCATGAGAGAACACGGTGGGAATATTACATTCCGTTCCAGACCGTCTCAAGGGACCACATTCGTGGCGACTTTTCCAAACAGGAACCTTCCCTCCAACCATTCTTAGTGATTTCGTATTTTTGCAGTAGGCGGGTCCGGCGCTCCGGTGAGCGCCGGATGAAGAATGGGCTATTTTTTCGCTGCAGCGGCCCGTTTCGAGGCTTTCAAAGGGTTAATTTTCTGAGTTTCTTCGATCTTTTTTCTTTCAAGGTGAGTTGCGAAGTTACAATCACCCCTAGCCCATTTGGTGGTAGGGTTAGCCGCTACCAAACAATATATAGCTCCTTCGAAACTCGAAGTCCTGTTACATCCCTCACATTTTTCAACGACGGTGAGGCAGCGTCCGGCAGTGAAGCCACAACCTTTTTTTGTCATAAACGAACAATTGACACCATTTCTAACAGTATCGCAGCGCATATTTTGATCCTCCGGTGGAAGTTTGGACTGTTCAAATCAAACAAGTTCACACTAAAATTGTATATTTTACAAATAAATGAGTGTACATACAAGCTCAAAGTTCCAAAAATATTTTGGGCTATGAAAATTATTCGTCAGATTGGGTAATTGGTCTCACCAAACGCTTTCATTGCTCCTTTCCGAGTCTATCCTGAATCGAGGCTGAATAAGACAGGGCCAGCAAAATTGAGTTAAACTTCGTCTGGGCCGTATCACCCCTTGACGTAAAGACTATCGGAGTGGTTCCAGGGCCTGCCGTGATGATGCCGCCTATGTCAATCGTTAATCCCAGACTGCCCATTGTCTTTGAAAGCATTTTGTAAAGAACATTGGCGGTGTTGATTTCAGTAGCCACCAGGCAGTTGGCGTTGCCCATTATTTTACCCTGATAGTGTTTTTCAGCTGCGACATCAGGCGCTGTAGCCAGATCAAACGATAACGGTCCCTCTATTACCAGAGGACCATATTTCTCAGCTAAATCCTTGGACTTGCCTACGGCTTCACCAGCCACCAAAGTAGCCGGGATAGCCACAGTTTCTTTTTCGACCGCCGTAATGATGGCAAGCCTCAACGGAAGATCCGGACTCACCACATGGCGGATTACATCAAGCTGGTTTTCTATAGCGCCCAACAACGCGGAAGCGTTTGTAAAAGCCGGGTTTACCCCAGCGTCGGACAATGCGAAAAACCTCTTGTCAGGGAACACTAACAAGCCGGTATATGTGGCCAGTTTTTTCTTTGGTGGATTTTGAGGATCGGTGGTTGCAGCGTCCCGCTTGTAGATGGAAAGGGCTACATGCAGTAAGTCCGAGGTATCTATGCTTCCTTTCATAATAACGAAATCCCTGTGGTCAAGCAGAAATTTCTGGAACTCATCCGCTACGGATTTTTTCTTATCTTCATAATCCGCAGCAAGTGGATCTATATCGACGACCTGAATATCCGGATCATTGAGCAGTGACAATCTCGCTTTAGATCGCTCAATAGCGCTTAAAATGTCCTCACGATTGCCCACCAAAGCCAGTTTACGCAAGAGACCGTATTCCCTGGCGTTGGCGACGGCAAGGAGGGCATCCTCGTTTTCAGCCCCCACAAGAACCAGGTTAGCAGGCTGAATGGAGCCGCGTTTGATTTCACCTGTAACATCATCGAGCAATGAGGAAAAAGAAAAGCTCTCTGAAAGTGATCCCGATGACTCCAGGACCCGCAGCGCCTGTTTCATGCTGCGGGCCTCAATGCCATAGTTTAGCCTGCTTTCCGACTGCGCCGGATTTATATACATTTCAAACAGATGATTCGCTATGAGATATTCATGCTCCAGAGAGTCCAGACACAATAAAGGTGTAAATGGGTTATCAATCCTGTCGCGAATTTTAAGAAACAGCTTGTAAAAATAGGGATCCCTGGCCTTCATGCTAGTGATCACAATAAACCCCGGACGTTCTACCAGTTCTCCGGAAGAACACATTTCGAGAGCCATCGCAGTACTCTTTGCGTACGAATCGACAACGTGACTGAGTGAGTTGGCCAGACCCTTTGAAATCTTTCCAGATTCAAGAATCATGAGCAACTCACAAACTTCCATAACACCTGTGCCTAGCTCAAGTGAGGCTAGTCGGAAGTGAGGAGGCAATACGAAATTTTCTTTTTTGATGCATTCAATAATTTTAGAGAAGTCAAAGTTGATCAGGATCTTGTTTGCATCCTGAGCGGCCAACTCCCTTATGATACGGGGTCCAATTTTCCTGGCTACCGAAGCGAACAACTCGTCCAGGGTCAAAACCAGCAGATTCAGGCGATCCTGTTCATATCCCTTGAGTTCAGACAGAATGGCGGCGATCGACTTCAGAGGGGTAACCTTTACGTACCCTTTCATACTTTGCCGTAGCTCCCTGGACTCAGGTCGGAAAAGAAAATTCAGGTCATGAGGCGCGAGCGTCGAGAATGACAGCGGACTGCATAAAGAAGCGTTAACAGGAGCGTTACCCCTCTGACTTTTCAAGAGTTGAACCAACTCCCATGCAATTAAAGCCCCACGGTTCAGAGAACTATTGTGGAGCCTCTTCCAGGACTCGTCCCTGACTTTCTCAGTCAGCACATAAATACCGTCGGGCAAAGGACCAATGTCTCCACCTCCGCAAACTACGTCTGTTACATCGGCTAGTTTGATTCCGTCCTTGATCAGTATGTTCATGATCTGAAGCGCAAGACCCTCGGGAGACGTTCCGTACGTCCTGAAATCGGTCTCTCCTCTGAAAAGCACCTCGAAACCTCTGGTAACCAAAACGTATGCAGCGTATCTTTTAGCTATGATAGCGACAGTAGTTATACGACGAAGTTTGGCGAACGCCCTGAAGACGAACTGTTTACTGAGTTCAGGGGCCTTCCTGCGAACTACGTTCTTCATTATCATTCTTATGAGGGGGTGCTGTCGGCCTGGAACGGCGCTCATAGAAAGGCTTGTTACATAGTGGGACAACAATTCGCCATAAGCGGGAACAATCTCCTTTTTGCTCCGAACATCATAAAGACAGCCTTCTAAATGATCTAGCAACTGTGAAAGCAAGTCAATGTCATCCTGAGTTTGAGCCGACTTTTCAATAATTCTCAGTTTGGGTAAAACCTCATTCTCGAGAAATGACCCTAATCTGCCGAAATCCTCATCTATCTTCTGGGATTTTCGATAGGGTTCCTTGAGCTTCGAAAAGGAATAGGTGGGGGTGATAACTTCGTTCAAGGCGTTTTTGGAAGAGGAAGCCCTTTCAAAGTAACCTTTGCCAGTAAGAGTCTGATCGATGTCAGCCAGCAATCCGGAAAATTTAGGACTAATGTTCATTTTGTCGTCCAATTTCCTAAGTAAATAATTCCCCTGTAGGTTTTGGAAAGAAAATTAACTGCCGCCATTGTCCTTGAAATGCCTCTCTACAAGTTCATTCCATCTTTTATCGGTGAAAGCCTGCAGCTCAGAAATATGTTCAGCCGAGATATTTCGGAAACGAGTCTGCCCCTTTATATAATCAGACACGGTTTTTTTTCGACCTTTTTTGGCAAGCGCTAGAGACATGGAAGTCAGGCTGAGTTTTCCGTCTCTGATTTCGAACAGGACGTGAATCCCCGATTCAACCGCTAGTTTTCCCATTTTTACGAGATCCTTGTTGGGAAAACCCCAGCCAGGAGGGCAAGGAGCGTGGACTTCAATGTATCTTGAACCAACAATATCCTTGGCATATTTTACCTTGTCAAAAAGGTCGAAAGGGAAAGCTGGTGACCCTGTAGCGATATAGGGGAGATCATGCGCTTCAACTATCCTTATCATGTCTTTCTTATGTTGAAGCTTGGCAAGAAGCGGCGTTGTGGATGTTACTGCGCCTATGGGGCTTGCGCTGGATCTTTGTGTCCCTGTATTCATATAACCTTCATTGTCATAACAAATGTATATGAAATTGACCCGACGTTCCAGGGCCCCAGACAACGCCTGTATGCCGATGTCGTAGGTCCCTCCGTCTCCAGCGAACGCCACCACAGTGTAACCGGTTTTCCCCGTAGCTTTGAGGCCTGACACTATTCCAGTCGCCGCGGCCCCTGTGGCTGCAAAAGGGTTGTTGATACAAACCACTTTCACTGGAGTTATAGGGTAAACACCGTGAAGGACCGTCATGCAACTCGCGGGCACAGCTACTATGGTTTTACCCTCGTCAAGCGCCTTTAGGGCGTGTCTGTATGTTAGCATGAGCCCACAACCGGCGCATGACCTTGTACCCGGAAGGATCATTTCTGTCTTTGGTAATTGTTTAATGGAAGTTGTCGCCATGGCAAATTGTCCTAAAAAGTTTTTCAATGTTTTTGATTCGGCGGTCAAGATCTAACGATAGAATGTTTACCCTATCTTTATTCGCGCACATCCAACCAACAGTGATGGGCTGGACCTTTAACACATTTGAGGGTCGCCTCAGCCAGTTGTTCCGGCCTGACATCCCTTCCCCCCAAGCCAACAACATAAGAAGATATCTCCGGTCTGGATTTAGATTCGTACATCGCCGCCTTTGCATCCATAGCCAATGCGCCTTGATATCCGTAACTAACGTCCTTTTCAAAAATCGTGGCGGTCCTAACACCCGACAAGGATTCAATTATTCCTGACGAAGGGAAAGGTCTGTAAACCCGAACTCCTACTACGCCAACTTTTATGCCTTCGTTTCTCAGTTGATCCACAGCCACGGTGCACTCAGACGCAAGCGATCCCATGCTCACGATTGCATGTTCAGCGTCGTCCATACGGTAACCCCATACGGAACCTCCCCAACTCCGACCAAATATGTCCAAAAATTCATTGTCGACGGATTGAACTACCTCAAGTGAGCCCAGAATATCCTGTTGCAAGCGGTATCTGAACTCCATATAACCTGGCATTAGAACACCATTCGCGTCGAGTCGTGGATCACTTAGAATGAGTGGATTGATATTCATTGGGCTTTTCCCGTCAATTCCCGACCTGTCTTCAAGGCAAGGCAAGAACCGATCAACATCCTCCTGGGATGGAACATCTACAGGAGTGCTCGCATGGGAAAGAATGAACCCGTCGTAACATACCATAACGGGAATTTGGATTTGCTCCGCGATTCTGTACGCCTGTATCATAGTGTCCAGGACTTCTTGGGAATTTCTGCAATATAGCTGAATCCAACCGGTATCACGTTGAGCGATGGTATCCTGCTGATCATTAAGAATGGTCCATGGCGCTCCAACCCCACGGTTGACGCAGGCCATGACAATTGGAACCCTGCTTCCTGCAGCCCAATGCAACATCTCATGCATGTACAGCAGGCCGTTTGCGCTTGTAGCAGTAAAGACCCGCGCCCCCACCTGGGACGCCGCAACGACCGAAGCCAAGGCCGAATGTTCGCTTTCAACCGTGATGTATTCTGCTTTTAGGGCGCCGCTTTCCACCATTGCGGCCAATTCTTCGGTCACAGGAGTTTGTGGAGTTATCGGGTAAGCCGAGACTACCTGCACACGACACAATTTGGCAGCGATGGCCGCTGCCGTGTTAGCCGTAATTATTTCTATTTGCCCCATTGATATAACCTGTCATTCATTTTGTGGACGTTGGATGTATAAAATCACTTATCATCGACCATTTCTATGGCTTTTCTCGGACATTCTTCTGCACATATACCGCAACCTTTGCAGTAGGTTAGATTAATTTCGAGAGGAAACGTTGAGGATATGACACCATCTGGACAATAAAGCCAACACAATAGGCAAGAATCCTTTTGAGAACACTTCTCATGGTCTATTTTCGGGGTTTGAGATCGCCAATCCCCCGTCTTACCCGCTTCTCCATCAGCTGGTGTTGAAATGGTCCGAATTGGAGTAGAGTTTTCTGACAAGATTTTCTCCTTATGAAGATCAAATCCTATGTAATTTAAATATCATGATTGATGTTTGAGAGATACCTATCCTTGAGCTGCGGCGGCCATATTGTCTATGGCGACAATCATAGTCTTTTCGAACGCCAGTTCCAGCGCCATTAAATTCCGCTCCCGAGATTTACCTCTGAACTTTTTTTGTATGGCTCTCTGAATGTTGTCCAGGCCTACAAAATTGGTCGCCGCAACTAATGGACCCAGAATGGAAGTGGAAACAAGCACGTTTCCTTCCACTATCAGCCCAGCGGCTTCGGAGCAATGATAAGCGTCTGAAATAGCTACCGTGAAACGGCCTCGTAGATCCATATCGTAAGCTGATCTTGAGGAATTTATCACGATCAGGCCGCCTGTCTTGAGGTTGGACGTTACATTGACCATTTCAAGCAAATTGTCATCCAGAACAACTGCTATGTCCGGAAACAGAACATTCGAGAAAGTTCTAATCGGTTCCGGCGATATTCGAGTGTGAACACTGACTGGAGCGCCACGTCGTTCAGAAAAGTAAGTCGGCTTTGCGCTGACACCTTTGAAGCCGGCGTAGTAAGCCGCCTCAGTGAACATTTTAGCTGCAGTCACAGCCCCCTGCCCGCCTCTGCCGTGCCATATGATCTCGTAACTCTGATGTGGTTTCATAATCGATCCTTAATTACTATAGTTTTGCCATTTCTGAGATAATAGTTTGAAATTACCGAATAATATATTGAAAACAATCGGTGTTCCTGCCATAGACGGTTTGGGAAAACTGAAAGGAGGAACACCGATGACCAAGAGGAATCTGCCACAGCCTTTCGGAGTTGACAAGATACATTTCATGGATTGTTTCACAGCGCCTAGCTTAAGGCATTTTGCGGCGCTAATTGCCGGATGGGCGCTTACTGTTGGAACACACACCATTGGTAAGGTCATTCTTGCTACTGGGGCGCATGAATCGGAGCATTTCGCAAACATCTACAAATTTCTGGGCAGAGCCAATTGGGACCCGGACAAGGTAGCTTTTGAGATTTTCAAGCTCATAATTGAGTGCCTTTTACCGGGTTGCACAGAGATAGAGATTGTAATTGACGATACCTTGAACAGTTGCGTGGGTAAGAAAATTTTCGGAGCCGGAGTGCAGCATGACGGGAATGCTCCTAAGACGGGCAAGCCGATAGGTTACGGAGTCTGTTTCGTGATCATCGGCGTTGCTGTTCGTTTACCGGGGATATCGGACAGGGCTTTTTGCCTGCCTTATGCGGCACGCCTGTGGTGGCCTGCAAAGGCCAAGATCAAACCGAAGGCGGGCGTTTACAAAACCAGGCCTCAACTCGCCGAAGAATTGATTCGGCTGATACGCTCTTGGATTGATTCTTCGATAATCATCAGGGCCATCGTTGATGGTGGATACTCAAATAAGAATCTTATCCAGGACCGGCCTAAAGGAGTTCACATCACGGGTAAGTTGCGTATGGACGCAGCGTTATATGATCTGGCGGAACCAGAGCCCGGTAAAAAGGGCCGTCCACGAAAGAAAGGGCCTCGGTTACCGGTTCTGAAATCTATCTTCAACAGTGGGGATACTCTTTGGGATTGGAATAGAATCAAGTTGTATGGCCACAAGACTACAGTCCTGGTTCATAGGTTCAACGCTATCTGGTACAAGGCCGCCGGAAATGAGCCCTTATCAATAGTGCTAGTCAGAGATCCTGCGGGAAAATACCCTGACGTGGCTTTTTTTGACACTGACATCGACGCTTCAAACACAGACACAATTCTAAGGTATACGCGACGCTGGAGCACAGAGATAACCAACCGAGAGACAAAGGGCCTGCTAGGAAGCTCCGATTCCCAATGCCGGACCGAAAAATCCGTCACACGCACACCACTGATGGCTTATTGGAGCTATTGTCTCCTAGTTGTTTGGTTTGTCAAACAGTTCCGAATGGGGAAGGATCTCTTAACACCAAGGCCACCCTGGTATTTAAAAAAGAAGAACATCACTTTTTCGGACATGTTGGCAGCAGCAAGAAGGAGCCATTTCACACAAAGAGTTTCGCGCGATCACCGGAAACGCCAGAACTTAACAAAAATCATCCCCGATCGCTACAATAGTGAACAGGGTTTTCCGAAAATGGCAAAACTATAGTTATTAAAGCCCCTTATAGTAATTAAGTCCAGATTTGGGGTCAAGCAAGAAATCCGGTAGAATGTTATGAGAGATCGAAGGCTTTAGGATGGGGTGTTATGCGACGGATCGCCTGTTTTGTTGCGGAATTTCAGGTGTAGTCCGCTCTAGTCTTTGATGGATGAGGTTAATATATTCTTCATTTATTTCATATCCGACAAAATGTCTCCCTAGTTTTTTGGCAGCGACCGCGGTAGATCCACTTCCCATAAATGGGTCCAGGACCACATCCGCTTCAAATGTGTACAGGTGAATCAAACGTTCGGCCAAGGTCACCGGGAACGGCGCAGGATGGCCTACTCTCTTGGCGGATTCGGTCGGGATTTCCCATACACTAGTAGTGGCCCTCATAAATTCGTCCCGATCAATGGTAGACCTGCCCTTGCAAGGTCTGTCAAAACGATCCTTGCTGAATACCAGGACATACTCATGCAGGTCGCGAAGTGTCGGATTACCTGCAGACATCCATGATCCCCAAGCGCATGAACCGCTGGCGCCTTTCCCCTTAACCCAAATTATTTCACCCCGCATCAGAAGACCTAGACGTGAGGCCATAACCGCCACAAAGGAATTCAGGGGTATGTAGGGCTTACGTCCAATATTGGCAATATTAAAAGCAATACGCCCACCCGGCATGAGAACTCTTTGAGTCTCTTTTAGCACTCTCTCCAGGAGATTAAGGTATTCTTCTAGTGTAAGGTCAAGATCATAGTCCTTGCCTACATTATAGGGTGGGGACGTTACCATCAAGGCCACAGAGTTGTCCGGCAACTCCGACATGTCTTCTGATGAATGCGCAAAAACCCGGTCCAGAACGTTTGAGGGAGCGGGAGATTCAATTTCAGGCTCCTTGTCTCTTGTGGAAGCCTTGAACAACTTACGTCCGTAAAAAGATGACGAGTCATGGCTTTCACGTTTACTGACACCAAAGGATTTTGTTGAGGTTCTACTTTGCAAGATTTATCCGAGAGGCTGAATTTGAGTAGCTGACATAACTCCCTGACGGGAAAAATTGATATTATATGTCAAAATATTAGTCAATGTTTTTATCATGATTTCAAATTAATAAATTAATTAATTAATGCTTGCTTATAAATTAAATATCAATCATTATAAAGTATAAACAGTTTAACTATTTAATAATGTGTAGAAATAGTTGTTGTAAAAATTGATACTTCGTAAGAATTCCGGAGTGTAATAATGATAGGCCTTAGTTCTATGGCCCCGATTGGGCTCGAAGTGACAACATGGGGTCATGTTTCTTATAAATTCGGAAGCAGATAGTGACTCAAATCATCTGGAATTACCCGAGCTGTTGTTGGGAGGTTAATACGCTAATATTGCCAACGTCCCATAAATTGTGATAATTCTTAAAAAATAGGATTTTTAAAGTCTGCACTTGTTAACTTTGAGTTTCAGAATACAGCGGGGAGGTTTCATGACCGGCGCTGATTTGCGTGAAGAGTTCCTAAAATTTTTTGAAGATCAAGGCCACACTCGCGTAGAGAGTTCTTCGCTAATTCCTGCCGGGGACGCCACACTTTTGTTTACGAACGCAGGTATGGTTCAATTCAAAGGAGTGTTTACCGGTCTGGAACAACGGCCATATAAAAGGGCCGTGACAGCCCAGAAATGTTTACGGGTAAGTGGGAAACATAACGACCTTGAAAATGTCGGCCGAACATCTAGACATCACACTTTCTTTGAAATGCTCGGTAACTTTTCATTTGGTGACTATTTTAAGGAGGATGCAATAGCCTTTGGCTGGGATTTCCTCACAAAAACACTGGGATTACCAAAGAAACGTTTGCACGTAACTATATTTTTGGACGATGACCCCGCTGACGAAATTTGGAAAAAGGTCCTAGGCCCTGGAACGAATCCCATTATTCGTTTAGGAGAGAAGGACAATTTTTGGAGTATGGGTGACACCGGACCCTGTGGTCCATGTTCTGAGATCCATATCGATCAGGGAGAAAGATTTGGATGTGGCGCTCCAGGGTGTGGTCCCGACTGCGATTGCGACCGGTTCCTCGAATTATGGAACCTGGTATTCATGCAGTACAATCGTGACGTTTCGGGCCACATGCAGCCTTTGCCTCGACCTTCTATAGACACTGGCCTTGGATTGGAAAGACTGGCCGCTGTCGTTCAGGGCAAGCCCAGCAACTGGGATTCAGACATTTTTGACCCAATCATTAGTCGAGTTGAGAAAATATCGGGCAAAAACAGGCTAATGGGACCTACTGAAACAGTGGCGATTAGAGTTATCGCTGATCACAGTAGGGCGGCGGCGTTCCTGATCGCCGACGGTGTGCTGCCTTCCAACGAAGGCAGGGGATATGTTTTGAGAAGGATTATGCGCCGAGCGCTACGTTATGGTAAACGTCTGGGGCTCAATGAGCCGTTTTTGTACGATACGGCTTCGGTCGTTGTGGGCCACATGTCAACCGCCTACCCTGAACTGGAAGCGCATCGGGCCCTGATTCAGGAAGTGATAAAGAACGAGGAAGAGCGTTTCTTGCAAACCTTGACTCGAGGTCTGGCGCTATTCGAAGACGAAATCAGCCAACTCATGCAATCAGGGAATATGGAAATACCTGGAAGGGTCGCATTTAGGCTTTATGACACTTTCGGTTTTCCCAGAGACCTGACAGAAGATCTGGCCAGAGAAGTTGGAATGGGGCTGGACCACCAGGGCTTCGAAAAGGAGATGGCCAAGCAAAAAGAAATGGCCCGTCAAGCCTGGGAAGGAAGTGGAAGCCTTGAAGCCTCAGTTGCTTGGGAGTCTATTGCAGACCTTGGTCCGGTTGAATTTACAGGGTACCGCAGACTCGAAGACACCGGGGCTATAGTCGCAATACTAAAAGATGGCAAGAGAACGGAAAAGACTAACGTCGGCGAGTCTGTTTCCATAATTACCGACAGGACACCCTTCTATGCTGAATCAGGCGGACAGGTTGGAGACCATGGAGTAATTGCCAAGGATGGAGCGGAATTTGAAGTTCAGGAGACAACCAAACTGGGAACCGGTTTGATACTCCATACTGGAATGGTAAAATCCGGATCGTTTTCTATCGGCGATATAGTTTCTCTAGAAGTGGAGACCGGTCTCCGCAGATCTGTGATGGCCAACCACTCAGCTACTCACTTGTTGCAATGGGCTTTGAGAGAAGTCCTTGGGCCTCATGTAAATCAGAGAGGATCACTTGTCGAACCCAATCGTCTTCGTTTTGACTTCACTCATTTTTCGCCCATAACCAGCGCCGAGATCGAGAGGGTTGAGACCCTGGTCAATGAAAAGATCATTGAGGACATTGATGTGACTGTGCTTGAAATGTCTGTTGATAAAGCCATTGCAATGGGCGCTACGGCCCTTTTTGGCGAAAAATATGGATCAAATGTTCGGGTGGTCTCGGTCGGCGAGTTCAGCCGGGAACTTTGTGGCGGGACTCACGCTTCCAGGACCGGCGAAATAGGATTGTTCAAGATCACATCTGAAGGAGGTATAGCTGCGGGAGTTCGCAGAATCGAAGCCGTTACTGGCTTGGGGGTTATGTCCTACCTGCGAGGACTGGAGAATGAACTATCCCAGCTTTGCGACCGATTGCGCGCCCCTAGAACTGAATTGGTCAGAAAATTGGATAAGTTGATTGAAGAAAGAAAATCCAAAGATAAAGAGATGTCCGATTTGAAGCAAAAATTTGCACGTGAGCAAGGGTCCGACATTACCGCTGAGGTAAAAGAGATCAATGGCATTAATGTCTTGGCCCGAATTGTTGAGGACATCAAATCACCTAAGGACCTCAGGGAACACGCCGACAGGATAAAGGATAAATTGATATCCGGTGTCGCCCTATTGGGCGCTGAATCAGAAGGAAAGGCGTTCCTGCTTGCTCTTGTGACAAAGGATTTGACCGACAGGTTCCACGCTGGGAACATTGTAAAAAAGGCTGCCCAGGCGGTAGGAGGTTCAGGAGGAGGTCGGCCGGACATGGCGCAGGCTGGAGGTCCAAACGTAGAATCTCTGGAGGAAACCATAAAGTCAGCGGAGAAATTCATTTTTTCTTAACCAGTTTGGGAGAGGCTATAATGGACATTAATGAAAATAATGAAGTTTATGGAAGAATAACCAGGGTAATTAACGAATTGAAAATGTCCAGACAGTCGGTGACTATTTTCAAGGTGGTAGAACTGACGGGAATTGATCAGTTCATCGTTTTTAGATATTTTTATGAGAAGGGTTTGTTGAGGGGCAAATGAGTATCTCACTCGTCTAATATGCCAGCTGGGAGTTTTTCCTGTTTGGGCGACGAACTATTCTCCTGGGTCTCTGGCTCTTCATCAATTCCTGTTGATTCAAAAGTGTCAGGGGCCAGTTTGTCAAATTTCTTGTCGGCAACTTTGAACTCTAGTCCGTATTCTTTGGCTTTCTCGATGTAGGAGCCCGAGGATAATCTTATCTCACCGACTACCGAGACTCTGATAGCGCCAGTTCCCTCTACTGGACATTTGTTTTCACACCAACCGCACCCACAACAGCGATTAGCATGCACGATAGGCACTCCGTTCCGCCGACCTGAAGCCGGCTGGAAGGAAATCGCATGATAAGGACATACCTCTCCACACACAAGACACTTTTTATCCCTGTTCCACACTAAACAATTTTGTCTGTCTATCCATGCCGTCCCAATCTTGGCCTGTATCTTTTCCTCTACAGGAAGCTTTCTGATTGCTCCTGTGGGGCACACAGACCCGCAAATTGCGCAATTAACGGCACACGCGGCCAGGCGGGGAACCAGAGATGGGCTAAAAAGTCCTTCCACGCCAGCCTTGAACCATATAGGCTGCAATGTGTTGGTCGCGCAGGCTTTCATACACAGGCCGCATCTTACACAAAGCTTCAAGAACTCGGGTTCAGGCATGGACCCTGGGGGTCGTATAAGATCCGCTGGAGTGACTGCTCTCTCCTGACCCAGTAGTCGCGGTTCGTTCCATCCCGTCCCAACCAAAGACGCCATCCCAAATCCTGAAATCGCCGACAGTATCATTGCCCTTCTTGTAAGGTCCGGTGTAGTCGTTTCAGTTTTCAGAGCTTCATTGTGAGAATAAAAAGAGATAGCCTTTTCAGGACATATCTCCTTGCAACGAAGACAAAGCAGACATTCTCTGTGAGCGGTCGAATGCGGATTCTCCCTGATGGCTGCCATTGGGCAGTTTCTGACACATTTCCCGCATTCAGTGCAGGACGAATTGACGCTTCGATAAATTAAAGGCCTTTTGGAAAATAGCGCGATCATCGCGCCGGCAGGGCAGAGATACGAACACCAGAACCTTGGTCCCTTGATGGCGAGGGCTGAGACGAAAACAACGAAACCAGCGATGAACATATTGGTGGCAAACACTCTTCGGGAAATTTGAATGTATGCCAAGTCTGGAAAATATTGGTGGAGTGGAGTAGCCAGATCCAGCCCCAAATCAGCAATCCAAAGTGTCGCCGGGTAAATGACGAGTCCCCAGAAACGAGTCGCCAAAGACATCGGAGCGACAAGAAAAGCGAGTGACACACCACCTACGGCAGCGAAAACGACTAAAACCAAAACATAATATTTAAGTGAACGACGCCCACGATTTGCCTCGTAGCCCGCCCGAGTCGCTCTGAGCTTGGACTTAGGATAAATGAGGCCCTGAAACAAATCGATTGTGGATCCCATGGGGCAAATGTATCCACAGAATGCCCTACCTATAAAAAGGCCACTAAGCAGGACAATAGCCGTCCAAAGGAACCCGGTTTGGAACTCGCGGGAAGCGATTAGGGTCGTCAAAGCGATGATGGGATCAATTCGTAAAAACGCGTCAAGAGGCGCCTCGCCTGTCTGTGGATAAGCCGCCCAAACCAACAGAAATAGAAAAATCCCAAAACTCAAAAACTGTATTAATCTTTGAAAACGTATCAAACGCTAATCTTCTTTATATTCAAATTGTCCAGGTCTATGCGGCCCAATCCTCGTTCGGCCGCCATTCTGATGTGTTTAATCTGTTTGGGCTGAAGTTTCTTGCCATACCATGTCCCCAGAGCGACCATCTGGGCGTCTGCCGCGACCATGTCAGGGGACGCTATCACAAGATCCAGCGGGATTACTTCTCCAGGCCCGCCAGGCCCGCCTGTACTAAGGATTCTTGTCCCATCCATGACCACCAGATGAGGTTTCAAGACGGTTACCATATCAACGATGGATTCGTGAAGGTTATACCTGTTATGGAATGATGTGCGATCATATATCAATCCCATCATACCCTTCATGGACATGCTGACACCAGAGGACCCATGAGACTTCCCTACAGGCACCGCTATCAGTGTGTCCGCGTCCAGAGCGTCCGATAGGGCCCTCATCTTCTTGAACTGGGTCCCGTGTTCTACAGATACTTCCCTAAACAGCCTTTCATTCTTGACAACGTGACTATGGGTATTGGGAACGTCCTTACAATATTCTGGAATCTTGGATAGTTTCATGCAGTCCGCAGGATTGTTCAAAACATTGTCAACTATCGAAATACGCGAAGCTCCGGCCTCAGCGCACATTCTTGCCACTTCCCTGACCACTAACGGATTGGTGTTCGCTCCCGTTTCAGGCGACCTGGCGAAACTCATGTTTGGTTTAATAAGAACTTTCGCTCCAGGCTTGACAAATCTTTTGATCCCGCCCAAGGCTTCGACCGCCTGTCGTGTGATAAGAGCGGCATCCTTGCCTTTACATATCGACATGTCCGGGTAACCTTCAGCGCCAGCTTCCAAAGGACCTATGATACCAAACGAAGCGCCAGCCAAAGTAGCCGACACAACCAGACTATTTTTCAAAAATTCTCGACGACTTGCATCATGCGACATTATGAACCTCGCGCGTTTTTATAGCGTCTAACCATCAATTAAACCTATCATGGTTTTTGATATGAACAAAGTCAACGTGTGGATCAATTTTATTTGTCTTATAAGTTGGTATCCGATTCAGAAAATGACCTTTTCTATTGCAAATTAAACGTCATGGTGATAGGCAGGCTTCAAGATCGAGTTTCCAGGAATAAGACGGAACAAGATCTGTGTTCTCTAAAGACAAAAATCGTGGCGTCTATATTTTTATTGACATAATGCCGATGTGACACTAAAAGATTTGTCTAAAAATTTGAGACAACTTATGCGCTTACAGAATTAACCTTGTGTTAAGATTGTGGTAATGTGGCAATATTGCAAATGAGCAACTTTTCGAATTACCAATCAAAATTTAATATGAACATCAGGTCCGCGATACCCGACAAGGTAGACGAAGGTCTAATATGTCTCTCTAGCCGACGTTCAAAGACGATGTCCCGCCTTATAGAATTTAGCTGTTCGGTCCTGATCGCCTTTATATTACTCTCTTTAGTCTCTTTTCTTACGCTGAGACCCACTTTGAAGGAGATTCGTAGTGAAGCTCGGGCTCAGTGGGAAGGAATGGTGACTCTTGCCAAAGAGCGAAACGATCTGGTTCAGGGCGTTGTTGAAGTCCTTAAAGGTTTTGGGGTAATCCAAAACAAATGGGGCGAAAAAATTCTCGAGGAACGTTCTATACTGCTGAGAGCCGCTGATCCTGACACTATCATATCGAGTATAGATGGGACTGACCAGCGTTTAGCCAAGCTCGGACAAATTGCCGATTCTTCTGAAAATCTAAAGAATCACTCCGGTTTTGCCAATCAATGGTCCAGGATAGTGGCTACGAATAGAGAGCTAAAGCTGAGACGGATGAATTACAATGAAACTGCCAAGATGTACAACAGCCTATTAACTCCATTTCCTCAAAACATGCTGGCCACTATTTTTGGATTTGTTCCTCTGAACAGATACCCTCCAATGATGTTTCCCGTAGCCAAAAAGCCTGACAGAAAGCCCAACGCCTGAATCGCCCAGTCCGCAAATGGGCGTTAAGATCGTTTTTTAATGCAATCCCGCCGAACTGGGAATTTCTTCTTCGCTTACCTTTCTTACGGAACCCTTGTTGAATATGAAGTTTGCCAAAACGAGCTTGTCGCTTTTTGTAGGATGTAGATAGCGAACACTGAAGCCCGGCTTACCTTCAAAATGATAATCCGTAATTGGCAAAATGCCATTTATTCTCAGCTGCCACGTTATGATACGTCTCTTCAGTTTGGAAGACCAACTGACCAAATACAATCTGGTATAATCACAGCCGGGATCTTTCCCGATTGGAGTATAGGCCACGATATAGTTGCTTTTCGCTCCGATATCCGGATCGTCTGTAACGTTCACCGTTCTCCACGCGATCATTCTCATGAACGGCACGGTTTTGGCGATATCTTCAGGTGGCGTAAGCTTCATATTGTGGGTAAATATGTAACCCACCCTGCCATCTTCTATCTTTACTTTGTACCAGACGTCCTTACGAATATCTTCATTCCCTTCCTCGGGGCTTGAAGGTTCATCAGCAGGGGTTACCCCGGTATCACCCACCTTCAGCGCGAACTGCTGGTTTGTCACTGCTGGAGCTATTCCGCGTCGTAACGACACGCTCATATACTTCAAGTTTCTTGCCGGGAGGTAGAACTTCTATGATTTCATGCTGCCTACCCGGTATCAATCGGAAATTCGCCTTGCTCTTCGTCACGGCTTCGCCCTGTGATGGCATACCTTCTATTGATTTCCGCAATTCTTGAGTTTTGACGATTATGTCTTCACCCCCGATCGCTTTTTGCTCAACATACCCCTCTCTGCCATCCCTCGTCCGGACCTTGTACATTTCACCAACCTTGTCTAAAAGGCCGACAGACGTCTCGGCAGGTAGCCTTCTCAAGATTTCGGAATTCAGGTTGGCCGTTTGATATAAAGAGGTAGGCCTCAGTGTAATTCCGTCACGAGGAGTAAACTGAGCTTTTTTCTTAAGTAACTTCGCTTGAACTTTAAGGATGATCTCTCTCTTAATCGTGTCAATCTCTTGGCATCCCGTGGCTAGGGCGAACACGAGTAAAATGAACGTTACAAATGAGAGCTTATAAAATGCTGATTTCTTTTCGTTTGATTTGTGGGGTTCCATCAATCGAAGCCTTCTTTCGGAATGATTCCAAATCTTATATTTCCAAATCGCCTAACAATCAATAAAATGCCTTTTAGTTTGTCGAATTGGTTCAATCTTTCACTATTCACAAAAGTTTAAATCCTCTATCAACTATAGGCGCCACAATCCAATGGAAATTATCACAACCCACGTTAACGCTGATTTTGACGCTTTTGCGTCAATGGTAGCGGCGAAGAAATTGTATCCAGACGCTTTAGTGGTGTTCCCGGGATCGCGTGAGAAGAAACCTACGCGATTTCTTCATGGAATCAACTTTATATATCCTGTCAATCGAACGCGTTAAGGACCTCGATTTTACCAAGGTCAAAAGACTTATTCTGGTCGACACAAGGCAGAGAAGCAGAATCGGTCGTTTCAGTGAGCTTGTTGATTCGGGTCAGGTGGAAGTTCACCTCTATGATCATCACCCTAATTCGGATGATGACATCCACGGTAACGTCGAAGTCATTCAGCGGGTAGGTTCCACTGTAACTTTATTCATAAACCTGTTTCGCCGCAAAAAAATACAGGTTAACGCCGAAGAGGCTACTGTTCTAGCCTTGGGGATCTATGAAGACACAGGGTCTTTCACGTTTTCATCCACCACCCCGAAAGACTTGCGCGCTGCAGAGTGGCTTTTACGGCAGGGCGCAAATTTGAATATCGTCTCAAACATGATGACAAGCGATTTGACCAAAGATCAAATAGATATCTTGCATCAATTTATAGAAGGGTCGGAGGTCTTCAATTTTGGAAATGTTGAAGCCATCATAGCCACCGCCAACGCTGAAGGTTATGTAGGCGATCTGGCGATCTTGGTCCACAAGTTCAAGGAAATGGAAAATTATGACGTCGTTATCGCAATAGTACTTATGGAAGACAGAATTCACCTCATTGCTCGAAGCAACGTCCAGGACTTAAATGTTGGTGAAATCGCGGTGGAGTTTGGGGGTGGAGGTCACCCGACAGCGGCAAGCGCCACTATTAGAGATTTGTCTCTTTTTGAAGTCAAGGACAGGGTCTTGAATGCCCTTAGATCCAGGGCACATCCCAAACACAAGGCTTCCGAAATAATGTCCCGTCCGGTCATTACAATTGGACCTGAACAGACGGTAGAGGAAGCGGCTGAATTGTTAAGCCGCTATCAGATAAGTTCTTTACCGGTCGAACACAATCGTTCCGTAGTCGGGATACTACACAGATACGCGGTCGATAGGGCAAAACAGCATGGGCTCCAAGATCATCCTGTTTCCGACTTCATGAATCCCGGTGTAGTTTTCGTGACTCCGGATGAATCCATTGATCAGGCATTAAGGATCACGGTTGATGGTCGTCAGAGATTGGTTCCTGTTATCGACGACGGACAAATGGTGGGAGTGATATCCAGGAGCGACCTTCTAGAACACCTGAAACTTCCGAAGGCCAGTGATTCTTCGAGTCCTGAAGATTTCTCTGGAGGTCGGGAACGCCGTAAAAGCGTAAAAAAACTTCTGGAAGAGAGGACTCCAAAAAGAGTTTTCGATATTCTCAAGAAGGCTGGGCAGGTTGCGGCTAACCTTCATTATGAACTCTTTCTGGTCGGGGGCGCTGTTCGTGATATGCTGTTAAGAAATTACAATCTGGACATTGATCTCGTGGTTGAAGGTGACGGTATTTTATTCGCCAGAGCTTTGGCGGATTCTTACCATAATTGCCGCGTCAGGAGCCACGAGAAGTTCGGTACCGCTGTAATGCTGTTCGAAGACGGATTCAAGATGGACGTGGCCACAGCTCGGCACGAGTATTATGAAAGCCCAGGGGCCCTGCCACAGGTTGTAACAAGTTCAATCAAACGAGATCTGTATAGACGTGATTTTACCATAAACACTGTGGCGGTTTGCTTAAATCCTGAACATTGGGGAGCATTGATAGATTTTTTTGGTGGAGTGAGGGACATCAAGGAAAAAGTGATCCGCGTTTTGCATAACCTGGCTTTCGTTGAAGACCCAACCCGTATTCTCAGAGCTATACGTTTTGCCAGTCGATTTGGTTTCGCCATTGGCAAACATACCTTGACATTGATAAAGGGCGCACTAAAGATTAAGATCTTCGAAAAAGTTGAAGGGAAACGACTTTTTAACGAATTACTCCATATTCTTGATGAACGAAACCCATTTCCGGCCTTGGAACAAATGGCGACTCTTGGAGTGCTTGACGCTCTTTGTCCAGGGCTAGTTTTCAATCAGAAAATTTCCTCTCTGGTTGACTCCGTTTCTGGAGTGCTCTCGTGGTGGAAGTATCTGTTCCTGGCCCACAGGATTGAGCCCTGGACGGTATACTTCCTGGCTTTAACCGATTCTTTGGATGATCAATCCCTGACATCATTTGCGGAGAGACTTTCGATACCGGCTCCAAATGCTCACCGTCTAGCCAAGGAACGGCGAGAATTACGATGGACGCTTAGCCTCCTGGAACGTGACAAAATTAATAAGCCCAGCGAAATTTACACTGCTCTTAGCAGACTGTCTATGGAATCATTGCTTTTCATGATGGGAAAAGCCAGTCATGAAACAACGCGCCGTGCCATATCTGAATTCATAACGAAGTTAAGGCACATTAGGCCTTTGATGTCTGGAAGAAACCTTAAGGAAATGGGATATGAACCTGGTCCGATATTTAGCGCAATCTTAAACTCTCTTCGCGAGGCCCGGCTCGATGGTTTCGTCAAAAATTTGGATGAAGAAAGGAAGTTTGTGACGACATTTTTCCCTTTGGAGCGCCGGACAGCATCGAAAAATGTTGCAAAAAATTAGACATTTTAGAATCCGGGAATTAATGGTATATGTATTGAACGCGAACTCGGCTCGGTCGCTCTCCTTGTGTTTACTCCATCGGTATCAACAGGGTGACAACAAGCTAGATTGCTATTTTTAGCGGTTGAGGGGTAGACAACCGCAAAAGCATAATGGCCTACGGAGAGGCCAATCTATATGTATTTTCCAGGGAGGAACCAAATGGAAACTCAGACCCCCAAGACAGTCAAAATCTTTGACATCACGATGAGGGACGGGTCGCAAAGTAAGGTAGCGACTCGAATCAAACTGGATGACCTACTTAATATTGCTGGAAAACTTGCCGATACAGGAATTTATGGCGCGGAAACTTGGGGAGGAGCCACGTTCGATGTCTGTGTTCGTTATCTGAGAGAGGACCCTTGGGAAAGGGCCCGTATACTCAAGGCCGCTATGCCGAATGTTAAAAGTATGATGTTGATCCGTGGCCAGAACCTTGTCGCATATTCTAATTTTCCTGATGATGTGGTTCAAAAGTTTGTTGAAGCCTCAGCCCGCAATGGAATTGACGTGTTCAGAATTTTTGACGCCCTTGACGACGTGAGAAACCACGAGGCCGTTATAAAGGCCGTAAAGTCTGTCGGGAAAATCGCCGAAGGCGCTGTCTGTTACACTATTAGTCCCGTCCACACGATCGACAAGTTTGTTAATAAGGCGCGCCAACTCGAAGATAAAGGCGTTGACCAGATATGCATTAAGGACATGGCGGGTCTGATAGATCCTCAAACCGCGTTCGAACTGGTCTCTGGCCTGAAGAAGGCCGTAAATGTTCCTATTCACTTGCACACTCACGACAATTGCGGCCTTGGAATGATGTCGGCTTTGAAGGCCGTTGAAGCCGGTTGCGAAATGATTGACTCCGTTCTGAGCCCCTTCTCCGGCGGGACAGGACACCCATGCACGGAATCTCTCGTGTTTTCACTCGAACGTTTTGGATACAATACCGGATGTGATTTGAAGAAACTCACTAGAGCCGCTGAAGAGGCAAAAGCCGTCAGAAGCTCATATAGCGAATTTGAGGCGCCTTATAGTGGAGTAGATTGTAAAATGCTGATAACTCAAATTCCTGGCGGCGTCATGTCTAACCTCAGTAGTCAACTCAGACTGCAAAACGCACTGCATCGGCTGAACGAGATTGTCGATGAGATCCCAAAAGTTAGGGAGGATCTGGGGTTTATTCCACTTGTCACCCCAACTTCACAGATAGTGGTGTCTCAGGCTACCTTCAATGTTCTTTTGGGTAGATACAAGATCATCGCAAACCATACCGCAAACCTGCTAAAAGGCATGTACGGCGAAACTCCTGCTCCGGTTAATAAGGAATTGCAGGACCGAGTCCTCAAGGGATCCAAACCGATTTCAGTAAGACCCGCGGAATTAATTCCTCCAATGTGGCCTGAGCTGGAAAAGAAATTTCCTGGATTGACAGAAGAAGAGATCCTCATACACGCCATCTTTCCACATGAAGCCGCAGGTTATTTTGAGGAAAGGGCGAAGAAATCAGAATAGGTTATTGATGTGAGCAGGATATGCATTTGCTGAGTTGATTTCATGACAAACCTGAAGCCACCCGATGAAGAATTTGAAAATCGTGTGCGGTCCAGTTTTGATCGACAGCAGGTGATGAAAACCATCGGCGCCGAAATGACACATGTCAGCCCAGGCGAGGTTCATATTGAGCTACCTTACAGTGAGGCTTTGACACAGCAGCATGGATACCTACATGCGGGAATAGTGACCATCATTGTTGACAGCGCATGTGGATACGCGGCATACACTCTTATGCCAGCGCTTTCGGAAGTGCTGACCGTTGAATACAAAGTAAATTTTTTGGCACCTGCCAGAGGAGAAAGGTTCGTCGCTATTGGAAACGTCATCAAGCCGGGAAGAACATTAACAGTGTGCTCTGGTAAAGTGCTGGCCGTCAGCAACGGGAAGGAAAAGCTTATAGCGACTATTCAGGCCACCATGATGGCTGTTACAATCTGAAACCAAACGGATTGCCCCTTGAACCAAACCGATGGTCCGCTGCCATGTAATCAGTTTGTGAAATTCTTCCGGCTGTAGTATTTTTATGGCCTCTATGTCATGGAACCGTCCGACGACAAAAGGAGTCTAAAATGAAAAGGCTATCGATTACGTTTATTGGCTTAATCGCTGGGGCGCTTCTACTGTTGGGGGCAAACGGCCTTTCAGTTGCTGCGGAAGGAACAGCTCCGAAATCTGATGCTCAGGTTACGGCGGGCGTAACGGATCAACGCCTCGCTTACCGGATTTATCACCGACCTTATTGTTACAGGGTAAAGCGATGCGTCCGTGTCAATAGATTTGGCTATTGCAAGCGTTGGAAATGGATCAGGGTCTGCCCCGGCTGGCGGATCTGATCGCGCAAAAATTGTCTTGATGTTGACGGCGTGATGATATCGGACCAAGCGCCGGAGCGCTGCTGGCTATTCCGGGCGCTGTCAGCGTTCATAATGAATTAGGGCTGTTATATAGACGGGAACATTGTTTCCCATCTAAGAAGGATAGTGTTTTGTCAGACCGTCAAAAACAGTCACGAAGACAGATCGCCGCTACCAGCCAAATGAAAAAATTGATGGCGGCCCACTTTCTCGAAATAGATGAAGCAAAGAAAACGGGCAAACAGAAAGTCGCATGGTGTACATCAGTAGGACCTGCAGAGCTTTTACACTCAATGGGCTTCCTGGTCTACTATCCGGAAAATCATGGGGCGCTTCTTGGCGCCACCCGTTTGGCCTCTGACGTCATTCCCCTCGCAAACGCTGTAGGTTACTCCCCTGACATTTGCTCATATTTAACAGCCGATGTCGGAGCTTATCTCAAAGGCGTCACTCCGTTAACAAAGGCTTACGGGATAACAAATATCCCAAAAGCGGACATCCTTGTCTACAACACTAACCAGTGCAGGGACGTTCAGGACTGGTTCTCTTTCTACGCCAGGGAATGGAATGTTCCCATTGTTGGAATACATACTCATCGAAACATTCGTGAAGTTAAGGATTTCCATATCGCTGACCTCGTTTCACAGATGAAGTCCATGATACCTACATTAGAACAAGTCTCGGGCGCCAGATTCGATATAGACAGACTTCGAGAGGTAGTGGATTTGTCATTGCAATGCACACAGCTTTGGCGGCGTGTGCTGGAATGTGGGGCCTCAAAACCGGCGCCATTGACTTTTTTTGACGCGACCATCCATATGGCGCCTGCAGTAATCCTCAGGGGCAAATTGGAAGCCATTGAATATTATAAGCTTTTGATTGCGGAACTTGAAGATCGAATTAAGACTAAACAGGGAGCAGTGCCAGGGGAACGTCATCGACTATATTGGGACGGTATGCCTGTTTGGGGCAAGCTCAGGGAACTGAGCGACCAATTTTATCAATTAGGGACAAATGTGGTAGCATCCACATATTGCAATAGCTGGATATTTGACGCATTTGATCCAAAAGAGCCCTTCGAATCCATGGCTCGAGCTTACACGGAGTTGTTTATTGTGCGTGACGAGTCATTCAAAGAACAGTACATGGATAACTGGATCAAGAACTTCAGTATTGACGGTGTGATCTTTCACGACGCCAAGACTTGTCCGAATAACTCAAACAACAGATATTCCTTGCCTCAACGAATGGCGAAGCGACTCGGTCTCCCTACCCTGGTGATTCACGGTGACCTCAATGATTTGCGCTGTTATTCCGAGGAACAGACAAAAACAAATATTGAGGCGTTCGTGGAACAGTTGGACCAGAAAGATGGTTGACATAAATCTGAAATCATTTTGTGAGAATAACACTTGACGCGCCGTCTTGCAGGCGGGATCGATGTTGGGTCCTGCACAACAAAATCAGTCATCGTTGATAACGGTGGGAACATACTGGGCAGCCATGTGCTCTATTCCGGCACCGACTTTGAGGGGGCGTCCGACAAGGTGTGGCGAGAGGCGCTTTCGTCGGCTGGGGTTTCCTCAACCGATGCGATTTGTGTGTTTTCTACCGGCTATGGCCGAAACAGCGTTAGCTTTGCGTCCAAGAGCCTCACTGAGATATCTTGTCACTCTCGCGGCTGTCTCCGTTATTTTCCGGGCCCGATGACTATCGTGGATATCGGCGGTCAGGATAATAAGATCATTAAAATCGACAAAACAGGACTTCGAGTCAGTTTCAAGATGAACCGGAAATGCGCTGCGGGGACTGGAGCTTTTCTGGAAGAAATGGCCCTAAGATTACGTCTGCCTTTGGAAAAACTTAACGACCTCGCAAAACAGGCTGATGGAGAAATCACATTAGGGAGTTATTGCACTGTATTCTCAGGTACCGAGGTCCTGGAAAAAATCAAGTCAGGAGAGCCATTGGACTGGATTGTTCGAGGCCTGTTCCATTCTGTTGTAAAACGTATCCTGGAAATGGATACTTTCACAGACACCGTTGTAATGACTGGAGGGGTTATTGAACACAACCCATTTCTTATAGATTTGTTGAAGACGCACATACCAAATGACATCGTCACGCCACCTCATCCCCAGATCATGGGCGCTTTAGGGGCAGCGTTATACGCTCTTCAGGAAGACCCCCACAATACGGATTAGGTTTTCACCATCGCATTTCTCGAACAAAGATCCGAACTACATTTAGCCAATGAGGTAATAGGCCAGTTGCCCAGGGAGATCTGACACAAAAATCTTTTTCGCTGTAATGGCAGGATCATAATCCAACAGACGGCGCCACGTAATAGAGCGAGTATCGCTATCATATATAACGTAGCACGGAAAGTGGCTATAATCTCTTGGCTGGCCAATGCTCCCCGGATTGATGATTAGTCTTGATTTACCATCCTCTTGATAAATCATTCCGTCTGAAAAACTGACCGTCGGCAAAACCTTATCGCCGTTTATATCCAGCAGCATTGGTTGATGCGTGTGCCCGACGCAAGTCATTCTTTGTGTAGACGAATTGAAGCATAACTCAATTGCCAGACGATCTCCCGGCCTGACATAGTCCCATTGCTCCGGAGAATGAGCTGAAGCGTGAAAAAAACAGAACGAATCGTATTCAGCGGTAATGGGCAATCTGCTTATGTAATGGAAATTAGCTTTCGTAAGCTGACGGCTTGTCCATTCTATAGCTTTGAACGCCACTGGGTTCATGCTGCGCTGGGCCATGGCCATATTCAATAAGGCCCATTCATGGTTCCCCATCAAAACAACAATATTGTTAACAGACTTTATTAGTTCCAAGCACTCGTTCGGATTAGGACCATAACCAACAGAGTCTCCAAGACAAAACAAACGATCTACGCTATCGTTTCTTAACGCTTCCAGAAAGATCTCCAGCGCTTCAAGGTTTCCGTGCACATCGCTAAAGATGGCCAGTCGCATCGTAGTTCGAAATCACCCTGTCTTGTTGATCAAATCTATTGTACTCAGTATCCGGGATTCAAAAGCGTCAACCAGCGCATAATCCAATCCGGCTCCACACAACATGGCCAGGCTCGTCAA
Organism: uncultured delta proteobacterium; assembly: GCA_963798475.1. GTDB lineage: Bacteria > Desulfobacterota > Desulfomonilia > Desulfomonilales > Desulfomonilaceae > CAJBEZ01. Next base: position 27,980 of record CAWCTI010000047.1, read on the forward strand.
ATCAATATCCAGGGGCTGATGTCTTTTTGAACCGCTACGCAAGTTGGAAAGCCCAACCATCGTTCTTACAGGCTGGTCAAAGACAGCGCCGGTGGATAGAAGCCGTATAGTCTTCACGGCCTCCCCAATTCGACTCCAGGAATCATCCCAGCTCAGATTCGGCAAGACCGGATCAAAGATCAGTCTCTCCAAAGAAAGACCCAAGGATGCGCAATGATCATTAATCTCAAGAGCAAGGGAGATTTTCTCCTCCACACTGGGCGGACTAAATGAAGATTCGTCCATCAATAGAATCACCAGGTCGCATTCGTGGTCTACTGCCAAAGGTAAAATTCCGTCGAGTTTTGCCTTTTCCAATGAAATAGAATTTATGATTGGTTTCTCCTTGCAAACCAATAGACCTATCTCGATCAATCTAGGGCTCGGGCTATCAAGAATAAGTTGCGCTGTCGTCGCTTCCTGAACAGTCTCAACCAGGAAACGCATGCGATCTTCAGAGCGCTTTGGAAGATATCCCGGGTTAATGTCTATCATTTTGGCCCCGGATTTTTGGATACGGGTCACCATGTCAACAATCGGCCTGGGATCAAGATTCTTCATAGCCTCGCTGACTACCGGATTCAAACCATGCAGATTGTCCGCAGCAAAAATCATTAAATTTTTCGACCCCAGCTTGTCGTTTGCCTCAACATAAAATGTTTTAACCCCGAGGTCTTCCAAACATGACCTCAATCTGGACTCTGATTACCTTTAAGACTTTCCAGAACTCTGGAATAATGCCGTTCAACTTTACGAGAAGCTGATTCCAGTTGATCTGTCCGCGATTGTCTCGCTCTTGTCTCTTCAATATGGTCCAAGTTCGCCATGGCAATGTGGAATGCAGCTTTTGCAGAAGCCCGCGTCAGCTCCAAAGCCACAAAAAGATCTGGAATCAGCCATTGGCGACACGAACGACCGATGTCGAAAACCAATTGCAGCGAATCAACAGCGCCCAAGATCATGCGATAAGGAGATTCGATGGCCTCTGTAACCATTTCGTAATTCTCAGGCCATCGCAGGCCGTCCTTGATGGAAGCAGCAAGACTCGCATAAGCAAGAACATCGTTTTCTGCGAGAGACTTAAGAAAATCTGACTTCAGCCGAACCTGTCTTAACAGATTGTCAAGGTTCTTATGGTCATCCCTCCTCTTCTTGGCTCTGAGGATCTCAAGGACACAAATTTTCTCTACCAAGGCCAATGCGACCAATCCTGCGTAAGCAGCCGCAGAACCTCCACCCGGGTCCGGTTTTGGTTCTCTTAACTCACTCAGAAATGTGGTTTCATCAAATAACATAATTGCGCCTGGACTATCGACACAAGACGCCGTTATTATTTAAGAGTCTCATGGCGTCTGATCGCTTCAAATTTTTCTACGGTCGCCACGGCTTGCTTGAATATAGGAGTATCCACCATGCGCCCGTCAAGACTCGTGGACGCTCTACCCCGCTGAACGGCTTCTTCAAAAACCTTAATTGTCTTTCGGGCTGTGGCTACTGATTCTTCAGTCGGAGAAAATACCCTGTTCAAGATCGAGACCTGATCTGGATGAACGCATATTGATCCTTCTGATCCCAGATCGCGCGCCCTTATCGCAGAATTTTCAAACATGTCGAGGTCACGGAATTCCGCTACACTTCCGAGCACACCAAGTGGGATAATCCCATAAGCTTTCGCAGTTATTACCAATTGCGTTATCGGAACGAAAAGAGATGACGCGTCTTTTGTGAGTTTAACTCCCAGGGCGGCGAGGTAATCATCAACTCCGATACTTATGGATTCGATTCTTTCAGTTGATGAGACTATCTTTTCAAGACGCAACAAGCCTAAAGGGCTTTCTACATGTATTGAGAATTTTACCTTGCCTGGGACCAATCCCTTAGATGCTTCAATTTCACATGTAAAATTGTCGAGCTTGACAAGTTGATCGGGAGACTCAACTTTGGGGATAAACAGAGCGTCCAGCCTTTTGCAAACTGCGCTTTCTATGTCCGCTTCGATGAAATCCGGATCGTTATTTATACGAACCATTAGTTGCGTCGACCCTAGGCCCGCGACGGAAATGGCGTCAGCGAGATTATCCCGTGACCGTTTCTTTTGATCAATAGGTACCGAATCTTCCAGATCAAGTACGATTGCGTCCGCTCTACGAAGGCTCGCCTTTTCGACAAACCGTGGCACATTCACAGGCACTACAAGCACAGAACGTAATATTTTCGTGTTCATACAGAAATCTCCGTAACTTTAACAGCTTAAAAATTAGCGCCATTTTCAGTATGTGACGTTAGGATAATGCACGAAAACCCACAAAATTTAAAGTTCTCGTTTGATGTGGGAGTCTGCATTGTTGGTTTTCAGCAGATTGTTTTGACTATGGAACATTTTTCAGATAAAATTCGAAGTTCCGCTACAAATCTTATGAAGATTTCTATATGACGAGACATAATGCAATTCTTACTTGTTTCCTAGTCACCGTGATTTCCATGGGGTGCAGCCCCTTGAATTACGTTCGAGGAGGAATTTACAGGAGCCTCAACGAGGACCTCACTATTGTAAGTCTCACAGAGAACCCGGCCAAGTATCTGAACAAAGAGATAGTTATGTCAGTGCGTTATTACAAAAAGAGTGATCTGCCCTGCCCTCTCGGAGACGATTATGTGAATTTTATCATAGCAGACAGAGTGAGCTACATCACTCTCAACAAGGTTTGGATAAAAAAGGACAAGGCTCAAATCCTTGACTCTTTGAAAGAAATGGAGACCATCGTCATGAAGGCCAGAGTATTCAAAGTGGACAAGGAGAAGGACCCCAATCTTGAGGTATTGGAAATAGTAAAAGAATGAACGTCGTGAATCGATCGAATCTATAGCATGCAAAATCTCACGAACATTTCTTGGGAAATAAATATAAGACCAACCATTAGGAGATAAATTTGAGCAGGATTTTAGTTACCAGCGCCCTCCCTTACGCAAACGGAGACATTCATATAGGGCACCTGGTTGAGTATATTCAGACCGACATTTTTGTGCGTTTTTTAAGACTTATTGGTGAGGATGTCCTTTACGTATGCGCATCTGACGCTCACGGGGCCCCGATTGAGATAAACGCCGCCAAGAAGGGAATGACTCCTCAAAAGCTGGTTGAGGAATTTCATCAAAAACATTTGAATGATTTTTCGAGATTCGAAGTTAGTTTCGATGAATTCTATTGTACCGACACTCCTGAAAATCAAAAACATTCTGAAATAATTTACCTTAAGGCAAAAGAGAACAGCCACATAGCGTCTCGCGAAATTGAGCAGTTTTATTGTGAACGGTGTGGTCGTTTTTTGCCGGATAGATACATTAAGGGCACATGTCCGAAGTGCGCTGCGCAAGATCAATATGGCGATGTCTGCGAATCCTGCGGGGCCACCTACCGTCCCACCGAGCTTAGTGACGCCCATTGCGCAATTTGCGGCGCAAAACCCCAATTACGAACGTCTTTGCATCTATTTTTCAAACTGGTGGATTTTAGCGATTTCCTTTTAGAATGGACTTCAACACCAGGTCGTTTGCAAGATGAAGTTCGCGGCTTTGTCCGAACATGGATTGATCAGGGGCTCCGGGATTGGGATATCTCCCGTGATGGCCCATACTTTGGTTTCAAAATCCCCGGAGAGGAAAATAAATTCTTCTACGTGTGGCTTGACGCGCCAATCGGTTACATTGCCGCTACAGAACATTACTGTTCCGGTAGAGAAGGTATCTCAGTTGAAGATTACTGGATCGACCCAAAATCAGAAATTGAGATTCACCATTTTATCGGTAAGGACATCGCTTACTTCCATACACTCTTTTGGCCTGCGATGCTAAAGGCGGCTGATTATAGAACTCCCACAGCCGTGCATGTACACGGGTTTCTTACGGTGGACTCACGTAAGATGTCCAAGAGCCGAGGCACCTTCATAACGGCACGACAATTTGCCGATCAGGTTAACCCCTGGTTCTTAAGATATTTTTACGCATCCAAACTTGGCTCAACTATCGATGATATAGATTTGAATCTGGAAGAGTTCGTGAATCGAACCAACGCTGAACTGGTCAATAACATCACCAACCTGATCAGTCGGTCCGCCAGCTTTCTTAACAAGAGACTGGATTCCAGGCTCGGTATTGTTCCCAAGACCTGTGAGGAACTTAAAAAACAGGTCACTAGTCATGTGGAACAATGTTATCATGACTACAAGTTATTGAAATACTCAAATGTTATCAGGAATATCCTGGCTATTTCGGATATCGCCAACAACTATGTTCAGCAGGCCGAACCTTGGTCCGCAATCAAGACTGACCCTGAAAAGGCCCGTGACGATCTGACATTTGCCATAAATTGCTCAAAAATATTGTCAATACTCTTAAAACCGGTATTACCTTCATACAGCGTCAAGGTCGAACAAATGCTCGGTCTGGGAGACCTAAAATGGACAGACGCCAAATTTGATCTCGAACTTCGCTCAATCAACGTTTTCGAAAAACTTGTGGACAGACTTGAACCCAACACGATGCAACACGTTATAGAAAAAGCCAAAGATGATCTTGCCCCACAAATTTCAAAAACCATTGCGCCCGAATTCAAAGAAGAAATATCGATTGAAGACTTTACTAAAATCGATTTACGAGTTGGAAAAATTTTGTCCGCCTCACACATTGAGGGGTCAGATAAGCTTGTCAAACTTCGAGTTGACGTCGGCAGAGAAATCCGTAATGTCTTTGCCGGTATCAAATCATCATATTCTCCAGAAGAGCTTGTTGGTAAGACGGTATCAGTCGTATGCAATCTTGCCCCGCGAAAAATGCGGTTCGGTGTAAGCGAAGCGATGGTCATGGCGGCTAGTAATCCTGATGGAAAGATTATTTTGTGTGAGTTAGACTCGGACGCAGTCCCAGGCTCTATTATCAAATAGGAAAATCATAGGAGGAAGATGAAAATGCCGGTTAAAATTGTCTTGAACGAAGACGAGATCCCGCGTGAGTGGTACAATATCGCGGCGGACATGCCAACTCCGATGCAACCCCCCCTTCATCCTGGCACACATAAACCTGTAGGCCCGGAAGATCTTGCTCCTGTTTTCCCGATGAACCTCATTGAACAGGAAGTTAGCACTGAAAGATGGATAAAAATCCCTGATGAGGTGTTAGATAAACTTCTGCTCTGGCGCCCTACCCCATTATACAGGGCCAAGAATCTTGAGAAATTTCTCAATTGCCCTGTAAAAATCTATTATAAGAACGAAGGCGTAAGCCCTGCTGGAAGTCATAAACCCAATACTGCCATTCCTCAAGCATACTATAACAAAGTTTTCGGTGTAAAAAGGATTGCCACTGAAACAGGAGCCGGTCAATGGGGCAGCGCCTTGAGCTTTGCCTGTTCACAGTTTGGGCTAGAAGCCAAAGTTTACATGGTCAGAATAAGTTACGAACAAAAACCTTATAGGCGTCTCATGATGAACACTTGGGGAGGCACATGCGTACCAAGCCCGAGCACGGAAACAGAGGCGGGGCGAAAAGTCTTGGCAATGGACCCGAATTCACCGGGCAGCCTCGGTATAGCCATTAGTGAAGCCGTAGAGGACGCTGTTACAAGTGAAGCTCATGGCCGTCCATTGACTCGCTATTCGTTAGGCAGTGTGCTTAATCACGTTTTGCTCCATCAAACCATCATAGGTCTGGAAGCTCAAAAACAGATGGCGCTAATGGGTGATTACCCTGATATAGTTATTGGTTGCGCTGGTGGTGGCAGTAATTTCGCGGGAATATCCTTCCCGTTTGTGCGGGATAAAATTGCCGGGAAGCAGGTTCAGATTATCGCTGTTGAGCCGATGTCCTGTCCAACAATGACCAGAGGACCGTTCCTGTACGATTTCGGTGACACGATGCAAATGACACCGTTGCTGCCAATGCACACACTGGGGCACGCATTTATTCCGGCGCCTGTTCACGCCGGAGGCCTTCGTTACCATGGGATGGCCCCTCTAGTCAGTCAGTTGATCCTGGATGGTCTAGTTGAACCTCGAGCCGTCTATCAACTCGACACTTTCAAAGCGGGTGTCACATGGGCCAGAACTGAAGGTTTCATAAGCGCTCCTGAAACAAATCACGCTTTGGCGGCGGTTTTTCAAGAGGCTAAGAAGGCTAAGGAAGAAGGCAAAGAAAAGGTGATTTTGGTCAACTGGAGTGGTCATGGTCTTGTAGACCTCGCAGCATATGACGCCTACTTCCAGGGAAAACTGGTTGACTACGAAATGCCTCAAGAGGAAATAGAAATCGCTCTAAAAGCGCTAGAGGGATTCCCTAGACCTAACTTGTAATTCTAATTGAGACGGGACGCTTGACCTATTCCAGCGTCCCGTTATTTCCTCTTGTATATCCGAGAGCCAAGTAGAAATATTCAGCATGGACGATATCAGTAATCCGTTTGAAGAACAGGAAATGCGATGCCCGAAACTGGGAGGGCCAGTAACTTTTTCTTATTGTTGCGTTGAGGCCATTAATCTCCCATGCTCAAGAGCAATAAGATGCTGGTGTGACCGTTTCGGGGCTGAATTCTTTTTCCGGCGTAAGCTGGGGGATGAGGAATTCCGACTCGCGTTCGAAAAGCCTCAGCCAACTCGACTGGAAAACATTCTGGAATTGATTGAACGGGCCAAGAAAATAAATTCGGATGACCCCAAAGATTCTGACTAGTCGCCAAGACCGTCTATCAGGAGCCATCCGGGGCACAGGGACGCGAATATCGGGACTTTCGATGAGAGCCAGGTCTTTTGGTCCATGACCTTGTGGCTGTTGATCATTAATCCCTTTTGGCTTCAACAGTACTTTGTTCAGAGGTTGATTATATGACGACGGATTTGAATCTGGACCTTATTTGTAAAAAGATGCGCGCCCGAAACATTTCCGATTTCTACATCCAGAACTTTTTGGAACAGGTCCGAAAGATCGCTGAATCATCCAGTGGTTCAGTAGACCTGAGGACGGTCCAAACACCCCAATCAGACCTTCTTCTAGAACCACCAAGTGATCCCGATGAGTTTCATAGGCTGACACTTGAGGGCTTGAGGCTATTAAAGAATGTTGCCGTCATCAAGCTCAACGGCGGTAGAAGCACTACCATGGGTGGAAACGTTCCAAAGTGCATCCTCACAGCTAAAGACGGGTATTCGTACCTTGAAATCATCTGCCGTCAGATTGAATGTTTCAGACGTTCAAACAAATGTTGTGCGCCACTGGCCTTAATGAACAGTTTCTTCACCAATGGCCCTACTCTGGACTTGCTCTCACAAATCGGGTTCGAAGCTATCACTTTTGTTCAGAACCGTGTACCAAGGCTACTGACCGACAATCTTGCTCCTCTTGATTTGGGTAACCACGAAGATTGGGCCCCACCCGGACACGGGGACGTATTCGAGAGTCTTGTAGACAGCGGGGTGATGAAGACCTTTCTTGACTCTGGTATCAAGTGGGCGTTCATTTCAAATTTGGACAATTTGGCCGCTACCGTCGCTCCATGGATTCTCGGCCTTGTGGCAAAAGAGAAAATTCAGTTTCTCCTTGAAGTCACACCACGAACGCAAGAGGACTGTAAAGGCGGCACGCTGGTTCTTCGTAACGGGACGCTAGAACTGATTGAAATCGCTCAAGTCTCCGAACAGGACAAACCGCTGTTCATGGATATTCAAAACTTCAAAGTCTTCAATACCAACAATGTTTGGGTTGACATTGAGACTACCAATAAATTATTGGATTCAAGACGTTTTGACCTTCCGATTATCCAGAACAGAAAAGTGATAAACGGTCATTCCGTTGTTCAGTTAGAAACTGCCATGGGCGCGGCAATTGGCAGTTTTAAAGATTCGAGGGGTCTTGTAGTGGGACGGGACAGATTTTTTCCCACCAAGAGGCTGGAAGATCTTTTTGTTTTGCAGTCCGACGCTTGCGTGCTAGATTCATCATTTAATGTTTGCAGAAACCCTGAGAGACCCTTAGAATTATCATTTAGGCCACTTGTGGGGTTTCAGCGGAGTTTTCTGGACTCGCCTCTCGCATTTTCTAAAAGATTTGAAGCCCCTGAAACCGTGTCGCTAGTAAGAGCCGAGTCCCTCACAGTTACCGGAGATGTCTATTTCGAACGGGACGTGCGTATAGAAGGAACGGTATCCATTGCGCCGGAAGAAGGTGTCCACTATAGAATTCCTGCCGGGTCCATTCTCAAAAATGGGGTGTATCCCTGAAAATAGATTTCAAAAGCATTTACGTTATCAGTTATTTTTTAATCAGGATGGCGCTCTGACAGGAAAAATCTAACATATGATTCTTGTTGTTTAGCTGGAGGGAGCCCAAAATGAATCTTTATTCAGTCATCATGGCAGGGGGTAGTGGCGTTCGTTTCTGGCCTCAGAGCCGCCGGCACAGACCCAAACAGCTCCTGAACATTGTTGGTGAGAAGACCATGATTCGAGCCACTGTAGACAGGATAGTTCCTGTCACTCCTTTTGAAAGGATAATGGTCGTTACCGGGGTTCGCCATTCGGAGACCATTCTAAAGCAAATACCCGAGATACCGGTCAGCTCCATTGTAGCCGAACCTGTCAGCAGGAACACTGCTCCCTGTGTCGCCCTTGCCGCCTATAAGCTGGCCAAACACGATCCTGAAGCTATCATGGCAGTCCTGCCGGCGGATCATTTGATAACCAAGGAGGATGAATTCAGGTCCGTGCTGGAAGCTGCTACGAAACTAGCAGCCGACAGGGAAGACCTTCTCGCTTTCGGCATCGTTCCGGATCGGCCCGAAACCGGATACGGTTACATACATGTGGGTGCCAAGGTCACTGAATTTAATGGACTAAAGGCTCATCGGGTTGAACGTTTTGTTGAAAAACCTGACCTTAAAACCGCCCAATCGTATCTAAAGCTTGGAAACTACCTATGGAACAGCGGAATGTTCATATGGAAAGTTTCAATTATCATCAAAGCCATTGAGCGCTATCTTCCTGTTGTCGCCAAGATCATGGAGAAATTGTATCCGGTCCTGAACACACCGGATGAAGCTAAAGCCCTCGAACAAGTGTACGAGTCGCTTCCGGACATTTCTATCGATTATGGAGTCATGGAACGGGCGGATAATGTGTTGGTTATACCAATAGATGTGGGTTGGAACGACGTCGGAAGCTGGACATCCCTCCAGGACGTTTGGAACACTGATAAAGAAGGGAATGCGGTAAAGGGTAAAATACTCAGTCTCAACGCTAAGGGATGCGTAGTTTCCTCTCCACAGAAATTGACTGCTCTTGTCGGAGTAGAGGATATCATTGTGGTAGATACCCCAGACGCCATATTGGTCTGCAGAAAGGATGTGCTGAAGACATAAAAAAACTTCAAGAATTGCTTAAGGAGCATGGGTACCAAGGTTTATTGTAATTCCCTCTGGTCTTGCGCATCAAATTTTATGATTCTTTTGAACTCTGACTCTGTTTTGTTTTCAACTACAGTTGGTTTTCGTGATGGAATTGACAACCTCTCGAAATTTGCTCCCAATTAGAAGGAGGGACCATGAGTGATAGAGCCACAACAATTAGAAACAGCTTTAAGGCTTATGATATAAGGGGACGCATACCCGATGAGCTTAATGAAGAAATCGCGTTCAAGATAGGACGAGCCTACGCTACACTTCTTAAACCTAAAAAGGTCTGTATTGGCAGGGATGTCAGAATCTCAAGTCTATCTCTTGTAACTGCGCTTGCAGAAGGAATCAATTCTCATGGTTGTGACGTTATGGATATCGGCCTCTGTCCCACGGAGATGGTCTATTTCGCCACATCCTACATGAAACTTGATGGTGGAATAATGGTCACTGCGAGTCATAATCCCATGGATTACAATGGGATGAAACTCATACGTGAAGAATCCAAACCTATAAGCGGGGATTCTGGGATTCAGGACATCGCCGACATGGTCATTAACGACCAGTTTGACCATCAAGCCTCCACAAAAAGGAAAGTTCGAGAGGACTTGACGTAAAAGAAGCCTACATAGACCATTTGTTGACTTATGTGGATACATCTAGAATATCCCCACTAAAGGTAGTCGCGAACTGTGGCAATGGATGTGCAGGGCCCATATTGGAAATGCTGAAATCAAGGCTCCCTCTGGACTTTGTAATGGTTTTTCCCGAACCGGATGGACAGTTTCCAAACGGAATTCCTAACCCTATTCTCCCTGAAAACCGTAGCGTTACCATAGAAAAGGTTTTGAGCAACAAAGCCGACATTGGGATCGGTTGGGATGGAGACGCTGATAGATGCTTCTTTTTTGATGAAACAGGCGAGTTTCTCGAAGGATATTATATTGTAGGGTTTCTGGCCCAGGAATTCCTGAAGGTGAATCCAGGCGCAAAGATCGTTCACGATCCGAGACTCATTTGGAATACAGTGGAACTGGTTGAAGAAAGCGGCGGTGTAGCCGTCATGAGCAAGGCTGGACACGCCTTCATCAAGGAAAGAATGCGTCAGGAAGACGCTGTTTATGGCGGTGAAATGTCCGCTCATCATTATTTCAGGAATTTTGCCTATTGTGATAGCGGTATGATCCCTTGGCTTGTTCTTGTTCAGGCCGTGAGTTCCGCCGGTCGCCCATTGTCTGAACTGGTGAAATCAAGGATGGAGAAGTACCCGGTAAGTGGAGAGATCAATCGAACAGTGACCGACCCGCATGCGGTAATCGCACAAATTGAAAAGTTTTATAAAAGCCCCGGGATTGCTACTGATTACATAGATGGCCTCAGTATGGAATTCCCCCATGTGGCGCTTCAATATACGCCCTTCAAACACTGAGCCTGTAATACGGCTCAACGTCGAGACAAGAAGCGACAAGGCCCTCCTGGAAAAGAAAACCGACGAGTTGTTGAGC
>CAWCTI010000048.1:0-10272 GCA_963798475.1 uncultured delta proteobacterium
CGGCCAGATTGGTCCCCAGCGAACAGAAAACCGAACTGGGTGACAGCGTGAGTATTTGCGGAACTGCGGATCTAGGAGAGCGCATTGCCCTTGATGGCAACCCTGAAATGGATCTCGTTGGTGAGGCCATACACAGCTTCCTGGCAGTTGACAATTACCGGTTGGGGGCTGCGAAGCGCCTGGAGACCGCCGGGCAGATCCTCCTCAACTGGAAGGTGACGGCCGTAAAACCGGCAGATTTGTTAGAAGTAGGTAACAGGCTGCATTCCCACATTGAGCGGACATACAGAGCAGGTTGTGTTTGGCGGAGGGAATGGCCCATTCATTTGAAAAAGGAGAATCAGAAGGCTAAGGGCTGGATCGATCTACTTCTGGAAACTCCGGATGGTTTGGTGATAATTGATCACAAGAGCTTTCCTGGAAGTAAGGACAAGAGACAGGAAAGGGCCCTGAGTTATGCTCCGCAACTATCCATGTATCGGGAAGCCGTGGAGAAGGCGACAGGGAAAACCGTTATTGCGACGATGATACACATGCCGGTGGTTGGGGAAATGTGGGAGTTGAGGATCTAATGGTCAAGAAAACTAAAATCCGTTACCCGAGCTTATAAGATGGTCATGAAGGCAATGGCTTCGAAATTGTTATATAAGCAAACAGTCAGCATTTCTCGTTGCTTGCAGGCTCTATGTGTTAGACATGAGTAGACAAGCTACAATATGGAGGTTTTAAGGCCATGAGCGATATTTGTCAAATTAATCCACAGGTTGATGCAGTGCGAGAATTTATTGAAATTGCAAATGATTTCTCAAACCCTTTAGACATTGTTAGGGAGGCAATAAGTAACGCATACGATGCAAAAGCCAACAAGATTTGGATTGCTTTTGATGTGATTGATGAATATGGGGACAGGCAATTAAGAATCACATTAAAAGACAACGGTCATGGAATGAATAAAGAGGACCTACAAGCCTTTTTTAATTTAGGTAGTTCATCTAGACGCTCCGACAAAGATGCCATAGGTGAAAAGGGACATGGGACTAAGGTGTATTTCAACAGCTTGAAAATTGAGGTTACTTCTAAGAAAGACAAAAAGCAATGCCATGCTGTTATGGATAAGCCATTCAAAAAATTAAAGATGGGAGAACTACCCACTGTATCTGTAACAATAACAGATGCTGATAGCGAAGATACAGAAACTACAATCATTATTTATGGCTATCGCAATAATAGTGCCAGAAACATTTACTCACGCCGTTTTGAAAGATCACATAATGTGGTTTACAAAGCATGGGGCAATAGAAAACATTTTTGATTCCTCCAAGAATAAAGATGTTACGCTATATTTGAAAGGACTTGATGTCGATCATTATGAGGAGATCGCTTTTGGTCATTACTTTCCAGAGCAAAGCAAAGACATTACAAAGCTTCTCGAGGTGTACACAACCAAAGCCGCTGATTTTTACTGCAAACGAATCAAAAAGGAAGGTCATTTAGAGAACTTCCCCGATATAAAATATCAGGCCATTTTTTCCATTGAGGGAAAGCAGATTAAATTTCATTACAATCAAATGATACGCCGGCAAGGGTGGGCACCGGAAGGCGGATACACTATACAAGATCGCTATGGAATATGGATTTGCAAAGATTATATTCCAATAGAGAGGAAAAACGATTGGATAGTTTCTAAAGGCTATGAGTTTACGAAGTTTCATGCCTTCTTTAATTGCCAAGGACTTTCGCTAACGGCTAATAGAGGCTCCATAGATAATACCCGCCTCGACGTTCTTGCGGATATTGAACAAAAAGTAAAGAAAATACATGATGAAATTACAAGTGACAACGATTGGCAGCAAATGGAGTGGCTTGAAGATGAATCCGTAGCCATTCGAAGCATTGAAAAGGAAAGAAATAATTTCAAGTTCCGCCTAAACCAGATAAATGGCGCTAACGTTGCAGACTATAAAGGGACGATGCTTGTAGAGCCGAAACGAGAAAGTGGTGTCCTTTCATTATTCCTAATTCTCTCACAGATTGAAAAGGATATTTTTCCTTTTCAGATTATAGATTACGACACACATGAGGGCATTGATGTTATTGCAAAGGGTGATAAAACAACACCGATACAAAGTGCGAAATTGTATTACGTTGAGTTCAAAAGAAATTTAACCAAAATATTCAATCATTCCTTCAAAAATATACATAGTGTTGTCTGTTGGGACACAGATGTAAAGCATGATGAGGAAATCGAAGATATTCAGCATAAGACTAGGAAGCTGAAAATCATCCCACCAAACGCCGAAAATAATTATACGCAGTATTTTCTCGATCTTCCAGGTATAGGCCATAGAATAGAAGTATTTGTTTTGAAAGATTATCTGAAAGAGAAATTGAATATTGATTTTAGGCCTAGAACAAAAGATGCAGTTGTCTAAGGACCAGATGCGAGAATAATGCGGTTTTTTTGTAACGGTGCCAAAGATTGTTGCGCCTGTAACTTACCAATATAGGCGTCTTTTTGTTTAGCAATTTAGATGATTAGGCAAGCTGCGGGAATTGGGATTGGTCGCCTATTGCTGCATCAACAGGAAGGCTTATCATGAAACAACCTTAAAAATGCACCAAAGGTTGGTTCGGGGGAATGACCAAGACCACCACGCATTTATCCAGCCCGAACGGACTTAAAGGCCCAGCCTACCCCGATTCTACACACCAGTCTGAATACGGTAGCGTCGTTTCCATGGTTTTAAAAAGACTGACAAAAATATCTTCCTGATTCAGCGCCTCGCGATTCCCGAGTAGAATCAACTTGTGTCGAGCCCTCGACATGGCCACGTTCAAGCGTTTCTCATCGGCAAGATGCGAAGAAACGAGACTGTCGGACATACCCAGAGATACCAGGACGACATCGCTCTGACTCCCCTGGAATCTGTCAACAGTGCTAACCGAATCAAGCAACATTTTTTGGGAATCAGCGTCCAGAAACTGATCTTTCGCAAACAGATTTTCAAGGCTGCGTCTGACGAGTTCGACCTGAGCACGGCGTGGACATATTACGGCGACAGAGTCCTTGCGTTCCAGCGAAAATCCGCCCCTGGCGAGACCTCGAATGACGTCGCAGACGATCTGGGCTTCTTTCAGGTTGGTTCGAGGACCTGCCGAGCTATCTAATGGCACATTGACAAACTTCACCGATTCCGATGGATCAAGGAGTTTTCGAGGCAATACAGCGATGTTCTTATGATTTATTGTTAGTCTTGCATCCTTGACCTTGCTGGTAGCGGGCCGCAATTCACTTTTGTACCACATGGAACCGGGAACGGCGCAGACATGCTCATTCATCCTGTATTGATCCTTGAGCAGGACTACCTCACGGCCACCGTTCTTTTCACATCTCTCATAAAGTATTTCAAAGAGCGACTTGGACAAACGAGACCACTGTCCGTTATCAGACTGGAACTCACCCAACCCGAGGCCTTCACTCTGCACAACTGCCGGTAATTGGTTGTGATCGCCTATTAGCACAAAACGTTTAGCAAAGCTGATACAACCTAAAGTTGCGGGTACTGTCAACTGGGCGGCTTCGTCGATAATCGCAAGGTCAAATTCACCAAGCACCTTTTCGTATCTACCGGACTGAAGAGAGCTGGCAGTTATGCCTACTACCGATCTGTTTCGTAACGATTCCTGCCCGGCCGAGATCTTATCCTCTACTTTCGGACATTTATCTATAAGATATTGAAGAGCTATCGATCGGACATCCTTATCTGTCACTGACGCCAGATTACCTATGCGCAGCAATCTATCCTGAAGCACTCCTTTTGTAAGAGGTTTCATGGCTTCGTCCAGCGCCCTGTTAGTGCCGGCGCAGATGAGCACTCTTTTATCAAGTAGGAGATGCGCCTTTACAATAGCTTTTATCAATTTTGTCTTGCCGGAGCCGGGGGGACCATGGACAATGCTGTATGATTTTGCGCAAATGGCAGCCTGAAGCGCTTCGGCCTGCTGAGGATTGAGCTTTTCCTTTCCCATAATATCAAGGAAAGATTTGTCGGCGAGTGGCATGCTCACAAATTCCGGAGACTTTTCGCCGAGAAGCAGGTCATTGAGAGGCGTGGGGTTTGATATCCAGCGATATAGCCCCTTGAACTGCCGTATAGTCAGGTTTTCCGTGGTGTAAGGGTCAACCCAGACCGGTTCAAAACGTATTTCTTCGCTGGTCGAAATCAGCAAGGAATCCTTCGATGCGGATTGCACCACCCCCAGAGATGCCCGACCACGTGACGGACCCTTACTATCACTGATCAATACCGAATCGCCGACCCTGATATCGCTCGTATTAATCCCGACCAGCCGGTAACGGTATCTACCGTTCTTTGCCTTCTCGAGATTGTGACCTGTCGCTTTAAACGCTTCCCCCTGAGCTTCCCTCTGTTCGGGAGTTTTTCGCCAAAGCTCCGCATGTATCTCCTTGAGCGCCCGTAACTCGCCTGAAATCATCCGTGAGTAATGCTGAAAGAAGGCGCTTTCTTTATCCGATGGGATCCTCGAAGCTGAACGAAGCCATTTGGCAGTCTCCACCGGACGAGTGTCTTTTTCATTTGAAAGCAGGGCAATCCGGGCGCAATGTGTGGACATCTGTCTACATCCATTACACTTGTTCATATTGCTCTCGAACTGGGCCTGACCGGTCAATTCCATCAATACCAGGTCATTGCGTGTGTTCACCGATTTTCGAATTTCCTGAAGGTCAGGTATAAGCCTCCGGGAAATGTTGTTTCCTGTATTCCCCAGCATATCGTTTCCGCTGTACATCAATAAGGCGTGAACTTTATCGAAGGTTATCTCACCTCTAGAAAACATCATCAGTGTGTAAGACATAAGTTGAAGAGCGTGGCCGGGCTTGGGGTTCGGCCCCTGACTCTTTCCTGTCTTGAGTTCCCCGATACCGACAATCCGTCCTTTCTCCGAATCCTCCCACAAGAAATCGATCTTGCCCTTTGTACCAAAAGATGGCGCCATTACAAAGGTCTCAGTCCTCAGGATTGTTGACCTCTGGCGTTGATCAACCCACCTGGTAAGGTGTTCGATGGCATGGTCACATTTCGGCCATATTTCTTCTGGAGATGACTGGGAAGTGATGAACTCCTCCGCCTGTGAGTTGAGCAGATCTAGTCGCCTCTGTTCGAGTTCCGTTCCCCTGATGGAATTCCAGATATCAGGAAATATCTGATGCACGAGATTCCCGCGAATCATGTGGGCATTGCCGGACTCGGATATGTATCGACTCAACAGGAGTTGACGCTGGCAAAATTCCACCTGTGTCATGTCCGTTACATTTATCAGCCAGTCCGGTTCGATGATCAAAAGGCTGTTTTGGCCTATCTGTAATTTGCCCCCTTCTTTCTCCAGGTGAAGTATCCTGACGGGTACGCTATGGTTGATCTGAAGTAATGATTTGAGCCTTTTCGCATAATCGTTCCAGCAGGAGTGAACAGGTATAGCGACGGGTTCGAAGTCGTCGCTTAAAATCCTGAACACGTAATGGGAATCCTCTGAACCGGTTATTCCTTCTATCCTTCCGGTGAAACTTTTCAATGCGCACGGGGGAGCGCCCATACTGCAAACAGGACAAGGCGCTTCATCATAAAGCCGAAAAGCTGCTTCGGCGACATCTAGTTTCTCCGGCTCCACTATTACTGGCGGCACCTCAATTACGGGAATGGGTTTTTTCGTTTTCTCGGGCGTTACTTCAACCTGAGTAGCCACAGTCTTGTTAGTTGACCCGACGTATTTGGCGATATCATCCTTGTGTAATCTGAGGACGTTTTCGAGTAGGCGGGTAATTTCCTTTGCCGTCAAGACAAGCTGGGACGATCTCATCAGGAATATTTCCCGATGAAGTTCATCAAGCCCAATGACCTTAAGCGAGGGGATCTCAGGCAAATCAATCTCAGAACCCTCCGGAATTCTCGGCGATAGAGCTACTATGCCTTTCACGTGATCCAATCTAGGACCTGGTCCTACACGGGGTTGCAGAAACTTGTCGCGATGGCGTTCGAGAAACTGAAGGAAGGCAATGCGGTAAGCGCTGATCTGGTTGGCAGGATTCCCCTTCGACCCACCACGCAGGACTATTCTTTTTTTTCCATCATAAACGGTCCAGTCCCCATTTTCTCCGCCAAAAACAGGGCCGCCGACCTGCTTGAGTTCAATTACCGCCAATCCGTTATTCTTGATTACCGCCAGATCGATGGGGCTGTTATTGACGATGAAATTTGCCAGCACGCAAAATCGGGTCGGTTCACTCGTGTAGTTGCGGACCATGTTTTTGAGGAACACCGCCAATGCCTGCATCTCATGGCCATGTTCAAATTCTTGCCCGATCCAAAGTTCAACGCCCATGTCACAATCGCTTTCCCGGAATTTTTGGTCTCCGGCTGCGGTTTGTTGCCTCCAAATTGAATCAGTCCCGCTTCATTTGCCCAAAAGCGAAAAAATGCCAACTGTAACACCCATTATTATAAGGACCGATAATCAACCACATCAACCACCCCCATCGTTCTCTGATTCAACATCAAAACTGTTCATGTAGCCAATCCAGTTCCAATCCGGTCCCTACTTCATTCTCGGCTCTCATTCAGCTTAAGGTATCAAAGAGATTCAGGTTTTCTGTACTTACAAAGAGAGCTTCCATGTCTGTTTCTTTCAGCTTTTCCGGTAACCTTCGCGCTCCTAATTTTATTAATTCCGCAGCGTTTGAAAGAAGCGAGACTTTCCCTCCGACCCAAACGGGTGTCCAGCGATTCTTGAGATTTTCAATCAAATTGCCCCACTCTATATCCCTATTAGTTAGGTTGCCAACCACAATGGCAGCGTTCGCCAAAGAGTACCTGTAATTTTCCGCATACCTCAGGTTTTTTACGTTGTAGCCGATTTCAGGAGAGAATGGGGACAACAAGACAAGATTACCAGACATAAGTTGATCCCGATATTTGGCGGACAATGTCTTTCGAAAAAGGCCACCGGCTACCAGAATCAGAGCGAAACCGCCGTTTTCAAAAGCGCTGTTCAACGCTACGTCCTCGATATAGCTATCAGCCAGGATAGAAATTACGCACATCCCCCGAAAAGCGGCCAGTCTTGTAAGTTCACAAGCAAATGATACTTCATCAGCAGTCGATTTTTTTGACCCGACAATGGATATGCTACGATGTAATAGAAGATTCTTGTCTCCACATCCATAGAGAACAGGAGGAGATGCGGCTTTTAGGCATTGCTTAAGCCGGGCCGGATACTCTGAATCTGACCTGTTAATTATCCAGATTCCTATTCGCAACCACCTTTCAAGAGCAAGCCCCAGAGCGCTGGATCTCCCCAACAACGAAATCGCTCTTTCCAAGGATATCCCTGATTCAAAGAATATTTTAGAAAACTCTTGGGTATCTTTATCTAAAAGATCTTCGGGAGTGAGGCCGTTTTTTGAAAGCGAATTCGCAAGACGTCCCCATTCTTCAGGTGTAAGAGGCTGAACATCACGCCCGCCAGACCTGGAGAAACTGGCTGTGAGGAGTAGAACCGACTGAGTTCTGGTGCTAATTTCCACGCTAGAGTCCAGGATTCGTTGTTGATAGCGCAACGGGCCACACAGGGCCACTTCCAGACTCCAGCAGGAGCGCCGCCGCCACTGTCATGGTCCACGCCGAATCTACCATGTCGTCGAACAAAAGCACCGGACCGCTCGGAAGTGGCCCATTAACTGAAAATGCGCCATCCAGGTTGCTGCACTGGTGAAAACGATTAAACTGACTCGATTGCGGTTGATTTTTCCTCGCCTTGACCAGGACAGGGTGAAATGGAAGACCGAGCTGTTTCGCCAATCGTTTTGCAAAATCAGTCACGGGGTCCTGTTTTGAGCTTGAAGGAATACACGTTAGCCATTGAGGTGCAGGTTGTGGTTGCCAGCGATTCCGGATCATTTCGACCATTGGAGTGATGAGGTCGTCGCCGAAAAATCCAGAAGCCTCATTCTTTACAACCATTTTCCCCCATGGCGCAAAATTTGACCGACACAATATTCTACCAGTCTCAGCTTTAAGCTTTTGGGGCAGGTTTGTCTTAATGAAGCTGTATTCCTTGAACGCTCCCTTTGCCGCCTGCTTTTTGCATTGCAATTCCAGTTCAAGATTGCCCAAAAACAGATTCGCCTCTTTCACAAGCGCTTTGTCAAAGTCCTCAGCTATCAGGGGTTCCTTGATACAATTCGAACACCTGCCGCAAGGTTGGGAGAAATTGTCATCCAAAGATCGTGAAAGATACGCCATGTAACAGTCGCTAGTATCTATGTACTGTTGAACTTCTTTCCATTCCAGTTCTCTTTGGTGGGTCAGGCGCTCAATTTTTTCAGTGTCCTGCTTATAGTTTACCGGCGTCCTACGCCAGCTACCTGAATCAAGGAAAACAGGAGAAGGGTTTTCAACTGAAAGAAGCTTGAGAACCTTTTCAATCTGTCCATAACTCAGGTTCACATTTTCTTCTATTTCTCTGATGCTAAGACCATCACTTTCAGAGAGCGCTTTCAGGACTTCGTTGACATTTTTCTCACTGGGAAAGGCCGTTCTTCTGAAATATTCATGAATGATTTTATCTTCAGTCCCGGATAAAAGTATGCCAAAAGCCTTGTCAATCGCTCGTCCTGCTCTACCGACTTGCTGATAGTAGGCGACCACGGAACCGGGTGCCTGAAAATGTATAACAAAGGCCAGATCGGGCTTGTCGAAACCCATCCCCAAGGCGGTGGTGGAAACCAAGGCCTTGATCTCATTGTTGAGTAACAGTGATTCGAGTTTCTGGCGGCGGTCTTTGGACCCTGATTCTGTCCGTTCTTCTATTCGACTGTGATACGCCTCGGCCTTTATGTTGTGACTTCTCAACCACTGAGCTACTTGATCGGCGTCCCGTGTGGTAAGGGTATAAATGATCCCAGTTCCGGGAATATCTGGAAGATGCTGCGCCAGCCAAGCCAATCTCGAAGCCTGATCCGGCATACTGATCGTCTGAAGCGCTAGACTGTCACGGGCTAGACTCCCTCGTTGAATATTTATATTTCCCAGTTGAGACGCTACGTCATTAATGACACGGTTGTTGGCGGTTGCTGTAGTTCCCAGAACGGGCATATTGGATGGCATTTGTTTAAGAACATTTGTCAGCCTGCGATAGTCAGGTCGAAAATCATGCCCCCAATCTGAAATGCAGTGTGATTCGTCCACGACCAGCAGGGACACCCGATTCCCAATCGGCAGCAATACATCTTTAACAAAACGATCATTGGCCAGGCGCTCTGGTGATATGAGTATTAGATCAGCTTCGTCTTCCATTATTGATTTTGTGATCTTACCCCATTCATCAGTGTTGGAAGAATTTATCGTAAGAGCTTTGATTTTTAGACGTTCGGCAGCTTCAATCTGGTTGCGCATGAGCGCCAGCAAGGGTGACACTATTAGGGTCGGTCCCCTTCCCCTGTCGCGCAAGATTCTGGTCGCCACAAAATATACCCAGCTCTTGCCCCAACCGGTGCGTTGAACACATAGGAGCCTTTGCCGCTGGTTGACAACCATGTCTATAGCTTCCCACTGACCTTCCCGGAAGTCAGCGTCGGGGCGACCTAGAGCATTTCTTAAAATCTTTAATGTATTTCTTTCTTGTAGCTAAGTTTGCCATCAAATATCCCCCTATGAGCCATTAATGTGACGTGGGCGCTGATAAGATCAACCAACCAGGGGGTTCAAAATTGTTCCCTCCACACTGGATGTCCCTGTTCCTGTCAAAATGAATAAACTATTGCCAAAAACTCAAGAATCCTCATTACGTAATAGCAATAAGTTTTTGGCTAGTTTAACTTTAGCATAATATCGAGCATATCAAGAATTTCTTATTTCATTGAAAATAATTTGAAATATTTTTGGGAACGTGTGTTCCCGTTTGACACAGGTGTCATGCAGGATGTGCGAAATTGTTCAAATGACCCCGTGGTCATCTTCACAAATGTTGAGCTGGGAAATGCCGGAGACTGGGAGTTAGAAAATTGAACACGTCCACAAGGATCGTAAAGAACTAACTTCACACGGGGCCAAAAACAAATGCTCTACTGAAATGAATACGGAAGTTGAAACATTGTCCGTCAATAACTGGGGTGGTGTTAAGACTGCAACAGGAGGTAGAAATGCGTGATGATTATATTGGTTATTTACTCAGTGGTGGAGATGATGACGACGG
>CAWCTI010000049.1:0-8298 GCA_963798475.1 uncultured delta proteobacterium
CGCGGCACATCCACAACAAATTCATTTCTGACGCGGACAGATACGCTACCGGCGGCGGCTTACGACTTTTTATGGAATAAAGCGCTTCCCGACCCCTATTTATTCTCTCTATTTCTACCTGATACGCTGATTCGATATCCCGCAAAATACGTGAAATGGTCTGTTTCGAACAGTTCAGCATCTCGGCCAGTTCGGTGAGAGTCTGTGCTCGTCTCGCGAACATCAGGCTTCCGAAAAGCCTTATTACTTTCTCTCCGTAACTCTTGTCCATGTCCCGTTTTCTAGGCATTTAAACCCGCCCTGGGTGTTTTCTGACGTTATTTAGCCTGAATCGAAAACCCGCAGGCTGACTTCACCTTACAGCAGCCGGTAGGAAGGTTTCAACAAGAAAGAACGAACATACATCGTCCTATGGAACGATCGGGAAATATATCTTTTGCAGGACAAGACAACGTGTCCCTGAATAAGCCGGCATGGAGGAGATTACAATGGGACGACATGGTCGTAGACGCGCTGAGAATTCGTTCGGTTTTCCTCTGGTAACGGTTTCTGACAATTCGGAGGCGTTTCTCAGAAGCAGGCTTATGACCTACATGCAAAGAGTTATGAACCAGAATCCGGAACTTGACGAGGACATTTTTGAGGCCCTGTACTGGATGCTAGGCCAAGAATCCTGTTTGGATTATCTCCAATTCCATTGCAAAGCTAGTCCCTGATCGGGAATGTCCAAGCCAGGATGAATTTGAAATGGCGTTAGACTCAAAAGAGTCTTTCGCTGAAAGATGTACGAATATTCTCCGGTCAGTCCCAAAACACGACAGGCGCTTTGCCGAATCAGCCGCAAGAACATCGTTGGACGAGCGGTTACAGGAAATCGCATACGATGGGACTTCGATCTTTGAGAAAAATATACAGGAATTCGCGAAAATCTTTAACCTTGATGACAAGGAAACTGAACTGTGCGTTTTCCTGTTCACACTTGACACACTAGAGTATCTCACAGGTCATTTCTTTTCGACTGAACTCGACTCCCGGTCCTATTTAGGCAGAAAATGGCTTGCTGTGGCGATTGATTGCCCGGTTTCAGATCTGACCAGGGTGATCAACGGCAAGTTACGGAAAATTGGAATTATTGAAATGCTAGGTGATGAGCAGTTACACCTTGATGACAGCATGGTGAAACTGCTGACAGACCCTACCCCAGACCAGTTCCAAACCGAATTTTTTCGACAGTTCAAGCCCGATGCTATCCCGCTTGACTCACACATGGTCGACAAAAGGGCTACCCAATTTATTCTCGACCTGCTTGCCCGAAAGCCGCAGACATCCACTCATGTCCTGATTTATGGGCCTCCGGGAACGGGCAAAACAAGCTATGCCTATGGACTCGCCCAGAAACTTGGGTTGACCGTTTATCTTCTGGAACACGGCGGCAAGGAAGATCATGTTTCGCGTAGAGCAGCCGTAACGGCCTGTGTGAACGTGGCCAGTGAATCTGACAGATCGCTGATCATTACTGATGACGCCGACGCTGTTGTTAACACAAAAGACTCCTGGACGCACTCCGGTGAAACGCCGGACAAGCCGTGGTTGCACGAAATACTGGATAAGCCGGGTGTCAGGATGATCTGGACGGTCAATTCCGTGGCCGACATAGAGGAATCAGTCGCCCGCCGTTTCGCTTTCAGCCTGGAGTTCAAACCGTTCAACAAGAAACAACGCATCCAGGTCTGGCAAAACATAGCGCGAACTCACAAAGTAAAACGTTTCTTAAGGGACTGCGACATAGAAGATCTTGCGACCCGTTTCGACACAAGCGCCGGAGTAATAGAACAGGTAGTCCGAAAGGTCTCAGAGCTCAGGGGGCGTTCCGAACTAAATTTTAAATCCTCTATCGTCCTGGCGTTGGAATCTCATGTCGGCCTTTGCAAGGGACACAATAGTCTCGAGACCGAAAACTGGCATGAAACAGATTTTACGCTGGACGGTCTGAATCTCGCCGGGACAGATCCTCATGTGTTCATGGAAGACATGAGAGCGTTCAACGAATTCTCGAAGAGACGAAATACAGGTAGTCATGTTTCCATGTCGCTGCTGTTCCATGGGCCTCCAGGCAGTGGCAAGAGCGAATTAGCGAGATTCATGGCGACATCATCTGGAAAAGGAAATCGTTTTCAAAAGGGCAAGCGACCTATTGGCGAAGTATGTCGGTGAGACTGAGCAGAACATCCGTTGCGCTTATGAAGAAGCTCATAAAAAAGGGGCGGTGCTGATATTCGATGAGGCCGATTCACTGGTATTTAGCCGGGACAGGGCTGATCATTCCTGGGAATTGAGTTCCACGAATGAGTTTCTGACATGGATGGAGTCTTTCGACGGGATACAGATTTTTACCACGAACAGGTTGAAGGACATGGACAATGCCAGTTTGCGAAGATTCAACCATAAAGTCGAGTTTGGATACCTGAAGCCTGAAGGAAACGTGATCTTCTACGAGAAGCTCATAGCGCCTCTAATCCGGAAATCACTAGACGCTTTTACAATTCAAGCGCTGAAACGTCTATCGGGCCTTACCCCAAGTGATTTCAAGGTGGTCAGGGACAGGTTCGCGTTCAAGAACAAGAAAGACGTTACGCATAAAGCTTTGCTTTCGGCTTTAGCCGATGAAGCCAGGCTCAAGGCGGTTCACGCAGGGCAAACAAGGATCGGTTTCTTGCCCTGATCTTTTTGTCCGTAATGCGTGCCAGAAGGCACGCATGTTGCATAGGTCTATTGTGACTGTTTTAAGCCATTAACACAGCTATAGGAGGTAATTATGACAAATATCATGTTGAACATGGAACCGGCGTTAGTGTCTTGCGAGGATACTATTTTAGTAATTTCCCCGAATATTCAACTGCTCGAGGATATCAGGGATTTCTGTGTTCAGAGACACATGAAACTATGGGTCGGCGATCCTAACTCGCCCGATGTGATAGCGGTCCCTTACAAGGTCGGCATTGTGGACAAATACTATATGGACCCAAAGTCCTGGGGGGACTGGATCGAATTTCTGAGGGAAACAAAAGGAGACCGCTACGACGATTTACTCGTAATTATCCTTCCTTACCCGTTCTCGGAAGCGGCTTTAGATGAAGCTAAGAGGGAATTTGAGGATGCCCATGAGCCGGTCCATTTCATGTTCGGCGGAGAAGGAAACCACATTGCCAAAATCATTGGGAACTGGCTGGATACTGGATCGATTGAACCATTCAGCGTTTTCCAGGCTGCTGCCTCAACAACAGTTCCGACCAATTCAAAACAAACAAGACAGATGACCTTTAGGAAGCGCCTCTATGAATTGATGAACCGGTTCACTTTTGAAGACACCAAAGCGAAAGTGAATCTTGATGTCTATTTTAAATTCAGAATTCAGGCAAAGTGGCTCTTCACAAAATATTTGGGGGAATATCATCCGTATACAAGAGAGCTTAACACATTGTTTTTGGTCGATATGGACCCGTTCTCGGTAGGCGCATATTTGTTGGCGGCAAAAGGAATTTTGGAAGCTCTCGTGGAAGATCTGGATCGTGGATTGATAGAAATAAAGGAGGGAGCATGAAAAGGGTAGCGGTATTTTTGACCGTGGCGTTGCTAATGTCTGCGACCGCTTACGTGTACTCGGGTTCATTGGGAACGAAACAACATCCCAGAGGCGTCCCTCAGCGGCAGGAGAAAATATATGACTGTCGTGGTCAACTGCAACAGACTATCAAAAGGGATTCATCGGGGAACCAGAGCATCTATGATAATCGTGGTCAACTTCAACAGACTATCAAAAGGGATTCATCGGGGAACCAGAGCATCTATGATAATCGTGGTCAACTTCAACAAACAATAAAGATTGGCACGTCTGGGAATCAAAGCGTCTACGACAGTCGGGGGCAACTACAGCAAACTATTAAGAGAGACTCATCTGGAAATCAGAAAGTTTATGACAATCGTGGTCAACTCCAACAGACCATAAAAAGGGACTCGGCTGGGAACTTGAGCGTCTATGACAGCCGTGGTCAACTCCAACAAACTATTAAAAGAGACTCATCGGGGAATGAGAAAGTTTACGATAATCGCGGTCAACTCCGGGAATATATCAAGCCGAAATAACTAGCTAAAGAGTTATTCTTATTCAAGAAACCAAAACGAGAGGAAAGTCGGAATTTACTCTCAGAGCAGGAGTACAATTTCAATGGGGGAGGAGCTAATTGGAAAATGTCTCGAAATCGAAAAAAGAAATTGATAGAACTTTCAGACTTTAATGAAGAACGATACTCACGCTGGACCCTGGCCGTTGACAGAACAGTTTGCGACTTGAAACCTTGCCTGGAGAAGCTTAGCTTTCATGTGGAACCCTTCTTAGGTGAACAGTGGGCGCCAGACCTACACGAATTACTAATGCAGGCTAAAATAGATTTCTTTATTACTACCCGAGGGAAATTGTTCGAAAGGTATATCCGGAGATTTTACTGGAGGAGCTACAATCTCCTGTGGATCAGCGAGCATTTGCTGGATGACCCGCCCAGAACCTCTAAGGCTATAGAAGAAGCAATCCTATATGATCCCTGGCTAAACAGCCGGTGGGGCGCTAACTCTGTCAATATTTCCGGCCAGTACATAACCTGGTTGCCTAAACTCAAGAAAAGGTGGGCGCAGAAGCGAAAGAAATGACTGTAAGATTGAAGGAGAGACGGGATCAGGGTAGATTAAAGCCCGGCGGATAGCTAATTATCAAATTAATGTCCGCTCCCTGAATGACCTAAGCCAGCCTGTGACCCGGATGTAACTGTCCACCCAATCCCATTGCTGGTTCAACAGGTTTGTCAGAAATACTTTCTCCTTAACGGTCAGGCGTCCTACAAAAGATTGCAAGAAATCTGATCCCATCATTTCATAGGTTCCATTATCTTTTTTTGCCGCATGTCCCTTTAAAAATCCAGAGAGTTATATGGATCTTCCAGTTTAAGCCAACAGATACATCGCCATGATGCCCGAGCTGAAGTCCCAGACATAAACATTCTTGGTTTTGTTGTCGGCCGTGAATCTCACCAAAGAGCCGATTTGCGTCAATTCTGAAAGAGAAGGATTTGTCCTGAGTTCAAAGGTCTTGCCGTTAGAGCGGACGACAATTGGCTCCATTTTTGCTTATTCACCTCTCCCTAAAAATGTTTGGTCATAGAAAAAGAAGCGACACATATCGTCCTATGGAACGACACATGTTTATACCTGTTTCAGCAAGGTTTGCAATAGATCTCGACCGGAACCGGGAGGCTACAAATGAACAAGCATCTCAGAAATCTCATTTATAAACACCGGAGGCTTTCAAGGGTCTCAATTTCGGTGAACTGGCTGAATTGTCAGGTTACAGGAACAGGTCCAAGTGGGCTAACAGAATCTGCAATCTGGAGAGGGAAGGCGTTGGCGATGATGAATTGGTGGGCAGGGTGATTCAGGCATTGGAAATCGACCACGCGGAAATTAGAGAGGCGATTCAGAAAGATTATGCGATTTGGGAGAAATGGGCTGACGAGTCAGTTCCAATGCAAATGCTTATAAGAATCACCGGCGTCATTATCTTGAACCACGATATGCCACCGGAGGTCACTTCACGGGAAGCGGCCATAGAGTATGCCCAGAATTACGCGAAGGAAAATGGTCTCCGAGTTGTTCTCGTTCTTTCACGACGGGAATCGGCATGGATCGCTGCGGATGGCCACATGTTTATATCGCAGACAAAACCAGGTGTGCCGAATATTCCGTATGCGAGTGTGGGTGGAAAGAAATTCCTTTTTAACGGTAGCCAGGACTCATTCCCGTTCACCGTATTAAAGAGTTGATTTGGCAATACAAAGGAGATTCAGATGGGACTCATGAATGCTAACCACCCTGTCAAGCCATCAAATGGTTCACAGGTCGAAGTTTCCGACAATTCACTTGGCGTTCCTTCAGAAAAAGACGCTGACGTATATTGACCGATTACTAATGGCTAACCGCAATTTCGACAAGGAAATTTTTGAGATCATCTACTGGCTGCTAAACCGTGATTTGGCCAATAATTATTTCGAGACGATCCAAAAGCTAATCCCCAAAGAAAAGGAACAGAAAGACGATGAAACAGACGGCTCCATAGAAGAATCGTGGGAATTCGCTCATAGATCCTTCGACATCATCAAGCTGCTCTCGTCAGAATCGAGACATCAGGCGCGAATGATCATCAGAAGGTTACTGAGACAGCGGATAGAGGAGTTGAGCTACGATGGAGCAACGACCATTGAGCTGAACATCCAGGAATTTCAAAAAATGTTCAGTCTTGATGACACTGAAATAGAATTGTGTCTATTCCTGTTCATGATGGCCAACTGGAACGAATTCCAGATGTTTTTCGAGAACCATCTCCAGTGCAACCGTTATCAGGGACGAAGATGGCTCGCCATAGTTTTAAATTGCAGAGAAGCCCAATTAGTAAAGGCCCTCAATGGAAAACTCCATCAAATTGGAATCCTGGATAAGGAAAATTATAGAAGTAGTTTCGAATTGAAGCAGGTGTTCGGGCAACAGTTACAGGATCTAAGTCCCGGCGAGTTCAGGACCCAGTTCACCAAACGGGTCAAATGTGATCCGATCCCTCTTGACGCCCACATGATAGACAAAAGCATAACCAAAAACATTCTAAACAGGCTCTCCTACAAACCTGAGACATCAACGCATGTCTTGTTATACGGGCCTCCGGGAACAGGAAAGACAACCTACGCCCACGGCATCGCGGAAAAACTGGGTTTGGCCTGTTACCAACTGGATCATGGAGGGAAGGACAGCACGGTTTCGCGTAGAGCGGCTATTACGGCTTCTGTCAACATGGTTGGCGAATCTGACAGGTCACTGCTGATAGCTGATGACTGTGATTCTATCCTAAACACGAAAATCGCATGGTACCTTCTTCGGTGAGACACCTGACAAGCCATGGCTCCATGAAATATTTGAAAAGCCTGGAGTCAGGATGATCTGGATAGTCAATTCAGTAGAAAACATCGAGGAGTCTGTCGGTCGCAGGTTTTCTTTCAGCGTAAATTTCAAACCATTCAACAGACAGCAACGTGTTCAACTCTGGCAGAACATCGTTCGAAAATACAAGGTCAAGCGTTTCTTGAAGAACTCTGAAATTGAAGAGCTCTCGACCCGATTTGAAGTTAGCGCCGGCGTAATAGATCAGGCGATACGTAAGGTCGCAGAATCAAGAAAACACTGTGATCAGGATTTAAAGGAGTCGATCATATTGGCTCTGGAATCACATATCAGTCTCGGTAAAGGCGGCTATAGCCCGGTGAAGGGAAAATATGATCAGAGGAATTTTACACTGGATGGCCTCAATCTTTCGGGGACCGACCCACATGCGCTATTGGAGGAACTGACGGTGTACAATGATTTCTGCAAACAACCGAACTCACTTGATCCTGTTTCCATGTCACTCCTGTTTCATGGGCCTCCCGGCAGTGGTAAGAGCGAATTGTCGAGATTCATCGCACATAATCTCGATAAGGAAATAGTCTTCAAAAGGGCAAGCGACCTTTTGTCAATGTGGGTCGGCCAAACTGAAAAGAACATTCGGGATGCTTATGAAGAAGCCAGTTCAAAGGAAGCTGTGTTGATATTTGATGAGGCTGATTCACTGGTATTCAATAGAGATAGGGCGGAGCGTTCCTGGGAATTGAGTTTCACGAATGAGTTCCTGACATGGATGGAGTCTTTTGAGGGGATACAGATTTTCACCACTAACAGGTTAAAGGACATGGATAGCGCCAGTTTGAGGAGATTCAATCACAAGGTTGAGTTTGGATACCTGAAGCCTGAAGGAAACGTCATCTTCTATGAAAAACTGATAGCGCCGCTGATCAGCAAATTGCTAGACGCTTCTACAACTAAAGCGCTCAAAAGTTTGTCGGGGCTTACTCCGGGAGATTTCAAGACTGTCAGGGACAAGTTTAGATTTAGAAATAAGAGAGATCTTACACACAAAGCAGTCATAACAGCCTTGCAGGAAGAGGCGAGACTCAAAGATTGTCACGCCGGTGTCAAGAATATCGGCTTCTTATCCTGATTAAAGGACTAGCACGGCCAAAGAATTGGAAAAAACCTACGAAATAGTCAAACGATGTCTTCCATGTGACGGATAAATTCAGGACATAAAAACCTAACTATGTTATCTATGTATGCGTTTACTCCTTACCATTTAACCAACAGAGGCGACCTGTCATGAATATTATTCTT
>CAWCTI010000050.1:0-28523 GCA_963798475.1 uncultured delta proteobacterium
CAATATCTGCTTCAGATTGGGTATGTTCGGATTGGTGAACATGCCTAAATGGGGTGCGTGGTCAAAACTCCAGATAGAATGAATACATTGATAGGCCGACTGGAGCCTTACTTTGTTGGCATTTTAAGGACTAAGCTGGAATAGTAATCTATCAAATCAAGAAGGGGGTTGAGTTGATGATTATATCAAGGTGACTAACTCGCTTCGGCCTTCCTCTTGGCCGAACACTACCTGGCTGGTTTCGGGTAGCGATCCAATGAGAGCGTTTTTGATTGACTCGGTAAGCAATGGAGAAGTATACACTAATTGCGAAAAAACTGGTCTTTTCGGCAACAGAAGGATTTTCTTGGCCCTGTCGGGTTTTTGTGGGAGGTCGTGCTGCGACGTTTCCGAGCTAGAGGAACCATTTTGTAGATGGCCATTGCCCTACACCCAAAACGGCTATGACCAAGAGCCGCATAATTCAATTTAATCTGTGGAATTGATCATGATTGACACTGAAGCATCCCTGTCGCAAGTTCATCGTTCAGTGGCTATTCCGAAGGGAGCATCCCTCGTCAAGCGGGTGTTCGCCTTTTTCGGGCCCGCTTACCTTATTAGTGTCGGGTATATAGATCCTGGTAACTGGGCTACTGACCTCGAAGGGGGCTCGCGTTTCGGTTACACCCTGATCTGGGTGTTGCTCATGTCCAACGCTATGGCTTTAGTCCTGCAGGTTCTCGCCGCGCGGCTAGGCATAGTAACAGGGAAAGACCTTGCTCAGGCTTGCCGAGACCATTACCCGCGATGGGTGGGGCATATCCTTTGGATTCTCACGGAACTCGCCATCGTCGCCACTGACATTGCAGAATTGATCGGAACAACAATAGGACTGAACCTGCTTTTCGGGATTCCTCTTATATGGGGAGTTGTGATTGGTGGGTTTGACACGTTGTTGTTTCTCGCAATCCAGAACCTTGGGATCAGGCGTTTTGAAAGTTTCATACTCTCTTTGATAACCATTATAGGTTTTTGCTTTGTCTTTGAAGTCTTCCGATCAACCCCGGAATGGGGACTGGTTGTTAGTGGCTTCGTGCCTCATCTCCCCAAAGATGGGCTTTACATTGCTATCGGTATTGTCGGCGCAACCGTCATGCCTCATAACCTTTTTCTGCATTCAGCCTTGGTACAAACTAGGGCGTATGACACATCGCTGGAAGGAAAGCGACAAGCTTGCAAATTTAATCTGATCGACTCAGCGATTGCTCTTAATGTCGCTTTTCTAGTCAATGCCGCCATTCTCATCGTCGCTGCCGCGGTGTTCTTCAAGCGACACCTCATTGTTACTGAACTTCAGCAGGCCCATAGCATGCTTTCGCCTCTTTTGGGGACAACGTTGGCGGGAATTGCCTTTGCAGTGGCTCTTTGGTGCTCAGGTCAAGCTTCCACACTGACGGGGACACTTGCCGGCCAGATTGTGATGGAGGGGTTTCTACGTTTCAAGATTCGTCCCCTCTTGCGTCGATTTATCACGAGAATGCTTGCGGTAATCCCGTCAGGCGCCACGATTATCTACATGGGAGACGCAGGCACGTACCAACTGATTATCCTGAGTCAGGTCATACTCAGCTTACTCCTCCCGTTTGCCGTAATTCCTCTTATTCACTTCACAAACGACAGAAGGGCAATGGGCGAGTTCGCCAGCAAATACTGGTTGCAGATCCTCTCCTGGGTCGTGGCTGGCACAATTGTGGCGTTGAATATGAAGCTCGTAGTAGATCAAATCTCTGAGTGGATCGCTAACAGCGCAGAGCCGGTATGGATTTACGCGACCGCCGTGCCCCTTGCCGTTAGTTTAGGATCTCTTCTTCTTTACATCACGGTCAAACCTTTCATTCATAAGCCTTCTTGGGAAGCAATGCCAGCTTGGAAGACCTTAAGTTACTTTGCCGGAACCGAAGAGGGGAAGCTCAACCTTGAGGCGCCTCTCTATAAACGCGTGGGCGTAGCGGTAGCCCATTCTGAGTATGACAAAAAGGTGCTGAGTCATGCCCTCACCGTGGCTCTTCCGAGCAATGCGGCACTCTACCTTTTTCATGTGGTGGAAGGCGCAGGCGGGGTTCTCTATGGTTCGGACGTCTATGACGCAGAGGCGAGAGAGGATGAGGAATACCTCAAGGAACTGGCCAGCACTCTCGGTCAAAGAGGGGTGGTAGTTGAGACACTCCTTGGTTTTGGAGACGTTGTAAATGAGCTCAAGCGCATGGCGAAAGAACAAAAGATCGATATTCTGGTCCTGGGAGGGCATGGACACCGAGGGATTGGTGACATCCTTTTCGGAAGCACCATTAGTCCCATCAGACATGGGCTGAAAATACCTGTGCTAGTTGTGAGATAAAGTTGTGAAATAAAGACTTGCGCGTTGACCGCATGGCTCAAGTTGTTTCAGCCGGTTTGAGGCGAATATGTCGGTCATTCTGTTGGCGAAGTGGACAGGATGAAAATATGCCACGAACCAGGTTTCTTTTTCTGTGGTTTTACTTTTGATCAGTTTAGAGCAGCTTATGCGCTTGTGCCACGGTCTGTTTTCTAGGCGGTTAATGTAGTTAATCTGAAAGGACTCTGTTGGCTGTTTCACAGATGGATCTTGAAGGTTTCAAAAAGATAATAATAGCCACGGTTGGAATCGTGTCCTTTGTATGCTTGCTGGTCCTGAGCATTGGCTCACGCGCTGGGGCGGAGGGCCCTGTCACGTTGGGACGGTTAGGTTATGGCCCCACGACGACATTAGCGCATTCGCTAGATGAATGGCAGCGATGGCAAGCGCCTGAAGGCAAGTATGATGGAGGTGTCCATCGGTTTGAACCAAAAGGCTTTCCATTTGATGAATCTGAGCCCCCCCTATCGGACGCCCCAAAGAACAATACATTCAAAGGATCACAGACTCTTGCATCGTATGTGCCGAAAGGAGACCTGAGCCTAGCCATGGTTATTCTCTCCCTAGGATCGGCTCTTTTGCTTGGTTGCGCCCATGCGTTGAGTCCAGGACATGGCAAGACGATGGTGGCCGCTTATCTCATGGGCTCTCGTGGCACTCCGCGAGACGCTGTCCTCTTGGGTGGGATCGTCACGTTCACTCATGTCATAAGTGTCCTCCTCTTGGGACTTCTCTGCCTACTTCTTTCCAAGCATGTAGTTTCGCAGAAGCTGTTTCCATGGATTGGCGCAACGTCCGGGGGTGTCATATTCATGGTAGGCTACTGGATGTTGGCGAAGAGGGCTCTAGGTCTTGAACATGGACATTCACATCAAGTTCATCACCACCACGGGACGGATAGTAATGCTGGTTCAGGACAGCCGAAAAATTCATTGGTGGGTAACAGGACCACCTCTCCAGATCCAATTGCACAACACCCTCTCAAACCTGGGTGTGACCACGAACCCCATGAACATCTTCAGCGGCATGAGCACTGTCCAACTGGCCGCATTGGCAAGGTTAGCCTCGTCTCCCTAGGGCTTGCAGGAGGAATCATTCCGTGCCCAACAGCGCTGGTTATACTGCTCTCCGCCATCAGTCTAGGTCGGGTCGGTTTTGGTCTTCTGCTCATCATCATCTTCAGCCTAGGCTTGGCAGCGGTACTCATTGTCATTGGACTCCTGACCGTGACAGCGTCCCGTTTAGCTGGTCGGTTTTCAGCACACAGGAAATGGATACGTGTCCTTCCAGTATTAAGCGCCGGGGCTGTCATGATAATAGGGATTGGAATAGCCTTCAACTCGTTGGTGGATGGGGGGATTCTTACCATCAACCGCTAAGATCCAATTGTTCGAGGAGAGAAGCATAGCAAAATAGCCTATTTTTAGTGGACCAAAGTCTTTTTTTTTAAAAACTCTCGTGTTTGCCTGTGTGCAATTAATTAATGTTTAGACCGCCAGAAAACACTTTTACAAGAAAATTATACTTTTTTGAGTTCTCATCAACCATGATTTTATCTTTCTAAGCTTCACGACACGACCTTTAACAAAGCATATTTTGATTGTAAACACTTTAATAAGGGCCTGCCGTGAAGCCCACTAATTGCAAATGCTCCAATCTCAAATAAACACTTTTGGAACAGGTTTGTCATCAATCCTTGACTTTCCACTCTTTCCAGACCTTACCCACCAATTCGGGGCTGGGCTTTAAGGTCGGATCACCGGGTCGCCAACCGGCGGGAGTGGCTTCATTGGTAGCTCTAACATGTTGAAAAGCCATTATCTGTCTTACTAATTCAGTGAAATTTCGTCCCACAGGGGGAGTCATGACTTCCATTGCCTGAATGGTTCCATCCGGGTCAATCAAGAATCTGCCCCTAATGTCCACTCCGGCTTCCTCATCGTAAACGCCATACACCTCACCGATTTTGCCTCCAGCGTCCGACACCAGAGCAAAAGGAAGCCCCTTCGGAACCATTTTAGACAATTCTTCTTCATCCCAAATTTTGTGGGAAAATCGACTATCTGTACTTAGAGCGAGAACCGTTACACCTAATTTGGCTATTTCATCGTGTTTTGCGGCAACTGTCGCAATTTCAGTGGGTCATACAAACGTAAAATCACCAGGATAGAAGCATAGAACCACCCAGCTACCTTTGAAGTCCGACAACTTGACATTTTTAAACGCCCCCGCCTGATAGGCGTTAGCTTCAAAATCAGGGGCAGGCTTTCCAACTCTAGCAATCATTTTTGGCTCCTCAATTGTTTTATGTCCAGGTTCGTGGCTAAATTCGCCTGAAGGCACAGGAGAAATCGGGCCCTTAGCTGATTTCACGCAGGATTCGGTCGCTTCACTCATTCACAAAACTCCTCTCTGACGTTTTTTAAGCGTCCGAAAAATTTTTACACAGTTCATATTCGGTTCTCCAAGCCCATTGACTTCTTTCCAATCAGTAAAATTACGAGCCTCTGGCTAGGTATATCCCACCATTTTTTCATTACGGTGGCTAGAGGGCACGCATGAACTGCACCAAGTCCGCCTTCTCTTGGGGTGTCAGCTTGAGTTGCTGAATCATGTTAAAAAATTCCACAGTGTCCTCTAAAGTGAGTAAGCGGCCGTCATGTAGATACGGTGGTGATTCCTTGATGCCTCTGAGATTAAAAGTCTTTATGGGACCATCCGCAGAAGCCATTCTCCCGTTGATCATGCGGGGTTTGTAAAAGCGCTCCGTTTTCAAATTATGCATCAGATTGTCCGTGTAATAGGGCGCTGGATGACAAACGGCGCATTTGGCTTTTCCGAAAAATAGCTCTTGTCCCCGTAATTCTGATTCAGATGCCTTTTTAGGATCAAGTTTTCCATAGATGTCCAGTTTTGGAGCCGGTGGAAAATCCAATATTTCTTGGAATTCCGCCATAAAGTGAACCTGGCTGCCACGTTCAAGAATATTCACGCCCTTTTTCGTCGCTATAACGGGATCTCCATCAAAATAGGCGGCACGCTGCTCAAATTCCGTAAAGTCTTCCACGCTCTTGAGCGCCCTTTGAGATCCGAACAACCGCTGAATATTTACGCCCCTGAGACTAGGAGTATCAAGCCGATGGCGGTACTCCTGCGGTCTAATGTCTCCAACAAGATGTGTAGCTCCGTTGGTATGACCGTTAACGTGGCAGTCAAAACACGTCACCCCACGACTGGGGCGCGCTGAACGGCGGTCGTCCGTCTGGTTGAATTGCTGCTGAGGAAAAGGTGTCACTAGCAGACGCAGACCTTCAAGCTGTTTGGGGTTGAGAATGCCGTTGAACAGTTCAAAGTAGTTCTCTATCGTGACCACTTTACCTTGGGATACGTCCCCTAGATCGGGACGTGTGGTCAAGTAAATGGGAGGAGCTAATTCCGGTAAGAAGTGCTCGGGAATGTCAAAATCCAGGTCGAAACGGGTTAAATCCAGGCCTTCCTGTTTCTTGATTTCCTCGATGAAATTCTTGGGAAAGACCATTCCGCCTTCGGGATGGTTGGGATGAGGAAGCGGGAAAAAACCGGCAGGAAAGACGTCCTTTTCGCGGATTTCTTCTGGAGTCATGTTGGCAAGCTTTTCCCAGGTAACACCTTGCGGCAGTTTAACCCGTACGCCCTCTTGAATGGGTTTTCCGTGGGACATTGAAATCGACTTTGCGGGGCTGTTTTTAAGATCGTAGCGGGAGTTGAGGAGGTCCAACTGTCGTTTCATGATCTCTGGTTTTGCTGCTTCCATTCGATTCATGATCGTATCGAACGGCTCAGTAATTACCACCGGTGAATAGCTTGACGATTTCGTTGCTGATTCGGCGTAGACCCACGCCGACGCCATGAAGAGTGAGCAGACGATTGTCCAGGTTACAAAGGACCATTTCTTGGAAAATGTTCTCATCAATTTGTTCCTCCTTTTAAATAGCAGACACAGGTTAGCCGAAACATGGGGGGAGTAACTTTGATGCGTCTCTCTTTACAGACTGTTCTGAAGTTCTGAAGAGTCAAAACTCATATTCAGTCGATTGACGCCATTAGTCTTGCGTCACGTCCAAGCCTTCTTTTTGGGGGGAACCCTGTTCATAAGAGAACCACAACTACATTTAACTGTCAATTACACAATATGTTGGGAGAAAAGACAAAACCACGTGTTTTGCACGTGGCCTCGTCTGCTAATTCACATCATTTGTGTTAAATATCGAAACATTAACGCTACATAAATTTATCCATTCGTCGCAACATCCCAAAGACGGTCAAATCCACTAGCTTCATTCTCTTTGCCGCCTGCTTCGTTGCCGTGACCTTCTTCGTCACCGCCTTCCTTGTCACCGCCATCACCACCTTCGTCTTCATCCTGAACGGTTGCAGGAGAGCCTGCATGGTCATCGCCATCCTTGACTGACGGTGTTTCAGACCAGTCTACCGTCCTTAAGTCAGGCGCATCTGAATTTTCCTCTGTTGCTGCCACTTTCTTATGGTCTCCGGTATCCGTGTCATCACCCTTGGCGAGGCGCTGGTCCATTGGGAACATTTGGACTTGGCCGGATTGTGAACTGATTCTAGCGCTTGATGCGCCAACTTCCTGAGTTCCGACTTGCAATATCATCATCGCCGCGACGATGGCCACTAGAGCTATTACCGGCGAATATTTTCTCATTAAGAATTCCTCCTTCCTCCATTTATGACAAAGGTCGATAACACCCCGATGAACTAGAAATCACAGGTAATGTTAAACTGGCCGCCTAGGACCGCGTCTATGGACCGATTATGAGTTCCGCCTGTAACCAGATTGTTTAAGTTCCAGTTTGGATCGGATCTGTCTACGCACGCGTAGCTGAACCATTTACCAGGCGCCCAATAGGCCCCGAGCACACTAAACTGCCACCCTTCGAGTAACTTCCAGTTTAGGCCAAGGTCAATCTCGTAGCCCAACGCTTGCTCGGTTATATTCGGAGTGTTCGGGTTCTGACTCATAAGAGAACCAGGGGTAACGCGGCTAAAATCTATGTTCCCAGTGGCGGCAACCTGTGGTCTGAGACATCCCCACTCATAGCCAACAGAAGTTCGCTGCGCCCAGAAAAAGCTACCGTAAATGTTAAGGTTCGACGCCACCGCATAGTCCAGCCTGCCAGCGAGCACAAAGGCGTCTCTGAGATAACCATCTCGGTTCAGGTTGTATGCGTTTAGCCCTGAGCCGTAGTTGTAAGTGAATAGATAACCGTATGGGACAACCAGGCTGTAATTGCCGAGACGGGCGTCATAATTGGGGTGCCTGACAAATGCCGCAGGCTGCCTGTCGATATATGCGCCGTTTCGTCGGTCCGGACCTGGGGTCCAAACACTTAAGAAACTTAGCTTGGCTGGGCCGCAGATGAGACCTGTTTCTATCGCCGCTCGCAACTGCTGAATGTATCGAGTTTGAGGTAGCGACGGAAAACCTGCGGCGGGCGGTCCTAATGGCCCTTGGCCTTGGGGTGGCGAGGGCATGGGGCCAATGCCTGGGTCCGCCCCGAAGCGGTCCGTCCAATAAAGCCAGGCCAGTTCCGAATTCAGGAAGAATTTTCCATTGTTGTATTTCTCGTATACTGTGCCGTGGAACAGATCGGCGTCCAACGGTACTATATAGGCCGGAGTCCCGGCCGTAAGGAGACTCGCTTCAGGACCGATGTGATAACTACCATAAGCGCACAGGGCTCCTGCCAATACGGGGCCGTTAGAATAATTCAGGTAAACGAGGAAGTCGTTGGAAAATCCGCCACTTCTGTCAGCCCTACTATAATATTGCCCCGGCGTTCCAGCGTAGCCAGGTAGATCATAGGGATCACCATAAGCCGGCGTGTTAAGGGTCTGCGTGTTGGTCAAAATACTGGAACTGCCTGCGAATCTGAATGGATAGTATGCTATACCGATATCAAAAGGCCCGTACGGAACTGTCAATGCGATGGACTCTGTTGTCAGGGCGTCCGATCCGTCATACTGAAGCGCGGTGCCGAATTTCCAGGGTCTTTTGCCTACAGCAAGGACACCCCACGGCATGTTGGCTGTCACCCAGAATTGAGTCCATTGACCTTCGCTAAAACCTTCCCTGACACCCGGAGCGGATTCTGTAACGTACCTTGAGCCCACAGGATCACCCCAGGAGGCTAACCGGTAATGGCCTAACCATCTTACAGCGGGATTGATCTTAAAAACAGGGTCAAAATCCACCTGAAAATAAGACCATGCAGCGTTGGAGCCTGTCACAAAGTTCGTGTCGAAT
Organism: uncultured delta proteobacterium; assembly: GCA_963798475.1. Classification (GTDB taxonomy): domain Bacteria; phylum Desulfobacterota; class Desulfomonilia; order Desulfomonilales; family Desulfomonilaceae; genus CAJBEZ01. Next base: position 8,724 of record CAWCTI010000050.1, read on the forward strand.
TGCTGGCCATCCCAGAAATTCAGATTAGCGGTTCCAACGTTTGCCGCGTCAATATTATAATTCCCAAAAAAACCCTTTGTTCCTTGCTGGTTGTACCATTCATGCGTCCAGGCAAAGGTCCCCTTGAGAGCAAATTCCCACGCGTATACCGGCGTTAAGGACATAGAAATGAGGATAACCATGATTCCTAGAACAGAAACATACCGTTTCGTAGCCATTTATTCCTCCCAAACCACACGTTTTACAAAAAGGTAACAACTATGCTGAAATCATAACACCATGAAAATTCCGACGCAACAAAATAATAAATAATAAATTGAGTTGAAATTTGTTTGACACATTCTTGACGCATGGAATTGAAACTCGGTATCGCATAAGCCAACATCTCTAAAATTCTCTAATTCGCATACGGAGGGGCGAAAGACCGTGGGTGGTGGCGCAGTGGCATAGCATTGATTAGGATTTCATGCTATTATTGGTTGCTACTTTATTAATATATATGCTACATACTCCCCTACAAATTTTTTTAGGAGGACCAAAATTGAAAAACTTCCTGAAGATGGTCTTATTGTCAGTGGCCATATTGGCGGTTATCGCCGGTTCCGCGTTAGCGCACTTCCAAATGATGATTCCTTCAAGTGATGTTGTCGCAAAAGATGACAAGAAAGACATTGGATTATTAATCCAATTTACGCACCCTTTTGAGGGAACTCCTCTAATGCAGATGGACAAGCCGGAAAAATTTGGGGTTGTCGAAGGCGACAAAGTGGTCAATCTGCTTGATACTCTCAAAGAAAAAAAGGTTGACGGCAAGTCCACGTGGGAAACTTCATTCAAAGTTACCAAACCGGCCGATTACATCTTCTTCATGGTCCCCAAGCCCTATTGGGAAGCCGCCGAAGACAAATACATATGGCAGGTGAGCAAGGTCATCGTTGATGCCATGGGAGCGGAAGAAGGATGGGACAAGCCCATCGCCAAGGCGGCAGGGATACCGGTCGAAATCGTTCCTCTGACCAGGCCTTATAGTGTGTACGCTGGAAACGTATTTACAGGTCAAGTCCAAAGAGATGGCAAGCCTGTCGCTGGTTGTGACGTTGAAGTCGAATTCTGGGGGAAGGGTAAGACCAAAGCTCCAACAGATTCTCATGTAACTCAGGTAGTTAAAACAGATGGAAATGGAAACTTTTCATTCGCTATGCCCAAAGCTGGATGGTGGGGTTTCTCAGCCCTAATGGAAGGCGATAAGCCTATTAAGTTTGAAGGTAAAGACAAAAAAGTGGAGCTGGACGCTGTATTATGGCTTCACGCCTATCCTATGAAATAGCATAGCCGTTCCAAGAGTGTAAATTATCAATAACCCTTAATCGCCACTTCTAAAAGATTTTCTCACATTATCCGGTCAAGCCCAGCGCTATCGATAGAGCTGGGCTTGATCTCGTTTCATGAATAACTTTAACTATGATGCTTGACAATCGACTTGACTAATGGCACGACAATCAATATCGTAACAATAGGGGGCGCTCCTCAGTGTCTGTCCTGAATTAATGCCCGGCGCTGATTGCTACGACTTTGGCGCTCAGTATCCCTGGTAATTTTATAACAATAGTGCAGAGTTATCCTCAATTAAGGGCCGAACAATTTTACAAGTTGGTGAATTATGCACATCTCAGAAGGAGTATTGTCAGGGCCGGTCCTTGGCGCGGGAGCGGCTTTGGCCGTCGCTGGCCTGGCGATAGGCTTACGAACAATGGATTACGAAAAATTACCGGAAGTAGCCGTCTTGTCTTCCGTGTTTTTCATAGCGTCTCTTATTCATGTCCCGGTCGGGGTCTCATCGGCTCATTTGATACTTAATGGGATAAGTGGCGTCCTGCTCGGATGGCTCGCCTTTCCCGCAATATTCGTAGGTTTGGTTCTGCAGGCCGTTCTTTTTGAATTTGGCGGTCTCACGACGCTTGGAGTAAACACTTTTAATATGGCGTTTCCCGCTGTAATCGTGGGCTTCCTGTGCCGACATTTTATTAAAAGTTCTTATGTTCCGGTGCGTGTGGTTTCTGAGTTTGTCGCAGGGGCCGGCGCCATTTTGTTATCTGGACTGCTGGTTGCTTTAACTCTGTTGCTCGGCCTTGGTCAGTCGTTTTGGGCCGGCGCCGGGGTGGTCATTATGGCCCACATCCCCATTATGATTGCAGAAGGCTTGATAACGGTTTTTGTGGTCGAATTCATCTTAAAGGTCCGACCCGAAATGATCTGAAATCATAACAGTGTGAAATGGCCCTGAAGTGTTTTTGTTTGTTGGATTTACGAAGGTCGACCCGGCCTGTATCAGGGTGAGGAGGCGTTAAATTGAAACCTGATGTATCACATAAACTCGCATTTCTAAATTTTCTGATCCCTATGTTAATGGCCGTTTTTGTCATGGGTCTGATGTTGACGTCACCCGCGTCGGCTCACAAGTTGTTCGTATTCGCCTATGTTGAAGGGGACAGCGTCATAGTTGATGGTTACTTCAGCGGAGGAGTGAAGGCTCAGGACTCGGCGGTCTTGGTTTATGATTCAGAAGGCAAGAAGCTGACCGAGGGGAAAACTGACGCTAAGGGTGTATATTCATTCAAGCTCAAAGATTTGCCTCCATTCAAGGGTGGACTCAAAATCGCTATTGAAGCTGAAATGGGGCACAAGGGCGAATACAGTTTGAGCGCTGCGGACCTGGGGCAAGCTAAGGAAAAATCGGCGTCGCAGGACGTCCAACCTGTTCCAGCCAATGAGACCGGGAGTAAGCCTGAGACTGTTCACTCGGCGCCGCAGTCTGTCGATCAGGATGCTCTGATTGCGGGCATAGGATCTCTATTGGACAAGAAGTTAGCGCCCTTGATAAGGATGCAGGGGAGTCTGGAAAAGCTACTTCTTGAAGAGAAATTCAGCGGTCCCAAGATGTCGGATATAATAGGCGGGATCGGCTGGATACTTGGGCTGTGTGGCATAGCGGCCTTTTTCTTGAGTTTCAAACGATCATCCAAGAAATAATTGATATAGGAATGATTATATGGAAATGGAAGAATTCGCATTGGGCGACTCCTGGGTCCATGGCCTGGACCCGAGGGTAAAAATTGTTGTGACGATCGTTTTCTCAATTATTGTGGCATTAAACAACAGTATTCATTTGGCCGCCCTCAGTTTGATCTTGCCTGTGACTCTGATGATTTGCGCCAAACTGGATTTCAGGAAGCTGATCATGAGGTTGGCAATAGTCAATAGTTTTATAATATTCCTTTGGCTGTTTTTGCCGTTCACTACTCCCGGAGAAACTATTTACTCCATTGGGCCTTTGTCCATACAGCGAGAGGGCGTGTTCCAGGCGGTTCTCATAACGCTGAAGTCCAATTCAATTATTTTAATGGCGGTGGCTTTACTGGGAACTTCTCAGATTTTCTCCTTGGTACATGCGTTGAGTCATCTATATGTCCCTGACAAGCTAGTGCATCTTTTCTTTTTCTGTTTCAGGTACATACATGTGGTCCACGACGAATACCATCGACTGATCAATGCGATGAAGATGCGAGGCTTCAAGCCAAAAACAAACATGCATACGTATCGGGCATATTCCTATCTTGTGGGGATGCTGTTGATCAGGAGCTTTGATCGATCCAAACGTATACTTAACGCTATGAGATGTAGGGGCTTTAAGGGAAAATTTTATATTCTGCACCACTATGAAATGAAGCGCTGTGATTACGCTCTGGCCGGTTCCAGCCTCGTCTTTTCCATCCTTCTGCTGGTGGCGAAATGATTCATTTAAGAAATATTCATTTTGGATACGGCCCCCAGCGCATCTTTGACGGATTGAATCTGACTATCGAACGGAGAGATCGCGTGGGTCTTCTTGGCCCTAACGGGTGTGGAAAGACCACTTTGTGCCACATCATAATGGGATTGTTGACGCCTGAGTCAGGAGATGTTGAGATTTATGGCAAAAAACGGACCAAAGAATCAGATTTTGCCGAGATCCGAGGCAAGATCGGATTTCTCTTTCAGGATTCGGATGACCAGCTTTTTTGTCCGACCGTAATCGAAGATGTGGCGTTCGGCCCTCTGAATATGGGCCAGAGCCCTGAAGAGGCTAAAAAAACTGTGGCTACGACGCTGGAATCGCTCAAACTGTCAGGTTTTGAGGAACGCATCACCTATAAGCTCTCCGGTGGCGAAAAAAGACTTGTGTCCCTGGCGACGGTCCTTGCCATGAAACCAGACTTTCTAATACTCGATGAACCAACAAGCGGACTCGATGAGAAGACTACTCAACGTCTTGTAGAGATTCTAAAGGAATCCAATCTTGGCTACATGATCATTTCGCACGACCGGGATTTCATTAAAATGACTGTGGACAAGTTGCTTCAGATGAAAGATGGAGAGATACAGGCCGCAGATTGGAGCAGCCTCGAAATATAATTCGTTTTCAAAAGACTCACGGATTTCGGTGACTCCAACATTACTTCATAAAGGAGACTCAAATGGCAGAAAAACACGAACATGAGCATGAACATGAGCATGCCCACGAACACGACCATGAAGAAACTACTCATGAACACGAACACATGCACAAACACGCTCATGAGCATGAGCACGAGGGTGAAGAATTAGAACATGATCATGATCATAGCGATGATCATGGACCGCACGATCATGGCCATTGAAAAATATAGAAAGGAAACTCTGTGAAATTGACAGAATGATTATTGTCTGCTAGTTGTGCAATACATAGTCATGGATTGACCCTTTTAGGGATTTAAGGGAAAACGGTGCAATTCCGTTGCGGACCCGCCGCTGTAACCGGGGACGAAAGCCGTATAACCACTGTCCTTTGTGGATGGGAAGGGCGGCGACTAGGATGAACCGGAAGCCAGAAGACCTGCCATGATTAGAGATGTCGGCTCTCCGCGGATAGAGAGCTTGGCGACTGGGATAAAAACGGCATCCCCGGAAACTCATTTTCCGGGGATTTTTTATGCCCTGTTCCCCTTGTTTTTGTCTCGTGACTTACCTGCTGAGTTCATAGTCCTCGCGTTGCTAAGACCTACACCGTAAAAAAGCCGACCGGTTTAGAATTAAATGACGTTTGATTCATTGAACGCCAGCAGGTTTATATTGAAAAGGAGAAAACGATCATGATCTTTTCGCCACGATGGCCACGATCCGTTATCGTTCTACTGGTGACAGCCATTTTGGGGATCGCTGCGGGACCCGTTTATGCCATGCACATTTCAGAAGGGGTTTTGTCGGCTCCGGTTCTTGGCGAAGGAGCGGTTTTAACCATCGCGGCGCTCGTGATAAGCTTACGAAAACTGGATTACGAAAAATTACCGGAAGTGGCCGTCTTATCTTCCGTGTTTTTCGTAGCGTCTCTCATACACGTCCCAGTCGGTGTTTCATCGGCGCATTTGATACTGAGTGGGGTTAGTGGCCTGCTGCTAGGATGGCTCGCTTTCCCCGCTATTTTTATAGCTCTGGTATTACAAGCTGTTCTCTTTGAATTTGGTGGGCTCACAACCCTAGGGGTGAACACGTTCAACGCCGCATTCCCCGCTGTTGCGCTGGGTTATCTATGCCGACATTTCGTAAAAAGTCCCCGCTCCGTTGTGCGGGTCATAGCAGAGTTTATTGCCGGCGCAGGAGCTATTCTCCTTACATCCCTACTAGTTGCTTTAACTTTGTTGCTCGGCCTTGGTCAGTCATTTTGGGTTGGAGCCGGGGTGGTGATCATGGCCCACGTCCCCATTATGATTGCGGAAGGCTTAATAACGGTTTTTGTTGTCGAATTCATCCTAAAGGTCCGGCCCGAAATGATCTGAGACTATAGCGGGATGAACTGGCCAGCAAATTATTTCAATTGTGAACGATGTAAAATGTGCTGCAACAAGGTAGCACGATACAGCATAAGATAGCGCTACTGTTCCCGAGCTAGACAATTAGCCAGACGAAGGGAGACATACAATGATACGGCTTAAAGTTGGTGATTTTCTGCACCCCGGGGTAACGAGTTTCGAGGAGGGGGTCCACTATAACTATTCGTTCGGAGGCCACACTCTAACAATCGCAGTTAAGGACCCTAGCCTTTCCGAAATTGCTGAGGTTCAGGTGAAGCAGTCGATGTTTGCCCTCGAAATTGTTGATGAAGCGGTCATTTTGCTTTCGAAATTCGGGGAAGGGCCTTGGCGCTTTGCTCACTACAATTGGTGGATAAACGCGCCGGTTAAGATTTGAAGCATGACTTTATGATAGACGAACATGAACAATGCTAGAAATTAAATTGATGCAGTTCTGGCGAGCTATGGTTAAATGTCTTATTCATAGCTTTTGCCATTGGTTGGGATCGATTTATCAAGGGTGAGTCAAAAAACAAAAAACCCGAGCCATGTAAGGACTCGGGAATGCGCCCAGTTTTCTTTTCCCCAAGTTTCGCCCGTCGTTCGCGGGACCATATGCATAGGCAGGTCTTCTGGCTTCCGGATCCATCTATTCGCCCACGCCTTCCCCTCTCGTTCATCGAGAAAGTGGCAATCTGCGGGCTTTCGTCCCCGGATACAGCGGCGGGACCGCGTCGGCCTTTAACCGACTTCCCTATTAAGCTCTATGAGCGCCTTTAATTAGGCAAATTATCCAAGTTGGGTCCATAAGTCAACGGCGTTATCAATTAAAATTAGATTTGGGACGAAAATCAAATAGTGTTGATATGTTGAAGGCCAATAATGTGGTTAGGCTGATGTTGTAGTCCCTGCGACATTATTCTAACCTGTTCTCATGATGTCCGAATCGTCTTCAAATTTCTAGGTCCTATTGAGCAAAGTCAGCCCATCCATGTCAGGCTTCTTGAGGTTCGTTGACACCGGTTCAAGTCCGGCAATTTCAAGCAAGTTGAGGAAATTAATCAGGCCATTTTCTTGAGCAATTCCTTGGCTACTTTTTCGCCGGACAGCAACATTCCTTCAAAGATGGGGCCCATGCGCGGGCCGCCGAATGTCGCATTGGCGGACATACCTGCGACGAATAATCCAGGGGATACTTCACATGTGTTCTCAAGGGTAAGAGTTTCCGCCTTGTCTGCCCACATTGATTTCTCGCCTTCGATCTCGCCGCTTGGAGTCAGAAGTTTTCCTGGAACTTTCCTGGTTACTACCTTGACGACTTCAGTAGCATGTCCGGTTGCGTCAATCACAAATTTTGCTCCGACGGCAAGAGGATCTACATGGAGCCCGGCCATTTCCACCGGAGACCAGTTGAGTACCAGGCCGGTAAGTCTGTCTGCCCTTATCATGACATCTTCTACAGCCATGCAGTTGAATATGGTCAAACCCGCCTTTGTGGACTGGGCGATCAAAGAAGACGCTGTTTCAACCGAATCCGCAGTATAGTAATCTTCCTGATAGAGGCGATGACGGACGCCAAATTCTTTGAGCACATGCACTGCGCTTTCCTGAACAACGATTTCGTTGAACATCATTCCTCCACCCCACATTCCGCCGCCAACGCTCAATTTTCTCTCGAACATAGACACCCTTTTGCCGGCCTTTGCCAAAAAGTAACCGGCTACCAAACCAGCGGGGCCTCCTCAAACTATAGCCACATCCATTTCAATATTTTCTTTGAATTTTGCCCAAAAGCGATCGACGATGGCCTGTGTAATGACGATTTCACTAAGTTCCACGTGCGCTTCTCCTCCATGTATATAAATACGCAAAAGGCGTCTTAATTAAGTCGACAATAACATTCTTTCTTTAGGCGCCAATAAAAAAGAGAGACACATATTGCCGTCTCCCTTTAAAAGAATTTACAATCTACTTAAAGCGGTCTATAAGGCTCAACAACTCGTCGGTTTTCTTTTCCAGGAGGGCCTTGTCGCTTCTTGTCTCGACGTTGAGCCGTATTACAGGCTCAGTGTTTGAAGGGCGTATATTGAAGCGCCACTGGGGGAATTCCATACTGAGGCCATCTATGTAATCAGTAGCAATCCCGGGACTTTTATAAAACTTTTCAATTTGTGCGATTACCGCATGCGGGTCGGTCACTGTTCGATTTATCTCTCCACTTACCGGGTACTTCTCCATCCTTGATTTCACCAGTTCAGACAATGGGCGACCGGCGGAACTCACGGCCTGAACAAGAACAAGCCAAGGGATCATACCGCTATCACAATAGGCAAAATTCCTGAAATAATGATGAGCGGACATTTCACCGCCATAAACAGCGTCTTCCTGACGCATTCTTTCCTTGATGAAGGCGTGTCCAGCCTTGCTCATGACGGCTACACCGCCGCTTTCTTCAACCAGTTCCACTGTATTCCAAATGAGTCTCGGATCGTGAACGATCTTTGCGCCTGGATTCACCTTCAGGAATTCCTGGGCCAGAAACCCTACAATATAATATCCTTCGAGAAACTCGCCTGTTTCATCAAAAAAGAAGCATCTATCAGCGTCTCCATCCCAACCGATCCCAATGTCGGCTTTGTTGCTCAAAACCTTTTCTATGGTAACGCTACGGTTTTCAGGGAGAATAGGGTTAGGAATTCCGTTTGGAAACTGTCCATCCGGTTCGGGAAAAACCATTACAAAGTCCAGAGGGAGCCTTGATTTCAGCATTTCCAATATGGGCCCTGCACATCCATTGCCACAGTTCGCGACTACCTTTAGTGGGGATATTCTAGATGTATCCACATAAGTCAACAAATGGTCTATGTAGGCTTCTTTTACGTCAAGCCTCTCGAACTTTCCCTTTTTGGAGGATTGATGGTCAAACTGGTCGTTAATGACCATGTCGGCGATGTCCTGAATCCCAGAATCCCCGCTTATAGGTTTGGATTCTTCACGTATGAGTTTCATCCCATTGTAATCCATGGGATTATGACTCGCAGTGACCATTATTCCACCATCAAGTTTCATGTAGGATGTGGCGAAATAGACCATCTCCGTGGGACAGAGGCCGATATCCATAACGTCACAACCATGAGAATTGATTCCTTCTGCAAGCGCAGTTACAAGAGATAGACTTGAGATTCTGACATCCCTGCCAATACAGACCTTTTTAGGTTTAAGAAGTGTAGCGTAGGCTCGTCCTATCTTGAACGCGATTTCTTCATTAAGCTCATCGGGTATGCGTCCCCTTATATCATAGGCCTTAAAGCTGTTTCTAATTGTTGAGGCTCTATCACTCATGGTCCCTCCTTCTAATTGGGAGCAAATTTCGAGAGGTTGTCAATTCCATCACGAAGACCAACTGTACTTGAAAACAAAACAGAGTCAGAGTTCAAAAGAATCATAAAATATCATTTGCAAGGCCAGAGGGAATTACAATAAACCTTGGTACCCATGCTCCTTAAGCAATTCTTGAAGTTTTTTTATATCCTGGGCCCGGTCCTTTCTGCAGACCAGTATGGCGTCCGGGGTATCTACCACAATGATATCCTCTACTCCGACAAGAGCAGTCAATTTCTGTGGAGAAGAAACTACGCATCCCTTAGCGTTGAGACTGAGTATTTTGCCCTTTACCGCATTCCCTTCTTCATCAGTGTTCCAAACGTCCTGGAGGGATGTCCAGCTTCCGACGTCGTTCCAACCCACATCTATTGGTATAACCAACACATTATCGGCCCGTTCCATGACTCCATAATCGATAGAAATGTCCGGAAGCGCCTCGTACACTTGTTCGAGGGCTTTAGCTTCATCCGGTGTGTTCAGGACCGGATACAATTTCTCCATGATCTTGGCGACAACGGGAAGATAGCGCTCAATGGCTTTGATGATAATTGAAACTTTCCATATGAACATTCCGCTGTTCCATAGGTAGTTTCCAAGCTTTAGATACGATTGGGCGGTTTTAAGGTCAGGTTTTTCAACAAAACGTTCAACCCGATGAGCCTTTAGTCCATTAAATTCAGTGACCTTGGCACCCACATGTATGTAACCGTATCCGGTTTCGGGCCGATCCGGAACGATACCGAAAGCGAGAATGTCTTCCCTGTCGGCTGCTAGTTTCGTAGAAGCTTCCAGCACGGACCTGAATTCATCCTCCTTGGTTATCAAATGATCCGCCGGCAGGACTGCCATGATAGCTTCAGGATCGTGTTTGGCCAGCTTATAGGCGGCAAGGGCGACACAGGGAGCAGTGTTCCTGCTGACAGGTTCGGCTACAATGGAGCTGACCGGTATCTCGGGTATTTGCTTTAGAATGGTCTCCGAATGGCGAACCCCGGTAACGACCATTATCCTTTCAAAAGGAGTGACAGGAACTATCCTGTCTACAGTGGCTCGAATCATGGTCTTCTCACCAACAATGTTCAGGAGCTGTTTGGGTCTGTGCCGGCGGCTCTGAGGCCAGAAACGAACGCCACTACCCCCTGCCATGATGACTGAATAAAGATTCATTTTGGGCTCCCTCCAGCTAAACAACAAGAATCATATGTTAGATTTTTCCTGTCAGAGCGCCATCCTGATTAAAAAATAACTGATAACGTAAATGCTTTTGAAATCTATTTTCAGGGATACACCCCATTTTTGAGAATGGACCCGGCAGGAATTCTATAGTGGACACCTTCTTCCGGCGCAATGGATACCGTTCCTTCTATACGCACGTCCCGTTCGAAATAGACATCTCCGGTAACTGTGAGGGACTCGGCTCTTACTAGCGACACGGTTTCAGGGGCTTCAAATCTTTTAGAAAATGCGAGAGGCGAGTCCAGAAAACTCCGCTGAAACCCCACAAGTGGCCTAAATGATAATTCTAAGGGTCTCTCAGGGTTTCTGCAAACATTAAATGATGAATCTAGCACGCAAGCGTCGGACTGCAAAACAAAAAGATCTTCCAGCCTCTTGGTGGGAAAAAATCTGTCCCGTCCCACTACAAGACCCCTCGAATCTTTAAAACTGCCAATTGCCGCGCCCATGGCAGTTTCTAACTGAACAACGGAATGACCGTTTATCACTTTTCTGTTCTGGATAATCGGAAGGTCAAAACGTCTTGAATCCAATAATTTATTGGTAGTCTCAATGTCAACCCAAACATTGTTGGTATTGAAGACTTTGAAGTTTTGAATATCCATGAACAGCGGTTTGTCCTGTTCGGAGACTTGAGCGATTTCAATCAGTTCTAGCGTCCCGTTACGAAGAACCAGCGTGCCGCCTTTACAGTCCTCTTGCGTTCGTGGTGTGACTTCAAGGAGAAACTGAATTTTCTCTTTTGCCACAAGGCCGAGAATCCATGGAGCGACGGTAGCGGCCAAATTGTCCAAATTTGAAATGAACGCCCACTTGATACCAGAGTCAAGAAAGGTCTTCATCACCCCGCTGTCTACAAGACTCTCGAATACGTCCCCGTGTCCGGGTGGGGCCCAATCTTCGTGGTTACCCAAATCAAGAGGAGCAAGATTGTCGGTCAGTAGCCTTGGTACACGGTTCTGAACAAAAGTGATAGCTTCGAACCCGATTTGTGAGAGCAAGTCCAGAGTAGGGCCATTGGTGAAGAAACTGTTCATTAAGGCCAGTGGCGCACAACATTTGTTTGAACGTCTGAAACATTCAATCTGACGGCAGATGATTTCAAGGTACGAATACCCGTCTTTAGCTGTGAGGATGCACTTTGGAACGTTTCCACCCATGGTAGTGCTTCTACCGCCGTTGAGCTTGATGACGGCAACATTCTTTAATAGCCTCAAGCCCTCAAGTGTCAGCCTATGAAACTCATCGGGATCACTTGGTGGTTCTAGAAGAAGGTCTGATTGGGGTGTTTGGACCGTCCTCAGGTCTACTGAACCACTGGATGATTCAGCGATCTTTCGGACCTGTTCCAAAAAGTTCTGGATGTAGAAATCGGAAATGTTTCGGGCGCGCATCTTTTTACAAATAAGGTCCAGATTCAAATCCGTCGTCATATAATCAACCTCTGAACAAAGTACTGTTGAAGCCAAAAGGGATTAATGATCAACAGCCACAAGGTCATGGACCAAAAGACCTGGCTCTCATCGAAAGTCCCGATATTCGCGTCCCTGTGCCCCGGATGGCTCCTGATAGACGGTCTTGGCGACTAGTCAGAATCTTTGGGGTCATCCGAATTTATTTTCTTGGCCCGTTCAATCAATTCCAGAATGTTTTCCAGTCGAGTTGGCTGAGGCTTTTCGAACGCGAGTCGGAATTCCTCATCCCCCAGCTTACGCCGGAAAAAGAATTCAGCCCCGAAACGGTCACACCAGCATCTTATTGCTCTTGAGCATGGGAGATTAATGGCCTCAACGCAACAATAAGAAAAAGTTACTGGCCCTCCCAGTTTCGGGCATCGCATTTCCTGTTCTTCAAACGGATTACTGATATCGTCCATGCTGAATATTTCTACTTGGCTCTCGGATATACAAGAGGAAATAACGGGACGCTGGAATAGGTCAAGCGTCCCGTCTCAATTAGAATTACAAGTTAGGTCTAGGGAATCCCTCTAGCGCTTTTAGAGCGATTTCTATTTCCTCTTGAGGCATTTCGTAGTCAACCAGTTTTCCCTGGAAGTAGGCGTCATATGCTGCGAGGTCTACAAGACCATGACCACTCCAGTTGACCAAAATCACCTTTTCTTTGCCTTCTTCCTTAGCCTTCTTAGCCTCTTGAAAAACCGCCGCCAAAGCGTGATTTGTTTCAGGAGCGCTTATGAAACCTTCAGTTCTGGCCCATGTGACACCCGCTTTGAAAGTGTCGAGTTGATAGACGGCTCGAGGTTCAACTAGACCATCCAGGATCAACTGACTGACTAGAGGGGCCATCCCATGGTAACGAAGGCCTCCGGCGTGAACAGGCGCCGGAATAAATGCGTGCCCCAGTGTGTGCATTGGCAGCAACGGTGTCATTTGCATCGTGTCACCGAAATCGTACAGGAACGGTCCTCTGGTCATTGTTGGACAGGACATCGGCTCAACAGCGATAATCTGAACCTGCTTCCCGGCAATTTTATCCCGCACAAACGGGAAGGATATTCCCGCGAAATTACTGCCACCACCAGCGCAACCAATAACTATATCAGGGTAATCACCCATTAGCGCCATCTGTTTTTGAGCTTCCAGACCTATGATGGTTTGATGGAGCAAAACGTGATTAAGCACACTGCCTAACGAATAGCGAGTCAATGGACGGCCATGAGCTTCACTTGTAACAGCGTCCTCTACGGCTTCACTAATGGCTATACCGAGGCTGCCCGGTGAATTCGGGTCCATTGCCAAGACTTTTCGCCCCGCCTCTGTTTCCGTGCTCGGGCTTGGTACGCATGTGCCTCCCCAAGTGTTCATCATGAGACGCCTATAAGGTTTTTGTTCGTAACTTATTCTGACCATGTAAACTTTGGCTTCTAGCCCAAACTGTGAACAGGCAAAGCTCAAGGCGCTGCCCCATTGACCGGCTCCTGTTTCAGTGGCAATCCTTTTTACACCGAAAACTTTGTTATAGTATGCTTGAGGAATGGCAGTATTGGGTTTATGACTTCCAGCAGGGCTTACGCCTTCGTTCTTATAATAGATTTTTACAGGGCAATTGAGAAATTTCTCAAGATTCTTGGCCCTGTATAATGGGGTAGGGCGCCAGAGCAGAAGTTTATCTAACACCTCATCAGGGATTTTTATCCATCTTTCAGTGCTAACTTCCTGTTCAATGAGGTTCATCGGGAAAACAGGAGCAAGATCTTCCGGGCCTACAGGTTTATGTGTGCCAGGATGAAGGGGGGGTTGCATCGGAGTTGGCATGTCCGCCGCGATATTGTACCACTCACGCGGGATCTCGTCTTCGTTCAAGACAATTTTAACCGGCATTTTCATCTTCCTCCTATGATTTTCCTATTTGATAATAGAGCCTGGGACTGCGTCCGAGTCTAACTCACACAAAATAATCTTTCCATCAGGATTACTAGCCGCCATGACCATCGCTTCGCTTACACCGAACCGCATTTTTCGCGGGGCAAGATTGCATACGACTGATACCGTCTTACCAACAAGCTCTTCTGGAGAATATGATGATTTGATACCGGCAAAGACATTACGGATTTCTCTGCCGACGTCAACTCGAAGTTTGACAAGCTTATCTGACCCCTCAATGTGTGAGGCGGACAAAATTTTTCCAACTCGTAAATCGATTTTAGTAAAGTCTTCAATCGATATTTCTTCTTTGAATTCGGGCGCAATGGTTTTTGAAATTTGTGGGGCAAGATCATCTTTGGCTTTTTCTATAACGTGTTGCATCGTGTTGGGTTCAAGTCTGTCCACAAGTTTTTCGAAAACGTTGATTGAGCGAAGTTCGAGATCAAATTTGGCGTCTGTCCATTTTAGGTCTCCCAGACCGAGCATTTGTTCGACCTTGACGCTGTATGAAGGTAATACCGGTTTTAAGAGTATTGACAATATTTTTGAGCAATTTATGGCAAATGTCAGATCGTCACGGGCCTTTTCAGGGTCAGTCTTGATTGCGGACCAAGGTTCGGCCTGCTGAACATAGTTGTTGGCGATATCCGAAATAGCCAGGATATTCCTGATAACATTTGAGTATTTCAATAACTTGTAGTCATGATAACATTGTTCCACATGACTAGTGACCTGTTTTTTAAGTTCCTCACAGGTCTTGGGAACAATACCGAGCCTGGAATCCAGTCTCTTGTTAAGAAAGCTGGCGGACCGACTGATCAGGTTGGTGATGTTATTGACCAGTTCAGCGTTGGTTCGATTCACGAACTCTTCCAGATTCAAATCTATATCATCGATAGTTGAGCCAAGTTTGGATGCGTAAAAATATCTTAAGAACCAGGGGTTAACCTGATCGGCAAATTGTCGTGCCGTTATGAAGGTGCCTCGGCTCTTGGACATCTTACGTGAGTCCACCGTAAGAAACCCGTGTACATGCACGGCTGTGGGAGTTCTATAATCAGCCGCCTTTAGCATCGCAGGCCAAAAGAGTGTATGGAAGTAAGCGATGTCCTTACCGATAAAATGGTGAATCTCAATTTCTGATTTTGGGTCGATCCAGTAATCTTCAACTGAGATACCTTCTCTACCGGAACAGTAATGTTCTGTAGCGGCAATGTAACCGATTGGCGCGTCAAGCCACACGTAGAAGAATTTATTTTCCTCTCCGGGGATTTTGAAACCAAAGTATGGGCCATCACGGGAGATATCCCAATCCCGGAGCCCCTGATCAATCCATGTTCGGACAAAGCCGCGAACTTCATCTTGCAAACGACCTGGTGTTGAAGTCCATTCTAAAAGGAAATCGCTAAAATCCACCAGTTTGAAAAATAGATGCAAAGACGTTCGTAATTGGGGTTTTGCGCCGCAAATTGCGCAATGGGCGTCACTAAGCTCGGTGGGACGGTAGGTGGCCCCGCAGGATTCGCAGACATCGCCATATTGATCTTGCGCAGCGCACTTCGGACATGTGCCCTTAATGTATCTATCCGGCAAAAAACGACCACACCGTTCACAATAAAACTGCTCAATTTCGCGAGACGCTATGTGGCTGTTCTCTTTTGCCTTAAGGTAAATTATTTCAGAATGTTTTTGATTTTCAGGAGTGTCGGTACAATAGAATTCATCGAAACTAACTTCGAATCTCGAAAAATCATTCAAATGTTTTTGATGAAATTCCTCAACCAGCTTTTGAGGAGTCATTCCCTTCTTGGCGGCGTTTATCTCAATCGGGGCCCCGTGAGCGTCAGATGCGCATACGTAAAGGACATCCTCACCAATAAGTCTTAAAAAACGCACAAAAATGTCGGTCTGAATATACTCAACCAGGTGCCCTATATGAATGTCTCCGTTTGCGTAAGGGAGGGCGCTGGTAACTAAAATCCTGCTCAAATTTATCTCCTAATGGTTGGTCTTATATTTATTTCCCAAGAAATGTTCGTGAGATTTTGCATGCTATAGATTCGATCGATTCACGACGTTCATTCTTTTACTATTTCCAATACCTCAAGATTGGGGTCCTTCTCCTTGTCCACTTTGAATACTCTGGCCTTCATGACGATGGTCTCCATTTCTTTCAAAGAGTCAAGGATTTGAGCCTTGTCCTTTTTTATCCAAACCTTGTTGAGAGTGATGTAGCTCACTCTGTCTGCTATGATAAAATTCACATAATCGTCTCCGAGAGGGCAGGGCAGATCACTCTTTTTGTAATAACGCACTGACATAACTATCTCTTTGTTCAGATACTTGGCCGGGTTCTCTGTGAGACTTACAATAGTGAGGTCCTCGTTGAGGCTCCTGTAAATTCCTCCTCGAACGTAATTCAAGGGGCTGCACCCCATGGAAATCACGGTGACTAGGAAACAAGTAAGAATTGCATTATGTCTCGTCATATAGAAATCTTCATAAGATTTGTAGCGGAACTTCGAATTTTATCTGAAAAATGTTCCATAGTCAAAACAATCTGCTGAAAACCAACAATGCAGACTCCCACATCAAACGAGAACTTTAAATTTTGTGGGTTTTCGTGCATTATCCTAACGTCACATACTGAAAATGGCGCTAATTTTTAAGCTGTTAAAGTTACGGAGATTTCTGTATGAACACGAAAATATTACGTTCTGTGCTTGTAGTGCCTGTGAATGTGCCACGGTTTGTCGAAAAGGCGAGCCTTCGTAGAGCGGACGCAATCGTACTTGATCTGGAAGATTCGGTACCTATTGATCAAAAGAAACGGTCACGGGATAATCTCGCTGACGCCATTTCCGTCGCGGGCCTAGGGTCGACGCAACTAATGGTTCGTATAAATAACGATCCGGATTTCATCGAAGCGGACATAGAAAGCGCAGTTTGCAAAAGGCTGGACGCTCTGTTTATCCCCAAAGTTGAGTCTCCCGATCAACTTGTCAAGCTCGACAATTTTACATGTGAAATTGAAGCATCTAAGGGATTGGTCCCAGGCAAGGTAAAATTCTCAATACATGTAGAAAGCCCTTTAGGCTTGTTGCGTCTTGAAAAGATAGTCTCATCAACTGAAAGAATCGAATCCATAAGTATCGGAGTTGATGATTACCTCGCCGCCCTGGGAGTTAAACTCACAAAAGACGCGTCATCTCTTTTCGTTCCGATAACGCAATTGGTAATAACTGCGAAAGCTTATGGGATTATCCCACTTGGTGTGCTCGGAAGTGTAGCGGAATTCCGTGACCTCGACATGTTTGAAAATTCTGCGATAAGGGCGCGCGATCTGGGATCAGAAGGATCAATATGCGTTCATCCAGATCAGGTCTCGATCTTGAACAGGGTATTTTCTCCGACTGAAGAATCAGTAGCCACAGCCCGAAAGACAATTAAGGTTTTTGAAGAAGCCGTTCAGCGGGGTAGAGCGTCCACGAGTCTTGACGGGCGCATGGTGGATACTCCTATATTCAAGCAAGCCGTGGCGACCGTAGAAAAATTTGAAGCGATCAGACGCCATGAGACTCTTAAATAATAACGGCGTCTTGTGTCGATAGTCCAGGCGCAATTATGTTATTTGATGAAACCACATTTCTGAGTGAGTTAAGAGAACCAAAACCGGACCCGGGTGGAGGTTCTGCGGCTGCTTACGCAGGATTGGTCGCATTGGCCTTGGTAGAGAAAATTTGTGTCCTTGAGATCCTCAGAGCCAAGAAGAGGAGGGATGACCATAAGAACCTTGACAATCTGTTAAGACAGGTTCGGCTGAAGTCAGATTTTCTTAAGTCTCTCGCAGAAAACGATGTTCTTGCTTATGCGAGTCTTACTGCTTCCATCAAGGACGGCCTGCGATGGCCTGAGAATTACGAAATGGTTACAGAGGCCATCGAATCTCCTTATCGCATGATCTTGGGCGCTGTTGATTCGCTGCAATTGGTTTTCGACATCGGTCGTTCGTGTCGCCAATGGCTGATTCCAGATCTTTTTGTGGCTTTGGAGCTGACGCGGGCTTCTGCAAAAGCTGCATTCCACATTGCCATGGCGAACTTGGACCATATTGAAGAGACAAGAGCGAGACAATCGCGGACAGATCAACTGGAATCAGCTTCTCGTAAAGTTGAACGGCATTATTCCAGAGTTCTGGAAAGTCTTAAAGGTAATCAGAGTCCAGATTGAGGTCATGTTTGGAAGACCTCGGGGTTAAAACATTTTATGTTGAGGTAAACGACAAGCTGGGGTCGAAAAATTTAATGATTTTTGCTGCGGACAATCTGCATGGTTTGAATCCGGTAGTCAGCGAGGCTATGAAGAATCTTGATCCCAGGCCGATTGTTGACATGGTGACCCGTATCCAAAAATCCGGGGCCAAAATGATAGACATTAACCCGGGATATCTTCCAAAGCGCTCTGAAGATCGCATGCGTTTCCTGGTTGAGACTGTTCAGGAAGCGACGACAGCGCAACTTATTCTTGATAGCCCGAGCCCTAGATTGATCGAGATAGGTCTATTGGTTTGCAAGGAGAAACCAATCATAAATTCTATTTCATTGGAAAAGGCAAAACTCGACGGAATTTTACCTTTGGCAGTAGACCACGAATGCGACCTGGTGATTCTATTGATGGACGAATCTTCATTTAGTCCGCCCAGTGTGGAGGAGAAAATCTCCCTTGCTCTTGAGATTAATGATCATTGCGCCTCCTTGGGTCTTTCTTTGGAGAGACTGATCTTTGATCCGGTCTTGCCGAATCTGAGCTGGGATGATTCCTGGAGTCGAATTGGGGAGGCCGTGAAGACTATACGGCTTCTATCCACCGGCGCTGTCTTTGACCAGCCTGTAAGAACGATGGTTGGGCTTTCCAACTTGCGTAGCGGTTCAAAAAGACATCAGCCCCTGGACATTGATTTGACGAGCCTGGCCATGTTGTGTGGAGCCGGATTGGATTATGCGCTGGTTGACGCTTTTGAATCCCGGATACTGAGTACAATAGATTTGATCAACAAGACAGGGTGATTTCGAACTACGATGCGACTGGCCATCTTTAGCGATGTGCACGGAAACCTTGAAGCGCTGGAGATCTTTCTGGAAGCGTTAAGAAACGATAGCGTAGATCGTTTGTTTTGTCTTGGAGACTCTGTTGGTTATGGTCCTAATCCGAACGAGTGCTTGGAACTAATAAGGTCTGTTAACAATATTGTTGTTTTGATGGGGAACCATGAATGGGCCTTATTGAATATGGCCATGGCCCAGCGCAGCATGAACCCAGTGGCGTTCAAAGCTATAGAATGGACAAGCCGTCAGCTTACGAAAGCTAATTTCCATTACATAAGCAGATTGCCCATTACCGCTGAATACGATTCGTTCTGTTTTTTTCACGCTTCAGCTCATTCTCCTGAGCAATGGGACTATGTCAGGCCGGGAGATCGTCTGGCAATTGAGTTATGCTTCAATTCGTCTACACAAAGAATGACTTGCGTCGGCATACGCATCAACCAATGCTGCTGGATATAAACGGCGATAAGGTTTTGCCGACGGTCAGTTTTTCAGACGGAATGATTTATCAAGAGGATGGTAAATCAAGACTAATCATCAATCCGGGGAGCATTGGCCAGCCAAGAGATTATAGCCACTTTCCGTGCTACGTTATATATGATAGCGATACTCGCTCTATTACGTGGCGCCTTCTGTTGGATTATGATCCTGCCATTACAGCGAAAAAGATTTTTGTGTCAGATCTCCCTGGGCAACTGGCCTATTACTCATTGGCTAAATGTAGTTCGGATCTTTGTTCGAGAAATGCGATGGTGAAAACCTAATCCGTATTGTGGGGGTCTTCCTGAAGAGCGTATAACGCTGCCCCTAAAGCGCCCATGA
>CAWCTI010000051.1:0-27501 GCA_963798475.1 uncultured delta proteobacterium
TAGAGTTTTCATCAACCATGATTTTATCTTTCCAAGCTTCACGACACAGCCTTTGACAAAGGGTATTTTCTCCAGAAACACCACGGCCTGCCGTGAAGCTCATTTTTTCAATATGCTCAAACCGTCAAGAAATTAGTTTTCCAAGTGGCCCGTTAGTCATTCCTTGACTTTCCATTCTTTCCATACTTTGCCTACCAATTCAGGGCTGGGCTTTAGGGTCGGATCACCGGGCAGCCAACCGGCTGGAGTGGCCTCATTGGTAGCTCTAACATGTTGAAAAGCCATTATCTGTCTCACCAACTCAGCGAAATTTCGTCCTACCGGTGGAGTCATGACTTCCATTGCCTGGATGGTTCCATCCGGGTCAATCAAGAATCTGCCACGAATGTCCACTCCGGCTTCCTCATCGTAAACGCCATACACCTCACCGATTTTGCCTCCAGCGTCAGACACCAGAGCAAAAGGAAGCCCCTTTGGAACCATTTTAGACAATTCTTCTTCATCCCAAATTTTGTGGGAAAATCGACTATCTGTACTTAGAGCGAGAACCGTTACACCTAATTTGGCTATTTCATCGTGTTTTGCGGCAACTGTCGCAATTTCAGTGGGTCATACAAACGTAAAATCACCAGGATAGAAGCATAGAACCACCCAGCTACCTTTGAAGTCCGACAACTTGACATTTTTAAACAATCCCGCCTGATAGGCGTTAGCTTCAAAATCAGGGGCAGGCTTTCCAACTCTAGCAATCATTTTTGGCTCCTCAATTGTTTTATGTCCAGGTTCGTGGTTAAATTCGCCTGAAGGCACAAGAGAAATCGGGCCCTTAGCTGATTTCACGCAGGATTCGGTCGCTTCACTCATTCACAAAACTCCTCTCTGACGCTTTTTAAGCGTCTGAAAAATTTTTACACAGTTCATATTCGGTTCTCCAAGCCCATTGACTTCCTTCCAGCAAGTCAAATTACGAAGCGTTTGTCTACGTATATCCCCCCCATGTTTCCATTACGGTGGCTAGAGGGCACGCATGAACTGCACCAAATCTGCCTTCTCTTGGGGCGTCAGCTTGAGTTGCTGAATCATGTTAAAAAATTCCACAGTGTCCTCTAAAGTGAGTAAGCGCCCGTCATGTAGATAGGGTGGTGATTCCTTGATGCCCCTGAGATTAAAAGTCTTTATGGGACCATCCGCAGAAGCCATTCTCCCGTTGATCATGAGGGGTTTGTAAAAGCGCTCCGTTTTTAGATTGTGCATTAGATTGTCCGTGTAATAGGGCGCTGGATGACAAATGGCGCATTTGGCTTTTCCGAAAAATAGCTCTTGTCCCCGTAATTCTGATTCAGATGCCTTTTTAGGATCAAGTTTTCCATAGATGTCCAGTTTTGGAGCTGGTGGAAAATCCAATATTTCTTGGAATTCCGCCATAAAGTGAACCTGGCTGCCACGTTCCAGAATATTCACGCCCTTTTTCGTCGCTATAACGGGATCTCCATCAAAATAGGCGGCACGCTGCTCAAATTCCGTAAAGTCTTCCACGCTCTTGAGGGCCCTTTGAGATCCGAACAACCGCTGAATATTTACTCCCCGGAGACTAGGAGTATCAAGCCGATGGCGGTACTCCTGCGGTCGAATGTCTCCAACAAGATGTGTAGCTCCGTTGGTATGACCGTTGACGTGGCAGTCAAAACACGTCACCCCACGACTGGGGCGCGCTGATCGGCGGTCATCCGTCTGGTTGAATTGCTGCTGAGGAAAAGGTGTCACTAGCAGACGCAGACCTTCAAGCTGTTTGGGGTTGAGAATGCCGTTGAACAGTTCAAAGTAGTTCTCTATCGTGACCACTTTACCTTGAGATACGTCCCCTAGATCGGGACGCGTGGTCAAGTAAATGGGAGGAGCTAATTCCGGTAAGAAGTGCTCGGGAATGTCAAAATCCAGGTCGAAACGGGTTAAATCCCTGCCTTCCTGTTTCTTGATTTCCTCGATGAAATTCTTGGGAAATACCATTCCGCCTTCGGGATGGTTGGGATGAGGAAGCGGGAAAAAACCGGCAGGAAAGACGTCCTTTTCGCGGATTTCTTCCGGAATCATGTTGGACAGCATTTCCCATGTAACACCTTGCGGCAGTTTAACCCGTACGCCCTCTTGAATGGGTTTTCCGTGGGACATTGAAATCGACTTTGCGGGGCTTTTTTTAAGATCATAGCGGGAGTTGAGGAGGTCCAACTGTCGTTTCATGATCTCTGGTTTTGCTGCTTCCATTCGATTCATGATCCTATCGAACGGCTCAGTAATTACCACCGGTGAATAGCTTGAAGGTTTCGTTGCTGATTTGGCGTAGACCCACGCCGACGCCATGAAGAGTGAGCAGACGATTGTCCAGGTCATAAAGGACATTATCTTGGACCATGTTCTCATGAATTTGTTCCTCCTTTTAAATAGCAGACACAGGCTAGCCGAAACATGGGGGGAGTAACTTTGATCCGTCTCTCTTTACAGACTGTTCTGAAGTTCTGAAGAGTCAAAACTCATCTTCAGTCGATTGACGCCATTAGTCTTGCGTCACGTCCAAGCCTTCTTTTTGGGGGGAACCTTGTTCATAAGAGAACCACAACTATATTTAACTGTCAATTACATAATATGTTGGGAGAAAAGACAAAACCACGTGTTTTGCACGTGGCCTCGTCTACTAATTCACATCATTTGTGTTAAATATAGAAACATTAACGCTACATAAATTTATCCATTCGTCGCAACATCCCAAAGACGGTCAAATCCACTAGCTTCATCCTCTTTGCCGCCTGCTTCGTTGCCGTGACCTTCTTCGTCACCGCCTTCCTTGTCACCTCCATCACCACCTTCGTCTTCATCCTGAACGGTCGCAGGAGAGCCTGCATGGTCATCGCTATCCTTGACTGACGGTGTTTCAGACCAGTCTACCGTCCTTAAGTCTGGTGTATTAGATTTTTCATCCACTGCCGCCACTTTCTTATTGTCTCCGGTATCCGTGTCATCACCCTTGGCAAGGTGCCGGTCCATTGGGAACGTTTGGATTTGGCCGGATTGTGAACTGATTGTAGCGCTTGATGCGCCAACTTCCTTAGTTCCTACTTGTAATATCATCATCGCCGCGACGATGGCCACTAGCGCTATTACCGGCGAATATTTTCTCATTAAGAATTCCTCCTTCCTCCATTTATGACAAAGGTCGATAACACCCCGATGAACTAGAAATCACAGGTAATGTTAAACTGGCCGCCTAGGACCGCGTCTATGGACCGATTATGAGTTCCGCCTGTAGCCAGATTGTTTAAGTTCCAGTTTGGATCGGATCTGTCTACGCACGCGTAGCTGAACCATTTACCAGGCGCCCAATAGGCCCCGAGCACACTAAACTGCCACCCTTCGAGTAACTTCCAGTTTAGACCAAGGTCAATCTCGTAGCCCAACGCTTGCTCGGTTATATTCGGAGTGTTCGGGTTCTGACTCATAAGAGAACCGGGCGTAACGCGGCTAAAATCTATGTTACCAGTGGCGGCAACCTGTGGTCTGAGACATCCCCACTCATAGCCAACAGAAGTTCGCTGCGCCCAGAAAAAGCTACCGTAAATGTTAAGGTTCGACGCCACCGCATAGTCCAACCTGCCAGCGAGCACAAAGGCGTCTCTGAGATAACCATCTCGGTTCAGGTTGTATGCGTTTAGCCCTGAGCCGTAGTTGTAAGTGAATAGATAACCGTATGGGACAACAAGGCTGTAATTGCCGAGACGGGCGTCATAATTGGGGTGCCTGACAAATGCCGCAGGCTGTCTGTCTATATATGCGCCATTTCGTCTGTCCGGTCCGGGTGTCCAGACACTTAGGAAACTGATTTTGGCTGGCCCGCATAAAAGACCTGTTTCTATAACCGCTCGCAATTGTTCGATGTATCGAGTCTGTGGCCCAGCGAGGATACCTGGAGCGCCGACTGTAGGCGCGGGCAAGGGCGCGTTGGTGACCGGGTTGGATCCGAAGCGATCCGTCCAATAAAGCCAAGCCAGTTCCGAATTGAGGAAAAATTTTCCGTTGTTGTATTTCTCATAAACCGTGCCGTGGAACAGGTCTGTGTCCAAAGGCACTATGTAAGCCGGAGTTCCGGCTGTAAGGAGGCTTGCTTCAGGACCAACATGATAGCTACCATAAGCCCCGAGGGCACCTGCCGATACGGGGCCGTTAGAATAATTCAGGTAAACGAGGAAGTCGTTGGAAAACCCGCCACTTCTGTCAGCCCTGCTGTAGTATTGTCCCGGCGTTCCAGCATAGCTAGGCAGATCATAGGGATCATTGTAGTTCGGAATCATGGAACTGCCTGCGAACCTGAATGGATAGTAGGCTATACCGATATCAAAAGGCCCGTATGGAACAGTCAATGCGATGGACTCTGTTGTCAGGGCGTCCGATCCGTCATACTGAAGCGCTGTGCCGAATTTCCAAGGCCTTTTGCCTACAGCAAGGACACCCCACGGCATGTTGGCTGTCACCCAGAATTGAGTCCACTGACCTTCGCTGAAACCTTCCCTGACACCCGGAGCGGATTCTGTAATGTACCTTGACCCCACCGGATTACCCCACAGCGCTAGCCGGTAGTGGCCGAACCATCTGACCGCATTATTGATCTTAAAAACGGGATCAAAATCCACCTGGAAGTAAGACCATGCCGCGTTTGTACCCGAGACAAAAGCGGTGTCGAACTGCTGGCCATCCCAGAAATTCAGGTTGGCCGTACCCAAATTTGCCGCGTCAACGTTGTAATTTCCGAAAAAGCCCTTTGCCCCCTGCTGGTCATACCATTCATGCGTCCAGGCGAAGGTCCCTTTCAGATTAAATTCCCACGCGTATGCCGGTGTTAAGGACATAAAAATGAGGACAACCATCAAACCAAGAACAGAAACATACCGTTTTGTAGCCATATATTCCTTCCAAACCACACATTTTACAAAAAAGGTAACAAGTTTGAAAAAATGATAACACCACGACAATGCCGGCGCAAGAAATTTTTAACAGAAATTTTTAATTTCGACCCAAAAAAAATTGACACGATCCTGAATCGTAAAACTCACATTTCTAAATTTTCTGGACCCCACCAATCAATAGTAGATGGAAATTTCAGGTGTGGGGTGGAAGAGCGAGTGTCAATGCGCAATCGAAATCGCATGGACCTCTGGAAAGTCTCGCGAGTTTTGGCAGACTACGGCACTGGTTACAACTTAGTGACATTATTGGCTTGCTACCTTCCTAAAAAATATGCTACATGATCGACACGAAACTAATTTTTTTAGGAGGACTAAAATTGACAAACTTCCTGAAGATGGCTTTATTGTCAATGGCCATGTTGGCGGTTAACGCGGGCTCTGCTTTAGCTCACTTCCAAATGATGATCCCTTCGAGTGATGTCGTCGCAAAAGATGATAAGAAAGACATTGGACTATTAATCCAATTTACGCACCCTTTTGAAGGAACTCCTCTAATGCAGATGGACAAGCCGGAAAAATTTGGGGTTGTCGAAGGCGACAAAGTGGTCAATCTGCTTGATACTCTCAAAGAAAAAAAGGTTGACGGCAAGTCCACGTGGGAAACTTCATTCAAAGTTACCAAACCGGCCGATTACATCTTCTTCATGGTCCCCAAGCCCTATTGGGAAGCCGCCGAAGACAAATACATATGGCAGGTGAGCAAGGTCATCGTTGACGCCATGGGAGCGGAAGAAGGATGGGGCAAGCCCATTGCCAAGGCGGCAGGGATACCGGTCGAAATCGTTCCTCTGACCAGGCCTTATAGTGTGTACGCTGGAAACGTATTTACAGGTCAAGTCCAAAGAGATGGCAAGCCTGTCGCTGGTTGTGACGTTGAAGTCGAATTCTGGGGGAAGGGTAAGACCAAAGCTCCAACAGATTCTCATGTAACTCAGGTAGTTAAAACAGATGGAAATGGAAACTTTTCATTCGCCATGCCCAAAGCTGGCTGGTGGGGTTTCTCAGCTCTAATGGAAGGCGATAAGCCTATTAAGTTTGAAGGTAAAGACAAAAAAGTGGAGCTGGACGCTGTGTTATGGCTTCACGCCTATCCTATGAAATAGTATAGCCGTTCCAAGAGCGTAAATTATCAATAACCCTTAATCGCTAATTCTAAAAGATTTTTACACATTATCCGGTCAAGCCCAGCGCTATCGATAGAGCTGGGCTTGATCTCGTTTCATGAATAACTTTAACTATGATGCTTGACAATCGACTTGACTAATGGCACGACAATCAATATCGTAACAATAAGGGGCGCTCCTCAGTGTCTGTCCTGAATTAATGCCCGGCGCTGATTGCCACGATTTTGGCGCTCAGTATCCCTGGTAATTTTATAACAATAGTGCAGAGTTATCCTCGATTAAGGGCCGAACAATTTTACAAGTTGGTGAATTATGCACATCTCAGAAGGAGTATTGTCAGGGCCGGTCCTTGGAGCGGGAGCGGCTTTAGCCGTCGCTGGCCTGGCGATAGGCTTACGAACAATGGATTACGAAAAATTACCGGAAGTAGCCGTCTTGTCTTCCGTGTTTTTCATAGCGTCTCTTATTCATGTCCCGGTCGGGGTTTCATCGGCTCATTTGATACTTAATGGGATAAGTGGCGTCCTGCTCGGATGGCTCGCCTTTCCCGCAATATTCGTAGGTTTGGCGCTGCAGGCCGTTCTTTTTGAATTTGGCGGTCTCACGACGCTTGGAGTAAACACTTTTAATATGGCGTTTCCCGCTGTAATCGTGGGTTTTCTGTGCCGACATTTTATTAAAAGTTTCTTATGTTCCGGTGCGTGTGGTTTCTGAGTTTGTCGCAGGGGCCGGCGCCATTTTGTTATCTGGACTGCTGGTTGCTTTAACTTTGTTGCTCGGCCTTGGTCAGTCGTTTTGGGCCGGCGCCGGGGTGGTCATTATGGCCCACATCCCCATTATGATTGCAGAAGGCTTGATAACGGTTTTTGTGGTCGAATTCATCTTAAAGGTCCGACCCGAAATGATCTGAAATCATAACAGTGTGAAATGGCCCTGAAGTGTTTTTGTTTGTTGGATTTACGAAGGTCGACCCGGCCTGTATCCGGGTGAGGAGGCGTTAATTTGAAACCTGATGTATCACATAAACTCGCATTTCTAAATTTTCTGATCCCTATGTTAATGGCCGTTTTTGTCATGAGTCTGATGTTGACGTCGCCCGCGTCGGCTCACAAGTTGTTCATATTCGCCTATGTTGAAGGGGACAGCGTCATAGTGGATGGTTACTTCAGCGGAGGAGTGAAGGCCCAGGACTCGGCGGTCTTGGTTTATGATTCAGAAGGCAAGAAGCTGATCGAGGGGAAAACTGACGCTAAGGGTGTATATTCATTCAAGCTCAAAGATTTGCCTCCATCCAAGGGTGGACTCAAAATCGCGATTGAAGCTGAAATGGGGCACAAGGGCGAATACAGTTTAAGCGCAGCGGACCTGGGGCAAGCTAAGGAAAAATCGGCGTCGCAAGACGTCCAACCTGTTGCAGTCAATGCGACCGAGAATATGCCTGAGACTGTTCACTCGGCGCCGCAGTCTGTCGATCAGGATGCTCTGATTGCGGGCATAGGATCTCTATTGGACAAGAAGTTAGCGCCCTTGATAAGGATGCAGGGGAGTCTGGAAAAGCTACTTCTTGAAGAGAAATTCAGCGGTCCCAAGATGTCGGATATAATAGGCGGGATCGGCTGGATACTTGGGCTGTGTGGCATAGCGGCCTTTTTCCTGAGTTTCAAACGATCATCCAAGAAATAAATTGATATAGGAATGATTATATGGAAATGGAAGAATTCGCATTAGGCGACTCCTGGGTCCATGGCCTGGACCCAAGGGTAAAAATTGTTGTGACGATCGTTTTCTCAATTATTGTGGCCTTAAACAACAGTTTTCATTTGGCTGCCCTCAGTTTGATCTTGCCTGTGACTTTGATGATTTGCGCCAAACTGGATTTCAGGAAGCTGATCATGAGGTTGGCAATAGTCAATAGTTTTATAATATTCCTTTGGCTGTTTTTGCCGTTCACTACTCCCGGAGAAACTATTTACTCCATTGGGCCTTTGTCCATACAGCGAGAGGGCGTGTTCCAGGCGGTTCTCATAACGCTGAAGTCCAATTCAATTATTTTAATGGCGGTGGCTTTACTGGGAACTTCTCAGATTTTCTCCTTGGTACATGCGTTGAGTCATCTATATGTCCCTGACAAGCTAGTGCATCTTTTCTTTTTCTGTTTCAGGTACATACATGTGGTCCACGACGAATACCATCGACTGATCAATGCGATGAAGATGCGAGGCTTCAAGCCAAAAACAAACATGCATACGTATCGGGCATATTCCTATCTTGTGGGGATGCTGCTGATCAGGAGCTTTGATCGATCCAAACGTATACTTAACGCTATGAGATGTAGGGGCTTTAAGGGAAAATTTTATATTCTGCACCACTACGAGATGAAGCGCTGTGATTACGCTGTGGCCGGTTCCAGTCTGGTCTTTTCCATCCTTCTGCTGGTGGCGAAATGATCCATCTAAGAAATATTCATTTTGGATACGGCCCCCAGCGCATCTTTGACGGATTGAATCTGACTATCGAAAGGAGAGATCGCGTCGGTCTTCTTGGCCCTAACGGGTGTGGAAAGACGACTTTGTGCCACATCATAATGGGATTGTTGACGCCTGAGTCAGGAGATGTTGAAATTTATGGCAAAAAACGGACCAAAGAATCAGATTTTGCCGAGATCCGAGGCAAGATCGGATTTCTATTTCAGGATTCGGATGACCAGCTTTTTTGTCCGACCGTAATCGAAGATGTGGCCTTTGGACCTCTGAATATGGGCCAGAGCCCTGAAGAGGCTAAAAAAACTGTGGCAACGACGCTGGAATCGCTCAAGCTGTCGGGTTTTGAGGAACGCATCACCTACAAGCTCTCCGGTGGCGAAAAAAGACTTGTGTCCCTGGCGACGGTTCTTGCAATGAAACCAGACTTTCTAATACTCGATGAACCAACAAGCGGACTCGATGAGAAGACCACTCAACGTCTTGTAGAGATTCTAAAGGAATCCAATCTTGGCTACATGATCATTTCGCACGACCGGGATTTCATTAAAATGGCTGTGGACAAGTTGATTCAGATGAAAGATGGAGAGATACAGGCCGCAGATTGGAACAGCCTCGAAATATAATCCGTTTTCAAAAGACTCACGGATTTCGGTGGCTCCAACATTACTTTATAAAGGAGACTCAAATGGTAGAAAAACACGAACATGAGCATGAACATGAACATGCCCACTAACACGACCATGAAGAAACTACTCATGAACACGAACACATGCACAAACACGCTCATGAGCATGAGCACGAGGGTGAAGAATTAGAACATGATCATGATCATAGCGATGATCATGGACCGCACGATCATGGCCATTGAAAAATATAGAGAGGAAACTCTGTGAAATTGACAGCATGATTATTGTCTGCTAGTTGTGCAATAGATAGTCATGGATTGACCCTTTATGGATCTAAGGGAAAACGGTGCAATTCCGTTGCGGACCCGCCGCTGTAACCGGGGACGAAAGCCGTATAACCACTGTCCTTTGTGGATGGGAAGGACGGCGACTAGGATGAACCGGAAGCCAGAAGACCTGCCATGATTAGAGATGTCGGCTCTCCGCGGACAGAGAGCTTGGCGACTGGGATAAAAACGGCATCCCCGGAAACTCGGTTTCCAGGGTTTTTTTATGCCCTGTTCCCCTTGTTTTTGTCTCATGACTTACCTGCTGAGTTCATAGTCCTCGCGTTGCTAAGACCTACACCGTAACAAAAAGCCGACCGGTTCAGCATTAAATGACGTTTGATTCATTGAACGCCAGCAGGTTTATATTGAAAAGGAGAAAACGATCATGATTTTTTTGCCACGATTGCCACGATCCGTGTTCGTTCTACTGGTGACAGGTATTTTGGGGATCGCTGCGGGACCCGTTTATGCCATGCACATTTCAGAAGGGGTTTTGTCGGCTCCGGTTCTTGGCGAAGGAGCGGTTTTAACCATCGTGGCGCTCGTGGTAAGCTTACGAAAACTGGATTACGAAAAATTACCGGAAGTGGCCGTCTTATCTTCCGTGTTTTTCGTAGCGTCTCTCATACACGTCCCAGTCGGCGTTTCATCGGCGCATTTGATACTTAGTGGGGTTAGTGGCCTGCTGCTAGGATG
Source organism: uncultured delta proteobacterium (assembly GCA_963798475.1). Lineage (GTDB taxonomy): Bacteria > Desulfobacterota > Desulfomonilia > Desulfomonilales > Desulfomonilaceae > CAJBEZ01. The sequence goes on from CAWCTI010000051.1 coordinate 10,271, forward strand.
GCTCGCTTTCCCCGCTATTTTTATAGCTCTGGTATTACAGGCCGTTCTCTTTGAATTTGGTGGGCTCACAACCCTAGGGGTGAACACGTTCAACGCCGCATTCCCCGCTGTTGCGCTGGGTTATCTATGCCGACATTTCGTAAAAAGTCCCCGCCCCGTTGTGCGGGTCATAGCAGAGTTTGGCGCCGGCGCAGGAGCTATTCTCCTTACATCCCTGCTGGTTGCTTTAAATTTGCTGCTCGGCCTTGGTCAGCCGTTTTGGGTTGGAGCCGGGGTGGTGATCATGGCCCACGTCCCCATTATGATTGCAGAAGGCTTAATAACGGTTTTTGTGGTCGAATTCATCCTAAAGGTCCGGCCCGAAATGATCTGAGACAATAGCGGGATGAACTGGCCAGCAAATTATTTCAATTGTTGGTTCGACGAATTGGTGGATTGATCAAGTGATTTATAATATTGGTTCAGGGATATCCGCTAGGCTTAACAATTTCCCATTGGGTATGGAAAACTATCGGCTGAGACGCAGGCCCGACTGAGCTCTCTCCGAGCTCTTCAGACACTTTTCATGTCCTACAAAAACCGAGCCATGTAATGACTCGGGAATGCGCCCAGTTTTCTTTTCCCCAAGTTTCGCCCGTCGTTCGCGGGACCATATGCATAGGCAGGTATTCTGGCTTCCGGATCCTTATGTTCGCCCACGCTTTCCCCTCTCGTTCATCGAGAAAGTGGCTATTTGCGGGCTTTGGTCCCCGGATACAGCGGCGGGACCGCGTCGGCTTTTAACCGACTTCCCTATTAAGCTCTATGAGCGCCTTTAATAAAGCAGATTATCCAAGTTGGGCCCATAAGTCAACGGTGTTTTGAACGGAATGTTTTCAACGGAATATCGAATATATCGTGATTTCTTAAGATGCCAATAAAAAGGGGAGACGCATGATGGCCGCCTCCCTTAACAAAGTTTAGGTCTACTTAAAGCGGTCTATAAGGCTCAACAACTCGTCGGTTTTCTTTTCCAGGAGGGCCTTGTCGCTTCTTGTCTCGACGTTGAGCCGTATTACAGGCTCGGTGTTTGAAGGGCGTATGTTGAAGCGCCACATGGGGAATTCCATACTGAGGCCATCTATGTAATCAGTAGCAATCCCGGGGCTTTTATAAAACTTTTCAATTTGTGAGATAACCGCATGCGGGTCGGTCACTGTTCGATTGATCTCTCCACTTACCGGGTACTTCTCCATCCTTGATTTCACCAGTTCAGACAATGGGCGACCGGCGGAACTCACGGCCTGAACAAGAACAAGCCAAGGGATCATACCGCTATCACAATAGGCAAAATTCCTGAAATAATGATGAGCGGACATTTCACCGCCATAAACAGCGTCTTCCTGACGCATTCTTTCCTTGATGAAGGCGTGTCCGGCCTTGCTCATGACGGCTACACCGCCGCTTTCTTCAACCAGTTCCACTGTATTCCAAATGAGTCTCGGGTCGTGAACGATCTTTGCGCCTGGATTCACCTTCAGGAATTCCTGGGCCAGAAACCCTACAATATAATATCCTTCTAGAAACTCGCCTGTTTCATCAAAAAAGAAGCATCTATCAGCGTCTCCATCCCAACCGATCCCAATGTCGGCTTTGTTGCTCAAGACCTTTTCTATGGTGACGCTACGGTTTTCAGGGAGAATAGGGTTAGGAATTCCGTTTGGAAACTGTCCATCCGGTTCGGGAAAAACCATTACAAAGTCCAGAGGGAGCCTTGATTTCAGCATTTCCAATATTGGCCCAGCACATCCGTTGCCACAGTTCGCGACTACCTTTAGTGGGGATATTCTTGATGTGTCTACGTAGGTCAACAAATGGTCTATGTAGGCTTCTTTTACGTCAAGTCCTTCAAACTTTCCTTTTTGTGGAGCTTGATGGCCAAACTGGTCGTTAATGACCATGTCGGCGATGTCCTGAATCCCAGAATCCCCGCTTATAGGTTTGGATTCTTCACGTATGAGTTTCATCCCATTGTAATCCATGGGATTATGACTCGCAGTGACCATTATTCCACCATCAAGTTTCATGTGGGATGTGGCGAAATAGACCATCTCCGTGGGACAGAGGCCGATATCCAGAACGTCACAACCATGAGAATTGATTCCTTCTGCAAGCGAAGTTACAAGAGATAGACTTGAGATTCTAACATCTCTGCCAATACAAACCTTTTTAGGTTTAAGAAGTGTAGCGTAGGCTCGTCCTATCTTGAACGCGATTTCTTCATTAAGCTCATCGGGTATGCGTCCCCTTATATCATAAGCCTTAAAACTGTTTCTAATTGTTGTGGCTCTATCACTCATGGTCCCTCCTTGTAATTGGGAGCAAATTTCGAGAGATTGTCAATTCCATCACGAAGACCAACTGTACTTGAAAACAAAACAGAGTCAGAGTTCAAAAGAATCATAAAATTTGATTCGCAAGGTCAGAGGGAATTACAATAAACCTTGGTACCCATGCTCCTTAAGCAATTCTTGAAGTTTTTTTATGTCCTGGGCCCGGTCCTTTCTGCAGACCAATATGGCGTCCGGGGTATCTACCACAATGATATCCTCTACTCCGACAAGAGCAGTCAATTTTTGTGGAGAGGAAACTACGCATCCCTTAGCGTTGAGACTGAGTATTTTGCCCTTTACCGCATTCCCTTCTTCATCAGTGTTCCAAACATCCTGGAGGGATGTCCAGCTTCCGACGTCGTTCCAACCCACATCTATTGGTATAACCAAAACATTATCCGCCCGTTCCATGACTCCATAATCGATAGAAATGTCCGGAAGCGCCTCGTACACTTGTTCGAGGGCTTTAGCTTCATCCGGTGTGTTCAGAACCGGATACAATTTCTCCATGATCTTGGCGACAACAGGAAGATAGCGCTCAATGGCTTTGATGATAATTGAAACTTTCCATATGAACATTCCGCTGTTCCATAGGTAGTTTCCAAGCTTTAGATACGATTGGGCGGTTTTAAGGTCAGGTTTTTCAACAAAACGTTCAACCCGATGAGCCTTTAGTCCATTAAATTCAGTGACCTTGGCACCCACATGTATGTAACCGTATCCGGTTTCGGGCCGATCCGGAACGATACCGAAAGCGAGAATGTCTTCCCTGTCGGCTGCTAGTTTCGTAGAAGCTTCCAGCACGGACCTGAATTCATCCTCCTTGGTTATCAAATGATCCGCCGGCAGGACTGCCATGATAGCTTCAGGATCGTGTTTGGCCAGCTTATAGGCGGCAAGGGCGACACAGGGAGCAGTGTTCCTGCTGACAGGTTCGGCTACAATGGAGCTGACCGGTATCTCGGGTATTTGCTTTAGAATGGTCTCCGAATGGCGAACCCCGGTAACGACCATTATCCTTTCAAAAGGAGTGACAGGAACTATCCTGTCTACAGTGGCTCGAATCATGGTCTTCTCACCAACAATGTTCAGGAGCTGTTTGGGTCTGTGCCGGCGGCTCTGAGGCCAGAAACGAACGCCACTACCCCCTGCCATGATGACTGAATAAAGATTCATTTTGGGCTCCCTCCAGCTAAACAACAAGAATCATATGTTAGATTTTTCCTGTCAGAGCGCCATCCTGATTAAAAAATAACTGATAACGTAAATGCTTTTGAAATCTATTTTCAGGGATACACCCCATTTTTGAGAACGGACCCTGCAGGAATTCTATAGTGGACCCCTTCTTCCGGCGCAATGGATACCGTTCCTTCTATACGCACGTCCCGTTCGAAATAGACATCTCCGGTAACTGTGAGGGACTCGGCTCTTACTAGCGACACGGTTTCAGGGGCTTCAAATCTTTTAGAAAATGCGAGAGGCGAGTCCAGAAAACTCCCCTGAAACCCCACAAGTGGCCTAAATGATAATTCTAAGGGTCTCTCAGGGTTTCTGCAAACATTAAATGATGAATCTAGCACGCAAGCGTCGGACTGCAAAACAAAAAGATCTTCCAGCCTCTTGGTGGGAAAAAATCTGTCCCGTCCCACTACAAGACCTCTTGAATCTTTAAAACTGCCAATTGCCGCGCCCATGGCAGTTTCTAACTGAACAACGGAATGACCGTTTATCACTTTTCTGTTCTGGATAATCGGAAGGTCAAAACGTCTTGAATCCAATAAGTTATTGGTAGTCTCAATGTCAACCCAAACATTGTTGGTATTGAAGACCTTGAAGTTTTGAATATCCATGAACAGCGGTTTGTCCTGTTCGGAGACTTGAGCGATTTCAACCAGTTCCAGCGCCCCGTTACGAAGAACCAGCGTGCCGCCTTTACAGTCCTCTTGCGTTCGTGGTGTGACTTCAAGGAGAAACTGAATTTTCTCTTTTGCCACAAGGCCGAGAATCCACGGAGCGACGGTAGCGGCCAAATTGTCCAAATTTGAAATGAACGCCCACTTGATACCAGAGTCAAGAAGGGTCTTCATCACCCCGCTGTCTACAAGACTCTCGAATACGTCCCCGTGTCCGGGTGGGGCCCAATCTTCGTGGTTACCCAAATCAAGAGGAGCAAGATTGTCGGTCAGTAGCCTTGGTACACGGTTCTGAACAAAAGTGATAGCTTCGAACCCGATTTGTGAGAGCAAGTCCAGAGTAGGGCCATTGGTGAAGAAACTGTTCATTAAGGCCAGTGGCGCACAACATTTGTTTGAACGTCTGAAACATTCAATCTGACGGCAGATGATTTCAAGGTACGAATACCCGTCTTTAGCTGTGAGGATGCACTTTGGAACGTTTCCACCCATGGTAGTGCTTCTACCGCCGTTGAGCTTGATGACGGCAACATTCTTTAATAGCCTCAAGCCCTCAAGTGTCAGCCTATGAAACTCATCGGGATCACTTGGTGGTTCTAGAAGAAGGTCTGATTGGGGTGTTTGGACCGTCCTCAGGTCTACTGAACCACTGGATGATTCAGCGACCTTTCGGACCTGTTCCAAAAAGTTCTGGATGTAGAAATCGGAAATGTTTCGGGCGCGCATCTTTTTACAAATAAGGTCCAGATTCAAATCCGTCGTCATATAATCAACCTCTGAACAAAGTTCTGTTGAAGCCAAAAGGGATTAATGATCAACAGCTACAAGGTCATGGACCAAAAGACCTGGCTCCCATCGAAAGTCCCGATAGGCGCGTCCCTGTGCCCCGGATGGCTCCCGATACATGGTCTTGGCGACTAGTCAGATTCTTTGGGGTCATCCGAATTTATTTTCTTGGCCCGTTCAATCAATTCCAGAATGTTTTCCAGTCGAGTTGGCTGAGGCTTTTCGAACGCGAGTCGGAATTCCTCATCCCCCAGCTTACGCCGGAAAAAGAATTCAGCCCCGAAACGGTCACACCAGCATCTTATTGCTCTTGAGCAGGGGAGATTAATGGCCTCAACGCAACAATAAGAAAAAGTTACTGGCCCTCCCAGTTTCGGGCATCGCATTTCCTGTTCTTCAAACGGATTACTGATATCGTCCATGCTGAATATTTCTACTTGGCTCTCGGATATACAAGAGGAAATAACGGGACGCTGGAATAGGTCAAGCGTCCCGTCTCAATTAGAATTACAAGTTAGGTCTAGGGAATCCCTCTAGCGCTTTTAGAGCGACTTCTATTTCCTCTTGAGGCATTTCGTAGTCAACCAGTTTTCCCTGGAAGTAGGCGTCATATGCTGCGAGGTCTACAAGACCATGACCACTCCAGTTGACCAAAATCACCTTTTCTTTGCCTTCTTCCTTAGCCTTCTTAGCCTCTTGAAAAACCGCCGCCAAAGCGTGATTTGTTTCAGGAGCGCTTATGAAACCTTCAGTTCTGGCCCATGTGACACCCGCTTTGAAAGTGTCGAGTTGATAGACGGCTCGAGGTTCAACTAGACCATCCAGGATCAACTGACTGACTAGAGGGGCCATCCCATGGTAACGAAGGCCTCCGGCGTGAACAGGCGCCGGAATAAATGCGTGCCCCAGTGTGTGCATTGGCAGCAACGGTGTCATTTGCATCGTGTCACCGAAATCGTACAGGAACGGTCCTCTGGTCATTGTTGGACAGGACATCGGTTCGACCGCTAAAATCTGAACCTGTTTCCCGGCAATTTTATCCCGCACAAACGGGAAGGATATTCCCGCGAAATTACTGCCACCACCAGCGCAACCAATAACTATATCAGGGTAATCACCCATTAGCGCCATCTGTTTTTGAGCTTCCAGACCTATGATGGTTTGATGGAGCAAAACGTGATTAAGCACACTGCCTAACGAATAGCGAGTCAATGGACGGCCATGAGCTTCACTTGTAACCGCGTCCTCTACGGCTTCACTAATGGCTATACCGAGGCTGCCCGGTGAATTCGGGTCCATTGCCAAGACTTTTCGCCCCGCCTCTGTTTCCGTGCTCGGGCTTGGTACGCATGTGCCTCCCCAAGTGTTCATCATGAGACGCCTATAAGGTTTTTGTTCGTAACTTATTCTGACCATGTAAACTTTGGCTTCTAGCCCAAACTGTGAACAGGCAAAGCTCAAGGCGCTGCCCCATTGACCGGCTCCTGTTTCAGTGGCAATCCTTTTTACACCGAAAACTTTGTTATAGTATGCTTGAGGAATGGCAGTATTGGGTTTATGACTTCCAGCAGGGCTTACGCCTTCGTTTCTTATAATAGATTTTTACAGGGCAATTGAGAAATTTCTCAAGATTCTTGGCCCTGTATAATGGAGTAGGGCGCCAGAGCAGAAGTTTATCTAACACCTCATCAGGGATTTTTATCCATCTTTCAGTGCTAACTTCCTGTTCAATGAGGTTCATCGGGAAAACAGGAGCAAGATCTTCCGGGCCTACAGGTTTATGTGTGCCAGGATGAAGGGGGGGTTGCATCGGAGTTGGCATGTCCGCCGCGATATTGTACCACTCACGCGGGATCTCGTCTTCGTTCAAGACAATTTTAACCGGCATTTTCATCTTCCTCCTATGATTTTCCTATTTGATAATAGAGCCTGGGACTGCGTCCGAGTCTAACTCACACAAAATAATCTTTCCATCAGGATTACTAGCCGCCATGACCATCGCTTCGCTTACACCGAACCGCATTTTTCGCGGGGCAAGATTGCATACGACTGATACCGTCTTACCAACAAGCTCTTCTGGAGAATATGATGATTTGATACCGGCAAAGACATTACGGATTTCTCTGCCGACGTCAACTCGAAGTTTGACAAGCTTGTCTGACCCCTCAATGTGTGAGGCGGACAAAATTTTTCCAACTCGTAAATCGATTTTAGTAAAGTCTTCAATCGATATCTCTTCTTTGAATTCGGGCGCAATGGTTTTTGAAATTTGTGGGGCAAGATCATCTTTGGCTTTTTCTATAACGTGTTGCATCGTGTTGGGTTCAAGTCTGTCCACAAGTTTTTCGAAAACGTTGATTGAGCGAAGTTCGAGATCAAATTTGGCGTCTGTCCATTTTAGGTCTCCCAGACCGAGCATTTGTTCGACCTTGACGCTGTATGAAGGTAATACCGGTTTTAAGAGTATTGACAATATTTTTGAGCAATTTATGGCAAATGTCAGATCGTCACGGGCCTTTTCAGGGTCAGTCTTGATTGCGGACCAAGGTTCGGCCTGCTGAACATAGTTGTTGGCGATATCCGAAATAGCCAGGATATTCCTAATAACATTTGAGTATTTCAATAACTTGTAGTCATGATAACATTGTTCCACATGACTAGTGACCTGTTTTTTAAGTTCCTCACAGGTCTTGGGAACAATACCGAGCCTGGAATCCAGTCTCTTGTTAAGAAAGCTGGCGGACCGACTGATCAGGTTGGTGATGTTATTGACCAGTTCAGCGTTGGTTCGATTCACGAACTCTTCCAGATTCAAATCTATATCATCGATAGTTGAGCCAAGTTTGGATGCGTAAAAATATCTTAACAACCAGGGGTTAACCTGATCGGCAAATTGTCGTGCCGTTATGAAGGTGCCTCGGCTCTTGGACATCTTACGTGAGTCCACCGTAAGAAACCCGTGTACATGCACGGCTGTGGGAGTTCTATAATCAGCCGCCTTTAGCATCGCAGGCCAAAAGAGTGTATGGAAGTAAGCGATGTCCTTACCGATAAAATGGTGAATCTCAATTTCTGATTTTGGGTCGATCCAGTAATCTTCAACTGAGATACCTTCTCTACCGGAACAGTAATGTTCTGTAGCGGCAATGTAACCGATTGGCGCGTCAAGCCACACGTAGAAAAATTTATTTTCCTCTCCGGGGATTTTGAAACCAAAATATGGGCCATCACGGGAGATATCCCAATCCCGGAGCCCCTGATCAATCCATGTTCGGACAAAGCCGCGAACTTCATCTTGCAAGCGACCTGGTGTTGAAGTCCATTCCAAAAGGAAATCGCTAAAATCCACCAGTTTGAAAAATAGATGCAAAGACGTTCGTAATTGGGGTTTTGCGCCGCAAATTGCGCAATGAGCGTCACTAAGCTCGGTGGGACGGTAGGTGGCCCCGCAGGATTCGCAGACATCGCCATATTGATCTGGCGCAGCGCACTTCGGACATGTGCCCTTAATGTATCTATCCGGCAAAAAACGACCACACCGTTCACAATAAAACTGCTCAATTTCGCGAGACGCTATGTGGTTGTTCTCTTTTGCCTTAAGGTAAATTATTTCAGAATGTTTTTGATTTTCAGGAGTGTCGGTACAATAGAATTCATCGAAACTAACTTCGAATCTCGAAAAATCATTCAAATGTTTTTGATGAAATTCCTCAACCAGCTTTTGAGGAGTCATTCCCTTCTTGGCGGCGTTTATCTCAATCGGGGCCCCGTGAGCGTCAGATGCGCATACGTAAAGGACATCCTCACCAATAAGTCTTAAAAAACGCACAAAAATGTCGGTCTGAATATACTCAACCAGGTGCCCTATATGAATGTCTCCGTTTGCGTAAGGGAGGGCGCTGGTAACTAAAATCCTGCTCAAATTTATCTCCTAATGGTTGGTCTTATATTTATTTCCCAAGAAATGTTCGTGAGATTTTGCATGCTATAGATTCGATCGATTCACGACGTTCATTCTTTAACTATTTCCAATACCTCAAGATTGGGGTCCTTCTCCTTGTCCACTTTGAATACTCTGGCCTTCATGACGATGGTCTCCATTTCCTTCAAAGAGTCAAGGACTTGAGCCTTGTCCTTTTTTATCCAAACCTTGTTGAGAGTGATGTAGCTCACTCTGTCTGCTATGATAAAATTCACATAATCGTCTCCGAGAGGGCAGGGCAGATCACTCTTTTTGTAATAACGCACCGACATAACTATCTCTTTGTTCAGATACTTGGCCGGGTTTTCTGTGAGACTTACAATAGTGAGGTCCTCGTTGAGGCTCCTGTAAATTCCGCCTCGAACGTAATTCAAGGGGCTGCACCCCATGGAAATCACGGTGACTAGGAAACAAGTAAGAATTGCATTATGTCTCGTCATATAGAAATCTTCATAAGATTTGTAGCGGAACTTCGAATTTTATCTGAAAAATGTTCCATAGTCAAAACAATCTGCTGAAAACCAACAACGCAGACTCCCACATGAAACGAGAACTTTAAATTTTGTGGGTTTTCGTGCATTATCCTAACGTCACATACTGAAAATGGCGCTAATTTTTAAGCTGTTAAAGTTACGGAGATTTCTGTATGAACACGAAAATATTACGTTCTGTGCTTGTAGTGCCTGTGAATGTGCCACGGTTTGTCGAAAAGGCGAGCCTTCGTAGAGCGGACGCAATCGTACTTGATCTGGAAGATTCGGTACCTATTGATCAAAAGAAACGGTCACGGGATAATCTCGCTGACACCATTTCCGTCGCGGGCCGAGGGTCGACGCAACTAATGGTTCGTATAAATAACGATCCGGATTTCATCGAAGCGGACATAGAAAGCGCAGTTTGCAAAAGGCTGGACGCTCTGTTTATCCCCAAAGTTGAGTCTCCCGATCAACTTGTCAAGCTCGACAATTTTACATGTGAAATTGAAGCATCTAAGGGATTGGTCCCAGGCAAGGTAAAATTCTCAGTACATGTAGAAAGCCCTTTAGGCTTGTTGCGTCTTGAAAAGATAGTCTCATCAACTGAAAGAATCGAATCCATAAGTATCGGAGTTGATGATTACCTCGCCGCCCTGGGAGTTAAACTCACAAAAGACGCGTCATCTCTTTTCGTTCCGTTAACGCAATTGGTAATAACTGCGAAAGCTTATGGGATTATCCCACTTGGTGTGCTCGGAAGTGTAGCGGAATTCCGTGACCTCGACATGTTTGAAAATTCTGCGATAAGGGCGCGCGATCTGGGATCAGAAGGATCAATATGCGTTCATCCAGATCAGGTCTCGATCTTGAACAGGGTATTTTCTCCGACTGAAGAATCAGTAGCCGCAGCCCGAAAGATAATTAAGGTTTTTGAAGAAGCCGTTCAGCGGGGTAGAGCGTCCACGAGTCTTGACGGGCGCATGGTGGATACTCCTATATTCAAGCAAGCCGTGGCGACCGTAGAAAAATTTGAAGCGATCAGACGCCATGAGACTCCTAAATAATAACGGCGTCTTGTGTCGATAGTCCAGGCGCAATTATGTTATTTGATGAAACCACATTTCTGAGTGAGTTAAGAGAACCAAAACCGGACCCGGGTGGAGGTTCTGCGGCTGCTTACGCAGGAATGGTCGCATTGGCCTTGGTAGAGAAAATTTGTGTCCTTGAGATCCTCAGAGCCAAGAAGAGGAGGGATGACCATAAGAACCTTGACAATCTGTTAAGACAGGTTCGGCTGAAGTCAGATTTTCTTAAGTCTCTCGCAGAAAACGATGTTCTTGCTTATGCGAGTCTTGCCGCTTCCATCAAGGACGGCCTGCGATGGCCTGAGAATTACGAAATGGTTACAGAGGCCATCGAATCTCCTTATCGCATGATCTTGGGCGCTGTTGATTCGCTGCAATTGGTTTTCGACATCGGTCGTTCGTGTCGCCAATGGCTGATTCCAGATCTTTTTGTGGCTTTGGAGCTGACGCGGGCTTCTGCAAAAGCTGCATTCCACATTGCCATGGCGAACTTGGACCATATTGAAGAGAAAAGAGCGAGACAATCGAGGACAGATCAACTGGAATCAGCTTCTCGTAAAGTTGAACGGCATTATTCCAGAGTTTCTGGAAAGTCTTAAAGGTAATCAGAGTCCAGATTGAGGTCCTGTTTGGAAGACCCCGGGGTTAAAACATTTTATGTTGAGGCAAACGACAAGCTGGGGTCGAAAAATTTAATGATTTTTGCTGCGGACAATCTGCATGGTTTGAATCCGGTAGTCAGCGAGGCTATGAAGAATCTTGACCCCAGGCCGATTGTTGACATGGTGACCCGTATCCAAAAATCCGGGGCTAAAATGATAGACATTAACCCGGGATATCTTCCAAAGCGCTCTGAAGATCGCATGCGTTTCCTGGTTGAGACTGTTCAGGAAGCGACGACAGCGCAACTTATTCTTGATAGCCCGAGCCCTAGATTGATCGAGATAGGTCTATTGGTTTGCAAGGAGAAACCAATCATAAATTCTATTTCATTGGAAAAGGCAAAACTCGACGGAATTTTACCTTTGGCAGTAGACCACGAATGCGACCTGGTGATTCTATTGATGGACGGATCTTCATTTAGTCCGCCCAGTGTGGAGGAGAAAATCTCCCTTGCTCTTGAGATTAATGATCATTGCGCCTCCTTGGGTCTTTCTTTGGAGAGACTGATCTTTGATCCGGTCTTGCCGAATCTGAGCTGGGATGATTCCTGGAGTCGAATTGGGGAGGCCGTGAAGACTATACGGCTTCTATCCACCGGCGCTGTCTTTGACCAGCCTGTAAGAACGATGGTTGGGCTTTCCAACTTGCGTAGCGGTTCAAAAAGACATCAGCCCCTGGACATTGATTTGACGAGCCTGGCCATGTTGTGTGGAGCCGGATTGGATTATGCGCTGGTTGACGCTTTTGAATCCCGGATACTGAGTACAATAGATTTGATCAACAAGACAGGGTGATTTCGAACTACGATGCGACTGGCCATCTTTAGCGATGTGCACGGAAACCTTGAAGCGCTGGAGATCTTTCTGGAAGCGTTAAGAAACGATAGCGTAGATCGTTTGTTTTGTCTTGGAGACTCTGTTGGTTATGGTCCTAATCCGAACGAGTGCTTGGAACTAATAAGGTCTGTTAACAATATTGTTGTTTTGATGGGGAACCATGAATGGGCCTTATTGAATATGGCCATGGCCCAGCGCAGCATGAACCCAGTGGCGTTCAAAGCTATAGAATGGACAAGCCGTCAGCTTACGAAAGCTAATTTCCATTACATAAGCAGATTGCCCATTACCGCTGAATATGACTCGTTCTGTTTTTTTCACGCTTCAGCTCATTCTCCGGAGCAATGGGACTATGTCAGGCCGGGAGATCGTCTGGCAATTGAGTTATGCTTCAATTCGTCTACACAAAGAATGACTTGCGTCGGGCACACGCATCAACCAATGCTGCTGGATATAAACGGCGATAAGGTTTTGCCGACGGTCAGTTTTTCAGACGGAATGATTTATCAAGAGGATGGTAAATCAAGACTAATCATCAATCCGGGGAGCATTGGCCAGCCAAGAGATTATAGCCACTTTCCGTGCTACGTTATATATGATAGCGATACTCGCTCTATTACGTGGCGCCGTCTGTTGGATTATGATCCTGCGATTACAGCGAAAAAGATTTTTGTGTCAGATCTCCCTGGGCAACTGGCCTATTACCTCATTGGCTAAATGTAGTTCGGATCTTTGTTCGAGAAATGCGATGGTGAAAACCTAATCCGTATTTTGGGGGTCTTCCTGAAGAGCGTATAACGCTGCCCCTAAAGCGCCCACGATCTGGGGATGAGGTGGCGTGACGATGTCATTTGGTATGTGCGTCTTCAACAAATCTATAAGAAATGGGTTGTGTTCAATAACCCCTCCAGTCATTACAACGGTGTCTGTGAAAGTATCCATTTCCAGGATACGTTTTACAACAGAATGGAACAGGCCTCGAACAATCCAGTCCAATGGCGCTCCTGACTTGATTTTTTCCAGGACCTCGGTACCTGAGAATACAGTGCAATAACTCCCTAATGTGATTTCTCCATCAGCCTGTTTTGCAAGGTCGTTAAGTTTTTCCAAAGGCAGACGTAATCTTAGAGCCATTTCTTCCAGAAAAGCTCCAGTCCCCGCAGCGCATTTCCGGTTCATCTTGAAACTGACTCGAAGTCCTGTTTTGTCGATTTTTATGATCTTATTATCCTGACCGCCGATATCCACGATCGTCATCGGGCCCGGAAAATAACGGAGACAGCCGCGAGAGTGACAAGATATCTCAGTGAGGCTCTTGGACGCAAAGCTAACGCTGTTTCGGCCATAGCCGGTAGAAAACACACAAATCGCATCGGTTGAGGAAACCCCAGCCGACGAAAGCGCCTCTCGCCACACCTTGTCGGACGCCCCCTCAAAGTCGGTGCCGGAATAGAGCACATGGCTGCCCAGTATGTTCCCACCGTTATCAACGATGACTGATTTTGTTGTGCAGGACCCAACATCGATCCCGCCTGCAAGACGGCGCGTCAAGTGTTATTCTCACAAAATGATTTCAGATTTATGTCAACCATCTTTCTGGTCCAACTGTTCCACGAACGCCTCAATATTTGTTTTTGTCTGTTCCTCGGAATAACAGCGCAAATCATTGAGGTCACCGTGAATCACCAGGGTAGGGAGACCGAGTCGCTTCGCCATTCGTTGAGGCAAGGAATATCTGTTGTTTGAGTTATTCGGACAAGTCTTGGCGTCGTGAAAGATCACACCGTCAATACTGAAGTTCTTGATCCAGTTATCCATGTACTGTTCTTTGAATGACTCGTCACGCACAATAAACAACTCCGTGTAAGCTCGAGCCATGGATTCGAAGGGCTCTTTTGGATCAAATGCGTCAAATATCCAGCTATTGCAATATGTGGATGCTACCACATTTGTCCCTAATTGATAAAATTGGTCGCTCAGTTCCCTGAGCTTGCCCCAAACAGGCATACCGTCCCAATATAGTCGATGACGTTCCCCTGGCACTGCTCCCTGTTTAGTCTTAATTCGATCTTCAAGTTCCGCAATCAAAAGCTTATAATATTCAATGGCTTCCAATTTGCCCCTGAGGATTACTGCAGGCGCCATATGGATGGTCGCGTCAAAAAAAGTCAATGGCGCCGGTTTTGAGGCCCCACATTCCAGCACACGCCGCCAAAGCTGTGTGCATTGCAATGACAAATCCACTACCTCTCGAAGTCTGTCTATATCGAATCTGGCGCCCGAGACTTGTTCTAATGTAGGTATCATGGACTTCATCTGTGAAACGAGGTCAGCGATATGGAAATCCTTAACTTCACGAATGTTTCGATGAGTATGTATTCCAACAATGGGAACATTCCATTCCCTGGCGTAGAAAGAGAACCAGTCCTGAACGTCCCTGCACTGGTTAGTGTTGTAGACAAGGATGTCCGCTTTTGGGATATTTGTTATCCCGTAAGCCTTTGTTAACGGAGTGACGCCTTTGAGATAAGCTCCGACATCGGCTGTTAAATATGAGCAAATGTCAGGGGAGTAACCTACAGCGTTTGCGAGGGGAATGACGTCAGAGGCCAAACGGGTGGCGCCAAGAAGCGCCCCATGATTTTCCGGATAGTAGACCAGGAAGCCCATTGAGTGTAAAAGCTCTGCAGGTCCTACTGATGTACACCATGCGACTTTCTGTTTGCCCGTTTTCTTTGCTTCATCTATTTCGAGAAAGTGGGCCGCCATCAATTTTTTCATTTGGCTGGTAGCGGCGATCTGTCTTCGTGACTGTTTTTGACGGTCTGACAAAACACTATCCTTCTTAGATGGGAAACAATGTTCCCGTCTATATAACAGCCCTAATTCATTATGAACGCTGACAGCGCCCGGAATAGCCAGCAGCGCTCCGGCGCTTGGTCCGATATCATCACGCCGTCAACATCAAGACAATTTTTGCGCGATCAGATCCGCCAGCCGGGGCAGACCCTGATCCATTTCCAACGCTTGCAATAGCCAAATCTATTGACACGGACGCATCGCTTTACCCTGTAACAATAAGGTCGGTGATAAATCCGGTAAGCGAGGCGTTGATCCGTTACGCCCGCCGTAACCTGAGCATCAGATTTCGGAGCTGTTCCTTCCGCAGCAACTGAAAGGCCGTTTGCCCCCAACAGTAGAAGCGCCCCAGCGATTAAGCCAATAAACGTAATCGATAGCCTTTTCATTTTAGACTCCTTTTGTCGTCGGACGGTTCCATGACATAGAGGCCATAAAAATACTACAGCCGGAAGAATTTCACAAACTGATTACATGGCAGCGGACCATCGGTTTGGTTCAAGGGGCAATCCGTTTGGTTTCAGATTGTAACAGCCATCATGGTGGCCTGAATAGTCGCTATAAGCTTTTCCTTCCCGTTGCTGACGGCCAGCACTTTACCAGAGCACACTGTTAATGTTCTTCCCGGCTTGATGACGTTTCCAATAGCGACGAACCTTTCTCCTCTGGCAGGTGCCAAAAAATTTACCTTGTATTCAACGGTCAGCACTTCCGAAAGCGCTGGCATAAGAGTGTATGCCGCGTATCCACATGCGCTGTCAACAATGATGGTCACTATTCCCGCATGTAGGTATCCATGCTGCTGTGTCAAAGCCTCACTGTAAGGTAGCTCAATATGAACCTCGCCTGGGCTGACATGTGTCATATCGGCGCCGATGGTTTTCATCACCTGCTGTCGATCAAAACTGGACCGCACACGATTTTCAAATTCTTCATCGGGTGGCTTCAGGTTTGTCATGAAATCAACTCAGCAAATGTATATCCTGCTCACATCAATAACCTATTCTGATTTCTTCGCCCTTTCCTCAAAATAACCTGCGGCTTCATGTGGAAAGATGGCGTGTATGAGGATCTCTTCTTCTGTCAATCCAGGAAATTTCTTTTCCAGCTCAGGCCACATTGGAGGAATTAATTCCGCGGGTCTTACTGAAATCGGTTTGGATCCCTTGAGGACTCGGTCCTGCAATTCCTTATTAACCGGAGCAGGAGTTTCGCCGTACATGCCTTTTAGCAGGTTTGCGGTATGGTTTGCGATGATCTTGTATCTACCCAAAAGAACATTGAAGGTAGCCTGAGACACCACTATCTGTGAAGTTGGGGTGACAAGTGGAATAAACCCCAGATCCTCCCTAACTTTTGGGATCTCATCGACAATCTCGTTCAGCCGATGCAGTGCGTTTTGCAGTCTGAGTTGACTACTGAGGTTAGACATGACGCCGCCAGGAATTTGAGTTATCAGCATTTTACAATCTACTCCACTATAAGGCGCCTCAAATTCGCTATATGAGCTTCTGACGGCTTTTGCCTCTTCAGCGGCTCTAGTGAGTTTCTTCAAATCACATCCGGTATTGTATCCAAAACGTTCGAGTGAAAACACGAGAGATTCCGTGCATGGGTGTCCTGTCCCGCCGGAGAAGGGGCTCAGAACGGAGTCAATCATTTCGCAACCGGCTTCAACGGCCTTCAAAGCCGACATCATTCCAAGGCCGCAATTGTCGTGAGTGTGCAAGTGAATGGGAACATTTACGGCCTTCTTCAGGCCAGAGACCAGTTCGAACGCGGTTTGAGGATCTATCAGACCCGCCATGTCCTTAATGCATATCTGGTCAACGCCTTTATCTTCGAGTTGGCGCGCCTTATTAACAAACTTGTCGATCGTGTGGACGGGACTAATAGTGTAACAGACAGCGCCTTCGGCGATTTTCCCGACAGACTTTACGGCCTTTATAACGGCCTCGTGGTTTCTCACGTCGTCAAGGGCGTCAAAAATTCTGAACACGTCAATTCCATTGCGGGCTGAGGCTTCAACAAACTTTTGAACCACATCATCAGGAAAATTAGAATATGCGACAAGGTTTTGGCCACGGATCAACATCATACTTTTAACATTCGGCATAGCGGCCTTGAGTATACGGGCCCTTTCCCAAGGGTCCTCTCTCAGATAACGAACACAGACATCGAACGTGGCTCCTCCCCAAGTTTCCGCGCCATAAATTCCTGTATCGGCAAGTTTTCAGCAATCTTAAGTAGGTCATCCAG
>CAWCTI010000052.1:0-32358 GCA_963798475.1 uncultured delta proteobacterium
GCCTCCGTGCTAACTAGGTCATAAGAGGGAGATAACCCGTTGAGAAATTTAGGGGAAAGGCAATTTTTCTGGTATTTAGGTGTAGCCATGTAATAATGTCATTAATAACTTGACATGATGCAATAGAACTGTATCATAAGGCCATGTATGTCGATGTCGTCCCAAACAGAAACTCTCCGCCCGCCGCTCTGGTAAGAGAAACCTACCGAGAAAATGGTAAAATTAAGCATCGGACTTTGGCCAACATCTCCCACCTTCCTCCAGAGCGTATCATGGCGCTTAAAAAAGCTTTTCGCGGTGACTTTGACGGAGTGTCTGGCCCTGAATGTCAGACCTTCGTGACCGAGCAGGGACCTCAATTCGGGGCCTTGTATCTTCTCTATGAACTGGCCAAGGAAATAGGTTTAGTTGGGGCGCTGGGGAAAGACAGACAGGGAAGACTGGCCCTTTTGTTGGTATTGGCCCAGTTGATCTTCAAAGGCAGTAGGGCTGGTATTGTTAAGTGGGCGCACAATCAGGCTGTTTTCGAGGTATTGGGTTTGGGCGCTCAGGACCAGATCGATTTTGACGAAGACACCCTGTACAGGGTCTTGGACAATCTAGCCGATCGCCGTTTCGGAATACAGATAGATCTTTTCCGAAGCCGCAATAAGCGTGTCAGCCATCTATTCCTCTACGATGTCACATCTTCATATCTTGAAGGAATATGCAACGAGCTTGCACAATGGGGGTATAATCGGGATGGAAAAAATGGGAAGAAACAGATAGTGATCGGCCTCTTGACGGATCAGGACGGTGATCCCGTTGCCGTGGAGGTTTTCCAGGGAAACACATCTGACCCAAAGACGGTTACGGTTCAGGTTGAGCTTCTCTCCAAAAGGTTCAAGGTCAACAATGTGGTTTTTGTGGGAGATCGGGGAATGATAAAGAGCGCTCCCATAGAGGCCCTTGCCAGCGAGAGCTTTCACTACATCACGGCAATCATCAAGCCCCAGATAGAGTGTCTGATCAATCAAGGCGTATTGCAGTTGGGGCTCTTCGATGAAAAGCTTGGGGAAGTGGAACACGAGGGTATTCGCTACGTGTATAGGCGTAACCCGACACGGGTCATGGAACTGGAAGAATCCCGACGACAGAAAATGAACCGGGCTTGTCAGTATGCTCAGAAGCTTACGCTCCAGCTTGAGGCGTCTTCACGAAAGAGCATAGAGGTCGCTGAAAGGAACCTGAATGCGAAAATCGTTAAACTCAAAATAGATAGTTTTGCTCGAGTATGTGTCCAGGACCGTGGGGTTTTCGTTGAGATTGACGATCAAGCCCTTAGAAAACGGTCCAGATTAGATGGTGTATATGTTCTTAAGACAGACACCCAATCTAACGATCTTGATAAAGAGGCTATCCACTCTGCCTATAAAAGCCTTTCCCGTGTGGAAAGAGATTTTCGGACCATGAAAAGCGGCCTTGAGATCCGTCCGGTTTTCGTCCGGAAGAAGTCACGCACGATGGGCCATGTGCTCGTAGTAACACTTGCTCTGATCCTTGAGAGGGAGTTGGAAAAACGCCTCTCAAAAATGCCCATGGAGGTTTCTCACGCCATTGCGGCAATGAACGGCTGGTGTCTCCTGCGACAATCACTCAGTAACATCCGTGTCAGTCAACTGCCCCGCCCCAATCAGATTCAATCCAATATATTAACCGCAACGGGCATTAGACAACCAGCCTCGCTCGCTGTAGCCAGAAAAATAAATCGGAACAAACACACATAACAATGTAACATCAACATGTTAACCATAAAGGCACCCGCAACGTAATACGGAACATTCCGCTGCAACGAGATGAAAAACAAGCGACAGGGTAACATTCCGGTCATGGGGAGTAAGAAAAATGGGTATCTTCTGGACTGTAGTAATTATCTGGACGATAATCGGGATTCTTACCAACTGGGGATACGGATACGGTCGGGATGACGACCGTTACGATGACGGATACAGGAATGGTTATGATGACGGTTATCGGAACGGCTACGACGAAAATGACCATGATGACGATGACAGACATGATCGATAACTATCTTGGCCATGTGAATCTCTTAAAACATGCTTTGCCAAAGGGGGCGAGAGTCAGCACGGTGGACAAGTTTCAGGGTCAGGAATCCGAAGTCGTGATAGTCTCGATGACCAGATTAAGCGGCGAATATTTGCCTCGAAATTGAATATTGCCCGCCTCGATCGCTACTAAGGTCTTGGGGCACTCTGCGTCAGTTAGCTCAAAGTCACTTTGACCCCTTCCTTGGCATCATGAAATTCCACATGAGAGAACCCCAATCCTATATAGTGCCTTCTTAGCTCTCCCTGGGCTTGTCGCCCTGGAGGATTCCAAGTTATTGTAGTTGAAATCGGAAGCCTTTCGGAAAACAATATCATGTTGCCATCGCACTGGTTCAAAATGTAATCAATCAGGCCCTCTATGTGCTTCTTTGCATTGCTGATTTGTTCTTGCACTCCTCGAGTCAAACCGCCATCATTTAGTCCTTCTAAGTTTAGACTTCTTCTGTTTTCCATCAGATCACGCGGAACAACTTGATAACCTGAAGGTTTTGTTGCTTCGGCTTCATTGTATACTTCAAAAATATCGTTCTGAGAGCTATGTGGTTCTGAAGGATCTATAGGGATCTTGAGCGTTGAATCGATTTCGGAATCTTCTTCACTTCGCTCCGATGTTTGAGTTGTTCGAAAGATGGATCTTAAAAGCAGTTTTTCTTGCTCTTTTATACGTTCCAGGTTGTCGCTAAGATCCACGTAGTTTTTGCTCCCCAGGCATATGGGTGTCTTAACCTCCGATTCCACGTTACGTATCACAGGTATGAACTTGTTGGTGGTCATCTTCCGGATAAGCTCTTGAGTGATAATCATTTTTTCATAACCAACCCCCCCAGTTCCTTGGTTGGCTTTGTAATTATAATTCTCCGTGCATATACACAAGATGTAATCGGCATTCCTAAAACTGTCTTCCATAAATGTAGGTACGTCATCGCCTGGCAAAAGGTGCGACTGATCCAAAATCACTTCTACATCATGATCACAGAGCCTAGCGGCCAATCTATGTACCCATTGCTTGTGTTCATCCGAGTCATGAGAATAGGAAATAAAAACAACAGGTTTTCGATTAATTTCTGGAAGTCTTTCCATTATGCCTCTCGGTTATCTCGCGTATTACAACATATTTCTTTGAACTACCTAATGAAATTACCCAAATACACGCTCGGTTTCCCGAAGCTTGTAACAAGAACCTCTTTCTTTGCCCTTGTGGCGGCAACGTAGAGCAATGCTCTTTCTTTCAGTTCATCACTTTTCTGAATCGTAGGATCCATAGTTTCCTGAATTGATCTTGGTTCCGGCACGACACCGTCATTGACTGCGGCTATAATCACTCTATCGAATTCCAGGCCCTTTACTCTATGCATAGTGGCCAGTCTGGCTCCGGCCGCTGCTCGATCTTCAGCCTTGTTACGGCTGATGCGATAGGTCTTGATCCCCTTTTGGTTGAGAGCGGCCTCATACTGTTCCAATAAAGATTTGGATCTGGCGACCAGGCAAACATCTTGCAGCAAACCGTTTTCTTTCTGAAATCTTGACAGGTAGTCAACCAGGAACGCAATCTCCTGTTCGAATGATTTGAAATTTCTAACTTCTGGGAATCCGCCGTGAAGAAGTGACTTGTATCCCGTTTGATCATCAATGTTTCCATCCAGATCGTCTACCGGTAGCCCTTCCAGAATCCGAACAGCCCAGTTTCGATTCTCTTCAGTAGTTCGGTAATTTATGCGCAGCTTTGAGCTGCGACCTGTGATCTTTATGCCCGCCCGGCTTAA
The DNA here is from genome assembly GCA_963798475.1 of uncultured delta proteobacterium. Classification (GTDB taxonomy): domain Bacteria; phylum Desulfobacterota; class Desulfomonilia; order Desulfomonilales; family Desulfomonilaceae; genus CAJBEZ01. The sequence goes on from CAWCTI010000052.1 coordinate 3,872, forward strand.
GGCCACTTTTCGCCCATATATTCGCTGATGGCCGTCACCTACAATGAATATGTCATTTTTGTTCTGTGACTCTGGAATCATCTGACGAATTAACTTGAAGGCATGCAGCCCCATATCCTGAGCTTCATCAACAATGACCGCCTTATAGGATAACACCGCTCCCTGACTTGCAAGGATAACGGCGGCGTCACGCATTGCGTCTTCAGGCTCACTGAGCTTGTTCTTCGAAAGACGCCCCCTGTATTCTTCAAAAACCGGCCACACCTTTTTCCTTCCCGCTCTGTTAAGTCTGACGCCACGTCCGATACGAGATGCGGAAATGTATTCTTCGAGGGATGTAATTGCCTGAGGCTGAATTACCTCATCCCACTCTTCACGGTAAAAAGAAGAAGGGAAACCGAGTTTAACTGGCGCTTGTTCAACAGCTTGTTCCCATAAGGGAGTGGTTCTTGATCCGTAATCAATCTGGCTTTGATAGCCTTGTTGATTAAGGAATTTCAAAACCCATTTGTCGAGATTTACCACTTCTATCCGCTTCATAGTTTCAGCCGAGCAAATCTTTGTCAGGTTTTGCTCGATGTCAGCCGCTAGATTTTTGGTAAAAGTCGTAAAAAGTATACGGTCATTTTTGTCGGTGAATCTGTTTTCAAGAAGCCACTTCGCCCTGTGCAACGCAACCACCGTTTTGCCGGTTCCAGCCCCTCCCAGCACTCTAACTGGGCCATTCCAGTCTCGTTCCACCAGCTTTCGTTGTTTCGGATGAAGGAATACACGCCACTTTTCCAGTGGGGCATTGAGAATAGCCGCAAGTTCAAGCTCATCTTCCACCACGAAAAAGCGTCGTTTCGAATCATCATTTTCTATCGCCTGTGCGAAGTCGTTTGTATCTATAGGAGGTTTGTGCTCTGGCCTTTCGAGATCCCGGAGCACTTCTTCCAGAGAAATCCCAACAGCAATCATAGCTAGCGCCTCATAAGCCTCCTGCGGAAGCTGTTCCTGAGCGGCGTCTAGATCGCCTTCGGTTTTCATCGCTCTAACTAGGCTGAAAAGCTCTTCCGGGAGCCCCAGTTTAAGCAAATCCCTGTTTCTAAGATTTGAAAACAAAGCTCCCGGCTCGATCGCTGACGGTATTTGCTGACCGTATCCTGGCTGCTCAATCTGTTTGACATCATAGACCTGAAGGCTTCCGATCTCCGGATGAACGCTGCAAGATTTATTCTCAGCCCACTTGTAAGCTTTGTCATGGTGATCGACCCACAACAGTACATACACATCCCCCGCATCGGGTTTGAGAACTATGCCCCGATAGGCCTCATCTATGCGGACCGATCTTAGATTGGGGTCTTTAGCGACCTTGATTCTTTCGTAATTGATTCCGGTCCGGGTAGGGTCACTCCGGAACTTGTTAACAAAATCCAATACCTTGCCCTGGCGTTGCCTCTCGATTTTCGAAAAAGCGCTCAAAAAATCAGCTGAGATTGCAACCTTTATAGGTCTGGGGGACGCAGTCATAAATTATCGCCTCCTATGTGCCTTGTCTAAGGCTGAAGCTAGACGGGTCTGCAAGAGCGTCCTTGATCGAAAAGACACTCCATCCATATTGTTCAAACATTCTGGCTTGTTCAGATTGACTCTCATTCAAAAGCGCAGCCCTGTTTTTTTCCCAGGCCAACTCAGCCTGGGCTATTACTGTATTGTCTTTACCTAATAATTCGTATGACGCTTCAGGAATCGGCCAAGAGGCCCTTGACCACAAATCCAGCAATGAGCGCAGTTTAGGGAAATCATCCATCAGTTCGTTCCATTCATCAGCAATGCCTGAACCGTGGTCCGGACCCTCAGCCTGCTTTTCCACTGGCACAATGTTGTCGTAAGCGTTTTGAGAGATACTTCTTCGAGTCAGGAAGTATGAATTGGGAAGAAACTGAAAGAGATTATAAAGTCTTAGGAAACCAGTCCAAACTCGATCAAATGACTGTTTGTCAGCGTTACCGTCGCTGTCGTTCAGGATTCCTGACAAATACAGGTCGTCGATCAGATTCTTCTGAATAGCCTCTCCTGAGGTGATTACAAATAACTGTACAGGCTTTTCTAATTCGTCATCATTAGGTTCGTGCAATCCAAAGAAACTGGTATCGTCAAAAGAACTGAACAGGTCTCTCAAATCGCCCGGCATTTGATGTTCAACACTATTTAGCCACCCCCTATATGCGCCATCTCTATCCTCACGCTTGAATGTCAGAAATGACAGGGCTTGGCAGAAAGCATATCGTGGCCAATTGATCATCTCGTCCGGGTCAGACAGTAAACCTAAAAACCATTCCATGTTGTTTCGAGTGTGAGTCTTGAGGAATTTCTCCAGCTTGGCGCCTTTTAGCAACTGGTTAAGTTTCTCTCCTGACGGCGTAGTTTTAGGATCGAGATAATTCACGAAGTATTGTTCATGCGGCGTAAGGTGTCCCACAACATCACGCCATGTCAGGGACCAGGTTAAGTAACGGCCACTCCTAACTATCGCCATACGCTGCGCAAGATCAAGCCCAATCCTGTCTTTGTGAAATTCATATCCGTCCAGGAACACTGCGACAGGCTTAGTATTCTGATTCAGGCTAGAAGGTTTTATTACAAAATCAGCGGAACTCGACACATCCACCTTATCCTGTGAACTCAAATGAACCTGGGGCTCCATGTAATAGGAAATCTCGCCGATCTTGAGCAAATATCCTGGTTTCTTGTTGACAATGTGTCTGGTAAGCTGAACAGGCTTATCCTGCTGACCATATCCATCCTTAAAAACCTGTAAAAATCGGGTTTCAAGCTCACTTCCGATGAGCCCCTTAAGCTTGATTTTACTGAGGCTGTCGATCGTTTCTATGCGGCTCTCGTTGTCCGTAATTGTGGTAAACAACTCAGTGGCCACCCTACGGGATGTCTCGGACATCCTGTAGCTTCCCCGATATGCGAAAAGACACCTATAGCAGCCGTCTTTCGCTGGGTCATTGATACAGGAGCATCCTTTAAGGACTGCCAGGGCTTTTTTGAACACGTCGATCAGAGGCGTGTGTGAAGTCATCAATTCTTTTAGATAGCCCGTTCCACCGGGAACAGTGTCGTAGATTACAAGAAATTTTTTCCTGTATGTGGATTCCGGAATAGGCTCTTCGTAGACAGTCGTTTGAAGATGATCTATTCGGCCTTTGAAATATTGCTTAAGGCCCAGTTGCAGCGCTGCGACGAAAGAATGCAGGGTCTTTTCAGTGCCGGAGAATGTAGTTTCCGGCAAGAGTATCCGGATCGCCTCAGTTGAAAACTCGCGATAAAGATAAATGCAATCAATAAGGTTGACGCTTGATTCCTGATCTCTGGCCGTACAAGTCCAGGAATGCTCAATAGTCTTCTTGCTGTTCTGAACTTTGCCGCAAGACCTGCATATCTGGAAACCCTTTCCGGGGAATTGAAGCCCGGCCACCTTAAAACTATCGACGCCTTCCTGGTTTTCACCAAAATTGATCTCTCTGAATGTCGCTTTCCTGATAAAATCAAACCCGAACGGCAACTCTTCATTCGCAATGTGATAAGCCTGAGTGATGTCCGATTCATTAAAATCTACTAGCATCCGCTTATTGAAGAATCTGGGTTCACGATCATCACTATCGTCGGATATCCTGCTGGACTTGTCGGATGACGTCGCAAATACCTGCCTGATGCGCAGCATGTGGCGTTTTCGCCCTTCATCCGGCCAGACAAGGCTTCCGCAACGAGGGCAGGCTGATTTTTCGCCCTCCACTCCGATCAGTTCCGTGTACGAACAATTATCGCAAAGACGCCATGCCGTTGATTCAGACAGTGACACATCTATCTGATCAACCTTGACCTTTCTACCACCAGCATAGAAGACGCTACCAGGCGCAAGTTCCTCAATAGCGCTTACCGCCGATCGCTGATACTGTTCCGTCCATGTTTTGAAATGACCGCCTGATTGACCGGCTTCACCTTTCTTGCGGTAGATCACAGATCTGAGAGTTACACCGGCCTCGGGGAAGGCGTAATTTGGTAAAAGTCCCTCGTCGGTGAAGAAATTAAAGGTGTTCTGGTCCTTAATGTTCTTCAGAATCTCCAGGATACCCTGTTTCTCAACAGTTAGTTCGGCAATTTCTTCCGCAAAGTTTTGACTCTTTGCTGGATTTTTCTCCTTTTTCCTGATCTTGTCGCCCAAAATGCGCAACTTCCTTCTGAGCGAATCTCTCTCCTTTTTTCGGCTTTCCAGCCCATTTAGTATTTTCCATGGCAGGCTGCCTTCTTGCCGCATATCGCCCCGGATAAAATTTTCGAGGTAGAGTCGTGAGTCATCCGTCAGTGTTCCTTCGAACATTTCAACGAAGCTTTGAAGCAAATCAGCCCTATTCTGAGCTATGAAGGCCAGCAGGTTGTAAGGGAATTTGTTGTCATCAGGTTTCTCAAGATTAGTCAATAGACTTCCCAGCTTGTTGGGGAGCAGAGTCTCTGGGATTCCGGTGGCCACCCATCTGTCGAAACAGTATGCGGTGAGTTGACGTTCCAGAACCGCTGCGGCGTTGAGAAAGACGCCTGGTGTGTCCACATTGCCTGATATCATCTCCAATGGACCAGAAAAGAAGAACAAATCATGAGGCCTGGCGTTCGCAACCGTAGTGTTGAGAGCGTTTCCGTCAGTCCTGCCCGAACGGCCAATTCGTTGCAGATAATTGGCCTGAGTTGGTGGAGTTGAGCATAGAATCACAGATGACAAGTCACCTATGTCTATCCCCATTTCGAGTGTTGGCGTGCACGAAAGAAGGTTGGGATCCCACGGCTCACGAGTTTTAGAGGGAGCTCTGAAACGTTCTTCCAGCGCCTCACGGCCATCTCGGGTCAACAGGCCGGTATGTTCAGCCGCAAAAATGCGGTTAACATCTCCGTTGGCGTAAAGACTTCCGTAGTAGTCAGGCCGGCTGCTTTGTAATCTGTATTTGCCTTTGCAACGGAACCTCAAACAATGGGAATCCTCCCAAAAACTCCCCTCGGAAACGGCCGCTGAAATGTTATGGCCACATGTGTCGCAACGATATTGGAACACTTCTGAACTGATGTTGAACGCTTCTGGTTTTAGCCCCCAGACTCTGGCGTGGTTCTTGGCCTGAATTTCTTCGAGCAGCCCACCATTGACGAGCGCCTTCAGAACCATTCTGTACAGATGGTCTATCTCCGACGCGATCATCGAGTCGAATTCAAACAAACATCTTTCAGCCCAGTCCATGTACCACGTCAAGGTTTTTGCAAAATTGCTCACAACCTGATTGAAACGGGTACCTGTCCTGTCGGTAAGGAATACGGGCGTCCTTGATCTACGGCTAAATGACGGCATCCAATGGAGAACCTTGTTGATAACGAAAGGGTTGGCAAGCCCCTTGATGTAATCAGTCAAACCTGGATGGATTATCCCGCCCTGGTTCTTGAGGTTGGTCAGAACCCCTAAAAGGAGTCTTTTCAGACTGAGGTTATCGAGGTCTCGCAGGCCACCTATCTCATTTTGCAGAGTCTCAAGAAGCTGTGGGGTGACAGCGCTCAGGATCTCCGTGTTAATGTGCGCTATTGATGATCCCGTTTTTTCCAGGGTGCGTCCGATACGGCAGTTGAAGCCGTATTCGGAGCAAATCTCCCACGAAATCCGTTTGTTTACGTCATCGATTAACGTTGAGTTTGGAGGTAGATGCCCCGTGCCTTTGAGGTATTCGTAATCCTGGAACCATTCCATCTGAGGCGGTAGGAATGTCGCCACATAGGTCTTAAGGTCCATGCGTTTGGCCCAGTAATCTGAAAAGACTCCAGCCGCCACTGACAGTGCCTTGTCTTCGCCTTCCTCCAATACAAACTTCTGTAGCGCCGTTCTAAAGTTGAACCTGTAAGTTCTAGCGGCGAAAAAACCTGCCCTGTGGGCGGCGTCCTGAACAGAATCCGAGAACGTAAGCAGTTTTTTGTCGTCATTAAAACTTGAAGAGTAAAGTTGAGCTATTAACACGCTGGTGAGGCTGGCCGCCTGCGATCCCAATACCGTCAGGCTGTTTTTTGCGTTGCAGTACGGACAGTCATGAGACCCCACAACTTTCTCGTCAAGAACCGTCCTTGAATTTGGGCGGAACACCCGAATCAGCTTGTCATGCCCGCACGAGACGCAAGTCTCAGAAGACCCCGCCTTCAACAGGCGCAAACATCCTGCGCACAGATCGTGTGTCTCTCCATCCAGAACGTCTCCCGCCGTGCGGTTTTTATCAGGGAAAAGAAAGACTACTTTTGAATCGTTATGGAAAAATAGTGTGTAAAAGTTCCTAAGGCTTGTGTCCACCTGAGATTCATGCAGGCGTTTTACACCCGCCCACCCCATGGCGCCGCATTCTCTGCAGTGAACTAACGGCAAATGGTTGCGAAGTTGGCCTTCAGTAAGGTCATCAGCGAAGCGGAGGACAGGCGGATCATTGACTTCAGCGACCATGCGTCTCAACTCACGAAGCCACAGTTGTAAGCGAACGTTTAGGAATGGACTGGTAGACGCTTCATGAAGTTTTCCATCGTTATCTAATGCTTTTGATTGATCAAGCGGATTGGGTTTCCATGTCCTCGCCTCGGAAATCAGTGCAAGGAAACTGTTAAGAAGGCGCTCCTTAAAAATGTCATCGTCAATGGCCATCTCGTGAGTGGTCCTGGTGAGATCCACCATTATGTCTTTGAATGACCTTGTCTTTCCATCGAGAGTGGCTAGCAGGCCCCTGAGGAAAAGGCTTGATTTAAGTCTTTCACCAAGCTCTACACGCCACGCCTTCTTGTCCCAGTCGGCCGAATCTATGGCCTCTCGGAACCACAAAGCGTGCTGAGCCCGCAAATAATTTGGGTAATCGTCGTAACTCTGGGGATCAAGTTTGCCGGAATATTCCGGCGGCACAACCTCAACGTGTTCGATGGGGCTATCGGCGAGGAATTCAGCCGCTGTCAGCGTTGATTCCGCAATTATGGCGTCTGCGTCAAAGGTCTCGCCAAATATTTGTTCAGCGTAATCAAAAAGGTTAGTCTGATCCTCTTTGTGACCAAGAGTCGCCGATGTTCCGACACAGCAAAGATAATTCTTGGGTGTGCCCAGTCTCGCCTTGAGACGCCGCAGGAGGCAGGCAAGGTCCGTGCCCTGGGCCCCATCGAACGTGTGAAGCTCATCCACGACCACGAATCGTAAAGTTTCGGGCAAATTCTCTATCCATAGCTTGGCGTCCTGCGGACGAATCAGCAGATAATCAAGCATCTTGTAATTGGTGAGCAGAATATCGGGCGGGTTTAGCCTTTGAGTTTCCCTGTCGGTGATAATGCTGTCAGCAGTCATAACCCTTATCGGGTTTTCGGTCTTTTGCCCCACAAACAGGCCGGCTGTCACGACATCCTTGAGTTTCGGGTTGTTGAATATCGTCTTAGCGAGCCTGGCTGCCTGGTCCGAGGCCAGGGCGTTCATCGGGTAGATAAGTATTGCCTTGATTCCTGGCTCGTCCCTATGCTGGTAACAATGATCAAGAATAGGGTAGAGGAAGCACTCTGTCTTACCTGATCCCGTTCCCGTAGCCACTATTGTTGAGCGACGTTTTGTCCCGGCGAGCCGTTTGAAAGCCTTTTCCTGATGAAGATAAGGTTTGAATTTCAGTGGGACATCAGGGAAAAAATCCGGTCCTCCCTCTCCAACACGAAACGGTAATTGAAGCGACAGATAAGGGCCTTTGAAGATTGCCGAGTCCTCTGCGAAAAGCCGCTCAAGCACTCGTCCAAAAAATGGAGTTGAAACCGGAAAAGTTGTCTTCAGGAAATCCTCAACTCCCTGGCGGAGTTGCTGAGCCAATACTGAAGGGATCATCTCGATTTACCCCTTGGAAGAGCTAATTGGTCAATTTTCGATTCAACTTAAATCTACGGCTGAACATGAAGGCTGGATCACTTGCGTTCGTTCAAAGCTCGGCGCTCAAATTCGGCCCACGCAGTCTCGTAATCCTTTTCTCGGTCGCATTTGTCGAATGGCGCTTCATATACTATGGTTCGTTCCCTAGGCCCACCTGGCATCGTGTTATCGATTATCTGGCGTTGAACTGACCCACTCTTCATGTCCTTTATCTGTTCCCATTGTGGCCGGGCAAATCCAACACCTGGCAGACCCTTGCTCGCTGTAAACACTATCCTGCCACGCTGGTCATACCATGTGTCTTGCTCGTTCTGCCTGAGGACCGGAAATTGTATGCGATATATTGTCTTCAACTCTTCCAGCGTCAGCCCCATCGCCATAGAAACCAGCACATCTATCTCAACGAGGGCCTGGCGGCGTTCGTAGTCGGTGCGCAGGGCAAAGTCGTGATTCCAGTCCTTAATCAATCGCTCGATATTCGAGTTGTTCAATCTGGCGTCTGGTTTAGTCCACTTGTCAAAAATCCATGCTTCATCCCAGCACTCTGACCAAAGGTCAGCGAATTCTTTAGTGAGACAGGTTAACCGCAGCGTCCTGGCATAACAATGGTCGGAAATTTGTTTGACTTGGATCAATGGAATGGCATTCATGTTGCCAGCGGTGAAATCTGACTTTCCTGTAGACTTGACCCAAAAATCAAAAACCAGAGACTTAATAACAGCCAGAGTTTGAAGTAGTTGCAGCGTATTCTTAAAACAAGTTGATACTATTGTGTGAATGTGAGCCACGCGCTTCGGGCAGACCGATGCTATTAACGTCCGCTCATTAGACTGACTCAGCATTCTGCGATGCACTATTCTATAGAATTCTGTAACCGGCTTCTTTTCACCCCATGGTACCCTCGGTGTTCTTCTGAAATATTCTTCGGGATCACAGGCTGGCGTATAATTACTCCGGGGTATGTAATCGTCAGGTAATTCTGTTAGGTCTATGATGTCGTAGTGGCCCTTTTCTGTGCATACCGATCGCGGAGTTTTATATAGTGGATTACCAACATAAAAGTGCGGGCCGGAAAGTATCCACTGGCTCGGATTGCTGGGGAAACTTGTGTAACGTCGAATTGTGCCATCCTGCTGAGCGTTTGTTTCATTCCAATGTTGAGTAGCAAAAATATCTCCTTCAATGTCGGCCAACCTCTTGGACTGATCAGCGAATTTTCCTAACACGTCGGCCACCTGTGTTGAATGCGCTGAAGGCAGCCTGGCTTGAAGGGGCGGTGTTCCGGGCGGATCGTATAATTTCGCAAATAACGCCAAACGTTCATTGTTGAGGGACAGTCGACGAGAAGAATGACCCCTCAAGTCCCAACTACCTCCTTCGTTCTTTATTCCTGGGATAGGTCCCAAGCCATCCGAGTCAAAACATCTGTCAACAGTTTTGGCATGAAAAAGATTGGCTATAGAGTAAAAATGATCTGACAAGTCATTTGAATATATGTTTACGCTATATCGTTCTCTATGAGCAATTGGGAACAGCATAAACTGATTCTGAAACTGAAAATGATACCTGAGCCTCGGATATACTTTCTCCCTAAACGTTCCACCATTTGGGTCGTCGTAGAGGCCTTCGGGATGCAAAAAACCTGATAATCCAGACGGAGCGCCTATCATCCAGGCCTGAGGCAAAAAGCATTTATAAAGATTCGCTTTCATGCTAGCTAGCAGCGGATAATTCTGAATGGCGTTAAGAAAATTCTGAGTTCCGTCCACTTCTTCAAACGCCTCAAGATACTGGCTCCTAATGTTGTGACGCTCTATGGTGTCGGATCGGAGCTTTGCCAGTTGCGAGGCGTCTAGCTTGCGCAAGGTGAAAAGCGGCTCCACATCACCCATAACGCCGCCTTCTTCCCACTCAACTTTTATCCATGGCGGATTCCCTACAATAAGGTCAAAGCCGCCACGGTCTGCGAAGACATCAGCGAACTCAAGTTCCCAGTGCAAAAAGCGATATTTGTCGGCAAGTCTACTTACAAGGCTGAGTCGGAGTATTTCATCGCAGAGTTTGTCCACATTGACGTAACCAAATTCATCCAGCAGCTTCATAGCCTCCTGTTGCGGCATGGTGTCAGGGAACATCGATGGCTGATCAACGCCAAAACCTCCCGCTTCCAGCAAACCCCCTTCGAGAATCAGGGACAGATCGAGCATGTATTCTTCACGGGTAGGGAGCAGATCGGGCTTTTCAATAGGCCAGAACCAGAGGGCGCTCCAATAGTCCATGACGAGCTTGAGTCTACGATACGCCGACGAATTACGAACATTGCGTGATAGTATCTCCTGCTCGAGAATGCGGTCCTTTACCTCTGTAGTCGTTGGCTCTGATTTATCTTCAAGGCTATCATGGCCAAAGATCCGGATAGGATCGGTCGTCCTGAATCGAATGTCGTTTAACTGCTGCGTATGCTTGTCCCAAAGTCTATCAACTGCTTCTGACAGCTTCTCAAGCTGCTTCGTTTCGGACTTGGAAAATGGCTTTGTGAATTCTCTGCGCCATGCAGTCATTGCCTGAATGTTTGCAGTGGCCATATCTTTGACGACACGGTCGTTGTAATTCGCCATGCCATTATCCGGCGCGAGAAAATGATAAACCGACTTCCCGGCACGTTTGGTGTTGGGCTCAACACGCAAAGGCGCAACATTGAGCCACGTTTCGGCGCTCCTTGAGTTTCGAGTCAGAAGCTCGGTTGCGAAGACCTGACGCCTCGCGCCGATCAAGGAATTCCCACAGGCGAGTTGCGCCCCGAACCATGGCACGAAAGCATTACCATCTTTGGCGCCGTACATCGTGTTTAGCCATAAGGAAACTTCAGCAAGCTCGACAGCGACTGGGTTAAGGTCAACACCGTAAACGTTGCGGTCCGCTATGAACATCTTCACTTTCTGACGTTCAGCAGTGTAATCTTCCGCCGGTATTTTTTGCCCTGTCTCTTTCTGTTTGAGCTGCAAATAGGCTTCAGCCAGTTGATTTACCGCCTCATTCAAGAACGCTGCGCTCCCCATTGCGGGCTCGCATACAGTCATGGCAAGGATATCATCAGCTTTTTTGTCTTTAAGCAGTTCCTTCAGGGCATACTTTACAAGCAGTCGGGTGAGTGATTCAGGTGTGTAATATGAGGCTGACTTCTGGCGGTCACGACCAGCCAGACGGTATATGAATTTGCCCTTGGGGTGCTTTTTCAGGTTGCCGTCATCTTCATATACCTTTTCATCATCATTATACTTTTCAAGGTCTTCGAGTTTTACAAAGTAGGCCGTTGCAAGTTCATCGTAAGTCTTGTCCGCTGGTTTGACCTCATAAAGGTCTGTCTCCGCAAAGAATCCCTGGTAAGACAGGAGCGCTTCATAGACCGCCCCGAGTTGGTTCACGCCAAGTTGAGCGTAAGATATTCGGCCGCGACGCTCACGGCCTCGTCTTGGTCGGGAAAGCGACATTAATTCCAGGACTCGCTGCAAAACAAAATTCCTGAATTTAACTCCATTTAAGATTGGGGTGCGTTCTGGGTTAAAAAGATGCGAACGCAGCGGTGGTATACGAAAAATATGGAAATCCGGTTTTCCCGTGAGCGCCAACTGCTGGCTGGTTCCAGTGGCGTAGCTTGGGAAGCCATTATAAATGTTCTCAAACAGGAGTTTTAAGGATTCGTGAAGGTAATAGCCATTCTTGGATTCTTCGGTTGTTAGCTTGACAAGCTCAACATCCCGGAGTGACTCCAGGCTGTACCCGAGACGATACTCATCCGAGGCCATCGGCGCATAACCAAGCTCTGGCCTTGCCTCAATGTAAAACAGAAACAGCAATCTATACATATATCGCAAGCATTCAAGGTTGAGTTTACTGGCCAGGTCACGGCCATAGACCCTGTCATGGGCCGTTTCACGCAAATAATGGACCGCCTCATTTCCAATAAGCTCTATTGCCTCCCTGAGCGTGTATTTTAGGTCTTCCGAGACAGCAAACGCATGCTTGTGAGAATTTTCGTCAAGTGTGTCGAGCAGGCTCGATCCCTCGTGGGGACAAACACTGTCACGATGCAGTAATGCGGCGACCGCTTTTAGTGTAGACTCTTCACGCCGGTCCATTATCTCGGTAAGGTCAAAGCGCAACAAACGCTTCTCGTTCCACTTCGAGCGATCCAATAGAACAATCTGGGAATCACTGACGAGAATTACCCATCTAGGCGGCTCGGAAGACCCAAATACCCTTTTGGAGACAAGCTCCTCAAGGTTGCTATCAAGTATTGCGGAATCGACTTCTTCGTCAGCCGGAAACTGGCATGCGTTAAGTTTAAGTTCAAGGGGATCAAAGGCCTCGCCCGGTGTGTCTATTACCTCCATGATCCACAGATGTGGGGCCCTATTGGCCTTGTTAATCTCTGAAATCACCGGAAGTTGAACATCATCATCAACGGGGACCAGCTTAACTCGCCATTCATACCCAAGGATCGTCAGCAGCTTACTAATGAATTCACGTTGCAGATCCATACGAGTCTGCGCGTCACGTTCACGCTCTAACAAATTACGCAAACTGGAATAATCTTTGGCCAGATTTTTTAGCTGAACATAAGGTGGTTTGGTGTTGTTTTCACGCTCAATCCGTGACCACTCCTGGAACACCTCTTTAAGGTCATTTTCAAGGATGGCGCTCAGATAATGATGAGTATAAAACTCTCGCTCATTCGTTATACCCGTCAGATCGATTGCCATTAGAACCTCCCTGTGAGGGCCGCTACTACCCGGATGTAAGCTTGATCTTCTGTGGTCATGGTTTGCTCTACCCAGTCCATGTATTCATCAAAGATCTTGTCGATTTCACGTTTCTCTTTTTCTTTCAGGGCCTCTGCCAGTTTTTCAGGTTGTCTGATATCTGAAAAGCGCAATTCAAGTTGGACCAGTTTTCCCTTTTTCAGACGTTCCAAATCCGTCAAATGCTGGTTGAGTTTTTCATTGATCTGGTCTTCGAATTCTTTTCGCCTGGCGCTCATCCATTGTCTGGCCTTGTCGACTGCGGATGGTAAAGACTTCTTGAGATTTTCGAAATTGGCGGGAATCCCACGGTTTGGTATCTGTCTGACTCCGAGGCCAGTTCGTTTAATCAGCGCTTCCAGATCTTCAATGTGTTTGAACTGTCCGTTGCTAAAGACAACCCCAAACCAGCGCTGAATAAGCGGATGGCCCTTCTGGTTTGGGATCAACCCGGTCATAAGAAACACCACTTCGCCAGCGTCAAGGGTGTTTTCCAAGATGACAACCGGCGCTTCGTGCCGACCAAAATAGGCCAACGCCTTATCATTTACCCAATCCATAATCGGGTTGAGGCCCCAGAGATAGTGGATCTTGGGCCAGGCCTTTTCATCCTTTCTGCTGCGTTTGATCTCCCCCTGCATGATGGATTTGTCTGTTGACAACACGAAAACGCCATCATCAGGTAAAATTTCTGACGGCAAGAAACGGAACCTGTCTTTGAGTTCATCCGGCGCTGTCAGAGTGACTGACTCCGTATTATCAATGAATTCGACCTGCATTGGCGCCTCAGATCTGAGTTGGGCAATAGCAGCTTTCAGGTATTCAAAATCACTCTTGAACAGGGAAGGGGCCTTGGCGATCATATCTATAGCGTCCTGCCCGGTAGGTGGTGGGCTGTCATCCATGAGTAGCGCTAAAGGATCAAAAACCGACGCCTCCAACTGTTTTTCAAATTCCTTCGCTGTTCTGTTCGCCTCAATAGCTTCCGCTGTTTTCTTTTCCTCCTCGTCAATGTCGTAAACCCCCATGAAAGCGGCAGGATCACCGATATTCTTGACCGCCTGGTCGTCTTTTCTTATCAAAAGCTCGAGAATTCGGGTGTCGCCCCTAATCTTGGAGTTTTGGCTGTCAGTGACGAGGTAAACGATCTCGGGTGTTTGCTCCTGACCATAGCGATCAACACGGCCATTCCGTTGCTGGAAGACCATGAGCGACCACGGGATGTCAAAGTGAATCAATCGATGACAGAGGTAATGCAGATTTATGCCTTCCGACGCTACGTCCGAGGCTATCAGAAGCCGAATTGGCGCTTCATCCTTTCCAAAGTCCTCAACCACTTTCTGTTGCTCAACGTCGGACATAGTCCCGTAGAGAACCGTTATTTGGTCATTCTTGAGTTTAAGGTCTTTTCTGAGGTTTTCTTCGAGGAAGCGCAGCGTCTCAATTCTTTCGGTGAATATGACGATACGATCGTTGGTGTCTTTAGCTGCCCATCCCCAGCCCTGCTTGGGGTCGGCAAGCAATGTGACAAGTTTCTGATATTTGCTGAAATGCATAGGCTTGATCAGTTTTACCTCTTCCGCAAGTTCTTCCAGGGCATGGATATCCGGTAAATAGGAATCATCTTCACTCTTCTTTAATGTATTAATCCGATTATTTATCGTCTTAATGCAGGCGGCTGGACTTGAAAACAAGGCTTTCTCAAGCGTAGTCTTAAAAAGCTTGGCGCCGGTTTTTCGGGAATCAAGACAGGCAAATTTTATGTTTACGAAATTTTCGTAAGCCGCTTCTTCGTCCGCCGACGCCTGGACTCACGCGACGCTGATCTTACGTTCCTTGAACGAGGACTCAACCTGAGCCTGAATGTCCTTCTTAAAACGACGGATGAACAGTCCTTTGATATCTTCGGGTCCATAATTATCCGGGTCTGCGATGGCCGTAGGATTGAGCATGTTCATGAGACTGGCGAAACTGCGGGCGCTGCCGTCATGCGGGGTCGCTGAAAGCATGATCAGTGTGTCCGATCGTCCTGCGAGCAGCTTGGCTAGTTTTGAACGGTTTGATGCGCTACTACCTCTTTCAGCTACATTCTGGGCCTCATCGATTACAATCACATCCCAGTAGGCGTTCTCCAGATATGTGCGGTATTCCCTGTCCTGTTTCAGCGTATCAATCGAGATAATGGACTTGTCATAGTAGTAAAAGGGGTTGTGGTTTGTAGGAATACGTGAACGGATGCGTTGGATGCCAATTGAATCGAGTCGTGTCAGCGGTATTGTAAAACGGCTCCACATCTCTTTCTGGAATTGCGTGAGCATACTCTTGACCGCCAACACGAGTATTCTCTGGGCACGGCCACGGCGCATAAGCTCACTCAACAGGATGCCAGCGGCAAGTGTCTTGCCAAGTCCTACTGCGTCTGCAATCAATATTCGCTGTCTTGGTTGACGTAGCGCTTGAATCGCAGGATCAAGTTGATATGGAACTAGATCCATCGCCGCCTCGTGGCCTATGCAGAGCTTCTCATCAGATGGCGCTGTCTGTCTGAGCAAGCTCTCTATGTACAACAAAGTGGCTGAATAGTAACTTGAATCGTCAGCAACGAGAAGCGTCTGGGCGGGATCAAGCACCTCGATAGCTTTTTCGGCCTCGGTCAGGAATATGGATTCCTTATTCCTGACAAGTTCCGAAATACCAACAACCTTTACAGCCTGACCGCCGGTTGAAGTCACATCAACTTTGCGGATCAGCCATTCAGCGTCTCTAATCAACACCCGTGCCCCGGGCGCTAATATTTTAGATTTTATCATTATGAACTCTTTTCTGAATTCCGGACTTGTTCATTGATCACTGTAATATCTTTCAGATTGAATACATCTGCCTCTATTCGATGTAACTATCATTGCCGGGAGTTGTTAAGTAATTGACGACAATGAATCTGACTGCCAGTAACAATACCAATCTTTCAGCCCTGAGAATCATGCTCTCATATTATTCCCGTATAACGATGATGACTTGCCGGATGTTTTCCCAAGGAGATCAAGCTTACTATATAACCATGGCCCAAATGTTGAAATGTTTTTCTTACTCATTAGGACTCCACATACGCTCTTGATGACCAACAAACAGACTCTATTTCCCGACAATAATTCGGACGTGTGTCAAACAAGGACATATGTTCATAAAATCGTGAAAAATTTTACCAATCGGGATAGGTTTTATTTAACGACCTCCAGAATTCATTTTAAAGATAAAAACAACGTGAATATTAGCCAACTTGAGATTTAAAAAAGCACCTCCTTTTTTAGCTCGGATTCTGAATACACTCCAATTTCAAAAACAGCTCCGTTGCAGCGTTCCATATAACCATGATATTATTTTCTAAGATCGACCTATAGCCCCTTACCTCATAAATCCTCAGGAGGGGAAATGGAAGTTACACCAAAACAGCATTTAGAATTCTATCGTTACTATGCGTCGAAAGGCGATCCTGACGAACAGTACCATTTAGGACTTGCGTACTATAACGGCGACGGGGTGGCTCGCAATCTGGACGCGGCGAAAAAGTGGTTTGCCAAAGCTGCTAAGCAAGGCCACAAAGAAGCTCAAAGAAGACTAGAAGAGATTGATAGCCAACTGACCCCCGAACCGATAACAGGGGACAAACCTCTAGAGTCAGATGGCTTTTCCTGGGATAAATTTGATGATGACACGATCCGCGTTTTAGCTGGCGCAATGGGTGGTCATCCCGGTGATTTGATGTGTGAGGCGAAGGCGTGGCTCGCGTCTCGTGTACCTAAGCCGACCCTGGACTTTGTTCGAGATTACAAAAAAGAACTTTTGAAAACATGGTTATATAAGGCTGAGGAGTCATATTTAGGGGATATTGTGGCCCGGCTCATTAACGCTGGTGTAGGCCCTATGGGCACCCCAGGTTCTCGGGCGGAATATCTATCTTACATTGAGAAGACCAAGGCTACCAAGACACTCCAAACAATTCTTTGCGACGCCATGTTGTGTCATCCTAAAGATCTGCCCGAACATCTCCCCGGTCGTTCAATAATAATACTAAAACCAGGAGAGTCTCCGGAGGAGCGGATTCCCCATTCTTATCAGAAGGAAACTTGGAATAAACTTAAACTTGCTTTCGCCGAATCTGAGGCATCAAAACATTTTCAAGGACTTATCGTTATGCCTACAGGGTCCGGGAAGACCTATACCACCGTGCATTGGCTCCTTTCAAATGTAATAACACAGGGCTACAGAGTGTTGTGGCTAGCTCATCGCTACGAGTTGCTTAACCAGGCAGCGAGGGAGTTTGTCAATCTCGCTCACCTTGCAGATCCATGTGGCCGGGATTTGAGACTTCGCATAGTTTCTGGGATGCATTGCAAATCAAGTCAAATTTGCCCAGAAGATGATATCGTCGTGGCTTCCGTAAGCTCTCTGGCCCGTAACCCCGATAAGGCAAAAGAACTTATTGCCGCTCCAAAACTATTTCTCGTCATTGACGAAGCCCATCATGCGCCAGCTACATCTTATCGAAGGATTGTGCAACAGCTCCGTCAAAAAAGCGTGTTTCACATCCTTGGCATAACAGCTACACCGACACGGACCATCAAACAAGAGCGCCCTGTTCTTGCGGACCTGTTTGGTGGGCATTTCATCAACCAGGTTGAAATCAGGGAACTGATTGAGAAGGAAATACTCGCACGACCTCGACTTATAACGGTCAAGACACACGCAGACGCAGAAAAAGATATTACGTTGGAAGATCGTGAACACCTTCAGCGATTTCACGATCTGAGCGAGGATTGGCTTGACCGAATAGCCAAGGTGGTTGATCGCAACAGCATTATTGTTCAACATTACCTCGATAGAATAGATGTTTATGGCCCAACGCTGATGTTTGCCATCAACGTCAACCATGCGGCTTTGCTTACGGAAGAGTTGCGGAAAAAAGGAATCAACGCTGAATACGTGGCCAGTTATCGGCCTGATGGCTCAGATGGCGACGTGGTAAAGATTATTCAGAAGTTTAAGAACGGCGAAATTCAGGTCCTTGTTAATGTTCAGATGTTAACAGAAGGCATAGATCTACCGACGGTTAAGACTGTTTTTCTCACAAGGCCTACCGCCAGTGAAATACTATTTAGGCAAATGATTGGGCGCGGGTTACGTGGACCGAAAATGAAAGGGACTAGAATAGCCTATCTAGTAAGTTTTGAGGATCATTGGCAGGAGTTCAATGATTGGGAAAGTCCGTTTGATCTTGTGCCGGATATCACAGAGGTAGCGGAAGCTGTTGAAATCTTGGATCGTAAGGAGCGTGAAGAGGTTGCGCCACTTCCGGTCGCGGTGGTCGTGCCGTGGGATGTCATCAGATTTGTGGCCAAACGTATCGGCGAACTTAAAAAAACCATATCTTCGCCCGACTTTTTTGAAGCAATACCCAATGGCTGGTATGTTCTTGAGGACCAGGATGATGAGGGAGAAGAGCGCCAGACAATAATACCACTATATGATCATGACCTGCCCTGTTGGAAAACCCTTGTAAAAGAATTTGAGAATCTTAAGGATAACATCCCCGCTGACCAGCAAAACTTTTCCATTTTGAGCGAAAAATGTTTTGAAGAGTTCTTTGGTGATTGTGATCATCCCAGACCTTCAAAATATCATGTGGGTCTGATGGTTGATTATCTAATGCGAGGTCACGAAAAGCCTAACCACCGAAACTATAATGATAGAATTACATGCGATCCATACACAATTGCACGGGAAGTTTTGTCTCATGACCTCAGGGATAGCGAGAAGGACAAACTCATTGATGAGAGATACATAGATTTGGCAAAGGCGATTTACCCGAATTTGATAGATTACGGGGAGGCCATTGACGCTGCGTTGAGAGAAATGAAACATGGGGGCGAACCTATTCGAGATCCAAAGGCGGTGCCCGTTTTTTCCACACTTCCTAAGAATCCGTTACGGGACGGCCCGGCCTACGATTTGGTCGAATTAATGGCCGAAGTGCTGGTCGATGGTCAACGTCATCTTGGTAAGAGCGAATTCTTACCTCACTTTGGCGAGGTTGTGTGGACGACCAGATTGGTCAAAGGCTGGTATGGCAAGGCTTACTTTGAGGTCACGAATCCGAATGGCTACGGGCTGATTCGTATCAATAAGCTTCTGGATAGCCCCAGCGTGGATGTTGACACGCTCCGTTTCCTACTGTGGCACGAATATCTGCACCTATATCTCAAGGCCGGCCATACTAAGGAGTTTCGTCGTCTTGAGCGAATGTGGCCCGGCTATGCCAATGCCGACCGTTTCTTGGACAACTTAAATGAGGTTTTCGGCGTGCAATACTGGTGATGAGATTTAGATAGCCATGAAAACCATGGTCATGCGAGGAGGCAAGTCGTTCATGGCGTGAGGATTCTATGTTCTTATGTTTGAGGAAGAACTGGTGGTAATACTACGGATGTCTTGATCTACTTATATCCTTAACCAACCTACCAATAACTGCTAGGGCAATTGTGGCTAGATTTGAGTCCAAATTGATGCTTTTTCGAATTGTGGCACCAGGGTGTATGAGGTTTCGATACTCTCTGATTGCGTGAAGCAATTTAAATAAGCCAGTATCGGTGAGTAACCCATGTGTTTCGGCTTTTTCAATCAGTTCATAAAAGTGAAGTTTATATAGCTTTTCCGTTGTAAGGCCAGGAAGATTTGCTTTAGCGATAATTGCGGTGAATATTGCTTCTGCAATTGATCCACACAGTAGAACAGTTGCCTTATAATTCCTGCCGTTTAGCGACCTTTTCGCTTCTGCGTAATCTGCGAAAATCAATGTTTTAAGCTCATCGTCATCAAGAAACTGCAGGTCTAGTTCCCTGGACTCTGTTATTTTTCTGCTTAATAGGGAAGGAAGATCCTTTTCGTTCCACCAACTGGAAGAGAAGTGATCAAAATATTGGCTCTTTTCTTCTAATGCTTTAACTATGGCTGGTTTCATTATTGCCCTAAGAGTTGACTTAAGCGCAAACTCCTTTATCAATAACCTCCAAATATGACTATTCGTAACACTCCGAACAAAAATAATATCTGGCTCATCTATCCAATGCTGTATCTTGCTGAGAAAGAAATCAGCCAAATCTTCTTGCCTAGTTCGGAGATCAGAGTAATTATTGATGAAAATCCCGAAAACAACCGCTAACTCGAACAATTCGTGTATTTGCGCAAATTTTTTTCTGATGGGCTTTGGATCTCTCTTATTAGAGGGGGTGAGGAGAAGAAGTCCTTGTTTGTCTATCAAAAGTAATTCTTGTGAAGACTTCAAATTATGATTTTCGTTTCTTCTCTCTGATTTCATTTATAATATGCCTTTTCAGAAACTCATATTCGTCATGGTGAATTAAGATGCCTATGTATTCGGTCATGTTGTCATCAACATAATCAATGAATCTGTCGGAGGATGTGATTCCTTCGAGATGAACTGCAGGCCTGTAACGTATGGCTTGCGAAGGCCTGATATTTTTGTGGCTCAGTGTCTCAACCATGCTCATAGTCAGGCGAACGACATCGATGATCGGCTTTAGGAGGTCCAATTGTTGATATTTGATGATTGCCTTTGGTTCCATCTGGGTATGCAAACCGGACAATTCGACCGTTAAAGAAACTATATTAGGCGGGAAAATCCTCACTTGGATGTTCAAAGTTACATCGGCCGCTAAAGCTTCAACTCTTATCCTGTACGGGAACTTGTTCTCCTCCACGCGAATTCCAATTTTTTTAAGCTCGTTTTTTATTGTGCGGTGGAATATATTAGTAGGAGATAAAATTTGTGGAATGAAGCTGTGGCCTAAAGGAATGCCAAATTGGGTAAAGAAACCTGGATTAGGAGAAATGTTGAAAACAAGGTTCTTCCGACCCATGTCAATATCTTTGTCTAAAACTCTGAATACTTTCCATCGAAAATTTACAATGCAGTCACTAATAATTCAAATCCCTCAGTAAATAGTGAGCCGGGCGGGGGAGAGTTGAACTCCCGTTACACATGCTTTTGCGCATGGTCCTCCCGAGGCCGCCCATTGAACCATCGACTCACTTTAAAGCAAATTACAAGGTATTGCAATGATATTCATAACCTATTATTCATGGACATCAATAATGATTGTTCAGCCCCTAGAAGAATGCGAACCCAGCAATTCTTGCTGTATAAGAAGTTTCCGCCCTCTTCTCGCATTGATTCGTAATATTAGTCATATTATGAACATATCGGATTCGTTCCGATCGTCCTTTCCTCTTCTTAAAGGTTGTGCGGGCCTGCTTAGAAAGCTGCGCTAATAGCGTCTGCCAGTTCTCTCAAACAAAATAGCGGCCTCCATTAAGAAAAAACATAGGATGTAATAGTCAAAAGTGTAAAGCTGGTTCTTGGCAACCACTCAGAATAGATTGCTAACCCACGGTAGCCATAAGGTTCGGAATATACCGATTCCAAAGAGTTCCAGCGTCATTGGGATCGTTTTCGAGTGGGCCATGAGCCATAAGGAAAAACTTACCCAGTCCACCATTAATGACTCCGGATTCCCACCACACTCGCCTAGCCCCGGCATTTGCGATGGCTATTTCTCCGAAATCGAATCCGGTCCGTCTCAGTCTGACAATGTCATCAAGAGATATTGTGGGCGCTCCATAAAACATTATAGCTGAGACCTTTCAGTTGAGTACCGCTATTTTGCGTTAGATAACGGAATAATGAGTTCGCATAGATAGGGTTTGTAAAGGATCTCGCTTCCGGTCTTCGGATGGGGACATGTGAATTACGAAAAGATGTATGCGCCAAGGAAAGACCGGAGATGGGTCAAGAAGTAGCGGCAACACCGGCATTGGGAAGTTGAGTTGCCGTCTACGTTCAAGCTCAACGGCCATGGAGCGCAGTCAAATAGCGGTCCGGTGGCAGCGCCTTTTTAGGTTTCCAGTCCTAGGGTGGTGCAATGTTTTTCGTAGGCAATTATTGCACCTTAGAAATTATCCTTGATAAATTGAATAATCTTTTCTTTTCTTTTTCGAATTACACTTTTATCCCATGTCCCATTTTCAGGAACTAAATCTTGGATTTCCTTTTGTTGAGCAAGGACGGTATATGTTTCACGCTTCTCAGCAAACGGAATATTTCCGATAGATCTGTTTATTTCTTTTGAAATTAGCAGATAATTTCCCAAGCAATCGAGATATTGGGATACAAATTCTTCATCATATTCATCGTAGCCAGTTGTAAATTTTCCTCTGTTTTGTACATCGTAATTGTTAGGTTGTCTCGGCTCATTCTTCGGCGCAATGTGTTCTAGTTCTGGGGCATGAATTTTGTCGTACCTAGTTAATGAGTAGCCGTCGTAACGGTTTTCGTGACTTTCCAAAAAATTTTCATACTTCCAGAGTAAAAATTTGGCGACGGACGAATCTAATTCACCTTGTATAGCCTTTTCAAGTTCACTATTGTTCCAATAACCCCACCATCCAGCAGAAGCCCCCTTGATCATGTTTACACGTTCGATAATCGGCTGAATCGACTTGTTGGTTTCGGTAAATTCCAAAAAAACATCGGGGGAATTTGTTAGACGTGTTGTTACGTCAGCCCGTGTGCCAATTAGGCGTTGGCGTAACACCAGACTCTCTAATGCCGAACAAAGCTTTTCTACAGTTTTGGTATCCAATCCAAATCGATAGGCCTTTATGATAAAGGGATAGGCGACATGGATTCCACCAAGTGTCACCAAAGAATGAATGGCGTGGTTTTCACGTTCGTCCGTGCCGAGAAATTTCTTGAGGATCTCGAAGTTTGTAGCCAATGCTAGGGAAAAATCTTTGATGAAAGATACGGAGTCTGGCTCGGACAATTTTTTGTTAATTATTTCCAGCGCACTCGATTCCCCAAGGCGATTAAAATAAACACGCACGGTGTAAACCAGCACTGCGTCTTCATCAATTTTGTACTCTATCGATGAAATAGCTTTGTATATTGTCTCGAAACGATTCGTGACTTGCTTTAAAACCCATTTACTATCCTCTCCGCCGTATAAGAGAACGTTGTGCATGAACTGGGCTTTGACAATTTCCAGGTTTGACGGCTTTTGCCCTCTGTTGTTTTGAAAAATGAACATTTGTACTGCTTCAGATTCATTCTTGACAATGTGGGTGCTACAAGATGCATTGCTGATGATATCGAGCATTTTCGTCAAATACTGCTCGTCTCTGTCTGCAAAATGCTTCACAAAAGAATCAAAGGCATACGCTATTCGGCAAGCGGAAACAGTGTGCATTTCGAACTTGGCACCTTGGGTCGGTTCTATTACATAATCCATGAAGAACTGATTGTCATAATCCACGGTAGAAAACCTAACCTCACCATCCCGAATTACCACATCTTCAAAACAATGCTTCTCAGCTATTGATAGAATTCGTAATAACTGCAGTTTTGAGAAAAGAGCAGAAAAGAACATAACGATGGTAGTTAGTCTCTGCTGCCCGTCAATTACATGAAACAGATCTTGTCCCTTTTCTTCAAACAAAAAGTGTCCGAAATAATATGGCGATGAAGTATTGCCTCTAATGTATTCGTCCAAATCAGAAATAAAGACATCAGTATGTGTCTTTCTATAGCTTTGCTCTCTGGGAGTTTCCCAAGAATATGCACGCTGGTAGGCAGGAACACTTATAGTGTTCCCTTGCATCATCTTTCGGACGGTGGTCGATGCTTCCATTGCTGTTATTCCTTCGTCTGAAAAAATATGGTTTAAAATGATAATGCATTCTGCGTGAGAAGTTCTGGCTTGTTCTTATACTCACGGCTAATATCACTTATATCAACTACATTGCCGATTGTTCTCAGTCAACCTTTGCAGGTTTATATAGGCGATGCACGCCCGGTTCATGAGCCGTAGCGGTCAAGAGAGTAGAAATGTCAAAGGTGATTGCCCGATCGCTGGCACAAAATAGCCGCATTTGATACAAAACAACATAATCCGTAATGGTCGAATGTGTAAAGCTGGTTCTTGATAATTATTCGCAATCGATTGCGACCCCACAATTTAAATCCGTGGGGAATCATGTCAACTCACAAAAGTAAGAAACCAGTTTTAAATTCATTCATCCAAGACAGCTTACTTTAACTTCTTGCGCTAAGTAGCTTGATAAATTTGGTCCCTTTTTTTGATAGGATAGTAGTGTATAATTGATGATACTAATTGATAACCAACTGATAGAACAAGCGAAAACTAACGTGAGTAACTATCTTACCCGCCCTCTCACGGCGAAGACACCGGTTCGAAACCGGTTGGGACTGCCAAAGATTTCAGTGGGTTACGATTTTAGGTAATTTTATTTTCTGAACTGCGACCCGGTTTAGACCCGGTTTTTTGAAAAACCTCACAATTTTTTACCCGCCTAAATTTTCGCAAAAGCGTCAAGATTATAATTTCACCGACTAAGATAATTAACTGGACGGCGGTAAAATTTACATCATTCATCGCTTACAATTAAATACTTTCTTAGACAATCTACGGATACGCTATGCTGGCGAAACGCCTATCACCCGAATCAGGCAGTTAGAATTCACAGAGATAGAAACACTTGCAATAATAGCCTCATGGGTATATCTCGATAAGCCCGAAGTATCTTTCCAGAAAAAAACCACCAAAGGACAGATCGTGACGGTAGATTTAGTTGGAAAAAGGGAAACAAGCAATATCACTCTGGTAACTGAAGCAGGGCCTGGCCCCGTTACGGTTTTAGCCAATGTGGATGATATGCTTTCCATCGACTGGGATAGCATTGAGGATTTTTTATGTGACGAGGAAGACGACAATGTGTCCGCTGTCACCGAAGTTAAAAAACTCTGCAGACAGGATTGAGTATGAGAACAATTTTACCGATAATGATGTTGGTTTTGTTGCTTCCGGTTTTATCTCACTCCGAACAAATCAACAGAGACCGATCCGGAAGCGCCATTTACACGAAGCAAATAATTGGAGGCCAAATCATATACAGAGACCGCACTGGCTCCGTAATTGGCACAGAAAACCTTTACGGAAAACGCAAGATTGGCCCCCGGACCAGAGTCAAGGCTCCACTAGCGGAGGAGCCTGTCCGATAATTTGTGTAAGAAGTCGTTCGTGATATTCTTTTAAAATGATAGAAGGTCACGGAAATAGCGATAAGAAAAGAGATATCCGATGAGTCATTGCAATGGTCTAACGATTTGGCACTGTTGAACGCTCCTTCTATTTTGATTAGCGAAGAGCAGCTTATGCACTTAAGCCGGTGTCCCTTTTTCCCGGACCATAAATATAGTTTATTGCAGAGAGAGAGGTAGGTTATGGATTCTTTGACTAGGCGTCTCCGTATTTTCTTAATCCTGATGTCTTTGATCATGATCTTTTCTGCTATTGGATTTATGATAGTAGAAAATCTCTCTTTTGTTGACAGCATTTATTTTACGGTAGTCACCGTTTCCAACGTTGGGTATGGAGATATTCATCCAACAACTCTTCCAGGGAAGCTACTGGCCACAATTCTCATTCTGGGTGGATTGTAATTGGCATTATAGTCATCATTGTCTTGTCATTAATTCGAAATTGAACCTAAAACTTTTTTCTCCAACTGCAACTCCATGAATAATGTGGTCAGGATTTGTGAGATTCGCAGGAACAGGAGATAATTTCCTCATGGATACCTACACCAGGCCTGATTGGTTTCGGTCGGTTTTGCTGACAATTGATGTTCAGCGGGACTTTACCATTCCCGGCGCTCCCGCTTTTATCCCTGGAACCGTTGATGTTGTTCCTGCCATTCAGCGTTTGCTCACTGCGTACAGATGCGCCGGTTTACCGATTATTCATGTAACACGACTCTATATGGCGGACGGATCCAATGTCGATCTCTGCAGACGTGCCAGGGTGGAAGGCGGAGCAAGTATTGTGGAGCCTGGCACTGAAGGCTCGCAAATTGTCAAAGAACTGCTACCGTCACCCTCCATCCATCTCGATGCGGAAAGTCTACTTCGAGGAGAACTCCAGACTGTCGGAGATCAAGAATGGATAATTTACAAGCCGAGATGGGGCGCATTTTACAGAACCCGATTGGAGGAACACCTCCAAGAACTGGGCGTCAATACAATTGTATTTTCGGGTTGCAATTTTCCCAACTGCCCTAGAACCAGCATCTATGAAGCAAGTGAACGGGATTTCCGGGTTGTTCTAGTTAGCGATGCCATTTCAGGTCTCTATGATCGTGGTGTCGCTGAACTCCAAGGTATCGGCGTGACCATTCTGACAACGGAGGAGTGTGTTAACACTTTACGATCACTTAACCCAACATAAGGACCTTTAACTCTTCCCTTTTTCATCGCGCTCCTGAAAGACTTCCTTGGCTGCAAACATCCCGTTCAAGGCTGCTGGAAATCCCGCGTACACGGTCATCTGGATAATGATTTCAACAACCTCCTGACGTGACAGACCAACATTAAGAGCACCGTTAATATGTACCTTCAATTGTGGCGTTGCCGTGCCCAACGCAGTAAGCGCCGCGACCGCGGCGATCTCTCGTGACTTCAGATCCAGTCCGGGACGACAGTGGACATCCCCAAATGGGAACTCAATTACATACCGAGCTAGGTCAGGAGCGATGTCTTTCAACCCCTCGATAACTGTCTCTCCCGCTTCGCCATCCACCTCTTTAAGTTTTTCGAGCCCTCGTTCGTATCTGTCACTGGACATTGTATTCTCCTTTTTTCCCGTGATCCGTGTCTGCGCCAACTATAACAAAGAAACTAGATCTGATGTTGGCAATGATTTACCAAATTGGGCCAGTTGCTCGTGACTCTTAAAGAAAAAAAGTTGTTTGATTGTGCCTGAAATTGAGGTAGTGAGGAACTCACTGCTTCCTGGAACACTAAAAGTTCGCATCATGGTATGAATGGCCCAAACTAACAATAACATGGAGTTATAGTGAAAAGCTTACCTAAAGACGCTGATTTAACCGCTTTGACTAACGCTGAGAAATGGGTACTTAAAGTATGTCTGAGTGATAATTGCAGTCATGATTTTGAAACCTGCCGCTGTAACGGTCAAAAAGACTCGCCAAAATATTGTGAAAATTATAGTCAGATGGTTAAAGTCAATGCCAAAATTCGTCAGCCTAATCTATTTATGAGCATTGAGAACGTTGCTTAGGCTAGTCCCCTACGTCAAGAAGTAGCTTTACCAGTTGGTCGGTGTGTAGTCGAGAATTGAATCCTTCCATTTTTTTTTTGGGCCAAAATCGTAGAGTTCCACCAGACTGGGTCGACGGCAACAAAGAATGAGATCTTTATCAACAAAATCTTTATAAATCGGCGCAAATGACTTTTGTAAAGTTGCGGTGTGTCTTGGAGTTGATTCTGCTGCTGGTTCAGTCTATTTTTGTACCGGAAATTCCTTGAGGGTTAGGACTCTGAAAGAATTCTTGGACTGAAGAAAGGAGGCATCATGGAAGAATCATCCAGGGTCGGCTATCATGTGGTTGGGACAATAAAAGAAGTTAAAGGATCTTGCTGCGCCGGACACAAAAAAGGGGACCAGTTAGAACTCAGCGGACACCATGCTGGAGGGCTCTGTGGCTTTTTGTATCACCAGGCGTTTCCTTACATTATCATGCTCCAGTTTGGAGGCGGTTTTCCGTCGGAATGGGGAAATCCGGATGTCGTTGAGTTGGACTGTATCGACAAAAAGAATGCGGTGACTGTCGAGCTGAAGCGAATGCGGGATTGACCAGGGAACTTTTGGTTCAGTTCTTCATAAAGAGCCGAGTGATATGCCATCAGGATCGCATTTTTTTTGCTATTGCGGGTCAAAGGTCATCATCCACTGAATTCTTTCATTATAGGCAATTGATATTCTGAGCTGGCTACTTAGCCCAGTTAGGACATCTGGATACTCAGAAGTCGTTTCAGTTGACCAATACGTAATTAAAATAAAGGGGTAATGTAGTTCATTCCGGATAGGACAATTTCATGATCGGCGCAATTTCTGGTGACATAATTAGCTCGGTATATGAGTGGGACAACATAAAAACCAAGGATTTTGACCTGTTTTCCCCAAAATGTTTCTTCACGGACGATACGATTCTGACCGTCGCATTGGCGGACAGCATTTTGACTGGAACAATTTATGCGGACAATATGAGGATCTTTTACGCGTGGTATCCCAACGGTGGTTATGGAAGTAGTTTTCATCACTGGGCGCAGAGTAGGAATCCGGGGCCCTATAACAGTTGGGGTAATGGAGCTGCGATGCGCATCAGTCCAGTTGGATACGCCTAAAACGATATTGATACCGTCCTGCAAAAAGCCGCCGAATTCACCGAAATTACGCACAATCATCCCGAAGGCATAAAAGAGGTGGACAGGCGACAGCCGTAGCCATCTATCTTGCGCGAATGGGCAAGTCCAAGTCAGAAATAAAAAATTTCATCGAGACGAAATTTCAATATGACTTGAACAAACACGTCGATGAGATTCGCCCGTCTTATGAATTTGACGTTTCCTCGCAGGGGACAGTCCCACAGGCTATTCGTGCATTTATTGACTCGACTGATTTTGAAGACGCCATCAGAACAGCGGTTTCTCTTGGCGGAGACACCGATACATTGGCCTGCATTACCGGTGGAATCGCACAGGCGTTTTATGGAGGGGTCCCCGAACC